>CAZHCA010000004.1:0-233483 GCA_964530825.1 uncultured Saprospiraceae bacterium
GCTGGGTTCAGAACGTCGCAAGACAGTTCGGTCTCTATCTGTTGTGGGCGCAGGAGCACTGAGGAGAGCTATCTCTAGTACGAGAGGACCGGGATGGACGTACCGCTAGTGTATCAGTTGTGGCGCCAGCTGCATTGCTGAGTAGCTATGTACGGAACGGATAAGCACTGAAAGCATCTAAGTGCGAAGCCAACTCCAAGATGAGTGCTCCCTAGAGGGTCCTGGAAGATGACCAGGTGGATAGGCTACCGGTGGAAGCGCAGTGATGCGTGCAGCCAAGTAGTACTAATTACCCGAACGGCTTTCTAGGTAGATCTTAGTGCGCACTCCAGCAAGACTCGACTTCATTCCACTTGTCAATTAACTTTCATTAAAAGTAATACAGGGAAAACGGCAAAGACGGCCCGGTGAGCCAACACTGGCTCTTGATCCCTAAAGATATGTTGGTGGCTAGAGCGGGGAGGTCCCACCTCTTCCCATTCCGAACAGAGCAGTTAAGCTCCCCAGCGCTGATGGTACTGCCGCAAGGTGGGAGAGTAAGTCGCTGCCAACTCCACACACACTTACAAAGCCTTGCCTCTTCAAGGGGCAGGGCTTTTGTTATTTTACCTGCTCTATGAACGAACAGATCTCAGCTATCCCTAGGGTAGGCGTGGCGCCCGATTTACCAGCAACTAAAGCTCCGCAGGCATTGGCGAAGCGCAAACAGTACTCAAGCGGCTGACCCCGCAGAAACTGGACCAAAAACCCGGCTAGGCTGGCATCGCCGCTGCCTACCGTATCTACTACCTTCACCGGGTAGCCGGGCTGCTGAAAGAAATTGCTTCCGTCGTAATACATTAGGCCCGCTGCCCCAAGGGTTGTCAATACGCCTTTAAGATGGTAAGTTTCTTGAAGGTGCCGAGCCCCGGCGCGTAGGTCGCCGCTGGGCCAACCATGCCAATCGGCTAATAGATGCATCTCTTCATCGTTGAGCTTAACCAGGTCGGCTCGCTCCATCAGTTGAAGAATGATCTCCCGATGGTAAAATGGCGGCCTCAAATTGAGGTCAAAAACGTGGAGCGCACGATCACTTTCCAATAACTGGATCAGTGTCTGCCTCGATACGGCCGAACGCGAAGCCAGACTGCCGTAGACCAGCGCCGTATCTTCTCCAAGCGCTCGCTGCAGATTCGCTTCCGGCCGGATGAAATCCCAGGCGACCGGTTGGTAGATTGTGTAGATCGGTTTGCCGGTGCCCGATAAGGCAACCGTTACCGTGCCGGTGGGGTAGTCTTTGTTTTGCTGCAGGTAGGACAGGTCAAGCCCCTTTTCCTGTAAAAATGTTGTCAGTTCTCTGCCCAGGTCGTCATCACCAATGCTACTGACTATTTTTGCTGAAAGCCCGAAAGAACTGGCGTGGAAAGCTACATTTAGAGGGGCCCCGCCAACCACCTTTCGCGTTGGCAATAGGTCCCATAATACTTCACCAAAACAAAAAACCGTGATGTGTTCCATATCGATTTATGAGCGCTTAGTTTAACGTTCATCCATTTTTCGCTGGCTCCATCCTAAAAAATTAATTGAAGATCCGGAAATACATTAGCGGTTTTCCACATTAATCAACAAAAGCAATTCTGAACAGACAGCGTCAATTCCTATGACTAAACTACAACCGAAACAACTACTCCAAATTGAACTGTTATGGTGGCTCATTACTATCGTGGTGGTCGCTGCTGTTATGCTTCCCATTTTTACCCGTGCAGAGGACTATCCTTTTTACGAAATTAATGTATTATACATCGTTACGTTCATTACTCTCAGTCGTTATATTTTTCTACTGCCTTTTACCTTTTTAGCGCACCGGCAGGTCTGGAAGGCAATCCTTGTCTTCCTTTGTGTCCCTTTGATTTTTTACCTCGTGCAAGAACTGAACTTCTTTCAAACTTTCTTGGATGAGTACGGCCCGAAAGCTGTAGTCGGGGATTTACCATATCGACGACTGAATGGCATGATCAACTACGTACGTAACGAAATGCTCCTTTTTGGTATGGGGGCAATTATTTCTGCTGTAGTACTACCTTTCCGCCTACTGCTTTCCATTTGGCGCAACCGCAACCGGGGTACGGTCTAAATCTCGGACTAGAACGACACCGGCGCGGACGATCAGGGCTTGTCCGGCGATATAGGTAAGCATGATCGCAAAACTCGCGGCCCATTCGGGCCAGCCTGGTGCCAGAAATTTGCAGTAGCCTAAAATCATATCAGAGACCATAAAAAGGCAAGCGCCGGCCAGTAAAACCCGGCCCCAACCGGAGGACCATCGGTTATTAAGGACGAAAGCCATATAAACCATCGTTACGATCACCGCGCCGTAAATGGTCACGGGGAACTTAAAGTCCGGCCCCAAGCCTGGCCATAAAAGATACAGAAAACCTAGTAGTAAGGCTAAGAATGGCAAAATATGCCAGTTTTGACGCGGCTTGTCAGAAAGTCGGCGAATGGCAGCGCGGAACCCCATGACGTAAGCAAGATGAGCAATTAAAAATGCACCCAAACCGAGTAGGAAAAACAATACTCCCCGTTGCGGATCATCACTCCATAGGAGTATGATGTCGCCCGTCCAGGAAAAGATGAGGGCTGCGAGTATCCATTTTCGGACAATAATCCGGTGCTCCGAGGTGCGCGTGAAAAAATAAAAGCCTAAGCTGAATAAAAGCAAGGGTTTGGTAACGGGCGTTAACTGATGCAATTCCCATCCTTCGCCTGCCAGGTGAAGAAGGGCAATACCGAGAAATACCAACCAAAAAAGAGATGAGTAGCGCTGAGGTTCTGTCATCGGGGTGTCCATTACGAATAGATTATTGCGATCGGCGATTATCATTTTCATCTTCCTCGATGTCGTACACCTGCTCCTGCGATTCTACGTAATTGTCACTCCATTCTCCCATTTGATCCAGAAAGCGAACAAAATAATCACCAAAGTCCCTAAAGGTAGGCTGTAGGATTTTGGTGAGTTTTTTAGCGCGCTCGGGGATGGGTTCTAGCATAGGATAAACAATGGAGTCTTGCTTGACCTGGTCATTGAGTAAATTTATACGGTCGGCAAATTGTACTACAAAGCTGAAAATCACTGCAAAAATAGACGCACTGAAAACGCCTCCTAAAATGTGGTTGATAAAATCTATTCCGATGGACTCCAAGGCGCCTTCTACAAATCGGGCTAACAGGCGCAGTAAAAGGGTGGTAGCTGCCCAGGACAGCCCGAATCCCAGAATGAAAAGCAGGGGGGAGTTACTACCTACTACATTTTCCAGAAATTGTGTGGCGGCAGGCGACAGTTTAATCGCGGCCAGCAGACCAATGGTCAAACCCAGGACAAAAGCTGCAGTGCGCAATATACCCCGACTAAGTCCGAACCAAAGACCAATCCCCACAAAAATCAAAAAAGAAACGTCTAGCGTCGTAATTGCCATAACCGCTAATTTAATACGATTACAGATGGCAAGCAGAAAAGTTAGACACTCCGTAGATTATTGTAGACAAAATAAATGGTTTTACTGTTCGTTACCAAGTATTGGTGAAAATAGCAGGACCCTTTTGCCGCAATTGTTTACCGTTCCCTAAAAGCCTGCTGCTCAGACGTCGCAACCAGGGTATTTACAGAATCGGAAGGTGTCGGGAATGAAAAAAATGATAAGTTTGTATGAAAATACATTATATGAAATCCTTTTGCGTTTTTCTGTTCATTGCCTGCTCTGGGGTAGGGCTCCAGGGGCAGCCTGTCGATTTAAAGCTACCAATAGCCTTTCCATTAGGTACCAATGAAGGAGCCTACGAAGCTGCCAAAGAGGCATATAACCCCTCTCTGATATCGGTCCATGACAACGATATGGCGGTAGCGATGGAAAAATGGGTTGATCTATTGCAGGATATTTCCGCATATGCAGATAAGATTGACTATAATATCAATGGCCTCAAGGTGTGGTTGCACGTATTCTGGGAACCGGACGGCCGCATCACCCACATTGGCTATTTCCGTCAGCCCAATTCGCGTAATATCCCCGAAGAGGAGCTAACGGCTTTTTTTAAGGGATTTGTACATAACTACGATCCAGTGATGGATGCAGGTAAGCGCTTTTCCCATTATGCAGGCGCTACGTTTCCTGTATTCGCCCATCGCCGTCAATAGGAGTAAAGCAATGGGTACTCCAAAAACCGAGATTTATTTACACTGCCGGACTTGCAATTCGAAGTTGGTAATACGCCAGTAGTGACAATTTTGTATCTTTTCGGACCACAAGAAGACCAGCGCACTCCTGGATTTCTTGATTGACCAATCTAAAGAAAAACCAATTTTCGATGATTAAGATTTTAGCCAACGATGGCATTTCCTCCGACGGAAAGACCCTGCTCGAAGAGGCCGGCTACCAAGTCGATACCGAACGCGTATCTCAGGAAGATCTTCCCAAAGTACTTCCCGAGTACGATGTGATTATCGTTCGCTCTGCGACCAAGGTTCGCCAAGAACTTATCGACCGATGCGACCGGCTGAAAATAATTGCCCGTGGCGGGGTAGGACTAGATAATATCGATGTGGATTACGCACGCAGCAAGGGTATTACGGTGATGAATACGCCGGCCGCTTCTTCCGAATCGGTTGCTGAATTGGCGTTTGGGCACATGTTTAATCTATCGCGCTTCTTGCACCGGGCAAACCGGGAAATGCCGGAGAAGGGACAAACAGCGTTTAAAGCGCTGAAAAAAGCCTACTCCAAAGGCCAGGTTTTGCGTAACCAAAACCTGGGAATTATTGGCTTCGGTCGTATTGGACAAGAAGTGGCGCGTATTGGTCTGGCGCTCGGTATGAATGTCATGCCGGTCGATTTAGTCATCGAAGAGGCGGATATTGAAATCGACCTGTACGATACCGATAATGTGCGGTTGGCAGTCCACCTCAAAACGTACACTATGGAAGAGATGTTGCAGGAGGCCGACTACATAACCCTGCACGTACCATTTACAGGGGGAAAGCCCATTATCGGGGCGGAAGAAATGGGCAAAATGAAAAATAGTGTAATCCTCGTTAATACTTCTCGTGGAGGCGCTATCAACGAAGACGCTATTTTACAAGGGCTGGCAGACGGCAAAATCGGTGGTGTAGGCCTGGATGTGTACGAAGACGAACCTACACCGCGACAAGAACTGCTCAACCATCCGCAAATTTCTATTTCTCCCCACATCGGGGCTGCAACTCTGGAGGCGCAAGCGAATATCGGTCTGGAGCTTGCCGACAAGATTATCGCTTTCTTCGGTGATGATAAATAGTAGAATCAGGATCAAAGCGGAGGTTGAGGGAACGATTTTCCTTAACCTTCGCTTCCTCTTCTTACTTAATCATTTTCATGAAGGTACCAACAAACCAGTTGGAATCGGATTTAACCAGGGTGTCAAGCGTAGAATCCGCCTTGCTCGAAAAGAGCTTAATGTCTTTGATTACCCGGCTGAATTCTTCCGATTCTTCATCGATGGGTTCTACCGATGAGAGTTCATCGAGCAGTTTGGTCATGGGCTCTAACTCCCGCTTTTTGCGCTGGATAATGATATTTTTCACCACCTCCCACATGTCTTTTTCGGCGACAAAAAATTCCTTGCGTTCGCCCGGACGCAGCTCTTTGAAGACAAGCCCCCAGTCGATCAGCGCACGTATGTTCATATTAGCATTACCACGCGAAATCTTTAGCTCTTGCATGATATCATCAGCACTCATAGCGTTCGGCGCTACAAGTAACAAAGCGTGAATTTGTGCCATCGTACGATTGATTCCCCAGCTGGAACCTAAGGCGCCCCACGACTGTAAGAACTTCTCTTTGCCTTCTTTCAAGTCCATCATCCAGTTTGTTTGGTCACAAAATTCAAAAACTTGTGAAAACCTGTATCGAGTAAATTAAATTAAATTATTTCCCTTTTTGTTTACATTTTTATCAAGTAATCTTCAACTGCGCCAAAAAAGCTACGCTGTATACCCTATTGCGGTAAACAATATTCAAACTTCGGGCTTCTCATTCTTTATAAAACGGCGGCTTGGTTATCTCCGCTTCGACTTTTTTCTTGCCGGCCAGAATAAATACGGTTGTTCCGGGTTTGGCCTGAGCTGTAGCCACATAACCCAGGCCGATGGGACGGTCGAGTGAGGGGCTTTGTGTTCCGGAGGTGACATGCCCGATGGTATTGCCCTGGTCATCCTCAATGGTGTAACCGGGCCGTGGTACACGGCGGTCGTTGCAAATGAAGCCCATGAGTTTGCGTTGCACTCCTTCTTCTTTCTGGTGCTGAAAGATTTCCCGCGAATGGAAAGGTCCTTTCTGGAGCTTGGTGATCCAGCCCAGGCGGGCTTCGATCGGTGAGGTGGTCTCATCGATATCATTGCCATACAAGCAAAAGCCCATTTCCAGGCGTAACGTATCGCGGGCGCCCAACCCAATCGGTTGAAGCTCAAAGGTTTTACCGGCTTCCATGATGGCTTCCCATACCTGCACTACGTGTTCGGCGGGTACATACAATTCGAAGCCTCCTGCACCGGTATATCCCGTAGCTGAAATTAGTACGTTTTCGACCCCGGCGAATTGGCCTTTGGTAAAGGTGTAAAACTTTAGCGCCGGTAAGTCGACCGCTGTTAATGGTTGTAAAACAGCCCCTGCATTGGGCCCTTGGATGGCCAGTAGCCCAGTAGCATCCGAGATATTGATTAATCGAGTGTCGAACGTATTGTGGCTGTTGATCCAGTCCCAGTCCTTTTCTATGTTGGAGGCATTTACGACCAGCATGTAAGCCCGCTCGCCTTCGGAACAATTATCTTCCGCCAACCGGTATACGATCAAGTCATCCATAATGCCGCCCGTCTTATTGGGTAAGCAGGAATATTGAGCCTGACCTATCTCCAGCTTACCGGCATCGTTGCTGGTGACCAGCTGGATCAAGTCGAGCGCTTCTCTGCCGCGTACAATAAATTCCCCCATATGCGAAACATCAAACATACCTACATTGGTACGCACACCATGATGCTCTTCCTTGATATTAGTATAGGAAATAGGCATGTCAAAACCAGCGAAGTCGGTCATACGTGCGCCTAAAGCTAAGTGCTTGGTATGGAGGGGAGTCTTTTTTAAGGATGTGGATTGGCTCATAAGATGGTTATGTTTTTAATGGGTTCGCCAACTTGTAAGTTATGAATATAGGATAAGCCTTCTACGACCTCCGCGAAAATGGTGTAACGGCCATCGAGGTGCAATGCCGGAGAGTGGGTGATGAAAAATTGAGTGCCTTCGGTATGCAAACCTGCTGAGGCCATCCCTACCAGGCCTGCACGATCGTAGTGCAAAGGCGGTAACTCTGAGCGGATGGCGTAGTCCAGACTGCCGTAGCCATCACCTCTGGGGCATCCGCCCTGTACCACGAAATTTGGCACCACACGGTGGAATCGGAGCCCATCGTAAAATCCGCTCCGGGCTAACTGTACGAAATTGATTACGGTGGCGGGGGCATATTCGGGAAGTAGCCGCATCCGGATCTTTCCGGTAGCGGTTTTGATCTCTGCGTAGACGGTATCGGGCAGCGTATTGAAGACATCCCAATCGATGGGGTGGGTGTAGGCCGGTGTTTCTTTTCCTGGATATTCCGTGCCGGAAAGCTGGTGCCAGGCGGCATCCAATGCATAAAAAGTTTCTTGTTCGCTTGGTAACTCCAGGCCATCTCTTGCGGCTTCCAACCAATTGAGGGAGTCAAAAACCTCGGCGTAGGTACGGGCAGGGTTAGTAAGTGCACTGGCGGCCATAGTCATCATGCCCGGATCGTCCGAGCGGATGGCCTGTTGGAAAAAGCCAGCCAGTTCGCGTGTGATCGACTGACGGCTCACCCCAAAATACCGGTCAAAATCCGCTCGGTTACTGATCTTTGCCAAAGCATTGACCCCGGCGCTTCGGATCACTACGTTTGAGTCGGAAAAAGATTCGCGCTGGATAAAGCGGTAATTCCAAGGGAACTCGGCAAGGGCCTCCAGGGCAGCAGCTTTTTCGTAAGGGGCGCTTGCATTGAGGTACAGGGCTCGCAGCTCATAGTTGATCGCATCCCGGACTTGCACCCGGTATACGGGCAGGTGCCGGTGGGCAGCCGCATAAAGGATGAGTTTAGCCAGCATGTGGTCGGTGCTGTCTCTGGCGAGTCGCCAATAGCGGGTCGCCTCCTCCGGTTGTCCAAAGTCCCGGAAAAATTCGGCTGCCCGCAGTGTAACATAGGGTTGGGGGTGCTGTAGGGCAAGGGTAGGCACCGACTGCACCTGTTGGTAATCGAAATTACCCAAAGCCCGCAATAAGTTGCAAAGAATACGGTAGTCATCGATTTCCGAAAAAGCATCTACCAAAGTTTGGCCAGCTTCCGGATGGGCGGTCTTGCCCAACGCAATGGCCAGTGCCATCTTGACGTCGGGACTATGGGTCGAGCGAAATCCATTGATGAGATTACTGCGAAAGGTGTCCAGCGGAAAATCGCCCACCCGCATCAGAGCATAGGCAGCGGTGGCTTGTATCGGCTCGGGGTAAACCGATGCTGTAGCCAAATCCGTCAGGCGTTTAATACTCTGGTAGCTCGTCAACCCGCGCAGGGTGAATTGAAGCAATCCCCTTGCTTGCCCCAAAAGTAAAAGCGTATCGGTGGCCTGATAGGTACGGATCGTACTGAGCGCTTGTAGGTGTTCCTGGTCTCCGCACTTCCCGATGGCCTCGAGAATAGCCTGGTTGGCCAGCCAGTATTTGCCAGTAGTATCGGATTGAGCAAAATTGGCGGTAAGCAGGGGAGCTGCCTTGGAAGAGCGAATTTGCCCCAAACTATAGGCAGCAGCCATGCGCACCATCGGATGTTCGTCCTGCAGCAAATTGGCAAGGCTATCGATTGCCGTGCTATCCTGGATGGAGGCCTGCGCTAGTGCTGCTTGATACCGTACTGCAGGGTTTTCCGAGCGGAAATATGGCAGGAGAGCCGCCGTCTCTCCCCGGTCCTGCAGGTCGTGCATGCTTTGGTGCTGCGCATCTCGGTAATCTATGGGTTGCTCCGGCGATAAACGTTGCTCTTCAGAACTACAGCCCACCACCATCAGTACCCAGGGGATAGCCAGAAAAGGAAGAATTTTTGTCATCAGCCAAGCCTTTGGTACGGCAATAATTTTGCAAAAATACCTCCTTTTCGCAAAGTGCGAAATTAATTACGGGATAAGGAAATAGGTTTGTCTGGTGAAAACGATTATTACAGCTTTCCTGCTTCCCAAACAGATCTGCCGGGGGCAGGTTTTAATCAGGCGAATTACCGGAAGACGCCCGTTTGAGATAATGGAAAAAGGCCAGAAAGGTGTAGCCGGAGCTCAGAATCATCAAACCGTTCAAAACCACACTGCCCAATTGATTTCCCTTGATGCCTTGCCAGAGGGCGAAAAACAAGGCTACGATAAGCAGCCCCAGCAGTAAGGCAATAATGACAATAGCCATGTAGACCTGTCGCTGCACCAAAGGCTTACTGAGCCCGAACAAAACCCCGAAGCCAACGGGTACCAAGCTCATCTCCAGCCCTTCCAATCCAAAGAGATAGGCTCCTGTCCCGAGGGCAAATAAAAGGATTGCGTTGGTGAAAAATAATTGGTGTAACGCCATCCGTGCACGCTTTCCTCAGCGGCGCGAGTCCGGATCGGTCTCTCGTGCTGAGGGTGGAATATGGAATTGGGCTTCATCGCCGAACATGTCTTCCGTTACATCGTCTTCCTGGTAGGGATCTTCTTCCATATCGATCCCATCGTCTTGGTACTCCGAGCAATCGATTTCGATGCCCAGCTCGCCGGGCGGACGGTAGAAGCGAGTCTTTACATTGTAGTCGGCCGTTTCGGATTTTTCCAATTCCTTTAGAAAAGCCTGGAAAAAAGGTTTGGCCATGCGCGAACCCTGACCATTCCAAGGAGTTCGAAAGTGGATGAACCGGTCTTCACCGCCTACCCAGGTGCCAACCACCAGCGATGGGGTAATCCCCATAAACCAGCCATCCACGTAATTGTTGGTGGTTCCGGTTTTTCCGCCCACATCGCTCCGCACTCCGCCTACACGGCCAGCATAGCGAAGCATGTCGACCATCACATAGTTGGCACTGGGGTTAATGGCCTGGCGCTCTTCGGGGATTCCTTTGTAGATGATGCGTCCGTTTTTGTCCTCAATACGGGCAATATAAATCGGCCGGTTGTAGGTGCCGTTATTAGCAAATGTAGCATAGGCTCCAGTCATTTCCATCACTGTCAAATCGGTAGCGCCCAGGGCAATGGAAGGCGTTTGGGGCACTACGTAGCGCCCGTTAGGATGGCGGGCACTGCTATCGATACCCATCTGATTGATCAGCCCGCGAACTGGCTCGGTGTCGGTCAGCTGCTTCATCAGGTATACCGATATGGTATTTTTCGAGCGGCGCAGTCCGTCGCGCAGCGTAAGCAATTCCCCACTGTATTTTCCGTCAAAATTGCGAGGGGTCCACGCCTTCTGCAGGTAAAAAGAACCGTCGCCCGGCTGAATGGTCTGGGGTAGGTCATAGACCTTAAAGCAGGGCGAAAAGCCTTGCTGGGCAATAGCCGTAACGTAGACGAATGGTTTGAAAGTAGAACCCACCTGGCGTCGGGTGCGCACATGGTCAAATTGGAAGTATTTGTGGTTAATGCCGCCTACCCAAACCTTAACGTAACCGGTTCGCGGATCGACAGCTAGTATGCCCGTCTGCAGAAAGTTGCGATGATACTTGATCGAATCGATCGGACTCATAACCGTATCCACTTCCATCTTTTTGTTGTAAGCAAACACCTGCATTTTCACCGGGGTATTGAAATCGCGCTTAACCTCGTCCTGCATTTCCTCCCATTGGGTGAGCAGTTCCGGGAATGAGCGGTTGCGAATGATCCGGCGGTAGCTCTTCGCCAGATCGGAGCTGATAATCTCTTCTCTCACCAGCCTTTCCAGGGTGCCGGGACGCTTGTATTCTGCGACCATCCGCGCGACTTCTCGGTCGTCGTTATGAAAGGAAAAATCGGGGTGGTCCTCGTTGAGCTCACCCAAAATTTTGGATAGGTATCGGTTTCTGAATTTTTGATACCGGTCCGATTCCCGCACAAGCCGGGTCAGGGTCTCCTGCCGGATTTCCAGGCTCACCTCATCCTCCGAACCGGTATCGTAACTCCAGAGGTCTTTACCCTTCCATTCCTTCCAGAAGACTTTTTGCACGTTCTCCATGTGTTCCACCATCACCCGCTCAGCAATGCTTTGCATTTCCGGATCGATGGTCGTATATATCTTAAGCCCATCGTTGTAAATATTGTAGCTGGTACCGTCTGATTTGTGGTTCTCCGGTAAATCGAGGATCGCTTTGAGGTCTTTGGCTAACTCCATACGGAAGTAAGTAGCAATACCATCAATGTGGGTGACACGCTGGAAGTCCAGTTCCAGCGGCTGTTTGCGCAGAGCTTCGTAGGCAGCATTTGAGATATGGCCATACTTCACCATTTGCTTGAGTACGACCTCCCTGCGCTTTAGCGTAATTTCAGGGCGGCGCAAAGGATTGTAAAGCGAAGGGTTTTGGAGCATGCCCACCAAGGTTGCAGCTTCGGTGATGCTCAGATCTTTGGGGGAAGTGTTAAAATAGATCTCCGAGGCAGCCTTAATGCCATATGCGCCATTGATGAAGTCAAATTTATTGAGGTACATCGCGATGATTTCCTCTTTGGTGTATTTACGTTCCAGCCGCACCGCGATAATCCACTCCTTGAATTTTTGAATGACCCGCTCCAGTCCCGAACCAGGGGTCCCGGTAAATAAAAGTTTGGCCAATTGCTGCGTGATGGTGCTGGCGCCGCCGGCACTTCGCTGGCGAAGGATAATGGTCTTTACGGCCACCCGGGCCAGCCCCCGGAAATCGATCCCGGCATGCTGGTAATAACGTGCGTCTTCGGTCGAAATCAATGCCGCGATGAGGTGGGGGGAAAGGGAGTCGTAGTTGACCGGCACCCGGTTCTCGGTGTAATAGCGACCGATCACTTCGCCATTAATACCGTAGATCTCTGAAGCGCGTTCGAACTTTGGGTTCTCCAGTTGCTTTACGGAGGGTAAGTTAGAAAAGGAAAGTATCACAAAGGTGAGTAGTCCGATTCCTAGGCCCGCAAAGACAGCGTACCACATCCAAATGACGATGCGCTGATGTTTCGGATTATTGCTGCCACTGAACAAAAAGTCAATGAGCCGACGCATAGATGATTGAGTTCGTGAATAAATGGGCGCTTATCGGAGGGGCGTTTGGCGCCTTGTTTTCCAGCTGCTTATACAAAGATAAGAATAAACCCTGCTCGGTAAAGCGAATTCCTAGGTTCGATGGGTAAGCACCTGCTGATAATATGCCAGCCCGGCAGCGATGGCCTTGTCGGAGGCCTGTTGGTTGACCTGTACCGACCCGATGGGCCCGATCAGGGAAAAATTAATGGCGCCGCCTTCATTTTTCTTATCATTGCGCATCGAATGGAATAGTTCGCCTAACTCCAGGTCGAGCAAAAAGGAATAGTGTTTCAAGAGTGTGTCGGTTATATCCGAAAGTGCCGTTTCTTCCAGGAAGCCGGCCCGTTGGGAAAGGTAAGCTTCAACAATCATGCCAATGCCTACAGCTTCACCATGCAGCAATGGGGATGGAGCTTTTAAAGCCTGAGCTTCGATGGCGTGGCCGATGGTATGCCCGAAATTGAGTGCTTTACGCAGCCCGCTTTCGAACGGGTCTTGGGCGACAATGTCGCGTTTGATCTGTACCGAACGGGTGATCAGGCGCTGCCAATCAACGACCTCCTCTAGACCGTCTAATGCTGCTAATTCTTGCCACTGCTCCCAGTCTGCGATGAGGGCGTGTTTGAAAACCTCGGCCATTCCGGCACGCAGTTCGCGCCCGGGTAATGTGCCCAAAAAGGCGGGATCGATGATGACTGCTTCGGGCCGGCCAAAAACGCCTACACTATTTTTGAGGTCGCCAAAGTCGATACCGAGTTTACCGCCCACCGAAGCATCGACCTGGGCCAATAGGGTGGTGGGAATTTGTAAAAAAGAGATCCCACGCTTGTAGGTAGCGGCGCAAAAACCACCCATATCGCCGATGACGCCGCCACCGAGATTAAGGACTAGTGCTTGTCGGTCGGTCTTCATATCGAGAAGTGCCTGCCAAATGGTGCGGCAGGTATGCAGGCTTTTGTGCTGTTCACCCGCGGGAACGGTAATCCGGTGGTGGGTATAAGGTGCGACGATATCTTGAACCCGCGGCCAGCAATGCTGCGCGGTATTGGTATCGGTGATGATAATAATACTCGATGGTCTGATGTTTTTCACGTAATCCGGAAGGTGTTCAGTGACGGGGCCAATCGCTACCGGATGTTGATCATACAAGTAGCTGCTCATAGCGCATTTTTTTCACCGGGTAAATAATGCAGTTGGTCAAGGCTCCAGGCCCGGGGGCGGTCTGCAAACAATGCTTTAGTCGACGACCAGGTTTCTTTGAATAAGTCCGAATGCCGGTAGGCCTCCAGGTTGTCCTCGGCTTCCCACCAGCTATAGGTGAAAAAAACCTGCGGATTTTGCCGGTCTTGCCATAATTCCAGGTGCCGGCAACCGGGAAAGTAGCGAATTTGGTCTTTGCGTTTTTCGAACAAGTCGAGGAAGTCATCGATGGCATCTGTCCGAAAAGTCATGCATACAATACGTCGAATCATGGTGCTTTATTGGGAGTTGGCATAAAACTTGATCTCTACCGAATCGTCAAACTGCAGGTTGAGCAAACTGGCTGCGCGATCCATGTTGATGGCGATTTCTAGTAATCCTGCCGTGTTGAACCGGCATAACACCTGCCCCACCGGTACGTCAAAGTAATTTTCCGACAGTCGGTCGATGGGATCGTGGCGGCGGAAATGTAAGAAAAAAGGCCGATGGCGGCTCACCTGCTCGAATAACTGCCGGGAAATGTTTGTCACGGCGTTCTCGTATCGGTCGATGTATATGATGCTACCACGAATAAGGTCCGGTCCCGTAATGGGTTGTAAAGTGAGGCGTCGCACGGTAGCGCCGACTGGTTCGCCCAGGTCGTCAATGCAGCTATGGGCAAGAATATGCCCTACTGCACTTCGAAAATAATCGAACAGGTGCTCCAGTCGGAAGGGCGTCCGGGCTTCCAGGCGCCGAACTTGATCGCATGGTTGATCGAACAGCAGGGCAAATAAACCATTATCCGGCGCTACAAAGAAATGACCGTTTTTCCGGGCTACTAAAAAAGCCTGGTCAGCGCTTGCCAAATCGTTGACGGTAACCAGATGGATCGTGCCGGCGGGAAAGGTCCACCAGCTATTGCGCAGGAGGAAAGCCGCTTGAACTATATCGTAGGGTTTTACGTTGCTCGAAATACTAATAATGGATAAATTTCTCTCGACTGATAGTAAGGTGCCCTTAATGGCTGCTAAGAAAAAATCTCGCTCTCCAAGGTCGGAGGTAAGCGTAACGATTGCCATAATGCGTACGAAAATTTTGCCCAAATTTAAAAGGAACCAAATTAGGGAACCCGCCTTAAAACTTTAATTTTAGTATCAGGTGTTCTATTTCTCAGACGCTTGACCACCATAACGGAAATCGAAAATTTTAACAACTATTGAGCGAAATAATTCTGACCGTAGAAGGTGTTGACCCGGTTGAACTTTACGGCGAAAACAATAGCAAGCTCAACCTGCTAAGAAAAGCTTTTCCAGAAGTAACTATTACCTCCCGCGGCAATAGCCTTAAGCTTGCAGGTGACAAAAAACAAACTCAGAAAGCGAAATCGCGCTTCGAACTCATGGTTCGTCTGCTTAAGGAAAATGATGAGCTACCATTACAAATGGTTGAGGATCTGATGCAAGGCAATAATCCCTTTACCGCTCGCCTGACCAACGGAAGTGCGAAAACCATTCTGCATGGCCGCGGAGGTAAACAGATTAGGGCAAAGACCTTTAACCAAAAGCGGTTAATCGAGGCCTCCGAAGAAAGTGATGTCGTCTTTGCAGTAGGTCCCGCCGGTACAGGTAAGACTTACACGGCCGTAGCGCTGGCTGTGAAAGCACTCAAACACAAACAGGTCAAAAAGATTATTCTGACCCGCCCGGCTGTTGAAGCAGGGGAAAGCCTGGGCTTCCTTCCCGGCGATCTTAAGGAAAAAGTAGACCCCTACCTGCGTCCGCTCTACGATTCGCTTGACGATATGATCCCGGCAGACAAACTCGGCCAGTTCATGGCTAATCGCATCATCGAAATTGCCCCCTTGGCTTTTATGCGCGGCCGTACGCTCGACAATGCTTTCATCATCTTGGATGAAGCCCAAAATTGCTCTACCATGCAGCTCAAGATGTTTCTGACCCGCCTGGGGCCTTCCGCCAAGTGCATTATTACGGGTGACCTCTCCCAGATTGATTTACCGTTCTCTCAAAAATCGGGCCTCCAAAAGGCAATCGATATTCTTGGACCGCTGGAAGGGATCGAGGTGGTCCACTTGAATGCCGAAGATGTGGTGCGCCACCGGCTCGTCAAAGAGATCATTTTAGCCTACGAAAAAGAAGATAACCGCCGCAAGAGGAGCTACAAAAAAACTGCAGAGGAGGAGGAATAGTCGGCTGGTTTTGTAAATTGATGGTATGACAGCAGAAGTAATTTACCACCAAGGGTTGCGAACAGAGGCCGTCCATCTTCGCTCTGGCAACACGATCCGAACCGATGCCCCTCAGGATAACCAGGGCAAAGGTGAAGCCTTTTCTCCTACCGATCTCCTGGCTACCGCTCTGGCGACTTGCATGCTTACGGTAATGGGTATTTTTGCAGAAAAGAAGGGGTGGTCCATCCACGGTGCAAAAGCTACCGTAAATAAAGTTATGGCATCGCATCCGCGGCGCGTCGACCGCCTAAGCATTACCATAACAATGCCCGAAGGTGAGTTCCTGCCCGAAGCTCGCGACCAATTGGAAAAGATCGCCCGGAATTGCCCGGTGGCGCAGAGTGTGCATCCCGATTTGCAGCAAGATGTTACCTTTGCATGGCCGCAGGCGTCTAAACTTTGAGCAACATCGTAGAAGAGCAGCTCATTTCAATGAACACTCAATGAAGTACAACGTAACCATCCGCCCCGAAAAGAAACGAGTCTTTGGTAAAATGATGAAGCTCCTGCAAGAACTGGAGGTCGTGGATCAGTTTGCCCCGATGGACGAAAACGATTCGGAGGGAAGACCCCGGAAAGAAGAACAAACGGGTAACGACAAACGCAACTGGAGCACTGATGATTTGGCAAATCAATACCGCGACCTGGTCGACTGATTCATGCATTACCGAATTTCGAAGGCGCAACCTATTATCGAAGACCGTACCATCCGGTTGGCGGGCTCCAAAAGTATCAGTAACCGGGTGTTGATTATCCGTGCATTGGCCCAAAGCGATTTTCCTATCCACGCGCTTGCCAACGCTCAGGATACGCAATTACTTCGGGAGTTGCTGGCCTCGCCGGCCAAGGTCCGCGACGCCGGACCTGCCGGTACGACCTTTCGCTTCCTCACGGCCTACCTGGCCATGCAGTCCGGCATACAGATTCTAACGGGATCGGAGCGGATGAAGCAACGCCCTATCGGCATCCTGGTGGATGCTTTGCGTACGCTTGGCGCCAGAATCGATTACCTCGAAAAGGAAGGCTTTCCACCCCTGCGCATCGGTGACCCGGACCGTTTCGGCCGGGTGAACCACCTCGCCATACCTGCCAGTACCAGTAGCCAATACATTTCAGCTTTACTGATGATTGCTCCGGTTTTACCCAACGGACTATCTTTGGAGCTAGTCGGTAGTATTGTTTCTAGGCCCTACATTGAGATGACCCTGGGTCTTATGCAGGCCTTCGGCATCGCTTACCGTTGGGAAGGCAATCGCATCGATATCGACCACCAAGCCTATCAAACGCTTGCGGCCTTTACCATTGAAGCGGATTGGTCGGCGGCCTCTTATTATTACGCGACCTTGGCACTAGCCGATTCCGGTGCGATTGCTTTGCAGGGACTCTTTCCCAATAGCCTCCAGGGGGATTCGATCATCGCAGAATTAATGAGAAAATTTGGCATAGAGACCACTTTTTTACCCGGGCTCCAAAGCATCCGTTTGACGAAGAGCCCAACTGTTTCCTATCCGAAAACTTTCGAGCACGATTTTTTGCGTTGTCCTGACCTGGCACAGACTTTAGCAGTGGTGTGCGCCGGCACTGGTGTGCAGGGCCGTTTTTCCGGCCTGCAAACGCTGCGCATCAAAGAAACTGACCGCATTGCTGCTCTTCAGGCAGAGTTGTCCAAAGTAGGTGTAAATATGAAAGAAGACCAGGGCCGACCTGGTCATTTCCTCATTCGGGGGAAGGCAGTCATGCAGGAGCCTATGTTCGAGACCTACGATGACCACCGCATGGCCATGGCTTTTGCGCCGCTGGGCCTACGGGCGCCTGTGCGCATTACAGATCCCGGGGTGGTTGGAAAATCCTATCCGGATTTTTGGACCGATTTAAGAAAAATTGGATTTGACATTGCACCACAGTAGCTCCGCGGGGGCGACCCGCCGGTCGCCCCCGCGGAGCTACTAGCAGGTTATCCATTACCCTCGCGGATATCCAGGATCTTAATTTCTACCCGCTGATTCTTTTTACGGCCCGCGGGCGTATCGTTGGTAGCGATAGGTTGTCTTTTCCCGTAACCTTTATACGTCAAGCGATTGTTTTCGATTCCGCGCTCGATTAAATAATCCACGACCGCTTTTGCCCGGGCGGTAGATAACCGGTCGCAGTAGGAATGCGGGGGTAGGGAATTGGTGTGCCCGCCAATTTCAACTACAACTTCCGGGTTATTCTGTAAGAATTGATAAAGTTGATCCAGGGTTTCATAGCTGTTGCCCCGGATGACCGACTTATCGGCTTCGAAATAGAGGTTGTCCAGCCGTAAGGTTTGACCTTTTTTTACCTCCAGTTTGGAGAAGTCAATCTCACCTTCTACGACGTCTTCTTCGATCGTTATTTCCTGCGTTGTCTCGGGTTTGGGGGTGGGCTTCGGCGGAACGGGCTGAACTATCTCCTGGGGGGGAGTGGGATTGGCCGTGGGGGCATTGGGCTCTAGGACCGGCGTGTCTTGAACTTCTTCTTCAGCCACTTCAGGCTTGGGATCGTCGCATAGCGTAGGCCTGATGTCACTAGCGTTATCTAGTAGAATATTGCCGTTGTAGGGAAACAAGGTCGGAGTTTTGTAAAAAGCTTCGAACACCATGTGGGTGTAATCGGCGTTCGGTTCGAATTTAAAGGAGAAATCCTGCCAATCGTAGTTATCGACAAGCGCCGATTCGCCGAGCAGGAATTGCTTGTCGCAATAGCTGTTACCGCCGTAGATACGCAATTTGACCGGAGTGATATAATTGGCTTCTTCATTGGTAATGCGGCTGGTACTAAGATAAAGCTTAGACCGGGCCAGCGTAATGCGAAACTCGTAACAAGTTCCCTGCTGTAGCGGAGCGCTTAGCTTCTGGGATACGGCTTCCCAGGTGTCGTTGTCGCGCACTACCATCCCCAGGTAGGTGCTGCCGTGAGAGGCGGGCTTGATTACGCTGAAGGTGCCGTTGGGTTGCACGTCAGGGGGCGTCTCCCCCCGAAAACCGCAGTCGTACCAACCGTAAGGAGCCTTACTATGGCGGGGCAAATCCTCAAATGAGGGATTCTCAAGTTGAATGCTGGTAGGTTGCCCCATACCTGCGGAATATACCGTTACCACCAGCAAGCTAATGAAAATGAATGATTTTCGCATAAAGTAGCGATTTACTGGAATTTGGGAAGTTTTGGCGGGAAAAGCTTCCGCAAAATTTCTCATAGTTATTGAAAAATAGGGGAAAAAGCCAGAAAAAGAAAGATGTGTTTGGTGATCTCTCCAAACGACCTGCTTTTACCCTATTGGAACTTTTGTGTTGCTAACCTTAACGGCTGCGAAATCAAATTTATTTGAAAGCATTTAATCCGGTTACATCCATTCCGGTAATCAGAAGGTGGATATCGTGGGTGCCTTCGTAAGTAAGTACGGTTTCCAGGTTCATCAGGTGACGCATCACCGGATATTCATTGGTGATCCCCATGCCACCGTGGATTTGGCGGGCTTCCCGGGCGATATCCAAAGCCATTGCTACATTGTTGCGTTTGGCCATAGAAATTTGGGCCGGCGTTGCTTGACCGGCGTTAGCTAATGTAGCTAACCGCCAGGCCAGCAATTGGGCCTTTGTAATTTCGGTAATCATTTCGGCCAGTTTCTTTTGCGTCAGCTGAAACTGGCCGATGGGCCGACCGAATTGCTCCCGCTCCAGGCTGTAGCGCAGCGCCGAGTCGTAGCAATCCATTGCTGCCCCGATCGCTCCCCAGGCAATGCCGTAGCGGGCCTTGGACAAGCAAGATAGCGGGCCTCGCAAACCTTTGACCTCCGGTAAAAGACGGTCTTTCGGTACGCGAACGTCTTCGAACACCAATTCACCTGTGATGGAGGCTCGCAAAGACCATTTGCCTTTTATTTCGGGGGTAGAAAAGCCATCGAGATCACGGTCTACGATGAGGCCTCGTACTTTGCCGGTCTCCTCTTTTGCCCAGACAATGGCCAGGTCGGCTACCGGAGAGTTGGTAATCCACATCTTGGCGCCATTTAAAACAAATGCATCGCCATCATCTTTGATATGCGTCTGCATACTGCCAGGGTCTGAGCCATGATCGGGTTCGGTAAGACCAAAACAACCGATTAATTCTCCCCTGCCGAGTTTCGGCAAGTACTTGCGCCGCTGCTCTTCGGAACCGTAGCGAAAGATAGGGTACATCACCAGCGAACCTTGGACCGAAGCCATAGAACGAATCCCGCTGTCCCCCCGCTCCAATTCCTGCATAATGATCCCGTAAGCGATTTCATCCATCCCGCCACCTCCGTATTCTTCGGGCAGGCTGGGGCCAAAGGCACCGATTTCAGCCAGTCCCTGGAAAAGGTGGGTTGGGCATTCTCCCCGTTCGGCGTATGCCTCAATAATTGGACTGACCTCCTGCTTGACCCACTCTCGTACCGCGTCGCGGGCAAGAAGGTGGTCTGATTCCAGCAGGTCATCTATTCTGTAGTAGTCGTGCCCCCGAAATTGGTCGGCTTTTGACCGGGGTTCTATGGTTCCGTGTTGGCCGTTAATGTGCTTTTCCATGTCAGTTATTTTGGTTAGAGCGCTTTAACCCTGCAAGTCTGCTGTTGTATAACAAAAATAAGGATTAGAATGATTGTTAAAAGGCTATTTGAGTAGGGAAACATCAGTAGAACGTCAAGCGCTGCATCCCGGTCTGATTTTGTTTCCGTTCTTTAGCCACACTGCGTACTTTTAATTTATACAAAAACTTCTAAGCATGGCGACTATTGCTTTGGAAGGTATGCATTTCTATGCGTACCATGGTTTTTATGAAGAAGAACGCGTCATTGGCAATGACTTTGTGCTGGATGTATATGTCGATACCGAGTTGGGGCGTGCAGCCGCCACCGACGACCTTTTCCAGACCGTCAACTATGAGCTGATTTATTTCATCTGTAAACAAGAAATGAGTAAACCTACGCAACTGCTGGAGGCAGTGGCGCAGCGTATCCTGAAGCGCATTCGCGAACAGTTCGTTCAGGTAAAAAGCGTGCGGGTGCGATTAAAAAAGAAAAACCCGCCTTTGGGTGGGAGAGTAAATCATGCCTATGTGGAAGTATCTTCCGGCGCTGAACGTTTCAGTTTTGAGTAAGCTTTGCCAATTGTTATTTTCACCAAAACAACCCTGCCATGCAAGTTGGAATCATCGGTAGCGGCTCTATGGGTGCGGGTATTGCTCAGGTAGCTGCCGCCGCCGGGAATGAGGTCGCTATCTACGATAATAATCCGGAAGCCCTCGAACGTGCCCGGACCAAGCTGGAGAAAATTATGCGCCGCCAGGTGGAAAAGGGACGTATGGAAAGTGCTGAAACGCAAGCTCTACTGGACCGGATTCGCTACGTGGATAGCCTCTACGAAGTCGGTGCTTCCGCGGTAGTTATTGAAGCAATTGTAGAAAACCTGGCGATTAAAAAAGAATTGTTCGAACGGCTTGAGGATATCGTCAATGTGGATACCATCCTGGCGACCAACACCTCATCTCTGCCGGTAGCCGCTATTGCCGCAGCGGCGCGTAACCATCCGGAACGAGTGCTGGGCATCCACTTTTTCAACCCGGCTCCTTTAATGAAACTGGTAGAAATTGTACCGGCCCTCCAGACGGCAGAGGTAATTACCAACCGGGCAGTTAAAATGATCCAGAGGTGGGGAAAAACAACGGTGCTGGCAAAGGATACACCTGGCTTTATCGTTAACCGAGTGGCGCGGCCTTTTTATGGAGAAGCACTGCGCATCTTGGAAGAAGGTATAGCCGACGCCGCTACGATTGACTGGGCGATGACCGAACTGGGCGGATTTCGCATGGGCCCTTTTACATTGATGGATTACATCGGCAATGATGTTAATTACATTGTAACGGAGACGGTATTCCAGGCTTTTTTCTACGACCCACGGTACAAACCGGCCTTTACCCAAAAACGCCTGATGGAGGCCGGGCACTGGGGACGAAAGAGTGGAAAAGGCTACTATGACTATACCAAGGGTGCAGTCCAACCGAAGCCGTTAAAAGATAAGGCCTTGGGTAAGCAAATTCTCGATCGCATACTTTCGATGCTTATCAACGAAGCTGCTGACGCCTTGTTCTGGCAAGTTGCCTCGCGCGACGATATCGATCTGGCGATGACGAAAGGGGTGAATTACCCCAAAGGCCTACTCCGTTGGGCCGACGAAAAGGGAATTGCCAGTTGCGTAGAAGCCATGGACGCACTGCAACAATTGTATCAGGAAGATCGGTACCGCTGCAGCCCTTTATTGAGGCGTATGGCCAGAGATGGTAAAAGATTTTATCCTTAAAAAAAGCCGCCCGCAGGCCTGCGAGCGGCTTTTTTTTGCCGGCTGGTAACTATATTGTTTACTGAACGACCAGCTTGTGGGTAATTACCTCGGTGCCGGCTTGCAGACGAACAAAGTAGAAGCCGCCCGGCAGATTGCTTACATCTAGCTGGAGGTAAGCGTTGCCATTAGAACGCGTTTGTAAAACGACCTGGCCGCTGGCATTAACCAGTTCGATCACCCAGTCGGCGCCATCTTGCGGCAGGCCCAATTGTACGCGATCGTTCGCCGGGTTCGGATAGAGTGCCATTTGGTCCTCCTCGGCTTCTGCAACGCTGGTAACGGTACCGAAAGGCTGAACGACTGTACCCAGATCGGGTGCCATTGCACAAGCCTGATCGCCTTCGGCCGAACGCACACAGGCTTCCGAATTGTAATGGAGCAAGTCCATGATCTCTATGTCATCGACAAACCAGCCCGTTTCATCGGTGGTTGCATTTTCCGCTTCGGCATCCGAACCAAAGCGGAACCGGAAGAGGATGTCTTCTCCGCGGTAGGAGCTCAAGTCGATGTAGGTATCGATGTAGCCGTCGCTTTCTCCCCAGTAGCCTGCCAGGTTAGGTAGTGAAAAGGTTCCGTAGGCAACTTGACCCCGGTAGGAATTACGGAGGATCAATGCGTCGGGCACAATATTCCAACTCGTACCACCATCGTTTGAGATTTCGATCAGTCCAGCATCGGTGCCGGCTTCTGTATCGTACTGGTGGTAAAAACGCAGAACGGGTTGCGCGCCCTCGACCAATAAGGGCTCGAACAACTGGACGGTCTGGTCATTTTCGGAGGTTGTATTGGGTACGAACCAGGAAAAGTCACCACTAAACGGGCTTTCTTCCGAGAGTTCCCAAATATCCAATCCGGTCAGGTTGAAAGGCAACCAGTTGAGGTCCCCGTCTTCCAGGTCATCGAAGAAAAACCGGTTGGACTTCAGTTCCGGACTGGCAACAGCCTTATAGCGCAACCGCCTCTCGTCACCAGCTTCCAGGCGATCAATCCGGTAAAGTATGCTTTGTTCTTGTGTTTCAATATTTGAACTACCCGTTGCAGAGCCGGGTAAGAGGGTCAATCCTTCGGGCAGTATGTCCTGTACCTGTACTGCGGTGACTACTTCTTCCTTGTGATTGACGATCGTTAGCTCGACCTGTATCGTATCACCGGGCTCGATCAATTCCGTAACTTGCTTATCGATTTTGAGCTCTTGGATACATTCTGGCCGGGTACTGAAATCCTGGAAACCGTCATTGCGATCGTCGGCCAGGCCCTGGCTGGCCTCCCAGCCCAAACCACGGCGAGCGAATACTTCCCAGATCAGGCACTCATTGGCTCCGTTGTTGTTGATGAGGTCGGCGGCAATGATTGCGTCGCGACCGTCAATAAATCCAGGGTTGCAAGCTTGCAACTTCATACCGTCCATGACCAATTGGATGGCAATATTGTTACCGCCGGTGCCGTCATAAGGGTTGGGGTCGAAACCGTATTCTTTCACCAATGCCCAGTACAGGTCCCAGAGGACGCCGGCCCAGATTTCACCCAAAGGGTGAGGGGCGGTAGTGCCGATGATATCGTCGAAGGTCTGGTCGTTGATGGAAAAATCTGTCGAATAGGGAAGACGTCGGATAGTCCCTCCCTCAGGGTTCCGGCTGTCTGAATACGAACCTACGCCGCGCGGCATTTCACCGAAGTCACCTTCTTCGACCGTAGTAATAAGGGTGAAAAAATCACTCCATCCCTCTCCCATTTGCTCATCGTTGAACAGGCAGGAAGCAATACTAGGGCCGCCGGTCAACCGGTTGGAAACGCCATGCCCGTATTCGTGGGCGATTACGCCGTTGTCGAAACCGCTATCGATGAAAGCAGGACCGCTGCCTTCCTCACGTTGGAGGGTCACAATGACTTCGCCTAAATCTAGTGCCTGGCGCAAAGCATCGGCATCGGCGCTGCGGATCATGATAGTAGGAATGTCGGGATTGGGAATTTCAGCAACACCTGCCATGTTGATCGTATTGTTTTCAAAGTTGGCAATGATCACTGCAATAGCACCTGCGGCTTCGGCATTAATGACCTTTTGTTCAAAAAAGCAACCACCCCGATCTAACAGTACGACCTTGCCGGCTACCTCCGCAGCATTGACGATAGGTTCGCAGCCAAAGCTGGGATTGTTGCTATCATCAAAACCTTCAACGAGTTGCCCGGTTATGGGATCGATGTCGATTAGCGGACCGAAGTCAGCCGTTCCGGTTTGGTACCGTCCGGCCACAAAGGCGGGTTCGTCGACTTGGAGTAGACCGTTCCCCCCCGTTGACCACAAAAACATCTGCATGCGACCGCCGGCTCCGTCGGGAGGGGTGGCGAAGTTGGCGTTGTTCGTGCCGCTGCCGTCCTGGGCTTCCGCAAAAACAGCATCGGCGCCCCTGCCTTCACCCGTATAGTTGCGGGCCTGGAAGTTGCCCGCGGCCTCATCGAATCCGTAGTGCCAAGTGAAGTCGTGCATGATGTTGTTCATGTAAAAGAGTTGTGTCACTACGGCGTCCTGGTTGGTATCCGGTTCTTCTTCAGGGTAAAAGGGAAAATCGAAAACGAGGTTGATGCCGCCATCCGGTTCGTCGCGGTTAGGGGCGTTGGTAGCGGCGGTATCGATATAGGCGTGGGTGTTGTTGCCGCGGGTGATGGTGAATTCAGGCCCGGGCTGACCATTTGTGTCGTGCCAACCAAAAGGAGAAGCCTCGGGGTCGGCCGGGTCCACAACTAATGCGCGATCACCGTGAATAGGGCTCTCTACCGGGATCGGAAAGACATTGTACGTTCCGGTCGTGCTATTTACTAGGGTGTTGGAGCGCAGCATTGTTTGCGTTCGGGGTTGCTGATTCCCCTCAAGGCGGTGGGTGTGCGACTGGCCGCCAAAATTGCAGTGAATGGTATAATTATTTTGCTGGAGAATGGCCCCGTTCGACGCGTCGATTAGGATGCTCCAATAGTCGGCTGTCTCTCTTTCATCAATGTCGGTTTGCCAAGCGAGCCGGAGCTGGCCGTCATTTGACGAAGCATAAATCAATCTAGCTTGTATGGGGCGGTCGGCCAGTTCGCCTCCTTCGAATGTCATGGCGTCACCTCGGTTGCGGCTGCCTGGGAGCGGTTGAAGCGTTGGCGGCGCATATCCTAAATGTGAGGCTGCACGCCGGATCGCATCGGTCGCATTCAATCGGGGTTGGGTCGTATTAATGCGCTCAGTCAGAGCTGACTCTAGACGGTGGGTAGCATAAACCACCTCGCCGGCGGAATTTATGTGCACGCCGACGATAGCTTGATAGATAGGTATGCCTTGGTATTGTTGTTGAAAGAAAATGTGCTCGACGCCGTTGTGCTTAGTTCGGTAACGATCTGAAATTGTCAGATCTTTAATGTCGGCTGGAAGAATATTCCAGTCAGGAGCAGTGCGTTGAATATAATCGGTGGCCTGAGTTAGGGCATCCTGACCAATAGTCGGGGACCCAAAGAGACAAGCCACTGAAACAATAAGTAGTCGTACCTTCATAGAAGCGCTTAAATTTTTGGGATGTGAAATCTACTTTAAAATGGAAAAATACAACTTCCAAGGGGAAGGTTCTGAATTAAAATCAAGAAATTCAGGGGTTTTGCTTTCTTTTGACAAAATCAAATTTGGATATGCAACCTAAAATGGCGGATCTGATTTACGGGCGTCATCCTGTGCTGGAGGCGTTGCGGGAGGGGGTCTCTATTGAGAAACTTTTGTTGTTGCAAGGTACGCGCGGTACATTTGAAAAAGAGTTGCGGCAACTCACCCGCGAGGCTAACGTACCGGTTCAAATGGTGCCCAAGGAGCGCCTCAATAAATTGGTAGGCGGCAATCATCAAGGAATTGTCGGTTTTGTATCCCCTATTCAATACCAGCGTTTGGAACATGTTCTCCCGTTGGTCTACGAACGAGGGGAAACACCGCTACTCCTTTTACTGGATGGTGTGACCGACACCCGTAATTTTGGTGCTATCGCTCGCTCAGCGGAATTGGCGGGTGTTCACGCATTGGTGGTAGGCCGAAAGAATAGCGCTCAGATAAATGCCGATGCGCTTAAGACGTCAGCGGGGGCGCTCACCCGCCTGCTTGTTTGCCGGGAGCAAAGTATTCCGGTGGCCATGGAGCGTCTGAAAATGTCAGGTATCCGGGTATTGGCAACGGAATTGCGAGCAGAGCGCTACGTATACGAAGAGCCGCTGAACCGTCCCGTTGCCCTGGTGGTGGGCTCGGAAGGGCAGGGCATTGGCTCGGAAACCCGCAGGAGTGCCGACGGCAGTGTGCGTATTCCGCAGGTCGGCACTATGGATTCTTTCAACGTATCGGTTACGGCCGGGATCTTGCTCTACGAGGTAATGCGCCAACGCCTTAAAGAAGGAAAATAAAGACCCCCCAAGCCGATAGGTATCGGTGGAGGACAGAGGGTAACAGGAAATCAAAAGCTAATTCTCCTCTTTTTTTCCAACAAAAAACAAGTTTTTGTTTCAACAATTTTTAGCACCGGAAACGCTGCTAAATTTTCATCAATCAGCGGTGAGTTGGCAAGGATTGCCCTTTACTTCTTACCCAAGTATGAAGTACTATCAGGTCCGGCTTTGTGGTTGCTCGGACTTAAAACAGTGAAGAATTGGATGTGTCGAGTAGAATGCTGATGGCATCCAGAGATCAGCTAACTGTTTCGCTTTGTTCAGCATGGTGTATATTTGCATTAGCATTCACAGAAAGGAAAACAAGTCTATAAAATCACAGATTTTTTCTGGGGTGTTAAACGGGGCATTGCCTATTTAATAGAGGTAATAACCTGGAGATTAATAGGTTGAGCGTAGGCAAACGCCGCAACCTTTCCCAACGCTCTCAGCTGCTGTTGGTGCTTCGTATTATCTGAGTAAGCCTTTTTCTCTAGCTGTTAAAGCTCGCTGACCTTGCGTACAACCTGGTAGATACGCGTGTACTCGTTTACCTCTTCGACGAAAGGGTCGTGTTCGAGGTGGTTGGCCGAGATAAGCTTGAGATGGGTGGTTCGGCCCTTGTTGTCTTGGATTTTCTGTACGTACTTCACCCAAACGGAACCGTTATTCTTTACCGCGTAGATTTTATTGTCCCTGATCTCATGGAAGCTGTTGAGGGCTCTGCAGATCACCATGTCGTTATGGTGAATGACCGGTTCCATGCTATTTCCCTTAATGGGGAAGGCTACGAGCCCGCCACCTGAAAGGCCCGGGATACTGAAGGTTTCGTTCTCTTCAGTAACAAAGCTGTCAACCCCTACCGTAGTGCCGGCAAAGGCCTCGGTAGTAGTAAAAATAATATTACCGTGGTAGGTCCCCTGGTGAATGGTCTCTGGCTGGGGAACATCTATTCCGAATGGCGTGCCGATACCGTCAATGAGGTAAGATTCATTAACGCCGTACTCACTACAGAGTGCCCGGGCGTGTCGATAATCAATGCACCGTTTGTCATCCGGATTGAGAAAGGCGCGGATAATGTGGCCGTAGGCGCGATTACCCAGGATGCGCTCTGCGAAATCACCGATACCCTTGCCGTTGCGGTCATTGAGAACGATATCTCCTCGGTCCTGGAGCATTTGAAACACCTTGCGGAAGCGCTCATTGAGTTCTATGCGGTCTTCTCTGATCATTATTTTAAATTAAACATCCAACAGAATAAACGAATTGGTTGCAAATTAAAACAAATGATTGTAAAAAGCAAGGCTTTAGTCTTTAGACGTTTGTAATTGATTGCGCAGTAATACCGTAGCTTCGGCAATTTCTGTTTCGGTATTATAGTAGTGGGGGGATAATCGCAGGGCCCAATCAATTCCCGCCCGGGCAAAAGATATTCGTGCTTGTGCCTGTCGAGTAATGCTGATGCGCAGGCCTTTTTCCCTTAAGCTTGTCAGCAATGTTTTGGGGGCTGCTCCGCTAACCGTACAGGTAACGATAGCGCCCAAATGTGGCCCCCGGTCAACTACCTTTACGCCGGGGATCTCGGCCAGGCCTATCCGGAGCAGGTTTGCCAAGGCTGCCGTGCGCTGGGCGATCAGGTCCGGACCGACCTC
This sequence comes from uncultured Saprospiraceae bacterium, assembly GCA_964530825.1. GTDB lineage: Bacteria > Bacteroidota > Bacteroidia > Chitinophagales > Saprospiraceae > CAZHCA01. The sequence continues at coordinate 28,208 of CAZHCA010000004.1, forward strand.
CAGCGCGTACTTCACTGCCTCGGTAGCTCCGCGCAGGAGCCCCATGGATCGCTCCCAGTATTCGAAGCGGCGGGCATCGGGATGGACAGTATAACGTTCCGGACTGGTCCATTCACCGCCTTGCAGATCGATGAACATCGGTTCCCAGTCCAAGTCAATGATGCGCTTAGAGGTATACAGGAAGCCCACGCCACGGGGACCACGCAGGTATTTGCGGGCAGTACCGGTGAGGACATCGCATTGGATCGCCTCTACGTCGAGTGGAAGCTGACCCGCGGTCTGACAGGCATCGACAAAGTAGGGGAGGTTGGCTTCGCGGCAGATGGAACCCACAGCTTCCACAGGTTGGATCAATCCCGAATTCGTAGGCATATGCGTGACGGCAACCAAGCGTGGCCGACGCTTTTCAATATGCTCGCGCACCGATTGCGGGTCTACGCCCCCAGCAGGCAGGTCTTCGGCACGCCGAGTCTCTACCCCGTAGCGTTTACCCAATTGGTAAAAAGCCAGGAAATTGCTGACGTAATCGTTGTTGGTGGTCAGGATGATATCCCCTTTTTCAAAAGGTACGGCCGACAGCGCCCGTGCGTAGGCATCCGTAGCACTGCCAGCAAAAGCGATGCGGTCCGGAGCAGTGCCGAGCAAGGCACCGAAAGCCTGATAGAATTCCTGCAGGGTATCGTGCTCGCGCGCAGCCAATTCATACCCTCCGACTATTGCCTCTTCTTTCAAATACGAGCAAATGGCATCAACTACAGTACTTGGGGGTAAGGCGGCGCCGGCGTTATTGAGATGGATGCCGGATGCATGCCCTGGCGTATCCCGGCGCCATTTTTCCAATAATTGATCTGACATAGGCGATTAAATTTGAAGCTTACAGAAAACCGGATCTTCGCTTCCAGACCGAAAAGTGGGGTAAAAATTTGCCAATTGCTGGAAGGAATTGTGCTGGTATCCCCCTTTCCAGTCATACCGTCACTTCGTGGTTCAGATCTTCTCCGATCACCTTCAGAACAAACACGAGGTGTTCGGATGCCTGCATGCTTTGCTGCATTTCTTCCTGCAGGGCCTGCATAACGTCGGAATAGGAGCCAAAGATGCGGGTGCTCATGGAGTTGGGTTGGACTTCTATATTGGGGTGCTTACGAAGGCGGCGAATAAATGCTTCAATGGGATCCCGGTAGGCTTCCTGTAATGGATACATGCTGATTTCAACGGAGACTTGCATAGGGAAAGGGTTAACAAATTGGTGAAGAAAATTCAATAAATTGCTGATAAAGACGGCAAATTACCATCATTGGGTAAGGCATAACGGATGAATATGCTTATTTTTGTTTTATTATTCCACTTGTCATTACCTTCCAGTTTGAGTTTTGCAAAGTTTTGCTTTTTTGGTAATGTCCCATTGAATCGACAATTTCCGGGCGTTTATGGCGAAAAGGAAAAAGAAAAAAAAGGGCGGACAAAACGCTTTCCGAATTGATTTGACCGACGATCGGTTGCCGAAGTTATTAGGCATCCTCTTGTGGTTTTTTGCCTTCTACCTACTCATTGCCTTTACCTCATATTTGTTCACCTGGCGAGAAGATCAGGATTCGGTGTTGCGGTTCTCCTGGGAACTGCTCTTGCGCAGCGATATGGAGATGGAAAACTGGCTGGGCCGGTTGGGTGCTATCGTCTCCAACCTTTTCTTCTACTGGGGCTTCGGTTTGGCTTCCTTTGCCGTGATCTACATCCTGGTGGTACTGGGTGCAGGGTTGATTCGCAAGCGTTCGGTATTGCAATATTTCGGAAAAATCCGGGTGGCCATTATCCTGATGTGCTGTCTGGCGGTATTTCTGGAATTTTTCTTCGCCAACATCGACTTTCCCATCGGCGGGGCCTTTGGAGAGGGGGTGTATCTGTGGTTACACAATTTCGTAGGGACCGCCGGCATGATTATTCTATTTCTTTTCATTGTTCTGGCTTTCGGTATCTGGTCGTTCAATCCCAATTTTGAAGATCTCAATTCTCAAGAGACTTTCGACGAAGCAAAAGCTTACTATGGTGCCCTACTCCGCGGTAGACGGCCGCCCCGACCGGCCAAACCCAATGCACCGGCTACAAAAAAGGAAAAAACGCCGGAGAAACTGCCCGAAACTCAGGACTGGAGCATCGTTACGGATAAAGCAGACGGATCCGGGGTGGAAAAACCTAAGCCTCAGTTGAGCATTCCCCTGGATACCGAGACGTCGACCCCGCCCGCCAAGGAGTCTTCTTTGTCGGCGAAGGATGGCCGGGAAGTCGTTTCCACGCCCGGCCCTAGCCTGCGTCAACAAAATCCCTTGGTACCGGCCACCCAGGAACCCGTAAAAGAGCCTTTTGATCCTACCCTCGAGCTCTCCACTTACGAACATCCGGTAATGGCGCTGCTGGAGGAATATGCCGATCAAAAAGTAGAAATCGACCGCGCCGAGCTTGAGCAGAACAAAGATCAGATCATTGAGACGCTGCTCAATTATAAGATCGAAATCGTCAAGATCCGGGCCACGATCGGACCTACTGTGACCTTGTACGAAATCGTCCCAGCTCCTGGGGTGCGCATTTCGCGCATCAAAAATCTCGAAGATGATATCGCGCTGAGCTTATCGGCGCTGGGCATTCGGATTATCGCTCCGATTCCCGGAAAGGGGACAATCGGAATCGAGGTGCCTAATAAAAAGAAGCAGATCGTGGCGATGCGCGAGGTACTGCTTTCCGAAAAATTCAAGCGTGCGAAAATGGACCTGCCCATTGCCTTGGGCAAGACGATTTCCAATGAAGTATTTATCGCCGATCTGGCAAAAATGCCGCACCTGTTGATTGCCGGTGCCACCGGTCAGGGTAAATCCGTGGGAATTAATGCGGTCTTGATGTCACTGTTGTACCGCAAGCACCCCGCAGAAGTAAAGTTTGTCTTGGTGGATCCCAAAAAAGTGGAACTTTTTCCCTACAGCCGCCTGAAACAACACTTTTTGTCCTATCTACCCGACCAGGACGAACCGATTACTACCGAAACCAACCGGGTGATCAATACCCTCAATGCATTGTGTATTGAGATGGACAACCGGTACAACCTCCTGAAGAAGGCATCGGCCCGTAATATCCGGGAATATAACGTCAAGTTTATCCAGCGCAAGCTCAACCCGGAGAATGGTCATCACTACATGCCGTTCATTGTTTTAGTTGTTGATGAATTTGCTGACCTGATCATGACGGCCGGTAAGGAGGTCGAGCTTCCGATCGCCCGGCTGGCCCAGTTGGCGCGTGCTGTGGGTATCCATTTGATCATTGCAACCCAGCGCCCGTCGGTCAATATCATCACGGGCGTCATCAAGGCCAACTTCCCGGCCCGCATTGCCTACAAAGTAATGTCTAAGGTCGACTCACGCACCATCCTCGATGCCGGCGGAGCCGACCAACTCATCGGCCGGGGAGATATGCTGCTATCCGTTGGCGGTGAAATGGTGCGCCTGCAAGGCGCTTTCGTCGATACGCCAGAGGTAGAGCGCGTAATTGACTTTATTGCCGGTCAGCAAGGTTACCCCGAACCGTATTTACTCCCGGAATACCACGGCGACGACCAGGAAATCCAAGGCGCAGCAGGGCTCAAATATTCAGAGCTGGATGAAATGTTCGAAGATGCCGCCCGCATCATCGTGCAAAATCAGCACGGTTCAACCTCCATGATTCAGCGTCGCCTGAAGTTGGGGTACAATCGGGCGGGGCGCATCATGGATCAGCTGGAGGCGCTGGGAGTCGTAGGTCCCAGTGAAGGAAGCAAGGCCCGCGAAGTCCTCATTTATGACGAGCTGGAGCTGGAGCGCTACCTGGAAGATCTGCGCAACCGGTCCTAAGAAATCAAAGTCGCCCGGGGTTCTTCGGTATCGGTGAACTCGAACCGCTCGAACGGTAGCGTGTCGTCCAGTAATTTCCGGTAAGCAATGTGCACCCGGTCGATAGTAGTCCCCAGATTTTTGGTGGTTTTCAGCATCAGCTTGTTGTGTCCGCGAATCGTGGCCAGATAGACATCCGTATACCGCTGCAAGGTCGGAGATTTGGACAAGGCGTCGACCAAGACCGAAAAAACGCCCTTTTTCTGATACTGAGGGTCGATTCCGAAGGCCATCCCTTTACCCTGTAACTTGCGAGCTGTTTTTAACCGATAGAGAAAGAAAGGCAACTTGATTGGCGTCAGGCGGCCTTTAGCCGGACGCAGAAAAGGATTGATATCGGGCAAGAATGCGCAAAATCCGATCGGTTTTTTTCCTTCGTAAGCGAAGGCCACCATTTTGGGGTCGACAACGGGGCGGGCGGCTTTCATCACTTCTAAAACCTGTTCGGCGCTCAGGTGCTTGTAGTAAGGGTTTTGCTTGAAAGCTGCATTGTAGACGGCAGAAAAATGCCTGGCAAACAGGGGTAAATTATTTTTCTCGAGCATTCGGGTAGTGAGGTTATGCTGGCGTCGGACCCTTTCCGCCAGATTGGCGAAACGCTCCATGGGAACGTCACGTACACAGGCCCGCAGGGTGAGCACTTGCTCATAAGGGCGGAAGCCCCAGGCGGTGAAAAACGGCTCATAATAGGTTGGGTTGTAATTTTCCTGGTACAGTGGAGGTTGAAAGCCCTTTACCAGCAGACCCCAAAATTTGTCGCGTTCGCCAAAGTTAATAGGCCCATCGATGGCTTTTACGCCTTCATCAGCCAGGTAATCTTCGGCGACGGAAAATAGCTGAAATGCGAGCTCCCGGTCATTCAGACAGTCAAAGAAACCAATACCACCTACCGGGTAGTCCAGCTTACTGTTGCGCTCGCGATCGACAAAGGCAGCAATGCGGCCGACCGGCTGGCCAGCTCCGTTCACCAGTACGAATTGCTTGGAAGCTCCGGTGCGGTTGATGCTGTTGTATCGTGGATCGAAAATACTGCGAATGTCGGATTCCAGCGGCGCGATCCAGTTGGGGTCATGGCGATAAATGCGGTGCGGGACGCGGTGGAATAGCCGCCAGTCGGCATCGGATTGGACTTCAATTATTCGGGCCGAAGATTGGATTTTTTTCAAGGTTTCCATAAAGTGCGGGGTTGGTTGGGCCAACTCGTAGATATCTGAAAAATAAAAATAACGGAATATTTTTTAAAGCTGAGTAGCGGAATGAACCATTATTCGGGAGACATGCGCAGCTTTGCGCCCGACTCGTCTATGCCAGTTGAACCTGCTGTACGAACCACTCTTTTTCCAGAAGGGGATTGACTTGCTGAATTTCAGTGGTCAGCTGTTGTTTTTGTTCCCGGTTGTAAGGATTGAGTTTGATCAGCTTGCGGCCGTATTTAATAAAGTTTTGGTAAACCTGTTTGTGGTAGCCCAGCCCTTCCTTTCGATTGATGTAGGTGCGGATGCTGTCGAGGAGGGGCTCCAATGGCTCGAACTCGCTTTCTTCGAAGTACATTTTGAAGAGCATGGTTTTCGCCTTGAGGTGCATGATCATATGCTCGAAGTGCTCCTGGGCCAAAAGTTGCATGGCTTCTTTGTAGGCGCCTTGTTCGTAGCGCAGGTTAGCCAGGGCGTAGGCATAGAAACTGCGCTGGTATTTGGAGTCGATATAAATGTGATAATTCTTGATGAAGTTCTCTGCCCACCTATACTCCTGTAACCGAAGAGCAGTGGTGACCGCATTGATGAAGGTAATGGGGTCTACTTCATCGTTGGTGACAAAAAACTTTTTCTCGAACCCCAATCGATACAGTTCAAACTGCTCACGGTAGTATTTCTCCTCGCCGGTATTAGCCCTGCGAATGCAGTAGTTGATGGCCATCAGAAAAATGTCTTTGATTTCCTGTTGGGGGAAAAGTTCGCCGTGTTTGAATATGGCGTCTTTGAGCCGAAAGAAATGCGTTTCGTTTTCCGGATCGGTGAGGGTTTGGTAAATGTGGTAATAAATGGCTACGGCCGGAGTATTGGTTAAGCCTTGTTGCTCGACATGTTGTAAAACCTCATCGACCAGATTGATGGTAAAAGTGTTTTTATAAATTTTTTGGTTGGTAACCATCAAACCGGCCAAGCGTAACTTTCCGACGATAAAGTAATTGTCAAAAGCGTCGGAAAAACTTTGCATGTCTGACAAGTAGGTATTTTCCAACTCGCTGTAGTAGGTTTGGTTTTCTTCGTGAATGCGGAAAGCATTGCGGTAATAGATCTCGTCCCGGTAGGGAAAGCTTTCCTGAAAGGCGTTTAACTTGCGAAGGGTGCTGTTAAATGCTTTGTCAACCTTCCTTTCCCGGTATACCCGCGCTAGTGACAAACGAGCTTGAAATTCGTCAGATTTAATGTCCTGGTAAATCAGAAAGTCTTCCACTACTTTGAATAAAAAATGCATGGTTTGTCGCAGCTTGGCGTCATCGTAGGTCTCCTTGGTAAAGATCTTCCCGAAAACCCGTTCTTTTTTTAAGAATTTTGGGTCATATAGGTGGTCGTTCGTTGTCAGATAGTGAAAAAGAGCGGTTACGTCTTCGCGGTGATTATGAGCAGGCGAACACAGCCATTTGCGTAATTCCCGTACTTCTTTGCCGGAAAGTGTTTTCAAAACGTTAATCAAATTGCTGTTTTCCATGCGCAAGATTATTTTTTATCAACAAAATAAAACTAGATTTTTAGACTTAAAATACTGATAATAAACAATTTAAATCTTTTAATGGACAATTTTTTAGCTTAAAAATACGGAATTTATATCAACAAATCCCGTTTTTTGTCTTTGCTAATCCTTATAGTTTAAAACACTTTTGTAGTGAACGAAACAGACAACAACAAATCATTCCAATCCATGAAGCGCAAAGGGACCTTAACAAAAACGTGGAGCGTATCGGTGAAGTTGTTCGCCGTATGCACGCTGCTCGTTTGGGGTCAAGATTCGCTTCGAGGACAGGGATGGCAGTACGAATTCGGGGATAATAAGACGGACGAAGGGCAGGTCGTATTGCAAACTCAAGATGAGGGTTATCTGGCAGTTGGACAGTCGGAATCGTTCGGTTCGGATAATGATCCGGACATATACCTGGTGCGCACAGATGTGGACGGTCGCATGATCTGGTCACAAGTCTACGACGAAGGATTCCGAGAGCGCCCAGGTAACATGATTGAAACAGGGGATGGCAACTATCTTATTGTAGGCGACATCGAAGTGGAAGCAGGAGATGATAAAGATATCTATCTGCTCAAACTTGACCAGAACGGTCGCAAAATTTGGAGCCGGATTATTGAAGGTCCCGGCGACGAAGTTGCCAATGATGTAGTACCTGGGGCAGACGGCGGATTTCTGATCGTTGGTCGTACCCGGGCGCTCGATAGTAACCAAAGTGACATCCTTTGTGTGAAAATCACCACTGAGGGTGAGGTGATGTGGCAAAAGAGCTACGGAACGCCAAAAGACGATGTCGGTAATGCTGTTACCGTACTGAATGGACAATACATCGTCGTTGGGAATTCCAAGAATCCCAACCGATTTGACAACGATATTATCATCTACTGGCTAGATGAGAACGGTGAGGAGTTAAATCAAAACCGGATCTCCAATTCTTACCGGGAGGAAGCCAATGACGTGATTACGACCCAGGATGGGCACTTCGTTATTGTCGGTTTGATCCAAGACCGGACAGATGCTTTCATTGCAAAGTACGACGCTGGGGGGATTCAAAGATGGTTCCAGGCTGTTGGTGATCCCAATGGAGAAGAGGTAGCCGAAGCGGTCACCGAAAAACCGGATGGTAGCTTGGTACTCACTGGCACGGCTCTGCCGGACGGTGAAATTAGTCCCGATATTCTGGTAGCCCGCTTCGACGCAGGCGGTGCCAAAAAATGGGAGCGCTATCTCGGCGATAAAGAAAACTCCGACTTCGGGTTAGGAATCGCTTCTACTAGAGACGGCGGATCAATTATCATCGGCTACAATGCCCTGAGTTTATCTTTTTTCAACAACCTTTTATTGGTGAAAATCGATGGCGAAGGGAACACGACCTCAAATATCATCCGCGGCCAAGTAGTGTACGATCAAAATCTGGATTGCGAAATTCAAGCTGGTGAGCGCGGATTGGATGGTTGGATCATTGAGGTGATCGGCGAGGATCAAAAATACTATGGTACGACTGATTCTCTAGGTAACTATAGCATTTTGGTCGATACGGGTGCTTACCACGTGCAAGTACTTCCCATATCGCCTTACTGGACCCCTTGCGACACAGGTTTTCAGATAGAATTGAGCAATTTCTACGATACCACGCGCTTGGATTTCCCAGTCAATGCGGGCAGTGCGTGCCCTTTGCTGGAAGTTGATATAACGACCCCATTCCTCACGGCTTGTGACAATACCGTTTACACGGTGGAGTACTGTAACCTGGGGGCGGCAATTGCAGCGTCAGCTTATGTAGAGGTGGCTTTTGATTCGGAATTGACCTTTCAGTCAGCGGATTTGCCGGCCACCGATTTAGGGGAGAATGTCTACCGGTTTAACTTAGGGGATGTTGCTATTGGAGACTGCGGTAACTTCCAGGTTATCATGAAAATGGCTTGCGAGGGGTATGCGCAAAACCAAGCAATAAAGGCAACAGCAAATATCTTTCCAGATACGGTATGTTTAGAACCTGATCCCAATTGGGATCGATCCAGCCTGGAAGTAGAAGGAAATTGTGCGGATAATCAAGTTCAATTCCTGATCCGAAACGTCGGAAAGGAACCCATGCGAAAAGCGCAGCGTACCATCGTCACGCAGGATATTGTACTCTTCAAAGAGTTTGATATAGAGTTGGAAGCCGGTCAGGATACACTGATTGCTATCGACGGCATGGGAGAAACCTACCGGTTGATTGCTAGCCAGCCTGAAGGCCATCCTGGAAGAAGTTTTCCAACCGTGGCGGTTGAAGGATGTGCGGAAGAAAGCGAGGGTAATATATCAAGAGGCTATATTGCCATGTATCCGGAAAACGATCTGGATCCGAACATTTCGATTGACATACAGGAAGTAGGGGATGCTGTACCAGGCATCGCATTGAGAGGCTATCCCAAAGGCTTACCGGGTACCGATGGAAATCGGCTGGTGAGCAACGAAACCGATCTTAAGTTTACACTGCTTTACCAAAACCTCAGCGAGGACACGCTTGACCGCGTTGTGATTCGCGACACACTGTCTCCGTACCTGGCTGAAACCCTTCTTGAGTTAGGCGCCAGTAGTCACCCTTACGAGTACGAACTCTACGGTGACGGCATCCTCAAGATTACGTTTGATCAAATCCAGCTACCCCCGTATGACAGTACAGCTCCTACTCCCTTATTTGTCGAGTACCGGGTTCCCTTGCGCGACACCTTACCGGCAGGAACGATCATCGAAAGTCGGGCAACTATTTATGTGACCAACGACAGGCCCCGTGAGACCAATACCTTGCGTTATATGGTGGGTGGGAATGATTACAAAGACTTCCTGGAAGTGGTCACGAGTCAGGATGAAGTTTACGTAGAAGGTGTTGAAATAAAGGTATTCCCTAACCCCTTCTCTGAATCCGTCACCTTTGAATTTTTCGGTAATCGCTCTTTCGAACAATTAGAGCTGAAAATTTTCAACGTCAACGGACAGTTGATAGATTACCACCAAGAATTTGGAAACCGTGTTCAGTATTATCGCAGTAATAAGCTGGCCACTGGTATGTACTTCTACCGCTTAGAGTCGGAAGGCGTGCTGATCAACAGTGGCAAGTTGTTAGTCCGGTAATCGTAATCCCATAAACTGAAGAGGTTCCTTGCATACGAGCAAGGAACCCTATTTGAGAAATGATTGTTATTAAGCAATAAAAGAACAATGGCGATGCAATAAATCGCCGAAAATTAAGGTTAATTAGGTCGTCTTATTTTTTCATGAGATTATGATTTGTTATTAGCGTGAGGCCGCGGATGTTATCCGCGGCTTTTTTTATTGCTTAGCAACAATAATAGACAAATTTTTAAATAAACTATATCCCTATATAACTTTTTGAGAAAAAATACCCTGTTTGGGGTAGTCAAATAGGAAGCAATTTGCACTATTCCCCTTTTTTATTTGGAAAAAATAGGAAAAGCCGTTTAAAATTCGGCATTTCCGGGCGTACGCGGAAACGGAATGACATCGCGAATATTTTGCATCCCCGTAATGAATTGTACCATGCGTTCGAATCCCATCCCAAAACCGGCGTGCGGGGCTCCTCCGAACCGACGCAATTCTAAGTACCACCACAACTCTTCTTCGGGTACGTCCATTTCGGCCATACGTGCACGCAGCACATCCAGCCGCTCTTCCCGTTGGGACCCCCCGATCACCTCACCGATACCGGGAAAGAGTACATCCATTGCGGCGACTGTTCGCTTGTCTTCATTCATGCGCATGTAAAAGGCTTTGATGTCCTTGGGATAATCGCGGACGATTACCGGCTTTTGGAATTTTTTTTCTACCAACCAGCGCTCGTGTTCGGCCTGAAGATCACGCCCCCATTCAACTGGGTACTGGAATTTTTTCTTCTTGTGGGGTTTGGAATTGAGCAATAAATCAATGGCTTCAGAATAGGTGATGCGCTCGAAATCACTGTCAATGACGAAGCGTAGCGTCTCCAAAAGTCCCATCGGCCGCCGCTCCTCCTTTTTCATGTTTTTCTCCAAATCCAGGATTCGCTGATCCAGAAAAGCCATCTCATCCGGGTAATGATCGAGAATGTACCGGATCAGGTAGCGAACGAAGTCCTCGGCCAGGTCCATATCGTCGTGGATATCCGCGAAAGCTATCTCTGGTTCGATCATCCAAAACTCCGCCAAGTGACGGGTGGTATTGGATTTTTCTGCCCGAAAGGTCGGCCCGAAGGTGTATACCTTTCCAAGTGCAAGTGCTCCGATTTCGGCCTGTAACTGCCCGGAAACGGTTAAGTTGGTAGCCTTTTCGAAAAAATCTTGCTGAAAATCAACAATTCCTTCTTCTGTGGTGGGTGGTTGAACAGGGGGTAGGGTTGTTACGCGGAACATTTCACCCGCGCCTTCGGCATCGCTGCCGGTAATAATGGGCGTATGCAGGTAGTAATAACCGCGTTCGTGAAAATACTGATGGATGGCGAAAGCCAACCCGTGACGAACCCGGAAAACGGAACTTATGGTATTAGTCCGCATGCGAAAATGTGCATTTTCGCGCAAAAATTCCATGGTTTGCTTTTTGGGCTGTAAGGGGTATGCCTCCGGATTCGCTTCACCGAGTATGCGTAGGTCAGTTGCTATCAGTTCGATAGCCTGGCCAGAGCCTTGAGATTCAACAATGTCGCCTCTTGCTTCGATGCAGGAATGAAATGTGATCTGGCGCAGTAAATCTTCCGAAAATTGATCCTGGTCGATGACGATCTGGAGCGTCTGCATGCTAGAGCCATCGTTTAAGACGATAAACCGGTTGGCGCGAAACGAACGCACCCAACCCCGCACGGTAACGGGTTGACCGATAGTCGGATTTTTCAGTACCTGAACAATAGCCGTGTGTTGCATTGGGTCGTTTTTATCCATGGGCAGATAGGACGGGTTTTCCGGTCGCGAAATTAGCCTAATTTGCCCGAAGTACCAATTATTGCTTCTCCTACCCGATTAATCCAAATGCAGCGTGCAAAAAAGCGCACAGATAGTGGCAATCTTGGCGATTTTGCGGCATTTTTGCTATTTTAAGTGATTATTGTTTGCAGGGCGGGCACCTTTTAGTACCATGTTTCCGCGCTGGATACTGAAGAATGATGGGAAAAGTAATTTCGTTGCTCAATCACAAAGGAGGGGTCGGTAAGACGACTTCTGCCATTAATATTGGAGCAGGCCTAGTAGAATTGGGAAAAAAAGTGCTGCTGATCGATTTGGATCCGCAGGCGAACCTTACCCTGGCGCTCGGGATGCCGCGCCATCCGAATACCATCTACGAGGCGCTACGTGGAGAGTCTGGGCTCGTACCCTACCAGGCCAAAGAAAACCTCGACGTTGTGATTTCCACGCTCGACCTATCCGGTGCAGAGATGGAGTTGATCAATGAAGCGGGGCGGGAGTTCATCCTGCGGGAGCTCTTCGAGCCGCTGCGCCATGAATATGACTTCTTGATCATTGATTGCCCGCCATCCCTAGGCCTGTTAACGCTCAACGCCTTAACGAGCAGTGATTTGGTTTTCATTCCGTTACAAACGGAGTTCCTGGCGATGCAGGGGCTGGCCAAAATCAAGCAGGTGATCCAGAAGGTAAAACTGCGCCTCAATCGCGAGTTGGCGATCGGGGGCGTGATCGCTACTATGTACGACCACCGCAAAGTACTTAACCGAGACGTCGTGGATACCATCCGCAAGTACTTTGGCGATATGGTATTCGAGACGTTGATCCGCGACAATGTTTCCCTAGCCGAAGCCCCTGCTCAGCGTCAAGACATTTTTCGATATAGTCCCAACAGTCCCGGAGCTGAAGACTATCTGGCGTTGTGCAAGGAAATTCTGGCCCGCGCCGAACAGGCCACAGTGGATGCTTAACTTTTTGAACGACCGCAAGCCAATGATATGAGTAAGAAACGATTTACAGATGGGTTCGAACAATTCTTTGACCTCCAGCGGGCCGAAGAAGAAAATGCATCGGCCTTCGAAACGGAGCAATCGGCCTCCAAGACGGCTACCGCTGCCGTACGGCCCCGCAGCGGTCGTCCCTCCTCCGCTAAGAACTTCTCGGGTGATTTAAAGTCATTTTTCGACGAAGTGTTCGAAGAAGAAAGAGCCGAAGGCCCGGAGTCCGAACCCGCAAAACCCGCCGTTGCGAGTGCGAACAAGAAACGCTCGCACAAGCCACTGGGTGGATTGGATTCCCTGCTGCAATCGACCGTTGATCCGCAGGAAGAACTGCGGCGCATACGCCGGCCGACACGCCGAGTATCGGTAACGCTCGACGAAGAAAAATTGGAAAAGATCAAGGAAATTGCCCGGCAAGAAAAAACACATCTGCGCAGTCTGTTCGAGCGACTCGTTAGCGATTATATTGAGCAGTATCAAAAGCACAAACCACAAGAGTAGATTCAAGTCCAAAAACACCAACTAATAAAAGCGGAGCATTTTTTCTTAACCGGAAGATGGGCTAGATGGTTGGTATTTTCGTCTGGCAAAAAGCAAGCTCGTGAGAACTGTCGTTATCTTTTCGTTTGCCCTCCTGCTTAGCTCCATTACCTCAGGGCAGGAACGGCCGGAAATAGGGTTGGTGCTCAGCGGCGGCGGAGCTAAAGGTTTTGCTCATATCGGCGTGCTCAAAGTACTGGAAGAGATTGGTATCCAGCCCGACTACATTACCGGAACCAGCATGGGTAGCATCGTTGGCGGACTTTATGCGCTTGGCTATTCCGCTGATTCGCTGGAAAGACTAGTGATTAATCTGGATTGGAACAAATTGCTCAGCGATAATATACCCCTCAACCGGGTGATTTACGAAGAGAAGCCTTATTTTAAAAATGCCCTACTTGAGCTGCCTCTGGTCGATGGGAAGGTGAAAACTCCATCGGGCCTCATTCAGGGGCATCAGGTATCCCGCCTGCTGTCCGATCTTGCCCTCGATGCCTATGCCATTGAGCATTTCAAAGACCTACCTATTCCGTTCATGTGTATGGCCGCCGATCTGGTCGAATTAAAACCCGTGCGTCTGTACAAAGGCTATTTGCCCGATGCGATGCGGTCGAGTATGGCCATCCCCACTATTTTCTCTGCCGTACGTAAGGATAGCATGTTGCTGGTCGATGGCGGTTTATTGCGCAATTTTCCAGTACAAGAGGTCATTGATATGGGGGCGGATATCGTCATTGGCGTCTATGTGGGCGCCGAGGAGGCCCTTCCCGTCGAGGATCTTGAATCCATTACGAGCGTACTGTACAAATCAATTTTTGCCGCGAGCGTACTCGATGCCGAGACCCAGATCCCCATGGTCGATTACTACATTGAACCACAATTGACACAGTCTGCTGCAGATTTTGCCGCCGGGCGTGAAATAATCGACATTGGCGAACAGGCTGCCCGCCATCATTACCCGGCGTTGAAGCGGCTGGCTGATTCGATTCGTGCTACTGGACCCACACCGCCGATTAAAGAATTGAACGAGGTCAAAGTGGTATTAATTGACCGGATCGAGGTAGTTGGGGAAGAAAATTTTAACGAAGCGGAAATCATCGGCCGGTCTGAACTGCAAGCCGGTCGATCAGTCACCACCACTGACATAGAAAATGCTCTGGATCGATTGTACGGGACCAACTATTTCCAGCGAGTCGATTACAGTGTAGTTAGAGAGGATCGAGCAACCATACTGCGATTCCGGGTTCGCGAAAAGCCGACCACCTTGTTGCGAGCAGCCCTGACCTACGATTTTTATCAGGATGCGGGGTTACTCCTTGGCGCTACTTTTCGGAACCTGCCTTTTCAGGGGGCCCGGCTAGTGCTCCAAGCGCACATTGCAGCCCAATACCGGTACGGATTAGAGTATTTGCAATATATAAACGAAGCTCAGGATCTGGCTCTTCGGGTATCGTTAGCAGCGACCCGCGATGAAATTCCAATAGTCGATAACGAGGTCATATCCAATGAGTTCCGGCTTACCGAATTCCCGATTGATCTTGGCATACGCAAACGGATAGGGATCAACGCCTTCTTAGGCGCCGGGGTTTCGCGGGAGCAATGGAGTATATCACCTTTGTCGGGGTCGGTGGCCGACCAGTTGGAAAAAACCCGTGTAGAGAGTTACAGTATCTACCTTTTCTGGGAGCGTAGCAGTCTTGATCGCAATGTGTTTCCCACCCGTGGAGTGGAGCTTTCCTTAATTGGGCGCCATGTTTTTTCTGCCGATGCAGATATTACCTTAGAGGAGGGAGTCGAATCGATCGATGAACTGCCATTCGAAGAGGGCCGTATAGAGAATTATCAACAATTACTGTTACGCTCTCGATTTTTCTTTCCCCTGCACGATCGCGCCTCTTTGCGCTTCCGGCCTTTCGGTGGGGTGGTGGCCAATGCCGAGGGAAATATTCTTCGCGAATTTTTCCTCGTCGGATCCCCTGTTCCGACGACCCGGCGCAGTTTACCTTTTTACGGGCTGGATCCCAATGAAAAAATCTCCCAAACTGCGGTAGGAGCCGGAATAGGATATCAGCATTTTCCGGCGCATAATTTACTGTTGGCATTCGACTTGGATGCTGGTTTATTCGCAGAGCCTTCTTCCACCGAAGGCCAACTCCCCAACCCGGATACTTTTCTGATGGGCGCCGGTCTGACGGCCGGTTATGCCACTCCGGTCGGCCCCGTCTGGTTATCTGCGATGTATCCGATAGTGACGGATGGGGATATTCCCCAAGAGCTACAATTCTTTCTCCATTTCGGGTACCGGTTTTGAGCCGGGATCAAGTGCGTTCCAAAATCGTAGCGTAGCCCTGACCTACGCCAACGCACATGGTCACCAAAGCGTAGCGCCCCTGTTGCTCGTTTAGTTGGAGGGCCGCCGTTTGCAGGATGCGAGTGCCCGTCATACCCAGGGGGTGACCGAGGGCTATTGCCCCCCCATTGGGATTGATACGTGGATCGTCATCGGCGAGCCCGAGCTCTCGGGTGCAGGCCAGCACCTGGGCGGCAAAGGCTTCATTGATCTCGACAATGTCCATATCTGCTAGTGTTAAGCCGGCTTTGCGAAGTGCTTTGCGGGAGGCGCCCACCGGACCGATGCCCATAACTCTGGGTTCCACGCCAACTACGGCCGAGGCTGCAATTCGGGCCATTGGCCGGAGATTGTGTTGTTGGGCAGCTTCCTCCGAGGCAATAAGCATCGCTGCCGCGCCGTCGTTCAAGCCAGAGGCATTGCCGGCGGTAACGGAGCCACCCTCTTTTTTGAACGCCGGCCGTAGTTTGGCCAACACTTCAGGAGTCGTCTGGGGTTTAATAAATTCATCTTGCTCAAAAAGAATAGGGTCGGCTTTGCGTTGCGGGATGGGTACGGCCACAATTTCCCGGGCCAACCGCCCCGATTCCTGTGCTGCGGCTGCTTTGTGCTGGGAGCGATAAGCGAACTGGTCTTGATCTGCCCGGCTGATGTGGTATTGTTCGACCAGGTTCTCTGCTGTTTGCCCCATGCTGTCGGTCCCGAAATGCGCTTTCATTTTAGGATTTACGAATCGCCAGCCAAAACTGGAATCTTCCATCTGGGCATCGCGACCGAAAGGCCGGGATACTTTAGAGATTACCCAGGGTCCCCGCGTCATGTGCTCCACACCACCAACCAGGAATAGGTCGCCATCGCCCGTCTGTACAGCCCGGTGAGCGTGGATAGCTGCCGACATTCCGGATGCGCATAGGCGGTTGACCGTCTCGCCGGGTACGCTCGGTGGCACGCCGGCCAACAGGGCCGCCATACGGGCTACATTGCGATTGTCTTCCCCGGCCTGATTGGCACAGCCCATGATGACTTCATCCAGGGAAGCGGGCGGTAAATCCGGAAAACGATCTAAAAGTTGACGAATAACGTAGGCCGCCAAATCGTCAGTCCGGATAGGGGATAGAGCACCGGTGAATTTACCGATCGGTGTGCGGACGGCATCAATGAGGAAGGTGGCTTTCATTTCGCGACAGTTTTACAGGTAATGGCTATGGGATTTAATTGATCGTAAATGTAAGAATTGATAAAAAAGAAGACAGGGCAATAGGGCGCAATAGTTTATCGTATGTTTTTTCGGTTAAAAGTAATTAACCCATACCGTTAGTTATTGGCAATGTTGGTAATTTACCCCTTCTTTCATTCAAACTAAAAAATCGTTACCGATCATGAGAATATCCTTTTTTACTATTTGTCTTTTGGTTCTCCTGGTTGCTTGTAATGCACCTGCCGACGAGCAAAACACCAAGTTTTCGGCGGAAGAGCGTCAAGAACAAGAAACTGCTATGCAGCGTATGATGGAAGTGCACGATGCAGTTATGCCGGAAATGGGGGCGATCAACCGGTTATCCCGCGATTTGAAAACCCAGCTAGAAAACACCCAACTGGAGACTACCATGCGGGATTCCGTCCAAACTGTCATTGATCGGTTGGAAAACGCCGGCGATGGCATGATGGCATGGATGAATACCATGCACAACAACTCTATGGACACCCTGCGCGTTCAAAAAACACATGAAGAAATTATGAGCTTTTACCGGCAAGAGCAGCAAAATATCGAGCAGGTAAAAAATGATATGCTGAATAGCATTGAAGCCGGAAAGGGGCTCCTGGAAAAATTGCAGCAACAAAATGAAGACTAAAAATATGCCCTTGCAACAATGGAGTAACGCAATCCTTGGCGGATTATTACTGTTGAGTCTAATGGGCTGCCAGCCCGAGCAAGGTCCACTACCCGTCTTGGGGGAGCCCGAAATTGTGAACGGCGATACCATTCCCCATCAAATACCCGATTTCGCGTTTGTCGACCAGGACAGCCAAAGGGTCACCAATGCTACCTTTGATGATAAGATCTACGTGGCCGACTTCTTTTTTGTGTCTTGCCCTACAATTTGCCCGAAGGTCAAAAAACAAATGCTTCGCATCTACGAACGCTTCGAAGGAGAAGACCGCCTGGCTTTTCTCTCCCACACTGTGGATCCAAAGCGCGACACTGTAGGTCGCCTGGCTAACTATGCCCGCAATCTGGGGATATCTGCCCATCGGTGGCATTTTGTAACGGGCGACAAGGATGAGATCTACACCATCGCCGAAGACTATTTTAGCATTGCCTATGAAGACCCCGATGCACCTGGAGGCTTTGATCACAGCGGTCGCCTGATCCTGGTCGATCCGGAGCGGCAAGTGCGATCCTTTTGTGATGGTACCGATCCGAAAGACGTCGATCAGTTTATGAAAGATATCGAAAAGCTCTTGGTAGAAATAAAATCCTGATGAAGGAGCAACGGTCCCGGAAGTCCTGTTTGCCGGGACCGTTTTCAGTTTACTTTTTCGCTTTACCGGCCTTGCTTGGTGCTTAAAATGTGTGCTGGTACCCGGCACCAACGTTCCAGCATACATTCCGCAGCGTTTCCCCAATGGATGGGATATCGTTAACACTATTCCAGTTCGTGCTGATAACGGCCTTCTAGGACAACAACGGTTCCTTCCCCTACAGGAATGCCTAACCCTACCCTCTACCAGGCAACTGATTTCACAGCGCTGATAGTCGATGGCACCCAACCTACCTCAATATAGGCGGGCCTGTAGAGTAGTCTTTAAATCGGCCGGTAAAAAACAGACAGTAAGAATTGCATTGGGATCAAGGGTATTTGGTTCGGTGTTAAGTTGGAGCAAATTACTTGTTAAATACTTCTAAGCCTGTATTAACAAATATTAAAAAATTGAAAGACTAATTTTTTTTGTGAAAAGGGCTTAAAAGGGATAGGGTTTTACTAAGAAGGTTAACGTTCCAGATTGGACAGCCAACTATCAAGCATCTGGAAAGCCATATGGACAGCTTCTGGTTCGGATAGAAAAAGGTCGTGCATGCCATTAGGAACCTCTTCGATTACTACATTTTCCCCTAATTTTTTGGCCCGCTTTTTCATGCTTTGTATATCCAGTACGGCGTCACCGGTTTTGATACTTGGGTCGTAATCGTCGCCTGACCAGGTGCGGTTTGAAGTTAAGACCAGGACGGGAAGATCTAGGCCAAGCCCTTTTTTCACTTTGCGATGTCCTTTGCCCACCGCCCGTAACCAGGCGTTATAAACCGGAAATCCTTTTAAGGGTTTCCAGCCGGTGTGGAAATCCCAGCGGCCTTCTTCACCTATGTAAATCGAACGCCCATACCAATCAGTATCGTCGCTGGGGGCGGTACTGTAGGGGGCGATGATACTCCAGCCTCCAACTGCATTGACCATTCTCCGGCGAAACGCACTTCCGCGGTGAGCAAAGAATGGGCTGTTGAGAAAAAGGGCATCGACCTGATGGCGTTCCTTTCCTTCGGCACAATAAAGGCTAGCTGTCAGGCCACCGGTGGAATGGCCGTTCAGAAGAAGAAATTCATGGCCGTCGGTCGCTTTAATGATATGCAGGGCTTCATCCAGTTCCGGATAGTATTCGCTCATCCGGCGCACGTAGTTCGGGTGCTGGTGCGGCAGCCATGACCGGCCGTATTTTCTCAATTCAAGGGCATAGAAGTGATAGCCGCGCGCATTGAACCAGTCGGCCAGGTGCAACTGGAAAAAGTAATCGCAATACCCGTGCAGATATAGAACAGCCCGGCCGTTGCTATCGGCTGCCGGGCGGTCGAGGAGAGTAGCGATCACAGGTCCTTCATAGTCATCAGGTAGTTCGACCGTACGAATGCGAAATTGTGCTTCTATCGTTTTGTCGATCGCTGCTTTTTGGTTGGCTTCAGGCGGCATTGGGTGTTGGTTTTTACTGCAAGAGAAAAAAATGATTGACAAAGCGATCAATAAAAAAGAGGTTGTTCTTTTGGCTTTAAAAAACGATGTACGCATCTTTTGCTGGCTTTTTACACAACATTGCGGTTAATATTTACGCCGCGGTAAATTAATGATTTATGGAACAACACTATACTCGCTCCGATATAGATGCGATGGATCGTTTTTTCCGGGCTAATTTTATCAACGGGCTTTCGGGCATACGAACGGTACACCTGATCGGGACGAAGGGGTTGCGTGGTCAGCTCAATCTGGCTATTTTCAATACGGTTATTCATGTGGGCGCCAATCCGCCGCTACTGGGGTTCTTGGTAAGGCCGCTTACTGTACCCCGGCATACTTATCACCATATCAAAGCCACAAGGGTATTCACACTCAATCAGGTACATGAAGCGATCTTATCACAGGCGCATCAGACTTCTGCGGGATATGCCTTGGCCGAATCGGAGTTCGAAGCCTGTGGCCTGGTGCCTTGGTATTCGGCCCGGCACGAGGCGCCCTATGTTGCTGAAAGTCGTATTAAGGTTGGGTTACGGTACGTAGAAGAGCATAATATTCAGGCCAACGGGACTTTACTGCTGGTCGGTCAGGTCGAAGAAGTATGGTTGCCGCGGGGGTTGATCATGGCAGACGGACATTTCGACCCTGAGAAATGGGACAGTCTTGGGGTTGCCGGGCTGGAAAATTACTATCGTTCGCAATGGATACGCCAGATGGCCTATGCCCGCCCCGGTGATCATCCTCAAACCAATGATAAAGATGGATCCGAGTAAAAGTGGTGTTCTCGCTCGTTTAAAGGTAGCTGTAATACAGGCGACGCCGGCGTTTTTCAATCTGGAAAGCGGGTTAGAGCGCGTGCAACATTGGGCGCAGGAGGCTGCCCGGCAGGGTGCAGAGTTGGTCCTCTTTCCCGAGAGTTTCCTGCCGGCTTATCCCAGGGGGCTGAGCTTTGGTACAGTCATTGGTTCCCGATCCGAGAGCGGCCGTGATCAATGGCAGGATTACTGGGAAAATTCAGTAACGATTGGCGGTCCGGCCGACCATAAACTACGCCGGCTGGCAGCCCGTCTGCAGATCTGGTTGGTGATAGGGGTTACCGAGCGGTACGCGCGGAGCGGTTCGTTGTATTGTACCTTGCTATATTACGATCCGAATGGAAATTTGCGGGGGCACCACCGCAAAATTAAGCCCACTGGCGCCGAGCGCATAGTCTGGGGAGAAGGAGACGGAAAAGACCTGCAACTCCTCGCGCATGGTCCCTGGCAGATTGGCGGATTGATATGCTGGGAAAATTATATGCCGCTGGCCCGGATGACACTTTATCAGCAGGGGGTTAATTTATACCTGGCGCCCACGGCCGATGAACGCGACCGTTGGCAATCCACTATGGTCCACATTGCGCTCGAGGCGCGTGCCTACGTCCTGGGATGCAACCAGGTAGTCAGCCGGGCGGATTATCCGTTGAAATACCGGCAGGAGATTCCCGAAGATCAAGAAGTATTGAGTCGGGGCGGATCGGTGATCGTAAACCCCTCGGGTGAAGTCGTTGCAGGACCGCTATGGCAGAAGGAGGGGATACTGTATGCCGAACTCGACTATGCAGCAATCATTCGCAGTAAAATGGACTTCGATCCGATCGGTCACTATCAGCGCCCCGACTTATTTACCTTTGTCGGACCATTACAGGTTGCCGACCCGAACAGCGCCGCACCGGTCCAAGAATCATTAAAGTGAACAACAAATGACAGGTCTGTCTTGTACGAATGTCGTAGTAGTTCTTCTTTTTTATAGGTAATAACTTTTTTTCACGAAAAACGAGAGGGTTTGATAAAATTTCCGTTTTTCCTAAAATCAACTTATGGGCACAAGAACGGCTTTGCGTAAATCGAGTAATCCGATGTTTTCGGATTCCACGCTTCAGAAAACGGCGTCAGGTATAGGAGACCTCCGGGCGGGCACCTACCGGGAAACCATGACCGTCGGCGGTGCAGTAAATAAGACCATGCTGCTGACCGGTATCTTGATCCTGGCCGCAATCATTGGGTTTCAATACGCCAGCCAGCCGATCATGTTGATCGGTGCCATCGGTGGATTGATCATGGTATTGATTGCAGTGTTCCGGCCCCAGCATTCCCGCATTCTTTCCATCGCCTATGCCGGCTTCGAGGGCGTTTTTGTCGGCGCTATATCGGCGGTGTATGCTTCCTTCATGGACGGTATAATACTGCAGGCGGTGAGCCTAACGGTAGCCGTATTGGTCCTGATGCTGTTGATCTATAAATCCGGACTGATTAAGGTAACCCAAAAATTTCGAATGGGCGTCATGATGGCAACCGGAGCAATTTTTGTGGTCTACCTGGCGAGCTTTGTTTTGAGCTTTTTTGGAATCAGTGTCCCGTATCTGCACGAAGGAGGTGCTATCGGCATCGGGATCAGCCTGGTTATAATTGGAGTGGCGTCGTTGAACCTGTTGCTGGATTTCGACAATTTTGAAAAAGGTGAGCAGTACGGTGCACCCCAATACATGGAATGGTTCTTTGGAATGGGCCTGCTGGTTACCTTGGTTTGGCTTTATCTGGAAATACTGCGGCTATTGGCCGTGCTGAACTCCAGCGATTAATTGAGATAAAAAAAACAGGGCACTTACGAGAGACGTAGTACCCTGTATAACCCCAAAAAACCAAATGAAAACAATCTACATATGAAAATTCCTAGTCGGAATTGACTTTTATTCAAAGCGGCTACAAAGTAAAGCAAATTTTAGCAGGGTTTTAAGAAATTAACACCGGATTAACTAGATTCTTACCTTTAATTTACTTTGTCGACGCTGACGCAAATAAAAACAATTTAGCGAAAATTCGCAAGCAGACTTTAAAGTCTTTATAAAAAAGTTTTTTTGATTGCACCCTTTAAAGTCTTTATTGCTATTGATCGTTTAAATTCCGGGGGGATTTTTCTTTAACGAAATGTTAAAATTAGGTGGCCAAGGTTAGAAAAGTCTTCATTTGCGCACAATGTGGTGCTACTGCTCCCAAGTGGGTTGGTAAATGCCCTTCCTGTGGGGAGTGGAATACCTACCAAGAAGACGTCATTGTTAGGGACCAGGGCAACAAGGGTACCAACTGGCAACGCAAGATCAGCCGGCACGATCCGCGCCCCATGCGCTTAGAGGAGATTTCCTCTACGCGTATTCAGCGATTTGATACCAGCGACCAGGAGCTCAATCGAGTATTGGGCGGAGGGATTGTGCCCGGTTCTTTGATTTTGATCGGCGGGCAGCCGGGAATCGGTAAATCCACATTGTTGTTGCAGTCGGCCCTTCGGTCCGGAGGAAAAGTCCTTTATGTATCGGGCGAGGAGAGCGAAGAACAGATAAAAATGCGCGCCGATCGCATTGCAGGTAAGCAGCATCATTGTTACATCCTTACGGAGACGGATGTGTCCAAGGTTTTGGCCCATGCTCAAGAGCTCCAGCCCGAATTGCTCATTATCGATTCCATCCAGACGTTATCTGCCCCTTATATCGAGTCTATGCCGGGAAGTATCTCGCAGGTACGCGAGTGTGCCGGGGAGCTACAACGCTTTGCCAAGGCGACAACCATACCGGTTATTTTGATCGGTCACATCACCAAAGAGGGTTCCATTGCCGGTCCAAAATTACTGGAACACATTGTCGACACGGTGCTTCAATTCGAAGGCGATCAAAATTATACTTATCGCATCCTGCGTACCCTTAAAAATCGCTTTGGGTCCACTGCTGAGTTGGGCATTTATGAAATGCAAGCCGTCGGATTACGCGAGGTGGAGAACCCTTCGGAGTTGTTGCTTTCCCAAAAAGAGGAAATGCTGAGTGGCAGTGCTGTAGCGGCAACCATGGAAGGTATGCGGCCAATGCTTATCGAATCGCAAGCGCTGGTCAGCTCGGCGGTATATGGGACTCCTCAGCGATCGGCAACCGGTTTTGATTTAAGGAGATTGAGCATGCTTTTGGCAGTACTGGAAAAACGCATGGGTTTTGCCTTTGGCCAGCACGATGTTTTCCTAAATATTGCTGGCGGTATACGGGTCGATGATCCGGCCATCGATCTGGCGATTATCGGCGCCCTCATATCTTCCCTCGATGATGTAGCTATCCCACCGGACACATGCCTGGCCGGTGAAGTAGGGCTTTCCGGAGAAATCCGTGCGGTTAATCGCATCGAACAACGCATCCAGGAGGCGGCACGCCTGGGGTTTCAGGAGATCTTTATCTCGAAGTATAACCTAAAGGGTTTGGATCGCGCGCGCTTTTCAATTCGGATCCATTCCATCGGACGCCTGGAAGAACTAACCCGTGGACTATTTGAATAGAAGCAACCTCTGCATGCTTTTTTTGTTAACAAGGCATGTTAACGAAAAATGCAATCTCAGACACAGAATACCCGGTGATTTACTTCGATGGGGTATGTAATCTATGCAATGGGTTTGTACAATTCATTATTCGCAATGATCCCGGCCGCCGCTTCCGTTTTGCCGCCCTACAATCTGCGCGTGGTCAAACTGAACGGGAGGTATTGGGCGATGCCCCGGATCAATTGGGTACCGTGATCCTACGCATTGGCGACCGGCGCTATACCGAGTCGGAGGCGGCGCTGCAGATCGCCCGTCGCTTGCGCTTCCCCTGGCCTTTGTTGTACGCAGGAAAGATCGTGCCGCGTTTTATACGCGACCCCATTTACCGGTGGGTAGCCCGCAATCGCTACCGCTGGTTCGGTCAGCGCGATTCTTGTATGATACCCACGCCCGAATTACGAGGGCTTTTTTTAGATTAGTCTTTTCACCTACAATCCTCATTAATATGCATCTACCCAGACGCCATTTTTTACAAACCCTAGGCGCCGGGACCCTTGCGCTGACACCTGCTTGGCGGCTGCTGCGAGTCATGACCACCTGGCAAAACCAGGAGCTAATTCCCCTGCGTCGCAATGTGGGCATCTCCTCCAGCCGACGCGGCGGTACAATGGCATGGCTAATCAATCCGGAGGGGATAGCTGTAGTCGACACCCAGTTCCCAGAGCAAGCCGAGGCCTTCATCCAAGCCCTGCGCAGCCAAAGTGAACAACCAATTGAGCTTTTGTTCAATACCCATCATCATGGCGACCACAGCTCGGGTAATATTGCCTACAGGGGACTCGCTAAAAAAGTGGTTGCCCACCGCAATTCAAAAGCCAATCAAGAACGCGTTGCCAAAGAGCGTGAGCGCGAGCATGGGCAGTGGTATCCCGATACCGTTTTTGATACCGAATGGTCGGCCCGTTTAGGTGACGAAACCATCCGGCTGCGGTACTTCGGGCCGGCTCATACCAACGGCGATGCCATCATTCATTTTGAGCAAGCGAATGTAGTCCATCTGGGCGACCTGCTCTTCAATCGCCGCTTTCCCTATATCGATATGGGTTCCGGTGCTTCCATTAGCGGCTGGATCGAAGTGTTGGAACGGGCCTTAAACACCTTCGACCGGGAAACCCGCTATATTTTCGGTCACGGAGCTGCCGATTATCCCGTTACGGGCAGTGGGGAGGATCTACGCGCCATGCAAAACTACTTTGAGCGTTTGCTGGCGCACGTAAAAAAAGGGATTCAATCCGGTTTAGGACCGGAGGAGATGCTCGAAGGACTCGAAACCATACCTGGAGCCGGGGAATGGCAAGGAAAGGGTATTCAACGCAGCATTGAGGCGGCTTACCAAGAACTGGTCCGGTAAAATTTGTAGACCGGTTTATGAATAATCCTATTTACCTTATTTCTCAGGCGATTATTATTGTTCTAGTGGTAGGTATGTACCAACAGGTTGACCGAGTCCTGACCTATGCACTGGCTAAATCGGCTTATACATCGGAAATTACGAGGCGCGTACGCTTGATCTTATTGGGGGTTGTGGCCGCCTGGCTGGTTGGCTTAGCCGTAGCCGGCTGGGTCGGGCGCACCGTGCCGCAGACCGACCGGCCGCCCGTCATCCTGTGGATTTTTCTGCTTCCCATAGCAATTGTCCTAGGGCTATTACTGGTTCCGGCCTTCCGGCGCTTACTTGGTAATATTCCGGAGCGTTGGTTGCTTTACGGACAATCCTTTCGCATTTTGACCGAGTTGTTTCTAGGATTGGGTTACCTAGGCGGTTTCGTGCCGGTCCAGATGACATTCCTTTCCTTAAATCACGACTACACGGTGGCTTTAACTGCACCAATGGCGGGTTATGTTTTCTTTGGCAAAGGGCGTTATCTGCGTTTTGAGGGTATCATCTGGAATACCTTCGGCCTGGCCTTGTTGCTGAATATCTTCTGGATCAGTCTGGCTTCTATGCCCTCCAGCTGGCAGCTATTTCAGGGGCCACCGGAGAACTCCTTTATGGCGCACTTTCCATTCCTTTGGATACCGGGCTTTTTATCACCGCTAGCTTTTGCTATGCACGTCTATTCGCTCTACCAATTGATGGCCAACCGCAAACCGCGACGGCAATTCCGGTTACCGCCCCGCCGGTCGATCTGACCAGTATATTTACCGGCCTGCCAGTTGCCATTACTCCGAAAATTTTTCTATCTTTCTAAGCTCGCGAATAATATTTGCTAAAAGAGCTTTGAAAGTAAAGTAAGATGCAGCAGTTTGATTATGTTATTGTCGGTGCCGGCTCTGCCGGTTGTCTGTTGGCCAATCGTTTGTCCGCCGACCCCCAGAGACGAGTGCTCCTACTCGAAGCCGGAAAACGGGATAACAATCCAAATATTCATATTCCGGCCGCTTTTTCAAAACTCTTCCAAACCTCTGAAGATTGGGCCTATCACACCACACCCCAACCGGCCATGCACAATCGCATGATGTATCAGCCCCGCGGCAAAGTGATCGGGGGGTGCAGCAGCATCAATGCCATGATTTATATTCGCGGCCACCGGCAGGATTACGATACCTGGGCCGATTTAGGTAACCAGGGCTGGTCGTACCGCGAAGTCCTGCCCTACTTTAAGCGCATGGAGAATAATCTCCAACTCGACGATGCATACCACGGCACGGCCGGGGAGCTTTACGTAAGCGACTTGGTAGAAAAGCACCCGATCGTTTCGGCTATTATTCGGTCAGCCAATAAGTTGGGGTACCCGTTGAACCCCGATTTCAACGGTCGCCGGCAAGAAGGGTTCGGCTTCTACCAGGTTACCCAGAATCGAGGCCGCCGGTGGAGCGCAGCCGACGCTTTCCTGCACCCCATCCGGAAACGCTCCAACCTCAAAGTTCAGACCAATGCCCAGGTTACCCGCTTCATCTGGCAAAACCAAACGGTCGTTGGTGTGGCCTATCAGGCTGGAGGGGCTACCCATGAGGTTGCCGTGCGTCAGGAAGCCATTCTCAGTGCCGGAGCCTTTAACAGTCCCCATCTGTTGATGCTTTCGGGTATCGGAGATGCCGAGCAACTGAACCATTGGGGGATTCCGGTACGCAAGCACTTGCCCGGTGTCGGTAAAAACCTGCAGGATCACTTATTGGCGGGGCTTTCTTTCCGAACCTCTTATGAAAATACGCTGGATACTGCCGAGCGCTTCCCGGAATTAGCGCGCAACGTCTGGAATTACCTGATCAACAAACGGGGGCCGTTTACCTCCAATATAGCCGAGGGGGGCGGATTTGTACGAACGCGTCCCGGGCTGTCGGGGCCCGATTTGCAATTTCACCTGGCGGCTTGCCACTTCATTCGCCATGGCTTTGACAATCCAACAAAAGGGCAAGGTTTTAGTATTGGTCCTACGCTGTTGCAACCCCTGAGTCGCGGTTCGGTAGGTTTGAAGAATGCCCACCCCCTGGCGGGGCCTGCCATAGATCCAAATTACTTCGATCGGACCGAAGACGTGGAGACGATGATCGCCGGATACCGGTTAGCTTGCCGCATTGCAGCGCAACCCCCGCTGGACCAGTACCGCAGTCGCCTGTTCAAGCCCGAGCGTATCCTGGAAACCAATGATGAAATCGCCGATTTTTTGCGGCGCACGAGCGAGACACTCTACCATCCGGTCGGTACTTGCAAGATGGGGCAGGATGAACAAGCCGTCGTCGATAGCCAACTACGGGTGCACGGGGTGAAAGGCCTGCGGGTGGTCGATGCTTCCATCATGCCCGTAATAACGCGCGGCAATACTCAGGCCCCCGTTATGATGATTGCAGAAAAGGCCGCTGAATTAATCCTGCAGGGGCAAAAGCACCCCGTTTTACAAGTTCAGCAACAAGATGAATAAGCGGTAAATTGTTACTTTTGATAGGAACCAGATGGACCGCCTTTGAATCCTACACCCTTCATTTGTTATGCCTTTATGGCCGTTTGGCTGTTGTCACTTACACCCTGGTCTGGTGCATCCCAACCAGTGCGCAGTATAACCGGTTATTCCACCACCCCCGATGCAACTACGCCCGTGCTGTACGAAAAACAAATCTTTAACCGCCGCAACCAGTTGGAATTTTTACAAGAAGACCCCTTTTGTACCACGACATTTACCTACAGCGCTAGCGGACGGTTACAAAAACGCGAACGTTGGTGTTATGAGTCCGATGCCAACGGCACGACGACCTACAGCTACAATGAAGGTGAGGTCTGTTCGACCGGTGATCTGGTCGTCTATCGAACCGAGGCTTGCACCTACCAATGGCCCGATGGCCGGGAAAAGGCTTTCCTCGAGTACACCTTTGACCAGGATGGGCGATTACGTACACGCGACTCGGTTACTTTTTTCTACGATGAAAAAGAGCGGCTCATCCGGAAAGAGGAACACCATCAGGAAGGGAAAAAGGGGTAGATTGTAGTCAGCAACTGCAATTATAACTACACCACTTTTGATAGTTTGACCCTGGCGGTTTGTTACGAGCCCGGTAGCGAAAAGCAAATCGCCTGGCAGATAGCCCGCGAATATCATCCTGTAACCCAATTACCTGTAAAAGAGATCATGCAGGGTAATCGGTACCGGCGGGAAGTAAACTGGACGTATCGCAATGGAGAACTTTTTTTCCGGATCGACAAAGTTTTCAACGGTGGCCGGTTGAGTTCGAAGATTGAGAAAGAGTTCGCCGATGGACTGTTGGAAAAAAAGCGAATCTATTGGGTAGAGGGCGGCGAAGTGCAGCTGCAGCGGACCGTGAAATATGTTTACGACTTTTGGGAGTAAAAAAAGACTGTGATCGAGCCAAAGCCACATCCGGTAATCATCATCGGCGCCGGCCCTGCCGGCTTAGCCATGGCCGCCTGCTTAACGCAACTGGATCTGCCCTACGTGATCCTAGAGCAAAGCCAGCATGTAGGACATGCTTGGCATCACCACTACGACCGCCTGCATTTACATACCGTCCGGCGACTATCGGGATTGCCACATTTGGATATTCCGGCCGATTGGCCGAAATACTTGTCTCGAACGCATGTGGTGGATTACCTGGAACAATATGCCCGCCATTTTAATATTCAACCGCGTTTCGGTCAGGAAGTTACCGCTGTCCGTCCCCGGGGCGGCTCCTGGGTGGTGCATACCCGGAGCGGGGAAAGCTGGTGGGGGCAGCATGTGATTGTGGCGACGGGCTTAAACCGAAAAATTCATCGGCCACCCCTACCTGGCGAAGATCAATTTGAGGGGGCGATTCTGCACAGTCGCGCCTATCGTAACCCGGACCCTTTTTGCGAAAAACGCGTTCTCGTGGTCGGGATGGGAAATACTGGCTCAGAGATTGCATTGGATTTAAGCGAGCGCTCTATTCCTACTTGGATCAGCGTACGCCATCCAGTGAATATCGTCCCACGCGATTTTTTTGGTAATTCCACCCAGGAGACTGCTCTCAAGCTGGCGCGTCTGCCCCGCCCTCTGGGCGACCGCCTGGGCCGGGTGGTGCAGCGACTGGCTTACGGAGACCTGAGCCGATACGGGTTGCAGCAACCACCTATGCCACCGGCCACCCAGCTGCGACTTACGGGGAAAACACCCGTGATCGACCTGGGTACGGTAGCGCAAATCAAAGCCGGGAAAATCAAAGTCAAGCCGGGTATCGACCATCTGGAGCCCCGCCGGGTCTTATTCGCCGATGGTTCCGCAGAACACTTCTCTGCTATTATCCTGGCTACTGGGTATCGCGCCAACCTTCAACCCTTGTTTCCCGATGTGCCCTTGTCTGTCGATTCTTTCGGTGCCCCCCGTTATCTGCACGGGCAGGGGGCGCTCGAAGGTGTTCACTTCCTGGGTTTCGATAATTACAGCCCGGGTGGCATCCTGGGGATTGTCCGTCGCGATGCGCCCCGCATCGCCCAACACATCGTTAGTAGCCCAGTGTAGGTGCTTTTCCACAGCTTGTGAGCAACTTGTGGGTAATTAATCCGGAGCCTGCAGAACGCCAGACCAGGGTAAAGGCGTTATTAATGATCCATGGAAAAAAGGTTGCATTTGTTAACTCAGTATAGGGTTTCCGTTAGCTCTTGGGAACAAATTAACTTGAATCGTGGAAAACATGTGGAAAACATGTGGAAAACTAAAAAAATCGATTTGTCTTTTTTACCTGAATTCAGCAATTTGAGATGCATTAACCCGAATAAAATTTCATGACGATTAAGTATTAGGACATGAGCACAACTTTAACAGCAAGCAACCAAAAAACCACCACCCCAAAGCGAAAAGCCTATTCCTACGAAAAAGTATTAAAGGCGGCTACGGACTATTTCCAGGGTGATGATCTGGCGGCGAGTGTATGGGTCAACAAGTATGCCTTAAAAGACTCGTTCGGCAACATTTACGAGCGCACCCCTGACGATATGCACCGCCGTATTGCGAAGGAGATTGCGCGTATTGAGCAGCAATACCCGAACCCGCTAACCGAAGATACGATCTACCAGGTACTAAAAGATTTCAAGTACATCGTACCCCAGGGAAGTCCCATGGCAGGTATTGGCAATGATATGCAAATCTCTTCCCTGTCTAACTGTTTTGTTATCGGCAACGGTGCCGACTCTTACGGGGGTATCATTCGTGCCGATGAAGAGCAGGTACAACTCATGAAGCGGCGTGGAGGTGTCGGACAGGATCTTTCGCACATTCGTCCCAAAGGCAGTCCGGTGATGAATTCAGCCCTTTCTTCTACGGGCATTGTGCCTTTCATGGAAAGGTACTCCAATTCTACCCGCGAAGTTGCGCAGGACGGTCGCCGCGGCGCACTGATGCTAACGGTTTCGATTAAGCACCCCGATGCGGAGGACTTTATTAATGCCAAGCTGGAACAGGGCAAGGTAACCGGCGCTAACGTATCGGTCCGCATTAACGATGCATTCATGCAGGCAGCCATGAAAGGGCAGAAGTTCATTCAGCAGTATCCAGTAGACGCCGATAAGCCCGTCTATACCAAAGAAGCAAATGCGGCTGAATTGTGGGAGAAAATCATTCACAATGCCTGGAAATCGGCCGAGCCGGGTGTGCTCTTCTGGGATACGGTAATACGTGAATCGGTGCCGGATTGTTACGCCGATTTAGGTTACCGCACCATCTCTACCAATCCTTGCGGGGAAATTCCGCTGTGCCCCTATGATAGCTGCCGGCTGTTGGCGATCAATCTGTACAGTTACGTTGAACACCCGTTTACGGACAAGGCCTACTTCAACTTCGAAAAGTTCGGTCAACACGTACAGATGGCGCAGCGAATTATGGATGATATTATTGATCTGGAGATCGAAAAA
This sequence comes from uncultured Saprospiraceae bacterium, assembly GCA_964530825.1. Classification (GTDB taxonomy): domain Bacteria; phylum Bacteroidota; class Bacteroidia; order Chitinophagales; family Saprospiraceae; genus CAZHCA01. Next base: position 59,397 of record CAZHCA010000004.1, read on the forward strand.
ATCGACCGTATCCTGGAAAAGATTGAGAAAGATCCAGAGGTAGCGAGTATCAAGCAGGTCGAATACGAACTGTGGCAAAAGATCCGCAAAACCTGCGTCAACGGCCGCCGCACTGGTGTAGGTATCACGGCCGAAGGAGATATGCTGGCTGCACTTGGTTTGCGTTACGGTAGCGATGAGGCGATCGCCAAGGCTGTTGAAGTGCATAAAACCATCGCTCTCAATGCCTATCGTTCATCGGCCATTTTGGCAAAAGAACGCGGCACTTTTCCAATTTACAATGCCGAACGGGAAGTTGACAACCCCTTCATCAATCGCTTGCGTGAAGCCGACCCAGAACTGTACGAAATGATGGCAGCGACCGGCCGCCGCAATATCGCACTGCTTACGATCGCGCCCACCGGAACGACCAGTCTGATGACCCAGACGACTTCCGGTATCGAGCCCGTTTTTATGGTAAGTTACAAGCGCCGCCGTAAGGTCAACCCCAACGATAAAGACGCCAAAGTCACTTTCGTCGACGAAGTAGGTGATCACTGGGAAGAATACCATGTTTTTCACCACAAATTTGTAGACTGGTTGAAGGCCAATGGATACGATGTGGGTAAGGTCACCAAGATGGAGACGCAGGACCTGGATCTGGTCATCGCCGCTTCTCCCTTCCATCAGGCTACCGCTAACGATGTCGATTGGGTGCAAAAAGTGAAAATGCAAGGCGCTATCCAAAAATGGGTCGACCACTCGATCAGCGTAACGGTTAATGTACCCGAATCTACAACCGTAGAAAAGGTCAAAGAGATCTATCAAACGGCCTGGGAAGTCGGGTGCAAAGGCTGTACGATTTACCGGGACGGATCCCGCTCAGGAGTACTGGTGGCCGAAGACAAAAAGGCCGAAGAAAAAGAGACACTAGAGATCATGGAGATGCTGCCGCCAAAACGGCCCGATCGATTAGAAGCGGAAGTGGTGCGTTTCCAGAATAACAATGAAAACTGGATCGGAGTGCTGGGCCTGATCAAGGGCCGCCCCTACGAAGTTTTTACTGGTAGAGCCGAAGATACCTTCCGGCTGCCGGCTTATGTTAAAAAAGGCTGGGTAATCAAACAACGCGATGAGGATAAAAACGAGAACCGCTACGACTTCCAATTCATGGATCGTGATGGCTACCGCATAACAATCGAGGGCCTCAGCCGCTCCTTCAACAAAGAATACTGGAACTACGCAAAGTTGATCTCTGGCGTATTACGGCATGGCATGCCACTGCCGCACGTCGTAAACCTGGTGGAAGGGCTGAACGTGGAGGAAGATTATATCAATACCTGGAAAAACGGCGTAGTGCGCGCCCTGAAAAAGTTTATTCCGGACGGTACGAAAGCGGCTAAGAAAGTTTGTCCGAGCTGCGGCGACGAAGACGGCTTGGTGTATAAAGAAGGCTGTTTAATTTGTAAGAGCTGCGGATTTTCGGAGTGCGGATAAACAAGTACTCGGACTTACGGATAAATACTATAAAAAGCTAAGGCCGCCCATGGGCGGCCTTAGCTTTTTCTTCGGAACCGGTAGTAATAGAACTTTATCTGCTCAGGAGATGAAAACAATAATCAGGATTCGCAAGTAAAGGCACCGGTGTATGTTCCTTCTGCCGTTTCTACTTCCACTTTATATGTCCCGGCCGGGAAATTGCGCACATCGAGTTGGATACTCCGCCGAATTTCCAGCGATTGTACCAATTTGCCGTTGGGGCTGTAGATGCGGGCTACTTTATTGGAATAATCTTTGGTCAGGATGCGCACCTCATCGACGGGGTAGGAGGGAAAGACGCGCAGTTTACCTGCCGGTTTGGCATAGGCCTTGGTAAGTTCAACCATTTGCTGGTGAACATCCCGAGCCCGCTCTAGAGCAGAATTATCCTCGGCGTTTAGCTCGCCGGGGAAAAAACTATTTTGGGCACTCATGGCCCAACCGGTTAAAAGCAGCAATATAGTTAGCGTAGTTTTCATAGTTGCTATTAGAAGTTCAAATTTCGTGCCAAACAGCACTATTAATAAGACATTTCAAACGAACTTCCGTTTAAACAGAAAAATTGAATTAACGCTGATTTACAGATTGTTACCAGTGCGTTAAAACGGTGAATGTAATATGGTTGGATATGTATATGGGAGAGTTATCAATGTTCTACGTGTAAATATAAGAAAAAAAAAACAAAAAGGTAAACACAGAGGCCGCTTCTGCGCCACCTCTGTGTGGTTTTAACCCTTCGTTAAGATACCTCAGCGAGTGCCTCCTGGTGCTGTTGAGCCAGGGCTTGTTGCAATTCAGGCTGAATCGCTTGGTATTCAACAAATTGCTGATGAAACTTCGCTCTTCCTTGCGACAAGGATCGCAAGGTGGAAGAGTAAAGATAGAGTTCGGCAAGTGGTACCCGCGCGGTAATTTTCTGGTAATGGCCTTCGCTATCCATACCCATGATGATTGCGCGGCGCGACTGTAAGTCGCCCATGACTTCCCCCATTACATCTTCGGAGCAAAGGATTTCCAATTGGTAAATGGGTTCGAGAATTTGCGGTTTTGCATTGGTGAAAGCCTCTTTGAAAGCCTGGGTGCTCGCTAGCATAAAGGCCATGTCATTAGAATCGACGGAGTGCATTTTGCCATCATAGATACAAACGCGGACATCCTGGCAAGGCGATCCTGTGATGGGACCTTCTTCCATTTTTTGTAAAATCCCTTTCTTAATTGCATTGCTGTATTTGGCGTCGATCGATCCGCCGACGATGCACCAATAGAAAGCGAGTTTGCCGCCCCAAGGGAGTTCTTCGACCTCCCGGTTACGCACCGTCAGGCCTTGTGGATCGGGCATATCCTTGTGGTAGGGTTCTACCCGGAGGTGAACTTCGGCAAATTGGCCGGCGCCGCCGGTTTGCTTCTTATGGCGGTACTGGCTGTCGGCTTGCCGGGTTATGGTTTCCCGGTAGGCAATACGCGGCTCCGCAAATTCCATACTTACGTTATTCAAGTCCTCGATGCGATGTTTGATCAGGTCGAGGTGGAGTTGGCCCTGCCCATGCAGCAGGGTTTGCTTCAAGGTGGCGGACTGCTCGACGAGCAGGGTGGGGTCCTCTTCGGCAATGGCGTAGAGGGCCTTCATCAATTTCTCATTGTCGGCCTTGCTGGGCGGCACTACGGCTACGCGAATGCGCGGTTCTGGGAATTTGATGGGCGCAACCTGCCGTTCGCTGCCCTTACTGTTGAGGGTTTGGTTGATGTGGGCATGTTTAAGCTTTACGGTCACTCCGATATCTCCGGCACAAAGCTTGTCGACCGGGGTGCGGTCTTTGCCATTGGTTAAAAAAATCTGACCGAATCGCTCCGGGTTGCGGTTTTGGGCGTTGATTAGTTCATCACCAGCGCTCAGGCAACCAGCATAAACTTTGAAATAGGTAACCAGCCCTACCCTGGGTTCCGAAATGGTTTTGAAAATGAAAACGCTGGTAACCGGGTCATCCGAGTTACTGGGCAGCGCACTACCATCGGTAAGTTTAACCGGTTGGCGCTCGGCGGGCGAAGGACAAATATCGTTGATGAAGCCCATGATCCGGCCGCTGCCCATATTTCTGGTGGCGGAGCAGCAAAATACCGGAAAGATTAGATGCTGTGCCATAGCCAGGCGTAAACCTTCGGCCAGCTCTTCCTCGGTAAGGGTGCCGGCCTCGAAAAAGCGCTCCATAAGGGTTTCGTCATTCTCGGCTGCTGCCTCTACCAGCGCATTGTGCATTGCCTGGGCCCGGGGCATTTCGGCATCGGGTATTGGCTGCTTTTCCGGCTTGCCGCCATCTTCGGTGAAGACGTACATCACCATGCGCAGTGCGTCGATTATGCGGTGGAACCCAGGCCCTACTTCGGCTGGGTACTGAACGGGTAACACTTGCGGGCCAAAGCGCTCTTGGGCCTGAGCAAGGGTGCTTTCGAAGTCTGCTTTTTCGTGGTCGACTTGATTGACAACGAACATGGCCGGCGCTTCAAAATCTTCAATGTAATCCCAAATAATTTCGGTACCTACTTCCACTCCGTTGCGGGCATTAAGAATGACTATTCCGGTAGCGGCTACGCGCAAAGCCGAGACTACTTCGCCGATAAAGTCGTCGAACCCGGGCGTGTCCATTATATTGATCTTGGAATTTTTCCACTGGACGTGCATGAGCGAACTGTAAATGGAATTCCCCCGCTCACGCTCCAGGTCGGTAAAGTCAGAAATGGTAGACCGGTCATCTACGCTCCCACGCCGGCCGATTTCTCCGGCTTCGAATAACATGGTCTCTGCAAAAGTGGTTTTACCGGAGCCGGAATGGCCCAGGAGGGCGACATTCCGAATGTTTTTGGTCTCGAAAGTCATAGGTCCGTATTTTTTTGACGATGGTAAAAATGCACATCAGAACAGTCAAAATGAGGGTGACTCCTTCGGGTGGGTGATTGTCGGAATGCTTGTGCATCACAGTTTTTTAAATTACGAAAACGATGGGTGAATTCAAAATGATATTTGTTCTCTTAGGATGGTGACTATCTATAATTTCCTAAAGGGGAATTTTTCATTCTGCATGAAATATTCTAATATATCGTATTACTTAACGGACGGCGCTTGCTGGAGACTACACCACCATGGAAAAATACTTGATGCACAATGGCGAGCTACGCAATAGCTCCGAGCCTGTTTTGCAAGCCAATGACCTGGCGGTCCTTCGCGGTTATGGCATCTTTGATTACTTTCTTTTTCACCATCAGCGCCCCTTTTTCTTGGCCGATTACCTGAACCGGTTTTTCCATTCGGCCGAGCGTTTCGGTCTCGACCTCAAATGGTCGCCGGCCGAGATAGAGGGCATGATTTTCCGGCTGCTGCAAAAGAATGATTCTCCGGAAGGGTCCATCCGCCTGGTACTCACGGGCGGCTACTCCAACGATGGCTTTACTCCGGCCGACCCCAATTTCTTGATTTTACAGGCCCACCGGCCTCAATATCCGCCAACCCATTACACTGAAGGGGTTCGCCTGATCAGTCAGGAATTTCGGCGCGAGCATCCCCAGGTCAAAAGCTTGAATTACCTGAACGGGGTGCTGCAACAGCAACGCATGCGCCGTGCCGGTGCCACCGATGTGTTATATCACGACGGAACTCACGTGTACGAAACGGTGCGTAGTAATTTATTCTTTGTCCTGCCGGGGCGCGAAATTGTGACCCCTGCTGAAGGTGTTTTACTAGGTGTCACCCGTAAGCAGGTATTGCGCCTGGCTGATGAGCACTACGCCACAACGGAGCGTCCAATCGGGCAAGCCGAAATTCTGGAAGCCGAAGAGTGTTTTCTGACGAGTTCCAATAAACGCATTATGCCGGTGGCGCAAATTGATGGCCGCCCAATAGGTGATGGACGGCCCGGTCCGGTAACCCGCCACCTGATGGAGGCTTTCGAACTCTATGCAACTCAATATTTGCAGGATGTAGCAAGAGTTGGTGCCTGAAACGGTTTGCCATCAACATTTCGTGGGTTGTTTACCTTCTTTATTTTAAAGGTGAGAAGCTATGCATAAAATTTGGTCACCTTCGCTTAGTCGTGAAAATTAACGAGCTTATGGATATCTTGAATGTAAAAACGCTTAAAGCGCGTAACTAATCCGTCTGAGACTATGATTTACTCAACGCAAACAAGCGTTGTCGATAAGGCCTTATCTTATGTGCGGCAACTGCTCAACAATAAATTAACCAACGATCACCGGCACCATAATTTGGCCCATACGCTTGCTGTTCGGAAAGCTTGCCTGGAACTTGCCCAGGCAGAAGGGTTGTCCGAGGAAGATCAGGAAGTGCTCGAACTAGCGGCCCTGTTTCACGATACAGGTATGACCGAAGTTTACGAGGGGCACGAGGCTATAAGCCACCGGATCGCTAATGAATTCCTTACCGCAGAAGGTTATCCCAAAGAAAAAATGGATAAAGTGCTGGCCTGCATCGCGGTAACTTACTTGCCGAATCGGCCGGCTAATTTGTTGGAGGAGATCATCCGTGATGCCGACCTCATCCATCTGGGTAGTGATCGGTACCTGATGAATTTAGAAGGCCTGCGACACGAATGGAAAGTGCTTCTGGGACAGGATTATGACGATGCAGCCTGGTACAAGCTGAACTACGACTTCCTAAATAGCCAGACTTTTTTCACGGAGGCAGGGTCTACACTCTACGGCGATAAGCTGGCGGAAAACGTCAAGAAGGTTAAAAAGCTAGCCAAGGCTAAAAAAAAGGAAAAGAAAAAGAAAAAGGCGAGCAATGGAACCAGTATCCAGGGCAATAAGAGCGCCCAGATGATGTTCAAGACCAGCCTGCGCAACCATATCGACCTCAGTACGTTAGCCGACAATAAAGCAAATATCATGCTGTCGGTAAATGCTTTAATCATTACCATTATTGTGCCGTTGGCTGCCGGACCAGTACGGGACAGTCCTTACCTCATCTGGCCGGTTTTGGTACTCCTGTCTACTTGCCTCACTTCGATGATTTTTGCTACCCTGGCTACGCGTCCTATTGCCATGGTAGGCCACACTGAAACTGAGGCCATTGAATCCGGAAGGTCAAATTTGTTTTTTTTCGGAAATTTCTACAAAATGGATTACTCGGAGTACAAGACTGGCATTCAGTCGGTCATCCAGAAAGATGAAAAACTCGATGATTCCATAACGCGCGATCTTTTCTTTCTCGGCAAATCGCTGGGTAAAAAATATGCGCAACTACGCACTTGTTACACCATCTTTATGATAGGTATAAGCGGTACGGTCATTACGTTCATCGTCACATATGCACTTAATAACTAGTACTTCGCCTTACATTTTTACCGTGAATCGCAAAGCCCGCAATCCCTGGGCGCCTTGGAGTTTCTGTAGCTTTAAATCTTCTATCTCACCTTCTGTATAACCTGCTTGTTGTAGGTATTTCAAGTAGTCCAGGTATTCCTGGCGATCTTCTTCTTGCAAGTAAATAATAGCGACTTTTCCCGGTACGGTGACCCGCTCATTGGTACCTTCAATGACGGCTTTGTCAATGCGTTTTTTTAAAATCTCGTAGCGTACGTTATAGGCCCCATCTACGTCGAATTGTTTTTCGTCCATGCGGAAGCGAATAGACAATGGTGTGGTGTAGGCAAACACCAATTGGGTGGTGGTCAGCGGTTGGGGTAATTCGCCCTGCATGCGGTGTACGAGCCGCGTGATTTCTACCATATCGATCAGTTGCCAGAGGCGGAAATTTTTCAGGTGCATTTGCGAAAACCGTTCCATCCGCAATAGGGACTGCCCAAAATACATGTCGTATTCTACGCCGTCCGTCTTGTATTTTTCGAAATAGTGTGGTAGAATCTGTTGAGTCTTTTTTTCTTGTTTGTCCAGGTATCCGGCAATGGCATTATTGAGTTGGGTGACGCTCTCCTCATATGCTTTCCGGGCTCGATAAACGGTCTGAAGTTGTGGATCGAGGTAATCGAAGTACCGAGAGACCTGCCCGGCTAAATCAGAGTAGCGTTCGCGAAAATACCGCAGTACTGGATGAATTTCCTGGTGGAGCAGATTAAGAATGCGCGATTCGTCATTCGAATTGAATTCCGCCTCCAGTTCTTTAAGGTTGGTTTCTGTCTTCAGGATCAGTTGATCCAAAAGCGGAAATTCGACGTGCTCACGCAACCGATGCATCGTTTGCCGAACCTGCTTAAGATTATCGATCAAGTCGATCTGAATGGCCTGATTGCGCTGGTTAGAGGAATTTACGATATCCGCTTGACCATAGAGCGGGCAGACATTCTCGAAAACAATGGGCTCCATGGTGGCATTGGGTATGTTGCGTTCCCGCTTTTCCAGCAAGTTGTAGGCGGCCTCTACAAATCGCCACTCCACACTGGAGTGTACCGCAGTAAACTGTTCGCGAATGATCGCTTCGATCTGGTTATCAATCTCTTCCCTGCTCCGCTCAATGGCCAGGCTGAACAGCCCGATGATTTCCTTGAACTTAAGTTCGATAAAACTGTGCAGGTGGTAAGGCTTGGATGAACCAATTTCCAAAATACCAATAACCTGCTCTTTTTTGTTGAACAGCGGCGCTAGAATGATACTCCGGATCCCCATCTGCAGCAGGCCTTTTTCAATGGAAGTCTTGTTGGGTAGATTTTCCAGTTCCTCGATCAGTAAAACCTCGCGGTATTTACAAGCCTTTTCGTAAATGGATCCTGCGTTTTCGTTTGACAGGAGTAAACTTTGTGTTTCAGCCAGAAAGTCGAAACGGATCTTGTAGCGGTGGGAAACCATCGTTTCCAGTGGGTAGTCGATAGCCGTGATCCCCAGGCGTAATTCCGGTACATTAAGGTAGCTGCGAATTAGGCATTCTAATTTTTTTACGCTGTCCTGGGAAATGACAGCGTCTTTGCGAAGCAGTCGGTATTTTAAACGAGAAAGCGCTTCTTCTTCTGTAATATCGACCATTTGTCCGAGGATGAATCCCTGGAATTCGAAGTTCTCGGGTGGAATGTGTTCCAACCACAGATCGATATCGTAGATGTTGCTAAGCAGGTGGTTGATCTCTACCTGCGACAGTTTTTTTAAGGGCTTCAGCGGGATGATATCGACAAAAGAGAGGTCCAATTGGGTCTTGTAGTGACGCTCGATGGGCGAATCGGGAAAGCGCAGAGAAACCGCAAAGGGAGGGTCGACCTGGATGTTTTGGCCGTAGAACTTATTCAAAATCAGACTGCAGGCACCCACGATGGTCGCACAGTAGATAATATTAGATGATCGGTTGAAGACGGGCTTTACATCTTTGCGTTGCGAAAGTTGTCGCAGAGGCGGCGTCTGGTAAACCGTCCAGGAATTGAATGGACTGGCAATTTTGGCCATACGCGTTTCGCGGAGTACTGGCGGAAGTATGGCGCTGATGAGTAAGTCAAAGGTCTCGGGGTATTTGTTGAGTATTTCTGGATCGGTGATGGGCTCATAAAACTCGGGAGCTGCATCGAGCGCTTCGACCAGATGCCGGACGAGGGCAGTATGCGTGGGACCGTTTTTTTCGGCATATTTCAGGAGATGGTCGATGAGTGGCCGAAAGCTCAACGTCGATTTAAAAGGCACGCGATCTAATCCTATGCGCTTAAATAAATCCAGTTCCCCACCCTCGATTTGCTGGGGCGCTGTCATCACTTCTTTATCCATAGTCGTATATTAAATGTCGTCAAATAACAAGCAAAAGCACCGTAAAGATGACTTAACGTCGACTTTCCGGCCCGCAACAACCAGAATGGCACGCGAAAACCCATTTTTACCGCCTATTCCATTAAGATAGGTAATTCGTTGTTTATGTGCAGGACTGCAATACTCAAGGTAGGATATGCCACCCCCGGTCCTTACTTTCCAGGTACTGCTGGGCAGTTGACCGAATGGTGGCTGCAATCGGGGTGTACTCGAAGTCCAGTTCTTTGAGGGATTTGGTGTTGTCATAAAAAAAGGTACGAGCCGATTGCCTTGCAGTTTCTTTGGTCACTATACCCATCCGACCATCGAAGGAAAGGCGCCAGGCTAATTCCCGTAGGATGGGCGTGATCTTGCGTTTTGGAGGTCTTACTCCTAAAGCACTGGCAATAGCGGTGAAGAAATCGCCATAGGTCCAATTATCGGCATTGGCAATAAAGCGTTCGCCCTCGTGATCAGAAGCCATTAGGTCTACGATCATGCGGGCAACATCCCGCACATCCACCAGCCCGGTGACACCTGCCGGATAGTAGTTAAACCCTTTTTCCAGGAGGGGAAAGAAACGAGCAGTACCCCGGTCCCAGCAACCACTGCCGATCACGATTGAAGGATTAATAATAATGGTCGAAAGGCCTTCCGCGGCGCCACGCCACACTTCTTGTTCGGCTCGGAATTTAGTGATGCCGTAACGGGTGTTGAGGGGGGTGTGCTTCCACTTCGACTCCTCTGAGATGGTTTCGCGTTCTTTGGACCGTCCGATGGCTGCTACCGAGCTGATGTGGCCAATTTTTTCGATACCGGCCTCCAAGGCCAAGTCGATGAGTTGAGCGGTACCGTCGATATTAATGCGCTCCATTTCGGTGGCCGTTTCTTTGCGAAAGCTAACTACTGCAGCGGCATGAATGACCCATTGCACCCCTTTCAAAGCGTCGCGTATGACAAAGGGGTCGAGCAGGTCGCCTTCGATCCAAGTAACTTGTTTACGCAAGGGCTCAACCAATTGAAAACTACTCTCGGGGCGGTGTAGTGCGCGGACTTGGGTATAGCCCTGCGCAAAGAGGGTACGCAAGACGTAGGCTCCAATAAATCCAGTGGCGCCAGTCAGCAAAATGTTTTTTTCCCTCGGATCCTGGTGCATGTTTATGAATTAGGGCAAATGAATAACACCTCCACGGACCGGATGCCGAGCGCCGGTGGCAGAAGCTACACAATTCGGATGGCCGGCGTAGCGGAGTACACCCAGCAGCGCCATGAGTAAGGCCTCCTTGTAATTAATAATTTCCGTTGAGGGTACACTAATTGCCAAGGAACGAATTTTTTGACACTCTGCCTTGATGACTTCCATTAACAGCGTATTGTGTGCGCCACCTCCCGTAACTAACAATCGCGGTGTAGTGGAGCTTGTCACTCGGCTGGAATGAAGGCTGCGGGCAACCTGGAGAGCAATGTGCTGAACGGCTGTACGTAATCTATCAGATAGCAGACCGTCAAAATGGGTAAACAAACGGACTAACTGGTCCTGTACGGTTTGATTGTCGAGTGATTTGGGGAAGGGAAGGTCCAGGTACGGCCAGGAGTTGGCCTGCCGCAGTAGCTCAGGCAATATCTTCCCGGTGCGGGCAAGTGTACCTTCGGCATCAAAGGCCAGGTTAGCTTCAGCAGCCAGGGCATTGAGCACCTGGTTGACACCTGTTATGTCGCCGGCTAGATAGCGGTTATCGCTGTTGATGGAGAGGTTGGCAATACCGCCCAAATTGAGGCAGTAGGTATAGTCCGGAAAGAGCAGGTGGTCGGCCAGTGGGGCCAGGGGAGCACCCTGACCGCCCGCTGCCATGTCGCGCCGTCGAAAATCGTTGATGACTGGGAATCCGGTCGCCTCTGCGATGTGGGCACCACTGCCGATCTGTAAAGAGTACTCCTGGTCAGGAGCATGTAAAACAGTGTGGCCATGGAAGGCGATAAAGTCCGGCTGCAAATGGTATTGATTACAAAAATCCCGGGCTTGACGGCCGACCATTTTCCCCAGCGCTACATCCAGTGCCATGATCTCCGGTAAGCTTTGATGCCCGCCTTTTTGGAGTGCCCCTTTCAATGGAGCGGGGAAGGGAAGGGTGGTCGCCCGGTCAATAGACCACGCATTAACTGTAGGCGAACCATCGGCTAGCAAGTCAATCTCCAGTCGGCAGTAAGCTAAATCCAACCCGTCGAGCGAGCTGCCCGACATGACGCCCAATACTTGGTAGGTTGTCATCATAAAAAAGGATTATTCTTCCAACTCAAAGGTATACGCTGCGACCGCTTTGATTTTTTCTTTACTCAGCAGGCTTTTAAAGCCAGTCATGGCGTTGCGACCGTTGGTCACCACCTGAATGCGTTCCTCCAGGCTGAGCTCCGACTCCTGAAGGTTGTAAGCCCCGCTGGCGCCCATGTCGCCGTATAGTCCGTGGCAGGTTACGCAATAGGTTTTGTAGATTTTTTCACCGTTGATTTCCTCGGCCGAGTCGGTAGTGGAAGTGCTGCCGGATGTCGATTGGTGATTGCCGCCACAGGCGAATATCGTAGCGATAATCAGCAGGAATATCAGGAATTGCTTCATTATTTGACCTCGCATCTGTTTGTTTGAAAATGGAAAAATAAAACATTTTTCAGCGATTGGGGTTGGAAACACTCCGTCGGTTGGGCGTAAAACTCATCGGGCATTTTGGGCGGTTCATAGAAAAAAGGGAACCCTGGGTCGGACCTATTGTTCATTTGGTAAATGTTTGCGTAATTTCCCTTACTAGATACCAAAAAATACATCCATGCGACAAGGAAGATTAATAACCACAGGGATCATTGCTTTTATCGCCCTGATTGTCATTTTAACGTTTTCCAATCAGATGTTCCGCACGATTGATGCCGGAGAACGCGGCGTGCTTTTCCGCCGGTTCGGTGGCGGATTAGACACGGAAAATGTGCTCAAGCCGGGATTCCACGTCAAGGCACCTTGGAACCCGTTGTTCGTTTATGACGTGCGGGAGAAACAACTGGAAGAATCGATGACTGTGCTTTCCAGCAATGGTCTGAATATTAAACTCGATGTCACAGTCCGGGTCAATCCAATTCAGGATAAGATCGGTTTTTTGCACGAAAGTATCGGCGAAGATTACCTCAATATATTGATCAAGCCGGAGGTCCGCTCTTCGGTACGTAAAATCATCGGTCAATTTACGCCGGAAGAGCTGTACTCCTCGCGTCGTGACGAAGTGCAGGAATTGATACAAGAGGACCTGGCAAAGCAATTGAATGCGAAGTACACCAAACTGCAAGCTACCCTGATTCGCGACATTGAGTTGCCCGATAAGGTGAAATCGGCCATAGAAGAAAAGATTGAGGCCGAACAGACCGCCCTGAAGTACGAATACATTTTGCAGCAGGAGCGTCAGGAAGCGGAGCGTAAGATCATCGAAGCAGAGGCTAAAGCCCGGGCGAATGAAATCCTGAACGCCAGTTTGACCGACAATATTCTGCGCGATAAGGGTATTGAGGCTACCTTAGAATTGGCGAATTCCCAGAATTCAAAAGTTGTGGTGGTAGGAAGCGGCGATAACGGTCTGCCCTTAATCCTGAATAATTAGTCTACCGCTATCCGGTACACCATTCCGGATTTCTGGCGCACTGGATAAACCCGCAAAAGCATAAATCATTTGTGCTTTTGCGAGTTTATAAGCAATCACTTCCTTTCTTGCCAAAAAGGGAAGGTATTTTGTGCCGTTGTCGACTTTTGCTCCAGATTTTCTCCTGACGTGTTTTTTGAAAGAAGAGGATCATTCATTCTAGTAGCGCAAAATACCCAAAGGCATTGGCTGTTGCAAAAAATCATGCTGTATCGTTCAGTATGTTTTCAATGAAAGGAAAGACTTAAAGGATCGTCATCGGTGCCTAATCATCTCGATGCGTCTCTAGCTCAAGGCTTAATTCCCGTACTGTGGTCCGGGTAGCCTGGACCGTGAGCGGGTAGGTCGCACAGATCGCCCAACGGACAGGTTTGCATCGATATGATGAGCGTCTTTCACCGCGTGATTGTTAGTTTAGTTAAGATTAAACTGGAGCCGGCGCCAAGTCTCAGATTTGTGTGCGGCGTAGCTTCCGGGCGCGTTTGGTCAGTGCGGATTCGGTGACTGATTTTGCTGCCGTGTAAATTCAGGCCGAAGAGTTGGCTACGACTCCCTTCGCCGATCCCGATCGCTTGCAAATAGGCCAATTGGCAATCGCTACCGGCAACCCCTATGGCTTTCAGTATTCCCTCACTGCAGGTGTTGTAACAGCCTGCGCACCGAAAGTGGTCGTCTCATCGATGATGTGACCCGAACCGGCGTTACTCCGAATCCCGGTAACCCGGGTGGCTCGTTGGTCGATACCTAAAGGTAAGTCATTAGCGACACTACGGCAGTTATTTTACCCGCTCAGGGCTCTTACTTAGCAGTAGCTGCCAATCTGGCCGATTACGTAGTGGGTAAATTGATGGCCAATGGTCGGTTGCGCAGTGCCTATTTGGGTATTGCCGGACAAAACATCCGATTCGATCGCCGCCATCGTCAGCAATACGGTCTGGAGCAGTCGGCCGGTGTGCTCGGTCAGCAGGTGGTCCTGTGCATGGTGCAGGGTTAGGCTATTAAGCAGGTAGCAGTCAGACCGGTTGAGATGCCTGGGTAATTAGCCCGGGGTGCAGAGTCTCGGCGCATCCGATGGATAAATTTATATCGATTATTGACCAAAAGGGTTGCCTCGCGTGGGTTTTTTTCCTATTCTTGTTGTTAACTAAGTATTAACTTAGAGTAAATAAATTGTATCTTTGGTTTTATGGAAGATAAGGATAAACACCTGCCGGAGCAACCCACTCATCCGGCTTCGGAAGAGCCTATCCACCAGCAGCAGCCAAAAGAAGGGGCCGAAGAGCAGGAGACAGCACCTGAGCTTCTACCGCTGGACCAGTCGGAAGAAACAGTGCAGCCACCTTTGCGAACCGAATGGCCGCAGCCGGAGGCAAAACCGCAAAAAGAACCAACCGGCGAAACAGGTGGTTTGGATCTCAAGGTATTTCATTTGAAAAAGCGGGAATCCAAGCTGGCCAAGTGCCTGAAAAAGGCGGATAAAAAATTGAGAAAGCTTAAAAAGCGCCAGCAGGTCCTCAAAGCCAAGAAAAAAAAGAAAGCCAAGAAAAAAGCAAAAAAGGCAATAGAAGCTAAAAAGGCCGAGCACAAGTCTCTGCGAAAAGCCTTGCGCAATGTTCGGGAAGAGCTCAAACAAGCCAGCTAAGAATTAGGGACTATTTAAGTATTGTAGACGAATGATGATTGCCAGGCCGCTCCCATACGGAGCGGCCTTTTTTAGTAGTCCTGATTACCCGTCCGTTTTTTCCTTAAATTTCGGGAAAGACCATAAATTATGATCCAAGCAGATGTGGTAATTCTTGGTGCCGGTCCGGGCGGAGCTGCTACCGCCTTGCGCCTTTCTTACTTGGGAATATCTTGTGTGCTCATTGATAAAGCCGATTTTCCGCGCGATAAAATCTGTGGCGATGCGATCAGCGGCAAGGTAACAACCCTGCTGAATAGGCTGGATCCCGCCATTTTGCGACGTTTCAATGGCGTACCCATCCAGACTGATATCTGGGGCATTACTTTTTTCGCGCCCAACCGCAAAAAAGTACGGGTTCCTTTCAAGCCGGCCTACCAGAGCGACCCCAATGCGGCGCCGGGGTATGTGAGCAAGCGCATGGATTTTGATCATTTCCTGATCGAAGAGGTGAAGCAGCGTGACAACATTCAACTCTACCTGAAAACCGAAATCACCGGAATTGAGCGATCGGATCGCGGCTACCGGCTAACCAGTGCAGATGGTAATCTCTGGCTCGATACCCGGATGCTGGTAGTAGCCAACGGCGCCCATTCGGCATTTAGCCGTTCTTTGCCGGCAATGAAACGCGACCCCAGGCACTACGCAGTAGCGGTACGCGCTTATTTCCGCGGCGTGCAGGATATGGATCCAGGCCGCTTCATCGAAATGCATTTTATTAAAGATGTAGCGCCAGGATACTTCTGGATTTTCCCCTTGCCCAATGGGCAGGTTAATGCTGGCCTGGGTATGCGTAGCGATATTCAGGCCAAAAAGCAGGTGAACCTGCGCATGAAATTCAACGAGATTGTCCAGACTTATCCGGGTATTGGAAAGCGCTTCTCCGGTGCAGAACTCCTAGGCAAGGTCTACGGCTACGGATTGCCGCTGGGTTCCAGGACGCGCCGACTCTCGGGCGATCACTATCTGCTGGTGGGCGATGCCGGCCACCTCATCGATCCGCTTACCGGTGAAGGGATCGGTAATGCCTTTTACAGTGGGTTTATTGCTGCCGAGTTGATCGAGCAATGCCTCGAAGCCCATGATTTTTCAGCCGAGCGCCTGCGGGCTTACGATGTGCGGGTGCAACGCGTTCTGGGGTCGGAAATGAAACTTAGCTACCGCATGCAACAGACGGGCCAATATCCAATATTGCTCAATGGCATTGCCAATATCCTGGATGGTAATCTGAAGTTGATGAATTACCTCTCGGCCATGTATACCGATTTCGACCTGCGCGAGCAGTTGGTCAAGCCGGGCTTTTGGCTAAAGATGCTGTGGATGAAGCGGGGCGAATAGGGATTTGGATAGATATAAAATTTATGCTTTCCCTCCATATTCTCCAAGGGTGTGTATTTTTTTATCAAACTAAAAATGCTCCAATTTATCTGTCCGGTTTTCCAGCGCTCCTTCATACGAGCATACTTTGCTTAGAATTCGGCGACCAGGAGGTCCTCATTTTCAGGCATCCCCCGGCATAACCTCCCGAACCGAATAGCCCATCCCAAATGTCCTAGCGGAGTACCTGTCGAAACTGCTACTGCACCTGCGAAGGGGGCATATCGCTATGAAACCATTCACTTGCATACGCGCTGAAGTAGTTGGGTACTCCCAACCACTTCGTTGCCAGTATTGCTAGAATCGAATATCACAATCGTATCCCCTTACATTGACGGTCGGAGCGCTCTCGTCAGCGTCGTTTACCGAACCATAGATCTCGAAGACACCGTTCTTTTCAATGTAGCGATTGGTGACCAGCTTGCGTTCGGGTAACTTCAAATCGCCGTATTTGGTTCGGACATCAAGATGGTAAACGGCTTCGGGGTCAAGGTTCAGCTCTAAATCGGTATACTTTCCATCGAAGACGATCTTCTCGTAAGGGCCGGTAAACTTTCGTATTCGGATATCGTCGTCGTGAGAATCCAGGCGGAGGGTGTGTTCCAGTTCGTCAATTTCATAGGCCGTGTACTTGGTATGCGAAGCCAGTATTTTGGCGTATCCGATGCGAACTTCATCATCATAGGAAAGCTGGAAATCGATGGAGTTTAGGCGTTCAAAACGGATTTTTGAGTATTTGGTCTTGATCTGTACATCATCACCACGGGTGAACTCCAGTTGGCTATCGTACAGGTCGAACCGGGCGTTGCGGAAAGTTTGCCCTTTGATATCGGAATATTTGTCCTGGAGGAGTAGTTGCCCCTCTATATTGCCAATTGAGATATTGTCATCGTAGAGATCCCCTGTAAAGTTGGCTACGTCGCCCAATTCAATGTCGGAATATTTGGAGTCTAATTTGATCTGGTTGGCGGAGCCGATTTCCAATTCAGAGTCATAAACTTCCAGCTCTGCATCCACTAGACTTTTGATTTCGGCTTCGCCATACTTTATTTCGAGTTCCAGCTTGCTGGTCAGGTCTGCCGAGCGGAGCTTACCGTTGTCGATGCGCACGCGTAGCTGCTCAGGGTTGACCCCTGCGGCCAGTTCCATGTCGGCATATTTGTTTTCCAGGCGTAGCGTTTGCAGAGGAGGAACGTAGAGAATCATCTTGACCTTCAGATTGCGGATGTCTTTCACCCGGACGCCGTCGGCAAAAGTGATGATGCTTTTTCCGGTAATCGTTTTCTTTTGGCTGAACCCGCCAAAAGTCGATATTAAAACGATGCCATCGCCGGTGGCTTTTTTTTCTACTTGGAAATGGTTGAATACTTTCTGTGCCTCGCCGGCTTCCCCTTCCAAAGAGAGGGTGGCTTCATAGCGCAGCTGCCCGTCGGTAGCGGGAATAACCAGTAAATCGCCGTAGCGATGGTTGACCTGGGCTTCGCGGATACGTGAAAAAGCTTCGCTATAAACTTTTTTTTGTAGCTGACCGAATAAAAATCCGGGTAGAAAGCTGATGAGCAGTAGGCCGCTAAAGCGGTTTACCAGAAGATTGGTTTTCATAGCGTTGTTGTTTTTCTAATTCTTGAGCTAATCGTTCCAGAATGCGAATTTCTAGCTCATAACAGCGGATAAGCAGCTGAACCAGCCCTTCGCTTTCCGGCTGCGTGAGTAAATCCTGGGCGAACTCCTGTCGGTGGGCTTCCACCTGCTGCAACTCTTCGAAAATATGGCGATGGACAGCCCGATCGAGCTGTTCGATGGCCAGTGCTTTTTTCTTGAGGCTGACCTGTTGTTGCAGGTGGTGTTGGGTGGCGGCGACCTCCGGATAATAAGCCCTCAGAAAAGCCTTGTAGTCGGATGCGGGGCCGGGAGTCAACCTAGAGCTCAGCAACCATCCTATGCCGATCAGTAGCAGCACACTGGCCGCTGCAGCCAGGCGGCTATATCTACCCAATTGAAAAGTCCAGGCTTGTTGGGTTTGCTTGTCTTGATCGAGCTTGCCGGCAATGCGCTCCCAGAGTTGTTCGCGATTGGGCCGTTCGATATGGCGAAGCTCTTCGCGCTGAGCTTTGATATATTTTTCGAATGCGTCCATAGTTTAGGCACTAACTTTTTTTTTACTCTTGGCTTGTTGCTCCAGCAATTGCCGAAGCATGCGGCGGCCCCGAGCGTACTGTGTTTTCGATGTAGATACCGATATCTCCATTATTTCTGCAATCTCTTGGTGTCGATAACCTTCCAGCAGATAAAGCGTCAAAATCGTGCGAGCGCCGTCGGGTAATTTTTGGATAGCCTGGTGAATATTTTCCAAGCTGTAGGCTCGTTCTGGTGGCGCAGGCGCCTGCGGCGTTTCTCCAAGGGTTTCCGGATCGGAAAGTACAACCGGTCGCTTTCGCCGTAGGTGATTCATACTAGTGTTGATAACAATGCGTTTTATCCAGGCGCCGAGCGAAGCATGCTGCTTAAAAGTTGAAAGTTTTTGAAATACACGCACAAATGCTTCCTGCAATACGTCCTCAGCGTCCTCGGGGGTGCCCGTCAACCTTAAAGCCAAGTGGTACATGGCCTGAACGTACCGCTCGTAAAGCAGGCGCTGTGCTCGCCGGTCGTTTTGTAAGCAGCGCTCGATTAGCCGGTTTTCCTCTGGCGCAAGAAAGTACTCCACGGGAATGCTTTTTTACTTCAAAGAAACGGTCCCCTGGAAAAGGTTGGAATTTGACAGAAAAAAATGTGGATTTTTACATTTGACCGCTCATTAATAATGAAAGGATTGTAAAATCTCCGTTGGAATTTTGCCGTTCAAGGAATATAACCAAGCGGTATTAGCAGATATGGCAAAAATATTTTAATATTAAGAGCATTGATTAAAATGTAAGTTTAACTAGTGAGTGTATAATAGTGGCCTTTCTCACCTTGGGTTGAGAAGGTCATTTTTTTGTCTGTTTATCTACGATCAGTAGGTGACAGTCGTCATTAATTGCAAGACCTCCAGCTTACGTATATGCTAAGACAACAAGCGGAAGAACTCAATCTGGAAGCGATCGCTCCCGGCGTGTTGGAGTACCAGTGGTTGCACCTGGTGGATAGTGGCTTGGGTGAGCCGATCCGCATTCCGTTGATCATCGCTAAGGGGCGGCATGCGGGTCCGGTGGTAGGGCTCACTGCCGCTATTCACGGCAATGAGCTGAACGGAATTCCGGTATTACAAAAGCTTTTCCGCGAGTTGGATGTAGAGCAGCTCAGCGGTACGGTCGTCGGCGCTTTAGTGCTCAATGTCCCCGGTCTCTTGCTGGAGCAGCGTAAATTCAACGATGGAACCGACCTCAACCGTATTGCGCCGGGTGATCCGGAGGGTAATGTAAGCGAAATTTACATCCACCGGCTTATCGACCGACTTTTACAGTCTTTTCATTATTTGATTGATTTGCATACCGCCAGCTTCGGCCGGATCAACAGCTGGTACATTCGAGCCGATATGCAGCACCCTACGACCGCGCGCATGGCTATTCTGCAAAATCCGCAAATTATCCTACATAATGAGCCCAACGACGGTACCTTCCGCGGGGCCGCTGCCTCGATGGGGATACATGCAATAACCCTGGAGTTGCGCGATCCGCACGTTTTTCAGCAGGATGTCATCCAGGACGCACTGGTCGGGATCCGCAATGTGCTGTATGACCTGGAGATGATCGAAGGAGAGGTGGCCTGTTCTCATGCTACCACCTACTTGTGCCCTTCGTCCCAGTGGTTATACACCGACGAAGGTGGTATTCTGGAAGTGATCCCCGGTGTGGTGGAACTCGTCGAAGCGGGAGCTGCTGTAGCGAACGTACGCGATATTTTCGGACACCTCATCAAGACTTACAGAAGCCGGGAAAAGGGTATTGTAATCGGCAAGAGTGTGAATCCAGTCAATCAAACGGGCAGCCGCATCATTCACCTTGGACGACAACCTCAGGCGGTGCCTTGTAGCCTGGAGGTGCTGACCGAGATCCCGAAGATTTTATTCAAATCGTGAACTTTTCCTTACCTTCCTTTTTAATTTAAAACCTTTTCTACATTTCACCCCTAAAATGTATCGGCTAATTTACTTCAGGCAGTCCTCCAGCTTGGCCTAAGGGGGCTGCGGGTCTCTTAGCAGATAAGGGTTATGGACTGCGGAGGGCGCGGTTTCGGTAGCCCCGTATTAGCCGCAATTGCTCATTCATCAAAGCTTAGGGTGTATGCTCATTTTTTCCCGTCAGTTGCTTCTGGTTATAAGTATTTTCTTTGTTGTTGCTTCTTGTGCCAACTACCAATTAAACTATGCTGAATCGGCTGCTGGTTGGACGGCGCAAGAGCCCCAGCCCGACGCCGACATCCAGCACCAGGTCTTCCTGGTCGGCAATATGGGCGACGTTAATCCCAGTCGACCCGGTCCCGCCGTGGCGGGTTTACGCCAGGCCTTGGCACAAGCCGGCGAGAACAGTACCCTGGTTTTCTTGGGAAACAATGTACCCAGAGGAGGCTATCCCTTCCTGCCAGATAGTTCTGATATTTTTAAAGCACGCGACCGGCTAGATCTCCAAATCAACCTGGCCCAATCTTTTGCCGGCGACGTTTATTTTATCGCTGGGAACCAGGATTGGGCGGCTTACGGACTGGCCGGGCTAAAGGCCGAAGCAGCTTACATCGAAAATAAGCTTGGCCGTGAAGAAATTTTTCTTCCGCGTCCCGGTTGTGGCGACCCTCAGGAAATTGAACTGACCGATAATCTGGTCTTGGTCCTAATCGACTCCCAATGGTGGCTCGGTGACTGGACGGGACAGAAGGATATCAATAGCGGCTGCGAAGTCAAAAGCCGCAATGTGTTTCAGGTTTTCGTGGAAGAAGCGATCAAAGGTAACCGCAGCAAAAATGTATTGGTTGCCCTGCACCATCCGCCTTACGCCAACGGGCAGTATGCAGGTGATTATCCGTTGAACGATCATTTGTTCCCGCTAACGCGACTGCATCCGGCGCTCTATCTGCCGCTGCCCGTCATCGGAACGCTGGGTACGATTGTCCGTACCTCGGCCGGTGGCGAGCAGTACGCCGTACATCCTAGCTACCGGGACTTGAGTGATTTGCTGATTAGCTCGGCCCGCAAAAACGGCCGGTTTATTTTTGCTTCGGCCCATGAGCGAAACTTGCAGTATCTGGAGCGCGACGATCAGTACTTCATTGTGAGCGGAGCGGCCGGTGAAGTGTCGGCAACCCGCGTGGGGCAAGGGGTGGAGTTTGCCTACGCGCAGCAAGGCTATTCCCGGATCGATTTCTACCCCGACGGTGCTTCCTGGGTCAATTTTTTTGCCGTTCATGAAGATACCAAAGAAGTGGAACTTGTTTTTCGCAAAGAAATGCGCTCGGGCGAAGCTTTTGCCGAGGCGCCTGCCGACAGCACCTTCACAGATTTGGAAGCCCTCGGAGAAACCAAACGTATTCGGATCGGGCAGATTGATTTCTCGCGCAATGAGCTAGGAAGGTTTTTCTGGGGCGACCACTACCGCGATGTTTACGCCACAGAGATCGATGCCCCGGTCATGCTCCTCGATACTTTCGCGGGCGGCCATGTAGTGCCGGTTAAACGGGGCGGCGGGTACCAAACCAACTCTCTGCGCCTGGAGGATACCTTGAGCAATAAACAATACACTATGCGCTCGATCGATAAGGATGCCACCCGAACAGTGCCGTACCCTTTCAACCGAACCTTCGTTTTGGATATTTTTCGCGATAATTTCAGTGCGGCTCATCCCCTTGGCGCCTTGCCCTTGCCGGCCCTTTCCGATGCAGCAGGTATTTTTCATACGAACCCCCAACTATATTACGTACCGAAGCAACCCCTCCTCGGCAAATATAATGACGGTTACGGAGACGCCCTCTACCTGATGGAGGTACGCCCCGACGACGAAGCATGGGGCGACGTGGCGCACCTGGGCCATCCGCCCAAAATTGAAAGCAGCTCTAAGGTTGTAGAGGAGATTATTGAAGATCAAGATAAGAAAATTGATTACGACCTGGTGGCGCGCGCCCGCCTTTTCGACATTCTCATCGGCGATTGGGACCGGCATGAAGATCAATGGCGTTGGGGCGAACAGGAGAAAGGTGAATGGACTTACTACCAACCCATTCCCCGCGACCGGGATCAGGCTTTTAGCAAGTATGATGGTTTCGTACCTTGGTTGGGACGCGGCATCTTACCTTTCATCAAGCAGTTGCGGGTGTACGAAGACGACTTGGGGCCCATCAAATGGGCGAAAGGCAATAATGCCCGTCAGTTTGATCCAACCTACACGGCTGAATTGGAGCGCATCGACTGGCTCCGGCAAGCACGCCACCTCCAGCAGACCCTGACCGACTCCGTCATCGAACAGGCTTTTCGCGAAGCCTGGCCGCCGGCTGTTTTTGAGATGACGGGGCCTGACGTGATTGCCGGTATGAAATGGCGGCGTGATCACTTGATTGAAATTGCCAACGACCTATATGAGTTCCTGTCGCGGGAAGTCGACGTAGTCGGTACCGAGGATGAAGACTACTTTCTAATCGAACGACTGAGTAAAGACAGTACGCGCGTGCGCGTATGGGATTGGGAAGAAGGCGAAGTTGAAGAGCTGCTTTTTGAGCGTACCTTTGACAATAAACACACCAAAGAGATTCGGCTTTATGGTATGCAAGATGATGACCGCTTCCAGGTGGAAGGTGAAGTCGGATCGGGTGTGAAAGTTCGGATTATCGGCGGCTTGGGAGCAGATACTACGCACAATGCTTCCAGGGTGCGCGGCTTGGCAAAAAAGACTAAGGTCTACGATTCGGTGCAGGAGGAGAACGTGGTGACGGGAAACCGGAGCGATACCCGACTAAAAATATCGCCCGACCCACGCTATAATACGTATAATCGAAAAGCCGTTGATTACGAATACGACTTTAGCTCCTGGCTTCCATCCGTAGGTGTAAATCCCGATGACGGCGTATTGCTTGGGCTTAGCTTTTCGCATACCAATTACGGGTTCAAAAAGTCGCCCTACGCCAGCCGCCATCAGATCGACGGGCAGTTCGCTTTTGCCACCTCCGGATTTGCTATTGATTATTTCGGACAATTCATCGATGTGGTAGGGAAATGGGAATTGGGTCTGAATGCACGTTACCAATCACCCCTTTATGCAATCAACTTCTACGGCTTTGGCAACCAAACAGAAAATCTGGAGGAGGAATTTGATCGCGATTATAACCGTGTGCGCCAACGCCTCATTCAGGTATCGCCCATGTTTATGCGGCGGTTCGATGGCAATGGGTTCTTTGCGATCGGGCCGGAATTTGAGTCCATCCGGGTCGAGGATACGGACGGCCGGTTTATCGGCGAAATAGCCCCTAGCCTGAGCGATCCTGAGATTTTTGAAGGGTTGGAATTCCTAGGGGTGCGGGCGCGATTGGAGCTGGGGAGCATCAACGAGCCGGCTTTTCCCGATCGCGGATTGCGGTTTGTGTTGGAAGGCGGGTATAAAGCCCAAATTGATGACGATAATTATGGGTTTCCCTATATCCGGTCCGCATTGAGTTTATACCAGCGCATAGACCCAGAGGGCCGGCTGGTTTTCGCTACGCGGGTGGGCGTCGACCATATTTTCGATAACGATTTTGTGTTTTACCAAGGCGCCACTTTAGGAGGACAGGGCGACAATAGCAATTTTCGAGGGTTTAGGCGGGAGCGTTTCACCGGTAAAACGGCTTTTTACCACAATATTGACCTGCGCTGGCGCGGTCCCGAAATATTAAAAAACGTCCTTCCTTCGACCTTTGGCTTGCTAGCCGGTTTCGACTACGGTCGCGTCTGGTTGCCCGAAGAGGACTCCGATCTCTGGCACTATAGTTACGGCGGTGGTGTTTTCATCAGCCCTTTCGATATATTCGCGATGAACCTGGACGTTTTCGTGGGCGACGGGGAACTGACGCGCGTAACTGTTGGCGGAAATTTCTTTTTTTAATTGATGATGGAAGCGACCCGGCGGCGTAGCACCGGCAAAACATCGCTGGCGAACCACGGGTTTTTGCGCAGCCAGATCCCGTTAAGTGGGGAAGGGTGGGGAAGTGGAAAGTAGCCCGGCAGAAACTGTTCGAACCTGCGCACCGTCTCGGTTAGATTTCTGGGGCGGTTGGTCAGGTAAGCAAGCTGTGCATACTGTCCGATGGTAATGCGTAGTTGGATGTTCGGCATCAAGCGCCACATGAGCGCGTGCCATTCCGGCGCGCATTCTTTTCGTGGCGGTAGATCGCCGGACTTACCTTTGCCGGGATAGCACATACCCATAGGTAGCACGGCAAAGTGGGAGCTTTCGTAAAAGACTTCCATGTCTACACCCAGCCAATCGCGCAGCCGGTTGCCGCTCTGATCTAGCCAGGGAATGCCTTTCTGGTGAGCAACGCGCCCCGGCGCCTGGGAGATAAGGGCAATGCGTGCCTCTGGGTGGAGGCGAAAAATGGGCTTAGGGCCGAGCGGAAGGTGGTCTGAGCAGATTGTACAGCTTAAAATTTGCGCTTCGAGCGGGCTTGTCATATTTTTCCGATTCAACAAACAATTAACGATATGGAAGAAGGTTGGGTTAAAATTTTCTCCGGCGATGATCTGATGCAAGTCAAACTGGCGGAGGATGTCCTTAAACAAAATGGTATCGAAAGTCATATTATCAACAAGCGGGATTCCGCATTTAATACCTTCGGTACCATTGATCTTTTGACCCCGCCCGACAAGGCGGAGGCTGCGCTGCAGGTATTGAAAGATAACGATATCAAACAGTAAAACTTATGAAAACGGCTGAACATGCTACCCCTGCTGACACGGCCCGGGCCTTAACGCAAATTGCGGTGTTCGCTTGCGGCTGTTTCTGGAGTAAGGAATACATATTCAGCCGCTCCCCCGGTGTAGTAGCCACCCGCGTCGGTTACACCGGGGGACATACCGCTAATCCTACCTACCAGCAGGTATGTACCAAAACGACCGGGCATGCTGAGGCCGTGGAGGTATCTTTCGACCCTGCCCTGACCAGCTTTACGGAACTCGCTAAGTTGTTTTTTGAAATTCACGATCCTACTATTGACCGTACGGAGGGCGGCCAGTACCGGTCGGCCATTTTTTACCGCGACGAAGATCAACATGCGGTTGCCCGTGCGCTTATCCACCAACTCGAAGCTCGTGGCCTACAAGTAGCTACAACCCTCGAGCCGGCAGGAACTTTCTGGCCCGCCGAAGAGCGCCACCAAGGATACTGCGATGCCAGGGGGTTTACCCCGCAAATTAAACGCAAGACGCGATTTAGCTAACTACATGTCTGGGCATTTGATGCTGTTAAATCCTGTTGTACCCAGACGGTAAAAAAAATTGATGCCGATCGTGTAATACAGGTCGTCAGCGGGGCCGCCACGCCGATAGGTACGGGCAGGGTTGCCGGTATCCGGATTGAAAGAAGGCCGGCTGAGTCTAGCGGCATCCGGGCCATTGCCTTCCAGGACGGTCTGGTAAGTTAAAGGTGTATCCGATACATCGTCGAGATAATCAGTAAACAGGAAACGGCCACTGGCTTCGACGCCTACCGTCCAGCGCTCATTGATGATCAGCTTAGCGCCACCGCCAAGCGGAATTGCGGCTTGTAGGCGGGCATATGGCGGGTCGAATCCACGCAACCCCTGTGCTTCGGTGCCGAGCGGTTGCAGTTCCAATATCCGGCCGTCGAGTTCTGCCATTGGGTTGAAATAAAAAAGTGTGGCGCCGGCAAAGGCGTAGGCCCGTGCATAGGTTTGCTGGCCGAAACGAATGCGCAGGAAGCTAATCTCTGGAGCTACCGTAAGCTCAGTGATCGGTGTTTCGAATTGTATGCCCCTCGGACTATCGTTGATGGCATCGTCGCCCGAAACTTTCATACGCAACAGGCTGGCGCGTACGGCTAGGGTTGGAGAAAAATGGTACCGCCCCATAAGGCCGAAAGCTGGGTGGATGACTTGCAGGTAATCCAATCGCTGCTGAGGCGACAAGTCGCCCTGGTAGGCAGATACACCGACGTAAATGCCGACATCCAGGTTTTGTCCTTTTGCTGGTGACCGCCAGATGGTAAAAAATATTAAAAAGCAAAGCAATCGAAAGTCGACATTCACTTGTGTTTGCAGTTTTACGTGAGATCCCTTGAGCAAGCCACTAATTAGGTACGAAACGGCCAAAATAAGACGGAAAGTATATTTTTTTAGGCATTAAGAAAAATCAAACCCTGCAAGCGGGCGGGGAAAGGTGGTACTTCGGGGCATTATCGTATCCTTTGGATTATGGGGCGGATAAGGCAGAGCGATTTGTTCTACATAGGACAAACCCCTAATTTTGCCAGCGAAAAAACTATCCTGCGCATGTCCTGGCAATCCTTTTTTCCGGTTCTGCAATGGTGGCCCCGATACCGCGGCCGCGATTTTCGTAAAGATATCCTAGCCGGGCTGACCGTGGGTGTCATGCTGGTACCACAGGGGATGGCCTATGCTCTGCTGGCAGGAATGCCGCCCATTTACGGTCTTTATGCCAGTATTTTTCCGCTACTATTGTATGCCATTATGGGTACCTCCATCCAGCTTTCGCTCGGACCGGCCGCCCTGGTATCAATTTTAGTTTTGGCGGGAGTGGGTAAGATAGTGCCTGCCGGTTCGGAAGATTTTATCCGGTTGGCCATTGGATTAGCGTTATTGTCCGGACTGCTGCAGTTACTGATGGGCCTACTCCGGATGGGATTTCTAATCAATTTCGTTTCCGATCCGGTATTGAGCGGGTTTACCTCTGGCGCGGCGATCGTCATTGCCCTGAGCCAGGTGAAAAATCTATTTGGAGTAACGGTAGCGCGCAGCAACCAGGCCCACGTTATTATTACTGATCTATTCCGGCATCTGAGTGAGATCCACTGGTTGAGTTTGGCTGTAGGTGGGGCTGGTATCCTCATTTTGCTCCTCCTGCGTCGCATCAATAAAAGTATTCCCGGTGCCCTGATTATTGTCGTCATTAGTATGATAGTTGTGGCATATACACAATTCGACCAGCAGGGGCTCGAAATTATGGGGGCTATCCCACGGGGGTTGCCGCATTTTGAAGTGCCGTTGCTCTCCTATGAGGAATGGATAGCATTGGTGCCCGCTGCGCTCACCATTGGTATGATCAGCTTTATCGAATCCCTGGCCATTGGCAAAGCGATGGCCGAAAAAAACAACGATCCGGCGGTGCGGCCTAACCAAGAATTGATTGCACTGGGGGCCGGTAAACTGGTGGGTGCTTTCTTCCAGTCCTTTCCCTCTACTGGTAGTTTTTCGCGTTCGGCTATCAATAACGATGCTGGCGCCCGCACCCCTTTTGCCAGTTTGTTTGCCGCTCTGGTCGTAATTTTGGTTTTACTGTTTTTGACCCCCTATTTTTATTATTTGCCGAATGCTACTCTTGCCGCCATCATCATGGTTTCGGTTTTTGGCCTCATCGATTTCCGCAAGGCGGGTATGCTATGGAAAAACGACCGTCTGGATTTTTATACTCTGATGACGACTTTTCTGATCACCATATTCCTGGGCATTCAGGAGGGCGTAATAGCCGGGGTGATCCTTTCTGTTCTGTTGGTCTTATACCGGCACGCTCGTCCGACGGTAGCGGTGCTGGGGCAATTACCCGATATGCCTATTTTCCGTAATATTGATCGGTTTAACCAAGCTAAGGCCTCGGAAGAAGTACTGGTCGTTCGCTTCGATGCGCCCCTGTACTTCGGTAATGCAACCTACTTTAAAGACCGCCTCAAGGAGTTGATTGACGGTAAAGGCGATCCATTGAAAGTATTTATTCTCGACGGTTCTTCCATCAACGATATCGACTCCAGTGGTATGGCGGCTCTTGGAGCAGTACTCGATTACCTCGAGGAGCGCCAGGTGGTGATGTACCTGGTTAATTTTATCGGTCCTGTTCGCGATGCCTTGTACCGTTTCGGGTTTGTACACCGACTTGGAGAGGGCAGGCTGTTCTTCAGCGTGCTCGATGCTATGGGGCATTATTATGGGCATTTTCACTATAACCCCCACCCCGATCCGGGGGCGGCCTATCAGACCAATGAAAAAGGGGAATCCAAATAGGCAGATAAATAAATACGCGTACAACAAGGTTGAGGCAGCTGACAAGGCGTTATCGACGTGAGCCTGGAAACGGTATCCGGGCTGCCTACTTTTCTTTTTGCGCCAGCAATATGGTAGCGAAGTCGCACTCCGGATCTTCCACTGCAAAATCGATAATTTCCAGCCCCAGGTTCTGTAAGATTTGACGGTAGGCTGGCTGCGACAAGCTGCTATGGTAAACGGCTTCGTCCCCTACGTAACCGGTGACTTCGCCCGCTGCGGGTCCAACCGTCAGTAATAGCATCCCCCCCGGCTTGAGGTGTCGGGCAAACCGGCCGAGCGTGCTGCGTTGTTCGCCCGGCGTCAGGTGGAAAAAACTGTGCCAGCCCACAATGCCATCGAAGAAAACGGGTAGATCAAGGGTACGCATGTCGGCCACCTTCCATTGGCCGCCGGGAAAGCGCTTCTTGGCCAGTGCAATCATAGCTGCTGCATAATCGATGCCGACCAATTCGTGACCGTTTTGGATGAAATACTTCGCTATGGGCTCCCCGGCCCCACACCCTGCGTCTAGGATCGTCGCTGGGTTCGGTAGGGCTGCTTCCAACCGGCTCAGCCACTTGCGCTCGAACAAAGTCTTGACCCGTTCGCTATCAAATCGCAACGCATGGCGCTCATAGACATGCTGGGTGTTGGCGGCGAGGGGCGGTATGTCTTTATTTTTCCTCATGCATTTTTCGTTGAGGCCCTCTGTGAGCTGATCAATCGATCTTTTGGGTTTACTTTTTGATATCCAGGCAAGTAGAGTATTTCACTTCCGTGAGCACGAAAGAGCTCTGCAACTGGTGAATGTTTTCCAGGGAGGAGAGCCGCTCTACCACGAACGCCTGGTACTCCTGGATGTCGCGTACAATGACTTTGATTAGGTAATCAAAGGTTCCTGCCGTGTGGAAACACTCCACCACCTCGGGGATGTCGGAGATGTCTTGCTCAAATTGGCGTAGCATTTCCCGGTTGTGCTCCTTGAGCGAAACCTGGCAAAATACCATGAGTTGGAATTGCAGCTTCTTGCGATCGACCAGCGCCACATATTTGCGGATATAGCCGTGCTCTTCCAGTCGCTTGATGCGTTCGTAGACTGGGGTGGTTGTCATGCCCAGTTTTTTGGCAATTTCTTTATTGGTGTATTTGGCGTCCTGCTGTAATAAATTGAGGATCCGGTAATCGGTGCTATCCAGGCTCTTTTGGCCGTTCGGCTGTTTCGAATTACTCTTCAATGTACCGGGTTTTTACGTAGCTCAAAAAGCTGTTTTCTACCTTAGCTTCGCAATATAGTATAATATTTTGATTCAATTGTCTTTTGTAGATGATTTAAGTTTTTGCAGGTCAGGTCACAGAACTTATTAGTTCGCTGGATTTGTTAGTCCAAAGCTTTGGGACCTCGTCATCTAATCGTGGCGTACAAGTGTTCTATGTTGTATATTGATCAAAAAGCAATGGATATGGAAAATGGAAGTTGCAAGCTTTCCCGTTGGCAGCTTTTAAAAGGAAAGCTCAATAACGTAGCGCCGGATGGATTGGAGGAATGGTTGCGCGAACATCCGCAAGCGATTTTAATTGATGTCCGTACCCCTCAGGAATTTCAATTGGAACACTTACCCGGTGCCATCAATATCGATTATTTGGGGGAGCAATTCTGGGTGCAGCTCGCTCAGCTGGACCCCCAAGCTGAATACCTGATATATTGCCGGTCCGGCCGGCGAAGCGTGCGCACCTGCACGCTTCTCAAGAACAGCAAATTCGAGCGCATTTATAACCTCGACGGCGGCCTCAAAGCTACGCCCCGCGCCGCCACTTTGCTTACCTAGTCCCCCCCCTTGCGTGATGTCCATCACCGACACTATTGTCTTTTCCCTTTATTTTTGCATCAATGTTTGATCATATGTAAATTTAAAGAAGTGTTGGTTTGCCGGTGAGCGGCGCTCCATCCCACCATAAAACGCAAGTAACGATGGACCTAAAGCGATTGGTGCCCATGCTGGGCTGGCTCAAAGATTACGACCGCAATAACTTCAAAGGCGATATCTCCGCAGGCCTTACCGTAGGCGTGATGCTCATTCCCCAAGGTATGGCTTACGCTATGATTGCCGGGCTCCCGCCCATATACGGCCTTTATGCCTCTACCATTCCGCTCCTCTTATACGCCGTATTTGGTACTTCGCGCCAGTTGGCGGTGGGGCCGGTAGCGATGGTCTCCCTCCTGACGGCTGCTGGTATCGGCGCGCTGGCTGATGGCGGCAGTGAAACCTATATTGCACTGGCGATTGCGCTGGCGCTTTTTGTCGGTATAATACAGTTTTTATTGGGTGCTTTCCGGCTGGGCTTTCTGGTCAATTTTCTTTCCCACCCCGTGATTAGCGGGTTTACTTCAGCTGCAGCTTTGATTATCGGTTTGTCACAGCTCAAGCACCTATTAGGGGTCGATATTGCGCGTTCGCATCACGTACACGAAATCGTGATCCAGGCCGTGGAGCAATTCGGGGCCATCAACTGGGTAACCTTCGCCATCGGAATTGGCGGTATTCTTCTCATTAAAGGTGTTCGCCGGGTAAGCAAAGCCATCCCTGGGCCCCTGCTGGCCGTGCTGTTCGGTATTCTGGCGGTGTGGGGTTTGGGGTTGACCGGGCAAGGTGTGAAAATTGTAGGCGACGTTCCCGAAGGTCTTCCCGTCTTGCGCATACCGACCTTCTCTTCGGCTGACTTTCAGGCCTTGCTACCTATTGCACTTACTATCTCCCTGGTAAGCTTCATGGAAAGTATTGCTGTGGCAAAGGCTATTCAGGCCAAGCATAAGAACTACAAGGTCGTGCCTAACCAAGAGCTGATCGCTTTGGGGGCTGCTAATATCGGGGGTGCTTTTTTCCAGTCTTACCCGGTAACGGGTGGGTTTTCCCGTACGGCAGTAAACGATCAAGCCGGGGCCAAGACCGGCATGGCCTCTATTATCAGCGCTGTACTCATTCTGTTGACCCTTTTATTTTTGACCCCATTGTTTTACTACCTGCCTAAAGCCATTCTGGCCTCGGTTATTATGGTGGCCGTGTTCGGGCTGATCGATATCAAGGAACCCGTAAGCCTATGGAAAAGCAACCGTACCGATTTCTTTATGCTAATCATTACCTTTTTGGCTACCCTAACCCTGGGTATTGAGCAAGGTATCGGCGTAGGTGTGGTATTGTCACTGATTATGGTCATTTATCGTTCTACACGCCCCCACGTGGCTGTACAGGGGCGGGTGCCGGGCACCCAAGATTTCCGCAATGTGGAGCGTTTTGATAACCTGGAAGTCCCCCAAGATGTACTCGTTTTCCGGTTCGACTCCGACCTGTATTTCGCCAATATCACCTTTTTTAAAGATAAAATTGAAGAGTTGGTGCAATCGCACGAAGGCACACTCAAAGCCTTGGTCCTGAATATGTCCAGCATCAGCACCATAGACAGTAGCGCCGCCCATGGTCTGGCCGAGGTGGTTGAAGACTGCGAAGGCCAAGGCGTAACCGTTTGTTTTACCAATGTGATCGGACCAGTGCGCGACGCCATGAAGCGCAGCCACCTCATGGAGCTAGTAGGATCGGACAAATTCTACCTCAACGTGCACGACGCAGTGCGGTCCTGCTTAGAGGGCGCCAAAGTACGAGACGAGGTAGCTGGCTATCACGGCTACGCCTTACAAACGAATTTACAAAAATAACCAAGCGCATTAACCTGCATCGCGGCGGCTCGGGAGTATGAGACTCACGGGCCGTTTTTTAGTTTTACGGTAAAATCGCCAATCCGCAAAACGATGAAAGCACTCCTCAAGCGCCTGGCCAAAGCTTTGCCTATCCCACTATCCAAGAATCACTTGTATGATATTCAGACGCGCAAGATTATACATCGGGTTTGCCGACCCAACAGCAACGCCATTGACATAGGCTGCCATAAGGGTGAAATTTTGGATCAAATGCGTAAGGCGGCTCCAAAGGGACGGCATTTCGGTTTCGAGCCGATTCCGGACCTCCATGCTTATTTGGTGGAAAAATACCGAGATACAAATTGTACCATTTCGCCCATCGCCTTGAGCAATACCAGCGGAACGTCGACCTTTAACTATGTTGTGTCTAATCCCTCCTACAGTGGCTTGCGAAAGCGCGACTACGATCGACCGCATGAAGAAGATACCCAGATTATTGTGCAGACCGACCGGCTGGATAATTGCATCCCTTCGGACTTACCGGTCCATTTGATCAAGATCGATGTGGAGGGTGGTGAGCTACAAGTGCTGGAAGGAGCCGTACAGACCCTGCAGCGCTGGCGCCCGGTGATCATTTTCGAGCACGGTCTGGGCGCCTCGGAGCACTACGGTGCAGGGCCGGATGCCCTATTCGACCAGCTTTTGCAAGTGGGTTTGAGCGTCAATACCCTCGGCGGCTTCTTGAATGGGAGAGAGCCCATGAGCCGGCAAGCATTTCGTACCCAATACGTAGGCCGAAAGAACTATTACTTCGTAGGTTATAGCAGGTAAGCTTGCAAACCGGCCCCCCACAAACACTAAGCAGCAGCCTTTCCAAACCGACGCCCGGCTTTATCATTGTCAGTAGAGACAGGGGTACCTGGCATTGCTGTTTGAAGTAACCAGGTCGGACTTAGATGTGCATTTATCGAAATGATTACACAGTTAGATTCGTTTTTCTACATTATTTAGTTGGTACATTAGATAAAGATCAGGTATGGCCCATTTTAAAGATAAGAGGTTAGCTTTTGGCAGCAGGAATGGGCACGGTTTTTAGCTTTGTTCAAGATATAATTGCGCTCATTCGCGCAATCATGAAAAATTGAACATCTCTACATCCCTGGCTTACAAAGACGATAATCTGCGCAGGGGCATGGTAACCATGACGCGAAAAGGAGTCGCCATCAATACGGTATTTACCTCAACACCTTTCGCAGTTGGTTGAAGCGAGCAAACAATCAATTGTCCCCTGGATTGATTACGTCGGAAGAACTCCGGCAGATCTATGGTATCTGGGATAACCGGGAGCGCAAAAAAAGTAAATCATTTGTGTCCATTTCACACCATTGGCCACCACTGGTGTTGAGCGGCTGGCGGAAATGTAGTAACTGAAAATAGGTAAGTTTTCTAATGCTAATAATAAAGATTATGAAAACCTTATTTCTCGGGGTGGTTGCATTTTTGGTGGTGGCCGTTATGACCTTCCATTCTTGTGACCAGTAAGATGGCCCCTGTCAGACGACACTGTTCAACCTAAATCTTTTTAACGAGTTTCTTCTCACAGACTACCGTTCCTATTGTATTTGAGCAAAAGGAAGAGCGCACGATCAAAAAATACCCCGAATTGAAAGCCATTGTCTCGCAAGGGGATGCCCAAGTAAAGGAGATACGATTTAAACACGATCGAAAAAAGGATTTTTACTACGCCACTTTCCGAGGGCTTACGCATGATGACAAAAAAGCTAACCCTCGGATATGTGTTGCATAAAAAACACCAGAACGAATTTGGTCCCGTTTTATAGTCGACCCAAACAATCCCACTAAATTTTGCCGGGAGGCGGGAAAACGTGTAGCTATCGTTATTAACCTCTCGAGTGTTCAGAAAACTGTTACCTACTCATATATGAACACTGCAAATCTATGACTTGTGATTGCAGTGGGCCAGGCCGTTGCTCCTCAACGATCACCACCTATTGATTTAGGCTGTGTAGTAATGAAAGAATGGGCCAAACTGTCCGTCTCGGTTCTATACCGGGGAAAGCAAAACCTTCTCCTTCTGTTACCTTTTTGACTTTTGTCATCCCGCACCCTTGACGTCTGTCATTCCAAGCTTTTTTTCCATGCCGTAATTTTGAAGGC
Organism: uncultured Saprospiraceae bacterium; assembly: GCA_964530825.1. Classification (GTDB taxonomy): domain Bacteria; phylum Bacteroidota; class Bacteroidia; order Chitinophagales; family Saprospiraceae; genus CAZHCA01. The sequence continues at coordinate 93,454 of CAZHCA010000004.1, forward strand.
AAAATTGGGTGCAAGAGTATGCCCTTTTCTTTTGCGGCGTCATATGAAAGAATGATCATATTTTATAATAACCATCTAAAATGCTGATTTCATCATGAAAGTAGAACAGATTTATACAGGATGTTTGGCCGAAGCGGCTTACTACATTGAGAGCAATGGCGAGGCTGCCATTATCGACCCCCTGCGTGAGACCGAACCGTACATCGAGCGGGCGAAGGCAGACGGCGCCGCCATTAAGTATGTTTTGGAAACCCACTTCCACGCCGACTTCGTTTCGGGCCACCTGGATCTGGCTAAAAAGACCGGTGCTGCCATCGTTTTTGGTCCGACTGCCGAGCCCAATTTCGATGCCTACATCGCTAAAGACGGTGAAGATTTGAGACTGGGTGATGTTACCATCAAAGTACTACACACACCGGGTCATACAATGGAGTCGAGTACTTTTCTGCTGATTGACGAAAAGGGTAAAGATTATGCCATCTTTACCGGCGACACCCTCTTCCTGGGAGACGTTGGCCGTCCTGACCTGGCTGTGAAGACCGACCTGTCGCGCGAAGATCTGGCCGGACACCTATTCGACAGCTTGCGCAATAAGATCATGCCCCTGGCCGATGACGTGATTGTCTATCCGGGCCACGGTGCCGGGTCGGCTTGCGGAAAGAAAATGAGCAATGAGACCTGGGGCTACCTGGGCGACCAGAAAAAATTCAACTATGCCCTTCGTCCTGATATGACGCGCGAGGAATTCGTAGCCGAAGTCACGACCGGATTGGTGGATCCGCCCCAGTACTTTCCCAAGAACGCCGTCATGAATAAAATGGGCTATGAGAGTATCGATCGCGTACGCGAGCGCGGTCTAATCGCCTTGAGCGTGCGCGCTTTCAAAGCCGCGTGGGCCGAAGAAGAAGCCCTGGTATTGGATACGCGCCACCAAGACGTATTTGCCAAGGCTTTTATTCCTGGCAGCATTTTCATCGGTATCGACGATAACTTTGCCATGTGGGTAGGCGCCCTCATTACCGATCTGCAACAGCCCATCCTGATCGTCGCCGATCCCGGACGCGAAGAAGAAGTGGTGACGCGACTGTCGCGCGTAGGCTACGACAACTCCATTGGCTTTCTGGAAGGCGGTTTTGAATCCTGGGTAACTGCCGGCGAAGAAGTGGATACGCTGGAAGAAATCGAGGCAGGTGCCTTTGCCACTAGTTATAGCAAGGACGTAAAACTACTCGACGTACGCAAACAGAGCGAGTTCAATGCTCAGCACATCGTAGGCGCCGAGAATTTCCCACTCGATTTCATCAACCGCAACATGGGGCAGTTGGATCGCGAGGGGCGTTACTACGTACATTGCGCTGGCGGTTACCGTTCGGTGATTACAGCTTCCATCCTCAAAGCGCGAGGCATCGACAATTTGGTGAACATCAGGGGCGGCTTCAAGGCGTTAGTGGAAACAGATCTACCAATGACAGAATACACGGAGCAAAGCACCGAACTGTAACACTCCGGCTATTTGGTATAAATTGTTCGATTTTCATTGGTGGAGGGGTCGTCCAGTGTTGGGTGGCCCCTTTTGGTTTGGGTCTACCCTCATTTTACCCGCAGAGACTTGGCTCCATCCCGGTCTTGCCAATGTATTTAATCGTTTTGTGCATAATGTGACCCCAGTCACGGAAACCGTATGCTGAGGGCATTATCTTTAATGCGTATTTAATGATCAATCTATTCTCCTAACAAGCATTAAAAATCGAACAATATAATGGATTGGAAAACCGCCATTGTTAACGGACAGGGCACAGTCATTGACGTGCGCGAGCCCTGGGAATTGATGGAAGGCCAGATCGAAGGGGCGGTCAATATCCCGTTGAATACGGTGATGGCCCAAGCTAACGAAATTGCGAAGCTCGAAGCCCCGAGGGTACTGGTTTGCCGCTCGGGCAACCGCAGTGGTATGGCAGTAGCCCTCTTAAAAGCCAAAGGCATCGACGAGGTCCATAACGGCGGCGCCTGGAATGAACTGGTATCGCTATCCGAAGCTATCAGAGGTTAGTGGATGCACTGACAAAAGTCAGCCTTTCTTCTTGATTATTGACCTTGATGTTCTGGAGGAATTTTTGGGATCTTTTAATTAAGGGAAAAGCAGATAGCTTTTCCGGAATTATGGGTTCACGCCAAAATATGTCTAACATGATGAAGACGATGCAAATTCCGGTAAGCGAACTTATGACCCGCGATTTGTTGGTGGTCCATCCTGCCGACAAACTTAAGCGGGTAAAAGAAATTTTTGACGGCAACAATATTCACCACATTCCGGTGGTCGATAAGCGCGGCCGTATCATGGGCTTGATTGCCAAAGGGGACTTCCTGAAAGTCAATCACCTTCTTTGCCTTTTTGATGCCGAACGCTATGCCGAGTACAACGACATGTTGCATCGCGACCTATCGGTAGAAGAAATTATGACCACCAAACTGGTCACCTTAAATCCCGATGATGAGCTGTCGATCGCAGCCGATATCTTCCGGGAAAACCTTTTCCATGCTCTGCCGGTAGTCGATCGCGGCCAACTTATCGGCCTGTTAACGACGCATGACCTGCTGAATTATTGTTGCCGGGAGAGCGCCGGCCTGGCGCATTAAGACATTGGATATTGGTACCTTGGTGACTCGGCCAAACAACAGTCGGACACCGTACCAATATCCCCTTCTGGGTAATACACGTCAATACACATCCATTATCCTATGTGATCTCCATCACGGATTGTGTTTTTCAAAGGATATATTTTTGTATTGTATAATGCAATAGCGGAAAAAGCTGCCGTGTTTTGTTATATGAAGAGAATATCATACATTTATTTGAAATCGAACAGTTAGAAAATACGTATGAAAGTCGAACAAATTTATACAGGATGCTTGGCCGAGGCGGCTTACTACATTGAGAGTGCCGGCGAAGCTGTCATCATTGACCCATTGCGCGAGACGCAACCCTACCTCGACAAATTGGAGAAGGAAGGTGCAAAACTCAAGTATATTTTCGAGACGCACTTCCACGCTGATTTCGTATCGGGTCACCTGGATTTGGCCAAAAAAACCGGCGCAACCATTGTCTATGGGCCAAAAGCTGAGACGGCTTTTGAGAAATACAGTGCTCAAGACGGTGAAATCATCCAGGTGGGGGAGGTAACTTTTAAAGTGCTACACACTCCAGGCCATACGCCCGAGAGTACAACCTACTTGATGCGCGACGAGGCCGGAAAGGACTACGCCATTTTCACCGGCGACACCCTGTTTATCGGTGACGTAGGCCGGCCCGACTTGGCGCAGAAGTCCGGTTCGATCACGGTAGAGGATTTGGCCGGATGGTCCTACGATAGCCTGCGCAACAAGATCATGCCCCTGGCCGATGACGTTATCGTCTATCCCGGCCACGGTGCCGGGTCGGCTTGCGGTAAAAATATGAGCAGCGATACCTGGGACACCTTGGGTAACCAGAAGCAATTCAACTACGCGCTGCGCGCCGACATGACGCGCGAAGAATTTATTGAGGAGGTAACGGCCGGACTAATGCCACCTCCCCAGTACTTTGCCAAAAATGCCAAGCTGAATAAAACCGGCTACAACGCTTTTGATTCTGTACTGGAAAAGGGAGCCGTACCGTTGAGCGTAGGGGAATTTGAGGCAATGGTCGAGCAAGAGGGCGCCTTGGTAATTGATACGCGTAACGAGCAGGTTTTTAAGGACGGCTTTATTCCGCAGTCGATCTTTATCGGCATCGATGGTAATTTTGCTCCCTGGGTGGGCGCGTTGGTCCTCGACCTTAAGCAGCCCATTGTATTCCTGGCCGATGAGGGCCGTGAAGAAGAAGTCGTTACCCGACTGGCGCGCGTGGGCTACGATAACACCCTGGGATACCTACAAGGTGGTATTGAAGCCTGGAAAGCTGCCGGGAAAGAGATAGATACTATTACTTCCATAACGGTAGAGGAGTTCGCCCGGCGCCAGCAGGCGGGTAAGGTGACGCGGATACTCGATGTACGTAAGCCTACCGAGTACCTGTCACACCACGTACGAGGAGCAGAAAATTTCCCGCTGGATTATATCAATAGCAATATGGATAAAATCGATGGAGATAAGACCTATTATCTACATTGTAAAGGTGGGTATCGCTCTATGATTACGAGCTCAATTTTGAAGTCGCGTGGATTTCATAAACTGATTGATATCAAGGGAGGCTGGAATGAAATTGAGCAGAGCGAAAAGGTAGCTAAGTCGAACTATGTTTGCCCGACGACTATGTCGCAAGAAGATATTGACGCTGCTATCGAAGCCGTTGTTTAAAAATAAATCGAACAATTTATTGCAGGGCCTGCTCCGCGTGGAGCGGGCTTTTTTATTTTACAATAAAATTCAGGTCATGAAAACACGTATATTTCTGCCAGGTCTTCTGGTAATCCTCTCCATTGCCTGCGGAACGGATACCGCACAGCGACCGGCCTCAGATGATGCGTCGGGCGAAGTATCTTTTGACAAGTCGGCCATACTGCAAACCGGTAAGGAAATTGCCCAGGTTACTTTTTTGACACTATCGACTGAGTTAGCCGCAGCCATGGAACGTGGGGGAGTAACCGAGGCAGTTAACTACTGCAATCTGGCGGCTTATCCCTTAGTGGATAGTCTTTCGACTGTGCATAATGCGAAAATCCGGCGCACAACATTGAAGCCTCGTAATCCGAAAGATGCGCCCAATGCGATGGAAAAGGCCGTTCTCGAAGCCTACCACCAACAGGAGCGGGCAGGGGAAGCGTTGAAGCCGCAAATAGTACAAATAGGCGAACGCGAAGTGGCATTTTTTGCACCTATCCGCATTCAACCCGGCTGTTTGAAATGTCACGGTGAAATAGGCAAAGATATTACCCCAGAAGATTACGCCCATATCGAGGAGCATTACCCGGAAGACCAAGCTGTCGGTTACGAACTCGGTGAACTGCGCGGAATGTGGAGTATTCGAATAAAAAAGTAAACCATATGGCCATGGAAATAACCCGCTGCTACTTCCCTTGCTGAAGGGGGATTAACCCAAATGCCGAAGAACAGTAAATAAATTTTTTCCTTTTGTCAAAAATTTGACTTTAGAGGAGAGAGGTTGTTGGTTTTGAGGGAGTTACAAGAGCTGTTAGGGCTATAGCGCTGTTAGCGCTTAAGCGCTAACAGCGCTATAGCCCTAACAGCTCTTGCACGTCACCTCCATTAATTGCATTTTGTAGTTTAGCAAAAGTCCTTTCCAATCCAGGGAAATCATCTGCTGTTAAAATCTGTCTCCAACCTGATGCCTTTGTATGGAATGCCCGTGGTTTAAATCATTGTATCTGCAATTGCGATGTCAGTGGCTAACAAAATCGGGAGCAATGGTTTAGTTTTTTTGTTCTCGTTTCGTCAATTTATCGATTGTCGTTGTTGTTTGGGTAAAACCCATTCAACATGCAGTATCATAACTTAGGAAACACCGGACTGCTGGTCTCCGAACTTTGTCTGGGCGCCATGACCTTCGGCGGCCGCGGCATGTGGAAAGCTATCGGTGAGCAGCCGCTCGAAGAAGCAGAACACCTCATGCGGATAGCCTTGGACTGCGGTATCAACTTTTTCGACAATGCTAATGCCTACAGCGAAGGATTAGCCGAAGAAATTATGGGAAAGGTCTTCCAGAAATTAGGAACCTCCCCCTACGATGCCGTCATAGCAACCAAGTTGCGCATTCGCATGGGAGCAGGTGTAAATCAGGTGGGGCTATCGCGCGCCCACATCCACGAGGCAGTGAACGACAGCCTGCGCCGGCTGCAGCGCGAGCATATTGATCTCCTCTACATCCATGGCGTGGACCCCATTACACCCCTCGAAGAAACGATGCGTGGCCTGGAGGATGTGGTGCGTAACGGTAAAGTTCGCTATATCGGGATCTGTAACCACCCGGCCTGGATGGTTGCCAAAGCAAATGGTATCGCCAGTAAGCACAACTGGACCAAGTTTCAGGCCTTACAGTATTACTATTCTTTGGCTGGACGTGACCTGGAGCATGAAATCATTCCTTGTGCTCAAGACGAGGGGCTGGCTGTGCTGCCATGGAGCCCGCTGGCTGGAGGATTTTTGAGTGGAAAGTACGATCGCCATACCCAGAAAGCCGGTAATAGTCGCCGCGATGAGTTTGATTTCCCGCCCGTCGATCGTGAACAGGCGTACGATATCATTGATGAACTAAAAGAAATTGCTGCCAACCACAATGTATCAGTAGCACAGGTGGCCTTGCGTTGGGTCATGAATCGTCCCGGAGTGACAAGCACCATCATTGGCGCTAAAAATGAGCGGCAGCTCAAAGACAACATCGCTGCCACGGAGCTACAACTCTCCGACATCGATATGGAACGCCTCGATAAGGTGAGCGGTATCCGCATTCCATATCCAAACTGGATGCTGGCTTTCCAGAATGCCGACCGCTTTCCTCAGCCGTCCGAAGAGGCGCCCGCAGAATAATGCTGTGTTAACAGCCTGAGCGCGCTCCGGAATGATCCGGGGCGTCCTTTCTCACAACCGGATGGCCATCAGGTAATCCTCCTGAGGATCTTCGCCAACGGGATAAATCTCTTCTCCTACAATGCGCAGGCCATTGCGCCTGTACAGGTCAATAGTACGGGGACGCTTCTTCCATACGCTCAGCCACATATGGTCGTGACGGGCTTCCCGGCCTTTTTGTAATGCAAAACGCAGAAGTTTTGTACCCAAACCTTTCCCCTGGTAGCTTCGGCGTACATAAAGACGCGACAAGTAAAGGTGAGTTCCGTCACCTGGCAAAACGTTCAACTGCTGCCGTAAATGCAGTTTGCAATAACCGGCCAAAGCAACGCCTACGTACAGAAAGTAAAAATCTTCGTCTGGTCCGGTTAGCTCTTGTTCCAGCTTTCGTTCCGACAACTCTTTGTTGAGGTAAGACTTAAAATGCACCGGGTCATTTTCCAAGATGTAGGCATGGATGAAAGTCGACCGTACGATTTCCACTAATTGAGGCAGGGATCGACGGTCGACTTGATCAATGCGAATGCGCATACTTATCTTTTCTGGGCAATAACTATGTAGCGGGTGGAAGCGCAGCTGTCGGCCCAAGCGGAGATGGGTTTCAAGCTGACGGCGTCGTAGAGCTCCACCGGCCCACCAAAGTAGCTTTCGAAATAGGTGCGTACGCGGTGCAATGGCGGTAAAAAGCGACGGTGCTTACCGGCATAGGTTACCCGCATGCGAGAATGCTGAAAGCTAATATTGGTAATTTCACTTTCCTGGAACATGGCTCCTTCTTCTTCTACAAGTCGCGGATTGCGCAGCGAGATAATCTGCTCATCATCCGAGATCATGACATTCGGGTACCACCGAATATGGTCGGGGGTGATGAAATCACCTACAAAATATCCTCCAGGACGCAGGATAGCGGCTGTCCTACTAATGGCTTGCTCCAATTCTTCGTGGTTGATATAGTGAAAAACATTCAATCCGGAATAGGCGACATCCCACATTTTTACAGAGGGGTCGAGGGTGAGCACGTCACCAGTTTCCGCTCGAATGCGCTCATTGGCTACCTTAACCATAGCCTCCGAGAGGTCCAGGCCGAAAAGCCGTTTATTTGGTATACCTACCGTTTTAATGAGGTAGGCTTCGACCAGGCCGGTTCCACAGCCCAATGAGATGAAATCGATCCGCTTTGGGTTTACCTTTTTTTCTTTAAAGAAGAAGGCCAGGTAATCTTTCATAAAACCTTCCAGGCAGGGCCGACCGATCAGGGCGTCATAAAGCTCGGCGTACTGGTTAAAGTGATCATCGCCCCGGAAATCGCTGGTGAGCTCATCCTGAAGTTTGGCCATTTCTTTAAGTTCCCAATTCAGGACGCGCCAAAGGACGGAGTTGGTCTGATGTTGGTGCGTATCCGTTATTCGGTCGAGCATTCCGCGCAGCGAAGCCCGTTGAGCCGGATCTTCGATTTGCCGAATGACCTCGGCTAAGCGACCATTGGCGTCCGCCATATCAGAATCGCCCATGTTGCGCAGACGACGGGCTAATTCGATGAGATGGCGCAAACGGGTAGGGAAATCGGGCTTGGGCCCCGCCTCCTGTTTTTTGATGTCCTTTTCCGGAAGGGCGAAAAACACGCCCCCATCTACCCGCAAGATTCGTTCCTTTTCCAGATCAAGCACCCGGGCGTTGCCCGTGACATTTTCGACGGGTTCGAGATCGCCGTAAACGTGCAGGGTCAAAAAAGGCTGGTCGGCCGTAGAATTGCCCATCTGATGTAATAAATCGTGGTGTACACCAATCACCTCACCCGGTTCCATGATCCAGCGGGACAGCGTGTGGATATGGTCCTCATCGATCCGGAAGGTGGCATGCTCGGCTGGGCCAAAAACCTGTACAGCGCCGTATTGGGTGTAGCCATGGTCGTGAATAGTAGAAAAGTCGCCCGGACACCACGACATCACCATGATCTCAAAGCGGTCACCTTGATAAACTAATCGGCGGCCGTAGCTATCCTGAGGAGGATGGTCGAAATTAGCCCAAGGCTCAATATCGACCAATTCCACGCGCGCATCCAGTACGATCCGGCGCATTTGGGACGGCTTCAACCGGCCGTGTCCTTCTAATGTTTCAGCGATATAGCGGAGCGATGCAGGCAGTTGTTCTTTAGAAACTGCAGCTGCCGGTGCGGATATCGTCATCGTGATCGGAATTTTAAATCTGTTAAGCGAGTTAAGTGAATGTATGAACGTCTGTTGTAAAATTAATGCTTTTCAGTGGCACGGACCAGTAAGGTCATAGTGAAGGTTAAATAGCTGAAATATTGTGATCCAAGTTACTGAAGCGGCGCATCGTTCCATTTACCTTTGCACTGGGTCAAATAGACGATATTTGTCTACTGCAGTGCGCCTGCTTCGGCAGCTTATACTGATGACTTAAAGAAAACACCAAGGAAAACGATTATGAAAAAAACAACATCTTTTAAAGAACTGATTAACGGTGTAAAGCCGGTGCTCATTGATTTTTCTGCCGAATGGTGCGGCCCTTGCAAAGCGATGGCCCCGATTCTGCAAGAGGTTGCCAATGCCATCGAAGACAAGGCGAGCATTATCAAAATCGATGTAGATCAAAACCAAGCCCTTGCCGGTAAACTGCAAATTCAGGGTGTACCTACCTTCATTTTGTTTAAAAAAGGCGAACCGGTATGGCGGCAGTCGGGTATGCAATCGGCCCACCAATTGATCAGCGTAATTAATGAACACGCCAGTTAATGAGCCTATACCCGGACACCGGGAAATCTACCTTTTTCATTCGAATAAAAAATAACACGATTTACTAATGGAACTGATTAGCAATCCAAATAGCCTAATGGACTTCATTAGCCAGCCCTGGCACTGGTCTGTGTCGGGGGCAGCCATTGCCCTAGTTTTGTTTTTGATGACCTGGATGGGGCGTAGCTTCGGTGTATCAACCACATTTAGATCATTCTGCACGGTTGCTGGTGCCGGTAAGCGTAACCAATTTTTCAATATCGATCTCAAAGAGGAATATTGGCGGTTCGCCTTTGTAGCGGGCGGATTAATTGGCGGTTTTATCGCCGGGCAGTTTCTGCAAAGTCCGCAGGCAGTTGATATTTCTCAGTCTACGGTCGATAATCTCGCATCAATGGGGCTTGCTTATCCCGAGTCTGATGCTCTGGGCCGAGGCTTTGTGCCAACGGAGATCTTCAACTTCAACAGCCTGAAGGGTATCCTGCTGGCAATCAGTGGCGGCTTTTTAGTTGGCTTTGGTGCGCGCTACGGCGACGGCTGTACCTCGGGGCACGCCATCACCGGGCTTTCCCACCTGCAACTGCCTTCGCTGTTGACCGTCATTGGCTTCTTTATCGGCGGTTTGCTCATGACACACTTTTTTCTTCCCCTTTTATTTACGGTTTAACAGATACTTGAAAATTAAACAACGCCATGAAAAATCTAAGCTTTTTAGCTGTCGGCATATTTTTCGGTATTACGATGACAAAATCAGAAGCGATTTCCTGGTACCGTATTCACGAAATGTTTCGTTTTGAGAGTTTTCACATGTACGGCATTATCGGTACGGCGGTCGTGCTGGGCGCTATCATTCTGGCGATCATGAAGCGCACCAAAATGAAAACGCTGCGCGATACAGTGGTATCCTATACGCCTATGAAACTCAGCATTCCTCGCCACTTGCTGGCCGGAAGTGTTTTCGGTTTGGGGTGGGCCTTGGTTGGATGCTGCCCTGGGCCAATGTACGTACTGATCGGTAATGGATATTGGATTATCGGCCTGGTATTGTTGGGTGCTATTCTGGGTACCTATACCTACGGTGTCATCCGTAACCGGCTGCCACATTAGGTCGCTTTTGTCCGGTGTTGAACCTGCCGGAAAATTTCCAGACCAACGGCTTGTAATAATGCAGCAATCGCAAGCTATATCATCCATCGGGAGTCTGTTTTCCCGGTGGATCTTTTTCTTTGAATAAAAGCGCCAGGATGATCTGCCCTGGCCAGGCTAAGGGTATAATCGGCGCAGCATGAACTCAAATCAAGCGCCATGAAAAAACTTTTCCTTTTACTCCTTCTATGCTTCTTCGTTTCAACCTGCCTTCCGGGGCAGGCGGGATTTGATCGATGGAAAAAGATCAAGGAAAACGTAGACATCAAGCCTTTTGTAATGTTTCAATTGTGGTCTACGTACAGCACCGGACAGGAGCGTTTTAATCGGGAGTTGGGAGTCTACGAACCGGTTGGAGCACGCTTCAACACCCAGATCCGGCGCGGGCGCCTGGGCTTTCGTGTACAAGCCTATGAGGACCTGAAATTTACCATGGTCGGTGCTTATGATCTATTGGGGCGCGATGTGCTCAGCAGTACACTGGGCGGAGGCAATAATGGCAGCCAACCCCGCTTTTTCATCATCGATGCTTTTGCAAGCTGGCGCCTAAGTAAGCAGTCAGAGGCCTTTTATCTGACGGGTGGGTACTTTCGCCCGCAGTTGGGGCGGGAGAGTATTACATCTGGTTGGTCAGTGACCTCGATGGAAAAAGCCCAAACCCAGTTCTACTACCGGCAGCACCTTACCGGTCCCGGGCCCGGCCGAACGGTTGGCGTCAATCTTGGGGGCCTGTTGGGTACAGAAGGCGAGCGTTTCCACATTAACTACAATCTGGGCATTTTTAACCCCGTGTACATTGCGGAGAGCCAAAATTCACTGGGGCGGGTTGCTTCCCCTTTGCTTACGGGTCGTGCTGTTCTGCATTTTGGGATGCCTGAAATGACCAGTTACCTTTTGGGTTACAAAACCAACTACTTCGGCGATCGCTACGGATTGAGTGTCGGATTGGGCGGTTCGTACCAAAATGAAACCAACCTTTTCGACGCCAGCTATTCTGCCACGATTGACCTACTGTTCAACTGGGGACCTCTCAATATCGATGGCGAATGGGACTTGATGTGGCGTGAAGGGACTCTGGGCGATGACAATCCCGTATCCTTCACCTACTTTTCGGAAACCCGCCACCTGAGATTAAGCTACAATTTGGTTTTGGGCAAAAAATACTTTCTGGAGCCAGTTGTGATGGTTATGCAATTCAATGGCGCTCAGGACGAAGGCGGTAGGGATGAAGCTCTGGAAGTAGGCGCTTTTTCGGGACTCGACCGTACATATGACTTCGGGCTCAATTGGTATCTGAACAAAAGGCGCTTTAAGGTTCTGCTCCACTACATCTGGAATAATGGCGACCTGGGTGCGGCTGAACCCGGTGCCAGACTTAATCAATACTTCCGGCAATCGGCCCTCACGGAGAGTATTCGGCGAGGTAATTGGTTAGGACTCGGCTTGCATCTGATCATCTAGTAAAAAAAGCAGGAACGGTGATTTTCGTTAGTGCTTCTACTGCTTCGAAAGTGTAACTTTAAAAGTCGAGATAAACGCTATAACAAGTCGTTGCCATTATCGGCGGACGGGAGTTTTTGATTGACTCCGATGGTCCAATACAAAATAGCTCCGACGAATGGCATGAGAACGGTTAATAAGATCCAAATTAGACGATCAGAGTCGCTTTTGAACTCGCTGCGCAGTACATCGACCAGCGTTATAATCCAGGCGGCAAACAAACCGACGCCAATGCTGAGGAATAATAATATTCCAATTATTTCTCCCATTTTATTCAATTAATTGCAAGGTGATTACTTTCTTACTTCAAAATATAAGATCTTAAAACAGAGCCAATAAGGAAAAATAATTAGTCCAAATCGGAGAAATTTCCGACAGATTCTGACTTTAACTTCGACGGATGCGCGTACTGAGTATATTTATGGCACTCTACTTTTTTTTGGGCAGTCTCTTTCCGGGGCTAGATTTTTCTCAGTTGGGAAAAGTAGGAGTGGCATTTGAACATTACCAGGTCCACCTTCAAGAGCCAGATAACCCAGAAGAATCCGGGTTGATAAACTTTTTTTTGGATCATTACTTGCATCCCCATAGTCACCAGCATCCTGATGATCCGGTTCACCAGGAAATGCCCTTTAGGAGCGTTCATCAAATGCTGGAATTTGTCAATTTCGACGCCCAAGACTGGACCGGTATCAACCCTTTTGTAGTGGGCTTTACCCTGCTCAACTTTACTTACCAACGTATGTTCTCGGCCGAATACCGCTTCGGCCTTCTCCAACCCCCGAATCCGGCGACCTGATCTTCTTCTTACGCTTTTTATCATTTAAATCAGGGAATCATGATTTCGACGATCATTCACTTTGCCGTTCGGCAAAAGTTGATCATCGGGTTACTAGTCATCGGATTAATGTTGGGGGGGGGTTACGCTGTACAACAATTACCGATTGACGCCGTACCCGATATTACAAATAATCAAGTTCAAGTCGTTACAACTTCGCCTGCTTTGGCGCCACAAGAGATGGAGCAGTTTGTCACTTACCCCGTAGAGGTGGCTATGGCCAATATTCCTAATATTTTAGAAATACGGTCTATTTCTCGCTTCGGACTGTCGGTTGTAACCATTGTTTTTGAAGATCACGTACCGGTACTGGAGGCCCGCCAGTTTGTACGTGAACAGATTGAACAGGCCAAAGCAGAAATACCGCCTGACATGGGCACGCCGGGCCTCATGCCTATAACTACTGGCCTGGGTGAAATTTATCAATATGTACTCGAGGTCGACCCGGCCTATCGGCATATATACGGCCCTATGGAATTGCGCACCATCCAGGACTGGATCGTTAAGCGGCAACTGGCGGGCATCGAAGGCATCGTTGAGGTGAGTAGTTTTGGCGGCTACCTTAAGCAGTACGAGGTGGCTGTGGAGCCCGACCTCTTACATGCCTATGATATTGCTCTTTCGGAGATATTCAAAGCATTGGCGCGCAACAACCAAAACAGCGGTGGTAGCTACATTGAAAAAGGGCCACATGCTTACTACATCCGTACCGAGGGGCTGATAACGCACTTGCGCGATATTGAAAACATCGTAGTCGCAAACCGGGGTAATACGCCGATTTTGGTGAAAAATTTGGGTACGGTTCAATTGGGCAGCCCCAAGCGCTTCGGAGCCATGACGATGGATGGGCTCGGAGAAGCAGTCGGCGGTATTACACTAATGCTCAAGGGGGCAAACTCTTCGGCGGCCATTCGCAATGTGCACGAGCGAATCGAACACGTCAAACAATCCCTGCCACCGGGCGTTCGCATCTATCCCTATCTCGACCGGTCTGATTTGGTTAGTGAGGCCATCGGCACCGTACGGGAAAATTTGCTTCTTGGCGGGGCTATAGTAATGATTGTATTATTCTTGTTGCTGGGAAATTGGCGAGCCGGCCTCATTGTCGCTTCAGTCATTCCCCTAGCCTTGCTTTTTGCCCTGATCTGCATGCGCTTGTTCGGCGTATCGGCTAATCTTATGTCACTAGGGGCCATCGATTTCGGTATTGTGGTCGATGGCGCCGTCATCATTGTAGAGGGGGTGCTGTTTGCCCTTGCCACCCGACATGCAGGGCAAAAATTATCCCAAGCTGAAATGGATGAGGTGGTTGCAGGAGCCTCAAGCCGCCTTTTCCGGACGGCCATCTTCGGGGTGTTCATCATTTTGGTGGTTTTCATTCCGGTGATTACCCTCACGGGTATTGAGGGCAAAATGTTTCGACCCATGGCCCTGACGTTCAGCTTTGCCATCCTGGGCGCGCTGCTACTTTCCCTGACATATGTGCCCATGATGGCGGCATGGATATTACCGAAATCGATCAAGGAAGAAAAGAATTTTGCCGACCGCTTGGTTGATGCGCTCAAAACTGGCTATCGCCCCGTGCTCAGAGGGGTCTTGCGTTTGCCGGGGCTGGCTATCAGCTTGGCCTTGTTTATTCTGGGGGCTTCGCTGCTCCTGTTTGCACGCCTGGGCGCCGAGTTCATTCCCACCCTGGAAGAAGGAGACCTGGCCATGCAGATGACTATTCAGCCGGGAAGCGCACTGGAAGAGAGTATTCGCACTTCAACGAGGGCTGAACAGCTCCTGCTAAAGCATTTTCCTGAGGTAGAGCACGTCGTTTCGAAAATTGGCACTGCCGAGGTACCCACCGACCCCATGGCCGTCGAAGATGCCGATATCATGATTGTCCTTAAAGATAAAGCTTACTGGACCACTGCCAAGACGCGCGAAGAGCTGGTAGCCAAAATGAAATCAAAGCTATCGGTTCTCGCCGGTGCTTCTTTCGAGTTTACTCAACCCATACAGCTGCGCTTTAATGAATTGATGACCGGTGCAAAGACGGATATAGCAGTAAAAATTTTTGGAGAGGATATGACTACCCTCAGCCGTCTGGCCGGGGAAGCAGCTCGAATTATCAATGGCATCGACGGGGCCGGTGATGTGCGGGTCGAGCAGACCGAAGGATTATCACAACTGGTAGTTACTTACGACCGGGAAAAAATTGCCCTATACGGTGTTGATATCGCCGAGCTGAATACCATCATCCGTACGGCCTATGCCGGCGAGGTAGCCGGGGTGGTTTTCGAGCAGGAGCGAAAGTTTGACTTGGTCTTGCGCCTGGCGTTCGATGCCCGGCAGTCTATCGATTTAAGCCGTTTGTACGTCCACCTTCAGGACGATCAGCAAGTACCCTTGTCCGAACTAGCGACGGTTGCTTACCGGGAGGGTCCCATGCAGATTTCTCGCGAAAACGCCCGCCGACGGATAAATGTAGGCGTAAATGTGCGGGGGCGCGATGTGGCCAGCCTGGTAACCGAGATTCAGACCAGACTCCACGAACAGCTGGTATTGCCAGCAGGGTATCAAGTCGGGTATGGCGGGGATTTTGAAAATTTGCGTGCCGCCCGGCGTCAATTGAGCATTGCTGTACCCATCGCATTGACGCTGATCCTATTTTTGCTATATCTTGCCTTTGGAAATATCCGTTTCGCCTTAATTATATTTTCGGCTGTACCCATGGCGGCGATTGGAGGCATCGTGGCCTTGTGGTTGCGCGGTATGCCCTTCAGCATCTCGGCCGGCGTAGGATTTATTGCCCTATTCGGGGTAGCGGTACTCAATGGGATTGTCCTGATCAGCTATTTCAACGAGTTGCGCCGCCGCTTTCCGGACTGGGCGTTTCGGCAGGTGGTTATCCAAGGCGCACAGGATCGGTTGCGGCCCGTGCTGACCACCGCAACGGTCGCCGCACTAGGCTTTTTACCTATGGCGTTATCTACATCGAACGGTGCCGAAGTCCAGAAGCCGCTGGCTACCGTCGTAATTGGGGGCCTGATTACGGCAACTTTACTTACCCTACTTCTGCTACCGACGATTTATTATTTGGTAGAAAGCCGTCGGTGGCGAGGCGCTAAATCGCTGGTGATCGTCTTATTGGCCTTGGTTTGTACTGCGCCGTCCCTGGCCGGCCAGAAAGTCTTGGACTTGCCATCCCTCATGGATAGCAGCCTGCAGCAACAGGCTTCGATAGTGACTGCCCGTTTGGGCATTGATGCCGCCGTCTATCGGCAGGGCCAAGCTCGAGAGCTGCCGCCTTTGGAAGTGGAGTTAGGCGGCGGGCAATTCAATACATCGCGCGTGGACTATATGGTTAATGTGCGCCAATCTCTGGGGCAGCCGGCACGCGATCGCCGGCGTCGAGTGGTAGCCGACGCTGAACTGGAAAGGGCACAGGCGGAAGCCGTTTTCGCAGAGCGAGCCTTAGTCCGCGATATTCGGTCTGCCTGGTGGGCGTGGCAGACCGCCCGGGCCCGTTTGCACCTTTTGGTAAACCAACGCGAGCGCTACAATGCGATGATGGAGAACGCCAATTCCCAATTGGAGGTTGGTGAAATCAATGCCCTTGATCAAACGCTAATGGCGGCTCAAGCCAACCAGGCCAACCTGGATGCTGAAGCAGCCCGGCTATCAGAAGCGACGCGGTTCAATCAATTGCAAAGGGTAAGTGGGCTGGTGGGTCCTTTTAGGCCGGACACCCCAATCGTCGCCCTGCCTTTACCGGATACCCTCCAACCGGCCGCAGTTTTCGAACAGGTCGCACAAAAGGAATTGGCCTTACGCGCTGCGACGATCGATCTGGAATCAGCATCCTCAGCACCGGAGTGGGCCCTTGGCTACATGAATCAAAGTATTCGGCCCAATTACAGCTTCCAGGCTGTGACCGTAGGAGCCACCGTACCGCTTTTCCGGAAGCGGATGCGGGCAGCTACGGACGAAGCGCGAGTAGCACTTGAAATATCGCGTCGTGAAACCCTTCGCGCCCGGTACGTACGCGAGCGCAACCAGGAGCTCCTCATGGAGCAGGCCCGCACTTTAGACCATCAGCTGTCACGGGAAGGTGTTGCGTTGCGCAGGCAGGCAAAGCGCCTGCGCAACTTAGCAAGCCAGCAGCTCGAATTGGGCGAAACGGATTACTTCCGTTACCTGCAGGCCATGGAACTGGCTACCCGTTATGAATTAGAATACCTCGATTTATTGGAGCAGTACAATCAGACCATCATTGATTTAGAATACTATTTAAACTAAATATACTATGCGTGCTTCCATATTATTCAGTATCGCTTCTTTGTTCTTTTTATCGGCATCTTGCCAGGACTCCAGCCCGCAGGAAAATGCCAGTCCGGAGCAGGATGCCGGCACAACAGTCCGCCTGAGTTCAGAGCAGCTGGAAATGGCGGGCATCGAACTTGGACTACCCGAACGGCGGACTATTGCCCAGCAATTAGAGGTCACTGGCCGCGTACATTTGCCCCCCTCAGCTTTGGTTTCAGTCTATAGCCCGGTGCTGGGTTTCGTTCAGCAGGTCGAACACATTGAGGGGGACTACGTGAGGGCTGGTACACCGCTTACGGTGCTCCGGCACCCGGGGATCATTCAATTGCAGGAGGACTATCTGGCTGGACGTATCCGTCTGCAACAACTGGCGCAAAACCTGGAGCGCCAGCTGGCCCTGGCCAAAACCCAGGCGTCTTCTCAGCGAATACTAGAGGAGGCGCAGGCCGATTACCGGACTCAGGCTTTGCGCACCCGTAGTCAGCGCCAGCAGCTGGAAATGATAGGCCTTCCGGTAGACAAGCTGGAGTCCAACAATGAAACAGTACCGCAACTCATTATTGCCGCCCCTGTTTCGGGTTACCTCACGAAGGTGGTAGTCAACCGCGGCAAATTAGCCGAAGGTGACGATCTGCTGTTCGAACTGGCTGATTACCGGCATCTACACGCTGAACTGGACGTATATGCCGAAGATATTGCCTTATTAAAGGAAGGCTTACCCGTAGAACTTTATCAGCCCGGGAGGGAACGGCAATACCTTGGAGAGATCTTCAAGCTGGCAAAGAGCATTGACCTGGAACAGCGAACGGCACGGGTACACGTCCACTTCCGGGACCAGCCCAAAGAGCTGATAGTGGGCAGCCCATTGCGCGCCCGAATCCTTTACAATGCCCGGGAGGTTCTCGCACTGCCTGAATCGGCCATACTCCGGGAGGGGAGCACTACCCTGGTATACATAGAACACCAGGGTAGCTACAGGCCGCGAACAATTGATGCCGGACCTGCTCATGATGGGTTCATTGCTGTCGAGGGACTACAGCTTGCTGATGGCGAACAGATCGTCGTTGAGGGGGCGTACTATTTGCACGGCGGGTAGGGGCTGTGCCTACTTCACCTCCTGCAGGAGCCTCAACAGTACGCCGTTGGTCCATCCGAATCCATCTTGGACGGGATATTCACCACCGCCGGCATCGAGGGTGGTGTCTACTACATTGTACTTTTCCACCATCTTACCGGTGTTGCGGTAAACCTTCAGGTTGAGATCGACCCAGCGCTGCTTAACGGTCCCGGCCAGGTCTTTGATTTGGTAGTTACGCAATCCCTGAATACTTACCCACTGCAGCGGGGCCCAGCCATTGGGAGCGTCCCACTGTTGACCGGTGTTGTTTTCGGTTGTTACCAATCCTCCGGGGCGCAGGAAATGATCTTCTACAAACTGAGCACTGGCCAGGGCTTGTTGTCGGGTGGCTATTTCAAAGTACAACGGGAACATGCCTGCTAGGGAAGGGGTAGGCGTGGGCTGGTTGTTCACAAAATCAAAATCGAGAAAATAACCGGTTTCTTCATCCCAGCAATATTGCAAAATAGCATTTTTGCGGGCGGTAGCCAGGTCGCGGTAGATTTGCGCTTGATCTGCCCGTTTGGCCAGTTGATAGGCCTCAGCTAGGGTCATTTCTAAATTATATAGCAGGGCGTTGAGGTCAACCGGAATGATCTGTGTCGTATAAATTGTAGGCAGGGTCTGCTGATCGCGCAACCAGCGCGAGCTAAAATCCCAACCAGATTCACAGGCAGCGCGGATATCTCGGTATACCTGTTCATTGGGCCGGCTACTCTCTGCAGCGGTCAAGACGTCATCGCGGTACATCTCGGCCCGCGGGTCGCTGCGGCTATCGAAATACCGGTTCAGGATCGTGCCATTACCCAGGGAAACAACTTTGCGGAAAGCCCGGGCGCCATAAATGCCTACCTCATTTTGGGGCTCGTCGACGTCCTCCAGGCCATCCATCCAGAAGTCGTATTCTTTTTGCAGTTGGGGCAAATAACGGACCAGTGTTTGCGCGCTTTTTTCCTGCGCCAATAGTTTTACCATGCTGGCGAAAAAAGGCGGCTGGGAACGACTCAGGAAATAGGTGCGGTTGCCATTCGGGATAAAGCCGATGGTGTCGATCAGATAGGCAAAGTTATCGACCATATTTTCAATCATATCGGTACGACCGGCCATTTGGAGTCCCAGCATCGTGAAGTAGCTGTCCCAGTAATAGATCTCGCCGAACCGCCCGCCCGGGACAATATACGGATTCGGAAGTTCGATCAATGTGCCGGTAGTGGCCTCGTCTGCTTTGCGTGTCAGGACCTCCCAAAGTGCATTAATATGTGCTTCTGCCGACCGAGTCCTATCGCTTTGAAAGCCGGAAGCATATTGTTTCGGCAATTCAAAATGCTCCCTAACGAAGGACTCCAGTTCGAAATCGGGTTGTTTGCGCTGCTTTTGGTATCGGTCTAGGATGGTGGCCGTCGAAAATTTTGGCGTACAATCGGCAAAAGTCTTACCATCTTCAAAAACTGGTTTCATTTGCACAGCGAAGAAGAGCTCGCCGTAGCGTTCGGAAGGCGGAAGGTCCTGGAGCTCCGACTCCTTATGACTCGAAGTAGCTGGCCGGTTACAGCTTATTGTGAGGATGGTGAGAAGCAAAAACAGGTTCCAATGGCGCATAGTAGTCGTTTTTGGCAGAAAATATACAAACGTTCCCAGCACTGTCAACAAGAAATCTGAGAAATCGGGTGTCCAAACGAAGCGGGACTTGCGGTTTGTGGAACCGATCCATTCCATTGCGCAAAGTAGGCCTTGCCGTTTAGTGTTCACTTTCAGGCCTCCGGCAATTAGTGGATAAAGGTCAGCGCCAAAGTGTTTCCGTCAGGACTTAAGCAGTCATTTTTAAATTTTTTTTAATAGACAATGGATAACATCTCGGCACCTGATTTGTACAATAAACGGTCGTAAGGTATGGTTCTATTTATCGTCAAAATAAGCGGTATGCGGATATGCTGTATTTGTATCTTCTTACTGAAGTGTTGGGCAGTTTTTTCCCAGGCGGTACTACCCCACCAAGGTATATCAAAACGTGCTAAAGAAGGATACTTTTGCCGGCCTGGACTTCCGAATTCGAGCCGCAGCCGTGGGCTCGAGGTGTCCTATAATTTTTTCAATGGGGGGCCGCTCACTTATTCGGATGAAAGCAGCCTGGGCCCCGACCAGCTTACCTCCTTGCAATACCTCGGGGTGAAAGCAAAAATTCCGGTACTGCTCAAGCCGAGCTTTAAGGTATTGGTTGGGTTTGACTACGAGATGGAGAACGTTAACTTCTCTTCGCCTGCTTTGCGAACCAAAGCGAGCGAAATTATGAGCGACATAGATACGCGCTCCCTGACGACTACCGGGCTCAAGTTGTATGCACTCAAATCCTTTGATCGGTCGCGCTACCTGGGTTTCCGAGGTGCGGTTAAGTACCGCGGTGACTACACCGGCGTTTTACCCTTTGAGGATCGCTATGCTGCATATAGCCTTTCCTTGCTGTACGGCGTGAAGAAAACCCAGGACAAAGAATGGGGGGTTGGCCTGTCGTACTCGAAAAATTTTCGCCGTTGGTTGATTCTGCCCTTTTTCCTCTACAATCGTAACTTCAACAATCAGTGGGGTGTGGAGGCGGTTTTTCCAGCTCAGGTCAATGGACGTTATAACTTGAATCCAGAGACTATTCTGCTGTTCGGTTACGAATTCAACTCGAGCAACTACTCCCTGGACCTCGGCAGCTCCATCAACAACAACTACGATATTTACCACCATCGCCGAGCCGAGGTGCTATTCGGCTTTACGGTCGAGCGCCACCTCGCTTCCTGGTTGTGGGTCGAAAGCAGGGCCGGTTTCCAGTACAATTTCAATACCCATTTGGAAGCGACCTTTCCAAATGGGGAGACAGTTTCCTTCAAGCCGGCTGATGGCCTGTATTTCCGGATGGGTCTATTTTTGTCGCCACCCAATTAACTGAATATTTTCCAACAAAAGGCCTTACTTGCCGTTTGAACTACACCCGGCGCTAAAACCCGTGTGCTATGTTCGAAAAGCTGATTCCGTACGATGCCGCTTACATCATCCTGGATTCTTACCTAAACTATTACCACAAGTTCAAACGGATTACCAAGCGGGCAAAAATTCGTTTTGAGCGACGCGACTGGCGTGGTATACAAAACGACGCCCGGCAGCGCAATATCGTCTACCGCGATACAGTCGATGAGACCACCCGCAAGTTGCTGGAGTTTCTGGGCGAACACGCTCACGATCGCAACATCTGGCGGGAAATGAAACAGATGTACCTGGTAGAAGTAACCAACTTCAACACGCGCAATATTGCAGAAACGTTTTACAACTCTATCTTCCGGCATAGTCACAAGGGGCTAAGCGTGGACGAAGATTTGATGTTTGTTCATGCTACCGGTACCTACCGTGAGTTTCGTTCGGCTACGCCCATTTATCATACGTTTTTCCTGACCATACCTTTGGAATTTACCTTGCATCAGCTTTTCGCCGTTTTCCCCTTCGATGCCCCCTTCCAGAACCTGAAACGGGATATCGGTTATATTGCCGATGCCCTTCGGGAAAAGCTCAAAGAGGATGCCTACCAATACCGCGACGCACGCATCGAAGTCCTGAAAGGTCCATTTATTCGCAACAAGGCAGTCTATCTGGTCGGTCGCATGTATCTCGATGATCAGGTCATGCCGTTCATACTTCCCCTTATCCACGAAGAAGACGGCATTACTGTTGATACCGTATTGCTGGAAGTCAATGACGTCAGTTCTATTTTCAGCTACAACCGCACCTACTTTTTGGTAGAAACCGACATCGTCAGCGAAATGGTCGATTTTTTGCGTACCATTTTACCGACTAAAAACTTGGGCGAATTGTACAACTCTATCGGTTTCGAAAAACACGGCAAGACGGTGCTGTACCGCGACTTTTTGCGCCACCTAGAAACGACCACCGATAAATTGGTCTTCGCCCCCGGCATCAAGGGTATGGTGATGAGCGTGTTTACGCTACCGTCTTATAATATGGTTTTCAAGGTCATTAAAGATCGCTTTGCAGCACCCAAAAAGGTGACTGAAGAGGAAGTCAAGGCCAAATATCGTATGGTGTCAGAGCACGACCGGGTGGGGCGCATGGCTGATAGTCATATTTTCGAAAATTTTGTCTTTGAGCGCAAGCGCTTCAGCGATGACCTTTTGAAGGAACTATTAGAAGAGGCACCCTCGAAAGTAATTGTTCGGGATAAAGAGGTGGAAATTAAGCACATGTACATCGAGAAGAAAATGGTGCCGCTTAATCTGTACCTGGAAGATGCCACAGAAGAAGAGGCCCGGCACGTCATCGATGAATACGGGAAAGCTATTAAGCAACTAGCTGCAGTCGATATTTTCCCAGGTGATATGCTACTAAAAAACTTCGGCGTGACTCGCCTTAACCGGGTCGTTTTCTACGATTATGATGAGATCGGACCGCTTACGGATTACAACTTTCGCCGTATCCCGGAATCCGACCGCTACGAAGATGAACTTTCCGATGAGCCCTGGTACTCGGTGGGGCCTATGGACGTATTTCCAGAAGAATTTGCCCGCTTCCTCATCGGCCGCCGGGAGTTGCGAGAAATTTTTATGGAAAAACATGGCGACCTTTTTGATGTCTCTTTCTGGATCAACGTGCAGAAACGCCTGCGCGCCGGCGAGATGGTGACGGTCTTTCCTTATTCCGAAGAGAAGCGCTTTTGTGTGAAATTCAAAAGTGAAATAGGGGCGGAGTAGACCGGGAAGTTCAAAGGCAATGAAGCTGGCTGCGAGCGTTCCCGCGGCGTTGAGATTTATCAATCCGGCATATGTTGCTGTCGGGTTCTCATTCGTATATCCCCGAGGAGAGGTACCGGTCTCCCCGGTCGCAAATGATACATACGACTACACCCCGGTCAATTTCCTCGACTAACTTACTGGCGGCTGTGATGGCACCACCACTGCTCATACCAGCGAAGATAGCCTCTTCGGTAGCCAGGCGCCGCATGGTGTGGATAGCCTCTTCGCGTGAGACATCGATGATTTGGTCTACCCTTTCGGGTTCGTAGATTTTGGGCAGGAACTCCGGCGACCAGCGGCGGATGCCGGGGATCGACGAGCCGTTGGTGGGCTGTACCCCGACGATTTTTACCTGGCTATTTTGTTCCTTTAAGAAGCGTGACACCCCCATAATGGTACCGGTGGTACCCATGCTGGATACAAAGTGCGTAATTTGCTCTTTGGTGTCGCGCCAGATTTCCGGACCGGTGGTGCGGTAATGCATGCCCCAGTTGTCGGGGTTGGCGAATTGATTTAGCATGTGGTAATCGTCTCGCCGGGCCAGCTCTTCTGCATATTCGCGCGAGTACTCTATGGTTTTATCGGCAGGCGTCAGGATTACTTCCGCACCATAGGCGCGCATGGTTTGTACCCTTTCGGCCGTAGCGTTTTCGGGCATAATAAGCGTAATATCTACGCCGAAAAGGCGGGCAATCATTGCCAGGGCGATACCGGTGTTGCCGCTGGTTGCTTCGACCAGGCGCACGCCTTGCTTCAACTCGCCCCGTTCGACGGCGCCCCTGATCATGCCGTAAGCAGCCCGGTCTTTAACACTGCCGCCCGGGTTTTGACCTTCCAGTTTCCCGTAGACGACCACTCCAGGCTTTTGGATGATGTGTTTGATTTCAACCAGCGGAGTATTGCCCACCAGATTAGCTACAGTTGACATGGGTTAGCTTTTAGCGAAAGATAGTCAAATGACACACGATTTTTTACCGGTCTTAGGGTATCGGCTGGTCGACCCCGGCCTGATCACTCATTTTCTGGCGCACATTGCCGGTGTAATACACCCGGCAGTGAGGCCCCACGCTCTTGGTAAGCCATACATTGCCGCCGATGATACTATCGTGCCCGATGACCGTATCACCACCGAGGATAGTTGCTCCGGCGTAAATTACCACCCGGTCTTCGATCGTAGGGTGCCGTTTGGTTTGAGCCAGCTCTTTACTAACGCTCAGTGCACCCAGGGTAACCCCCTGATAGATCTTTACATTTTTTCCAATATCGCAGGTTTCACCAATCACGACCCCCGTACCGTGGTCGATGCAAAAACCTTCGTCGATTTTGGCTCCGGGATGGATATCAATACCGGTTCGCATATGGGCGTGTTCGGTGAGAATGCGCGGAATAAGCGGAACGCCCAGCTGTAGGAATTCGTGAGCCAGCCGAAATACGGCGATGGCGTAGAAGCCTGGGTAAGTACGAATGACCTCCGTCATGCCCACCGATGCCGGATCGCCTTCATTGATAGCGGCAGCGTCTTTGAGTAGTAAAGCCCGCAGATGCGGCAACCGTTCCATGTAGGCGCTTTCCAGTTCTTCGACGTCGACCGACATGGAATCGTCCAGTAAGTCCAGAATGCGGTACAACTCCAGTTGGATCTGTGTGTAGTACTGCTCAAATTCCCGGTACGAATGGAAGCTATGGTTGGAAAATTCTGGGAAGAGCAGGGCCAGACAGCCGTCTAACCACTTGCAGACCAGCTCAGGAGAGGGAATGCGCACCGCCTCCTGGTGTGCGCGGTACAAATCGCGAATAAAAGCATTGTCCATGGCGTGAGCGTACTTAGTTCTTTAAAGGAAAATAGGCAATGAAAGGAATAGTTGAATAGAAAACCTTATTTATTAAATAGGCACTAACATTGTTGGGTAGCAATCACCAAAAGCCTTTCACTGACCCTCCAGGTCGATTGCCCGGAATGCAAAGAAAGGGAACGATGTACATTAACCGGAGGCTGTGCCTTCAGTAACTTGTATCATCCAATCGCACCTTGCCGCGGAAGGTATAAAATACAAATGTCGTATATCCGATAACGAGCGGAGTGCCGATGGCAGCCATCAACAACATGATGCCTAAAGACTTGTCGCTGGAACTCGAATTGTAGACGGTCAGATTATAAGCTTCATCAATAGAGGACAGGATAATCACCGGATACAATTCGATGGCAACCAACATCAACAGTAAAGCTACCGTGATCGAAGAAAAGATAAAAGCCATTAGGTATTTGTGCTTGCTTACCAGGCGCGGTACGTTAGCAATACTGAGAAACGCTAATACCGGTACGCCAAACAAGATGGGGTTGCTGAAAAAACGATCCGATAAGTGGGGAATGCTGATCAGTGAATAGGCCGTTACCGCCAAAAAGGTGATGATGAAAAAGAAAATAGCCCGCCACAATAGCAGCCTGACTTTAGTAAAAAGCCGACCCTCAGTTTTCATGGTCAGGTATATGGCGCCATGCATCATGAAAAGTGCGAGGGTGGTTAGTCCGACTAATAGCGCGTAAGGGTTTAAAAATTGCAACCAGCCGCCTTGTACGTTTTGGGTTTCATCGACCGGAATACCGCGCAGCACGTTGCCCAGCACTACCCCCAGCAAAAAAGCGAGGGTTGCGCTCGATACGCTGTAAGCAACATCCCACATCTTGCGCCACCATTTCATAGGTTCCTTGGAGCGAAACTCAATGGAGATGGCCCGGAAGATTAAGAATACCAGGAAAAGCATGAAGGGAATGTAAAGACCAGAAAATAAGGCGGCATAAACGACTGGAAATCCGGCAAAGAGTGCACCCCCTCCGATCACTAGCCATACCTCGTTGCCATCCCAGACGGGACCGATCGCGTTGAGGGCGATACGCCGGCTTTGCTCCTTCTTGAAAAACAGGTGCCAGGCCCCGGCGCCCAGGTCAAAACCATCGAGGATAGCGTAGCCGGAGAACAATGCCCCGACTACCAGAAACCAAAGGGTAGGATAATCTATTCCGAATAATGAAGCTTCCAAAAACAACATATTGCGCTGGGTTATTCCTTTTGATCAAAAACTTCGGCCATCTCTTCGTGCATCGGACTGTGTTGCACATCCCCTTTGCCGTAGGGTCCTGCTTGAATCTTTTTATTCAGCAGGTATATAAAAAGTACGAAAAGAAGGGCATAAATGAAAAAGAAGAGAATAAGGGAAAACAACACTTGGTTGGCGGTTACTGTCTGACTCAGTGCATCGGAGGTGCGCAGTAGTCCATATACTACCCAGGGCTGGCGCCCCATTTCGGCAGCAAACCAGCCAAACTGGTTGGCCAGATTGGGGAGTAATACCGCCAGTACGAATGCCCATAACAGCCAGCGTTGCTTGAAAAGCGTGCCTCGCCACCACGAGTAGGATCCGTAAAGTGTCAGTCCAATCATGATCATTCCGAACGCTACCATGAAATGGTAAAACTGGAAAATAGCATTGATGGCCGTCGGCTGGTCCTCTTTCGGATAATAGTTTAGTCCGATGACGGGCTCCTCAAAATTCTGATGCAGTAACCAGGTAAGGCCGCCCGGGATACGTATACCAGTAACCTTTTCTTTTTCCTTATCTACCCACCCCATGAGGTAAGCATCTGCTACCGCCAGGCTATCGAAGTGGCCTTCCATGGCGGCTAGCTTGGCGGGTTGATTTTCGGCGACACCTTCGGAAGAGATGTGGCCGGTCAGCAGTTGGCCTAGAGAAGAAACGGTGGCAACCACCAGAGCGATTTTGAAGGCTCGCTTTGACAGTTCAACGTGGCGGTTGCGCAGGATGTAAAAAGCGTGTACGCTCAACACCAAAAAGGCGCCCGCCAGGAAGGCTCCGATCCAGACGTGAACGAGTCGGTCCATGCTAGAGGGATTGAATACCATGGCCCAGAAGTCAGTGATCTCCGCCCGGACATTCATCCCTTCGCCAACAATATGATAACCGGCGGGCGTTTGTTGCCAGGAATTGGCAATCACGATCCAGACGGCCGAGAACATGGCCCCAACCCATACCCCCACCGTGGCAATAAAGTGCACGATGGGCTTGACTCGGTTCCAACCGAAAAGGAGTACCCCCAAGAAGCCACTCTCAAGGGCAAAGGCAAAAATGCCCTCTGCAGCCAGGGCACTGCCAAAAATGTCGCCCACGTAGCGGGAGTATGTCGCCCAGTTGGTACCAAATTCAAACTCCATCACGATGCCGGTTGCTACGCCAATGCCGAAGGTTAGGGCAAAAATTTTCGTCCAGAAACGAGCCATCTGTTCGTACATCTTGTTACCGGTGCGCAGGTAAGTGCCTTCCATAATAACCATAATTAACCCCAGGCCGATGCTAAGAGGAGGGTAGATATAGTGAAAGGCGACGGTAAAGGCAAATTGTATGCGCGCTAGGATTTCTACGTCCATTACGGGTTCGATTTTATTGGTCGCGGTACTTGCGCCGAAAGCGTTCGGGGCTCGTACCGGCGTATTTTTTAAAAAAGCGGCAGAAGTAAGAATTATCTTCAAAATGGAGCTGGTGACCGATTTCCGACACGGTCTGGGCGTCGTGTAACAGCAGGCGTTTAGCCTCCAGCATGATGCGTTCGCGAATCAGTTCTCCGGCCGATTTGCCCAGTATGCGGTTGCAAACGGCGTTCAGGTAATTGGGTGAGATGAGGAGCATCTTGGCATAGTCTTTTACCCGGTGTTTGGCCACGAAATGCTGGTCGATCAACTGCTCGAATTGGTGGACAATCTGTGCTGCATTCTTCTCCGGTCCGCTGACCGACTTGGTGTATGCATCGACATAGTGCCGGCTTACCCGGATGAGCAGTACATTTAAGAACGAGCGCAGGGCTTTGAGGTAGTCTTTATCCTTTCGCCTCAGCTCATCTTCCATGCACTCGCATACCCGCGTAAGTTGTTGCATCTCTTCGTCACACAAATCGACATATGGTTTGCGGCAGGTGGTGCGGAAGAAGGGGAATTCCAGCAGCAGATTATTGTGGTACCGCAGGTAGAAAAACTCCTGGGTGAAAAATAGGAGAAACCCCAATAAGTCATCGCCGAACGATTCCCAAGCGTGGATCTGGCCAGGGTACATCAAAAAAACCCGGCCAGGCCGGATCAGGTGGGATTGAAAGTCTACCAAATGACGGCCTTCTCCTGCTGTAGGCAGGAAAACCATGTAGTAATTGTGCCGGTGCGCCTGCTCCATCCCTTTAGAGCCGGGCAAAAAGTGTTCGCTGCGGACCATGTCGAATTGCTTACCCTCTTTAGGAAGCGTATTGCATTGCAATTGTTCGATATTGATAGACTTTGGCGGCATGTCCGACGTTTAAGCGAATTTTGTCCAAATTTGAGCGTTTTGCCGCAGCGGATGGTAGGTCAAAAATGGCCAAACATGGTACTTTTTACATAGACCACTCGAACGGCGGCATTAACGATCTCGCTGGCGGATTTTGCGGCGATTGAGTTCCTGATCGATCATAGTACCGATCTCCTCCAGGCGGCTGTGTCCTTTGAATACATACTGAGCGGTAAGCAGGCCAGCGAAGAAAAGTAGAAAAGAAAAGGGAAAGAGCGCCAGAAAAAAATAGCTCGGATAGGCCCATCCAAGTGCAGAGCAACCAATCCAGAGCACCAGCCAAATGGGCGATACAGCGGCTACTCTTAGCAACAGGCTGTGTAATTGGTGATACAACCGGTGCAGCGTTTGCCACTGTCCCTTCAAACGCAACAAATGACCTGTGCTGAAATACTCCGGGCCTGTTTCGGCCAGAAAAGATAGTTCATCACCGGCTTTCGTCTCAAGGGAATTTAAGACATTGTCGATATCCCGGGTGGCCATCACAAGTAGCGTTTAAGGGTGGAAGAATAGGTTTTAAAGCTGCCTACTCAAATAGCACATTTTACAACATATGTCAAAGGGATTTGAGCTCAATTTTGTTGCGTCCTAAGCTCACCTGTCCGTCTTTTTCCAATTGTTTGAGTAGCCGGGAGATGGCTTCACGCGATGCGTGCAGGTCCAGGGCAATGGCTTGGTGTGTTGTCGTAATGACCGAAGATCCGGTTGCCCGCGCTTTTTCCCGGAGATATTCAATGAGCCGTTCGTCCATTTTCCGGAAGGCGATGTTGTCAATTGTACGTACCAGCTCCATCATGCGGTAATCGTAAGTGGTCATGACGAAATTTTTCCAGCTTTGGTATTTACTCATCCATTGATCCATGTATTTGATCGGGATAGCAATGAGAAGCGTATCCTCTTCGGCTACGGTTCGGATTTCACTCTGCTTGTTCATCATACAGCAGGTGAAGGACATAGAGCAGGTTTCGCCCGGCCCGAGATAGTACAGGAAAATTTCATTGCCCTCTTCGTCTTCCCGCGTTACCTTAATAGTGCCCTTCAGGACTAGCGGAACGGATTTGATGTATTGTCCGATATCCATTATGACCTCGCCGGCCGGATAGCTCCGCAATAGACCGACTTCGGCTATTTCTTCTTGCAAGCCCTTTTCCGCAATTTGCGGATAGTTGCGGCGCAAGTATTCTTCGATGCGCGTTTCTTCCTGAATCATAGTTGTAGGGACTAGGGCTGCGGCGATTCCAACTGGCTGATGCGTTCTTCCAGAGTTCGCAGCTGCGCTTCAATTTTCAGCAATTTATCCAAAATTATAATGTGCGTTTTCTTCGCGTCGATACCTACCGGGCTTTGGTCGCTGTGAATGACCCGCTCAATGGATTGGTAGGTGTCCTGCAATACTTTCAGTTGATCTTCCATAGTCAAGTGGTTTTGGTGTTTTTGCCGACGGCTGCCTGGGGGTCGTATTTAACGTTAAGTCCAAGCCATATTGCCCGGGCTAGACGGAAAACGTAAACGAAACAAAGGGCGCAAACGGCGAGTAAAAGCGCAAAAGAGGTTGCTGTGCTCCACCCCAGGCCCCAGTGGAAAAAGGCTACAAAACCAATGCAAAAGAAACCGGTAAAAATGTAGGAAATAAACATGGCTCCGTAGTAAAATCCAGGCTCTGGCTCGTAGTTCTGGCCGCAGACCGGGCACCGATCCGGCATGTCGAATGGCCGGTGGAAGGAAAACGAACCGGTTTCAAATAAGCGCCCTTCGTGGCAACGCGGACACTTCAAATTCATGATGGGATAGGCTGGCGATCCTTTTGAAAATAGGCCCATAGATCAATAAATCATTTTTGTATGATAAAACAACTGCTCGTACCGGAGGATACCTGTGGTATAAACTTTCTTTTCTGAAAAAAAGAAAATAGGTAAGAGTGTTCATGTTTTTCTCCACTAAAAAAGCACGCCCGGCGTGCTTTTTTTCTTTACATATTGCACTGGCAGTTTTCCAGGCATTCGATGATCAGAGAGACATCGCGTTCTTTGAGGGAGTACATCATGCTGCGGCCTTCACGCTGTACGCTCAGGATGCCTTTCAGGCGCATGTTTTGCAGGTGGTGGGAGGTCAGGGATTGCTCGCTGGCCAACATCTCGCAAATTTCCGAAACCGAGAGCCGCGGGTGCTGTTCCAACAGATGAATAATGCCCAATCGCAGCGGGTGCGCCACCGTTTTAAGGATAAAAGCGATGCGTTCCAGTTTGTCTGCTTCTTGCTGATCAAGGATGCCATTTTTACTTTCCATAAAGCTAAAAGTATAATTAAAACGGGTCATTTAAATAATACTACATATGCCTGAGCAAAGCGGGAAGTAGCGTTTTATCCCTTTAAGAGAGCAGCTGGTCAACCCACTGGGTAAAGAACTCAAGGTATGGTACAAATTACAGATAAAAAAAGTTTGGCGGGGCTAATTAGCGCTTCATTTTTTACCTAAATCCGCAATCTAAAGGGATTTAAACAGCAAAAGCGACTGACGGTTGCAGCCGCAGTCGCTTTCATTTCAGGAATAGTGCCCAGAACAGGAGTCGAACCTGCACGCCCAAAAAAGGGCACAAGGCCCTCAACCTTGCGTGTCTACCAATTCCACCACCTGGGCGAAAAGCTTGGCAAAGATAATGGGTTTTGCAATAAAAATAAACCCTATTCGGAGGATTGTCCTTCCAGGGCGGCGCGTTGTAGTTTTTGCAAGAACGGCGAGGCAAAGATAAACTGCCGGAGGGTATCATTTTTGCTGGTTAAGACCTCGCTCTTGTCGCCCCACCAAGCCAATTCACCTTGGTAAAGCAGAATGATGTTTTCACCAATCTCCATCACCGAGTTCATGTCATGGGTATTAATGATGGTGGTGATATTGTTCTCGTGGGTGATATCGCTGATCAATTCATCGATCAGGATTGCGGTTTTAGGGTCGAGCCCCGAATTGGGTTCGTCGCAAAAAAGGTACTTCGGTTGCAAGACGATAGCCCGTGCGATTCCGATGCGCTTTTGCATACCTCCGCTGGTTTCGGAAGGGTAGCGATCATTGATCCCCTTCAGGTTAACTCGCTCCAGACAGAAATTGACGCGGTCCAACTTCTCTTTGCGTGTCATGTTCGTGAACATATCCAGGGGAAAGCGGATATTTTCCTCTACCGTCATGGAGTCGAATAGAGCTGAAGCCTGGAAAAGCATGCCTACTTGCATGCGCAGGCTGCGTACCTCTTTCTTGCTCAGGGTGCAAAAATTGATATCATCGTAGAAGATATCGCCGGAGGTCGGGTTTAACAACCCAACCAACAACTTGAGCAGAACGGTCTTGCCCGCTCCACTTCGGCCGATGATAAGATTGGTCTTACCCCGGTAAAATTCCGTATTGATCCCCTTTAAGACTTCGTTATCGCCGAAGCTCTTATACAAATTCACCGTCTTGATCATCGCCTTCGCTTATGTCAGTAGAATAGCTAAAATGTAATCAAAAAGCAGGATTAATATATCGCTGAATACCACGGCGTTCGTGCTGGCTTGCCCGAGCTCAATACTGCCTCCCGTAACGTAATATCCTTGGTAACAAGATACAGAGGTTAAAAGGTAACCAAAAACCAGGGCTTTTATAAACATAAGCACAAAGTTAAATGGCTCGAAGAAAGAGCGCAGTCCTTGCTCGTACTCGGCTGCCGACATGTAGCCGGGTAGAACCGCCGCCAAAAAACCGCCAATAACCGATAGGAAAGCTGCGATGGCCACTAGCAGGGGGATAACTAACACCCCAGCCAAAACTTTTGGCAGGACCAGGTAAGAGGCCGTATTGACGCCCATGATTTCCATGGCATCGATGTGCTCTTTTTGGCGCATCCCCCCGATCTCAGAGGCAATATTGGATCCTACCTTGCCGGCCAACACCAGGCAGGTGATCGTAGGCGCCAACTCGATAATGGTGCTATCCCGCACAATGTAGCCAATGTAATAAACCGGTACTAGGGTACCGTCGAGCTGGTAGGCAAACTGCACGGCGGTTACGGCGCCGATAAATACCGAAATCAAAATGACGATGACAAGGGACCCTACGCCGATATCGTGCATTTGTCGCATCGTCTCTTTGTAGTACATAGACAGTTTCTCCGGGCGGGATATAGCGGTTCCCATCATAATCAGATACCGGCCAAAATGGTAAAGAAGTTTCAAATTCATAATGCGTAGCGTATCGGGGGTGTGCGGCCCGGAAATCAGCCGAAAGCGGTATTTTATTGCTGGTGCCGGGAACTTTACTGCCAGCAAATGTAGGGCAAAATTCACAATCTCGGCCCTGCTGCCCGGTATTAGTGCACAGATTCGAAAAAGAGAAACAATAATTCTACAATGCTAGTTGAATTAAGTACTTTTTCCTTCGCCGCAAAATTTGGTCTATGAATATTGTTATTACCGGCGCTAGCCGTGGCGTGGGCTATGCAACAGCCTACGCATTAGCTGCTGACTCCCAATGCCGTATACTAGCGCTTTCCCGCAATGCCGACCGGCTACAGGGGCTTCAAAAAGCGTGTAGAGATGCTTACGGCCACGATAATCTGCAGTTCTTACCGTTCGATCTGGAGCAGGAAGACCAGCGTCCTTTGCTGGATGCGCTCGAGTCGATGGGTAGATTGGATGTTTTGATCAACAATGCCGGCTTACTGATCAACAAACCCTTTCGAAAACTGACCCGCGAAGACTATAACCGGTTGTTCGAGGTGAATTTTTTTGGTCCGGTACGCCTCATTCAAACCCTTTTGCCATATCTGGATAAAAGCGAGCACGCTCATGTTTTGAACATCAGTAGCATGGGGGGCTTTCAGGGAGCTAGTAAGTTTCCCGGGCTCACGGGATACAGCAACAGCAAGGCCGCCTTGTCAAATCTTACCGAGTGTCTGGCCGAAGAGTTTCGGGAAGATCGGATTGCCGTAAATTGCATTGCCCTTGGTGCTGTACAGACCGAAATGCTGGAGGCGGCATTTCCGGGTATGCAAGCCCCCGTGGCAAGCGAAGATATGGGCCATTTTTTGGCTTATTTTAGCACCCGAGGGCATCAATTTTTTAACGGGAAAGTACTACCGGTATCCGTGTCTACACCTTGATCCGGTTAGTTGCTTTCAGACAATTCGGTTCGATGAATCCTACGGATACTTTTGTTCCTTACCGGGGCTATCGCTACGGTCAATCGGAAATGTTCCAACGCAGCCAGGAGTTTTACAGGCATGCCGACCGGCGGCGTTCGGTACGGGCCTTTTCCGACAAAGCGGTGCCGCTGGAGGTTATCGAAAACATTATCATGACGGCCAGCACGGCTCCTTCCGGTGCCCACAAGCAACCGTGGACCTTTTGCGTGGTATCTAATCCCGACCTGAAGCGAAAAATCCGCCAAGCAGCCGAACACGAAGAGCGCCTTAACTACGAGCAAAGAATGTCAGAGGCCTGGAAAGCGGACCTGTTTCCCCTGGGCACCGATGCCCGCAAACCTTTTCTGGAAATCGCTCCCTACTTGATCGTTCTCTTTAAGAGGGTTTACGAAATGGAAGCAGACGAGAAAAAGAAAAACTACTACGTCTCCGAATCGGTAGGGATCGCGGCTGGCTTCCTGCTTCTGGCTATTCACCATGCTGGCTTGGCGGCGCTGACCCATACCCCTAGCCCGATGAATTTCCTACAAGAACTCCTGCAGCGGCCCAACAATGAGCGTCCCTACCTGCTCATACCGGTTGGCTACCCGGCTGACGGAGCCCAGGTGCCTAATTTGGCACGCAAAGGCCTACAGGAGGTTATGGTACACTACGACTAATGTGTACGGTAACTTATATTTCCTCCGGCAATGCAGGCTTTGTATTCACGTCGAATCGCGATGAAATGCCACGGCGTTCGCCACAATTGATCAGCCGGGAAGAGCGGTTTGCACAGGCTGTACTTTTTCCACGCGACCAGGCTGAGGGTGGAACCTGGATAGCTGTTTCGGACCGGGGGCGGTTGGTGTGTCTGCTCAACGGGGCGGACACTACCCGCCGGAGCCGTTCCGAATACCGGATGAGCCGGGGGCTCATGGCGCTCAAGATTTTTGAATACGACGATTGCCGGGCGTTCCTTGAAGGGTTCACCTTCGAAGGTATGGAAGCCTTCACGATGATCATTGTTGAGGAAAACGCCCTCGTGGACGTTCGTTGGGATGAAAGCCAACTTAAGACTACTGGGTTAGATCCGAATCGTTCGTATATTTGGTCGTCGGTTAAACTGTATACGCCAGCCAAGCGTAAGTTGCGTGAACAATGGTTCAATAATTGGCTGACGGATACGATTGGGACGCCTAGATGGGGACAAGTGTTAAATTTTCACTACCATAGCGGAGTAGGTGATCCGGGCAATGATTTAATAATGCACCGACCGAATGGGCTGCGCACCACCAGCGTGAGTAGTATTCGCCGCGATCAAGACAGAATATCTTTTTATTATCACGATCTGATCAGTGACCAACGAGATAATCAGACGCTTGAAATGCATATCAATGGGTAAATGGTCCTCCATACGTAATCATCCCTTCTGGATAAAGCTCTTCCAGTGGGAGTACTGGCCCATGACGGCTTTTTATTGGCATTTTCCAATCTGCTGGCCCTGGCTGGCCATTCGGGCAGGGCACCCTTGCTTCTTTACCGCTGCTAATCCCGGTATTAAAGCGGGCGGCGTAGGTATGGAGTCTAAGTTTGAAACCCTTCAGATGCTGCCTCAGCAGGTAAGGCCACAATCTGTGTTCGTACCGGCGCATACTTCCCGCCACGCCCTTATGCAGGCCCTCGATCAGGCTGGCCTTCAATTTCCGCTTATTGCAAAGCCGGATATTGGTTTTCGGGGATTTTTGGTGAAAAAAATCGATGATTTCGAGGACCTGCACGCTTATCTCTGTCGCTATTCTATCGATTTTATCGTGCAGGAATTCCTGGATTACCCTCAGGAAATCGGTTTGTTGTATTACCGCTTGCCGGGTGAGCAACGCGGGACCATCACCTCCTTAACCCTTAAGGAATTTTTGCACGTAACCGGTGACGGGCAGCTCACCGTTCGGGAATTGGTACTTTCCTACGACCGGGCCCGCCTGCAGCTAGGGCGCTTAGAAGAGCAGCAGCCAGCATTACTGAATAGCGTGCCGCCGGCCGGCGAACGGGTTGCCTTGGGTATTGTGGGTAATCACACCAAAGGAACGCGCTTTATTGACGGCACTCGCCTGGTTGATGCCACCCTAGCCCGCGCTTTCGATCGCCTGGCCGACCAGATCCCGGGATTCAATTACGGGCGCTTCGATATCAAGTGCGATACCCTGGAGGACCTGAAAGCAGGCCGGAATTTTAAAATTATGGAGTTGAACGGTGCCCTAGCTGAGCCTACGCATATTTACGATCCTGAGCAAAATTCCTATTTCAACGCATTGCGTGCCATCGTACGGCATTGGAAAATTATTTTCCGAATAAGTGTGCGCAATCACCGGCTGGGTACACCTTACGTACCCTTAATGACTTTTGTACAAGGGTGCCTGGCCTTGCGGCGTTACCAGCGAAGCGTGAAATCGCAGGCCGCAGCCGCTGAATCGAGCGATGCTACCCAGGCTGTCAAGGCAATCACTTATTAAGCGGGGCCATTGATAAATCCCTTCGGTGGGCTGCTGATCATTTTGAGTAGAGTGTATCTACCACTGCCTTGCCTTGGTGAAAGCGTAGTCTTGCCCAGGTTTCCTGACTGATTGCCCAATTCTCTAACCGCTGCCGCTCTTCTTCATTGTGTGGATAGTAATAGCGCATGCCTGGTACAGGCTGTAACCGGTAGTATCCGTCCGGTTGGCGGTCGATCACCGTTACGATCAGGTAGTCATTGGTTTGCGGGCGTTTTTCCGACAGCTGGAAACCGGCTCCACGGGTCTCAACGCGCGGCTTGATTTGTTGCAGATAGACGCGTTGTTCGGTAAATAACTCCTCGTCGTGGGCTGCCGAAAAATAGGGGTAATTCAGACGCAGGTAGGGGATACTCGCGCTTGCGTAATTGGACCCAATCTGGCAAGCCATCTCGTACGGGACCCCCTGGTTTTCGATTCGCTGTTGGCGTAAAATGAGGTAAGCCGGTACAGCTACCTGGAGGATCACCAAAGCTGCAAAGGCTGCAATACGACCGGTTCTGGATAGCTTCGTAAGCTTCATGGTCCATTTCTTTTGCGGTTAATTGATTTCGTGGGGTACCGTCTGCCATTGCGTGCCGTCCTGGTACAGTATCAGGCTGTTAGGAGGTAACTTTTTCCAGTTCAATACGTATCGCCCGCCTTGTATGGATACCTCATACCATTCATTTTCGTAATCGGTAGCGCCCAATCCGTGTCGCCACCACCAATTGCCATATTGCCGGAAGGCTACCTGTAAGGTGCTGTCCCCTTTCCATTCTGTCGTTACACTGTTTTCCGCATTGGTCAGGTTGTATTGGCAAACCTCATGGATGTGGCCAGAATAGTCCACATCCGTAAGATATTTCAGTGCGTCGGGCAGGCCCTTACTTTTGCGGGTGTAATCGCGGAATAAAACAGCGCCCTGCACATTATCAGGCAGATTCAATACAAAAGTATGCGATTGCCCTTGATTGGGAAAGGAATCCAGCAGGGCCCAGTATACCTTGGCCGATTCGGCCCACCACCGGTTGGTTTGATAAGTAAAATAGATCGCGAAAATCAGGTAGATCCCAAGCAAAAAGTAGCGTAGCCAAGGCTGCAAACGGTCGAGTAAAACCACCAGGAAGAGGGTCCAGAAAGCACCGGCCAGGTAGCCGTACCGGTCGTTTTCAATGTGGAGCAAATGGTTGTAGTACAGCGATATAGCAGGCAATAGCGCTACGAAGAAAGCCAAAAAACCAAAAGCTGTCAGCCCGTTCCGTCCGGTCGAAGTACGGGGCGAGCGCAGACGCCAGACAAACAGGCTTGCTGCAGCCGCAACCAATGGAATTATCCCCCACCAGGAACGCAATACCTGGAGTGCTGCTTTGTGATCGGCGTAGTCCCAGTACCGGCTGAAAGCCAGGTATTTGAGTAAGTAAGCCGGCCCTTTGCCGAGCGTCTCCAGCAGCGGAAAATCCAGGTGTACTTCGGCGCCGTAATGTCCGACCCATTGGCCTGTCAGCATGCGGGTTAAAAAAAGATAGAGCCCCGTTATGACCAATTGCGGTACGATCCAATGAGCAATGATCCGTCGCCATCGAGGTATTGCGGTTGGCGGTAAAAAGAGCATCGCCAGCCAGGATATTGCCAGAATGGCATAGGTGAGCTCTAGACAACACAAGCCGCCCAACAGGGCCAGGTGTCCAAATAGGAGGGACGAGCGGGTACCGTTTTTTATCCATAGCAACAGCGCGTGCAAGACGAACCAGCTAAACATTGTGCTCAGCAGATAATTTTGACACACGCGCCACACCAAAACTTCACTATTGTAAGGGAGGACCAAAAAGATCAGTCCGGCCAGCCACGGAGTTGAATTACGGATTGGGAAAGCTGCCGTTGCCGCCCATTTCTTAATAAAGAAAACTAGTAGTAATGCATTGATACCATGCAACACCCACTGAAATAGCGCCCAGCCAATGGATGGCGGCTCGAAAGCTCGATACAGGGAAAATAAACAAAAATTGAGGACCGGTTGCACAGAGGGGAACCCGAAACTGGTCCAGATACCAGAGAAACTGGAACCGTCCAGTCGTTCCATCAAACCAGTAAAGTCGGTTGTGAATCCCGCTTCCCGGGTCGGCCAATACAAGATAGCATGGAGGGCGAAAAAAACAGCGGCGTACGTGAAATCGCTCCAGCGCGGATGAGCAGGCATGTAGCTTAGTTGAAGGGATGCTCTAAATTGGTAATCACGGGCTCTCCTAAGATAGTTATTTTACCACGTTTCTTACCCCGCCCTTCCAGGACAATACCCGACCAGGTTTGGTTGCAATCGTTATGCAGTAGTGCGTTAGGCCCGATAATCAGTTCGGCCTCCTTCCCTACGCTGATGCGTCCGCCCGGGGGCATAGACACCCGGCAATTGATGCGTAAGCGGGCCCCCGGTTCGATGCGCAAGTGGCGGTCCAGATCACGACTACCATTCCAAACCATGGAGTTCGTCACGTGAATTTCCCGGTCTTCGCGTAGTCGGCACCAGTGGCGTTCCAGAAGAGCCCGCACCCGGTGGTTGGGGTCGGCCATGCGTTGCTGTACCCGTCCAATTTGGCAGGGGGTAAAAGCATGCTGCATAGCATTGTAATCCATGACATTGTTCGAGGCGGCCGTGTCGCAGGGTGGTTCTTTGGTTCGGTTCCAGCAGGGCCGACCGCCCGAGGGCGTATCGTCGCAGCCGTCGGCCAGCCAAGCGTGTTGCAGTCCTAGCACGTGGCCGACTTCGTGGTTGAGAACGCCTGAATAGGCCCAACCTGGCGCCGGGTTTTCGTACATACCTGCCATTTTTATCGCATTACCCAGGGCTACGCCCACGCCGCTCGAAGAATAGGTAGGCGAAGCTACACTGTCGGGATGGTGGGGCATAATGAAGACATTGAGTACGGAATCCAATTGTACCCCATAGCGGTCGATGACCGATCGGTCCATGAGGTTGCGGTTGCGCCCTTTGTGAATATAGAAGCATACTTCATCGTCGAAATGGAAATAAATACCGTCATCTCCAGGTTGCCACGGGTCGGGCGTAAGCGCCAACTGGTAACGCGTAGGCAGGCGAGGAGGCGGATCGTTGTAGGGCAGCCAAGAGCGGTAGTTTTTTTTCAGCACCCCGTTGGCGGTGATGAGAATGCTACGCACAAACTTGAGTGCCTCTTCGCCATAGTAGTTATGGGTAGAGTCTTCCGAGTTGACGAAGTGAAAGTTGATCCGCACTTTGCGCTCGGGCATGGCATCGAGCAAGGTGGTGTCAGGAATGTAGTTGGCGGTCTCCTGGCATGGGTCGCGACGCATGCGCTGCTGCACGCGAAGGGGGAGTGCAGAGTTTACGGCTTCGTCGGTCGTCGTATCGGCCACAAACCGGACGTCCTTAGCTGTCGCGTAATAGAATTGTTGAGCCCTCCCGGCAGACAGGGCGCTTCCAATAAGCAGAAATAAAAACAGCGTTTTATCCATAAATACTGTGTTACCAACCACCACCGGCGCCACCGCCACCGAAGCCGCCACCGCCAAAACCGCCGAATCCACCGCCGCCGCCGAATCCACCGCCACCGCCGCCGAATCCACCGCCGCCGCCGGGTATGATGATCCAGCCGCCGCGACCGCGCCGGCTTACCCGCCTTCCGTAATCATCGTAATCGTAACGACCGCCGCCGAAATAGCCGCCGCCGTCATCGTCGTTGTTGCGCGACAGCACCACTATGATAATGATGATTAGGAGGACCAACATGAAGAAAGATAACATACCCCCTTCGCCCTCGTTCATTTCCTCGTCATTTTCGTATTCGCCGGAGCCTAACTTCATAATGACGTCGGTAGCCCGGTCGAGGCCCTCGTAGTAGCGGCCCTGGCCAAATGCGGGTTTAATGATGTTCTCAATAATCCGTTTTGCCAGGGCATCGGGCAAGAAACCCTCCGTACCGTATCCGGTTTGGATATACAGGCGGCGGTCGTCCAGGGCAATGTAGATGAGAATTCCATTGTCTTTACCTGATCGTCCGATACCCCAGGCTTCGGCCAGGCGAAAGGAGTAATCAAAAATATCATCTCCCTCCAGGCTTTGTTCGATTACCACGGCAATTTGGGTAGAGGTGGTGTCTTCATAAGCTACGAGCTTGCGCTCCAGGGCTGACTTTTGGCTTTGTGTAAGGGTCCCGGTATAATCGGTCACCAAAGTACTGGAAGGAGGCGGAACATCCTTAGCCGCCATCGTTCCCGAAAGGAAGAGGCATAAGAGAAGGACTGCTAAGCGATGTATTGAGCGCGGCATGTAGTACGGTTTAGTGGGAGACGACTCAATCTCCGTAGGAGATATCGTCGCTGAGTTCGTTTTCATCGTCTTTTTGGTAGGGGAAATAGGCGCTTAGTTTCTCACCAATGATCTCTACTGCCTTGATGATGCCATCGCCAAAGGCTTGACGCCTAAAATACTCAGCGAGGACATCCCGCACCTCTTCCCAGAAATGCTCCGGCACTACGGCATCGATACCTTCGTCACCCACGATAGCAAACTTACGTAAGGGCGGGACCAGGAAAATCAGGACGCCATTCCGGTCTTTGGTTTTGTGCATGTTCAGGTCGTAAAAGCGCATCTGCGCTTCACGCAATACTTCCCAGACGGCGTCTTTTTGCAGGTGTATCCGAATTTCGCCGGAGGTCTTAAGCTCGGCATTTCTAATAGCTTTGATTATAGCTTTTTCCGTTTCCGGATCGAAGAATTTAACCATAATTCCCGTTGTGGGCTTTTTTCATCTATCAACGCTTAATCGAAGTCGACGGTTGGTGCATCCTGTGCACCTTCTTCGGCCTCGAAAGTTGCTTTGCGGTCAAAACCGAAGATACCGGCGAACATGCTGCCCGGGAAACGCCGAACGCTTTTATTGTAGTCGGTCACCACATCGTTGAAGCGATCGCGCTCCACTTTGATGCGGTTCTCGGTACCTTCCAGTTGGGCCTGCAGCTCCAGGAATGATTGGTTGGCTTTGAGCTCCGGATAACGTTCGGCGACAAACAGCAGCCGGCCCAGAGATTGAGAGAGGCCGGATTGCGCTTCCTGAAATTTGGCCATTTCTGCCTCGGAAAGGTTGGCCGGGTCGATATTGACACTGGTGGCCCTGGCGCGTGCTTCGGTTACCCGGGTGAGGGTTTCCTGTTCAAAATTTGCTACGCCCTTTACCGTATTGACTAAGTTGGGGATGAGGTCGGCTCGACGCTGGTAAGCACTCTGTACCTTAGACCAGGCATTTTCGACATTTTCTTCTTTCTCGACGAAGGTGTTGTAGGTGTTACAGCCACTCATAAAGAGGATCAAACCGAGAACGATCAGAATGATCGGTAATGTGAGGGATCTTTTCATAATAGCGATAGATTATTTTTTGGTAATGTGGTTTTCATTGGCGCGCCACCAGCGCTAATCAAATTTAGGCGTAATTTTCGTTTTTGTGATAACAAAGGCTCAGCTTTTCCAGACTGCGTGAAAATGCGCCAGCAGCGCCTCGGCGGCAGCAAAGGAAGAAAGCTCTCCGCGCATAACGGCTGCCTCCATAGCTTTAACTTTCTCGCTCATGCCGGGCGATTGGTAAAATAATTCCTGAAGTCGTTGGTTGACGGTCTCTTGCATCCAGTAGCGAGCCTGACGTTGGCGGTTATCCTGGAAATACCCACTATCGAGCGTGACCTGGCGAAACCGCGCTATCATTTTCCAAACTTCGGAAATGCCGTCTGCCTCAAGGGCCGAGCAGGTGCGCACCTCGGGGTTCCAGCCGCTGGCTTTAGGAGGGAATAGGTGGAGGGCATTTTCGTAGTGGCGCTTGGCCTGGCGGGCCAGAGATTTGCGCTCGCCATCGGCTTTATTGACGACCACGCCGTCGGCCATTTCGACGATCCCACGTTTAATACCTTGCAGGTCGTCGCCCGCACCGGGCAGGAGCAAGAGCAAAAAAAAGTCGACCATGGAATGGGCAGCCGTTTCGGATTGTCCAACGCCCACCGTTTCAATAAAGATGGTATCGAAGCCGGCAGCTTCACAGAGGAAAATGGCTTCGCGGGTCTTGCGGGCTACGCCGCCTAATGAACTCCCCGAAGCCGAAGGTCGGATGTAGGCGTTGGGGTGATTGGAAAGCCGGGGCATCCGAGTCTTATCGCCCAGGATACTGCCTTTGCTCTGGGTACTACTCGGATCGATGGTCAGGATGGCAATGCGGTGATCTTTTTCCAGCACATGCAAGCCCAACGATTCAATAAAAGTACTTTTACCCACTCCCGGTGAGCCGGTTATCCCGATGCGTATCGAGCGACTAGTGTAGGGCAAGCAGGCCTCGATCAGGTCATGGGCGAGCCGCCGGTGTTTGTGTTGCCGGCTCTCGATAAGAGTAATGGCCCGACTGAGTACTACCCGGTCGCCACGGCGCAACCCCGTCAGGTAATCCTCGACGGTTTGTAAGTCTTTGTTGCGTCGCGCCAAATGGGCTTGCCAGTGTGGATTTAGTGACCTGGGTTCCAGTGGCTGGTCAGAATGCGGCATTTATTTTCCTTTAAAATTTGGGGTGCGCTTTTCTAAAAAGGCACTCATCCCTTCCTTATAGTCTTCGGTCATGCCGGCCGTAGCCTGCAATTCGGTTTCGATTTCCAGTTGATGGTCAAGGTCGTTAGCCAGTGCGTAATTAAGGGCGCGTTTGGTTAGCCCTAAACCAATAGGAGGCAGGGCGGCCAGGCGTTCAGCTATCTTCCAGGCCGTATCGGCGAATTGATCATCGGGCAGGGTCTGGTAGATCATGCCCATCTCTACTGCTTGTTCGGCATTGACCTTTTCCCCGAGCATCATCAAAGCGGCTGCTTTTTGCAGACCAATCAGGCGGGGCAGTAAATAGGTGCCGCCGCTATCGGGAATCAGGCCGATTTTGCTGAAAGCTTGAATAAAAGCCGCCTTATTGGAGGCGACGACAATATCACAAGCCAGGGCCAAATTAGCACCCGCTCCGGCTGCCACCCCATTGACGGCAGCTATGAAGGGTTTTTCGATCTCCCGGATACCCTTGATAATTGGATTGTAGTGTTCTGCGAGAATGGCAGTAAAACTTGGCGGTTTTTCGCCGGCTACTTCCTGTAGGTCCTGACCGGCACAAAAAGCCTTTCCGGCTCCCGTAAGATAGACAACGCGAATGTCGGCCTGATCGCGGATTTGTTCGAGGTGCTTTTGCAAAAGCAGGGCCATGTCGCGGTTAAAACTGTTGA
Source organism: uncultured Saprospiraceae bacterium (assembly GCA_964530825.1). Taxonomy (GTDB): domain Bacteria; phylum Bacteroidota; class Bacteroidia; order Chitinophagales; family Saprospiraceae; genus CAZHCA01. The sequence continues at coordinate 136,799 of CAZHCA010000004.1, forward strand.
GGACATCGGGTCGGTTAAGGGTGATGCGTGCGATGGCATCTTGCTGTTCGAAAAGGATAGAATCCATGGTTAGTCGATACGGTTTGGTTAAGGAGGTCAATGACACTTGAAATAGTCAAAAGGTTCGAGGCAGTCGTTGCATTGATACATGGATTTACAGGCGGTAGAGCCGAACTGGCTGACCAGTCGTGTATTGGTACTTTTGCAGCGGGGACAGGGTACTTTTTTCGCTTCACCGAAGAGCGCCTGCTTATCTTGGGAATTACCCACCGGAGGCGCAATGCCATAAGCTTCCAGTTTGCGGCGACCGGCCTGGGTGAGCCAGTCCGTTGTCCAGGCCGGTCGCAAAACCGTGGTAACCTTGACCGGATCAATGCCGGCTTCTTGCAAAACGGCGCGGATATTGATTTCGATAGTGTTCATAGCCGGGCAACCGGAATAGGTAGGGGTAATAATCACCTCAACCAGACCATCCTGGTGCAGGCGGACATCACGGATTATGCCCAGGTCGCGTACAGTCAAGACCGGGATTTCCGGATCGGTGACCTCGTCCAGTAACTGGTAGATGTATTCTTGAGTGATCGTGCTTGCCATGATCAGTGGTTTTATTTGGTAATTATAGAACAACCCGCTGTCACAAAAGATCAGATGGCCTTGGTCAGGTCGAGCTCACGGACCATCTGTAGGTACGTCTGTGTAAATCTGGGGAGCGACTCAAACGACAATTTACTTAACGCCGGCTGCAGTCGCGGGTAACGCGCTTTTTGGTTGCCAACAATTGCATCGATGGCTTTGCGGATGCCTCTGCGGTTAAATTTACCCGTTTGTTGATCGTATAGCAGACCGGGAAAGCCGAGATCGCGAAAAAAGTCCGCTTCGGTAACCCGAAAATACAGATGGAAAAGCTCTCGGTCAGGGCGTGGCATGGCGTAATTAAACAAGCTGTACCCCAGTATGTAGCTGGGTATAGAAAGGGCGACATCTAGGTGACCCTTATCCAGGTACCATTGCATCTGGGGCAGTTTACTATCGATTTCTTCGACGATGCGAGCGTGGTTTACCGGATTGGTAATGCCGAAGGTTGACCGGACGCGGTACATTTCCTTGAAGAAATCCGCCTTGGGTCGTTCGCGTAGTTTCTCAAACTCCTCGATCAGAGCCTGGTTCTTTTGTACGGCGCTTCGGTCGTCTTTGGCAAAATAAGTGCGGTGCATGCGCTCCAGGCATTCCATGGTGTACCCCTCTGGTTTGATCAGGTAGTCGAGTTTGTAAATGAGGTCCAGAAGCAGGAAGGAAATCGGTACTGGGTACTGCTTGGGCGGGAAAGGACCTTCCTCGATAATGCGTATTACCTTTCCTATGCTGGATTGGATAAACTGGTATTTCACCTCTTTTTCCGGCTCGGGCAGGTGTTCCAAGTGTTCCACGTCGACTGGTTGCAGGGTAGAGAATTCTTCCAGCAGCAGGTCGTCCTGTTTATCGGCATTCACCGCCATTTCTTTGAGGGCAAAGTAGAGTTTGTAAGGAGCCCCGTCGATGCTCGGCGTATCGAAAATGATCACCAGGGTATGCTGATCGTCTAGAGCAAAGCGGCTATACTTGAGTTCGAAGTTCTTTTCTAATAGCCGTCGCATAAATGGCACTCGTAGATCTTGGGTGTGGGCTATTTTCGCACAGGCCTTGAAATGCTCGGCACTGGCCGTGCCGATGATTTTTTTGGATCCCTGGAAAAACTCAAACTGAATTTCCCCGTCGAGTTCCTGCCAACGCACGTTGTTTTCCCGATCGTCGCGCAGGTACTGGAAAAAATGGCGGAAACTGTCCAGGTAGCGTTCCTGTTCGAATGCCAGGAGGGCCTGTTCCCAGGCCTCGTAATTGGCAGCTTCTTTATAGCGATCACTGTAGCGACCGAAGCTCAGTTCAGGAAGTAGGTCGTGCTCCTCTTTATTTCCAAACCAACGGTTTAACCATTCCATGTATGAAGACTGACAATTTTTCGGTTTTCTCTGCAAAGAGAATAAAAAAATGGCGATAACTGGCTAGATTTGAGAATTATGTAGATCTTTAAATTCATTTTCCCAAATATAAAGAATTCCAAACGGACTGTTTGACAACGCGTTTCGGCATACAAATTAAGGAACATTTTCCGGGCAATAGTTCATCTTTTCTTACGATCAGACTATCGGTTATTGCTCACGGGTGGAACGTTCGGGCGGGTAGATGTGCCCGGCTGGCCCAAAATTATCGGTCTGACCATTATTTTTTACAAATTTAAAAATGCAAATATGAGAGGTTTTTTACTCCTGGGATTGCTCATGATGGCATGGCAGAGCAATGCTCAAATCGCTGCTGCGCGCTTGGTTTCCAGTGAATTCCTGGGCACGACCACCCGTGCGGAGTTGATGGCCGTTTTCCCATTGGCGCAAAACGCTGTGGATGCTTACAAGATAACTTATACCACATTGGATCTGGAAGGGCAATTGGACACTGCCTCGGGCTTTGTGGGTATACCTATCGTCGATGGGGTCGCCTTTCCGGTTGGTATATATCAACACGGAACAGTAAATAGTCCCGAAGACGTACCCTCTCGAGGTAATGCGGAGAGTTTCATACCAATGGTTTTTGCCGGAATGGGCTTTTTGTCGATCGCTCCCGATTATTTGGGGTTGGGCGACTCCCGTGGATTTCACCCTTACGTGCATGCCGAGACCGAAGCCTCAGCGGCCATCGATATGCTGATCGCCCTAGATGAATTTGCCACCCAACAAGGCCTAGTCCTTAACGGTCAGCACTTCGTCACGGGGTATTCTCAGGGCGGACACGCCGCTATGGCTCTGCACCGTGAGTTGGAATTCAATTACGCTGATGTATTTCCAGTAACGGCATCGGCGCCTTTATCCGGGCCGTATAGTATCAGCGAAGAGATGCTAAACCTGTTGGTGCAGGATGTGGAGTACTTTTTCCCGTCCTATGCTGTCTGGACCTTTCTCAGTTACAATCTGGTTTACGACCTTTACGATACCCCTACTGCCGTTTTCAAACCGCCTTTTGATTCCCTGGCGAACGAGTTTTTACAGTATAACATCACGACATTTGAGATGAACCAGGCCATCGTCGACGAGTTGATCGCGAACTTTGGGGAATCGAAAACCCGCAATCTTTTCCAGGATAGTATTTTGACTGTGTTGGAGGCTAGGGACACTTCCCATCCGATCATCCAAGCGCTCATTGACAACGATACTTACCTGTGGGCACCTCAAGCACCTACCCGGCTGTATTACTGCCAGGGGGATGATCAGGTCGTATTTACCAACAGCGTGCTGGCCGACAGTGTGATGAATGTACTGGGCGCCGCTGATTTAGCTTCGGCGAACTTGGGCACCAACTTTGATCACGGGCAATGTGTGATACCGGCTCTGACCAATACCATTCTTTTCTTTTTGCCGTTAGTCGACCAAGTTACGAACACGAAAACGGTTTCCGCCCAACCCTTTAAAATCTGGCCCAACCCAAGTCGCGGCTGGTTCCAGGTGCAGGACGGGCGGTCCGATGAATTTTTACAGGTGACGGATGCAGCCGGTCGGGAGGTTTACACCACTCGCTTATCCGGAGGGCAGGAAATTATTCAGTTGCCCGACCTGCCCAATGGCCTTTACTACGTGCAGTTGCGCGGCCCCGATCAGTACCGGATACAAAAGCTGATCCTGCAGCGCTAACCAGTGCGTAAGTACAAAACTAAAGTTCTGCACTTAAACAATTCGCTTGACCTGGGTGTCGGAGGTAATTCGCGGATCCTCCGGCTCCAGGCTCAACAAGTTAATACCAGGCGTTTTTCCAGGCTCCAAACTGCCTAGATCAGCTTCGTACCCCAATGCTTCGGCACCGTTTAGAGTCGCCCAGCGCAGTAGTTCATTTAATGGAACGTAAGACTGGTATGTGCTAATCGTTTTCATCTCTTCCAGCACTGATAACTGCCAATTGGAGGTTAGGCTATCCGTACCGATGGTGACTTTGGCGCCCTCATCGATAAAAAACTGATAATTGGGCAGGCGGTTTTCGATGTACAAGTTGGCGTTGGGGCAAGTTGCCCAGTAAACCTCAGGATTCCAACGGTGGGCCGCCTGGATGTCGGCCGGCGTCGTCATGGTGTTGTGTACAAAAAGCGTTCGACACTTGGGGTTCATGTGAGCCAAGGCATAGTGGATAGAAGTCTGCCCGGTCTCTTGCAAGTGGTCACTACCGAATCCAAAGTGCCGGTAAAACTCCAGGAAATCGCCCTCTTTGTTCAGGAAAAGCTGGTTTTCGGCTGCTGTTTCTTGATTGTGGATACTTACGGTAATACCTTCCGGAGGGTTCGTCTCGTTGATTTTGGCAAAAAGGCCAGGGGAAACCGTATAAGGTGCATGGGGCACGCAACTCACCCGGTTCCGGTTGTCGCGGCTTTGCTGTTCATATACAGCGTGGTACTGGGCGAATACTTGTTCGGTCATGCTAGGCTGCATGAAATCGAACATTTCCACGAAAGAATAATAGCGTATAGCACTTTCTTTTTTTACGGCCAGGGTGTCGAGTTTGTTGGCGATATCGCCTACGGCTACAATACCTGCTTCGTACATGTAACGGTCGCCTTCGCGGATGGCCGCCTGGATCACCTCTTGATCGACTTCGCGAAGGGCAACCACTGCTTTGAGGAAGGGGAGCAGGCCGGTGCCCGATTCTACTTGGCCTTTCAGGTGAGATAGCTCTAAATGGCAATGCGTATTGACAAAACCCGGAACGAGTGCGCCCTGGTAAATTTCTAAGCTGTTAGGGTCGTGTTCTTCACGGGTCGTAACGGCCGCTACGGTGCCTTGTTCGTCAAGTAGGACAACCCCTTCCCGGATGGGCGGAATTTGAATGGGATACACCCAATCGGCGGATATTTTTCGCATGAAAAGGAAAGTTGGAGGTTAAAATTCCTGCACGATTATACCATTTTTCATCCGGGGTTCAAAAAAAGTGGACTTGGGCGGGAGCGTTTGGTCCAGATCACTCAGGGTAATAAAGTCCGCCATGTTAACTGGGTGCAGACAAAATGCCATAGCGTCGTTTAGTTGCTCGGCTTTTTTAGTCAGTGCTGAGATACCCTTTGGACCTTCGATATATTGAATGCGCTGGTCGGTTCGCGGATCTTCGATGCTTAGCAATCCCTTAAAAACCAATTCATTGAGCAGGGCAGTATCCAGGAGTGGTCCTTCCGTTTCCCGCTCCTGGATGAGGTGATCTTTCCAGCGCAGCCGGTACCATTCGCGTTCGAGGAGCAACAGCATCTCGTGCTTCCGGGCCGGTCGCTGTGGCCCTTCTAAGGGTTCGATGTGACACAGGGTGCTCAAATCGGCCATGAGATGTACGGGCGACATGGCGCTCTCGAGCTTCAATAGGCGGTTGTAATCGTGGATTTGTAAGTCGGATAGCGGAAAATAGGCGCTCAATATCGAACGGTACTTCCGTCCGTCGGGCGTAGGTTGCCTGCTCTGGTAGAGGCGGGCCAACGCGGCGCACCGGTGATGGCCGTCCGCAATGTAGGCTTGGGCAACCTCCTGCGCAAACAGTACCCGGATCCGGTCAATAATCTCGGGTCGGTAAAGCTCCCAGATGCGGTGGGTTTCTTGACTCTCTGGAAAATGGATCTTAAAAAAAGGAGGTCCGCCCGTCCAGTGCTGGGCAATTATCTTGTCGATGGCTGGTACAGCGCGGTAGGCCAGTAAAATTGGCTTGACGGTGGCATGCCGGCGCAAGAGCAATTGCAGCTGCTTTTGTTCTTTCTGGGGCAGGGTGGCCTCATGCCGGCAGATGTGGCCATCGATATAGTCCCGAATATCCGAACAAGCCAACAGCCCAGTGTGCTCGCGGTCGGGATGTTCGATGCGGTAGATGTAAATCGAGGCGCGAGCGGACCGGTTGAAAAAACCGTTGGCAGCGTAGTCCGGATAATCTTCTTTTACGGTACCAAAAAAAGAATCTACAGAAGGAATAAGGTCAAGATTCGGAAAGACGGCCCGAAATGGTTGGATGTGCATGCGAGGAGATTACCGCGGGTACAAAAAAGAAAGGGTGGATGTAAAACATCCACACCTTTCCGCAAAACTAAACCCCAGTTATAAATCTTTATCGTGATCGGTCACAATTATATACTTCGATTCAAGGATAAGTTGTTTGGATTGCGATTTTATCAGATCAACTCATCCGCCCACAATTATAGTTAATTTTAGAAAAAAAAAGCAAAAAAAAGGTTTATAACAACAATGAGTAGTCAAAACCAATTATCTAGTTTTTTTTGCGAACTCAATGTATGATAATTTATTTTTCGTTGGGAAACAAATTTTTAACTAGGATTTTAGCGTTAAATGACGGCTGGTTACCAATAGGAAATCCGTTGTAAGCTTTTGATGTAAATCTGCTAAGAGCCTCATTTGGTGGCTAATCTTATTATCTTCGCAGCCTATTCGGGCAAAAGTAAGATTATGAAACCAACCAAGCAATCCTCTAAACTTTTGGTCACCTCTGCATTACCTTATGCCAATGGTGCCCTGCACCTGGGCCACTTAGCTGGCGCTTACCTGCCCGCCGACATTTACGTACGCGCACAGCGTTTGCGCGGCCGGGAGGTGCTTTGGGTCTGTGGATCCGATGAGCACGGCGCAGCCATTACTATCCGGGCAAAGAAAGAGGGTATTGCTCCGCAGGAGATTATTGATAAATACCACCAGCTCAATAAGGAGACCTTCAAAAGACTGGGGATTTCATTTGATTACTACCATCGCACAAGTGCCCCGCTGCACCACGAGACCGCACAGCATTTTTTTAAGAAAATGCTGGACAACGGGGGCGAGTTGGAAGAGCGAACACAAGAGCAGTACTACGATGAGCAGTATGAACAATTCCTGGCCGATCGCTACATCGTAGGTACCTGCCCCAAATGCGGCTTCGAAGATGCCTACGGAGATCAATGTGAGAACTGCGGCACCGATCTCTCTCCAATCGAACTGATCAACCCGCGATCTACTCTGAGCGGAGCAGCACCGGTACTACGAGCGACCAGACACTGGTATTTTCGTCTTGATCATCATGCCGGCTGGCTGCGCCCCTGGATTTCGGAAGGGGTGTTAGATGGCGAACAACACCACGATCCGGAGCTTTGGCGCAACCATGTCGTCGGGCAGTGCCTGTCCTGGCTCGATGGGGGGCTCCAACCGCGGGCCATCACCCGCGACCTGAGCTGGGGGATTCCGGTACCGGTGCCGGATGCAGAAGGTAAAGTTCTGTACGTTTGGTTCGATGCGCCCATCGGCTATATCTCTGCTACCCGGCAGTGGGCGCTGGAAAATGGAAAAGATTGGGAAGCCTACTGGAAGGGCGAAGATGTTGAATTGGTGCATTTTATCGGGAAAGACAATATCGTCTTTCACTGCATTGTTTTTCCGGCTATGCTGAAGGCAATGGGCGACTACGTGCTGCCGGTCAATGTACCCGCCAATCAGTTTTTGAACTTTGAAGGGCAAAAATTCTCCAAGTCCCGCGGATGGGGTATCGAGCAGCATGTCTATCTGGAGGAGTTTAAGGATTTTCCGAACAAGGAAGACGCGTTGCGCTATGCGCTGATCCGAAATATGCCTGAAAACCGCGACAGTGATTTTCGGTGGGATGAATTCACCGATTACCATGATAAAGAGCTAGCCGACAACCTGGGCAACTTCATCAATCGAGTATTGGTGCTTACCCATAAGTATTTCGGTGGGGTGGTGCCATCCACAGAAGCTGATTGGCAGTCAGCTCTACGCGAACCTTTTGAGGTACTAAAGTCGATGGGAGAAGATATTGACCGATTTGGTTTCAAAGCCGCTGTACTGAGGTTTATGGAGCTTTCAAATTTGGGAAATGTGTACCTCCAGGAGGCTGCGCCCTGGGCGATTGCCAAAGAAAATCCAGAAGATCCGCGGTTGGCCGAACACCTGTTCGTGGGATTGCAAATGGTGGTGCTCCTTAGTATTGCCGCCGAACCTTTCATTCCGTTTACGGCAGCCCGTATACGACGCATCCTGCAGTTGCCCAAATTGCAGCCTGGAGACTGGGCCGGGGCCGAGAAAACCTATCAGGCCAACGATCCTTTATTACCACCCGGACACGAAATCGGGCCAGCAGAAATTTTATTTGCCAAAATTCACGATCGAAAGGATCACTCGCGGCTGGCTATCGTCGAACGCCAGAAGCAAAAATTAGCTGCGATCGAGGAGGCCGAGCAACAGCAAGGTTTCGAGCCGGTAAAACCGGCCATCCAATTTGAGGACTTTACCAAACTCGATCTGCGCACGGGTACGATTGTTGAAGCGGAAAAAGTAAAGAAGGCAAAAAAATTACTCCGGCTTCGTGTTGACCTGGGCTTTGAAGAACGGACCATCGTATCGGGAATTGCAGCGTTTTTCGACGCCGGGGAGGTTGTGGGGCGCCGGGTGGTTGTTGTTGCTAACCTTGCGCCCAAAAAACTGCGCGGTATCGATTCGCAAGGCATGATCCTGATGGCGGAGGATGGGACCGGCAAGCTGCATTTTGTTGAGCCAACCGAAGGGGTTGACCCCGGCCGGACGGTTCGATGACTGCGGTACGATCAATATTTTTTATCTTTTATCAATCGTTGTGCCGTAAACCGTCAATTTGCAAATGACCGGGCGAACTATTTTAAGCTGGAAAAGCGCAATGAGTGGGGGGCATGCCCCGGTATGGTGCTGTCGATCTTGAACAGGGAAAACGGTTAACCAGTTGCGACCAGGCCACAGTTACAATAACAATACGGCCCGAACTGCCAACTAGTAGCGTTGATTGCATTTACCGTTTGGCCGGATACGGCTCCGAGTCCAGGACTAACTCTGGTGGTGCCGGCAGCAGGTCTTCGGCTAATTTCGAATCGCTCATACCTATGTTGAAAAAGAACTATCCCCTATTTCTGAGTATTGTTTGCTGGCTGATTGCCGTCTGGATGGGCATTCGTATGTATCAGCAAACGCAACAGCAAGAATTATGGTGGGTTCGCCCTCTCTTTCTTTTTCTAGGTGTTTACGGTGGGGTAAGCCTTTTGCTGTTGGCACGTTTTTCGCGATACCCAGAGCAAAGCGCTTTTTTTGCATTAGCCACCCTGAGCGGAGTACTGCTGGGCATTGGATTCCCGGGATTTTCGCAAACGGGGGTTTTGCTGCTCTTTGCCTGGGTTGGTTTGCTGTGGCTAGACTTTCAGCTAGGAAAAGCTAATGTGTCGGGCTGGGTCGTTTTCCGCTACGCTTTTCACACGTTCATCCTTTGGAATATTTTATCAACCTACTGGGTGGCGAACGCATCCCTTCCTGCAGGCTTATTTGCTATTCTAGTGAATAGCTTATTGATGACGGTACCTTTTGTGCTAGGACACTTAACCCGGAAAGTCATGCCGCGACTGGGCTATGTTCCTTTCCTTGCCTACTGGATCAGCTTTGAGTATTTCCATTTTAATTGGGAGCTCACTTGGCCCTGGCTTACCCTGGGCAATGGCCTTGCTGGTATGCCCTGGAGCATTCAATGGTATGAGTACACCGGTGTCCTGGGTGGAACCTTTTGGATACTATTGGTTAATATACTGCTACTGCAACTTATTCTCCATTACCGGCAGGCATGGCGTAACCAGGCAAGTCGGTTTTTCCAGGCGCTGCTGGTTTTGATCGTGCCGGTTGCCGGGTCCATTTACCAGTACCAAACCCATCAGGAAAGGGGGCCTGGAGCAGAGGTGGTCTTGGTACAGCCCAACTACGAGCCCCATTTCGAAAAAGGAAGCGTTCCCGACCAGATGATTATGGAACGTTATCTGGAACTGAGTAGGCGTGCACTCACCGATACCACTGATTTACTGGTATTTCCGGAGGCGAGTTTCGGGCTGCTTGACCAGGGCACCTTTCAGCGTAGCTCGGTGTATCACAGCCTGTCGAAAGCTTTGGTGGCCCACCCCAGCCAGGTGCAGTTACTATCCGGTATCAGCGCCTATCGAAGATTTTCAGCAACAGATTCTTTGCTCAGCCAGGTACGTACGCAAGTCCGCCGGGGGGGCGATACTTTATACTACGAAGTGTACAATGCCGCAGCTTGGATTGATTTTCAGGATAGTACGGCCCGGTGGTACCGGAAATCCAAGCTAGTACCGGGACCCGAGATCTTTCCCTACCGGGACTTTTTGTTTTTCCTAACCCCCATTTTAGACCGCCTAGGCGGAACAACGGCTGGCCTGGGAACACAAGACGAGCGGACGGTATTTGAGACCAAAGCCGGAGCCCTGGCGCCGGTAATTTGTTATGAGTCTGTTTTTGGCGAGTTCCTAACGCGTTACGTACGGCGCGGGGCTGAAGGTTTCGTCATCATGACCAACGACGGTTGGTGGGATAACACCTCCGGGCACCGGCAGCATGCTGCCTATGCCTCCTTACGCGCTATTGAAACCCGGCGCTCCATCGTACGGGCAGCCAATACTGGGATATCTGCATTTGTCAATCAGCGGGGGGGTCACGAACAACGACTAAGGTACGAAAAGACCGGGGCATTGCGTGGAAGAATACGACAAAATACAGAAATTACCTTTTACGTACGCTGGGGTAACCTAATTGGCCGAGTTTCTCTTTTTGCCAGTTTGATCTTCTTACTCAACCTAATTGCACAAGGTCGTATTGGTGTACGGAAAAAGAAAAACTAAACATTATGGCAGCATCGATTTTACCGTCTAGCATACGGTACCGCCTCCAATACCAGCATGAAGCCCTCGATCATATTCTAGCTGGACTTCCGGCGGAAGCTTTTTGGGTGGAGTTGGTACCCGGAAAATGGACCATTCAGCAACAGCTTGCACATCTGGGGCGATACCAGATCGTTTTCGAACACCGTTATCTGGAAATGACGGAACGGGAGACACCCGTTTTTGCACCTTACCGCGCAGAACAGGATGATGATTTTACGGCTTGGGCTACCCGTTCCGTACCAGAAATTATGGAAGCCTTGCGCATGGACCGGGCGCGGATTAGCCAAACGATTCTGGAGCTCCCGGCAGAGGTGTTTACCTACAAGGCTACCCATCCCACCTTTGGGACACTGGCTTTACTTGATCTGGTTGAAATGTTCCTGTTGCACGAGGCGCATCACCAATACGCCATCTTTAAAATGGTCAAGCGACCCTAGCGCATTTTAGGTCGGCGCCGCTTACCGCCGGGGCGAAAACCCTGGCCCTGGCGCTGGGCTGCTGCAGCTTGTCCGCGGTTTTGCAATACTTTTTCAAACTGTTTCAGCTGATCCTTAATCGCGGTTTCGGTGATGTTCAGGCTTTTCGTATTGCGAAAGTGATTCTGTGCCTGCTTCCACTTACCCTTCGAGGCATTGATATTGGCCAGTTGCAATTGGATCATAGCTTTCTCATTGTCGGTTGGCACCTTAATCGATTCGGCTTTTCTAAGGTAGGCTTCCCCCTCTTCCATTTCTTTGCGGGAAAGGGCTACCGAACCTTTCACCATATAGTAATAGGCTTTATTAGAGGCATAGAGTAGTTTTGGAAAAAAAGTCAGATTCAGGCGCTTTTCAGTGGCATCGAAATCACCTGTCTGCATGAGCTGTGCGGCCGATTGTACCGTTCCCAACAAAAAATACCCTACTAACAGCACCAATCCAATTAGCAATAGTGGAAAAGCGTACCAGAAACCGTAGAGAAAAGCCAACACGATGCCGCCGCCTATCAGTAAGGCAATCAGGGAAAAGCGCAGATAAATATTGATTGTGAACATAATGGGTTGTCGTTTTAGTCGTTCGCTGGAGGCGAAAAATAAGGATTTATATCCATTATAAGGTGCGGGAGTCTGGAAAGGTTGACCACTGAGTGCCGATGAGTAGTGTAGAATTATTTGAGATAATCAGGGAGCTTAAATTTTTGATTTACAGTTCTTTAATAGCAGCTGGGTGGTGGTTTTGCCATTGTTGTGCCGCGGTAAAGCGGCTGCCTTTTTGGCCTTGCGAGCATCTTTTTTTATTTTATATATTTACTTTGAAAAGTTTTTTAGTGTATTTACGGATAATTTTTAAATTTTTATTTTAAGTATTTATGGCGAGCAATTATTTTGAAAGTGTGGGGATGGGTTGCAGAATTGTCGTCACCGATGAAATTTCAGGTTACTGAGAGGTGGTAGTCCTTCGAGTACCTTGGGGGCAATTCGTTTCACCCTCTTTGGATGGTGGCCATAACCATTTCCCAGAGGTCCTCGTACGGGATAATTTCAATTTCGTGATCTTGTTGAGCGAATTCTAGAGGTATAGAATTCAATTTCTGTACTAGTGGCGCTGCCCGGCGCGCTACTGCTTTGGGGTGGTAATCGGCCGCTGGTAGAACGAGTAGCATTCGGATGAAGCAATTACTACGGTAGTGTTGGTCTCGTTTGAGGTAACGGGAGCAATATCTGGAAATGGCTTCCATGCGATCGGTCACTTCCTGGCGTTTGCCCTGCAGGATAAAGTGCAGGATTTGAGCGATGAGAATGGGAATGTTCATACCGCGTTTTTCGCGTGCGAATTGCGGCACTTCGTTAATAAACTTGCCGACTCGGAACCGGGGAATCTCTTGTCCTTTGTCGAATTGGATACATCCGGTTTTGATTAACAGGTGCATGTAGGCACGGTAAATATGCCACTTCTCCTGCTCTACTTTGCCTAGAAAGCGGAAATTACGATGCCGGAGGGCCTGCTGGAAGAGATCGTAAGCTTCCTGATAATTACGGGTATGCAAAGCCAGGGTCAATCCAAGTTCGCGATTGCGATACCAATTGTAGCTACCGTCCTTTTCGGTAGCCAGCGTTTCCTCTGCAACTTCCCGCCCAGCTGCGTACTCCCGCAGCTGGATGTGGCAAACCAGCTTTTGGTACCGGAAATGATTGATGGTCCTTAAGTTGTTAATGCCTTTATCGGCCAGCAATTGTAAGGCTCGATCGCATACGGTTACCGCTTCCCGGTACCTGCCGGCACTCATGTAGCCAATCAATAAAATCGAGTAAACCTGGCGCAGCATCCGGGTGGTTGGGTTGTTTTCCAGTAGCGGAGCTAGTTGACGGTGGGCAGCCATGGCGTCTTTGTGCACCTCAGTTCGGTTCTTTTTGGGGTCAAAGTAGTCGATTAGCAGGTGTAGGTAGTAGCCTTCGAGCTCGATTTCGGCACTGAATTGTTGTATGAACTCCGTCATTTCCTGATGGTACCGGACAAATTGTTTTCGGTCCCGTTCGCGGGTAGCATAATACAGCTGCAAAATGCGAGCCGCACCCAAGCCTAGCTCGGTAAATTCATATTGCTTGGCGTAGCGCAATACCTTCTTGGCCAGTTGGACGGCTGTTAAATTTGCGCCCTCGGCATTAAGAATATGGGCGGCCATGTAGTCTTTGCAGGACTTCACAAAGGCTTGACCCAGGTCGGTATAGCTTCCTTTATTAAGGTCTACAAAAAAAGCCGTGTTGATCAAGCGCTGCTTGAGCTTGCTTTTGAGTTTTTTGTACTTCATGGCTTCCGGCTGGACCCCAAGAAGGGCAGCCGCCTCATCGTCGGAAGTGGCCCGACCTGAAATTAATAACTGGTAAAAGGACTGAAGGAGGGTTTCTTTGCCATTATCCTGGGCGATGATATCAATCTGGCGTACCCGTACCGGTGGGAACCGGCTAGCTAGTTCCAGTAGCGATTTCATAATTCTAGTTTTGCGTAATATCAGGCGGGGATAAGCGGTATATAGCCAATTATACTATTTATCCGGTATTTTTCCAAGGAAATCCTTTGTTAATTCACTTCGATACGCAATTAAAGCGAAATACGTAGAAATCTTGTCTAGATTTATCGCCCAATCCATCTATTTTGAAGATATTAAGATCACATTTTACCACAGTAAAAACACCTAAAATGCGCTTGTTACTTTGCTGCTACCTGTTGTTCTTTGGAGTAACGATGCACGCCCAGGTCGGCCGCACCTTATTTGATGAGCTTACCCATGAAGCGATCATCCCCGTTGTGCTTTCCCTACCCATGGACTCATTCGCTTACGATGCTGATGAGCCGGAGTACTATCCAGCTTCTTTTAGTTTTACTGACCGAAACGGCCAATCAGTCGACCTACAGTTAAAAGTACGCGTTCGCGGACGCTTTCGACTACGTACTTGCGACTACCCACCCCTCAAACTCAACTTTAAAAAGGGCGATTTAGAAGATATGGGATTGGAGCGGCACGACGAGTTCAAGCTGGTCACCCCCTGCATCAAGGACCGCACTGGGGAGGATTACTTACTACGAGAATTTCTAACCTACCAAATCTACCGCATCCTGACGCCGGTACATTTCCGAACGCAGTTGATGGAGGTGGTATTTCAGGATAAAAATAGTAAAAGAAAACGCAAGAGCTATGCCTTCTTGCTGGAAGACGAAGAAACCCTCGCCGAACGGTATGAAAGTGAAATTTGCGACGATTGCTTCGGAAATACCGAAGATAGCTTGGTTGCTGAGCAGGCTCGCATTTTCTGCCTTTTTCAGTACATGATCGGGAATACCGACTGGTCCTTTCCAATGGCCCGTAACCTTGAATTATTGGTACCCGAAGCAGGGGGTAAGAAAATTCCGGTGCCCTACGATTTTGATTTTTGCGGAGTTGTCAATGCCAGTTACGCATCGGCTGATTCAAACTACGGCTTAGAGAACAAGCGCGACCGGATATTTATCGGTCATCCAAGTATGGATAAAGAGTTGTTAGCCACCAAGGCGCTATTCCGGGAGAAGAAATCGGAAATTTACAACTTAATTGAAAATTTCGCCCCCTTACCGAAGCGTTCGCGTAAAGATATCATCGGTTACCTCGATGAATTTTACGAGGCTCTCGATAGCGGCATCCGTTTTTCCCAGCAAAGGTGATTCCTTATTCGAAGAATGCCTGGTCAATTTTTTCGACATAATCTAAGCCAGCCAGTTGCTGCAGTACCTGACGATAATCGAAGCGGGTCTCGCCCATACACAACCACTGCTGGTCGCTACAACCTATCCGGCCGGAGGAGCCTTCGAAAACCTGGATAGCCGAATCAATTGCCTTAACTTCTTCACGGGCCGACGCTTCCGCCGGGATACAAAACTCATAAGCTAGGGTCCGTTTACCGTCTGCTGGGCCGATAAGTCCGTCCTTATCAATTTGGTCGAGGTCAAATTTTATTTTCTCCATGTCGGTACCGTCGGGCAAGCAGGTCGGCAAAGCGATAATCCCAATGAGGAGTAGGAATATTTTAAGATACTGCATAAAAAGCACAAAATTTAGAGGGGCTACACCTCAACGTGTGCAGCATTGAATGAACCAACACTAAGATAAAGAACCTTCGCTGTTTTCCCCGTTATTTTTGCGGCACCCGGATTAAACGGATACAGGCATTCTCATCGGGCTCGGAATACGCCAGGTCGAAGCAACACCTGTAAGTTTGATCGCCATGCTGTATGAAATGGGTTAAAAACCCCGTACGAAAACCCGATTTGCAAATATCTTCCAGGGATAGATTGGTAATCCCCATTTGAAAATGCGCATCCAGGATCTGATGATTGCGCATCAGGATTCGCTGGGTGGGATCGAGCCGTTGCCGGACTGCTCGCCGCTGGCGGTTATGGTACCAGATTCGGCAATGGTCATCACAAAACGTTTTGTTGGCCCTGCCGCCAACGATAGCGTCGCCGCATGCTTTGCATTGCTTCTTCATCTCTGCTCTTCCTATTGCGGGTGGCACCTTTAAAACTAACGGCTTTTTGCATTAGCGTAAAGCATAGTTTTGTACATTATCCGATAGTTTGGAGTTTTTTCAGACACCACCGAAACCACCTTATGGCTTCCTGGCAAGATCTTCAGCATCGACTAGAACGGTATTATCTAGGTGAGCGGCAAGCCGCCTTGGGGCTGGCGCTTTTCGCATTAGCGGTGCTCACTGTGTTTGTGGTATGGTACCGGTACAACCCTGAACTGCTGGCGACCGGAGCCCTCCTGAGCGGTGTGGTATTGGGAATGGGACAATTTTACATGAGCCTACTGCGCTACAATGCACAAAATCGCCGTTGGCAATCGCTGCGTGCGCCGGGGGTAGAAAAGGCGCCGTTGCGCTTAGCCCGGGAAGAACTGGAGCACGTTCGGGTTCGCAGTCCTTTCCTAAGGCGACAACGCCAGGTAGAGACTTTGCTTGGGGTCCTGGGGATATATCTGATGCTTCAGGGCGGGGTATTGCTGCCCAACAGGCTGGTCGCGGGATTAGGCATTCCCATTGCCCTTTGCGGGTTCACTGGAGCAATTCTGTCGGCTATTTCCTCTTTCCGTACCGAGATTTACCAAGAAGAATTATCCAACTGGCTGGACCGGCAATAAACCCTCAGGTCAGCCAGTTGGGGTCATTTACCAGCATCCAGTTGCTCCCCAGTTTCAAGGCAGTAGATTGGGGAAAAACCGGTGCGAACCGGTTTGAAAAAAACAATTCGGTGGCGCGTCGTGCAGCCGGAGTGGCGGTCATCCTGTTGTAAAACAGCAGCCCACCCGGACGGATAAGGTCACGTAGGTTGCGCAAAAATTCAAGCTCTTCCAGCTTTTCGGGTACACGGTCATCAATAAAGACATCCATGGCTATGAAATCGAATTGCTCCCGGCACTGGGCTACAAAAGTGCGGGCATCAGCGCAATAGGTTTGTATTGATGATTGCAGGTCTGATAACACATATTTTTCCGCCAGGCCGATAATCGATTCGTCGATTTCCACTGCTGTAAATCGCATCTGCACGGAGAAACGTTTTTCCAGCATCCAGGGAATACTGCCTAATCCTAGGCCCAGTAATAAGGCATGGCCATCTTGGAATCTACCAGTGGGTATCCGGCGGAAAGAAGCCGTGAAGTTGTGGTACAGGTCGCCGTGGGAGTAGACAGCTCTTGCGGTTGACAATTGGTACCGCCCATTGACCAGGCTAACATATAGGTGCGGATTGTGCGGGCTGGGCGCGCTCTCGATATGCCACTCAACGAGATAGCTCAGCAGTCGCTTCCACCAGGGTGGATTCATGCCTTCTCAGTTTGCTCCCAGCGGCGGTATTTGGCAGTGCTTTCATAAATACGCAGCAAGATTAGCCGTTCAGTAACGTGGAAAGGCACATTGCGTCGAGCCATCATGGTCTGGGCCATCTCAAAAACGCTTTCGGTCTTAAACGTCTTGAAGCCATGGGCGCCTCCCCAGGAAAAAGAAGGGATGAAGTTGCGCGGAAATCCGGGCCCAAAGACATTAGCGGCTACTCCCACGATCGTGCCCGTGTTGAGCATAGTGTTTATCCCGGTCTTGGCGTGGTCGCCGAAAACGGAGCCAAAAAATTGCTGCCCGGTATCGACAAAGCTTTCTTCGACGTAGCTCCAGGCCTTGATGGGGCGGTAGTTATTCTTGAGGTTAGAATTATTCGTGTCGGCGCCGAGGTTGACCCACTCGCCCAGGTAGGCATGCCCGAGGAAGCCATCGTGTGCTTTATTGGAATAGCCCAGCATGACTGATTGGCTGACTTCACCCCCGGCTTTACACCAAGGGCCGATGGTCGTGCCGCCGTAGATTTTGGCGCCCATCTTAACCTGGGCGTGTGCTCCCAAGGCGACCGGGCCCCGTAAATGGCTGCCTTCCATAACGACGGCATCTTTGCCAATATAGATAGATCCTTCGGTAGTATTGAGTGTACAGGCCTCTACCGAAGCACCCGGCTCCAGAAAGATCTGGCCGGTATCGCCCACGACCTGGTTTGACGGGGAAATGGCCTGGCTGGTGCGGCCTTGTGTAAGCAATTCAAAATCCTCTTCAATGGCCTGTGCATTGTGGTTGACTAAGTCCCATAGCCAGTTGATCTTGAGGTAAGGCGTGTCCTGCAGGTCGTAGCCCTTTAGCTCATCGAAATCCTCATCCTGCATGAGTTTTTCCAACTGTTCTTCACTCATTTTGGCTACAATAAGCTCCTCGCCGTTTAGGTACGCCTCATTCATATCCATGCGTTCGATGAGGTAGCAAAGCCGGTCGCTGGGGAGTACTGATCCGTTGATAAGGTAATTTACCGAATCGTTGTCGATGGGGTATTTTTCCGCTAAATAATCCTGGGTGATGAAGGAAGACTTGGCATTTAGCCAGTGTTCCCATTTTTCGCGGATCGTCAATGCGCCTACGCGTAACTCACAAACTGGACGCGTAAAAGTGAGCGGTAGCAAGTGATCCCGCACTTCATTGTCAAAAAGAATGATGTGGGCCATAGGTTTTGAGGGTTGCCAGCGATGGTAAACCAAAAAAGCCCCAATCCGGTCAGGTTTGGGACTTTTTCGGCCGGGATTGATCCGCTGGCTTTATGATTTCTTCTTAGAAAACTTACCAAACTTCTTATTGAACTTGTCAATACGTCCTGCAGAATCGACATATTTCATTTTACCCGTAAAGAAAGGGTGGGAGTAGCTGGAAATTTCCAATTTGACCAGCGGATATTCATTGCCGTCTTCCCACTTAATGGTTTCTTTAGTATTGGCGCAAGAGTGCCCTAACCAGGCATCTTCTGTAGACAGATCCTTGAAAACGACAAGCCGATAATTCTTTGGATGGATATCTTTTTTCATGGTCTATTTTTTCAACGTGATTTCGGACGGCAAATATAAGGGCTTTTTGCGGTATAGTAAAGATCTAGAGGATATCCCCTGCCTAATATTTTAGGTTGTTTTCGCAGAGCGGAAAAAATAATTGTACTTTTCCAGCAAAAGTTTAACCATCTATGCCAATTCCGGAAGGGCTGAAACGCGTGGCGGCTATGGTAGTGCTGCGCCATCAGCAGAAATTTATGCTCCTGCGTCGTGCCAAACCGCCCAATCAGCATAAATACGTACCTGTTGGTGGTAAATTAGAGCCGCATGAGGATCCCTATTCGGCAGCTATTCGGGAAACCCAGGAAGAAACGGGCATTCAACTGGAAGGGGTAAGATTTTGCGGTTCCTTGATTGAGTCTTCCCCTGTTGAATACAACTGGATGTGTTTCATCTACTTGGCCGATATCGAAGATATGCTACCTCCTTATTGCGATGAAGGGCAGTTGGAATGGATCGACTTTGCAGACCTGCTGGAGGTACCAACCCCGCCTACTGACTGGCATATTTACCAGTATCTCATGGCACAGCGACCTTTTGCTTTAAATGCAGTATACGACGACCAACTGAATTTGCTGGGCATGCGGGAGGAAATAGAAGGGCGGATACTGGTCGGCCCCGCACCCGCCCTACCGGATACTTGGTCGAAGAGTCGTTAGTTGGCATCAATGACCCTTCCGTTACCGGAAATATCGATATCAAGCGAGGGGTTACCACGATAGTATACATCGCCGCTGCCCTCGATATCTACGTCGAGCTCTTCGAGTACCGTGATTTCTACATCACCCGACCCTAGGATATCGATATCGGCTCGGTTGACCGTCAGGTTAAAGGCCCGGACATCACCTGACCCAGTAATATCAAGCTCGATTTCGTCGGCTACGCCTTCCAAGAAAAGGCGGCCCGATCCGGCCAGGTCGGCCTCAATATCATCGGCCTCCAGCGCCAGGTCGATATCGCCCGAACCACTTATTCTTAGCTCGATATCATCGACCAGCAAGACATTTTCTCCAAAAATTTCGCCCGAACCGGTCAGGCCAATATAGTCGATCACCGGAGTGGTGATGAAAATATTGAGCTCATCGACGTCGCGCACGCAACGATCGAATTCAATGTCCCAGATGCCGCTTTCCAGATCGCGTTCGATTTCGCGGACTACATTGGATTTACCCTCTACAATGATCTCCTGAAAAGAGCCCTGCCGCAGGACTACGTTGGCCTCGACCGACAGCTGGATACCGCGGAAATTCGGTAGGTTCAGCACTTCCGAAACGATTGGTCCGTCCCCATCGATACAATTACCGTAGAAATCATCATCGTCATCATCCAAGTCAATAATGCAGCTCGGAAGCAAGATCAGGGAAAAGCACAAAAGTGCGCCCCAGTAGCGTAAGTAATTCATAGGCGGATTTGGTTTATGGATCGTAGGATTACCAATCATCACTACGGCGGGAATTGTAATTAGAACCGAACCATCCGAAGCGCATGGTTGCGGATATGACCGTCCCGCTAAAATCGGCGTCTTCATAGCCCAGGTCATCTCGGGCGCCGTTGACCCACCGGTACCCTACTGCCCCAGCGAGTCGCCACCAACGCGTCAGGTTGATTTCCGCTCCGACTTCCGGGGTCAGCACAAACACCTGGTCGGTATCGCTGAAGGAGTTGACCTGGTCAAAGTCTACCTCAACGGCTCCCCAACCGATGCGCACCGAAGAATACAGGTGCGCAATACTGTAGGGTCTCAGCGTGTACCCTAACCATAACCCACCGTGCCCGATTTCGAGGTTTTCCAGATCCTCCTCCTCATCGAACAGATTTCCAAAGTCCAGGCTGCCCAGTCCATAGCCGCCCAGAAAAAAACTGTTAATGACAATACCACCGCCGCCGCCGAGCGAAGTATTGATACCGTTATTCAGCCCGAATTCGGCAATTGGTCCGCCGAAGCCACCGACGACACTTGCATTTTGAAAAAGCGTTTCTTGTTTTTGAGCTGATAATATCCCGCTTAGAAGTACCATCAGGACCATTACCCATAACATCTGTTTCATCGTCTATAACTTTTCTACCGTTTGCAACGGTTAACCGTGAAAAAATTTTCGGTTTTGCGGGAGGCTATTAAAACCGAAAGCCGGTATTGATGCCGACCCAAAGGTAGCGGGAGCGATCGGCCGTACGTTCTTCCCACATCGTATAAAGGGGGATTTTCGAACCGGCTAAACCCGTTTCCGGGTCTATTCGCTCAGAGACCAGATAATTCAACGTCGGACCAAAGAAGACGCTCGTTCGTCGCCCCAGGCGGTAGTCGAAAGCCAGTCGGAATTGGTGTAACTGGTTTTTCGCCGAAGTCCACTGCTCCGCTTCATTGATATGCATGGATACGACCTCCAGGTTGAGTAAAGATCGTTCGCTCAGCAGGAAAGCAGTCCCTAATCCGTATCCTAAACTCCAGGAGAGTAGCCAGCCCTCCGGATCGGCACTTTCGCCAGGATACTTGGCCGCATCGTCCCAACGGCCTCCTAGATATAGGATGTTGTAGAAATGGTATCCCCCTAGTTTAAGAGAAAAATTGGTGAAAAAATTCTCGCTGCCGTATAGCTCGACCCGGTTGTAGCCGTGTTTAACAATGTTGAGTACGCCGATAGAGGCGCCCGATACGGTATCGGATACATTGATAAGCCCAAACTGGAAACCGTTGACCTTGCGGGCAGCATTAAAAAACAAGCTGGTTTGGGCGATACCTATATCTTGAGCAATATTGAACAAGCTGCTGGCCTGGAACTTGGCATCCCCTTTGGCCGAGTTAAAAAGTAAAGCGGCCTGGACCCCATTGAGGTCGCCACCGCTGCGGTTGAATAGGCCAGCAGCTTGAACGCCCGCCAGATCACCGGAGGCTATATTGAAAAGCCCGCTCGTTTGTACGGCCACACTAGGTCCGGACACATTAAACAGGCCTGCTACTTGGGTGCCGCGCAACGTGTCACGAGTAATATTGAACAGAGTGCCCAGCTGGGTGCCGGTGGTACTACCGCCTACCATGTTGCCCAGTCCGGCAATTTGTACGCCTTCGACGTCCCAGATTATGCTGTTGAAAAAACCGCCAATTTCCACCCCACTCACGCCGCCGTTTTGCCCCCAAAAAATATTAAGGGAGTATTGGTTAATGGTGCGGTCACTTTCGCGTGCGTTGGTACCCAAATAGGGTAGGAGCGATACCTGCGCCAGGCGGTTATATTGATCGGGCAGAGGCGTTGGATTGCTGGCCACTGGCTGCGGTGCCGGCATTTCGTATTCCGCGATCCGAGTGGGAACGCTGCTGCGCTCACCACCGGGCAGCCGGTCGTACCGCCGGCGTTGCAGGGCCGGACTGTGGCGCACCCAAAGCTTTGGCGGGCGGTACGTATCTTCTTCGGGATACAGCGGGCTTTGCTGAGGCACGGAAGGCGGGAGTGGGGTGGGTTTAAGGTCGGTGAGTTGGTTGGGTTCGGCACTCCTTTTCAGGAAAACGTGATTCTCCAGGGTTTTAAAGTCAAGGTTCAGCGGGGTGAACAAATCTGCCAGGGCAGCTTCAAGGGGTTTGGAGCTGGTTTTCAAAAAGATTTTTTGCTGTAGGGGCACGACTTCACTGGAATAAGTGAAACGCACGGCGTACTGTTGGCTGATGTCATCGATTACGGTACCGAGTCGATCACCTTGGTAATCGAGCGTTACCGGCTGTCGAAATACAGCCGACTGGGCTCCTGCGGATAAAAGCAGGAGTAGGAGCCCTCCAACTAAGATCCATGTTCTTCGCTGCATAGATAATGTCGCAAACTCGATTTTACTGGCACGCTCCCCGAATGAAGTAAGCGCCGTTTTGTTCTTTCACCTCTAAACCGTAAGTATATTCCAAGGCTGCCGCTAAAATTTCCCACTCATCGGGTTCGTAGACCCCATTGACCGCACAATCCAGTACCGCCTGGTCGTCAATCACAATGGAAACCCCAAAAAAGCGCTCAGCAGCCTCTAGCAATTCCCGGATGGTAGCCCCTTCGGCCTGCAGCTTTCCCTCCATCCAATAGTTTGGTGCTAGCGTTGTGATCTCGATTTCCAGAAGCTGCTCTTGACCTTTGTCAAAACTACCGGTTTGGTTGGGAGTCAGGAAGAGGGTATCGCTGGCACCAGCGGCCGAAAAAGCTACTTTGCCGGTTGTGACGGTGACCTCTACCGCATTCTCCGCTGGGTATGCTCTGACAAAAAAGGTTGTCCCTAAAACGCGGGTTTCGGTACCACCTGCTTTAACCAGGAAGGGCTCATCCGGATTTTCAGTAACCGAAAAGTAGGCTTCTCCCGATAAGGAGACTACGCGGTCGTCGAAGGCCGCCGGGTAAGTCAGGGTCGAATGCTGATTGAGCACCACCTCACTTCCGTCCGGTAAAGACCATTTTTTGGGAGCACTATTGCTAGCTTGTATTTCGATCACCTCTTTGGTCGCCCGTTCCTGGTCATTCCATTTCCAGAGGGTCCAAGCTATAAGTGCAAGAATGGTGGCGGCGGCAATCCACGGTCCCCATTGGAACCATCGTATCCGGTTTGCTTGAGGGGGAAGGCCATTGTCGGGATGAGCATCAATGCGCTCTTCGATTTGCGCCCAAATCTCGGCTTTACGTTGTGGAGGGGTAACGACGGTCGCGGGAGGATCAGTAACCTTCCATAGGCTGATCATCTCGTCGAGGAACTGACGGTTTTGGGCATCTGCTTCCGCCCAGCGGGTAAGTATGTATTTTTCATCCTCGCTTAAATTTCCCGAGAGGTACTTGGTGATTAAGTCGAGGTATTGGTTGGTGTCCATAAAATAAAATCCGGCTTCTTAAGCGTAATGATGTCGAGTAAGGAGTAGTACCCCTATGGTTATGCGCTAAAAATTACAGTAAAATCCGAAGATAATGCTGCAGTTCGCGTCGTAAAATCTTGAGTGCCTTACTCATTTGGTTTTCTACGGTTTTTACCGAAATGTCCATTTTATCGGCAATTTCCTGGTACGTCAATTCTTCCTGACGGCTGAGTTGGAAGACGAGGCGGCACTTAGGAGGCAACATCAGGATGGCCTGTTGTACTTTTTGTTGTAATTCTTGGTGTAAGTAGTCGTCTTCACTGCTGCGAAGAGCGGAAGTAGGGGTGTGGTCGTCGATGGATTCCTGAAAATATTTGCCATTTTTACGCAGGTAACCCAGGGCTTCGTTGATGGCCATGCGCCGCAGGTAGGCGCCCAGCGAGGAGTTGATTTGGATGCGCGAACGCTTCTCCCAGAACCGAACGAAAACATCTTGTGCAAGGTCTTCTGCTAAATCCTTATCTTTTGCCAGGCGCAGGATGACCGAAAAAACCATATCGTAGTGCTTTTCGAAAATAGCCTGCAGGGCGGAGCGATCACCCCGGCGCATTTGTTCGAAAAGCTGGTCTTGTCTGTATTCGCCCATAAGCAACCAAGTGCCAATATATTTGGATAAAACAAGATTAAGAAGAAATTAAATACCTTCAGAAAAAGGTCGACCAGTATATTTATTTCATCGAGCTACACAGGAATTAGTCCGATGGTAAAAATTACAGCTTAAGATGTTTAAAGTCTGGGTTCGGTTTTTATTGATTATCACTGCTTACGCTATTGGTGGCTACACGCATCTTCGATTGGGGTTCGGCCAAGCCTGGTTCCTGTATCTGGCCGGCACGCTCCTCTTGCTCACCTATCTTTTATTTGGAAACGTGTGGGCGGCATTTACGCTGCTCCGTCGAGGGCGACAGCAGGAAGCGGCCCGGGTGTTGAGTTTTATTTTCCTACCCAAATTGCTACTGCCTGTTTCGCGTGCCTACTTCTATTTCTGCATGGGAATGATCGCCGTTCAGGACAAGCGCTTAGAGTCCGCGGCTGCCTATCTTAAGAAAAGCCTGAAAATTGGTTTGCGGACGCCTACTGACAATGCGCTCGCCAGTCTGAACCTGGCTCATATTTACTGGGTAAAAAATGACGAAACCGCTTCGGCCTATTGGCTGGAATATGCCCAGCAGTTTCCGACCAATGACCTTATGATTCAAGACCATCTGAAGCGATTGGAAAAGACACTTATCTGAAATCCGTTATGCAACAACGTATTCATATTATCACGCTGGGCGTCCGAAATTTCCAGCGGGCGCTTACCTTTTACGAGGAAGGGTTGGAATGGAAAAAATCGGCCTTGAGTACGCCGCAGATTGCCTTTTTTGATTGCGGCGGTTTGCTGCTGGCCCTTTACCCATATGAGCAATTAGCCAGTGATGCCCTGCAGGCTCCTAAGGAAGATAAAGGTTTTCCGGGTTTTACGCTGGCGCACAATGCACCGGATAAAGCCTCAGTCGATCGGGTGCTTACCCAGGCAGTGGCAGCGGGGGGCAAACTAATTAAGTCGGCCAAAGAAGTATTCTGGGGCGGATACAGTGGCTACTTTCGCGACCCCGAGGGTTTTCTTTGGGAAGTAGCCTATAATCCGATGGTAGGGTTCGATGCAGCAGGAGGGTTGGAGATAACCTGAGAGCTGCTGCGCTCAGCCCTCGTCAAGTTCTGAAAATTGGGCTCCGGAAAAAATCCGAAGCCCCTGCATCTGAAAATGCCACCCAGTAATCAAATAATAATAGTTACGCGTTATCCGCCCGTTTTACGGGTGGTTTTATGCTGGCCTTCCTCGAAGCCAAAACGAAAAGCTACGGGGTGTTGGTAGGCATAGGTCTGCCGGCGCCGGCAATAGTAAATCGGGGCACCTATTGCTTTTAGTTCTCTGATTAAAGTGAAGAGCATGCTCGAAGAGACCCCCATTCGTTTTGCGAACTGTTGGGGAGATCCGGTTCGCCCTTTACGGATGAGCTCATCCATGCGTTCAATGCGTTTAATCTGATGGTTAAGAGACATAGCCTTAGGGTTTTCATTTATTTATTTAAACTGGAGGACCTTTTTTACATTCCCATCCTTTTATTCAGGGGGCAATGGAGCGAACATTTTTTTCCGCTCTACTTTAAGGAATACTCCACACAGGAAAGCCATGACGAACGCACCGGCAACTCAGCACCGCCCTGTAGCATTTGCAAAAACTGACTGTTGACGGCCATTTCTTGCCTGAGTATAGGGCGAAACATAGAGATAAACCTTTACCAGCCGAATGAATTTTTTATTTTCTGTTCGTTGGGCGTAATGGGTGAAGTCGATTTAACCATACAACGATGGCCAATTGGAAAAGCCACTGTGGGCCAATGGGTGGGGATTAACGTCTCTGAATAAAGTCGATTTTCGCTTGCTCTGCTAAAAATGGAAAAGCAACTAAGAAACACGTCTTAGGACCTTGTCTGCTTTTTATTTTGCTGTACCCCGGTCTGCAATAGCTCCCGGTCAATTGCTTGCCAGCCCGAAATAAAAAGTTGAACTTCCATCATATAATTACAAAAATATGTTGTTTCCGGATAAAAATCCAGGACACTATTTGGGGCAAATTACCTGTCTAAATTTATTGCAAAGATCTGTTTTTTTCTCTATATATCTGAATATCAATATTTTGAAATTTTTCTTTGAGCGTTTTTTTTCTTCCTTTGCTGCTCCGAAGAAGGTTTTGGGTATTGTATATTGCACTTATCATATCCTCTTTTCAGGCTAATGCTTGTGTGTGCGGGGCACAGTGTTGGGGGCACACTTTACCATTAGATGTTGTAAACAGGTCTAAGGCTTCAGCAGCGCAAGCCATCCTGGCAGCTATATCCTGACGCCCAAAGGCAGGCGTGCTTATTATGGGGTTCTTTTTATTTTGGAGGGTAACTTTTATCTTTCCTTCATCAATTAATCCTAAAGATCAAATCATGAAAGCAAATCTACTCATCATCTTGGGGGTGATAGCTGCGGTTGTTGTGCACGCCCAGCAAAAACCCACACTTGAGGACGCTCTACGGGCCCGGCCTGTAGCGCTGGATCGTACCCAACTTCGCGTGAATATTCCAAAGGCTTGGCTGCCCGAAACCAGCGAAAGGTTGGCGCAGGCGAAAACGCCGGGTATCCTTCAAAAGGTTGTGCGACCTCAGGAATTATTGCCTGGCGATCCTCAGTCATCGCTTTACATCATTCGCGATAAGGCCACACAGCTGCCGGTATTTATCAAAGGGAGCATTCCCCAACCGGGTGGAAGCCGCTCGCGTGAGCCGGAAGCGTTAATGCGCCAATACTTCCATTTTCTAGAATCTACCCTGCAGTTGGAGGAGCCCGACAAAGCCTTCCAGGTTACTCAAAAGAAAACCGATGACCTGGGACAGGAACATTGGCGTTTGTCCCAGCACTATAAAGGGCTGGAAGTGTACGGAGCCGAGATGATCCTGCATTTCCGCGATAATCAGCCTTATCTGCTAAACGGCCGGTACTTTCCGACCCCTGAGTTGACTACTTTGACGCCGGCCATTTCATCCGAGGAGGCGCTCGCACAGGCGTGGTCTGATTTGACCCAACAGACCCCTAGGGTCAAGCTGCCGTCTAACCAATTGATGCATGTGGGGGGCAGTCAGGAGTCGTCTCAATTAATAATATACCACCTTGATAATGATCCCGACCGGGAACGCCTGGTTTGGTATCTGGAGGTGGCGCCTAACCTGATCGACCGCATGGCCTATTTTGTAGATGCACAAACCGGAGAGATCCTGGACCAATTTACCCTGACCTGCACTTTTTACCACGACCATACAAGGGAGAACAGGGCTCATTCTGGTTATTCCATATCGACTCCGGATGTGCGTTCGGGTTCTGAAAGCACCTTGTTCGACGGCCCTGCTGTGGCCACCGCGACCGATCTATTCGGTATCAGCCGCACCATCAATACCTACGAGCTTGGAGGGGTATACGTACTGAT
Organism: uncultured Saprospiraceae bacterium; assembly: GCA_964530825.1. Classification (GTDB taxonomy): domain Bacteria; phylum Bacteroidota; class Bacteroidia; order Chitinophagales; family Saprospiraceae; genus CAZHCA01. The sequence continues at coordinate 164,393 of CAZHCA010000004.1, forward strand.
CGACGCTGCACGGGAAATGTTTGACCCCGTTCGTTCGGAGTTCCCCAACGGGGTTGTCGGGGGAATCGTAACGGTAGACGCCCAAAATACAGCTACGGGAAATAATTTTCAGGCCGTCTTTGTGACCTCGCCCAATAATCAGTGGAGTAACCCTACAGCTATCTCGGCTCACTATAATGCCGGAATTTGTTATGAGTATTTCCGCCAAACCCACCAACGTAATGCCATCGACGGGCAAGGTGGTACGATAACCTCATTTATCAACGTCGCTGAGCCAAACGGCACTGGACTCGATAATGCCTTCTGGAACGGGCATGCAATGTTCTACGGCAATGGTGCCCAGGTATTTGATGCACCTACACCCGCCGCGCTGGATATTGCCGGCCACGAAATGTCGCACGGTGTAATCCAGAACACCGCCAATATGGAGTACCGTAACGAACCCGGCGCTTTGAATGAGTCCTTCGCCGATATTTTTGGGGCCATGATCGACCGGGACGATTGGCAAATGGGCGAAGATGTTACGAATAATCAGTTTTTTCCAACCGGCGCTATCCGCGATTTGTCCGATCCGAATAACGGCGGCAACAGCCTGGCAGATAACGGCTGGCAGCCCGCCAACACTAGTGAACAGTTTCGGGGTACCCAAGATAACGGGGGAGTACACATTAATAGCGGTATCCCCAACCGGGCTTTTTTCTTGTTTGCTAATACCGTCGGGCGTGGTAATGCAGAGCGGGTATATTACCGGGCTTTGGACAATTACCTGACTCGCTCTTCCGTATTTACCGACTGCCGACTGGCGGTACTACAATCGGCCGAAGATCTTTTCGGAGCAGATAGCCAGGAGTACCAGGCCGCTTGCAACGCATTTGATGCGGTGGGCATCAGCGGTCCATGTAACACTTCTGGTGGCGGAGGAGAAGATCTGACCTGCTCCTTGCTCTCGATCGATGCCAACACTGGCGGGCAGCTTATCCTCCTGACCAGTCAGGATCAACAGAACCTGCTTATCGTCGGGCCGGATGCCTCCCAGACCCCCACGGTTTTATTTTCCGATGGGGTGCAAAGCAAGCCTACCGTTTCCGACGATGGTACGCTTATCACCTATACCAATAATCTCAACCAAATCAAAGCCGTAGCTGTCGACTACACCAATGGTGCCGTAAATGATCAGGTAATCAGTGAAAATAACGTATGGCGCAATGCCGTGATCACTAAAGACGGTCGCCGATTGGCGGCATTAACGACAGATTTTAATGACCAGATTGTCATCTTCGATCTGTTTACCGGTAATGGCGTAGCCTACGAGCTGTATAACCAGACCTTTACCGAAGGTCTCAATGCCGGAGAGGTCGTTACCGCCGATGCCATGGACTGGGATCTCAGCGGTCAGGTACTCATCTACGACGCCCTTAGCGTATTGCCGACTGCCTCGGGTAATATAGAGCTTTGGGATCTTAACATCCTCGAGGCCTGGTCCACGGAAGCCAACGACTTTGGCAGTGGAGAGATTCAAAAGCTTTTCACCTCCATTCCCGAAGGTTATAATGTGGGCGATCCGTCATTTTCCAAAAACTCCCCTTTTGTTATGGCATTTGATTTTTTCAACCCAGAAATCGGCGATTATCAATTGCTGACCTACGATTTTGAATGTGGTGCAGTTTTTCAAGTGCTAAACAACAACACCCTGAGTTTCCCGAACTATTCGGTGGATGACGATTTCATTTTATTCGAAACCCTGCTAAGCGATACTGAACTAGGGGTGGGCGGCATCGAAATGAACCCTGATAAGCTGACGCCGGCTAGCGAAGCTTTCCTCTTCCAATCCGGGGTAGGTTGGCCCAACTGGTACGCTACCGGAACCAGGGTATTGGTCAACACCCAGGAAGTTGGATTCGGTACCGACGAGCTGCAGGTTTTTCCTAATCCGGTAAAAGATGATCTGCAACTGCGTTTTTCATTGGATGCAGCATCCACTGCGCAGGTAGAATGGATGGATTTGCTGGGACGTACGATCGAACAGTGGCAGGTACCGGCCGGGAGCGGGGTGACCAATCATACCCTACCCCTTAAGCTCATACCGCCGGGCATGTACCTTTTGCGGGTACGGGTCGGGGATAAAGTCTATAGTCAAAAAGTAATGAAAAATTAGCAAGGGTCCCGCTTAACAGTAAATGTCCGAGCCCAGACGATTAGGGGTACAGACTGTTGCATGTACATGTTGTAACATGTATTTTTACAAAGCATCAAAACAAAGGACTTCTCATGGCAGCACATGAAGTAAAAACAACGTACCTAGAAAATCTATCTTTCGAAGCGGAAGCTAAAGGGCAAAAGGTAAGGATTGACGGCGAACAAGGATTGGGACCAAAAAAGTATCTTCTGGCGGGACTGGCAAGTTGCAGCGGACTGGATGTGGTCGACGTACTTCGGAAAATGCGTGTGGCCTACGATAAGTTTGAGATCGAGGTAGAAGCTGATCAGACCAACGAGCACCCCAAAGTTTTTACGGAAATCCGCATGCTGTACCGCTTTTATGGCATGGGCATCAAACGGGAAAAGGTAGAACGGGCGGTTGATTTATCCCAGGAATCCTACTGTGGCGTAGCTGCGATGCTTCGCAAGAACAGCCCGATCAGATACAAAATCGAAATTCTGGAAACTGTGCCTGCGGAGTAATCCCTGAGCAACAGAAATGACTTTTGCAGGAGGATCCCAAGTGAACTTGGGGTCCTCCTTCTTTTTTGTAGTAAACAAAAATTCGTGAAGCATAAAATTTGGATCAAGGCGACGCTACTTGCTGCCAGTACCCTGACGGTGATGGCGGGAGCTGCTATTGCTCCGGCATTGCCCAAGATCGGCCGGGCATTTGCCGATGTACCTAATGCCGATTTTTTAACCAAACTTATTCTGACTACGCCGGCCCTATTTATTGCATTATTTGCCCCTATTGCGGGTTGGATGATCGATCGTTTTGGTAAACTCCGACTGTTTGCGATCGCCATGGTGGTGTATAGTGCAGCGGGAACTGCCGGGCTATACCTGGAAAATATTTATTGGTTACTCGCCAGCCGGGCGCTGCTGGGGATGTCGGTGGCCATTGTCATGACCACAGCTACTACGCTGATCGGCGACTATTTCTCCGGCGGCGAGCGGTCGGGATTCCTGGGTATTCAGGGAGCATTTATGGCTTTCGGGGGTACGGTATTCGTAGCCGCTTCGGGTTTATTGGCTGACTACAGCTGGCGCTATCCATTTGCGATCTATGGTCTTTCGGTTGTGGTACTGCTGCTTACCCTCCTTTTTTTATATGAACCCGAAAGTACTTATCAGGAAAGTGGCGCCAAGCGGCAACGCCTTCCAAAAGCCAAGCGCCGTTCCGTAGGCGTTATCTACTTCGCTACTTTTGTGGGTATGGCCTTCTTTTATATGGTTCCGGTGCAGCTGCCTTTCCTAATGGAACGGATCGGGGTCACTCAGAGTAGTAAAGCCAGTATAGGGCTGGTCTTAATAACGCTTGCAGCTGCTAGCGTAGCTGCTTACTACCGGCGTATCAGTTTACGGTTGAGCTTTCGGCAAATTTATATCATCGTTTTTATGATGATGGGCATCGGGTACGGGCTGGTATCGCTGGCAAATTCGCTGGCAGCGGTTGGTGGTAGTATGATCGTTGCCGGTCTTGGTGCAGGGCTGCTGATGCCCAACGGAAACTTGAGCATCATTGCTTACACGCCACCCGGCATAAGAGGCAAGGTACTGGGCGGCCTGACGGGTGCGGTATTTACCGGCCAGTTCCTTTCTCCGATTCTATTTCAACCCCTAGTCGATCAATTTTCCATACGCTTAGCTTTTCAAGTGGCAGCGCTGGTGAGTGTTGCAATGGGGTTAGCTTTGGTGTGGCCGGGAATTTTACGCCCCCCAAGGAAAGCGAATACCGAGGCGCCGTCTCCTCAGGCTACCACATCGCTTCGGATTGCTGACAACAAACCCGCCGAAGGATGAGTTTTGTCATAAAATTTTAACAAAAAAATCGCTTCAGCTAAAACCAAATATTTTATCCCCTATAGATAACTAGCCGCAAAAAATTTCGAAACCCGATTTTTGCCGCAACAAAATCTTAAAAAGAAACACAAAATTGAGTTCAATTCTGGTTTAATCTTTTTTTGGGGTAAAAAGGCTAGACTTTTTCTGTTTGTAGGTATAAATTGCACACTGAACCGAGACTTAAAATTGATTTAATTACTTAAAAACAAGTCTTATGAAAAACTTTAGTCGCATTATTACGGTATTAGGCCTTATTGTTTTGCCTTTAGCGGCTTTTTCCACCGCTAATTTTGGAATTAGCGAAGCCGGTGTGCAGCTACGGGTCGACGAGGAGCACAAAATAGTCCACCTCGCCTTAGAACCCAGCGGCAACGACCGGATGCTCACTGTTCAAGACGAACGCGGCGTAATCTATCAGACGATAGACATCGAGGCCGGCGAGATATATGAAGCTTCTCTGGACATGACTTCTTTGGAAATCGGCGCCTATATGCTGATTCTGCGCGAAGGAGCCGGAGAATGGATCCAACCCTTCCTGGTGCGTGCCGGAGCATTGAGCCTGCGGAAAGATGACGCTTACCACATCAATCGCCCGCAAGTGATGAAGCGCGATGGTGGAGCGATCGACCTGTACTACGCTTGCCCGCGTCTCGAGACACTGCGCGTTACCATCGAAGATGACAAGGGTAATGTTTTATACAAAGATATCTACGCCAATCAGGTTGTTTTTCAAAAGCGGTACCGTCTTGAGCGGGTAGAAGGGAAGTCCTTGTTGTTCACCATCAAGACACCTCAGCGTACATATACCGAAGTAGTACGTTTGTAAAAATATCTTGAATTGTTGATAGACTAGCGGTCTATTTAAAGAGTAAAGCGGTACTAGAATACATCATTCTGGTACCGCTTTTTTATTTTTTAGATTGCTTCACAAATTTGCTGCAATGGACTGTGAGAGTAAGGCTGATTTCGGCCCGATTTGGGCGTATCATCTCACTGAAGAAAATAAATCTATCGAAACAAGCAGCAGATTTTTAGGCGGGCAATTTCTAACCGCCAAAGCCACCACCTCCGCCACCGTCGTTTTTCAGGTCGTCGTTACGAATTTTACTGCGTGGACGGCGATCTTTGAAATTGAGCTTACCGAAGCGGTAACGAAAGTTGACGCCAATGCTGCGTGCCAAAAAGGCGCGCTCGCTTTCCTGGCGGAAAGTAGGGCCTTCCAGTTCGACTGGGAATTTAAGTTCCCGGTTGAGCGGCTGGCTGATATTGAGGCCGATGGCGCCCCGTTCGTCCCAAAGTTCTTTTTGAATGGCGATGGAAGTCCGGTAATAGGTTGCCCGGGTTCCCTGGATAGAAGGCCGTGGTGAGCGATAAAAACCGTTAATTTCCAGTGTCCAGTTACCATCGAACTTCATTGAAGAGTTAAGGTTACCGTTCCAGACAATGGCGTTATTGCTGAGGTCTACTCCATTTATGACGCCTTCTGATCGGTAGGTGTTGATATTGACGCCGCCGCGGATGGTCCACCAATCGCCGATCTTGCCGGAACTGAAGACATTCATACCAAATACGTCATTCTCACCGATGTTGCGATAGGTATTAATGGAAACCCCTTCCTCGTTCACCTCCGTGAAGCGTTCGATGATATCGGTTGTCCGGCGGTAGTAAAACGCTGCATTAAAGACAACTCCTTTGATATAGGCATTGTAGGCAAGTTCGTACTGGTTGGAAAGCTCGGGTAAAAGCTCTGGGTTGCCGACTTCCACATCCCTTGGATCGGTTACTTGTACGTAAGGATCGATGAAGCGCAGACTAGGCCGCTGAATGCGACGGGCGTAACTGGCTTTCAGGCTAGAAAATTGATTGAGGTCCCGGCTGATGATAAAGCTGGGCAAGATATTATCGTAGGTATTCTCGAAGAAAATTTCGCTCACATCGTAGTCTCCCTTGATATCCGTGTGCTCATAACGGGCACCGGCTACGATACCCCATTTTTCGCCGAATCGAATGTTAAAGGATAAATAACCGGCATATACATCCTGATCGTATTTAAACTCATCTGTTTGTTCCGGAACGATTTCAAAGTCTTCGGAGTCCGGATCAAACTCTTGGAATTCAAAATCGCTGGTGATATCACGGATGATCGCTTTTACCCCTGTCTCCATCTTGATGGCCTCACTGAAAGGATGGGTGTAATCCGTCTGGATGGTATTTTCCAGGTTGAGGCCCAGTGCTTCGTTTGCAAAATTCTGAAAGAGGCTTGGGTCATCCCCTTCCTGCAACAGGTCATTTTGGCTGGTGCTAAAATCACCACTGATTTGATAAGCAATGGATAGCTCCCGGTCGGGATTATCTTTGAACTTTTTAGTATAGTCGGTGGTCCAGTCGAAGCCGGAGCGGAAGCGGCTGGCTTCGGAAACCCGCGTGTAATTCTGGGTAAGCTCATTGAGCGGATCCTCAAAGAAAGCGATGGTCTCCCCTTCGGTGTTGAACCCGAAGCCGCGACCGGTAATCGAGGAGGAAATGGTATTGTAGGCATTAATATCATAAAAAGCGCCAATCGACAATCGGGGACCGAAGTAATTGCTTTCGCCTTCGGTATACTGGTCGAGTACGCGCGTAACCTGGTTGCCATTTTCATCGGTGAGGAAATCTTCCCGTAAAAAGTCATCGCGCGAAGGGCGTGGGAAAGCATACCAACCACCGGCATTGACGTTAAGGCCGAAGCGTCCCCGCGCATAATTGAGCGATAAGTTGCCACTGCTCGATAGGTTACCCACATTGAGGTTGGCGCTACCGGTAAATCCTTCGGCGCTCTTTTTCTTAGTGACAATGTTGATGATACCTGCCGATCCTTCGCCATCGTATTTAGCGGTAGGCGTGGTTATAACTTCCACTTTTTTGATTTGTTCGGCGGGGATTGAACGCAGAGCATCGGCAATATTTCCGGAAAAAATGGTGGAGGGTTTGCCATTAATCAAAATCTGGATGTTGCTTGAGCCGCGTAAAGACACGTTTCCTTCTGCATCAACAGCAAGCAGAGGTACCCTGGATAATACATCTGATGCATCGCCGCCCAGGGTGGAGATATCTTTGTCGGCGTTGTAAACCAACTTATCAATCTTGTTTTCAAAGGCTGCCGCCTCACCTTTCACTTCTACCTCTGCTAGGGTGATTCCTTCGGCGTACATGTTGATTGCACCGATGTCGTAATCGGGTTTGGAAGGCGTCAGTTTAATATTCTGTATAATCTTGTTTTCGTAACCCAAAAAAGAAATGCTCAGATCATAGACGCCCGGTGGAACATTGTCTAACCGGAAATCGCCGGATTCATCCGAAAGCGCTCCGTTTTTTTCTTCTTGTGTTTCTGCGTCCAGTAAAACAATGGTCGCAAATCCCACTGGCTCCTGAGTGGTCGTATCCACCAGGGAGCCGGTGATTTTGCCCGTGATAGAAGGCTGTTGTCCACGTCGGCCGGAAGGACGTTGCGCGAACATGCTTGCGCTGATTAATAGGCCAAGTGTAAAGAGAAGTAAATTTTTCATCATGGTCGTTTATCCGCTTTTTAGATAGGGACATCAACTAAAAGGGAAGGTGGCTCAAAAGGTTGGAATACGGCGCAGAAAATCTATCTATCCCCCCTGGGGATAGACGTAAAGAACCTTTCTCTCTATTTGGTTGGCAGGGGCTTCGGCCAGGATAACTGGGTCCATACCGGTAAACGATTAGAGATTGGGTTGCTCCAGCTTGGGCCGGTTTCCAACGCACGTACCAGGGGATTAACCTGGCTGCTGTCGGTGATACTTGCGGAAAAGTGTTGTAGGTGGCCGTCTGGGTACACTGCAAAGTAGAGTAAAAAAGTGTCTCTTGGCGGTTCGAGACGCTCCAGCAAGTACGCATACAACTGCGTAATACCGATGTTGGGTTGTAATTGGTCATTCGTCCGGCCCCTGCTTTTAGCAACGGATGAAGCAGGAGGCGATATCCCTGCACCGGCCAACGGGAAGGCCAGTAACAGGGAGTCGTTTTCTCCGATGGCGTATGGTCCTTTAGTGGTGCCATCTATTTGCACCATGAGCTGGCTATTGACTGCTGGCAAGAAGAGCTGGAATTGTCCTTCGGGACCGGACAAGGCCGTGTCCTTCAACGATGGGCTGAATACCTTGATACCAGTCAGGGGTTGTCCTATCGGTGTAATCGTTTTGCCCCAGATCTTTTTTGTTCGGCTATCGGTAATGGTTGATAAAGGTGCGACTTCCGTATCTCTGATTCTTGCCGTCGGTGGGGTATCGGTTTGAAGAGTAGTCCGGAGTGTTGACTTCCTTTTTTCCAGTGCCTGGTCGTTGATCACCTCATTTTCCTCTGCCGGGCTGGCGTCGGCGATTGGGGCAAGCGTTTCTTCTGTCTCGGCCGACTTTTGCCCGGCTATGGGGAAGGCGCCCTTCTGGATACCGGGCGGTATTGACCACCAGATGCCAAATGCGAGCAGAACAATGGCAGCTGTGGCAATAACTGGCCAATAGACGGGGCGCCTCCGTCGCTGCCAATGTAGCTGTGTGCGTAACTGGGCCAGCTTGCTTTCATGGTCGGATTCCGGATATTGCCGGTACCCTGTTAAGGCATCCCGCAGGAAAGGGTCTTCGGCAGCCTCACGCCCCAGCTGGCGCTCATCGCGGTGTCCGGTCAGTCCGGCCAGCCAGCGCCTTAAAAGTTTTTGCGTTTGGGGATCCTGTTTACTCATAATCGTTTTTCTCCACTTTTGCCTGCATACAATTGCGCAAATTCCGCCGCCCGTTCTGTATGTGGGAGCGCACTGTACCTAAGGGCAGGGTACACTGGTCGGCGATTTCGCGGTAAGTGTAATCTTGTAAATAAAACAACCGGATACAATCCTGCTGATTGGGCGATAGTCCCTCCAGGCATTCTTTTAAATAATGGTGCTGAAGTTCGGCTGCTCTAGCTTCGGCTTCCTCTTCCACCGGATGCCAGAAAACCTCAGATTGCATAACTTGTTCTTCATATTCAATGAGGTGGTGGCCCAAGTGTCGCCGCAGCTGCATCAGGCAGTGGTTCTTCGTGAAGACATACAGCCAGGGGCGAAAATTTTGGATTTGCTGGCTGGGTAGTTTGCGTGCAAGTTGCTCAAAAATGTCCATCACAGCATCTTCGGCTAGGTCGGGATTTTCGAGGTATTTCAGGCACACGCCGTACACAAGTTCCAGGTATCGCTCGTACAAAGCCGCCAAGGGTTCCATGTCGCCGTTTTTCTGGAATGCCGCTACCAGCTGCCGATCACTATGGTCTCGGAAAGTATTTGATTTTATTCTTCTAAACATGGTCCTGATTGTCGGCCCGGGTTACAAAGGCCGGCTGTTTATCAAAGGAAAATTAACAAAAAATCGTATGCAGCAACCGGCAACGGAAGTCTTAATTATCGGTGGCGGACTGGCAGGTCTTACGGCGGCGCTGCACCTGGCCCGGTCAGGCCGGAGGGTTGTGGTGCTGGAGCAGCGCAGGTACCCCCAACACAAGGTGTGCGGAGAATACGTTTCCAATGAAATTATACCCTATTGGCGTAGTTTGGGGCTAGATGATCCGGTAATTACGCACCGGCCGGTCAGCCGATTCCGGTTACACGGTCCCCAAGGTCGTTTTGTAGAAACACCGCTGGAGATGGGGGGCTTCGGTATGCGGCGTTATGCGCTTGATCACCGCCTGCAACGTTTGGCGATACAGCAAGGTGCCCGTGTGGAAGAGGGGCGCCGGGCCGATCATATAGCATACACCTCTACCGGATTCCGGGTGCGCGATCAGAAAGGAGATGAGTGGCCGGCCCGGGTAGTCCTGGCGGCCTTTGGCAAAAAATCTATCCTGGATAAGCGCTTAGGTCGTTCTTTTCTTCAGCACCCTGCGCCATACATCGGGGTTAAATTTTACGTCGATTCAGCTTTCGATCCTGATCTGGTAGCACTCTATACTTTTCCGGGGGGCTACGGAGGGGCAGTACAAGTCGAAGACGGCACCATAGATATTGCTTACCTGGCCCACGAGCGCCTTTTGCGAGAACACAAAAGCTTAGATCGCCTGGAGGCTCATTTTTTGGCGACTAACCCGGCCTTCGCTGAACTCATCCAGGGCGGTGCACGCTATCCGGATAAACCGCTGGCAATTTCCAACATTTCATTTGCACCTAAGGCTCAGGTCGTAGGGGATGTCTTGATGTTGGGCGACGCAGCGGGCATGATACCGCCTTTGGCCGGCAACGGCATGGCCATGGCGGTACACGCCGCTAAGCTTGCCGTTGAGGCCACCCTTCCTTTTCTGGAAGGAAAAGTCGATCGGCCAACCAGCCAACGGCAATACCAGCAGGCCTGGAACCAACAATTTCGACAACGGCTATTCTGGGGGCGACAATGGCAGCATTGCCTCATGCGCACCGGGCTATCGGCTTTCGCCGTACAAACCCTGAAAGTAATGCCGAGGCTACTGCCGGGAATCGTACGGGCTACCCACGGTCAATTGGTACCGGAAGCCCAAATACCACCTCGGAGAATCGCAAATACCGAATAATTGCTATCTTCCACCCATGGTGTTCGAAAAATTCAGGTACCGGTCTAACGCCCCCGAAATCATCGACGACTTTGAGCTGGAAGGCGAACAAATCATTCAGACTTTTCGCAGTATTGAACGCATTAATTATTTTCTGGGCGGTAACCAGGTGCTGACCCGCGGCTTGCAACGAATCACCAAAGCACTTACCCCCTCGATCAGACAACCACTCGTGGTTAATGATTTGGGTTGCGGCAGCGGCGACGGTCTGCGGGCATTAGCGCGGTGGATGCGAACAACCGGTCACCACCTCCAGCTGATTGGCACAGATGCCAGTGAATTTGTCTTGGATTATGCCCGTAGTAACAGCTCGGGATTTCCGGAGATCAAATACCGCCAGGAAAATATCTTCGACGACGCGGCCATTTGGCCCCAGGCTGATGTGCTGACCTTTAACCTTTGCCTGCACCACTTTTCCGAATCTGAACAGCGCTATGTTTTCGAACGAGCCAGAAACAATGGGGTACGTGTCATTCTGGTTAATGATTTACACCGGCACTGGTTAGCCTACTATTTATTTAGCCTTGGCTCCTGGGTGGCCCGCACACCTTACATAGCCCGTCACGATGGACGCTTGTCTATTCTCAAAGGCTTCCGAAAGGCCGAGCTCATTAAATTGGCGGAGGATGCCGGCGCCCGCAGTTGGGAGGTGAATTGGTGTTGGGCCTTTCGTTACCGTTTACTTGTTTTTTTCTAAAATAAAAAATCCATGCCGGAGTCCCTGCCTAAAATACTGGCTACCTCACGGGCATTGCCCGCCTATACAAAAACGACGGATCAAATCATCGAGGATATGGAACGTCACCTGGTCGGGCAGGATGAGCATTTCCGCCGGAAAGTATTGCGCATTTTCAAATACGCACAGGTTGACCGCCGCTACTCCATCATGCCGGCCGAAATGGTACTGGGGGACCTCACCTTTGAGGAGCGTAATGATCACTACATCACTGAAATGACCGACCTGGCGGAGCGGGCCTTGCGCGAAGCTGTTCGATCAGCTGGATTAGCACCCGGCGATATCGATTTCATTATTTCGGTAAGCTGCACGGGCTTTATGATTCCTTCGGTCGATGCTTTTCTCATCAACCGGTTGCAAATGCGACAGGATGTGGTGCGTCTGCCCGTGACGGAGATGGGCTGCGCAGCAGGTGTCTCGGCCCTGATTTACGCTAATAACTTCCTGCGAGCACATCCGGGTAAGCGCGCTGCGGTGATCGCAGTAGAATCCCCGATGGCAACGTTTCAATTGGGCGATTTTTCGATGGCCAACATGGTATCGGCGGCACTGTTCGGCGACGGCGCTGCCTGCGCCATTGTCGGCTACGAGGAGCAGCAGATTGCCCCGGCCATTCTTGACACAAAGATGTATCATTTTTACGACGAGATCGACATGATGGGCTTTCGCTTGCGCAATACCGGATTTCAGATGGTTTTACGCCCCGACGTACCGGAGACCATCAAGGCGCATTTCGATCGCATATTGTTTCCTTTCTTGGAGCGCAACGGGTTGACTATCGACCAGGTCGACCATCTGATTTTTCATCCCGGGGGTAAGAAAATCATCCAAATGGTTGAGGGGCTCTTCGCGGAGCTGAACAAAGATCTAAACGCCACGAAAGGGATACTGCGCGAATTCGGTAATATGTCGAGTGTGACCGTGCTTTACGTTCTCGATGAGATTTTGCAACACGGCGTACAACAGGGCGATCATGGTTTGATGCTTAGCTTTGGGCCCGGTTTTTCGGCGCAGAGTATATTGCTGCGCTGGCAATAATCTTTGGATATGGCATTACCGTATTTTCGGGATCAAGATAAATGGGCCCTTATCCTGGGCGGATCGAGCGGGTTGGGTCTGGCTACTGCCCAGCGTCTTGCACGGGAGGGTATGCACCTGATGATCGTGCACCGCGATCGCAAAGCAAACCTGGACCAAGTAGAGCAAGCCTTCGCAGCAATCCGCGCGCAAGGCGTAGGACTGGTGACCCGCAATGTGGATGCCTTGCGAGCCGACCAACGCGCACTGATCATAAAAGATCTGGAACGCCAGCTGCAAGGCCGCAACCGGCTTTTCTTGTTACTGCATGCAATAGCCCGCGGAAATGTGAAACTGATGGCCCCCGAAACGGCGCCGATCGGTTTTGCCGGCGACCCAGGTGCACTGCGTGCTGGTGATTTGACCAGTACGGTCCAGGCGATGGGCCTCGATCTTTATGCCTGGACTCAGGCTCTGCGACAAAGGGGACTTTTCGCGCCCGGCGGGCGGATTTTGGCCCTTACGAGCGAGGGAAGTACCCGCACGTGGCCGGGCTACGCAGCAGTAGGTGTGGCCAAAGCTGCATTGGAGGCACTGACCAAATACCTGGCAGCCGAGTTGGGACCAACAGGACTGCGCTGTAACGTCGTCCGGGCAGGCGTGACCGAAACCCCTTCGCTCAACCGCATACCCGGTGCCGACCAGTTGAAAGCAGAGAGCCGGCGCCGCAATCCGTTGGGCCGCTTGACGCGCCCTGAAGATGTCGCCGATGTGGTTTATTTGCTCTGCCGCGAGGAGGCAAACTGGGTCAATGGGGCCGTAATACCGGTTGACGGAGGGGAGGGAAATCGCTAACCAATTCATCATGACTATAGAAGAACAAATTTACTCGCGCTTACCCTATGCCAAGCCTTTTTTGTTTGTCGATGCTTTCGACCGCATCGACGAGCAAACGGTTACAGGGCACTGCACTTATCCGGCCGATGCAGGCTTCTATGCCGGTCATTTTCCAGATCACCCCATTACGCCAGGCGTCATTTTGGTAGAAACCATGGCGCAGATCGGGTTGGTCGGTTTGGGGATTTACCTGGCCGAGATTCGAGCCGGACGCCCCCCTGCCAAATTTGTGTTCACCTCTGCGGAGGTCGATTTTCTAGCGCCCATCTGGCCGGGAGACCGGGTTCGTGTTGTGGCGGAAAAAATATACTTTCGATTGGGGAAGTTAAAATGTAGAGCAGAGCTATTTGCTCCGGACGACCGTTTAGCCTGTCGTGGAGAGTTGGCCGGAATGCGTGTAAACTATGAATAAGCATCGAGTTGTCATTACCGGAATGGGTGTTGTAGCCCCTAATGCAATCGGCTTACCCAGTTTTTTGGATGCCTTGCGCAACGGCCGCTCGGGTATTGCCTACCATGCAAGCCTGGAGGAGCTTGGGTTCGGATGCTGGGTGGGTGGTGTTCCTCCCCTAGAGACCGTCGATTTAACCCAATACCTGACCCCCATCGAGCAAAAGAGCTACCATGCTACCGGTATTTTGTACGGACTGGTGGCCGGGATGGATGCCTGGACAGATGCCGGGCTGGCCATTCCGGAAAAAGATGCGCCCGCTGACTGGGATAGCGGATTGGTATTCGGCGCCGGATTGGCCGGCGCCGAGGTCGTGCGCAATGCTGCCTATCTGATCGATGAGGGCAAGGTGCGCCGGTTGGGTAGTACAACGGTGCCTCAGGTCATGTCGAGCGGAATCAGTGCTCACCTGGGGGGACGCCTGGGTTTGGGGAATGTGGTAACCACCAATGCTTCGGCCTGCAGTACCGGGACCGAAAGCCTTCTGCTGGGTATGGATCGCATTCGTGCAGGTCGTGCCCGACGCGTGCTTTGCGGCGCCTGCGACAGTGGCGGCCCCTACGTTTGGGGAGGGTTCGACGCCATGCGCGTACTCAATCGCAAAATGAACGATCGGCCGGAACAGGCGTCGCGACCACTGAGCGCCAGCGCTGCCGGTTTCGTCCCGGGCGCCGGAGCCGGAGCCCTTGTGCTGGAGAACCTGGATTCGGCCCGGGCGCGGGGTGCGCGCATCTATGCCGAGTTGGCCGGCGGCGCCCTGAACTCTGGCGGACAGCGGCAGGGGGGAACGATGACGGCGCCTAGTCCACAAGGGATCCGCCGCTGCCTGGAACAAGCCTATGCCGATGCCGGTATGGAACCGGCGCAACTAGATGCCATCTCGGGCCACCTTACCGGCACCCTTTTCGATCCGAGAGAAGTGGAGCAGTGGTGCGCCAGTTTGGGACGATCGGGGGCTGACTTCCCATACCTACACGCACTCAAGTCCATGATTGGCCATTGTCTGAGCGCCGCCGGAGCTATCGAATCGGTAGCTGGGGTGTTACAACTTTTTCACGGTTTTCTGCATCCCAATTTGAATTGCGAAGATCTTCACCCCGAAATCGCCCTCCGGGTTGATTCCAGCCGCATTCCAAAATCGACCCAACCGGCGGATCTGCAATATCTGGCTAAAAGTAGCTTTGGCTTCGGAGATGTTAATAGCTGTGTTATTTTTAAGAAATTCTCGGAACACCATGACTAAAGAAGCAATCGCCGACCGGCTTAAAGAAATTATCAAGCCTTATGTACCCGACCAGCAACGATTGGAGGAGCTCAATGCCAATACCGATCTCCTGCAGGATTTGGAGATTAATTCGGCCAACCTCGTGGATATTATCATCGATGTAGAAATGGCCTTCGATATCGAGATCGATGATGCGGCCGCCGAGCAGATGCTGACGGTAAAAGACGCCATTGCTATTATTCAGGAGCGGCTGGCCGAATGATCGGTCACGACATCATCGATTTGCATTTCCTGCCGGCATTTGATCGGAGTCGTTACGCAAAATATGCCCGGAAGATCCTGCATCCGGCCGAAATGAAAATTTATCAAGGGGCACCTCAACCTAACTACTGGCTGTGGCAATGTTGGGCACTCAAAGAAAGCGCCTACAAGTTTTTTTTCCGGAAGACGCCTGAACGGCTTTTTGCCCCTAAAAAATACTACCTCCCAAACGGTACACATTTGTTGGAACACCAGGTTCATCTCATTCGATCACCTTTCGGAGAGGCCTGGGGCGAGGTACACTGTACCACCCAAATCATAAAGGCGACGGTAGTCGGTAACCGGGCTGATCTCGGTCGGTACCGGGAGCATCAATTCCAACTCTCTAGTACCCTGCCCGCTTTACAGGCAAAAGAAACGCGACTTGCAGTAGCCGGTTGGCTCAGTCAAATTTTAGTAGTCGATCCCAGGAAGGTGAATTTGGACAACCATTGCGGTTATCCAATCGTTCGCATCAGTGGTCGAAATATACCAAGGGCGATTTCATGGTCCCACCATGGCCATCAAGGTAGTGTGGCCGTCCTATAAACTTCTGGAATATGGGTGAAAAGCAACGGAGTTGGCTGGCAATTGGGCTAGTGGCTGGGGTCAGCATATTCTTTGCTGCCCAGCTGCCCCGCCTACAGTTTGACTATGATCTGGAAATGTTCTTTCCTGCAGGGGACCCGGAAACCCAATTCTTCAAAAAGTTTCGCACCCATTTCGGTAACGACGATGATTATGTATTGGTGGGGCTAGAATCGCCCACCGGTGTTATCTTTGAATACGAATTTTTGAGCAGGATAGACAGTTTGCGGCGACAAATCGAAACGCTACCCTGGGTGCAATACGTTCACGGACCCACTAATTTGCGGCAGGTGGAGCGCAACCCGGTGGCGGCGACTCCCATGCGCCGCCCCTATCTACACCTCCGCGACACGAGCCGGTACGCAGCGGATAGTGCACGCATTTATAAATCCCGTTTGGTCAACTATATCTTTTCGGCCGACCGGGAATCGGTCTTGTTGTTTGTTCGGCACGATGATCTGCTATCGCAGGAGAAGTGTCGAATGTTGACGGACAGCATTCGATCAGCGGTAAATGCCCTAAATTTTTCCAATGTGCATTTCGCCGGCAAGTGTTTCGGTCAGACTTATTTCATCCAGCTTATTCAGCGGGAAACGGCCGTTTTCGTGGGTGCCTCCGTGCTTTTTGTCATCTGGAGCCTTTGGTTTACTTACCGCACCTTCTGGGGGTTATGGATGCCGATGACAGTAGTAGGATTATCCGTCCTGTGGACGTTGGGCCTGATGGCATTGCTTGGCAAACCCGTTGACTTGGTATCTAATATTATTCCGACGATTCTCCTGGTCGTTGGGATTTCGGATACCATGCACTTACTAACTCATTACCTGGGTAGCCGGCGTTCCGGCGTTCCGGCCGATGCGGCTCTGCGCTCGGCCGTGCGGGAGGTGGGGCGTGCAACCTTGCTAACTTCGCTGACCACCGCCTTGGGTTTCCTCACCCTGACCAGTAGCAGTTTTCGTCCGTTGGTATTTTTGGGTATCTACCTTTCGGTGGGTATATTCATCGCTTTAGGGTTGACTTATGCACTGCTACCTGCTTTCCTGCGCCTGCAACCCAAACTGCAACGACCACAGACCGGCTCCACAGACTTTTGGGATGAATTTCTGGCCTTTAGCTTTGCATGGGTGAAGCGGCAGCGT
Organism: uncultured Saprospiraceae bacterium; assembly: GCA_964530825.1. Classification (GTDB taxonomy): domain Bacteria; phylum Bacteroidota; class Bacteroidia; order Chitinophagales; family Saprospiraceae; genus CAZHCA01. Next base: position 181,402 of record CAZHCA010000004.1, read on the forward strand.
TGGGTCATTATTGCCGTAAGTGCATTGGTGATGGCTTTAAGTGCCTGGAGTACGCGCTACATTACGGTTAACAATTATATTCTGACCGACCTGCGCCCAAGTAATCCGCTTCAACAGGATCATCGATTTTTTGCCGACAAATTTGCTGGTCCGCGCCCTTTTGAATGTATGGTCCGTCTGCAAGATGGTAGTAGTCGGGAAGACATCTTCGAGCCGGAACTGCTGAAGGAATTAACGACCGTAGGTAAGTATTTACGGGAAGTTTATGGAGTGAAAAACCTGATGACGCCCGCTGTAATGATTCGGCAGGCCAATCAGATCTACCATTTTGGCGATACTACTTTTGCTCGTATTCCCAATGATACGGCCAGCATTGATTTACTGGCGAAGAAACTGGAGCGCTATCTGGGCGCAACCCAATTCGATCGCTTCATCGCTCAGGGCGGGCGTGTTGTGCGCCTGCGGGGCGACATGCCCGACTGGGGAAGTTACGTAGTGCGGCAAAAAAATGCGGCGTTCCTCCGTTTCCTGGACGAAAAGTTTCCTGACTCAAAGCTCGATTACCAAATAACTGGTACGGCTTATCTTCTCGACCTCAATAACAAATACCTGGCCGAAAACGTGATCGGCGGGCTGTTGCTGGCTTTCACAGTAATTGCCGTTCTGTTTGCCATTTTGTTCAGGTCCTTGCGTATAGCATTGATCGCGCTCGTGCCGAATGTTTTCCCACTCCTGGTGGTCGGCGGTGCCATGGGAGCATTCGGTATTGATTTGAAAATTTCAACCTCCATCATTTTCATCATATCGCTTGGAATTGCAGTAGATGATTCCATTCACTTTCTGAGTCGCTTTCGACAGGAGAAAAGGCGCGCCCCGGCGGAAGAAGCGCTGGCGATTACCTACCGGAACACTGGCAAGGCGATTGTGCTTACCACCTTGATTTTGATGGGGGGGTTTTTGGTGCTAACCCTCTCGGAGTTTTTAGGAACCTATTACATTGGCGCACTGGTTGCACTAACACTTGGCATTGCCGTAATCGCTGATCTGACCTTACTGCCGGCGCTTTTGCTAGTAGTACTTCCTACAGTTGAGGAGCGTACGACTTCTACTCTGCACACGGGGGGCAATGAGCGAAAAAGAGAGTAACTATTGCAATTCAAAGACGACGATTCCCAAAGGCGGCAAGGCCGCCTCGATAGCATAAGGTCGGAAATGCCAGCCAGGTTCCCGGGCTGTCAGTGGATCGTTATGATGTTGACCTGAACCTCCGTAGTGATGGCTGTCGCTGTTGAGTTTTTCTACGTAAATGCCGGGTTGTGGAACCCCGATCTGATAGCTCGATCTGGCTACGGGTGTGAAATTAGCCGCTACGATCACCAAACTATCGGGCTGGTTGCCCTGGCGCATGTAAATCAGGATACTGTTCTCGTGGTCGTTGCTTTCTATCCATGCGAAGCCCTCCGGCGAAAATTGACGTTCGTAAAGGGCTGGTTGTTGGCGGTAATAGTTGTTGAGATTGCGCACCCAGGCTTGCACCCCTTGGTGAAAGCCGTGGTCGAGTAACCACCAGTCGAGCCCTTTCTCAATGCTCCACTCTGAGGTCTGTCCGAACTCGCCGCCCATGAACATCAACTTCGTACCTGGATGGGTATACATATAGCCGAAAAGCAGGCGCATATTGGCAAAACGCTGCCACTCATCGCCGGGCATGCGGTCCATAAGTGAGCCCTTACCGTGGACAACCTCATCGTGCGACAGGGGCAGCATGAAATTCTCCGTGAAAGCATAGATGAGGCTGAAGGTCAGCTCGTTGTGGTGGTATTTGCGATGGATGGGCTCTTTGGAAAAATAATTGAGCGTATCGTGCATCCAACCCATCATCCATTTTTGCCCGAAGCCGAGCCCCCCGGTATAGGTCGGCCGCGAAACCCCTGACCAAGCCGTAGATTCTTCGGCAATGGTAATGATGTCGGGAAATTCTCTATAGACGGTTTCATTGAACTCCTTGAGGAAAGAGATCGCCTCCAGGTTTTCATTACCGCCATACTGGTTGGGTATCCATTCGCCTTCCTCGCGGGAGTAATCGAGATAGATCATGGAAGCTACCGCGTCGACCCGCAATCCGTCGATGTGGTATTGATCGAGCCAAAACAGTGCATTGGAGATGAGAAAACTGCGGACCTCGTTGCGGTTGTAGTTGAAGATGGCGCTCTTCCAGTCAGGGTGAAATCCTTTACGGGGGTCGGCATGTTCGTAGAGATAAGTGCCGTCGAACTGTGCTAACCCGTGGCTGTCATTGGGAAAGTGTGAGGGTACCCAATCCAGGATAACGCCAATTCCACCCTGGTGGAGTTGATCGACCAGATACATAAAATCCTCGGGGGTGCCAAAGCGGCTGGTGGGCGCGAAGTAACCCGTAATCTGGTATCCCCAGGATGGGAAAAAGGGGTGCTCCATAGCCGGCATAAACTCCACATGTGTAAAACCCATTTCCTGGACGTAGGGCACGAGCTCATTTGCCAGGTCGCGGTAGGAGAGAGACTCTGCACCGTTGTTCCGTTTGCGCCAAGAACCCAAATGAACCTCATATACGCAATAGGCTTGCGGTTTACCTGCCTGTTCTGCACGCCGGGTCATCCATTCCTGATCTTTCCAATTGTATTTCGGATCCCAGACAATGGAGGCGGTACGGGGTGGAATTTCCCAAAACCGCGCGTACGGATCGCCTTTTTCCAAAGTGCCTCCGTCGGGCCTGCGAATAATGTATTTGTAAAGCTCGCCAGCCTGGAGGTTGGGGACGAAGCCTTCCCAGATACCCGACATATCCCAACGCGGGGCCAGGGGATGGGCGCCAGCATTCCACCCGTTGAAATTGCCGACTACCGAGACGGCAGTTGCGTTTGGGGCCCAGACGGCAAAAAAAACACCCTTCTGGCCATCTACTTCTTTCAGGTGAGATCCCAATCGATCGTAGATCTTAAAATGCCGACCGGATTTGAACAGATAGATGTCGTAATCGGTGAATGGGCTAATGTCGTGGCGTACCTCCATCATGGCGCTAGGTTAATTGAACAGGGCGCAGCCGGCATTCTGCTGCCGTAACGCGGTGGATAAAGGTACAAAACCAAGGAAATAAACGAAGGAAAAGGACGACAGAAGAAAGCGGACCGGCTTCAAAAAAACCGGTCCGCTTACAATGGCGGGAGGGCGCAGCTAGGGTCGGTAAAGGAAAAGCTACTAGCGGCGGCCACCTTTCAATTCTTTTTGCCACTTGTCGAGATCTTCCCAACGGCCATCACGGGCCATTTTGGCTTGCTCTACCCAGGTGTTGGGGTCGTGCATGCGGTAACGGCTGCCGGCTTCAGACAGGATATCTTTCAGTAAATCGAGCTTTGCATCTGCCAGGTCTGCAAAGGTCATAATACCGTGGCCTTTGAGCAGACCTTCGATTTTAGGGCCAATGCCTTCAATTTTTTTGAGATTGTCTTTCTGGGCGCTAGCCTGTTTTCCGGTAGTACCATTGCTGCTGTTTTCTACAAATACAACAGAATTGTCGATGCCGAAGTAAGGAGAAGGTACATAAGCATCTGCCTCCCAATCGTTGGTCCAAGAATTGTTGTCGATAAGGTAGCGGAATTCGTAGTTGCGGCCAATGGGCAGGCTGATCTCCGCTTTGAATTGCTTGCCAGATTTTTTCATGGCAACACCATCTTCCCAGCTCCAATTGTTGAAATCGCCTACGATGCGAACTTCCTGACCATTACCGATGGCTTCGGCAGGGAGGGTAAAAGTGACTTTACAGATTGGTTTAGTTTTTAGGTATTGTTTTTTGAGCATTGTTGAACAGTTATTTGGTTTTTGAATGGAAGGCACATGGGGTATGATTGACCTTCTGCAACCTGCATAAAATTACTGGGAGCGACCAATGTTTTCAATCGGAAGGGTTTATCTGTATGTTAATTTAACCCTTACAAACTACATGATTACGAAGATGTTAGATCTATGCCAAGCGAATAATACGTAGAGAATATGATTCTCCATAAAAAATTACGAATTACCGCGCTTAAAAGATATGATGTTCTAAATGGACAAATTGTAAATTTGTCCGAAATCACGAATTTCCCGTATCTGATCAGTCCTAGGCTGCAAAAATCCGCTCCGGATCCCGGAATGCTTTGAACTCTAACGCATTTCCGCTGGGGTCCAACAAGAACATGGTGGACTGCTCGCCTATTTCCCCCTCAAAGCGGGTGTAAGGGTCGATAATAAACTTGACCTCAGCAGTTTGTAATTTTTGCGATAGGGTGATCCATTCATCGGGTTGTAAAATTGCACCGAAGTGTTTTACCGGGACCGACTTGCCGTCGACTTGATTATGTGCTCCTTCTGGTTCTGGCTGATCGACCAGGTGAGCGGTAATCTGATGGCCAAAGAAATTGAAATCGATCCAACGGTCGGAGGTTCGTCCAACGGTACAACCTAATAATCCTTCGTAAAATCGGCGCGTGGAGGGGAGGTCGGTAACTGGGAAGGCTAAATGAAAGGGTGTCATAAAGAATGGGTTTTAAAAAAATAAAAATCACCAGCCCCGGTAGCGGGGAGGCTCCAGACCATTGAGGCGCAAATAGACCATGAGTTGTCCCCGGTGGTGGGTAGAGTGGTCGTCCAACAGATTGATAATTTGACGAACAGACTTTGGGCCGGCAAAGAAATCAACCTCCTTATTTAGTTCGGTCGAATCCAGCTCAATTACCGACTCGCCGACGTACTCATAAGCGTAACCCAGGTAGCGCAGCAAAAGCTCTTTATCGTAGGTTTTGGTGATGCTCGTATCGCGCAGTACAGGTGCCCAGTCCCCTGCGTCGAGGTACCTCTGACTGAGGCCTACCATATTGGACATCATGTGCAGCAGTTGCTCCCGGAAGGACATCTGTTCGGGCGTAGGGCGAAAGTCATAGGCTGATTCGGGCATTCGTTCCGCTACCTCTAGGGTATAGGATTTAGCGCCCTCCCATTTAACCGCGAATTCTTCGAGGAAGGCGTCCTGTGCGAAACTACCGGTGAGGAAAAAGAGGCACGTGCTCAGGTAGAGCCATTTCATCGTCATATTTTTTTTGTAAAATAAAAACTAGGCGCCAATTTTACCCAATTCGACGCCTTCGGAATAGGCTACGGGAATCTGGTGGTCATGCAGCGCTTTCTTGATACGCCGATGGGCTTCGTAGTAAACGATCCAATAATCTTCGGCTTTGGCATAAGGGCGCACCGCCAGTAGGATAGAGTGGCTATCGAAAGCATGGATGCCTACGAAAGGCTCCGGTTTTTCCAATACTTCCGGGATGTTGGTTAAGGATGCCAGGATAATCCGGCTAACTTCGTCAAAAGACTCTTGATAAGGAATGGGAATCTCCAAATCTACGCGCAGGGTTTTGCGCGTGGAATAGTTGATAATGGTACTGCTAACCGCCTGTGCATTCGGGATAATCACGGTCCGGTTGTCGAGGGTCGTCAAAATAGTGTTGAAAATTTGAATTTCCGCGACGTATCCTACCCTTTCGTCAATTTCGACTAAATCGGCCACCGTATAGGGGCGAAAAATCAGCACCATAATGCCGGAAGCAAAGTTGCTTAGACTGCCCTGCAGGGCCAATCCCACCGCGAATCCGGCTGCAGCCAGAACGGCTACGAATGAGGTGGTCTCAATTCCTACAATACCCGCTGCGCTAAAGATGAGTAACACCTTCAAGCTAATACTCAGCAAAGAACTCAAAAAGGGTTGAATTTCCTTGTTGAGCTTTGTGCGCTGCATGGAAGCTTTTAACAGGCTGGTTAAGTAGCGAATAAAGCGTAAGCCAACTAAAAATACAAGTATGGCCAACACTACCCTTGGCAGATAGGTGATGGTCAATTCCGTTGCGGTTTCCAAAATGCGGTTAAAATCAAGATTTAGTGTTTCCATAATTTTATTGGAGCTGATCATTCGTTTGCTAAATAAGCAGGCAGTCTAATCCGCAATCACCTCTGGATCGCCCTGGGCACTGAGTTGCTCCAGTATTGATTCTTTTTGCGATAGCCCCGCACCGTTTCCCGGTACCTGCCCCGGGCAGCTCAAAATTAGGTTTTTTCTAAAAACGGCAGGGCATAAAAAGCCGTACTCACGTGCATGGTCTGGAGGAACTGCTGCTCGTGGAGAAGTTGCCGGAAGGTATGGAGGGACACCAATTCCTGTCGAAAGTCCTCGGATGCTTCCGGTTGGGCATTTTGCAGTACATACCCACCACTGGCTAAGAAGGCATAAACGCGATTGGTCTGCTTATCGGGGTTCGGGGCTAACAGGGCCAGCCGCCTTAGGTGTGGGAAAAAATAACCGGTTTCTTCTAGCAACTCGCGCTGCATGGCTGCCTCCGGGCTCTCGTCGGTGGGATCGATGGTTCCACTGGGGAGCTCAAGGATCCGCTGCCCCCATCCATGGCGGTAGGTACGCTGTAGAATAATCTGATTTTCTTCGGTTACGGCTACCGCATTCATCCAGTCGGGGTAGTCCAGAACATAGAAGGGGTCCACGATGCGCCCATCGGCGGTCAGGCAGGCATCAGAACGCAGTTTGATCCATCGATCGTGTAGTAGTGTGCGCGAATGGAGTATACGCCAACTCATACCGGATTTATTCTATCCACCAAGTTTCGCCTTCTTTTTCGATAGCTTTGGGCTGACCAAGCAGGAAGGCATTATTGTAGTTTTCCCAGCCGTATTCGAGGTATTGTTCGGCGGGACCGAACATTGCGGCCCCTTGATCTAATTCAAAGCTATCAGGAATGCGGTAATCGCCCCAATTGGCTTTTTTGGGGTCAGGCTCTCCGTATTTGGTCCAGAGCCCCTGAAATTGATTATTGTAGAAGCCGTCAGCGAAGCTCATCAGTTCTTCGTATTGGGGACGCCCGGCTTCGTCGAGGTTGAAATAGGAAACAAAGACCCCTTCGAAAACCCCTACGTGCTTCTGCTTCTGATCTTCGAAGAACCGGTATTCTCCCAAAACCAATCCAAAGGTCTTGTCCGGATATTCCAGATTATCCATTTCCCGGATGTGCGCGATCTCCATCGTGCCCTGGAAACGGCAAACGTTACTACCCACTTTACTTTTTCCGTAAACCAGGTAAAGTTTTGGATTTTCGGGATGCTTAATCACGGAGATCAGCCGCATATACAAACGGCGGTAATTGCTGCCGATATACCCCAGAGTAGTATGATTACCGGACTCCAGTTGCTGGCTAAAGTCGTGTTGAATATATTGCTCGAGTTGCTCTTTGTCGTGGACGTCTTCTGCGTACAAGACTTCAGTGGCAAAATCCCCAGCGTACTGTTCATTGAGTTCTTGACCAGCGAGAGAGAACGCGAGGAGGAGGCTGCCACCCAGAACAATCAGTTTTGACATTATCACGGTGTTTTTTTTGGGTCTTCAAAAAGGGAGATCTGTCGGGGTACCAGCTGGATATCTACCAGGGCGCCATCCAGTACAAAATGTAAAATCGTTTTTGCGGATTGGTCCAGTACGGCGTTAATTCCTTCCTTACTAAGGTAGAACCAATCCCCCAATTCCAGTGCTTTGTCCCGCCACTTTTTTCGCCCTCCGGCATAGCCCGAGTGCTGTATAATGAGCGGTCCGGAAGCGGTATGTGCCAGCAGATCGATGACTGTCTCGAAGCAGCGTTTATTTTTCCAGTATACCAGGGGGTACTTGCGCAAGAAACGTTCTACCTGGTATTGTTCCTGCAAAAGCGACCAAAACTGGTCGGCGTATCGAACGAGTGCGTTTGATGGCAGGTCATCTGAGATTTCGAATCGGCGCACCATACCCGCTGCGGAATGCAGGCGTTGATCATCGGCATACGTGGGCAGGTCGGCGGCCAGGAAAGCCTTGATGGCTTTGCCGACCAGGTACGGGGCATCTACCTTTTCCTTATCAATTGGCGGCGACAGGCGCTTGATAACGCCGGTATTGGCTTGGTAGGCCCCTTGTAAACGTTCCTGCCTCAGATCATATCGCTCGGTAGGGTAGGTTCGGAGTCCTTCGGATATGTTTGGGTATAAGGTAGGGGAGGTATGCAGGCTCGCTACGGGCAGATCTTTTGGATAGTAAAAAACTTCCGTTTCCTTTTGCAGCCACCGCCCTTCCCAACACCAAGGCGATTCTTGTGTATCGGGGTCCAGGGTTGGAAGGCCTTCCTCCCCATCGTGCCAGGTCCGGTTCAGCCAGCGGGCGGGGTTATCGGTTGTCGGAAAGACCAGGTAGTCGCGGGCGCGTGTCACGCCTACATATAGCAGGCGTGCTTCTTCCTGCCTGGCATTTTTAACGTTGCGAGCCTGCAAGTCGGTCTGCATCAGTCGGTCGGTGAGGGCCATGTTCTTGTCTTGCCGGTCGTAAGGGTTGACCCAATAGCGAAGCCAGGCGCCGGCGAGGATATCATTAAGTTCGATGGTTTCGTTATCGCGCTCCAGCGACAGTCCCCAGAGATCGGCCCGAATCTTATCCTCGAGGCTGTGACAGATAACTATGGGCCATTCCAATCCCTTGCTTTTGTGGTAGGTCAGCAAGTTAACCGCATCGGGTCCCAGACCTGCCCCCTGAAGATCGGCCTCGCGTTGATGCAGGCCTTCCAGGAAAAGAAGATAGCCGGCTAGGGATGCGGCATTATGCATTCGGTTACAGCCTTCTTCGTACTGTAAAGCGTATTGTCGCAGTTGCTCGAGATTATCGAGTCGCTGCTGGCCCCGCCCCCATTTGACCACTTGTCGGCGCAGGTCCAGAGCCGTAATGAGCAGATCGAGCATTTCGGAACTGGATAAATCCCTTACCTCTGTGCGCAGTTGGTCCAGCCGGGCCAACAGGGGGTGCTCGGGGGTCCACGGCCGGCGCAGGTTTTCTTCCTGTTGTAGAAATGACGAGCGCTGGGCCACAATGTCTTCCAGGGGGTAGTCGGCGTAGAGGCGCAAGATTTCTGCTACGGCCAATGCATCTTCCTGGTTCATCAGATATCTAAAGCAGGCCAGGGTGAGCTGGGCCTCTGCCGATTTGACCAAACCGGCGCGGGAGATGGCTGCTCTCAACCCCGCTCGGTGCAGGGTATCGGCCATCTGTTGGCAGGTTTTGTTCGATCGGCAAAGAATTGCGACATCGCCCGGTCGGGCTTTTCTATATTGCTTTTCACCTTTAGGTAAGATCATAGAGCCCCGTTCCAGCCAAGTCTTGAGGCTGCGAGCGATACACGCGTTGGTCCACTCGTTTTTAATTCGGAGGCGCCTACCTTGTTCGTCCTGTTCTATTTTGAAATGCCAGTGTACCAAAGCAAGGCCTACTGATGGGGGTTCAGGAGCTTTGTTGAGCCCGTTGGGCGTGCCGCTGTTGGTTCGCTTCGGCTGGAGGGCGACTTGTTCGGCAGGCATGTGTGCGAAAGCCTTGGTAAACAGAGCATTGGTGGCGGCGACGATATCTTCCCGCGAGCGCCAAGAGTGCGTCTGAATATCTTCGGGCCGTACCCCTCCGTTTGCCTTGATGATGGCCTCCATGAGTTCCGGCGCCGCTCCTCGAAAGCCGTATATAGACTGCTTCGGGTCGCCTACCCATACGGAATAGCGAGCAATCTGGGAGAGCTTGAGAAAAATGGACAACTGGATCGGGCTGGTATCCTGAAATTCATCGACCATCAGGAGTTCGAGTTCTTCGCCCAGTACTTGTCTTACCTGGGGATGATCGAGCAGGTTATTGACGAGTACCTCCATATCGGTATAGTCGATCAGGCCACGCTTTTTTTTATACTTCTCGTATTCTTCTAACGCAGCTACCGCAATGCCGAAGAGCTCGTCTAGGAAGCTCTTGATATCGTCTTGGAAGGTCGCCAACCGCTCGTGTTGCTGTGCCAATTCGATCAGGTCACTAACCGCATCGCGACTTTTTGCTCCCACCTTAAGCTTGGATAGTTGCGCCCAGTCTGGCCAGGAGAGCAAATCTCCCAGCTGGAGGCGATGAGCCATGCGTTTCAATTGGCCTAATGCTGTTTTGGTCTGCTTGGTGGAATCCTCGTTACCTGCGAGCGCACGAATAGTATCTTGCAGTATTGCAGTGAACCGGGCAAGGTACTGATCATCCAGATCGGGCGGAGGCAGATGCTCAGAATAAGCAGCCCAGGAACGTTCGCCGCACGCTCCGAGTTCGACCAGGGAAAGGTCGTTAGTGCGAGCCACTTCCGTGATCTTGCGTACTTCTTTACGCCAATCGAAATACTCGTTCTTACTTAGCCCCAACCGCTCGCAGAGCTGTTCCATGGTAGCTACGCGATTTTCGTGCAGCACCGTGGCCAACGCGTGGTCAAATAGTGTTTGGTGGTCTTCATCGGCAATGATGGATGCTTCAGGTGCAACACCTGCTTCATAGGCAAATCGCTCCAGTAATTTCACACCTAAGCCATGGACCGTCCCGATCAAAGCGTTGTTGAGGTCATCGGCTTGCTCCTGCATTCCGCTCTCCAACAGCCGCACCCGAACGCGCTCCTGTAGTTCGGCGGCAGCTTTCTTCGTAAAAGTAGTAGCAATGACACCGTCAGCACTTACCCCCGATTCCAGTAAACTGACCAATTCACTGGTGAGGCGGTAGGTTTTGCCGCTCCCGGCGCCAGCGGAGATCGTTTTCAGGTTCATACTTTCGTTTTCTAAGGAAAAAGATACGCATTATCAACAAAATGATGAATAATGAAGGCCGCGTCTCACGGCCTGGTGGCAAAAAAGCCGGTACTGGCGCGTGTAATCAACCGTGAGGCCTTGCAATGCCTGGGTAATGTGCCGGGTATCCACCCGGTGAAGGTAGCCCGCCCTGCGTGCCAGCCGAACCTGAGTGGAAAGCGCCCGTAGACGCCTTAAAAATTGAACGTAAGCTTCGCGCCTTTCCCTGTGTTTCACGCCTAGCAACAGCGCGAAATAATCTTCCAATAGATGCGGAGCATGTTGTAGCAGTTGTCTTTCAATGGCCCTTGCGCCCGGTCTTTCTGGTAAATGATCGACAAGTCGAAGGATATCAGCACATAGTTGGAGTAACCGAGTAGCTGCTTCCGTTTGTTGAAGCGTGCCGCCGAGAAAGTTCTGGAAAAAACGAAGGTTAGCCCCCTTGTGGGAAGAGGACTGACCGAATTTGAATAAGTTCGGGGATGTTGGCAAAATATTTATGGTTTTTGGTAAAACATCCTTAAAGTTAAAAAAATAAAACCTATTTGATAATAAATTATTGCTTTATTATTTTTTTGCTTATGGTTCGATTGTCTAAATGCGCCGTCAGCATGTACATGCCTTTGGGGAGGTCGGCTAGGTCAATGATATGTTTCTGTTGGCCGTAACTATCCACGCTGAGGCGTTTCATAGTTTGTCCCAGCATATTGGTGACGACCACAGGGAAGGTCCCCTCGTATTGGTAGGCCAACTCCAGCGTGATGGTTTCCATAAAGGGGTTGGGATAAAGGTAAAGTTCTTGGGGGAACGGTTCCTCCGAAGTACTGGTGATAATCTGCGCGTCCGAGATCAGAATCTTACCCAGGGAAGCATGCTGTTTGCTTGGACCGGCGACGAATTCGCCCGCCGCATAAGCCGTGGTATCATCCTGCATGGTAATGCGGTTCATGGTGCCCTCGTAGGCCAGCTTCAGCGAATCGGCCAGTGATCCGTCCGGGTTGAGGATGACCGGGCTGCTCAGCTTTCCTTCCTCGGGTTGATGGTTGCGCCCGGCAATGAGCAGGCGCCCGTCTGACAACACCTTTACTTCTTCCGGGTAACCACCGTCGACCAGTGCGGCAGAAGGGCCGTCGAGCTGAAAGGTGGTGTCCATCCGGCCATCGGGGTGCAGCCGGATCAGATCGTGGTAAACCGAATCCCCGCTCACAGCCTCAAAGTTACCCGCCAGTAGAATTTTGTGATCCTCCTGAATAACAACGCGATAATCTGGGTCCTCTTCGGAACGAAGTTCTAGCTGGGGGTTGAAGTTGATATCAGGCTGGATAAACTGGTTTACCCGGACCAGGTCGCTGGGAGCACTGCCGCTGACGGTGATGTTTTTTCCTGCCAGCAGCAGCATATTTCCGGCGGCCAGTTCGATGTCGTTAATTTCCTGGGCCTGAATGAGATCGAAAAAGCTTCGATCCAGGCTGCCATCGCGGTTATAGCGCAAGATTTTTCGCTGGAATTGATCTTCTACTTTGATGAAAAAATCCCCGTAAGCCAGAATCTGATCCTGAGGCGTAATCAGTAAGCCTTTTACATCTCCCACCAGATATTCACTGGTATCGGGGTGGAAGCTATGGTCGATGCGGCCATCCGGATGCAACCGACTGATGGCGTAATAAGGTTCGCTCAGTAAGTGTTGATAGCTACCCGCCGTGAGGATTTTGCCATCTTCTTGGATTTGTAAATCATTGATTTCATTGCGTGGATCCATGTTGGGTGGACCGGCAAAGGAGGGATCGTGGGTGCCGTCGGGGGTAATTCGCGCCAGGTTGCGCACGCGCCGCCCGTTGATCGCTGTAAAGGTGCCACCTACCAGGACTTTGCGGTCCTCCAGCAATTTGATGGCGTTGATGCGGCCCGGGCGTTCGAAAGCCGGGTTAAAGGAAGGGTCGATCTGACCGTCGGGGTGGAGCTTGACCATGCTGTAAGCATCCCGGCCGCCAAATTGACTAAAGTTGCCGCCTAGAAGAATACTTCCATCTGCTAGTATTTGGAAATCGGTAATTTGTCCGTCCGGGTTGGCTCCGGTATTTACGGGTAAAAGCTCCTGATTATCGGCATAGTGGTAGAGGTTTTCCTGGCGGTCCTTATTGGTCGATAAGTAAATCTCACCGTTCGGCGTAATGCGCATGCGCTTACTACTGATATCCATATAGGTGTGCTCCTGGTATTCCCCGTTGGCACGGAGCACGATCAGTGCCGGTTTGAGGAAAAACGAATTGGCAGTCAGGGCCAGACGGCCGTCAACAGCCGATTGAATCTCCCAGATATCGAGTAATTCATTACCGTCGGGTAACAGGGGGCTAAATACAAAGTCCCCGACCGGTCGACCGTGGATATCAAAGCGCCAGACTTGGCCCAGATTGCCGTAGCGGCCGGCAATCAATATGTGCTTGCCGTCGTCGGAGCGCGTAATGGCATTAACCAAAACATGCTGATCCTCCGGCAAGGGGAAACCGGTCTGTAGCTGGCCACCGGGGCCGAGCAAAACCAGCCCTTCTTTTTCCTGGCCGTTGAAAACGGAAAAGCTTCCGCCGATCAGGGCCGACCCGTCAGGAAGCGGAAGGATGGAGCGGACGGGGCGGTCGATGTCGGTAATTTCTAAGAAAGAGTAATCAATAGCCCCATCTTCCTCCAGCCGGAAAACTAGAAACTTGCGTTCTCCCTGGGCATTGCGGTATTCACCGCCTACAAGGAGCCTGTTATCGGGCAGTATACCGTAGGCAGTGACGGTGATCTCGGTAGGCTCGTAGTTGAAAGCGTTGTCCAGGTTGCCGTTTTCGAGCAAACGGACCATGCCCCGCGCTTCTTGTCCGTTGACGAAGCGGAATTGTCCCGCTACGAGGACCTTACCGCCGGGAAGTGCCGTAAACTGAGTGATTTCACCAGGTCGAGTTACTGATACCTCAAAGTTGGGATCGAAACGTTGGGCGGATAGCTGGCCTACGCTAAGCAGGCCCAGTAATAAAAGCAGTAATTTTGGTGTAGTTGTGTGATGTTTCATGACTAGGCAGATACCTATTTTGATAATTAATAATACGTTTTCGCATTATTTCAAATCAAAATATGTGCCAAAGCCATAGCCGGCCATCTACATATTTAATTTTTTATAAATGTGTTTAAAACTTGTTCTTCCACATCATGCTTTCCACTGGCTGGTCGGTGCGCTCCAGATATTTGGCGTCGCTTTTTTTATTGTAATAGCGTTCTATATCCCCGTCTACGCGGAAATAGATGAGTTGCCCGATAGGCATGCCGGCGTAAACTCGTACGGGGTGGGTGCAAGAGATCTCTAGGGTCCAGGTGTTGCAAAAGCCCACATCTCCTTTGCCGGCGGTGGCGTGGATATCGATACCGAGGCGGCCGACGCTGGATTTTCCTTCGAGGAAAGGGACGGCATTATGGGTTTCGGTGTATTCCTGCGTAACCCCCAGGTACAAGGTGTTGGGGTGTAGCACCAATCCGTCTGCAGGAATTTCCATGTATTCTACGGTATTGTGCTTGCGTGCGTCGAGGATATGATCTTTGTAAATGGCCAGGGTTTTTCCCAGATGAACATCATAGGAGTTGGTGCCGAGGCATTCTCGGTTAAAGGGCTCGATAACAATCTCACCGGTCTGGATGCTTGCTAAAATCTTTTTGTCCGACAAAATCATGGTAACCCATTTCTGTTTGCAAAGCCAAAAGTACTACTTTCGACTTTGCAAAACTACAATGGATCGACTTAGATTTGCATAGCTTTCCAAGCTGTGCAGCTTTCATTTCGCCGGGTTGTTTTTCCAGGGGGTGGAAATGGGTTTTATTTACTATTATGGCAAAAAATGCAGTCTATGGGGTTCAAAAATCTACTATTATTTATTTGTTTAGCCGGCTTGATGCTGGCTTGTGATCCTGGAGATCCTACCATTACGGTAGAAGCAACCCAGGCGGTGCCGGGCGATGAAGTTTGTGTTGCCGTCAGTGCTAAGCATCTGGGTGATATTCTGGGCATGCAATATACTGTATCCTGGGACGAAACGGTCTTGGAGTTTGTACGCACCGATAAGTACGGCTTGCCCAGTATGAGTGAGGCCAACTTCGGACGCCCGTCAATGTATCCGGAGCGCTTGACGTTTTCCTGGATTGATCCCTCTTTGGCGGCCGTGGCCATCGAGGATGAGCAACGGCTGTTTTCGATTTGTTTTGAGGTGGTGGGCGAGCCGGGGACTTTTTCTGCTGTCAGTATTACCGACGACCCGACAGTAATTGAGGTGGTTGATTCTGATGAGAACATCATCGACATCATAACCGCGACGGGCGAAGTTAAAGTCAACTAACCGGGTTATTGTACTGTCCAGATGATCAGGCTGCGATCGTCGCTAGCGCTCACCAACTGGTGTTCGTACCCGGTCCATAGCAAATTATTGACCGAATTGACATGGCCCTCATCCCGGACGGTTTCGAGCACTTTGAGCAGGCGGTAATCCTGGGCATCCCAGACTTTTATGGTCTTATCGCGGCTTGCCGTAGCCAGCCAGCGCCCCCCGGGTTGCACAGCAATGCTATTGACAGTAAACCAATGAGCGGGTTGTTCGGAAATCATGGAGGTCTTACTTTCCAGGTCCCACACGCGGAGGTGGGCATCGCGTCCGCCGCTAAACAAGCGCTGATGGTCGGGATGATAACGTAGTGTAAACACCGACTTATCGTGGGCACCCCGGATGGTCTGTCGCAAGCTCAAGTCACGCGCGTCGAGGAGATAGATATTTCCGTCGCTGGCGCCGATGGCCAGTTCCAGTCGTAGGGGGCTGTAGTCGAGACAACGCAGACTGCGGTTGCTGAGCTGAAGGCTTTCCAAGGTTTTTCGCTCTTTAATCGACCAGCGGGTGAGCATGCCGTCACCGCCGGCGCTTAGTACGTACTGCTCGTCGAGTTGCAAAAGATAAAAAACGCCGTTGGTATGGTGAGCAATATTGCGATTCTGCGCTTGGTCTTCCAGGTCGATCCAGTGGACGCCGCCATTCATATTACCGGCCACTACGGTATTCTGCTCGCGAACTTTGAGCAGTGAAAAAATCTGTGTTTCAACTTTGGCAATAAGCCTGCCGGGGTCGGGCGCCTGAAGGTCCCACCGGACGACCCACCCATCGCCGGCTCCGGAGAGGAAATAGCGCGGATTCGATTCGCTACAGAGGTGGAAGATGGCTGCCCGGTGCCCGGTGAGTTGTGCTTTCTTCAGTACATTCATTAATTTACCCCGTCTTTTCTGTTCACCAAGGAAACAGGTGGCTTAGCAGTTGGTTTTGCCCAAAATGCTGAGCGCCCGATAATGCGATGCCGATAATTTATCATAAATTTTTACCCGATGAAGCGGAGCTGGGCCTCTGGCGCATTGAAGAGTCGGAGGAGTGGTTTCGCGAGCGTCTGCAGCTCCATCCCGAGGAAACCCAACAACTCAACAAGATTAAAGGGCGCCGGCGGATAGAATGGTTGGCGGTTCGTCAGCTGTTGCATGTGATGTCGCAACGAGAAGAACGCGCTCCCATTTTCAAGGATGACAGCGGAAAACCGCACATCATTGATACCCAACACCACATCTCCATCAGTCATTCGCGCAAGCTAGCGGCGGCAACGGCAGGGCTCACACCGGTTGGCGTAGACATTCAAAGGTTTGTAGAAAAAATTGAGCTGCTCGCCCCTCGGGTATTCTCCGGAGGGGAGATGGTGCGTTTGTCGGAGACCTACCGGTTAGAACACATGCATGTTCTGTGGGGTGCCAAGGAATGCTTGTACAAGGCGTACGGAAGGCGACAATTGGATTTCAGTGCCCATATTTTCATCCCGCCCTTTGCTTTCCATCCCGCAGGGGGTGAGATGGAAGGCTTGGTGCAAAAAGGCGGGGTGCGCCAGGTCTATGCAATCGATTATGAAATTTTCGGCGACTATTTTTTGGTATCGGCCCGGCTTCAGGCTTGAGCAACGGTTGTTTGCGGTCCTTTTTCACTTCCTTCACTGCGAAGATGTAAATCGGCAATCTCGTACATAGTAATTGTGACAGCAACAGCGGATAGGAAAGGCCCGATAATGGTACCTGCTACCGGAACAAAGAAGATCAACTGCAGGAATAATCCGGCGGCGATCGCTACGCCGATGTATTTGCGGGTATATTTAACGCTATCTTTGATCGTCAGGTCAAATTGTTCATTGTAATTGTCTACTACGGCGAGTCCTAAAAAATAGGATTGGACTGCAAAAGCCAGACTGGATTCCAGGAATCCCAGAAATCCAAAGATACTAAACAGCGTTCCCAGCAATACTTGCACCATCAGGAGCTCCATGACCCAGGAGCGAATGGCTACCTTAATCATGCGGATCTGGGCCCTTACGAAGCCCTTAAAGCTGGCGTCGGATGCTTCGCTAGTAAGAATTTCCAGGGTGCGCCGGCTTACGTGAAAGATAATAATTTCCAGTAGGATGATCATTACGTATTTCATGCCGCTGGAAAACAGAAATTTAAATTCCTTTTCAAATACATCTCTGGCCAACGCAGACATGCCAACGATCATATCTTCCGGTTCTTCTATCTGCAGGGTATTGATCCAGTCGATGAAAATATCAATGAACTTAAGCCCGGCGATAAGGGCTACCAAGATCAGGAGTTTGCTTACCCAGCCGTACCGATAGAAACCCTCCCAGATCCGGTGTTCCCGGATGAAGGAAATACAAGACCAGTGTTTGCGCAGGCAATGCCAGAACTGTTCCCCGTAGACTTCTACCTGTTGGGTAATCGATCGGGCACGAACTTTCAAATCCATAGGACTAGCGGGTAGGTTATTGAATTACTTATTCATAATGTAGAAAATCTTTTCGAACAGCGAAATAAATTCTACAAGCCCCAACTGGTATCTGATGGGGTTGCATCCTGCTTCGATTAAGCGTTTTAAACGTTTAAACACGGTTCAAGGTCTTGCTTATATATTGCCGGTCGACTAATTTGCCGATAACTGCTTGACCCTTCTGCCAAGGCGCCTGCCACTTCTGTTTTTTGAAAGGCTAATATTTTGCTAGATTAAAAAAGAAGTCTTATGAGTGCAAATCAATTACGTAACAGCGTACAGCTGATCGGCCATCTGGGGCACGATCCGGAATTCAAGAAGGTCAGTGGCGATCGTTCCATCGCCAAATTTTCCCTTGCAACCAATGAGCGATATAAAAACCGGGAGGGCGAAACGGTCACTGAAACCCAGTGGCATAATTGCGTGGCTTGGGGCAAAACAGCCGACCTGGTCCAGCAGCTCTGTAAGAAGGGACAGGAAATGGTCGTGCGTGGGAAATTGGTCCATCGAAATTACGACGACAAAGACGGCAATAAAAAATACGTAAGTGAGATCGTCATCGAAGATTTTGTACTGGTGTAGCCATATTTGTCCTTCTATACCCCACCAGGAAGGACGCAACCGGGGTGCTCAGCGCGCTTCCGGTTGTTTCCTGATGGCCGGACTTTTTCTTCCCTTGCCGGCCCTGGGTAAACTATATTTTTTGGGAGATGTAATTATTTTGTATCATTTTATATTTCCATGGTAACTCTCCAGAAGACTGCGGATCTGCTTCCTCTCCTAAAGACATTTGAAGGGTTTTCTGACGTACCTGGAACGGCCTTGCAATGGCTGATTGACAAATCAGATTACGTGCGCTACGATGAGGGTACGATCTTCAAACCGGGTGATCCCATTGATCACATGCTAGTCATCATTAAAGGTAGGTATGTGGTTAAATCTGGCGATACCGGAACGATGCGCGAGTTAGGGGTATACCATGCGGGTTTCGTCACCGGCGTCCTTCCTTTTTCCCGCATGACACAGGCAGGTGCTTTCGGTGTAATCTTAGAACCCTGTTCGGTCCTGCAACTGCACCGCGATTATTTCGTCGAAATGACTAACGTGTGTTATGACCTGACCCGTAATCTGGTGGCCATGATGTCTAACCGCATCCGGGAATTTTCCCAGATGCGTTTTTACAATGAAAAATTGATGGCCCTGGGTAAAATGTCGGCTGGGTTAGCCCACGAGCTTAACAACCCTGCCTCGGCTATGGTACGGAGTGCCGAAGACTTGTACAAAAAGCTGCACCAGACGCCCGAGAAGTTCAAATCGGTCATCATGATGGACATAACGCCAGAGCAAACCGATGAGATTAACGCCATATTATTCGAAAAGATCCGCAAGGCCGATGAGCTGAACCTGACGATGTTGGAGCGGGAAGAGCGCTACGACGACCTGCTCGACTGGCTGCATGAATACGGCATTGAAGGTTCTGAAGATATTGCCGAAACTTTCGTTGATTTCGGCTGGGTGCCTGGAGAATTGGATCGAATTGCCGCTATTCTGCAAAAGGAGGATATCGCAACTATTTTATGGTGGCTCGAAAGTACGATGGACCTTGAGCGGTTGGTCAACGAAATCCGCGAGTCGGCCACCCGGGTGTCCAGCTTGGTCAAATCGGTCAAAAACTACTCCCACATGGACCGAGGAAGCGGGCGCGAGCCGGCCGACATCCACGACGGCTTGCGCAATACCCTAATGATGCTCAAGTTTAAGCTTAAGCAGAAAAATGTACAGCTCGACAAACAATTTGATAGCACGTTACCCAAATTTCCAGCTGTCGTCAGTGATTTGAATCAAGTATGGACGAACCTACTTGTCAATGCTATTGATGCCATTGCCGACGGCGGAAAAATTGAGGTGCGCACCTCGCGTGACCGCGAATACATCTGCGTCGACATTACCGATAATGGTTCGGGCATTCCGGAGGCGTTGCAAACCCGGATTTTCGAACCGTTTTTTACCACGAAAAAGCCGGGCGAGGGCACCGGTATGGGACTCGATATTACCAAGCGCATTATCGATCGACACGGTGGCACCATTGCAGTAGACTCGGAGCCTGGACGCACGACGTTTCGGGTGTGCTTTCCACTGGAAGAGGCTATCGTGCCGCTAGAACAACAATAAATTTTGCGGCTGCTGTAAATACTGAATATACCTAATTCACGCACCCACTCATGGCTGAAGACCGTAAACCAATCATCTTTTCCGTCGACGACGATCCGCAAGTCATACGATCCATCAAACGGGACTTGCGCCAGGCTTATAAAGAAGACTATCGCATTTTGAGCACCGCCTCTGCCAAAGAAGCCCTTGAGGCGCTGGAGGAGCTCAAAAAAAAGGAAGAGGAAGTAGCCTTATTCCTTTCCGACCAGCGCATGCCTGAGATGCTGGGTGTCGATTTTCTGGAACGCGCACAGCAGTTTTTTCCCAAAGCCAAGCGGGTTTTGCTCACGGCTTATTCGGATATAGATGCTGCCATCCGGGCCATCAATGACGTTCAACTCGATTACTATTTGCTCAAACCCTGGGACCCGCCGAAAGAGAAGCTATATCCCGTACTCAATGACCTGCTCGACGAGTGGCTGGCAAGCTACAAACCTAAGTTTCGTGGGATTCGGGTGCTGGGATATCAGTATTCTCCAAAATCCCATGAGGTCAAAGATTTTCTCTCGGGGCACCTTTTGCCCTACCAGTATATCAACGTAGAGGGCGACCCAGATGCAGCCAAACTCCTAGAGCTACATCAGTTGCAGACCGATGATTTGCCGGCCATCTTTTTTGAGGATGGCGCGGTACTCAAAGATCCATCCGTACAGGAGTTGGCGAAACGCATTGGCTTGAATCCCAATGCGCAGTCTGAATTGTACGACGTAGTTATTATCGGCGCCGGCCCTGCCGGTTTGGCTGCCGCTGTCTACGGCGGTTCGGAAGGCCTAAAGACCCTACTAGTGGAAAAAAGGGCACCGGGTGGGCAGGCAGGGACTAGCTCCCGTATCGAGAACTATCTCGGCTTCCCTAAAGGTCTGAGCGGTGGTGAATTGACCAGGAGGGCCCTGACCCAGGCCGAGCGATTCGGTGCCGAGTTCCTCACCCCTCAGGAGGTTACGGGCCTGCGGGTTAACGGTCACTACAAGGAATTATTGTTGCATGACGGCGCCTCGATCAATACCCGCAGTGTGGTCATTACTTCCGGGGTGCAGTACCGGCGGCATCCGGCACCCGGAGTGGATGATTTTACCGGTGCAGGGGTATACTACGGTGCGGCTACCACCGAGGCGCAAACCTGCCGTAATCAAGAGGTATACATTGTAGGCGGCGGTAACTCTGCCGGGCAGGGCGCCGTATACTTATCGCAGTATGCGAAGCAGGTCAACATTTTGATCCGCAGACCGGATCTTTCCTCTAGCATGTCTTCCTATCTTATTGACCAGATAGAAGGTATCGATAATATTGCCGTATACGGCCGGCGTGAGGTTATCGAGGCTATGGGCAGCAACCGGTTGGAATGTCTGGTGATCCGAAACATGGATGATGATTCGACCTACCAGGTAGCCGCCGCCGCATTGTTTGTTTTCATCGGTGCCCGTCCGTCGACCGACTGGATTGCCGATGTTCTGATGCACGATCGCAAGGGGTTTCTGATCACCGGGAGGGATTTGTTGCAGCAAACCGATTTTGCCAAAATCTGGAAAGAAGAGCGCGATCCTTATTTCCTGGAAACATCCATTCCAGGCGTATTGGCTGCTGGTGATGTGCGTTCCGGCGCCATGAACCGCGTAGCTTCAGCGGTCGGAGAGGGAGCAATGGCGATCAAGTTTGTACACGAATACCTGTCTAAAGCACATTAATCGATTGCAACCTTATCCATTCAAGGCATGTCCTTAAGCATGATCATCACATTATTGACCTTTCAAAAAACAACTATGAAAGCAATATATTGGCTCCTACTGCTGGCGCTTCTAACCAACGGAGCTGCTGCCCAGCCGGGCATCACTGGAAAAGGTCCGGTAGTGGAAGAGACTATTGAGTTGCCTCCCTTTGAATCGATCGGACTAGCGATTGAAGCCAAGGTGTTTCTCCGCCAAGGCAAGCAGCAAAAAGTACGCATCAAGGCGCAAAAAAATATTATCGACAACATCGAGCAAAAAGTTAAGGATAATGCATGGGGCATCAGCTTTAAGGAAGAAGCACGCCGGTACGATCCTGTTGAAATTTACGTCACGATGGCTGATATCCGGAACCTTTCCGTAGCCGGTTCTGGGTCCATTATTTGTGCCGAAGCATTTAGCGAGCTGAGGCAGCTCGATCTGGCCATAGGGGGTTCCGGCAAGATCGAAATGCTAGGTGATGCGGGTCGTATGAAGATATCGCTGGCCGGGAGCGGCGTCTTTGCAGGAGCGGATCTGAAAACCCAGCAGGCAGAGGTCAATGTCGCGGGATCCGGCACAGCGGAGGTGCACGCAGAAGAGCAGCTCAAGGTCTCGATTGCCGGATCGGGAGATGTGTATTACTACGGTTCCCCTCGGGTAGAGTCTTCAATTGCCGGATCGGGTAAGGTGCGGGCACGTCAGTGAGTCTTGTTGCATCGGGCCTTTTCCATCAGCTGATTTTGCTCCATACTTTGGCTTCGCGGGCCGTCCGGGTCAGGTAATTGGCAATAGGAGCACTAGCCGGAAGCATTAGCTTAGGGTCGTGCTCCAAAATGGTCTCGGCAGCTTCGCGCGCTTGTTTCAGAATTAGTCCATCGCGGGCCAGATCTGCTATTCGAAAGGCGATGATACCGCTCTGCTGGGTGCCCTCGATATTCCCCGGCCCTCGGAGCTTAAGGTCGGCTTCTGCGATTTCAAACCCGTCGTTGGTGCGCACCATCGTCTGGATGCGTTCTCGGCCCTCCCGGCTAATTTTAAAGCTCGAGAGTAGAATGCAGTAGGACTGTTCGGCGCCACGCCCAACCCGTCCGCGCAGTTGGTGAAGTTGCGAAAGCCCGAAGCGCTCTGTGTTTTCAATAACCATTACCGAGGCGTTCGGTACATTTACACCGACTTCAATAACGGTTGTGGCCACCATGATTTGCGTTTTTCCTTCGGCAAAGCGCTGCATCTCGAAGTCTTTATCCTCGGGTTTCATGCGACCATGTACGATACTGATCTGATAGTCAGGAGGCGGAAACTCCCGCGATAAGGCCTCATAACCCTCTTCCAAATTTTTCAGATCCAGCTTTTCAGATTCTTCAATGAGTGGGTAGACCACGTAAACCTGACGGCCGAGTGCGATTTGTTCTTTCAGGAAGCCGTATACACGAAGGCGGTGGTTTTCGGTACGGTGAACGGTCTGTACGGGTTTGCGGCCTGGTGGCAGCTCGTCGATAATGGATACGTCCAGGTCGCCGTAGAGGGTCATTGCAAGGGTGCGGGGAATCGGCGTAGCCGTCATGACCAAGACATGAGGCGGGTAGGGGTTACTTTTGGCCCAGAGTTTGGCACGCTGGGCTACGCCAAACCGGTGTTGCTCGTCGGTGATGGCCAGGCCGAGATTGTGGAAGACGACCGGATCTTCCAGCAGGGCATGGGTGCCGATAAGGATATCGATTTGGCCGGCAGCCAGTCGCTCGAGGAGGTCGGTACGTTTCTTGCCCTTTACATTGCCGGATAAAAAATCCACTTGCACTTTCATGCCATCGAGGTAACGGGTTACGGACTGTCGATGCTGCTGAGCAAGAATTTCTGTTGGCGCCAGCATACAAGCCTGAAAGCCGTTATCAATGGCGATAAGCATGCTCATTAGGCCTACCATTGTTTTTCCGCTGCCCACATCGCCCTGAAGCAGGCGATTCATTTGCTGGGGGCCGGCCAAGTCCCGTCGTATCTCGCGTAACACCCGCTTCTGGGCATTGGTGAGTTGAAAAGGCAGTTTTTCCCGGTAAAAAGTGTTGAAGGCCTCGCCGATTTTCGAAAACCCATAACCGCGGATACCCTCCTTCCTTTGCGTTTTATTGCGCAACAAACGCATTTGCATTAAAAAGAGTTCTTCGAATTTCAGGCGATTGCGGGCGCGGTCGAGGGTGGGTTCATCGGGTGGGAAGTGGATGTGCTGCAATGACTGCCAGCGGTCGGGGAATTGCAAGCGCCGGATGAGATCGGCCGGCAACGTTTCTTCGATATCGGCGGGTCGAAGTAGCTCCAAAAGAGTTTGGACGAGCTTGCGCTGTCCCCGGGCATCTAGCCCTTTGCTATTGAGTTTTTCAGTGCTGGAATAAACCGGCTCAAAGACAGCTGCAGGGCCGGCCTTACCGTCACCAACGGCTTCCATCTCCGGGTGAGCGATATTGAGTTGGCTCATGAAAGCATTGACGCGGCCGAAGGCGATATACTCTTTGCCTACGACCAGTGATTTTTCCAGCCATCGGATTCCTGAAAACCAGACCAGCTCGATAGCGCCGCTCTCGTCGCGCAGCCGCCCGACCAGGCGCCGTTTGGCACCGCTGCCAACAACATTTAAGCGCCGCAGTACGCCACGCAACTGCACCTGACCGCTATCCGGTAGTAGCTCGCCGATCCGGTAAAACTGAGTCCGGTCAACATACCGGTAAGGGAAGTGGAACAACAGATCCCGGAAGGTGTAGATGCCAAGTTCCTTCTTCAGAAGCGTTCCTTTTACCGGGCCTACGCCTTTCAGGAACTCAATGGGCCGATCCAGTGTTGATTCGGGCATGACGCACTAAAACTTTTAGCACTATTCAGCGGAGCAGCTGGCGGTAAAACCAATTCAGGGGTGTCTGTATTATACCTTTGGGAATACAAATTAGTCTTTCGGCATCGGATTTCATTCTAAAGAGTATCACGCCTGCATGCCGAAGGGCACTCCGGCTTGCAGGTGCTCTATTTTTGCGCTTCATCTCGCACCGAGATACTGAATTTTTACTCACCAAAAACATTTTTCAGACAAAGCCTAATTGCAACGAAATGATGTTACAATATAAGCATTTTAGTGAAAACGCTAGTTGGGCTAGGAAAAATCCAAAGACGAATTTCATCCATCTCTAAATATTGGGATTTCCGTCTTTTTTTGACGATACTCGTAATAACGCGAGACCTGCGTTCTACCGGTGATTTTACCACTCTCACCCTGAATGACTCGAATTATGGAAACGAAAAGGCAACTTCAGGTAGCCGAATTGATCAAGCGAAATTTCAGCATGGTGCTCCAGCAAGAAGGCACCTATGTATATGGCCCTCAAGCTTTAGTAACAGTCACCGGCGTGAAAGTTACTCCGGATTTCAGTCTGGCTAAGATTTACCTGAGTATTTATAATGTGGATAACAAGCAAGGCGTGTTGCTGGAGATGGAGGAGAATCAGGTGCGACTCAAACAGGCAATGGCCCAGCGTATTCGGAAGCAAATCCGGCGGGTGCCGGAGATCGCTTTTTACCTGGACGATACCCTCGACGAAATGTACCGACTTAGCTCGCTCTTTGACCGGTTGCATGATGATAACCAGATGGGAGAAACCGACCGCTCTGAGGGTGGCGAATAATACTTCTATATGCTTACTCGTACGGCTAGTAACTCGGCTAGGTAGCCTTCTTTCAGCGCAAAATTGGAGATCTCGATCACTTCAATTGGTGATTGCTGCAAGACCCAGTCAATGAGCACCAATGCGGCTACGATCATCTCGGCCCGGGCTTCCGGCAAGTCAGCTATTTGCAGGCGCTCTTCCAGATTCATGAGTCGCATTTGGCGGTAGAAATCGGGAAATCGGGAAACGGCAAGACTCGGATAGGGTGCGGGATCGCTGCCGGGGGCTGCCAAAAAAGTTTCCAGCACGTCGAAGGTTCCGGAGGCACCCACCAGCGTACTAACCGGGTAGATTTTTAGCATGCGGGTCAACGGTGCAGCTTCCCGGTCTAGGAACTTGTGGATGGATTTTATTTCTTCCTCCTCAATTGGTTCGTGCCGATGAAAACGATGACGCAAGATGGCTACTCCGACCGGGAAGCTGACTGACCATAAGACTTTCGTCTTAGTAGCTAAGATGAACTCTACGCTGCCGCCTCCAATATCCATCACCAACTTTGGCTGCTCGAAGAAGGGGATCAACAGTTGTACACCTTGATAGATCAACAATGCTTCTCTTTTCCCGGAAATAATTTCAATATCTAAGCCCAATTCCTGCTTTGCCCGCTCGACGAGTACGTGACTGTTAGCCGCCGACCGCATTGCGGCCGTACCTACGGCTCGGACCGCATGTACTTCAAAGGATCGTAGCTGTTTCGAAAAGTGAGACAAGGTATTTACAGCGCGTGCCATAGCCTCTGGGCCAATTTGTTCGATGCCGGCCTCGGCCAACTTTACAAAACGGCGGTCGCGGTAGACCACCCGAAAAGGCATTTTTTGATCGCCTGCCTCTGCTATCAGCAGATGAAAGGTATTGGTACCTAGGTCAATGACAGCGCTTCGCCTTTCTTTGTCCATAAAGCAGATTAAAAAGTGTAAATGCCTCGAACTCCTATGACCCGGCTGATAAGCTGGTCCCGGTCTTCGTCGACGCGAATGTTATTCAGACCACGGGACCAACGCACATTCAGCCCAATATGTTCAGTAAAGTTAAACGTACCAGATATAACGACCGAGACCAGGCTATCCTGGTAATTTTCCAGATCGGTGATATCTACGCCCAAGGCGTCCGTAACCTCGTAATTGATCAACTGCGCGTAAGATGCACCCGCCCCGATTTGAAACTTCCAATCGGTGAAATAAATCAGTACGGGCACTTCTACATAATTTAAGCGAATCCTGTCGTAGATGCTGCCCGGATCGTCACCGGTGTTGCGGCTGCTGCCTTGCTGGCTGTAAAGGATGCCGAGGGAAAGCTCCCATCGGTCGGAGAGAACAGCATTGACGCGGCCACCGGCGTTAAAGCCTATACTGTTAAATCCGGCAAGCCGATCTCCATCGAGTTGCGAAAGATTGGCGCCAACGATAGCTGCTGCCTTAAACCGGCGTTCTTGAGCGTGCAGGCTACAGGTAGTAGATAAAAAAAAGAGGTTGGCCAGGAAGAGTAGGTAAAGATACTTCGCCATGGATGTTGCTTTTTGACCAAAAGTAAGACATGCCGGAGATACGCACGGTTTTCTGGTGGTGTAAAAGTGTAGGCTGCCCGGCGGAACTCGAAAATGAGGTGATGCTCTCCGGTAAGATAAGGGCGAAGTTGTATTTTTGTCCACGTACATAACCGGAAAGGCAGCAAATTATGGTAAAGTATACCAAGCACTTTCAAAAAAAGTTAGAAGACTTATTTGCGGCATTAGACTACACCGTGCGCTACGAAAAAGGCAATTTCAACTCGGGCTATTGTTTGGTGGAAAACAAGCGCATTGCGGTCATCAATAAATTTTACGACACCGAAGGCCGGATCAATGCCCTGCTAGATATTTTGCAGCAGCTCGATGCAGACCCCGATGTACTCGGCGAGCAGCAGCAAAAACTTTTGCGGACGATCAATCGTCAACGGCAGCAAACCACCGAGGAGGAATAGTGTTCTCCCAAGTGTATTATGGAGGATTCAATGGCCAATTACTTACGAGTGACCTTTCTAGGTACTGGTACTTCGCAAGGCGTTCCGGTCATCGGCTGTGAGTGCGCAGTTTGCCGGTCGGCCGATCCGCGCGACCAGCGTTTGCGAACCTCTGCTTTGCTCCAATTCGATGGGTTCAACTACGTTATTGATTCCGGGCCTGACTTTCGGCAACAAATGTTGCGTGCGGGCATCAACAGGCTTTCCGGCGTACTTTTGACCCACGAGCACAACGATCACATCATCGGGCTGGACGATATCCGCCCTTTCAATTTCATGCAGAAAAGCGATATGCCCGTTTATGCGACAGCGCGGGTTGCAGATGAACTGCGCAGCCGGTTTTCGTATATTTTTGAATCAAACCCTTATCCGGGGGCGCCGCAAGTAAAAATCATCCCGATTCACAAGGACACTGCCTTTACTCTGATCGGGCATACGGTAACGCCGATCCAAGTGATGCATGGAAAAATGCCGGCACTCGGTTTTCGTATAGGTGATTTTGCCTATCTGACCGATATGCACACCATATCCAAACAGGAATTCGAAAAACTGAAGGGCCTTCGTGTGCTGACGGTCAGTGCCCTGCATCACAAGCCGCACCACTCTCATATGAACCTGGAACAGGCCATTGCTTTCGCCCGCCGTGTGGGAGCGGAAGAAACCTACTTCATCCACATCAGTCACCGGATGGGGTTGCACAGGGACATAGATGCTATACTACCAGCCGGAATTACAATGGCGTACGATGGATTGCAAATCCAACTCAACCTGGATGGTCAAGTCCCCCATGCTCGCAAGTAGGAGCTTACGGTCGAGGCGAACTTATTAGCTTGCCAAAATTGTTATTACTTTAGTAAGTAATTTCTTAACTGGGTGAAAAGATTAATTTGCCAGATTAAAGTTGTTTAACATGTCTAAACTGGACTGGATTACAATTGGAATTGTTGCAGTGTGCCTGGTAGCGCTAATTTGGTTGCTCATCAGTCTCATCGGTGACCGGGAGTCTTCACCGGCTGCGGATCAATCAGAAGTCGTACAAGATTACGAAGACCCATTGGCTACCCAGGATGATCGGTCTTATCGGTTGGACGAGGATGGCAATGTATCGGTTGACGAAGGCTACTACTCCGATTACGATGATCCGGGTAGCGGGACTACGGACTACGAAGATGATGGCTACTATTACGATGAGGAACAGACGGAACGGGAAACCACGCAAGAGCCGACATCCTCGAGAAACGTCAGGTCGAGTTCTTCCGGGGATTATATGGTGATGGCTGGTTCGTTTCGCATCCGGGAAAATGCCGACGAAAGAGCCAACAGTTTGCGTAATCAGGGCTATACATCGGCCGAGGTGGCACTATTTAATCGCGGTGCATACGCCGTGGTGATCGTCGATCGGTTCAATAACCTCAATGCTGCCAAAGAATTGGCCCAGGAGCTGAAAAAGAAAGGCGTCGATGCTTACGTGCAGGAAAAGCGCGTAGCTCAATAGATGTAGATTAAGGAAAAGGATAGGCTTAAGACGTGTGTTCGTTGCCGAATTTTTCTTTCCATTCAACCATGCCGCCCAACAGATTGCGCACCTTTGAGAATCCCTGCCCCGCCAAGAATGCTTTAGCCCGGCCGCTCCGGTTTCCGGTTCGGCAGTACAAAACGATTTCCTGATCTTTATCGACTTCCAGTTCATCCAGGCGGCTGGGAAGGGTTCCGAGTGGAATAAGCCTTCCGCCAACGTTAAAGGCTTCATGTTCGCTGGCCTCTCGCACGTCGATCAAAACAAAGTCTTCGTCTTTATCAAATTTCTTTTTGAGTTCTTCCACCTTGATATCTTCCATGATTTAGCTTTTTTAGACTGAATAACACTGCCAGCATTCTCAAAGGTTGCGACTAATTGCAATTGCTGGGCCGGCTATCGGTAAGGTAAAGGTCAACTTTAGTACCAACGGGAATGTCCCGGCCGTCGGTGAATTCGGGGTCCTGGCGATAAACATAAGCGCTGTACCGATTCGAATAGTCCCCGTAAATGGTACCGACTTCCAAATTGTAGTTCTGCAAAAGAAATTCAGCTTCGTCGTATTGGCGGCAGACCAATTTGGGTAAGCCTACGGTTCCGGTATTGCGCACTGCAATGACCGCTTCCACCGTGCTGCCTTTAGGTACTTCGATCCCATTCTTCAACGCACTTGGCTCGACGCGCTTGCCGTCTACGATGAGATAAAGGATGGTGTTTTCTGCAATTTTTTCCCGGTACCGGCGGTCGGCTACCTTGAGAAAGATATCTAATCTTTCCAGCTTTCTTTTATATAGGTCGTAGTTCTCCGAGCCATCCGATAAACTGGGCAGAGGTACCATAGGTGCGGTCGAGCTGGTAATGGTCAAATATATATTGCGGTTTTTCTTTACAGAATTGTTAGGTCTGGGGTTTTGGGAAATGACCATGTGTGGCCGCTCACCAATGACGTAAATGGAGTCATTGATCACCACATTGAACGTTTTGCCGCGTACTTTTCGGCGTGCTTCTTCCAGGGATAATCCCCGGTAGTCCTCGACCATCAAGGATTCGCCGTGGTGGGTATACCATTTTAAAAAGCCTTGGGTAAGGCCTAACAGCAGCAGCCCCAGGATGACCAAAGCGGCCAGATTCTTCAGAAAAACCGGCGAGGACACAAATGCCCATACCCCTGTCGCCGCCCACTTGATCCAGCCTATAACCGATCGATCTTCGGTCAGTGTATCCGGCAGGCGCTCGATTTTTTGGGCCGGAGGTTGCGGCTCTTGCTTGTGCGGTTCCGAGAAAGCAGCTTCTTCCATTTCGTAAGGGGTTATTTCAGGATCTAAATCGGGCAAACCGGCATCAGACACTTCACCGGTGTTTTCCGGTTCGGTGGGGGCTGCTCCCTGGCTAGCTGGCTCCAGCTGATGCCGACGCCGAGAAGCGTATTCCAAGATTTTGTTAATAAACGCGTAAGGTGTATAGCCATTTATGGCCGCCTGGTGGAAGATAGCCGTAGCAGGTGTCATCCCTGGGAGGGCATTCACCTCTACTATTATGGTTTCTGCGCGGTCCGCATCGAAGATGCGGACAAAAGCATCGATGCGGGCGTAACCTTCGACACCGAGCAGACGAGCCGCACGCTCCAGCGTTCCTTTTACCTGGCTGGCGATTTTTTGGTACTGTGCTGCATCATCGGCAAAACGGGCTGGGGTGATATTTTGTCCTTCACCGGCCAGGAATTTTTCCTCCAGGGTGAGTACATGGCTACCGGCCACTACTTCAGACGGCTCAAACATTTCGTACCGAAGCTGCCCGTCGAATTCCCGGTGCGTCAATAAACCAGCCGTGATTTCCAGAAACCGGTCGGCACCTTCCCGGGTGATGCGTTTCTCGAACAGGATTTCCCGTTTGCGGGGAAATTCTTCTTTGGGTTTCAGGCGTAGGGTACGCCGATATTCCAGGCCTTCCGAATCCTGGGGGCGAAAAATTAGACGGGTGTAGGCATCCAGTTCCTGGCGGTTATGTATGAGCTGAACGGCCGAGCTGCAGCCGTCGTCTACCGGCTTCGCTACCAGCGGGTAATCGAGGTGCGACTCTACCCGGTCGTAAAACAGTTCCGGCTCTTGGTCGTAGCGTTCTTCATCGAGCAGGAGTTGTTCGGTAACGGGGAATCCGTTCGCTTTCAGCTTTTGCAGGGTTTGGTACTTGTCAATGGTGAGGGCGGCTGCTTCAACGCCCGAGCCATTATGGGCGATACCGCGTGACTCCAATGCCTGTTGGATTTGCCCGTCTTCGCCCGGGCGTCCATGTAAGGCGATAAAAACCAGGTTGGTAATAGCGGGCAAATCATCGAAGCGTACCCGGCGTGGCTTGAAGACCATATCCCGGGAAGCGTATTTCGCCGTGATGGCGTGGCATCGGTCTTTAACTTCATCGATGATCGGATGCCCCTGAAAATGTTGAATCTTTTCGGCAATGTCGTCGGCATTGTCTTTGAGGAGGAGGGGAATGGGAATTTGATATAATTCGAAATAGTTGGCATCGCCAATCAGGTATAAAGGAATCGGCTCATAGTGATCAGAGCTGGAAAGCTTCTCAAAGACATTGCGGCCGCTTTCCACGGAAATGTGCCGTTCGTAGGAATAGCCGCCCATGATGATCCCTACCTTTTCTTTTTCAGCTGCATCTTCGCGCTGCTGCCGTATCTGATCGTCGAGGTGTTCGAGCAGTACCGGATAGGTTGCTTCTTCCGGGTACTCCTGGCAACGTTCCCAGATCGACATCCGGATAATGTAGGTTAAAAACTGAGCGGGCGTCAGCCCAATTTCCGCCGCCTGGTGAAAGAAAAAGCTGGAGGGCATCATGCCCGAGGTGGTATTCGGGTCATTGAGCAGAATGCGGCCTTCCTCTGTGATGAATCCGTCTATGCGGGCATAAGTTCCGAAGCCCAATTCGGTGAAAAGTTTTTCACAATCGCGCTGGATTGCACGGATTTGCTCGGCGGGGCGTTCAATTGGGGTGATTTTGCGGGAAAAGCCCGGCATGTATTTTGACCGGTAGTCAAAAACATCGGCTTGCTTGCGAATTTCAGTAGGGGGGAGCGCTACTGCGTGGCCTTCTTCGTGCCGGACGACAATGCAGGAGAACTCTGAACCCCGGATAAATTCCTCGACGATGACTTCCTGCTCACTCATTTGGCCTTCGAGTAGCACCTGCTCGTGCGGTTCTCCCTGCTGAGCGTAAGTATTCAGCAATTCGAGGAGCGCCTCCGGATGGTAGACCAGCTGTCTTTGTTCGCGATAGGTAACCTGCATCGGGAAGCCGATACCATCGCGAATATCGGCCAAAAGTTGCAGGTACTCCGTCTTTTCAAAGTCTCCGCTTTCGGACCAGCTCGACAAGCGGATCTCTTCGCGGAAAAAGGCGGCGTTGACGGCATCGCGGAAGGCTTCTTCCGAGGCGACTTCTTCGACAATTGAAACCCCGATGGAAGACCCCTGGTTGGCCGGGCGGATCACCATCGGATAGCTGATCTTTTCGACGGCCTGGGTGAAGAGGTGGCCGATCCGGTCAGGGGTCCATTCGCTTCGCTTGATGGGTAGTACTTCGGGGGTATCGAAGCCGCGCTCGCTCATCAGGCGTTTTTGCCAAGCTTTGTCCATACCTATTTTGCAGGCCTCTACACCGCTGCCCGTGTAAGGAATACGTAGCGCCTCCAGTTCCTGCTGGATCTGGCCGTCTTCGCCGTATTCACCGTGCAAAGCGAGGAAAGCAATGCTGATCAACTGGGGCAGGTCAACCCGGTCGATGGGCGTGCCAACCTTATCGACCATGGCCAGGTATTCGGCCTCGGATAGATCACCCAGACTCTCTTGATAGATTTGGAAATGATAGGCAGCGTTCGGCAGATGTTCAATTGGCGGGAAGAAATCCCGAATAGATCCCTTATACAGGTATAGCCAATTGAGTTGAATAAAGTTGCGGGCGCTATCGACGAAAATAGGGATGGGCTCGAAAAGAGCTTTGTCGAGGTTATCGTAGACGGTGCGTCCTCCGGCAAAGGCGATTTCTCGTTCGCGGGAAGGGCCTCCGAAGAAAATACCTACTTTTATCTTCATCTAAGCGATGGTTTTAAAGCAAACTTCACCGGTGGAAGTATGCGCAATGATGGGTAAAAATAGTGCAAATCCTTCGCTTGCAAAAAAGCATTTTTGAACACAATCGCAATGTTTTGGAAGTTCCTTTCTTCCCGGCCGGCCGGTTTCGCAGTTTGAACCGCGAAATTTTGCGTCTGGCCGTGCCCAATATCCTGAGTAATATATCGGTACCGCTGCTGAGTACCGTTGATACTGCATTAATGGGGCGCGTTTCCGAGCTCCACATCGGAGCGGTCGGATTAGGTGCCATGATTTTTAATTTTATTTACTGGAATTTCGGGTTCCTCCGCATGGGGACTACCGGTCTGACTGCCCAGGCTTTCGGGCGCCAGGACCGGGAGGCCATCGCCAGCGTTTTGGCGCGTGCGCTTATCCTGGCCATTGTGCTGGCTATTGCCCTCATTGCCCTGCAATATCCGTTAGGAGTGTGGAGTGCCCGGCTGTTAGGAGCTGCGGGCGAGCAGGATGCATTGGTTCGGGAGTATTTTTTTATCCGCATCTGGGCGGCTCCGGCTTCCCTGGGGCTTTACGCTTTCATGGGGTGGTTTTTTGGTATGCAAAACCCCTATTTACCATTGGCCATGACGGTTGTCGGTAACCTGGTGAACATTGCAATGAGTTACTTTCTGGTACGACATATGGGGTGGGGCGTCGCCGGGGTGGCATGGGGTACAGTTATTGCCCAGTATTTTGGATTGGTTCTGGCCATGGTATTCCTGTGGTGGCGTTACAGAGGTTACTTACCGTACTTACGCCGCGATGTACTGCTCCAGTGGGCCGCCTTTCGGCGTTTCTTGCGGCTGAATAGCGATATTTTTCTGCGCACTCTTCTGCTTACGCTCTCCTTTGCACTCTTTTACAGCTTTTCCAACCGGGAGGGGGCAATGATCTTGGCTGTTAATGTGATCTTACTTCAATTTGTAAACTGGATGTCGTATGGAGTAGATGGTTTTGCATTTGCTTCCGAAAGCTTGGTGGGAAAATACGAGGGTGCTCAGGACCGCGAGCGCACCGTACAGGCGATCTGGTTATCCTTTGGCTGGGGTATGGTTCTGGCCGTCGGTTATGCCATGCTGTACGGTTTTTTGGGACAATCCTTACTACGTGTTTTTACCAACCAGGCCGATGTGATTGCAACTGCCGGACCTTATCTCGTCTGGATGGTGCTCTTTCCACTCTTAAGCACGCCGAGTTATATCTGGGATGGAGTATTCATTGGGCTGACTGCTTCTAAAGCCATGCGGAATAGCATGATCAGCGCATTCATCGTGTTTTTGGTGGTGTACTTTACCCTAGGGCGGTTCTGGGGCAACCACGGCTTGTGGCTCACACTCATACTGTTTATGCTGGCGCGTGGTACTTTTCAGCAGGTGCTTTTTTTACGGAAGGGATTGGGTTTGAAATAAAGGACCGGACCGCCCGGCCCGGCCCTAAACCATTGTTTTACTGGATGGGGCAAAATGATTTTACCTACCCTCTTACCATTAGCTTTTTGGTCTGTTGATGATTTTGACCGATTACCTGCAAGAGGTACACACCGGCGGGAAGCTTTGGCAGCCTCCAGT
This sequence comes from uncultured Saprospiraceae bacterium, assembly GCA_964530825.1. Classification (GTDB taxonomy): domain Bacteria; phylum Bacteroidota; class Bacteroidia; order Chitinophagales; family Saprospiraceae; genus CAZHCA01. The sequence goes on from CAZHCA010000004.1 coordinate 215,820, forward strand.
CTGTTGATTCATGCTGCAGGTTGGTCTCTTTTAGCAGTTGGCCCTGTAGGTTTAGCAGCCGCACGTTAGCATCGTCACCGAAACCATTGGCGGTGATGCGTATCCAGTTACGAGCAGGGTTAGGTAGAATTTGGAAAACTGTTTCCGGATCTACGGCCGTCGTTTTCACGACCGCATCGGGGCTTATGACGATCGGGAACGACTCTAGCGGGATCCAGCCGCCGGTACCATCTTCTACAATAAAAGAGAATGCGTCATTTTCCGCTGCCTCGTTTTCATTTTCGTAGGCGATGCCGAAGTCGAGTATTGCCGACTGGGTGAAATAATCTCCTGTATCTAAGCGCGTACCGTAGAAAAACAAGCTGCCTTCACTCGGGGGGGTAACAATGCGGTATCGGACTTCGTCGGTACTGTTATCTTCATCTGTAACCGAAAGCAGGCGCTGAGAGATGATATTTGCCTGGCCAGGAGGTACGAAAAGGGTATCCTTGTTAACTAGCGCCGGATCATTGGGATTGAGGGTCGCACAGAACTCCAGAGACCAGTTTTCCAGGCCACCCGAGGCGCCGAACCCGGGTTCGACTACTTCTATGCGTAGGGTCCAGTTACCCTGGGTGTTTTCCCCGATAAAATCAGAAAGATTGCCTATGGGTTGAAAGACAATTCCATCGTCCGGTGGGCACTGGATAGCCTGAGGCGCCTGATCATCAAATCCGGTTGTAAACCGCACGGTATTGCCGCAGGTCTGATCGTATAATACCACCTCGGTACCGGCGGGACTGATCAGCGTCATGCGCAGGCTCTTTACTGGCTGGTAATTAGCTGTTAGGAGCGGAATGTTCACGTCGCTAATGGTTCCACTTTCCGAAATAAATATGTTCGACTCAATCGTCGGGCGTCCGGTACCGGAGATGTTGATCGGCACATCGGTGGCTTCTACCGGCGTACAAGTTACCGCAGAAGTTTGGAAAGTTGAAGGCGGGGTAAAATTGCCAATGCCGCATTCATTCTCGGCGGCTACGCGCCAAAAGTAAATCGTATTTTCTTCAAATAGAAATCCTGGCGTGTAGGAGGTGTTGACTAGGCTTTCAGCGCGTTCCAGTGTGGTGGCTCCGAAGCGCGGGTCGTCCGAAATTTCGAATAGATAACTATCTGCATTAGCCAGGCTGTCCCATCGAAAATCGGTTTGCAGTAGGATGTCTTCCGTTCCGTTCGTTGGATCCTGGGTGCGCAGTTCAGAAAAGTCATTATTGACCAAACGGTATTCTATCTGGCGAATCAGCGTATCGCCCTCTTCGGCAATAGCCTGGATGCGCAGAGGAAGCGTAGTACTGGGTATTGTATTTTCAAAAGAAAGCGTAAGGCTGGTACTTTCCCCTGGATTGACTGTCGTCTTACTGAAGTTTGCTGTGGCGCCTTCCGGTAGAGTATCAATAATAGAAAATTCAATGGGGCTATTGAAATCGTTCAGGCTTTGTGTACTTAGCACTACTGAGGCTTCGTTTGGCAGACAAAGTCGGCTACCCGTGATGCCTTCCAGGGTTAGGAAATACCGGGGCACGGTATCGCGAACGATCGTGAAATTATTGTCAGAGACATCAAAGAAAATATTGTCGGCTGCTTCGATGCGAATATAGGCATTGGGTGTATTGAGATCGGGAATACTTACGAGCTCTTCTCCATCGTTGGGGGTGCTGGATACCAGGGTGATAGCCGATTCTTGATCGCGATTCAGGAAGAGCAAAATATTGACATACTCAGCGTTTACAGGAGCTTGGTCGGTATTGGCTACATCCCACTGAATTTTGGCGGTAGTACCTGCTAAGAGCGTGTCGGTTTCCAGGTTAGGGTAATTGACCACAAAGGGGCCCGCCTTGTCAGTCGCTTTGAAGGCGACCTCCTCCCAGATGACTGCACCACTGCCCGGATGGTGATCACGTACGGTACAGCGAAAGGTTAGATCACGCGAATAGGTGGGCAGCACTTCGGCCGGGCTGTTCTGGGAAGAGAACAGAAAATTCGGAGTTGGGAAATACCGCTTACTGTCCACCGTTGGCGGAAAAGAACGGAAAGATGGGCTATTGCCTTGGGGGTCGCCCAGGCCTCCGCCGAGGCCAGCATCAAATTGTTCCCAGCAGTAGGTCAGGCTGTCGTTGTCGGCATCCGTAGCTATGATGTCGAGTTCGAAGGGGGTTGAAATGGGAATAAAGAAGCCGTCTTCATAGTCCAGCTGAATTTGCGGCGCCCGGTTGTCGGTTTCTATGATGGTGCCGCAACCTTCGCCCCGCGTTGAGCGCGTGAAGAAATACATTTGGTCGATAGAAGCGCCGTGGAAATAGAAATCCCGGGAAGCGTAGGCTTGTGATCCGCATGCGGGGCCATACGCCATAATGGTAGAGCCACCTCCGATTTCAATGGGTAAGCCAAGCTGATCGCCACTTCCAGGACAATTACTGAAGGTATGCGGGGCCGATAATTGGTGGCCGACCTCATGGGCAAAGGTGGAAATATTTGTGGTAAAGCGAGCACTATTGCAAGTGATACCGGCGGCTTTGGAAGCCCCTGCCGAACAAAGGGTGCCTCCCGCCACACCACCTACGTCATTACATCTACCGGTAAGCAGGTGGCCAATGTCATAGGCTGTCGCGGGGATGCCTCCCTCATTGGCGATAACCGGACCGTTTTGACTGAGTAAGGCCGTACCCTGGTTGCCATTTTCATAGGGGTCGGTATCCGGATTGAGGAAAATCAGGTTTTCATTGCCTTCGACCAAAATGAAGCGTACCCCTACTTCCGTTTCATAAAGAGCGTTGAGTGCATTATTGGCATTTATGATGGCGCTCAGCACGGCTAGGGAGTCATTGTCGAACAGGCTGGCATATTCTCCCGTGCAAGCCAGCGCCATGGTATAGGTATACAACGGAAAATCACCCGAAGAGCGGGAAGTAGCTTTGGGCAGCGTTATATCTTTCGGGACCAATTCTTCTTCGCCAACGGTGGTTGTCCCGCATGCTGCATTGTTAAGGGTAATGGCTTCCTGGGCTACATCGCGGTACCAAAATACTGCGTATTCGGTTTGTTGATTCATTGTGTGAGGCGTAATGAAGTAAACCCCTTCCCGGGTGCGCACAAGGGCGTTAAAGCCCAGTGCAGTCCAGTCAAAGCGGGCACTCAAAATGCGATCGGTCCCTTCGGCCCGGTAGGTCTTGAACTGAGGCATTTTCGTTTCCAGGCCAGGTTCCATGACCGGGGAGTATACCACCTTCACCATTTCGGTAGTGCCGTCGGGAAGCGGTAGCGGTAATGCCAGCGGTCTGCGTCGTGCCGCTCGGCTAAATTCCCTGGGTGCGGCTTGCAGACGTTCGCGGAGCGCGTCGATATTCAGGGTGAATGCCTGGTGCTGTTTTGCTGCATGGTTGCGTTTCCCGGATCGGGCCGAAGCTTGCTGGTCGATCCGGCCGCTTTTCCAGATTCCCGCATCGGTTTGGCCGGCCAATGTCGTCGACAACAATGCAAAACACAAAAGGGTAAAAAATCGCATGATTATGATCGTATAAATAGGTTATAAAATGTAAGAAGCAATCAACATAGGAGAATAAAGCAATTAAGGGTGGGCTACCCGGACAGAGTCTTGAGACTACAGATAAATAAACAATAAAAGTAAAATTAATACATTCAATTCACTTTCCAGGTAAGGCAAAAGGTTTGTCGGATAATGGCAAAGCGAGATTGGACAAAACCTGTAATGGAATCGACGAAGCAATCAGAATAAAGCCGTCACCTGTGCCCGTCCGACGTGTACAATATCGGCGGAGCCGGTTTTTCGTCCTTCATAGCTGACGCGCAGCTGAAAGTTTTTGCCCAGCTGCTGATCAAGCGAGCAATTCCACAGATAGTTTTGCCCGCGTTGCAGGCCATTAAGAATGGCAAAGCCTACCGGTGTATTGGTCTGGCCTTGGTAGTCGACATTTACTAAAGATGCGCGCAGGCGTAAAGTGGTCTGGGCCGATCGATTGTAGATGGCCTCCAGGCTAAAGTTATGGAAGCGCGCCTGGTCGCCTTCTTCCTGGTTAGTTTCTCTGCTGGTCCGCCATTTGTAAGTTGCGTTTGCTCGAAAAAATTGGATGGGTTGCCAACTTAGCGATGGGGCCAGGGTTGGACCGCTGATGCGGTAATTCCGCCCTTCAAAAAACTCCGATTCACTATTCTGCCGGTCCAGCGTAAAACGCGCATTGGTGTTGAGTGTCTTGGTAAGGTTCCAGCGCAGTCGAACGAACCACTCACGACGGTGCCGGCTTTCGTATCCGTTGGTTTGCAACGTTTTACTACGAAGATCCGTTTGGCCTAGTTGGATTTCGTATTTGGGGTCGGCCCGATTGAAAAACAAAACATTGCGCAGGTTGGCGGCCGCTGATACCAGATTGGTGTCGGCCAGGTCTAGTGGGAAAGGAAAGAGTGAACCCAGCGCATCGTCGCCTTCATCTTTGCGGTTAATGCGCAGGGAAGATTGGGTCGAAAACCGGCTCAAAAAGCGGCGCAATCCATCTTCGGCATTGAACCATAGTGCTTTAGGGCTCAAATTTAAGCTCTGATTAAATTGCAAGAAATTGGTCCGGATAAAGTCGTCACTAAAAGAGGGTACCCGGATGAAGTCTGCTTTGTCGGGAAAGGGAGCGATTTCCATCTCGTCGGGTTGAACGAGGCCGTCGTTGTTGTAAATGGAGTCCAACCAGATGTAATCGCCCTCGCCCGGCGCCACCCGCACAAAAGTGAAGCTACGCCTCGCCTCTTGTCCGCTGCCCACTTGATAATCGGTCGAGGACCGTATGGCACCCTTCAGGAAAGCCATCCGCCATCCTAGCTCACCTAAAAAGGTATTCGTGGGCGTTTGTCCTTCCAACAGAGAGTCTACGCCCTGCAACTGCCGGTAGGTAAAGTTGGTTTGAAGTTGGAAGCCGCTTTTGGGTTTCCATTCCGAGCGCCAGCTGACCGAAGGAGCACGGGTATTGCCTATGAAGTTTTCATTGGAGGGGATGAAGTCCTCCCGCAGTCCTAGTTCCACTAGCGTAAAGAATTTCTTTTGTCTGGGTAAGCCAATGCCAGCCCGGTATTGATTAAAAGCGAAGCTTTGCCGGGTCAGAGCTTCCGATTGCTCCTGGCTACGCCGATTGTATTCTCCGGCGTACTCGGCCCAAATGGTCAAATCGGCCAAAGCGGCGATCTTTTTTTCCAAACGGATTTGAGGGCGTAGAAAGGAGCGATCTTCACCGGCGGCCTCAGCGTCAAGCCAGCGTGTACGACTAGTTAGTGTCCACCCCTGGTGTTGCAGGCGAGCCTCCAGTTGGTGTTGCTGGCCGCGATACAGCCCACGCCGGAGGTAGGTAGAAAAAGTGTAATCGACCTCACCGTAGGCCGGACTTTTCCACTGTAAACCTGCCGAGGCAAGGTTTTCCTGGGTAGATTCTACGTTTCCGAAACCCTGATTGTTGGTAAGGCTCCAATCGCGTAAGAATTCAGGGTTCCGGTAGGGGTTAAGCGGCTGAAAATTTTGGTCGATAAACTCATAGTGGAGGTAGGCCTCCATTTTACCCTGGGTAGCCTTATTGCCCAGGGGAAATGCTTTGCGGAAACCCAATTGTGCACCCAGCCCCTGGTCGTCGTCTGCATCGATGGTAGAAAAACGGTTCTGGTCCAGTTGGGTGAGAGCCATCTCCAGGTTAATGGTCGTGTTCTCGTCGGGGCGAAAGGATCCGCCAACCACGAGCATTTGTTGCTGTTCGGGAGGAGTAAGGGGTAGTACGGCAGCATAGTTGCCTTGAGGCTGGCAGGTAACCGGATCGGGGGCTACCCAGCGGAAAACCCTTTCGTTACCTGCCTGCTCGGTATCGAGTAGGTAGTTGCCGTTGCCTGGGCCTACAAAGGTAAAGGTGGTGGCAAAGCGGGTAACTGCTGTATTGGTCGTAAAAACGAGAATTGTGTCGGTACCGGCGCAAGCGGTGGTTGTATCCCGCAAAAGGTAGCCAACGCGTTGGACGTCCTCAGCCGTTAAGGTGTCGAAGCGCTGAACCACTGCCGGTTCGTCGCCCGCTTCAGCAAGCAGTCTTTTTTCCTCGTCGCTCAGGTTGAGATTGCCGGTGCTGTTTTTGCTGTCCTGTTGGGTAAATCCATTGGCATATAGCGTCCATTGTGGGGTTGTGTAACGGGTGTTCAGGGTGAAAAGTGAGCGCAGGTAATTCTGGTCTGCGTATTCAAACTCAATGACAATCCGGCTCTCCTGTTTGATAAGTAGGTTAGCCGTGAAACTGATCTCTCCCTGATTATAGTCAATGATGTAATCATTCTCCAAACCTCGTTCGAGGCGTTGCCCATCCAGCCATACGCGCTCCGTTCCGGCCAGAATGATGATGAAGCGTTCTCCGTTGGGGCCACGCAACTGATAAGGGCCCTGGTTGCCTTCCTGAATTTCCAGTACGTTGCGGGCAAAATTACCGCGGGAAACGGCCACACTCGCACTGGTTTCCAGGCTGCGATCCTGGCCAAAGTTTTGCCGGTTGACAAAGGTGGCTCCTTGCAGTTTTTTGAAGTAATTCATGAAGTAGGAGGGGGGAGGTGCTAGCTCATAATCTCCGGCGGTGAGGGTGCTTTGGTCTTTGTTGAGCTGTACGAAGATGCGATCGAATTCCCTCAACTGCCGGGTATTGCCCTGGGGCTGTATGGGAATGTTTTCATCGGAAATAGCAGCCCGTATACCAAAACCATCGCCCAGGTCACCAGCCAATTGCAGGTTAAAACTGGAGTTCAGCACCAAATCCTGACGGTTGCCTACCGAGATGCCCCGTGCGAAGTTCCCGTTGTAGTTCAACGCTCCGAAATCAATTAATGCATTGTTTACATTTTTTTCATACGGGTTGTAAACCGTACCTACGATTGCGCTGTCATATGAATTGTTTAATAACTTGTAATCGAGTCCTTGGTTGCGGGGTGGTGGCAAAAAAACCCGGTAACGGACAAGTAGGGTATCACCCGCTGGGGCACTGGTTAACCACTGGAGTTGTTGACCTTTTATTTGAAAAATCTTATCTGATTGATGAAATACGGAATCGCCTCGACTCACCGTGACGGAGTTGGGGAAGATGGGTAACGAATCGAGCCGGACTGCTGCAGGGTCGCCCGCGACCAAAAATCGTTCGCGAAGGTTCGATAAATGCAGGTTCTGGGCACTCAGCGGAGGGAGCACATACAACAAAAAGCCTGAAATGATCGCGATGTTTCGGAGCATCCCCATCTGGTTATGGTGCGGCTAGGGAAGGTGTTAACGATGCACGAACGGCCAAATGATAACTAAATTATTTCACAGCATGAAAAATGGGGTAGGGTGTCGTCAATAAACGAACTGTGGCGATCCAGCTTCCACTTTTTGCTTAAACAAAGCAGCAGGATGGTCTAACCCGTTCGAAAACAGGCCTTAATAGAAACAATCCATCCCAGGGCCCAAGGTTCCGGACATCAAGTAAAAAAAATCAGTAATTTTAGAGAAAATATTGTGTCGGTCAGGCGTTGTTTCAACCAGGTTTTTATCTTATTTTTGATGGTAGAGATTTTGCCGGCTGTAATTTCCATTGCTATCTACAGACTTAACTTACCAGGGGGGGCTTAGCGACTAATTTTAATGGGAAAAAGCCCATAATTGGTGGGAAAAGGCCCATGTAAAGTCACTAGAACAGTTTAACTTGTTACTTTTTGGATATATAAACCGTTTGTCGACAGTATTTTGTTAACAAAGTCCGGTTTAGTATATATTTTTGTGTAACCTAATTGACGACCTAAATTATTTGTTAACCCATGAACCTAATCTGAGGAATATGCATAAACTTTTACTACTAACAAATCTGCTAATCTCATTAACTTGGGTTGCTCATGCCCAGGAACTCGATGTAGAACGCTACCGTACTTTCGATGGCACTTACAACAACTTGGCCCACCCCGACTGGGGAGCGGCTGGAACGAACCTGACTAAATTTACCGGAAATGGTTTTGCAGATGGCGTAGCTCAGCCTGCCGGAGCTGATCGACCCAACCCGCGGATAATCAGTAATGCATTATTTGCCCAAAATAAAATCATTTCCGATCCACTTACCCTCAGTGATTTCTGTTGGGTTTGGGGGCAGTTTATCGATCACGACTTCGGATTGACCCCGGACGGAGAAGAGCCCTTGCCAATTGCCGTACCCCGTGGGGATAATTGGTTTGACCCGGCTAATGAAGGGCAGGCAATGATTCCCATGATGCGCAACCTTTTCGATCCGAACACCGGAACGAGTGAAGGTAATCCGCGTCAACACCCAAATGTAATTTCCACCTATATCGATGGTTCGATGGTGTACGGCTCGGATCAAGAGCGGGCCGATTGGCTGCGTACTTTCGAGGGGGGTAAAATGAAAGTCTCTTCCGGTAACTTGTTGCCCTTCAATACCACCACCCTGGAATACGAAGGCGAAGTAATCCACGAAGAATTCATCGAAATGGAAAACCCCGTCGGCCTGTCAGAGAAGTTTTTTGTAGCTGGGGATGTCCGGGCCAATGAGAACCCACTTCTTTTGGCTATGCACACTTTATTCGTACGGGAACACAACCGTCTGTGCGAAGAGTTGGTGCAGGAGCATCCCGATTGGACCGACGAGCAGCTGTACCAGCATGCACGGAAAATTAACGGCGGAATTATTCAGTCCATCGTCTATAATGAATGGTTGCCGGCCATGGGGATCCGCTTACCCGAGTACAACGGGTATAATCCGGAGATAAATGTAAACCTGGCTAATGTATTCACAGCTGCTGCCTTCCGTTTAGGACATACCCTGATCAATACGCAGATCCGCCGGCTCGACCAGGATGGGAACCCCTTACCCGGCGGCCACCTGACACTGCGCGAAGCCTTCTTCAACCCCTATGTCGTCATTGAAGATGGTCTGGATCCCTACTTCAAGGGCATGGCCAGTCAGACCCAGCAGCGCTTCGATGCTAAGGTGGTAGACGACGTGCGGAATTTCCTCTTTGGTCCTCCGGGAGCAGGCGGTTTGGATCTGCCTTCGATCAACATCGCGCGCGGACGCGAGCGCGGGCTTCCCGATTACAATACTGTACGCGAGGCTTACGGCCTGCCGCGAGTGCGGTTCTTTACGCAAATTTCGTCAGACGCCACGGTATTCACCGTCCTTCAGACGACTTACAACGATGTTAATAGTATCGACCCCTGGGTAGGTTTTCTAGCCGAGGATAAGGTGCCGGGCACCCTTTTCGGGGAGACGTTGCTGGCCATCATGACCAAGCATTTTGTTGACCTGCGCGATGGCGACCGCTTTTTCTTTGAAAATGATCCGATGTTGACTGAGGAAGAGAAAGAAATGATTCGCAATACCACTTTCAATGATGTGGTCATGCGCAACACGGGAATCAAATTTATGCAGGATAAGGTCTTCGCAGCAATGGCGCCGGAAGAAATCTGCGACAATATGTCGACAGAAATCCACGGCATTATCAATGCGGTTAACGGCGAGCCTTTCCCCGGTGTTAGCGTCAACTTGGGGGTAGGTGAGATATGGCAAGGGGTGGTTTCCGGCATGGATGGCGATTTTTCCTTTTCTCCTATGTTGGGTTGTGAGGATAAAGTCTTATCCATCGAATATGAAGACAACGATTACCGAAACGGAGTCACCACTTTAGACATCATTTTAATTCAGAAACATATTCTGGGAAGCCAGCCATTAGCTTCACCTTTCCAGATCATTGCGGCCGACACTGATGGCTCGGGGTCTATTTCCACGCTTGACCTCATCCGTATTCGGCGCCTGATTCTCAACCTGGATCAAAGCTTCTCCAATGTTCCGGTTTGGCGTTTTGTGCCGGCCGATTATGCGTTTACCAATCCGGAACAACCTTTTATCGACGGTGATTTTGCCAAACCCATGGTGTTCGTTGGCGGCGGTGATCGGTCACAACGGGTGATTGCCGTTAAGGCCGGCGATGTGAATGGCAGTGCTCGCCTGGTCGATAATTCCGCCGGGGCTCTAGCTAGCCGCTCTCCTGGGGTCGATCCGTTGGTTATTCGAATACCTGACGTGGATTTTAAAGCGGGACGTACTGCTACACTGGTCCTTCAGGCTGCGCCTAACCAACCGGTTGAAGGCACTCAGTTTGCATTGCACTTGGTGCCCGATCAGATCGAAAACCTAGAGATCTTTGCCGCAGAACAGCAATTACTTGACGAAGAACATTACCAGTGGTATCCAGAAACCGGCCAGCTAATGGTAAGCTGGAACGCCAATACGCCGTTAACTGAAGAAACGGAAATGTTGACCCTGCGGCTTACCACCCGGGAGAACCTGCCGGTCGGCAGCTTGATTAGCCTCGATGATCGTTTGATGGCCAATGAAGCCTACACGGCCCAGGGCGAAATCCGCCCGGTTTGGCTGCAGATCAGAGGAGAGGAGCAACCTACAGCAGCAGGACTCATGGTTTACCAAAACCAGCCTAATCCAGCTGAAACGCAAACCCTGTTGCCTTTTTATCTGCCACAATCCGGACAGGTGCGGCTTTCGCTTTACGACGTCAACGGTCGCCAGGTCTTCGCCCAGGAGCGCGCGTTTGCCGCTGGCTTTCAAAACTGGAACCTGGACCTTTCGGCGATTCGGATCCCCGGGGTTGTCGTTGCCCAGTTTGAGTTCGGCGGCCAGTCTGTAAATAAGAAGATTGTCGTTGTGCGGTAAGCCCGCTCAATGAATTTAATTTTAATGTTTGGGTTCCCGGATCTTTATAAAAGAGATCCGGGAATTTTATATAACGGAGCGTAAAACCCAGCGGTCTTCAACCGGTGGGATGAAAGCGACGCACTTTAGCCCAGGGACAAGATGTACTGTCGAATTGTATTTGGAGAAGCTTGCCCAATCGAACAAACGAAATAGCCATCTGACCAAAAGGTGTGTTCTTTCCAAAAGTGCTTTGACAAGAATGCCTGGTGCTTTTTCCAAATAGCGACCGAAGATTTTTGCTTTAACCGGCGAACGATCGATGAGATAGACAACCGAGGGAAGTAACGGATCAGAAAATGCCTATGATCTTCATCAGATTCAAAAAGTTCGATTTCAAAATCAGAGCGATCTGTAATAGCAATCCGGATCTCCTTCGTGTCCCGATCCAAAGGTTCAGGGAGTAGTTTTTTCCGGTATTTACCAACAAAGATGGGGTGGCATTTCAAATAGTGTTTCGAAGGGTTAGTTGAGCTGTAATTTGAATTTTTCGGCACAATACAATTTTTTGTATGAATTATTTTCGCTAAACCTGAGTAATTCATACAAAAAGTTGTATTTTGGGAGGTAAAAACGATTATCGTTAGTGTGAAAAAGATCCTTCGAACCTACCGTTTTGCGTTGCATCCGAATCAGGAGCAAAGGGATTTGCTGGCCAGGCATTTCGGCTGTGTTCGCTATGTTTATAATCACTTTTTACAAGAGCGAATTGACCAGTATCGAGTCCATAAGCAATCGGACAATTATCCTGCGCAAGCGCGGGCGCTGACGTTGTTAAAGGGACAAGAGGAAACAAAATGGTTGAAGGCGGTGAATAGCCAAAGTCTCCAATATGCGCTGCGTTGTCTGGAGACGGCTTTTCAGAACTTCTTTCGGGGACAGGCGCGTTTTCCCCGCTTCAAGTCAAAAAGGCACCAGAATTCGTTTGGTGTCCCGCAGTTTGTGCGCCTGGAGGAAGGTCGGCTGCACCTCCCGAAGTTCAAAACGGGCATTAAGGTGCAGGTGCATCGGCCGGTCCATGGTCAGATCAAACACTGCACGATTTCCAGGACAGCGTCCGGCAAATACTTCGTGGGCATTCTTTGTGAAGAGATGTACCGGCCGAAGGAGAAAACGGGAGCTGCCTGTGGGCTTGATCTGGGCCTGAAGGACTTCATCACCAGCAGTGAAGGAAAGACATTTAAGAATCATCGATATAGGAAAAAATACGCTGCGGCTTTAAAACGGGCCCAGCAGCATCTGTGGCGCAAAGTGAAAGGCAGTGGGTCGTTTGAAAGACAAAGACGGAAGGTAGCCCGATTGCACGACAAGATCAAAAACTCCCGGCTGGACCGGTTGCACAAGGTGAGCCATGAACGGATGTCGGCCTATGACCTGATCTGCGTGGAAGATCTGCATGTGCAGGGAATGATCAAAAACCGGAAACTGGCCAGGCACATTTCGGATGCCTCTTGGGCAGCATTGGTGCGGCTGTTGGAATACAAAGCGGATTGGAACGACAAAAAGGTAGTCAAGGTTTCGCGTTGGTATCCCAGCAGCAAGACCTGCCATAAGTGTGGTTGGCTCAACGAGCACCTGGACCTGTCCATGAGAACTTGGAGATGTGGAAACGGCCACCAATTGGAGCGAGACCTCAATGCAGCCGTCCACATCCTGAGGGAGGGAAAAAGAATCATTTCGGCAGGGACTGTCGAAAACACGGGTGGAGAGAAGGTAAGACCCTGGCTGAGGACGGGGCGCATCTCTGGGAAGCCCGAAGCCCACCGGTCTTTAGCTGGTGGGTAGTTCACTTTGGTACGTTACGGCATCCTCGTTATTCAAGTAGTTATTACTATTTTGGTGAAATGACTTAAAAGAAGAATTATTATGGCATACCCGCACTTACTACGCCCGTTGGACCTCGGTTTCACCCGCTTGAAAAACCGGGTGATCATGGGTTCAATGCATACCGGCTTGGAAGAGGAGCGCGATGGATTTAAGCGGCTGGCTGCCTACTTTGCGGAGCGCGCCAAGGGAGAGGTTGGGTTGATTGTCACCGGCGGTATTGCTCCTAATCGAGCAGGGTGGGTGTCGCCTTTTGCGGCGAAGCTTACCAATAAGCGCGAGGCTAAAAAACATCAACGGGTAACAGAAGCCGTCCATGAACACGGAGGTAAAATTTGCCTCCAAATTCTACACACCGGTCGCTATGGCTACCACCCCTTAGCAGTGGCGCCCTCAGCGATCAAGTCGCCGATTACGCCCTTTAAACCGCGTGCGTTGAGCGAAGGGGGTATTCAGCGTACCATTCGGCATTTTGCCCGTTGTGCCGGGCTGGCCAGATACGCCGGTTACGATGGCGTAGAAATTATGGGCTCGGAAGGGTATCTCATCAATCAATTTATTGTTTCCAAGACCAACAAGCGAACCGACCGCTGGGGAGGCAGCTACGAGAACCGGATGCGTTTCCCGGTTGAGGTCGTCCGGAGTGTACGCAAAGCGGTGGGGCCTGATTTTATCATCATTTACCGCCTGTCGATGCTAGATCTGGTAAAAGACGGCAGTACCTGGGAAGAGGTCGTACAGCTTGCCAAAGCAGTAGAAGGAGCGGGCGCTACAATAATTAATACGGGCATAGGATGGCACGAGGCTCGGGTACCCACGATTGCCACCATGGTGCCCCGGGGTGCATTTACCTGGGTTACGCATCGCTTGATGGGGGAAGTCCAGGTGCCCCTTGTGACGACCAACCGCATCAATACGCCCGAAGTCGCAGAAGAAATTCTCGCCTCGGGTAAGGCAGACCTTGTGTCGATGGCGCGTCCTTTCCTCGCCGACCCTAACTTTGTCAAGAAAGCAATGGAGTCCCGCCCGAATGATATCAATACCTGTATTGCCTGCAATCAAGCCTGCCTGGATCATATATTTAAGCGACAGAATGCCAGTTGCCTAGTCAACCCCCGTGCCTGCCACGAAACGGAATTGGAGATCGGTCCTGCTGCCAAAACCAAAAGAGTAGCAGTGGTTGGGGCCGGACCTGCAGGTTTATCCTGTGCGGTGACAGCTGCCGAGCGCGGGCACCGGGTGACGCTTTACGAAGCCGAGGGCGAAATTGGCGGCCAGTTCAATTTGGCCAAGCGCATACCGGGTAAGGAAGAGTTTTATGAAACCTTGCGATACTACCAGACTCAGTTAGATCAACACACGGTAGAGGTTTGCCTGAACCGGCGGGTATCCCTGGAAGATTTAAATGGCGGAACGTACGACGACATCGTGATCGCAACGGGGGTGGAACCCCGCCGGATTGACTTGCAGGGCGTCGACCACCCTAAGGTGTTGGGATATATCGATGTGTTGAAAGGCCGAAAAGAGGTTGGCGAACGAGTGGCAATCATCGGAGCCGGCGGCATTGGTTTTGATGTCGCTACCTATCTGGCCCACCCTGCCATGGCGGGAAAAGCGGAACTGGCGACGTTCGCCCAGGAGTGGGGCATTGATACCCAATACCGGTACCCGGGCGCCTTGCAAGAACGCGATCCGCTGCCCCCAGCACGGACCATTTATCTTCTGCAGCGTTCCAAGGGAAAATTGGGTAGAAAGCTCGGGAAAACAACCGGCTGGATCCACCGCTCGGAATTGCGGATGCGCGGCGTCGAAATGTTAGGTGGAGTGCAATATGTTAAGGTCGATGACGAAGGCCTCCATATCCGGACCGGAGATCAACAACGGGTATTGGCAGTAGACCAAGTCGTAATTTGCGCCGGACAGGAACCGGAAAACCAGTTGTACCAAGATGCAAAAGCCGCCGGATTGCCCGTACACCTGATCGGAGGAGCACATGAAGCCAGGGAGTTGGATGCCAAGCGGGCAATCGACCAAGGCATGCGCCTGGCCGCTAGGCTTTAGTGTTGGAAGGCGCTTTTTCTAGGTAATGGTACCCAGGTAGAAATGGATGCTTCCACCGGCGGTGAGTCCACAACCAAGCTCCCGGATGGTCGATGATGGCTTCTTCCAGCCGTTGAACGTACTGCCGGGTTAGCTTGTCTTCCGGTTGATGGGCCGTCTCTTCGGACAGCAATTCGAAGGTAGTCTCGTAATACCCCCTCTTAACGCGCTGAATGTGGAAAAAGAAAACGGGATAGCCCGTCTTGCGCGCCATCTTATCTGGACCGTGCAGGAAAGGGGTAACCTGACCGAAAAAATGCAACCAGTGGGCGTTGGGTCGATCGGATGGGGTCTGGTCGGCAATGAGCATGAAGGCGCTGGCCTCTTTACTGTGGCGTACCAACGCCCGGCCGGCCTGCGTCATTGGATAAAGTATCGTACTCCCCCGGGACCGGCTGTTATTTAAGTACTGATCGATTTTAGTGTTGGAGAGGGGTTTGTAAATCCCGATGAGTCGGTGTTGGACGTAGTGATGGACGGCCAGCACGCCCCATTCCCAGTTGCCCAAATGGGCACCTACCAATACTATGCATTGGCCGCGGTGAAAATATGGGGACAGCACCTCGGGGTTTTTGATTACCAGTCGCCGCTGCAACTGCTATTGAGAAAGGGTGAGCCCTTTTATCGACTCCAGGATAATGTCACTAAGGTTGCGATAACTTTCTTTGGCGATAGCACTGATGGTTTTTTTGGAAAATTGCGGGAAAGCTTTTTTAAGGTTGTCGGTTACCACCCTCCTGCGGTATCGGATAACGTAAAACAGTAATAGGTATAAGCCATCCGCTAATCTGTAGAGCAGGAAAAAAGGTGTACGGCGTAGATAAGCAATCAGTATGCGGAAAAAGAAATAGCCCAGGGTTGGATTAGTTTGGTTGCCAATTAGATTGCAAAATAGGTCCTTTTTGCATAAATTTACGGTCGAATGTACGGTAAATCCAAGTCGGTCGCTACCCTTGTAATTGACCATAATGCTCATCAAAGCCAAGACTCTGGCTGATTTCTAGGTTATGCTCTAATTATCCAATGCTCAGCGTTTGTCAAGAGATAGGTAGCTATGGTTAGTACCTGAAATACTGCTATCCGTATCTATGATTTACGAAATCAAACGTTCCGGTCTACCGGGGCGTTCGGGTCCGTTGTGTCGGTGCAAGGCATTGGGTAGGTCATATCCGTGCTTAATCGCCACATCGGATGTATCCCATTGAATATACCTAAAAGGCGATTACATGTACATGAAAGTGGTAAAAACGATCATTGCCGACGATCACCGCATTTCCATTGAAGGACTGAAATCGGTTTTACGTAAGCCGGTCGGTATCTTGACAATCAACGTAGTAGCAACATTAAAAAGTGGTAAGAAGTTACTGAAGATCTGTGAGTACAACCCACCAGATCTCGTCATTCTTGACCTTAATCTTTCAGAAATCGACGGCTTGGAAACACTCCGAAAGTTGCGGCAACTTCCCCAAGCCCCGAAGGCTCTGGTTTACAGCCGTTACCAAGATCCCAAAATAATAAAGCATTCTTTTCGCGCAGGTGCTGACGGTTTCTTATTGAAAAATGGCGAGTTGGACGAGTTGAAGGAGGGGATTTGCGCGGTGCTCAACGGTGTTACCTTTTTAGGTAAAGGTGTAAAAACCTACAACCCAAGCGCCAACAAACGTATGGGTGCAAGGCATTCCTTCGAGGAAAGGCACCTCAAAAATTACGCCCTTACCAAGCGCGAATTACAAATTCTTCAACTGATCACCCAGGCACTTAGTAATAAAGAGATCGCTAGGAAGCTATTCATTAGCGATCAAACCGTTGGTGTTCACCGGAAGAATATAATGCGTAAATTAGGTGTTAGCAATACTGCGGCATTGGTAAAGATGGCTTATGAAAACAGTTTGATATAGGTAAGCCTGGTAGTGAAAAGACCCTACCCAAAATACCTGGAAAGGGGTATGGTATACACGCCTGAAATCCATATTTTTGTATCTCGAAGTACATGATGGTCTGACACTTCTGGCCTGCTGTGACTGATATAGAAAAAAACTATCTGATATTTTTGGTATTTTCTGCCCTCTTGTGCTACTTCTGTAAGGCACTGTAAAAAGCTTGTATGGAAAAATTCTACGCCTTTTGCCTTCTATCTCGCCAAATTACTACTACATCAGACCACCTGCTCCGCAATTCTAACGTGGGGAAGCTGCATAATTAAATTACCGTATCTAACAAGGACCTTTTACAGAACGCTGTAAGAAGTATTTGACATTTCTAGCTTTAGAATTCGCAATAAGACATTCTTCATACGCATTGGCACGGTCACTTTATTAATACGACCTAACAACCAGGCGTGCAAAGTGTGAATCGACCTATTTACGGCTAATACTTAGCGACCAATATTTTATTAACCTTATTTTAAACAAATTGTAATCTTATGGGAAAGACGAATTCTACTTTCGTTCGACCTAGCCAATGGGTAAAAGGATTGAGTCTGATGGGCTTGTTCCTTTGTCTTTTGGCTACTGGCGTTTGAGGCCAAGTAAACGTTGAGGTGGGCTCAAGTGAGTTCCTCGAGACGGAATACTTCGGCGCCCGTTTCCGCGACCTGGGAAACAACGCCTCTACTGTTGACCAACGCGTGTTCCTGAAAGACGGACCACAAACCTCTACCTTTCAGCCTCCGCGTGCAGAAGCTGGTGGGTTTGACTACGGTCAAACGGGCACAGCAACTACCGATTTCAAATTGGTTTGCACTGCTGGTAAAATTGTTGCTTACATCGAAGGTAGCGAGATCGTTGAGCTGGATATCGACTCCAAAATCGATATCGAGTGTGCTAACACTCTGCAAATCCTTTCTCGCACGAACGGCGATCTGAGCGGTGTAAGAATCACCAAATACTGCGGTGACCTGGGTAATGTAACTGTAGAAATCCACGCATGGGATACGGAA
>CAZHCA010000005.1:0-185087 GCA_964530825.1 uncultured Saprospiraceae bacterium
CACCTTCGGTGGCCGGAATTTCTTAGCCGCACCCAGAGGGTGCTAAATAGTTACGTTTATTTTATCAGCGAGTTACCGATTTGTATATTCATCTTGTTTAACAAAAATTAGAATGCGAGCTGACTTTTGTTATCTGGTTTTTAGCAGCAGATATCAATATTTATTTTTTAAAGATTGTAGCGCTTCCATTACCGGTTTTTTTGCCCATTCGGCGCGATAATTATCCGCTACCTTCCGGCAGTATTTGGCGTTTTTGTCTAACTTTCTTCCGTCAAATACCCAATTAACCATGAGAACCATTAGCGAGACGCATCCCTTTTATGGATCGCCCTTACGCACGCCCCGCGTAGCGATGTTTTTCAGCGGTCTGCTGATTATAATTCTTATCTACAGTATTTTCAATTTTCTATTTTCAATTCAAAGTATGGGGCCGGAAACGACAACGGTCTTTTGGCAGGCTTTAGGATATTCGACTTTGCTGTCGGCCGTGCCTGTAGGCATCCTTCTATACCTCGACAGGCGCGAGCGGGAGTCAGCCTGGTTGATCCTGCTGGCATTCCTTTGGGGCGGGCTGATTGCCACAGGCCTTTCGATGCCCGTCAACGGGGCCATACTCGTAGAGGTTGCAAAAGCAATAGAGGGATCGACCCTGCAGCAGACCCTAGGTCCCGACGCTGCCCTCCTGGTCGGGGCGCCGATTGCCGGCCCGATTGTAGAAGAAACCTTCAAAGCAATTGGCGTGATCGCCCTATTTTGCCTGATGCGGGCTGAATTTGACAATGTACGCGATGGGTTCATCTACGGAGCGCTGGTAGGAGTAGGCTTTAACTGGTTAGAATCAGCCATGTATGTGGCTCAGGGCCATTACGCTTATGGCTATGCGCCCTGGGGCCTACAGCTGGGCGGTCGCTATGCCTTGCTGGGCATGGCCGGGCACGCCCTGTACACGGGTATTTTTGGCGCTTTCCTGGGAAAATCCCGTCAAGTGCAGCGCTGGTGGCGGCACCTCATGCCCATCATCGGTCTTTTGTTGGCCATGCTGGCGCATTTTGTCAATAATGCTTTGGGGATCGTGGTGGCCTTACAAAATGCCGAGGCCGGTATGGTACCGCCTACCTCCGCCGAGATTCCGCCGCCCATGACGTTCTGGGAAGGATTTTTGGCGCGCAGTGTACTCAGCTTGATTCTTTTCGCCCCTTTTCTGATTTTGATCGGTATTACGCTCGTGCGCAGTGGTCGTTGGGAAAGGGCGGTAATCGAACGCGAACTGGGTGAGGAAGACCCCGCTATCATAACCCAGGAGGAACTGGCCGGAACGCGCAACGATAAAATCTTTCGCACGCGGCGGATTGAGGAGTTGGACCGGCGGGCGGGCCGCCAATTGGTCAATGCCCAGAACGAGTTGGCCTTTCGCAAGAACCGAGTCCGGCAATCCGGCAAAAACCCCGACGAAGACGAACTGGTGCGCGACTGGCGGGCTTATATCCGCCAATTGCGCGCTACGCCGGAAGCTTGATTTTTTAAATCTTAAAAACGTATTTCACCTATGGCTACACAAACAATCGCCGACCGGCTAGTAATACTCTGCCACAAAGGTAAAAAAGCTGGAAGCCTGCAAGGAGCTTGTTGCCGATCGTACCGTAGCGATAGAGCCCCTGCATACCAATGCATCCCGAGTACTGGGCAAGGCCCATTTGATCGAGCGCTCCGGGCTATCCATCGAAGGCCTGCGGGAGGTGAGGCAGGCCGCTGTCTTTGCCCCAATCGTAGCCGGTAATTATTTTAGGGTTTCCATAGGCATAGACATTGATGAAACTTATCTGTAGGAAGTACAAGATGGAAAAATAGCACGCGAACAGTTTTTTTTATATTTACAGCGTCCCGATGTCGGTCGACCGGCTGCGGGGCGCTTGCTAACTCATACCACATGACCAATAAAGAAAAAACCGATCTATATCAGGGGCCCAAATGGTGGCCGCACTTAATTTTCGGGGTGCTTCTCCTGGTGATAGGCACCTACTTGCTGACCCTGCCCCCAAGCTCTTTACAGGAAATCAACCAAATGATGGGCTACATTATCATTGGTCTGGGCACATTGGACATCCTGTTGTTTCTCATCAATAGAGAAGGTAGAGATTTTCGATTGTTAATGGGCATTCTCGAAGTCGGACTGGGCGTATTTGCTTTGGTCAATCCACAAACGTCCGCACTGGTTGTGGGCCTCATCATCGGAATCTTTCTCTTTTTGCAATCGATTATTCTGTTTAGCTATTCCCTGCGCCGACGCAGCCGCGGTGGCGTCCACCGTTTGCGTTACCTATTTGGAGGCATACTCTCGCTCATCCTGGCTATTGCCACCACTATAATTTTTTTCCGAGAGGGAAACGGGCTTCTCTATCTCGGGGGCAGCCTGGTCGTCGTGGGTATTTTCCGGCTCTTACTCATGCGGGACCTCTTCGTGGTGCGCCGGCAGGTTAAGGCCGAAAATAAAGCAGCAAAGAAAGCGCAACTAGAAAAAAAAGCCGGCTGATGGCACAAAACCCTTTCGACTGGCCGTACTTCTCCGGGCTTTACTACCCATTCGGCGAATCCTGGTGGCTCATTGAACCATATGCAGGCCTTGCTTGAGCCGCCATAACCGGAAGACAACACAACGCTACACCGGGTAAACGCGGAAGGACCACCCTGGAAGTACTTAAGACTAGTCCGGATACTAGGTATACTTCCCAACAGTGGCATAGATGGAGTATGTCGATCCAAAAAATCTTGTGGAATAGCTTTAATGGCAACCAATGGACGGCGTTTTTTTAAGAACCGCCCTAGAATTTGCACCATGGCGGAGCATAAAGCTGCATAACAACCAAGCCTTCTAGATTTTGAGTATTGAGTGATCCCGCCACAGTAAACCTGGCGAGGTCTGCCCACTACCAACTGACACCCGCGCCGCCGCCACCGCTGGATCCACCGCCAAAAGAAGAGCCGCCGCCACCAAAACCGCCACCACTGGCGCCCGAGCTGCTGCCGACCTTGGGGATGGTCACCATTTTTCGCTTCTCGTAGTGGCAGTTTTCACACTCATAGATGAGTTCCTTTTTCCCAGTGCTGCTGCGGGTAGCTTTCTTAAGTACCTGGCTGCGGCTGTGGTGGTAGGTCTGGTACCGGCATTTGGGGCACTTCGTGTAGGAGGTGAAGAATTTCCGGTACCGCAGAATAAGCAGATCAGAGCTGTCTTCGGTTACCCATACATCGTAGTCGGCTACGCCGATTTCCTCTTCTGTGATTTGTCCTTTTTCCAGGTAGGGATCTTCTTCTGTCTCCTGCAAAAGCCGCATGGGCTCGTTGTTAATCTTACTGAAGCGAGGCTGATAGCGGAGTTGGCGGAGCTTACGTCGAAGGAAGAAGTAAATAAAAATGTACGGCAGGGGAAATAAAAGCAACCATAACCAACCATACAAAGGCCGGATGGCCGTGTATTTATCGTGCAATTCGTCTTTGGCACGCAGAGAAATAAAGATCCAGGCCAGCCAGATAGCAGAGAATACTAACGTAAATCCTCCGTAGAACAGTAGGGGCATCCATCTTTTTCGAAACTCCCTCCGGGCTACCCGCTCCATTTCCGAGCGAATATCGGCCTGCGCTTTCGGGTCTTCTAGGATCTCTTTAATCCTGGTAACGGCAGCGAGCAGTCCAGCATCGTACCGCCCCTCTCGGAAATAGGGGACCAGTTCCTGCATACCGATGCGATAACAAACGGCATCGGGGAGGACTGCCTCCATACCATAACCTGTTTCAAATTCGGTACGGCGCTGATCCATCACGCTGAGGATCAGCAAGCCATTGTCAACGTCGGCTTGTCCGATTCCCCAGTAGTTAAACAGACGCGTAGCAAAATCTTTGGGATTTTCGGCGCCGATCGATTGTAGCACCACCACCGCTATCTGGGCGGTAGTGGAATCTTCTAAGGCGAAGATCAGTTGGTTGAGTTGCTCCTCCGCTTGAGCTGGCAGATAGTCGTCGGGGTCGCTCACCCAGCCGCCGTTCGGGCCGGTCGGGTTGGGTGTCGCTTCGACGGTGTACACCTTCTGGGCTGCGAGCTGCGCAGCAGTCAGCAGCAGCAGCAAGCCAGCAATGCACCTTAGGGTTTTAAGCGGCATAGGCTAGGATTTGATTATCCGGCAGTGGTGGGCTTGAACGATCAGGCCATCACTTCTTTGAGCAGAAGCTTTTTCCGTTCCGGACCGGTAGAGACCATCGTGATCGGGGTTTGTAGCTTTTCCTCCAGGAACCGTAAGAAGTTCTGGGCCGGGCTTGGTAAATGGCTGAATGATTCGGCCTGTTCGAGGTCGGTTTGCCAACCCGGGAAGGATTCGAAAACTGGATCGATATCGATACCGCACAGATCGAAAGGCACTTCCGTTTGTTCCTGACCGTCGTGTCGGTAAGCCACCGCCGCCTGGATTTCTTCGAAAACGTTCAGCACGTCGATCTTAGTTATGGCAAGTTGCGTAACCCCATTGAGCATGATGGTGTAGCGCAGTTGAGGCAGATCGATCCAGCCACAGCGACGCGGCCGGCCAGTGGTGGCCCCGAATTCGTTTCCCTCTTTGCGCAGCCGCTCACCAACTTCGTCGTGCAGTTCTGTGGGGAAAGGTCCCGAACCAACGCGCGTGCAATATGCCTTGGTAATACCGATTACCTCGCCGATTTGTTGCGGTGCTACGCCCAAACCGGTACAAACGCCAGCGGTAATGGTATTCGAAGAAGTCACATAGGGATAGGTGCCGTATTCGATATCGAGCATTGCCCCCTGGGCACCTTCGGCTAAGACCTGCTTACCGACAGCCAAGGCTTCGGCTAGGTAGTACTCTCCGTTCACGTGGCGCAGTTGGCGAAGCACCTCGATACTCGCAAACCATTTCTCCTCTTCACCCTCGAGGTCGAATTTGACCTCGGGATAGATCTGCAAAAGCTCCAGGTGCTTGGCTTTGAGCTTGCGGTAGCGCGCATCAAAATCGTGCAGATTAATATCGCCGACCCGCAATCCGTTGCGGCCGGTCTTATCCATATAGGTGGGTCCAATCCCGCGCAGCGTAGAACCGATTTTTTCCTTCCCTTTGGCACGTTCGCTCGCCGCATCGAGCAAGCGGTGGGTAGGTAGGATCAGGTGTGCCTTGCGCGCCAGCAAAAGGCGCTCTTGGTAATCGACGCCGGCCTCGACTAAATTATCGATCTCCCTGGCAAAAGTTATCGGATCGATCACAACCCCGTTGCCCACCAGGTTAATCTGTTCGGGCCGAAAAATACCCGATGGGATGGTGTGCAGCACGTATTTTTTTCCGTCAAAATGTAAAGTATGTCCTGCGTTGGGTCCGCCTTGGAAGCGAGCAACGATATCGTATTGGGTAGCCAGGTAATCCACGATCTTACCTTTCCCCTCGTCACCCCATTGTAGTCCCAGCACTACGTCAATTGCCATGTTTGTTTGTTATTTTACAGATAAAACTGAAAGGTTGCAGCAACTACCAGAAGAATCTTAAAGTTGCTACAAAGTGGCAAGTTAGTAATATCCCACAGGAAATGGAAGCCGGCGCAGGCCGGTCGCGGAGGGTTGCAGCAAGATTACCCTTCCTCCGATTCGACACCCTCGGGCGTCTTTTTATTAGCCGTGCGTTCGCAGGCCCCGTCACACTTTCCGTACAGGTTGAGGCTATGGTGGGTCACCTGGAACTTTAGCAAATCGCCCATCATGGTCTTGACTTGTTGGATCCGGGGGTCACAAAATTCGAGTACCTTGCTGCAGTCGACACAGATCAGGTGGTCGTGCTGCTTGTATCCGTAGGATTTCTCATATTGAGCGAGGTTTTTTCCGAATTGATGCTTTTTGACCAGGTCGCAAGTGACCAAAAGCTCCAGGGTATTGTAGACGGTTGCCCGACTAACCCGGTAGCTCTGGTTTTTCATATGGATATATAACGTCTCCGCATCGAAATGATCATCGCGATGATAGATTTCTTCCAATATGGCGAACCGCTCCGGGGTTTTCCGGAAGCCATTGTTCTCCAGATGGGAGGCAAATATGTTTTTTACTTCCTTGATAACTTCTTGGTTTACATTTTTATCTGCCATAGTTCGCCGCTTCCAATAAAAATACAAAAAATGAGAGAGGACAGGCAACTGTGCTGCCCTTATCGTTTTTACTCTATTCTTCTAACGCTGGAGACATTTTCTAAGTTCTCCAGTGCGTGAATTGCCATGTTCAATTGATCGGTATTGCGGACCACCAATTTGACGTGCCCTTCGAAATAACCATTGTCCCCTTCGATGCTAAAGGAGCGGATGTTGAGCCCCAGGGTAGAAGAGATTTGGTGGGTCAGGCGCTCGATAATCCCCGGACCGTCGTCGATGCCTTCGATCACCAGCTGGGCAACGAATTCCGCGTCATTCACCAGGATCCATTCAGCCCGCATAATTCGGTACCCGTAGTTGGCCATCAGGTCGGTAGCATTGGGGCAGGTGGTACGATGAATCTTCAACTCGGCGTTTGCATTGAGATAGGCAAAAATATTATCTCCTTGCACCGGATTGCAGCACGGCGCGAAGGAATATTGGTAACGCTCTGCCGGTTCGCCATTAATTAACAAGCGTGGTTGGCCAGTGATATTATTTTTGGTTCTTGGCCGCGGTCGCGGCTTAGCCGGCTCTTTGGGCGCTTCTTCCCGCGCCTCCACCAACTTGCCGCTTTCTACCCGGAAATTCCGGAAAATATCGGCAACCGATAGCTTATTGGTCGCTATAGCGTAGTATAAATCGACATGTGAGCTGAGGTTGTAATACTTCACCAGCTGCTCCACCAGATCGTTGAAGTCAAGTTTCAGGTGACGGGCTTTGCGTTCCAGCGCTTCGCGCCCCAGTTCGCCCCGGCGGCGCCGCTCTTCCTTCATGACCGACCGGATCTTCGAGCGCGCTTTACCCGTAACGACCCATTTGAGCCATTCTTCGTTTGGCTTCTGGTTATTTCGGGTAATTACCTCGATCTGGTCGCCATTACGCAGTTGATAACTCAACGGTACGACCTTGTTATTGACCCGGACCGAAGAGCAGTGATACCCGATATCAGTGTGAATGCTGAATGCAAAATCGAGCGCTGTAGCCCCCTTGGGCAGCATGACCATGTCGCCGCGAGGGGTATATACAAAGACCTCTTCGTGAAAGAGGTTATTCGCTTTAAAGTCGCCCAGAAATTCTACCGCGTCGGTGTGTGGATCTTCGAGGATTTCGCGCACGCTATCGAGCCAGCGCTCGTAAACATCGGGTTGGTTCATCACCCCCTTGTATTTCCAGTGGGCGGCAAAGCCTCGTTCGGCGATTTCGTTCATCCGGTTGGTGCGGATCTGCACCTCGACATAGCGACCGCGCGGACCGACCACCGTCGTATGCAAGGATTCGTACCCGTTGGATTTCGGGTTCGAAACCCAATCCTTAAGGCGGTCGGGAATGGAGCTGTACACATCCGTCACCACGGTATACACTTCCCAACATACCCGTTTTTCACGCTCCAGGGGCACATCCACGATAATGCGTACCGCAAAGAGGTCGTATATCTCTTCGAAGGGGACCTGTTTCTTCTGGATTTTATTCCAGATGGAGGAGATGGACTTGGGCCGCCCCACGATCCGGTAGGGTGCATTTAGCTCTTTGTCCAGTCGCTCGGTGATAGGCCTCGTAAATTCGGCGATGTAGGTTTCTCGCTCCTTGCGAGTAGCGTCCAGTTTGCGCGCAATTTCCTTGTACGTTTCCGGATCGGTAATTTTCATGCACAGGTCCAGAAATTCCGTGCGAAAATTGTACAGTCCCAAACGGTGGGCCAGCGGAGCGTAAATGTAGCTGGTCTCGGCTGCAATCTTGAGTTGCTTGTGCCGCGGCATGGCCCCGAGGGTACGCATATTGTGCAGGCGGTCGGCCATTTTGATCAGTACGACGCGCACATCGTCGACTAGGGTGGAAAGGACCTTTTTGAAGTTCTCGGCCTGGGGGCTTTCCGCGTTGTAAGCACTGTCGAGTTTGGTGAGGCCGTCTACGATTTTACCGATCCGGCGGCCAAAACGCGCTTCAATATCCTCGAGCGATACATCGGTGTCTTCCACTACATCGTGCAGCAAGGCGCTGACAATGGCAGTTGGTCCCAGGCCAATCTCTTCGGCGCAAATGCGCGCTACCGCAATAGGGTGCAGAATGTAGGGTTCGCCGGATTTGCGACGTTGCTGGCTGTGGGCTTGAACTGCCAGTTCGTAAGCTTGCCGTATATTTTGCTGATCCTCCTCATTCATAGGGGTTTTGATCGAGCGCAGCAGCTGCCGGTACGCATCTTGGATCAGCTTGCGTTCGTCATCCTGGATCGTTATAGCTTGTTGCTGTTGCATGTCTTCCCTCCTTTTCCATACCGATTCTTTCGGTTGTCGTGGTGGCTGGCTAAAAATAACTCTAGCCAGGTGACCATTTGATGATTTTAATCTCCGTTTTCACGTCCCCCTCTTATTTTTTAGTGGGGGTACCGTTCGGGATGTTTAATTCAACTCTTTCCTTTATCAATGTAAACAATTTTCCACCCTAAACGATGCAAACCTCCAGCGGTATCAGCAGATGAATTTGGCTCCGCATTTGTTCTTTTGTCTAAAAAGACACTATATTTGCAGGGCTTTTGAAATACGCGCCTACGGGTACTGCGAAGCTTCCGTCCTGAAATGCTCTTTATCAGCGTATTAGGGTAATCATATCGCAAGCGGGTGTGGCGAAATTGGTAGACGCGCTAGACTTAGGATCTAGTGCCGCAAGGCGTGGGGGTTCGAGTCCCTCCACCCGCACTTTTTAGGCATGTTTCCTCTCCAATCTAAGACTCCCGCCTTTTCCCAGGCGTTCCGAGGTTTGCTAATAACTATACCAACGATTTGCAGTTCTTAATTGCAGCCTAAAAAAGCGTAAATCTACGACCTTTTGTTTGCTAAAAAAACTTTTAAAAACCCACTGATGTTTTTGGCCATAGTTTACTTAAAGGAACGACCATAAGTAAAATTCAGTTGCAAAATTTCGGGCAATTCCCCGTAGTCCCTTATATTTTTTTGATCTATCGCAAACGAACAAAACCATTATATGCCAAAAATCGAAAGAACCGACAAAGATCAACTACAGGCATCCCTGACCATCACGCTCGATAAGTCCGACTACGAGCCGCGCCTCAAGGAGCAGTTGGCAAAATACCAACAGCAATCCCACATGAAGGGGTTCCGCAAGGGCAAAACGCCCATTGGAATGCTCCGCAAAATGTACGGCAAATCCCTGATGGCCGACGTCATCAATGAACTCATCCAGCGCGAGCTCTTTACCTACTTGCGTGAGCAAGAGCTCGACATCCTCGGTCAGCCCATTCCGGCCGAAGATCAAGACGGGATTTCTTTCGATGATACAAATAAGCCTTTTGTCTTCACCTTCGATATCGGGTTGCAACCGGCATTCGACGTAGCAGGCGCCGACGAAGATGCTACCTACGAGAAATACGACGTCGAAATCCCCGACGCTGTTATTGACGAAGAACTGGATCAGCTGCGCAGGCAACACGGCGAACGGGAATTCTCCGAGTCAGCAATACGCGAAGATGACCTCCTGAAGCTCAAAGCAATAGAACTCGAGGGCGATACCCCTAAAGAAGACGGAGTGGAAGCCGAGTTCAGCGTCCTGGTCAGTAACCTCAGCGATCAGGCACGCCAGGTCTTCCTCGGGCTTAAAGTGGGCGATTCGACCCATTACAACGTATTCGAGCTGGAAGACAATACCACGGAAGCCTATGTGCGCCGCCATTTCCTCAACCTGGAGAAAGAAGACGTGCGAACCGTCAACCCCACTTTTCATTTCACCGTGCAGGAAGCGAGCCATATTGTCGAGGCTGAAATGAACCAATCCTTCTTTGACAAAGTTTTCGGCGAGGGCGCCGTAGAGAGTGAAGAAGAATTTCGGGACAAAATGGAGGAGAACATCAGCAAATATTACGAACGCCAGTCCGAAGGCCTGCTATTCCGCGACCTGCAACAGGGGCTAATGGACCACAACACACCCGATCTGCCCGATGCGTTCCTCAAGCGCTGGCTGTTGACTTCTAACGAAGAGGCCTCGGCCGAAGATATTGAAAAAGAGTACGATGCTTTTGCCGAAAACTTGCGCTGGACCCTGGTGCGCAATCGCCTAGCCGATCGGTTCGAGGTAAAAATCACCGAAGAGGAAGTTAAGGGGGCTTTCGCCTCGCGCGTAGCCAACTATATGCAAGGGGCGGCCGGTTTATCGCCCGACATTCTGAATTCTTTGGTCGAGCGCCTCATGCAGGACGAAAACCAGGTGCGGCAAGTCGAAGAGGAAATCCTCAATGAAAAAGTGCTGGAAGAAGTGGCGGGTGCCGTGACGATTGTCGACAAGCCCATCGACGTCGAAGCCTTTAAAAAAGTGCTGGAAGAAGCACAGGCCGCAGCCGCGCCGCCGAAGCCACTTGAAGAGGAAGAATAACGGACAAAAAATCGCCCACTCAACCCCGGAGCGAGCGATTTGTTATTATTTTACTTTCCACGCCGGGCTTTACCCGGAATTACGCACGAATAAACTCAACCAACATTATGTTGAATAAGGACGAATTCATGAAGTATGCTACCAAGCACCTCGGTATGAGTAGCATGCACCTTGAGCGGTACGCCGAAAAAAATATGGCCACCGCCCCGAACATCCAAGCCTTTACCCCCAACGTCATCGAAGAGCGTCAGATGAATATCGTTGGTCTCGATGTTTTCTCCCGCCTGATGATGGACCGCATCATCTTTCTGGGCGTACCCATCAACGATTACGTGGCCAACGTCGTACAGGCACAACTGTTGTTCTTGGAGTCTACCGACCCGAAGCGGGATGTACAAATGTTTATCAATAGTCCCGGGGGCTCAGTGATTTCCGGACTGGGTATCTACGACACCATGCAGTACGTTTCACCTGATGTAGGTACCATCTGCACCGGCATGGCCGCCTCCATGGGTGCCGTCCTGCTGACGGCCGGCACCAAGGGCAAACGCACCTGCCTCTACCACAGCCGGGTGATGATTCACCAGCCGCTAGGCGGTATGCAAGGCCAGGTTTCCGACATGGAAATCTATTACAACCTGATCAAGGAGCAGCAAAAAGCCCTGTACGATATACTGGCTTACCACTCCGGACAAGACTACGATAAGATCGAAAAAGACAGCGACCGCGATAACTGGATGACGGCCGAAGAAGCCAAAGCATACGGTCTCATCGACGAGGTACTGGCGCGCAATAAATCGGAAAACAACCAGTAGGTAAACGATTGATAACGGGATGGCGGGATGGTATCCCGCATTTTTTCTTTCCTTCGCGGAGAAGAAAATCTAAAAAAAAGGACGGTATGCGGAAAAGTAAACAAAGTTATCGCTGTTCCTTCTGCGGCAGGGACAAGTCGGAGACGCTCATTCTAATTGCAGGGATCGATGCCCACATTTGCGAGGTCTGCGTGGAGCAGGCCAGCGAAATTATGGAGGAGGAACTCTACGGGAAAAATGTCAATACCAGTGGAAAAGGCGATTTTGTGCTGCCCGACGGCATTACACCCCAGGATATTAAAGGACAGCTCGACCAATATGTCATCGGGCAAGACGCTGCCAAAAAATACCTTTCCGTTGCCGTTTACAACCACTACAAACGCTTGCGGCAAAATATTGCCGACGACGTCGAAATAGAAAAATCCAATATCCTGCTGGTCGGTCCGACGGGTACAGGTAAAACCTTGCTCGCCAAGACCATAGCCCGCTACCTGAATGTACCGTTTGCGATAGTCGATGCTACAGTCTTTACCGAAGCTGGCTACGTTGGTGAAGATGTGGAAAGCATCTTGAGTCGGCTGCTCCAGGTTTGCAACTACGATGTAGAAGCGGCCCAGCGTGGTATTGTCTACATTGACGAGATCGATAAGATCGCCCGCAAAAGCGATAACCCCTCCATCACACGCGATGTCTCGGGCGAGGGCGTGCAGCAGGCCATGCTCAAGATGCTCGAAGGTACGGATGTGAACGTGCCGCCCCAGGGCGGTCGTAAGCACCCTGAGCAGAAAATGGTCAAAATTAATACCGAAAATATCCTCTTCATCTGTGGAGGTGCTTTCGATGGGATCGATAAAGTCATTGCCCGCCGGGTCAACACCCAAGTGATCGGTTACCGCAA
Source organism: uncultured Saprospiraceae bacterium (assembly GCA_964530825.1). Classification (GTDB taxonomy): domain Bacteria; phylum Bacteroidota; class Bacteroidia; order Chitinophagales; family Saprospiraceae; genus CAZHCA01. Next base: position 12,262 of record CAZHCA010000005.1, read on the forward strand.
AGGCGAAGACGAAAGCATCGATAAAGACAACCTGCTCCAATACATTCTGCACACCGACTTGAAATCCTTCGGTCTGATCCCCGAGCTGATCGGTCGCCTGCCGGTCCTTACCTATCTCGAGCCCCTTGATCACGTTGCGCTCAAGCGCATCCTGGTTGAACCGAAAAACGCTCTCGTGAAACAGTACCAAAAGCTTTTTGAGCTCGAAAACATCCAGTTGAGCTTCTCGGATGACGCACTGGACTTCATCGCTACCAAGGCTCTGGAATTCAACCTGGGGGCACGCGGATTGCGCTCCATTTGCGAAGCGATCATGACCGATGCAATGTTTGAAATGCCCTCGGAAAAACAGGCGCAAAAGCTGGAGATCACCGCCGATTATGCGGCCGAAAAAGTGTCGGGCAGTAAATTGAGCCAGCTGAAGGCAGCTTGATAAGAAGCTTGGCCCTCAAACGCGATTTGAGAACGAGGTTTAAGTTTTGCCTTTGCGGGTGAGGCGTTTCGTTCCGACGGTGCTATACTCCAGGGGGATGAGTAAACTTCATCTCCGAAGTACTGATCGAAACAATACAAGTAACCTAACTTCAGCATGCAGCGGTATTTTCTCGAATTGGCTTACAATGGCGCCAAATACTTCGGATGGCAGAAGCAACCCGAACAGGTCTCGGTGCAAGAGACCCTGGAAGACGCCCTGAGTACCATCCTGGGGGGCATCATTGAAGTGACCGGTTGTGGGCGTACCGACACCGGCGTACATGCCAGCCGATACTTCGCTCATTTCGATTTCGGGGGTATTTTCCCCCCCACTTTTCTGCCCCGCCTGAATAAGTTCTTGCCACCCGATATCGCCGTATACCGCCTGATCCCCGTCGCCTGGGATGCCCACGCCCGCTACGATGCCACCTACCGTGCCTACGCCTACCACCTAGTCTTTGAAAAAGACCCTTTCCACCAGCAGACCGTCACGCCCTATACCTATCCCCACCCCCTAAACCGGACGGCCATGCAGGCGGCTGCCGCCTTGCTATTGGAACACCAATCTTTTTTTCCTTTTTGCAAAGCCCACGGTAGCGCCAAGACAATGGTTTGCCAGCTTTTTCGTTCGGAATGGGCTTTCTCCACTGACGGCCGGCGTGCCGTTTACCAAATTGCGGCCAATCGCTTTCTGCGTGGCATGGTGCGCCTGATCGTCGGTATGTGCCTCAACGTAGGTCGGGGCAAGCTGGAACTCGATCAGGTGAGCCAGGCCCTCGATCGCCAGGAGCGACTGCCGATGAATACGAGTGCACCGCCCGAGGGCTTGTTTCTCACCGAAGTACGCTATCCCTATGTCAAAGATCGGGGCGAGGATAAGCGTAGCGCTTCTGGACAAGACGCCGATGCTGAAGCATAAAGTCGCAACCATCTTAAGTAGCAACCATCTTCCCTTTCCCCAGCCACCTCCTGCCTCCCCAGTAGTTCGCTAATGGCTTCGCACAGACGTATTATCTATTGTGGTGGCGCATCGGCCCGCCCTGGCGCCCGTAATGCACCGGGGAAAACGGAAGTGATTTTTTTCATCAGGCCTTTCGAATGCAAATGGAAAGAAAAAAGGTCGAGGGAGTTTCCCACAACCAGGATTAGGACAGGAATGGAGCAAGTAAGCCGCCCAACGATCCGGCATGCCTGCTCCGGATTGCAAGGGCTATTGGCAGCTGGAAAGACGATCTCCCCCAACAGCTTTGAAGGACGACCAAAACAGGAGCAGGAGCACCATAGTTTGCTCGCTAAGAGCTAATCCAAGTATTTAACGATCAATGCTTTACTTGAAAAAGTATATTATTTGTTCCGCATTTAGCTAGGTAAAGCATTCCATAATTTGTCGTGGCTTCTTATTGCAGGATTTCAGAAATTGCATTTAATCCGTTAATTCAACGGACTCCTACAAATCATCGACTACCTGTCCAGAATAGCTAAGGATGTAGATTAAAATTGATTAATAATTACAATTAAACTGGCTATTATGGAAAGAGGTTTACGTTTGTTACCGGGTATTTTGCTTTTTGCCTTGTTAACGTTGGTAGCTTGCCACGAGACTACTGAGCCCTTGAAAAAAGCAATCTGTCGCAGCGATTTTATCAAAGGAAAAAGCTTTGTCGAAATGAAAAGGGCGTACGCAGAATTAGCAGATGGAGAAAAGCTCCATTTATGGAAGGAAAAAATAGCTCATTTACAAACACTTGAGTTGCCAGAGCCGCATTTAATTCACCTTGCTGAACTAGAGAAAAACCTGGCTGAATTAGATAACATCAGTGATTTGGCGGAGCATACAACAATCATGACTACGGCGTTAGCCCTAGCCCAAATGACGCCCGCTGAAGACTTTATTCGAATGTTTTGCTCTCTGGAAGATTACACTTATCCGGGCGCTTTCACAGGTTCCGATATTTGCTATCCCTGCGTGACGGCTCTCAGCGGTCCCCGGTCGGTCACAACGGGCAGTGCGGTCGATTTTCGGGGTGGAAAATGCAATTGCAAATGGACTTGTTCATTCATGGAAACGTTCTACGGTGGCGAGACAACGGACGATTGTACGTCTACCAGTTCGGGATGCGGCTTTCTGTGGACACAGCCCTGCGATAAGCGATGGGAATAACCGGGATAAATACATCAAATGGTTTATATCTCTAATTCGAAGAATCCTTGAGGCATTTAACCAAACATATGCGATATGAATATTGAAAAAAGTACGAATCAATCAATGTCTACGCTTAGAATACTGGGTATCATCCTATTCAACGTCGCTTTTACGGGGCTGATGGGTTTCCTGACCCTGGATTCCTTTGCGAGTATGAACAGCCGGTTTGCAGCGATGGTATTCGCGGTCCTCATCCCGTACTTAGTCGTGCTAAAAACGCCCGGCATAAATGGGCCGGCACGCTCTTTGTACTACGGTGCAGGGCTGGCGTTTTATCTCGTTTTTGCCTTGATAACGGTCGGCTGGCGTACCTGCCTGCATACTGGTCTTTTGCCGTTCCTGCTGCTGACCCTTTTCTGCTTGCGATTTGGCCACCGGCTGTTTTTCTGGGAGCAAAACTAGTAGGAAGAACTGCTAAACAATTAGATTACGCCATACAAAAGCGTCAAGCGACTTTCTATCCTTTCGGGTTGATCGATTTTAGGCCCGGAAATTAATTGCCGCTTTGATTTTCCTAAATTCGGTAAAAGCCGCTGGTTTTACATGCTTTTTGCCCACCCATTTTTTTGCAAAAAAACAAAACCACTAAATCTTACCTGAAGATAAAATATATTTTAATTGAATTCCAATCTGGATTTTACATTGTAATTATTCCAAACCCAGTTAGATTCAGTAAAAATTTAACAGCAGTTGTTATTGTTTTATTTATTGTTTTCTCATAACTTGATTACGGTATTTAAAATACTTTAGTTATGAAAAAGCAACTTGGTACTCCGTATAGCAAGACCTATTGCACCCGTAGTCAACTAGCCAACTGGTACGGTATTCACCCCAACACCCTGCGCAATTGGCTCCAGCGCCTGGGGCTACAGTTACCTTCGGGATTGTTATCCCCCATTGACCAGCAACGCATCTTCGAAGCACTGGGCGACCCGCCCGCCATCGAAGATTCAGAAAACGCACAAGAACGCACAAGTGACTACTAGGAAGTTTGCAATATTGAGGTGAAAACCAATTATTTCACCAAATTTTCTTCTCTATGAAAAATGTAGTCCTTTTACTTAGCTTTTTGTTAATAGGATCTTTTGTGCACGCCGCAACCAACGCTCTACCCACCGAAAATGAAGCCGGATTGATGTTGACAGACCCGGAAGAACCGACCGAGAAATCTACTTACGAAACCGTGGAGGAGCAACCGGATTGTGAAGTCATTGAAATTACATGCTCTGGATGTGGCTGTGATGAAACCTTTTATGCGCAGTATTGTGATAACGGTTTGTATCCTCCACTCGCTGATTGGGTTGAACGCCTATGTGGCCAAGCCTGCGGGGGAACGGATTGGGGCGGATGCTGATTTACTTTTGTACCGGATTCTTTAAAGACTTTATAGCATGTTCCCAGGCCGGTAAGGCCTCTGTCTTATTGGCCTGGGTCTAACTATAATCAGCCGCTTAAATCAAAAAGGATGACCAAAACAATTTTGTATTGCTGCTTTATCTTTAATAGCCTGGCCTTTCTGGCCGGCGCCCAGGATACCGCCCGGTATACCGTTTATTATGACTTCACTTTTATTACGGATACCAGTGCCGAAGCGTACGCTCTTCCGGTAGAGTGTATGCTGTTTCGGGTAAAAGATGAATCTCGCTTTTGTACAAGCAATTTGTATTTAAGGGATTCTACCCTCATGCATTTTAGAGAAAAAAACCCCGAACCGGACCTCTCTAACAAAAAGGAAGTTCAGGAATACATCAAATCGGTCCAGAATAGAGAAAACCGCATACAAGTTCGCAACCAGATCAAAGTCATTAAAAACTTCCAGACGGGACGATTTAAGTCCATTGTACCCTTTCTGACCTATCCGGCCCAATACCTGGAAGAATCTATGGCTTTGGATTGGGAAATCACGGGGGAAGAAGACACCATCGCCGGGCTGACCTGCACCAAAGCAATTACCGATTACGGCGGGCGGCGCTACCACGCCTGGTTCTCGCCGGAAGTGCCCATCAATGACGGCCCCTATGTCTTCCAGGGACTGCCCGGGCTTATCGTACGAGTAAGGGACACAAAAGGATGGTACGATTTCACCCTGACCAAGGTCATCGCGAAAAAGACCACCCGGTACCTGGCTACTTGGCTCGATGAATACAGCCAGCAGCTCGACCGCGTCGCCTACGTCGACAAATTAACCGAATTCAAGGACAACCCCAAAATGCCGTCCGGCGTAAGGGGGTTATCCGGAGAAGCTATGCTGCAAATAAAAAACTCCTACAAGGCCCGTTTCGATTTGCTGATGGAGCAGTACTAATTTAGATCCTCATGAGGGTGCTCTGTGGTGTTTTGACTTTTCTATTCCTCTGTACGCTTGCTTCGCCGAAGTTGTCGGCGCAGCGATCCCTGAAGGGCGTGGTTAAGGATGAGCAAGGGCGCCCGGTGCGTGCTGCCAATACGGTGATTCGCCAGGTGGCGGACGGCCCTATCTTTTCTTTTAGCATCACTGAAGACGATGGTGCTTTTGCCCTCCATATCCCGCCCGGAGCAGATTCCGTTTTTTTTACCATCACGCACCTCTCTTACGCCAAGCAGGCTTTTTATGTGCCGGCATCTGAGACATTACTGGAAATCACCCTGTCTGAAGCGGCTTACGAATTACCAGAACTCGTGGTGAAGAACAAGCCAGTCATCCGCCAGGGCGACACCCTTATATTCGATGTAGGGCAATACCGCGACGCTGCCGACCGGAATATCGAAGAGGTGTTACGCAAACTCCCCGGGGTAACGATCAGCCAAAACGGCACCATCCAATACGATGGCCTGCCGATTTCCAAGTTTTACATCGAAGGCCTGGATATGTTGGAAGGGCGCTACCGGCTGGCCACTCGCAACCTGAGTATAGACGCCATCCGCGATATCGAGATCATTGAAAGCCATCAGCCGATTCGGGCGTTAGATTCGTTGGTGCGCCCCCCCAACGCGGCCATCAACCTGCGGCTCAAATCTGATGTTGCTGTTACGGGTACGATTCGCGCCGGACTCGGCGCCAGCCCTGCGCTGTATCAAGGGCAGGCCGATGTATTCGGGTTTACTAAAAAACAACATTTCAACCTTTTAGGCTCCGCCAATAATGTGGGCGACCAGCAGCGTGCTAATTTCCAAAATTTATATTTCGACCCCACCTCCCTGCGGACTGATCTTATCCGTATCAATGAGGTCTTACCACCCTTCCAACTGGAAGAAGAATTTTACCTCGATAACCAAGAATTTACCGGTGGCTTCAACTTCCTGCGTAAAGTAGCCAAAAACACCGAGTTCAAATGGCAGGGCTTCGTACGGCGAGATCGCATCCGTAAGGAAGGGAGTAGACTGCTCCGGTACACCGACGAAGAAAACACTTTTTCGTTTGAGGAGATCTTGGCGGCAACTGAACAGGTGTGGGAGCTCGACAATCGGCTGATTGTCGAGCATAATGCTCCAAAAATCTACCTGCGGGCCGACGCCCAAATAACTGGGACCTCGGCTGATCTTACAGCCGACAATATTGTCAATCGCATTCCCTTTCCGGAGCAGCTAGACGATCAGCGTTTGCAAATTGATGGAGGTTTGACCACCATCTTCCGGCGCAATGATAAAGCCTATAAGATCAATACCGACATCGACTATAAAATAATGGATTACAACTTACGCTTGATGCCGGTCGACGTTTTTGCACCCGATTTCGAGCTTACCCGCTTTGAAAGCGGCCGGCAGCTTGCCCGGCAAAACATCTTTACAGCCGACACCTACACTGATTTTTATTTCCTAACAGAGCATCTCAGCGGCCAACTACGTGCGGGCCTACGCTACGAACACGCAACCCTATCGACCGACTTCCGTACCCGAACCGATTCTTCGGCCATCAGCAGCCTGGGCACCGATTTCCAAAATGACAATCAGGTTCAGCAACTAGCACCCTATTTAGAACAGACCTACGAGTTACAACGGGGTAAGCATACCTGGAAATTCAGCCTCCCCTTTTCTGTGCCGGTATTCCGCCTCGAAAATCAAATAGCTAAAACAGATACCACCTTCATTGCACTGGTCACCAAACCCCGGCTCACTTACGAGCGCCGGCTTTCCCCTGAGCACTATCTGAGTGCGGGTTATACCTTGGAGCGCGATTACCTGCGCTACAACCAATTCTTCTACGACGGCTACATTATGCGTAGTAACCGAAATTTGGACCGTTCGGTTTTGGATATCAATCAACTCACTAGCCATGAGCTATTTGCTCGCTTCACCGGCAAAAACCTGGAGAAAGGATTGGATTATAACCTGTCCTTTTCGTTGTTCGCCAACACCCTCGACTATTTAAATGATAACCGATTCAACGAGCAAGGACTCACGTCTAACCTCATCGAAGAAAAGAATACTACCCGCGGTTTTTCATTCGGTGGCGATATTTCCGGTCCCGTTACGGATCAACTGCGAGCCAATCTCCAGGCGACTTACCGCTTTCACAGCTCCCCTAACTTGCTCAACGGCCAGCGCAGTAATGTACAGAATCACCTCCTGAACTTGCAGATGGAATGGTTCTACATATTTCCCACCAGTGTTCTCACCGTTCGCCCACGAATACAGATCCTGGCTAATAGCTTCTCCGAGACGCCTACTACCTACCAAATGGAAGCGGAAGTAGGATATTTCCAATCTCTCAACCGCCTGGGATCCGTTCGGGTGAGCTATTTTCAATTCTGTACGGTTATTGGAAACCGACAGTTCTGGAACGAATTGCTTGCTCTGGAATATAAGTACACCTTCTCCAAATCTAAAATCAACCTTATAATCCAATGCAATAATCTATCCAATAACGAGAACTACATCAGCTTCCGGCAGTCGGCATTTTCCGAGACCTTAAGCGCTTTTCGGCTCCGGCCCAGACAGTTAGTGCTACGTGTCAAGAAAACGTTTTAACTTAGTTAATTTCAAACATAGTTGATCGATACCACTACCCGCAATTTTGTTAAGCGATGATAGCGTGCTGTTTCCACCCTTACCAACACCACACCGCCGTATCCAACAACGTAGAAGCGACCAATAAACAAAAGGTGTAGACCCTGCTCGACAAGCACGGACTGCCCCAGCAAGATATGCAGCTCGACTGGAATAAACTCGCCGCGCAAGAGCCGATTCCCGACTCTATTTTGCTTTTCCTTCTTGGAGTGACAGGATCTGACTATACCACGCCCAACCAACGATTATTCCGCTGAATGCGGTAATAAGGGGTCGATTGCGCCCCAAACCCTTCGGCCCAGGGATCATCGGTATCAATGTTGTTAAAATCAAGCAACACCGGCCTGCCGGCATTTTTCCGGATGGTGAGATCGGTCAGATAGGTCAACGCACCCAAAGCGCGACCACGCTTGCTCTCGACCGGTACCAGGCTGATGACCTTGCTATGGCTGAAGAGGTAAAAATTCACGGCCAACACTTCCGCTTTTTCGTCAATTACCCCGCTGGCAAACCCCCAGCCTCGGTGCAGGGCATTATACATAATGCGCTGTAAGGCGTGGAATTGATAGGTCGTTTCTTTATTATCGGGCCGGTGCTCCTTGAAAAAGGCAGCGATCTTTTCCGGACTCAACCCCGAACTGGGATTCAGGTAGTGCTGCTCGGCCATCTCGAGATCAGACAGGATATCGGACCGGTAGCCAGCGCGAATCTCCTCATAAGGGCGGCTCAACAGAAGCTGGTAGTTACGCTGGGGCGCCATCTGGAAGTCGGTATCGCTGGGCAACGGATTCTGCTCGTTCAGAACAATGTCTACGCGCTTGTACGCCTCGGGTATAGCGTGCAAAAAAGAGCGAATTCGCTTTTCCGACAGTACGTTAATCGAGTACACCCCCAACTCCCGCATCAGACTGGGCTGGTAAAGTTCACGTCGCTTCCAGAAGTCTTCCCGCCACACCAGCGGAAAGACCGACTCATAGTCGCCCTCCACCAGGCCGTCCCACTCTTTGGCGACGTGGTCGAGGTACCATACATAACCAAAGATATTGCCGTTGTTGGCGTAGTGTACGCAGCTATTCCATTTGACTTTATCGATCTCTTCCCGCGGTACGAATTGAATATCCATTTTTTCGTTTGGCTGATGTTCATTGGCAACGCACAAGGTTACTTGCCCCACAAGCCCTTAGTCGCCCCTGTATTTCAAAACCTGCGATTGCCTTTCCTCCTAAAAACGGTTTTTTTTACGGTTGGTTTTTACGATCCAAACAGCCATTCTGCACGCACCCCCCCGAACCAATTTCTCGGAAGACCTGGATAGTAATACCGGGGCGCCCGCCCTCCGAAACTAAGGGCATTCACAGAGATCATGCTGGCGTATTGCACATCAAATAGGTTATCGACCCCCAGGAAACCGTCAATGCGTAACGGACCCAGAGCCAACCGGTAGCCTACCTGGCCTTCCACGACGCCGTAAGCCTCGGAGAAGTCAGTATTGGCATCATTCATCGGGAAAGCATCGACGTAGCGGTAGCCGCCGCGCCCGTAAAAGCCCGATTTCCGGCCGAACTGAAATCCGGCGAACACTTGGTGGGGCGGCGAACCGGTCAGGTCATTACCACTAAAATCGTTCTCACCGTCAATAAAGGTATCGAAGGTGTGGTCGGCATACGTATAGGCCAAATCCAGTTGCAGTCGGGGTGCCTTCCAGGCCAGGTAGCTAAGCCGAGCTTCCAGGCCGTTGTGGATGGTTTTGCCGGCGTTGACGCCCACAAATTGGTCGAGGTCGAGCCGGCGGGCTACTAAAAGATTGCGCACGCGCAATTGATAGATTGCCAAGTCATACGACAACCTTCCCCATAACCAACTGCCACGACTGCCCAACTCGAAATTCCATCCGGTCTCGGGGTCGATCTCGGTATTGATGGAGCCGTCGGCCTCACGCGTGTCTTCCAGGGTAGGTGTAGAAAAACCATGGCTAACCGTACCGAATAAAACAACCCCTGGCCGCGCCTCGTAGCTTACGCTGAGGCGGGGCGATAAGGCGGGATCGAAGTTATTGGTCCCACTCAGGTCAACGCCATCGACGGGAAAGCGATCCTCTAGCCGGTAGCGGGTCTGGTTGTAGTTAAAACCTGCCGTCACTAGCCACTGTGGCCCGAAAGCCCAGTTGATTTCCCCAAAGAAGTTATAATAGTTACGGGTCTCGGCATTGTCACTAAGCAGCGTGTCCAGGACACCCCCTTCGGTTTGATTGGTGGTCCATTGGTAATCTTCCTGGAAGACTTCCAGGCCGATTGCTGCTGTAGGTAAATCAGCATTTCCAGGGCGCTGAAAAGTGGTCTGGGTCCGGAAGCCGACCGCCCGATTGTTTTCCCGCAGAATATTGAAGGGGCGCGACTCGTAATTTTCGCGTTGGGTGCTGAATAGGCTCAGGCTGGTGGCCAGGGTCTGGCCATTCCGGCCCTGCCACCAGCGGTAGCGGTGTTCCAGACCGAAGAAGAGGCGATCATAGTCCTCGAATCCTTCCACTGCCGCCCAATTGTCGGCCGCACTGCGAGGGTCGTTAAGGTAGTCGTCGCGATTCAAAGAGGAGGGAATAAATGCCTTGACATCCGTAAAATCGACCAGGAACAGGGTGTGATGGCGTTCGCTGGGTTGCCATTGCCCCAGGGCAGCAAAACCCTCCCGGTCGTACTGGTTGTTCTCCCGGTAGCCGTCACTTTGGGTGCTGTTGTACTGCAGGGTGAGCTGTACACCCGCTTTGGGGTCGATAAGCGTACCGCCCGCCAACCATCGCCGTCGACCGTATTCGCCCAGTTGTAATTCGGTATGCACTGCGCTGTGGCCCTGCACAGGAACACGAGTGCGCAGGTGGATCATACCACCTAATCCGGCGCCGTAGCGGCTGGCGGTAGGCCCCTTGCGCACCTCGATACTTCGAATCAGGCTTAAGTCTACGTCTTCGATGGTCGTCTCGCCCACGCCATTGGTGATGGGAATGTCGTTGAGGTAAGCGCGGATTTTAGTGGTAGAAAAAGGCGATCTATTACCAATTCCGCGGATGGTGATTCGATTGGTGTTCAATGCGCCGGATTGCATGTATACCCCGGGGATTTCGTTGAGTAGGTTTTGAGGAGAAAAACCAGGGTCCAGTTCTATCCGCGCTTCGGGTATGCGGTAAAATGCTTCGGGAGCGCGCAGGCTGACGCGCGCCGGACGCGCGGCCACCACGCTAACGCTCTCCAAGGGCAGGGTGTCGCGCACTAGCTTAACCTCTAAAAAGTCAATCCCGGCTAAATCTGTATATTCTACCGGCCGGTAACCTAAAAATTGAACGCGAATTCCGGAGGCAGGCCGCTCTAGTGTAAAGCGCCCGCTGCTATCGGTCAGTACGCCACCTGTCTCGTCGATTGGCGCTACTGTAGCCCCGGCCAGTGGCCGTTCGGTTTGTTGGTCAAGCACTACACCCCGCAGGTTGGCGTTCTGGGAAAAGGCAGGCCACGCCAATAGCATTAGAAATATGCCCAGTACGCCCGGATCAACCTTCCGGGAAGGCAGGTTGTATTGCTTAGGAGACCAGGCGGTGCAACCCGCCCTCGGTATGATCGTAAGACCTAAAGTTTTCAAGAGCAATGCTTACATTTAAGACCAACATCAATTGCGGTAACTGCGTGCGGGCCGTTACGAATTTTCTCAACGATGTAGAACACATCGAAAACTGGGAAGTCGATACCGATAACCCGGATAAAATCCTCCAAGTAGCCGGCGAAAAAGTTACTGCCGCTGAAGTCATCCAAGCTGTAGAAGACGCCGGATTTGATATCGAACCGATAGAAAGCCGTTAAGCAGTTCTGGTGCCTAGGCCATCACTTCGGCGTAGAGCGGAAAATCTTCCATAAAGGCATTGATTTCGCTGCGTACCGAAGCCTGCAATTTTTCTGCTTCCACATCGCTGAGTATCGTATCGATCCAATCCACTATTCGCAAGCAATCGGCTTCTTTCAAGCCGCGGGTGGTTATCGCGGCCGTACCAATCCGGATGCCGGAAGTGACAAAAGGCGACTGCGTGTCGAAGGGCACCATATTCTTATTGACAGTGATATCGGCTTTGCCGAGGGCGTTTTCGGCTACCTTCCCGGTTACTGCTTTGCTTCGCAGGTCGATTAGCATCAGGTGATTATCGGTGCCGCCAGAGATTACCTGGTAGCCCTTTTCCATGAAAGCACTGGCCATTATACGCGCATTGGCAATCACTTGCCGGGCGTACGCTTCGAAACTGGGCTGCAGGGCTTCCCCAAAAGCCACCGCTTTGGCACCGATAACGTGCTCCAGCGGTCCGCCCTGCATGCCGGGAAAAACCCCACTATTGAGGATAGACGACATCTTGATCATTTTGCCCTTCTTGGTTTTTCTTCCCCAGGGATTTTCAAAATCCTGGCCCATCATGATGATGCCCCCTCTTGGACCGCGCAGGGTCTTGTGGGTCGTGGAGGTAACGATATGACAATGCTGGAGCGGATCATTCAGCATGCCCGCCGCGATGAGTCCAGCAGGGTGGGCAATGTCAGCGAGCAGTAGGGCGCCAACTTCATCGGCTATCGCTCTAAATCGGGCGTAATCCCAATCACGGGCATAGGCCGAAGCTCCGCATATCAGCAATTTGGGCTTTACCGACCGCGCTTTGACGTGTACCTTATCCATATCGATCAGCCCGGTATCTTTTTCTACACCGTAAAAGTGGGCATCATAGACCTTGCCCGAGTAATTGACAGGCGATCCGTGCGACAGGTGACCGCCGTGCGACAGATCAAAACCCAGGATGGCATCACCGGGCTGAAGTACAGCTAAAAATACCGCTGCATTGGCCTGGGCCCCGGAATGAGGCTGCACATTGGCGTAGGCTGCCCCAAACAGTTCTTTTAACCGGTCGATGGCCAGTTGCTCTACTTGGTCTACAATCTCACAGCCGCCGTAGTAGCGCTTGCCGGGATACCCCTCGGCGTATTTATTGGTCAGCACGCTGCCGGTCGCCTCCATCACAGCCGGACTAGCGAAATTTTCTGAGGCGATCAATTCCAATCCGCGTCGCTGACGGTCAAGTTCTTGGTCTAATAAATCAAACAGGACTTTATCTCTTTGCATGGTCAAAACGTTTTCAGATTAAATGTATTAACCTTGTCGGGATGCTGGGCCCGGTGAGCTTAGCTTTTCGCAAAAGTATCCATTTTAGAACAAAGCTGCTCCGCAAGCAATTGTACAACGATATTTTTACGTTGGTATGCAAACGGAAAAATAAGCCTGCCGAATGACACCCTAAATTAGGTTACGCCAATTTTCGGGAATGTGCAAGCAGGCAATGGTAAAGAATCGCAGCATTTTGCTGGCATAACCTTTCCAGACTGTTTAAAATCTGGCATTATGATAATCTGGTGGAGGCTATTTCCCACACGACGAGTAAAAAACGGTTCAATTACTGACATGAGGGTAAACTACTTCCCGGCAGCGCTGCTCGTATCCATTGTCATACTCTTAATGGCGAACGCTTTACTGCCGGCATCGGCACTGGCCTACACCAGCCGTTTTCGCTGTATGTGGCGTACCGACCCGGCCACCACTATGGTCATCGGCTGGGACCAGGTCTCGGGCAGCCGGCCCGTTCTGTATTACGACGTGGTCGACCACGGCCAGCGTGCCGACCTGTACGCTTTTAGGGCACGCCCTTCCCGCCAGGTAGCAGCTAAGGGCATGCATAACCACTTCGTTCGTCTCGAAGGGCTACGGCCGAATACGGTTTACTATTTTGTCGTCAGCGACAACGAAGGCACCAGCGCCCGTTATTCTTTCCGAACAGCCCCCGACAATCCCCGGCACCGCCTTTCGATCATCGCCGGTGGTGACTCCCGCAACAATCGGCAGGTACGGCAGTCGGCCAACCGCCTGGTCGCTAAGCTCCGCCCCCATTGCGTATTTTTTGCAGGCGATATGACCGGCGGCGATACGGATCCCGAATGGCGCAATTGGTTTGACGATTGGCAGCTCACCATCAGCCAAGATGGTCGCATCTACCCCATTGTCGCGGCCAGAGGCAACCACGAATCTTCCAATCAGACGCTGGTCGATCTGTTCGATGTGCCCAGCCAGGAAGTCTACTATGCCCTCACCCTGGGTAGAGACCTGCTTAGAATATATACCCTCAACACACTTATCGCCACTGGCGGGGACCAGCGAGATTGGCTCAATGATGACCTTGCCCGCCACCAAGATGTACGCTGGCGCCTGGCACAGTATCACCACCCTATGCGCCCCCACACCGCCCGCAAGCCTGAACTCAATAACCTGATCGTCCAATGGGGGCAGCTTTTTTACCGCCACCGGGTACAACTGGCTATCGAATCCGACGCGCACGTAGTCAAAACCACCTACCCCATACGCCCGAGTAACGGCCCGAGCAGCGACGAAGGCTTTATACGCGACGACGCTGCTGGCACCGTCTATATTGGTGAGGGCTGCTGGGGAGCCCCCCTGCGCGCCAACAACGATGACAAAAGCTGGACGCGTGCCAGTGGGAGCTTTAATCAGTTCAGATGGATTTTCATTTCCAAAAACGAGTTGGAAATCCGAACGATCAAAAACGACGTTACCCACCAGGTAGAGCCGGTTGACCCCGATAATATTTTCGACATCCCCAAAGGCCTAGTTATGTGGCAACCCGCTCCGGGTGAGGAGGTCCTAACTATCAAGCATGCCTCTGTAGCGGTGGCAGCTCAAAAAGCATCGCCCGACGAAACCGAAAGACCAATCGACAAGGCCAAACCGCTACCACCCGACGAGTGGGATGCGTTCTCTAAGCTCTTGGTCGATATGGAACAACGAAGCGTGCGCTACCGCTACGAACTGGCCGACATCCAGCCGGTAACCGCTCAGTTATTCGACCAACAACAACGCGAACGCTGCCGGGAGCGCCACCTGGAACGGCGCAGCGGCGTGTTTCTCCAGGAAATGGTGCTGCCGAAATTGCCCGCAGGTCGCTACCTGTTAGCCATAAGTACTGAGGAAAGGGTAATTAAGTATTACCAGGTGATCGTACCCGATCGTCAGTGAACTAAACTACCGCCTGGTTATTTCCTTTATTAATAAGTTTACGTAAAGGATTTCCCCCTTCAACAGGTAAAAGGGGTAACTTGCATGGCAATTCATGGGAACCAACCATCCAAATACCACCTCCGGAAAAATTACGCTTGGCAAAATCAAAGCGCCGATCCAAGCAGAGCTATCGATATTCGAGAAGCACTTCCGACGCTCAATGCGCAGCCAAGTACCCTTGCTGGATAGGATTACTTACTACATCGTGCGCCGCAAGGGTAAACAGGTGCGCCCCATGTTTGTCTTTCTTTCTGCCCAACTCTGCGGCGGCACCCGCGATCAGACTTACACTGCAGCCTCCTTAGTGGAACTCCTGCACACGGCTACCCTGGTGCACGACGACGTAGTCGACGACTCCATGGAGCGGCGTGGCTTTTTCTCTATCAACGCCCTTTGGAAGAACAAAATCGCCGTGCTGGTAGGCGACTATTTATTTTCCCAGGGTATGCTGTTGGCGCTCAAAAACCAGCAATTCAAGCTGCTGGAAATCGTCTCTGACGCCGTTAAGTCCATGAGCGAGGGGGAGCTGTTGCAGATTGAAAAAGCCCGGAAATTAGATATTGAAGAGAAGGTTTATTACGAAATCATCCGGCAGAAAACCGCATCCCTTATCGCCTCGGCTTGCAAGGCAGGCGCTGCCTCCGCCACCGAAGACCCCGAATTGATCGACCGCATGCACGACTTTGGAGAAAAAATTGGTATTGCCTTCCAAATTCGAGACGACCTGTTTGATTTTGGCTCCGATGATGTCGGCAAGCCTCTGGGTATTGATATTAAGGAGAAAAAGATGACCTTACCGCTGATCTATGCGCTAAATAATGCCCCCAAAACAGACCGCCGCCGCATTATCAATAACATAAAAAGGCACAACGAAAAGCCCGACAAGGTGCAGGAAGTTATCCAATTCGTGCGCGACAGCAATGGCATCGAGTATGCCCGCGAAGCAATGTACCGGTACCGCCGAGAGGCGTTCGAAATCCTACACCAATTTCCGGAATCACCGGCTCGTCAGTCTCTGGAAGACTTGGTTTTCTTTGTGACCGATCGCAAAAAGTAAATTTAACGAGGGCCGCCGATTAGATCAGGAGGACGCTTATCGAGAGGCTCCACTACCAGTATCCGGTCATCCACCACATCCACTACCCGGATGGGTACGCCTGCCGGAATTTCCATCCCGTTGCTACTCACGGCTTCCATCTCCCGCGGAGCTGACCGTAGATTGAGGTATACTTTTCCCCTTCCCTGATGCGAAGGCGGAGTCCGACGTAGGGTTTCTCCGGTGATGCGCAGTGCCACCTGTGCATCAAAATCCGCAGCAGAGCGATAACGCCGTTTTTTTAATCGCGCTGATAACAAAGGTAGCAAAGCTGCAAAAGCGCCTATTGGAAGCGCCCATAATACAATAACACTCCAACGATCGAAATGCAAATCGGCTAGCACCGCCGTCCAGGCGCTAAAGGCAAGAAAAAGCAATACGCTCACACCACTCGAAACGCGCAGGGACGCACCCCCGGGCTCTTCCGAGTGGAAAAAGCGCAACGCTATGAAAAGCAACAGCAAAAGGGTGGTTACTATGGCAATGACCATGACGATTTGCTGCTGTAGCATGATACCATCCCAAAATTCGAGAACTGCCAAGTAATCAGGATTTTAAGCTTGCAAAAGCGGCAGGCGGTGTAATGCAACCCCTTTTGAAGCTTTTGTACAATGGTTTCCCTTTTCTAAGCAAATTATTTTTTTCCCGAAAAAAGTGAAAAAACCATCGACTAAGCGGGCAAAAGTATCGCTCAGTGCGGCAAATATTCGCGGCACGCAAATTAGCCCGCCGCAAACTATAAGGGCCGGCTAGTATGCGCAGAGGCAAATCTTCCAAAATTTGGTCAATCCTCGGCCCAGACTCAACATCCCCCCTAAAAAGTTCTTTATTTTGCAGTTTATTGCCGTATGATACGGTAACCAGCTAAATCAAATTGCAAATCCTGTCAAGGCATGGTAGAAGTCAAGCTATTCTCAGGTACCAACTCCCAGTATCTGGCAGAAGATATCGCCGATTTTTACGGCGACCCCCTCGGAGACATCCAAATCCATCGGTTCAGCGATGGGGAGATGCAGCCCGTCATCAACGAATCGGTACGCGGCGCTTATGTTTTTTTTATTCAATCGACTAATCCGCCTACGGAAAACTTAATGGAGTTGCTTCTGATGATCGATGCCGCTAAGCGTGCCTCAGCAGGATACATCACCGCAGTGATTCCGTACTTCGGTTACGCCCGTCAGGACCGAAAAGACAAGCCGCGTGTGCCCATATCGGCCAAACTGATCGCCAACCTCCTGCAGGCTGCCGGAGCTAACCGGGTGATGACGATGGATTTCCACGCCGACCAAATTCAGGGGTTTTTCGACATTCCGGTCGATCACCTCAAAAGTGAAGCCATCTACATTCCTTACCTGCAGGAGCAAGACCTTTCCAATGTAACCTTCGCCTCACCCGATGTGGGCGGCGTCAAGCGGGCCCGTATTTATGCCAAACATTTTGAACGCGACCTGGTCATTTGCGACAAGTACCGCAAACGGGCCAACGAAGTGGCGGGCATGACTGTTATCGGCGATGTAAACGACGCCGATGTCATCTTGGTCGATGATATGGTCGACACCGCCGGCACCCTCTGCCGAGCTGCTGACATCATCATCAAGAAAGGCGCTCGAAGTGTGCGCGCGCTATGTACGCACCCGGTCCTGTCTGGTAAGGCTTACGAAAATATCGAGCGATCGGCACTCCAAGAGGTTATCATCTGTGATACGATGCCGATCAAAACGGATCTTTCACCGAAGATTAAGCCGCTATCGACGGCTAAATTATTTGCGCGGGCCATCCGCAATACACACGAGCACCGGTCGATATCGGCTTTATTTGTAGAGGGCTAGATCAATCGAAGACCCGGAAAAAGGCAGGTATTATACCTACCTGAAAGGCGCCTTGCCGCTCGCCAGCCCGGTCATACAGCAGTACTTCACCACGCTGCTGAAAATCCTTGGCATCGGCGATCAACACCTGATTGCCAATGCTATCGTAACCAATGCCGTATAAATTGATTCCGTCGTCGGCAATCAACGGCTGATCGGGTAGAGCGACAGCTTCAATGTTCATTTGCCGAAGGCCATCCTGCAGGTAGAAAAGCGTGTCACGCTCGGCATCAAAAGCCAGGCGGGGGAACAAACCAACATCAACGGATAGTGGAAAGGCATCCAGTACGGTGCGCCCTACTGGATCAATGCGGTACAAACCGCCGTCAAATCCTTGTCCGGCATCGCCGGCGCAATAGACCCAAAGCATGCCCGCCGCATCCTGACCCACCGCGCCCGAACCGTAGGCTACTGCAATGCGGTCGACGATTTCGTCCTGAGCGGGATCTACCACGTACACATAGTTGGAAAACCGGTTGGTGATAAAGACTAAATCGCCGGCCTTAATCAACTCTTCCGTCCACCCCTCTAGTGCAATTGTTCCGGTCTTTTCCAACCGCTGACGATCGATGATGTGCACCGAATCGGCTTGAAAGTCAGTTACATATACCTTCCCGGGCGCTACGGGCTCGACGTAGCGCGGCGAGGTTAGTCCCGTAATAGATTGAATAACGCTGTAGTCGCTGGTATCGACGATCTCAATTCGGTTAGCATTGTTGAGCACCAGCCAAAGGTTGCCGTCGATTAACCGCGCATCCTGCAAGACATCGCCCAGTGGGCGGCCGTTGGCGGATTGAAAAACTTCGTTCGTGATCATACCGGTGGCCGGGGTGATCAGACTGATACTGGCGTTGCCGAAAGTAAAACCACCTTCGTTACCCACCAAAATCCGGTAATCACTGGCAATGGGTGGTGGAGCGGGCGGCTCCGGGGTTACTGGATCATTACACCCTACAAAAGCGATGAGTACCAAAAGACCGAGAAGTCTGTGCATTTTCTATCTTTTTAAAAAAATACCGGTTTTCCAACGCCCGCCCAACCGAAAATGATTGCTCGGCTGTAGGGTTTAATGAAAATCCGGCACATATCCTATAACTATCGACGCAGGATGCGCGTGACGTACCGATGCTGACCATCGCCCAGCTCCAATAGATACCATCCGGCAGCTAAACCCGATAGATCGAGCTCGACTGTACCGCGATGTGCTAAGGGTTCGAGGCGGAGTGTTCGTCCTTGCATATCAATGATTCGCAGATGGCCGCTCCCCCAGTCGCCGGGAAGTTCCAAGCGAAGGGGGCCGTTGGTTGGATTAGGCCAGACGGCTAGCGCATCTACCCGGACATTAACCGTGCTGGTAGGGGTACCGCCGTTCATTATCCCTACGCCGCTCAGATCGAAGCCCCCCGATGCAAAGTCGGTCGGGAAAGGATCATTGATGGGGCGGCCTTCGGCATCAAGGGTAGCAAAAGCAGGGTCGATCGACCCCACCGCATCGATCACGCGCACGTGCGTGATCGCATCGACATCCAATCCGGGGGCGCCGCGGAGCTCGGCCAGGTCGAAAGGGGTACCCAACCGCCCGGGAAAGCGGCCGGCCAGGTTGCGTAGATCCTCGGGCCGCAACAGGCCAAAAGGTCCGACCTGGACGGCTGTATCGGTCCGACTACTGGCCGGAAAACGCACGAAGTGTTCTCCGTCGGAACTCACCTCTACCACGGCCAATTCGAGAAAATAAGCATCGCCGGTAGGAAAGCCATTTTCGTAAACGGCAAAATCGGGCCCTTCTCCGTCGGTAATAAGCCGGTCGAAGGTCAGGGTTGCCTGCCCGCCGTCACCCAGACTGACCACCGCGCCATCGTATGGCCCTACCGCATTCGATGGCGCCCCGGCGCTTGCCAACCCAGACGAGGGGTTGGCTACATTGCTAGGACCACGCTCCACTTCAATACCGCTTGCCCAGGCGACAATGGCGGCGGAGTCGGCCGGGACCCCCGCCTGGTTAGCTACATCGAATAGGATGAGATTATCGAGTGCAAAGAATAGCGGAGTGTTGATGCCGAATTCACCTACGTCACTGCTGGCCAAGGTAAACAACAAGCTATCGGCCGGCCCCAGGGATTGCAGATCGAGGAAAGCCCAATCATCCAGGATGAAATCCAAACTGTCGTTTTCGAAGCGATAGTCGGCCAAATAGACCTCCACACTGTCCTTGCCGAGCTGCCCGTTGAGGAACTTGCGCACCGTGAGCCGGAAAAAGTCAGGGTCGGTTCCGTCCGGGCCGCCGAATGGCTTAGCAAAATCATCGCCATCGCGCATGCTATTGTGAGCGTAGGTCGTATTGGTTACGTACAGGCCCTGTACAGTCGCTCCGCGTGCCGGTCCCTGCAGTTGCACCACGGCGTTCTGCTGCCCCACGGCGTACTGCAGGGAATTGCCGAAACCACGGCCGGTAATAGCGCTGAGCAGATTGGTAAAGCCCGACGTTACGGAGTCCGTACGGCCGGAAAGGGCCCAGCCCGACGACCAGAAACCGCCAAAATCCGGATTGTAGGTATTGGGGAAAAACGCTTGCCCCTGATCGAACCCTCCGGACCCGTCGCGGCCGTCGTCGGCACCGCCTAAACCCAGGAAGGGCATTTCAAAATCAATGACGTACGCCGGTCTAGGCGCCGGCTCGGTAGTAATCAAATCATCAACGCAGAAAAAAAGCGGGGTGTTAATCCCAAACTCGCCCACATCACTCGATTCCAGCCTGAATTCCAGGCTATCCACCGGACCCAGAGGGCGCAAATCCACGAATTGCCAATCGTCAATCAGGTAATCCAGACTATCCACTTCAAACCGGTAATCGGCCAGGTAAAACACCAAGCTATCGGCGCCCAGTGCGCCGTTCCGGTAGGCCCGGATGATCAGGCGGAAAAAATCGGGATCGGTCCCGTCGGGTCCGCCGAATGGTTTGGCGAACTCATCGCCGTCGCGCATGCTGTTGTGGGCGTAGGTGCTGTTGGTTAGGTAAAGCCCCCGCACGGTTTTTCCTTGCGCGTCGTCCAGTAATCGGATGACCGCCCCCTGCTGACCTACAGCAAAAGTAGCCGACCCACGATGCCCGCCTCCGGTGATGGCGCCGTAAAGATTCGCAAACCCGGAGGTCGTGTCATCAGCGACGGAAGAAATGGCCCAATTACCCGCCCAAAATCCGCCGAAATCTGGATTCCAGGTGATGGGAAACTCGGCATTGCCGCTCAGGGCAAAAGTCGTTCCTGCCGAACCATCCAATACGCTATCGCCCGGTTGGAGTATACCTTCAAAATCAGAAATAATCTGGGCGGGTAAAATTATTGCCCAGGTTAAAAATGTAAAAAGTAGAATACCTCTCATGTTAACCTGCTATTTATTATTAAGGAAAAAATGACCTTACGGCTTTACCCATTCGATAATCAGATTCAATTCGTAGTGGCGGCCGGGTAGGGGACGATTAGCTACCAATTCGTATTCCTCGTCCCAGAGGTTACGTACGCCGCCTTGCAGTCGGCCGTTCAAATTACCGGTTTGCCAGCGGTAGCCCAGCTGCAGGCCACCCTGTTGAAAGCCTTCGATAAAATCGGTATGGTCGCCAGTGGTATACGAGCGGCTGTTCCACCGGTGGACGTACTGCGCGTAGATGCGGCTGCGCGCAATGTAGAACTGGCCGCCACCCTGATGAACGGGCACATAGATAAGTTGCCGACCGCGCGTAGGGTCGCTTCCACTTTCATTGGTGGACCGGACATAATGGTAAAAAAGCTGAACTTGCCCCCGCCAGGGGCCTTGGCTCCAGGAGTACGTCGCCTCTTGTTCGACCCCCCGGCTCCATACATCCCGGATATTCTGCGGCGACCAATAAGCGGGGCCGGGCGTCCATTGGATCCAATTGTCGGTGCGCCGGCTGAAACCGGTGATTTGATAGGTTATTCCCCACTTTTTCCAGTCGGGTGACCAAATCAGGCCTACTTCCTGCCCCCAGCCTGACTCAGGCAGAAGATTTGTATTACCCCCGGGGTTCCAGTAAAGGTCATCCAAGCCGGGTAATCGATAGCTACGGTTGATGTTAGCCCGGATTTCGAGTTGGGGGAGGATGGCGCCGCGCAACCCTAAGTAGGGAATAAAGGGCAAGCGTTGCCCATCGGCCCACCCTTGGCGGAGCCGCAAGGATACCCCCCATTGCTCATCGAAAGTCCAACGATACCGGCCCAACCAGGTGATCATTTGCCGGCGGCCGGTTTGACGGTACGCATCCGAAGCTCCCAACTGGTGGTTGTACTGCAGTCCTGACTCTATGTGGTGCCCATCGGCGGGGCGCCAACCAGCCAAGGCTTCTGCCCAGTAATGGCGAGCTCGATTGTCGGTATCTAAATTCAGGAGGGAATCGGTGAACGTCAGGTTATCTTGGAAACGGGCCGTTCGCAGGTTGAGCTGCCAACGGTTCGATAGGTATTTGTAGTCCAGCGCCAGGCGCAGGGCCCGATCACCTTGATCGGCGGCGCTAATGGATTGTACCCGGGTAGGTGGCACCTGCCGGTCAGCCGTTTGCCACCAGGCGTGCATAGCCAGCTGATGATCGCCATGACGAAAAAACTGCCCCAGCATTGCGCCGTACTGCTGCGTACGTGCGTTCTGTAAGGTTTGCGTTTCACCAAATAAATCACGGTACTCAAAGTCATTGTCGGCTTGCCGGTGAAAAAACCGAAGCTTTGTGACCGACTGTTTTCCACTGTGCGATGCAAGTACATGTTGCTGCTGAACGCCAAAACTGCCAAAACCAATTCCGGCTTGGGTAGACCAACCCGTTTCGAAACGCGCGCTGTTTTCCAGGGCAATGACACCACCCACAGCGCCGCTACCCCACAGGGCGCTGCCGCTGCCGTAGGTAAGGGTAACCTCTTCGATAAGCGGCGCCGGCAAGAGGGAAAGGTCCGTCTGTGCCAACATGGGGTTGGTGATCGGAAAGCCATTCCACAGTACACTGGTTTGGGCAGCACTCCCCCCACGGATGGAAGAGGTCCCGATCCCGGCAGGACCGTATTGTTTTATAGCTACGGGCGTGGTGCCAGCCAACAAATCCCCCAGGTGACCTTGTAAGTAACCTAGCCGTGCGAGGCTGTCAATCCGAACGAGCTTATCAGTATCATCGGCCGACAGCAGCCGACCGGCGCGTACCTCCAACATGGGTAGGGCAAAAACGCTGTCCGCCAAACTGACCTGCGCCCGAACAACGCACGGCAGGGCAACAAAAATGATGGCGCTGATAAATCGACCATTTGGAAAAGAACCGAACATAGCAATTGGTTATGCCCGGCTAAGAGGAGAAGCGAGAAAGCGGAATCACTAGGACGCACCGATCGACAGGGAGAAACATCATTAATAACGGGTAGGCACAACCATCACCTCTAATTGAACCAAAGGCTGGTTGCGTACTAGTACATCCTGCCGGCAACATCCAAGCAATACAACTTATGACTCACTTCGCCTTTAGCCCGAAAGCGATCGTGACACATGAACGCCGGCAGGTCTTCTGACTTACGCCAGTCGGGGCCGCCTTCCCATCCGTACAAAAACTGGACAGTGGCTATTTGGCCCGGACATTACAGCGCTTACAGCTGCGGGTACAGTTCCTGATTTACACAGGATTCCCTCTTAAGAAAGCCATTCCGGAAAACGGACTGGCTTTTACCTTTGTCCAGTCCACAATGTAAAAACTTTTTGCGGTTCCTTCTATTTTAGCTCCCCTTAGGTTAGGCCCCATACAATTGACAAGTTTTTTTTCGGCGATCCTGCATAGTAGCCGATAAATAACTATCTTTGCGAGCCCGAAAGGGCTGGGTAGTTCAACAAATTGATTTTGGCAAAAGCAAAATAATCATGGAAGTTTTCACCGTTGCTGGAGAAGTGCGCGATAATCTCGGTAAAAAGGGCGCTACTGATACGCGACGAGCCGGTCGTATTCCCTGCATCCTGTACGGAGGCGACAGCAATGTCGCTTTTTCCACGACCTTCAAGGAACTTAAAGACCTAATCTATACCCCTGATTTCCGGTTGGCGGATATCCAGGTCGATGGGCAATCCTACCGCGCCATCGTAAAGGAAGTACAATTTCATCCGCTTACCGATGAGGTGGTGCACGTCGACTTTTTGCGCCTCATCGAGAAGCGTCCCGTAAAAGTGGAGATCCCCATTCGCTTCAAAGGGAATTCTCCTGGTGTAAAGGCGGGCGGAAAGTTAATCCAATTGGTACGCCGGGTGAAAATTAAGACCACTCCCGAAAACTTAGTGGACGAGGTCGTGCTCGACATCTCAGAATTGGAGCTTGGTCAGTCGATTCGGATTCGCGATATCGAAGTCAACGAAAATATTGAAATTCTGAATTCTCCGGGAATACCAGTAGGCATGATTGAAATTCCGCGCGCGCTGCGCAGTGCCACCGCTGCTAAGGAGAAAGCTGAGCAATAAGCCGGGTTTTTACCATGGACGATTTGCGGGTCAGCATCCTACAGACGCAATTACACTGGGAAGATCCAGCAGCCAATCGTCGTGCGCTTACCCCCAAAGTCTTGGCCCTAAGCGGACAGACCGATTTAATCGTGCTGCCGGAGATGTTCACCACCGGCTTCAGTATGCGGGCTGCCGAACTGGCCGAACCCACCGGCGGTCCCACCCTGGCCTGGATGCGAGAGCAAGCCCACCAAACCCAGGCTGTCCTCACCGGCAGCTTCATGACCCGCGACCAAGACCGGCATTTCAATCGACTCCATTGGGTAGAACCAAATGGCCGGGTTAGAACCTACGATAAGCGCCACTTATTTACCTTAGCCGGAGAGGAAAACTACTACGCCCCCGGAAAAGATGCTTTATTGGTGGACTACAAAGGGTGGCGCATATTTCCCCTCATATGTTACGACTTGCGTTTCCCCGTCTGGAGCCGCAACCGTTTTGATTACGATCTGCTCATTTACGTAGCCAACTGGCCGGAAAAGCGTGCGCACCACTGGCGCAGCCTGCTGGTGGCACGCGCTATCGAAAATCAGGTATATACCGTAGGGGTAAACCGCGTGGGCGAAGACGGAAACGGTTTTAACCATGCTGGCGATTCAACGCTGATCGATTATAGCGGTCGCCACCTCTGGCAAGCAGCGCACCTCGAAACGACAGCTACCTTTACCCTCTCTCACTCCGCCATGCAACAATTTCGAGCACGATACAATTTTTTGGCCGACCGCGACCTTTTTCATTTGGATTAATCGTAAAATAATGCACGCACTCATGAAAAAGCCGCTCGTCATTCGGTCTTGGCTCCTCTGGTTGGTCACTGTGGTCCTCATTTCTTACTGTTCAACCCCCCGCTCCGGCGGCGGAGACCGTATCCCTGGAAGCGAGATGCGCCTGCGCCAGGAAATCGTGCGCTACGCCGAGCGCTATGAAGGGACCCCCTATCGCTACGCCGGCCGTGATCCGAAAAAAGGATTTGATTGCTCGGGTTTCACCTATTATGTGATGGACAATTTCGGCATCGATCTACCTACCAACTCCGGCGCTCAGGAGAACGCGGGCCGAAAAATAAACCTCGACGATGTCAACCCGGGTGATTTAATTTTTTTCCGCCGCAAACGAAACGGCAATGTTTTTCACGTATCCCTTGTCGTCGATAAAGACCAATCGGGCATTACGGTTATCCACAGCGTCTCTAGGGGAGTTACTATAGAGAATATTACGACCAGCTCGTATTGGAGTGAAAAAATTGCCACCGCCCGCAATGTCGTGGCGCAATAAACCGCCCCGATTATTTCGAACCTATCGTTCTTAAACGCGTAAAACAGCACAATCGACCATCCGGCCAGCGAAAGGGCGGATAGTATGCTTGAGGATTGCGGCTATTTTCCTATTTTACTGACTTCCGAAAAGTCGCTGACCCGAATAAAAACCGATAATGCTGGATTAAAACAAGATGAAAAAGAATGATCAACTTAATTCTATTTGGCCCTCCCGGATCGGGCAAAGGAACCCAGGCGCAAAAACTAGTCGACAAATACAGCTTTCTGCACATCTCTACTGGTGACCTTTTTCGCTACGAGATGGGCAACAATACGCCCTTAGGAAAAAAAGCCAAAAGCTACATCGAAAAGGGGGAACTCGTCCCCGATGCGGTAACTGTGGGCATGCTCCGCAACAAGGTAGAAGCGAATCCCGACGTGAAGGGGTACATTTTTGATGGCTTCCCGCGTACGATTGCTCAATCCGAATCCCTGGATGCCCTGCTCACCGAAAAAGGGACGGAAGTGTCGCGCCTGGTGATGCTGGAAGTCCCCGATCAAGAGATCATCAAGCGCATTTTGGAAAGGGGCAAGACCTCGGGACGCGCCGACGATAATGACCCGGAAATTATTCAGAACCGGATTGATGTGTATAAAAAAGAAACAGCCCCGGTTTTTGAATATTACCACAAAAAAGGCAAGGCCGCCCGCCTGAACGGAGTCGGTGGCATTGAAGAGATCTTCGACCGGATTTGCGGGGAAATCGAGGCTTTAGAAGTACAGTAGCCAACCATATTGCTATCGGCGACTTCTAATGGGTACCGTGCCACCTGCACGGAAAGGATGGTAATTGCTCCACTGGGCGCTAGCCGGCATCTTTGAAACAACAGATAATATGGCCGATCAAAATTTCGTCGATTACGTTAAAATCTGTTGCCGCTCCGGACACGGGGGCGCAGGGTCGGCGCATTTCCTCCGAGAGAAATACAACCCCAAAGGCGGTCCCGACGGCGGCGACGGCGGGCGGGGAGGCCACATCATCCTGCGTGGCGATCGCAACGTTTGGACCCTGCTGGCGCTGAAATATCGCAAACACGTCATTGCCGGCCGGGGTGGCAACGGCAGCGGCAACCATAAATTTGGCGCCGACGGCGAAGACATTATTCTCGATGTTCCTCTGGGGACGGTGGCGCGAGACGCCGAGACCGGCGCTGTCGATTTTGAGATTACTCGCCACGGCGAAACTAAAATCCTCGTCTCCGGCGGCCGGGGCGGCCGGGGCAATGCCCATTTCAAATCTTCAACCAATCAGACTCCCCGCTATGCCCAACCTGGAGAACCCGGGCAGGAAGAATGGAAAATCCTCGAGCTTAAGGTATTGGCCGACGTCGGCCTGGTGGGCTTCCCAAATGCCGGTAAATCGACCTTACTGTCAGTGCTTTCGGCAGCAAAACCGAAGATTGCCAACTACGCCTTCACAACCCTGACGCCAAACCTAGGTATGGTCTACCACCGCGAAGGCACTTCCTTCGTCATGGCTGATATCCCGGGGATTATTGAGAATGCCCATCAGGGCAAAGGACTTGGGCATCGGTTCCTGCGGCACATTGAACGCAACGCTACCCTCCTGTTCACTATTCCGATCGACAGCAAAGACATTGCCGCCGAATACCGGGTGCTGCTCAACGAATTAGCCATGTACAATGAAGAACTACTCGACAAGCCCCGGGTGCTCGCCCTCACCAAGTGCGACCTGGCCGATGAGGAGTGGAAAGCCCTGGTTGCTCCTACCTTGCCCAATGACCTTCCCCACGTATTCGTATCTGCCGTAGCGCAGACCGGTTTGCAAGAACTGAAAGATATCCTCTGGGAAACCATCAACACCCACCGGGAAGCAGAAGATCCCGAATATCAGCGCCGGACAATGGAGTAAGCCTATGGCTACCGGAGCCGAAGGTACTAGGCTTTAACAGCCATTGACCTAACCGCCAAAAACCCAAAGCATTTCGCGCGCGATTTCCCGGCCGATGCGGTCGTACTGGGCATCGGCATCCGCTTTTTCATCGTAATCGCCCGGGTCTTCGTACGGCAAACTCAAGCGCTTTTCGGCACCAGCCACGTAAGGGCAGTCAGCATCCGCCTCCGAGCAAACCATAACGGCAATAAACTCGGATTTCGGATTATCGGAATGATCATAGGTCTTGGAGAAAAGAACAATATCGGGCGACTCCTTCAATCGGTAATGGCGATTGGCTGAAAGGGAAGTCCCGGGCTGATCGACTTGCCAGCCTGCCCGCTGCAGCGCAGCCAGCGTAAAGGGGTGTACCGCCGTAGCCTTAGTCCCGCCGGAATAGGTTTTTAAAGCGCTGAAGCCATAAAATGCAGCCCCTGCGTCCAACCATACTTGAGCCAACTGTGAACGTCGTGAATTGTGCGTACACACAAAAAGTACCTGCGCAGTCTTTCCCTTTTCCGATTTTTCGCGGATGTAGGACCGCAGCTCTGAAAGAATGGACTGGCGGTTCTGTAAAACCGTGGGCAATTCGCGGCTCAGGTTATCCAAGTAAGCCTTTAATGAAGAAGAAAGCGTAACCATAGAGTTAGGGCTATTCAATTCATAACTCGATCAACTCTAAAATAATCAAAATCCGTTAGAGGTATACCCTATTACGCAGAATGCCGGATCCGTATTACCTTTGTCAAAAACCACCCATGGATTCGGTAGCTATCGAGCAGGGCTTGCAACGGTTGTTCAGGCAGTGGGCAGGCGTACTACCCGAAATTATACTTCCCCTAGCACCTTCAGGGTCGGACCGCATCTACTACCGGCTGCAGCACGGTGATCGAAGCGCCATTGGCACCTACAGTCCCCTAGTTGCTGAAAGTCGCGCTTTCCTGCAGTTTTCCCGTCATTTTAAATCTAAGAGACTACCCGTACCGGAAATCTATGCAGAAGCCACCGACCAAACGCTCTATTTACAGGAGGACCTGGGCAGCACGACCCTCTACAGTTTTTTACCGGCCCCAGGCGTAAGCTGGCCCGGTCACCTCACGATGCTCTACCGTCAAGTCGTGCGTCAATTGGCAAATTTACAGATCAAAGGTGCGGAAGGGTTTGATTTCAATTGGTGTTACCCTAAGTCGACCTTCGATCGCCAATCGATGCAATGGGATTTAAATGCTTTCAAATATTACTTTTTACAACCGGTTGGCGTCACCTTTGACGAACGACTACTGGCCGAAGACTACGACCGCCTGATCGACTTCTTACTGGAGGCCGACGACGACTATTTCATGTTTCGCGATTTCCAGACGCGCAATATCATGATTCGGGAAGGAGCACCTTACTTTATCGACTATCAAGGGGGCCGGCAAGGCGCGTTGCAGTACGATCTGGCCTCCCTGCTATTTCAGGCTCGCGCCCGCATAGCGCCCGAGACGCGAGCCGAACTACTGGAAGCTTACCTCGAAGCCGCCCGGGCCTACATAGCCCTGGATGCTACCGCTTTTACGCATTATTACTATGGGTTTGTATTAATTCGTTCCTTGCAGGTGCTGGGCGCTTATGGATTCCGGGGGCTGTATCAGCGCAAAGAACATTTTTTAAAGAGCATACCCCCTGCCCTGGATAACATACGCTGGCTGCTGAATCAGGGTATTCCCAACTTACCCCTTCCTCATTTGAACGCCTACTTGAAGGCCATCGTCAGCAGCGCGCAATTCGAACCCTTCGACCGGAACAAGGGCAAAGCCAGCACCCTCACCGTGCGTATCCATAGCTTTTCTTACAAAAAGAGCGGCATACCCCGCGATACCACCGGTAACGGCGGCGGCTTTGTCTTTGACTGCCGCTTTTTACATAATCCGGGCCGCTACGAGACATACAAGCACCTGACTGGACGCGATGAGCCCGTCATCAACTTTTTACGACAGCACACGCAAATGCCGTATTTCCTGGAGCAGGTATACCGTATTGTCGACGATGCCATCGAGAATTACATCGCGCGTAGTTTTACCTCACTGGTGATCAGCTTCGGATGTACCGGCGGTCAGCACCGCTCGGTCTATGCCGCCGATGCCCTGGCAAAGCACGTGCGGGAAAAATACGGCGTCGACATACAGCTCGAGCATGTCGAACAAGGGATCCGGGAAGAAATTACCGAATGACGATCTCTTGTATGAGTTCGGCAAAGTCGTCGGCCGGATGAAATAAACTGTCTTGGTAAAAGGTGGCCCGGAATTTGAGGTTGTGCACCGCTTCGTCTCGCTGAGTGAACTCAATGGTCACGTTGCCGTACCGTTGGTGTTGTTTTTCTTCCGGATTAAAGTTGGGCCGCGGCTTGACGTAGTGCCTTTGCACCGTTTCTATCCATTTAGGCCGGTTGTAGGTGCGGGTATCCGAGATTTGCGTACGGTACCCAATGTCCAGCATGCGCTGCTTAAGATAATCAAAAAAGTGCTGGACGTCGCGGTGGCTGTAGTTGGTCTTGTAAAAGTGGATAACAAAACCCTTACTACTATTGGTGTTCAGGAAATCGATGCTTTCATCAATGCGCTGAGGATCAACCTGGCAAACAGCGTATTGATCGACCAACCAATCCAGAAGACGGCGACAAACCAGGGTTTCCTGCCACCTTTCCAGGTCTGCACGCTCGGCTGGGGTGCGTTGGATCAGCTCGTGCAATAAAGGGTTAGACGGGGAAGAGGTCTCCGCCTTCTTGAAAAGACGCTTAAATTGATCCCACCAGTCGGCCATAATAAATTTGTTATATTTATATTTGGCTAAACAGCCCTTCCCTGGGCATTGTTTCCACCCAAATTAACACGCCATTTCCCCTTACTTTTTTAATTTTGTGATACAATCGCCTTAGGTCCGCTCACCTTGTTTGACCTTCACACACCCGATGAGTGCGTAGAAATGCGCCCATCAACAGGTTTTGTAAACAATTATAATCCTATGTATATCCCAAAGATTACCGATTTAACTATGCGGAAAGCCGGATTGTTGTCGCTATGGTTGCCCGTACTAGCGCTTTTGGCCTGGATAGGTAACCCCATCCAGCCCGATATCGATCCCGATTTTAGTAAAAGTGCCCAAACGTCGGCTGGCTTACCCTTCATTGATATCGAAACCGTTTGTCAAGGAGACACCTTTTTTGTCGCCGATACGTTTTTTGTCAATCCGCCCGATGAGGAAATAAAATCACACACCTATACCGTCCCCGACAGCGAGGGGATGGACTCTATAGTTACTTTTACACTCATAACGCCGCCGCCTCAGGATTCGGCTATCTTTCTCACCCTTTGCGATGGCGATACCCTTGAATTTGAGGGTCTGGCTATTACCGAGGCCGGGGAATACACGACCCAGAGGGCAGTTGGGCCTGATTGTATCAATTTTATCCTGACGGTAACCGTCCTGGATACCGTTCTGACCCGGGACCAGCGGCTTTTTTGTCCGGGTGAAGAGGTTGATTTCCGGTTCGGCACTCAGATTGTACTGGATACCGGTACGTACATCGAAGAGTTCCCGCGACCGAATGGCTGTGATAGCACCGTAATTCTGGACGTCCTCTTTTATGATACGACGACCACGAGGGTCGATACGGCCATTTGTCCGGGTGGGGCAGTGTTTGTCACCGGGGGTAGATTCCTGGATACGGTGGGCTCAATAGCCGATACCTTAAGCTCGGTGTCAACCGGATGCGACTCCATTGTGGTTTATGACGTCAACTTGCTCGACACCACACTGACTCGCCAATCGATCAGCCTATGTCGGGGCGACACCTTCCGGGTGGGTGAGGGTTTCACGACCCAGGGCGGACCTTTTACCATAGAGCTGACTAAAGCAAATGGTTGCGATTCGACCATCATTTACGACATTTCCCTTCTGGACACCTTTTTCACCAGCGTCGATACCGCTATTTGTCTCGGTGACACCCTACGCATCAACGGCCAGGAACTTTCCCTTCCCGGCACCCTGACCACCACCTTTACGTCCAGCAGCGGATGTGACTCCACCGTTGCTTACAATTTATCTTTCTTACCTACCTCCACGCAGCGCTTCGATTCTGTATTCTGCGCCGCCATTTACGTGACCCCATTTGGCGATACCCTGCGAGAGACTGGTGCCCAGGCCTATACCTTAACCAATCGTTTTGGTTGTGATTCGAACTTGATTTACAATGTCATTCTGTTGGATACTTCACTCACCGTTTTGGATACCACCGTTTGCGCCGGTGATACGGTGCGACTGGGCGACCAGTTTACCATCAGGGATGACACCTTAACGCAGGTTTTGCGCAAGCCCAACGGTTGCGACTCGACAGTTATTCTGCGGGTCAATGCCATTGACACCCATTTCATCGTCAAAGACAGTATCCTTTGCAGTGGCGATACGGTTTTTTTGGAAGGCGAGTTCTTAACCGAGACAGGTACTTTAGAACACACCTACACCAATGCAGCGGGATGTGATTCTACCATACGAATTAACGTGACCCGCCTGGACACCTTCTCCACGCCTATCGACACCGTATTATGTGAAGGCGAAACCATAACTGTCGGAGGATTAGTGTTCGATACCACCGGCCGGTACGAAATCGTCTTGACGGCCGCTAATGGCTGCGATTCGACGGTGCGATTAGACTTAGAGGTAAGGGACACTGCCTTCACCCTAATTGACACTACCATCTGTCCGCAGGATTTTGTCCTTTTCGACGGTGATACGATTACCCAAACCGGGACCTACAGCATGGTATACTCAACCACCGGCGGATGCGACTCGACGGTGCAATTAGTTGTGCAACTCCAGAACGATGTCGTGGTGCGAACTGACTCGACGATATGCCAAGGCGACACGGTAGTGTTTGGCGCCCGGACGCTCACCCAAGCCGGCGACTACTTCGAAGTCTTTACCGGTGTGAATGGCTGCGACTCGGCCGTATTGCTCGACCTTATCGTGCTCCCATCTTACGACGACACACTCTCCGCTACTATTTGTACGGGGGAAACCTACCAATTGGGTAGTCAGACTCTGGATAGTAGCGGCGTATACCGGGCTTTGTTCAACACTGTAGACGGCTGCGACTCTCTCGTGACCGTCGATCTACGGGTAGCCCCCACTTATGATCTTACGGTCGATACGGCCATTTGCGATAACCAAAGTGTAATATTAGGTGACCGAACATTGAGCGTGCCGGGCACTTATACCGCCACCTTATCATCTGTCGACGGTTGCGACTCTGCGGTAACTATCAATTTGGAGATTTTGTCCACTATTCAAACCTTTGATACGGTGACCATCTGCGAGGGCGATGTCTATTCTTTCGGTGACCGGGACTTGGTTCGCACAGGCGATTATACCGCTACCTTCAGCCGCACGAACGGATGTGATTCGGTAGTGGACCTGAGGCTCCGCGTCAATCCGACCTTTGTCAACCGCACCGAACGGGGCATCTGCGAGGGCGAGAGCTACTCTTTCGCCGACCAGGTATTAACCGAGCCGGGCATCTACCGCGATAGTTTTCTCACGCAGTCGGGCTGTTTTGCCATCCTGGAGCTAACCCTTTTTGAATATCCGGTGTATGACGACACCCTATCGGTTACCCTTTGCGGTGCAGAAACCTTTCCATTCGGTGAAGATGTCCTTACCCAAAGCGGCAGGTATACCCAGACTTTCACCTCCAGCCTGGGTTGCGACTCGACTGTAACGATTGATTTGCGCGTGGAGCCTGCCTACGACGATACCTTGTCTGCGCAGTTATGCGAAGGAGCTACCCTACAGCTCGGTGACCGGATTATCGACGATATCGGTCTATACCGCGATACCTTCACTACCGCTGAGGGCTGTGATTCCATTATCACTCTCGTTGTCAGCCAGGGCGCCCCCATCACCAACAGCGTACAGATAACAGTCTGTAGCACAGAGCCATATCTATTCGGTGATCGATTACTCACGGAGCCAGGGTTGTACGTCGATACTTTCCGTACGCCCTTTACCTGCGATAGCATCGTGATGCTTGACCTGACCGTTGTAGACTTAGACACCTCCGTCTCCGTAGGAGGTGTCTTAATGACCGCCAATGGCCAGGCCGACCGGTATCGCTGGATTGATTGCCGCACCGGTGCAGTGGTAGAGGAGACGGTCGATCCGTTCTTCCTGCCCGAACAAAACGGCACCTACGCCGTCGAGCTGACGTCGGGAGGGTGCGTAGATACTTCCGCTTGTTTCGATATCATTGTCACCAGCACCAACGAAGCAGACTGGAGTGCCAACTTTAGCTTTTTCCCCAATCCGGTACGGGACATACTTACCGCAAGGCACAGTGAAGCCTTCAACGGGCGCTACCTGTTACGCATTACGGACGCCCAGGGCGCAGTGTGGGACGAACGAATAGTCTTTTCTCGAGGTGACCTAAAGGTAGAAACCCACTGGTTGCCGTATGGCGTCTACATCATGCAGCTGGTTAGCATGGAGAAGCAGGGGGCGGCTCAGACCAAGTTTGTGAAGTTGCGCTAGCTGCGGGGTGGAATGGCAGCTAATTTAAGAAGCCCTCCCGAGGTTATACTCCGAAGGGCTTCTTTTATTTTTTCACCTAGGTGAGAATCTTTATTGTAACAGCCAGATTCGAGCATTAAAGCTGTTGCTTCCGCCTAGGTTAGATACGGCCTGGTCATAGTTTTCGGCATTCAGGCTCTGCTCCTGGCCCGGATACAGAAAGCGAACGGGTAGCCGGTCATCATTTACATTCTCGCAGGTGGGCGATAAGAACGGGATCGCGTTGAGATCGAAATCGTTCTCGAACAACCAGCGACGAATTTCAAAGTACGGCTCCAAGCCATGGAAAAATAAGGCCAGCCATTTCTGTTCCCAAATCTGGATAGCCTCTCCGGCATAAGCCACGCCGGAGTTGGCGTAGTAATCGTCGAAATCTGCATAGCCAAAAGGCGCATAATCTACCTGGTGGTAATCCATCGAGGCTTGGATACCATTGCGGTAGTGCATCTCTACATCATCGCTGATGAATCCGCGGGCAGCAGCTTCGGCTAGCAGGAATTCTACTTCCGCATAGGTTTGCAGCACCCCTTCAGCCACCGGCAGCCCTTCAGAGCTGAAAGTGATCGGCTGTCCGGGATAGTTGTAGTACTGCACGCCCAAGCGAGAACCGGTTTTGTCACAAAGAGAAGCGTTTTCCGAACCGTTTTCCGCACCGGAAAAAGTAGGATCGCTGAAGTCCAAGTTGTCGGGACGCGCATAGCGCGACAGGCGTGGGTCGTCGTACTGTTGCATAACACCTACCGAACGGTTACTCATTACTACTGCGTCGAAGTCGCCTTGCTTCAGTGGAATCAGCGGATACTCGTTCGGGAACGATCCCGTGTAGGTCAGTACCGCATTGTCGTTGTTGCTGGTCATCAGATTACCTTCCTGTACCAGGGCGCTAATTTCAGCCGAGACGTCCATTTGGGTGGAAGCATGCATCAGCAGACGCAGGCGCAGTGAGTTGGCCCACTTTTTCCACATCGTCACATCGCCACTGAAGAGAATATCGCCGGTGATGCTGCCAGCGTTACCGGTATTGAGCAGGTCGTCGGCACGGTCGAGCTCGGCCAGCAAGCCTTCCGGACCGAAATAGATGTCCTCTTGTGCGTCGTATGCCGGTGTGAAATTTCCATCTTCAATCCCTTGTGCGGCTTCCGTGTAGGGGATGTCGCCGTAGGCATCGGTTAAGACCGAAAAAATGTAAGATTTCATGACGAGCGCTACGCCTTCCATCTGTTCGTTCCCTTGCTCGATGGCGACACGCTCCAGTTCGATGATGTCGGTCAGGGCGCGGTATTGCTCCTCCCAGACGGTAGGGAAGGCATTCCAGTTGTAAATGTCAATCTCGGCGCGCAGGGTTTTTGCCGTCAGTTGAGCGGCGTTGTTCCCCAGCAGGAAAGATTCCGTTACCATAGAGTTGATGGCGGCGCGAGTACCTGCCGTTAGCAGTACCCCGGGCGTCACCTCACTGGGCTGATTAGGGTTCTCGTTGAGCTCAAGCAACTCCTCATCGCAGGAGAACAATACGAGCACTAAGGATAGGGAGAATAAGATTTTATATATAAAATTCATACTTCAAATTTTTGATTGGATGAAAACGTGGTATTCCGATGATTAGAATCCAACATTGATAGAAACGCCATAGCTACGTACCGAAGGCAACTGCGTACTTTCGAAACCATTTACAAAACGTCCGTTCCGAATGGAGAAAGTTTCCGGGTCGATCGAAGGAACATCCGTAAACAGGGCCAGGTTTCTTCCAATCAAAGAAACTGTGGCACGCTCTAGCCCTACGTTAGACACCCAACCTTGCGGCAGGTTATAACTCAGGCGCACTTCGCGCAGCTTCACGTAGGTCGCATCAAAGGTTGCAGCTTCGATATTATCGCGGTTAAAACCGTTACCGTAATAGGCATAGAAGTAGTCGCGGGTAGGTACTTCTACGTCGTTGGGGACTAGCTCGCCGTCGGCATTGAACCGTACGCCGGGACCAACCACGCCGCCTTCGTCGATAACCGTGTACACCGGCTCGCCGCTATTATCGTAGGTGATATCGTATTCCGGGCGACCGTCAAGGGTTGACAGGTCGAGATTCGGATCGTCGTTGTTGGTGATGGTACCACCGGTATTCATCAACGCGTGGGTACGCGAGTAGATGTTACCGCCAAATTGGCCGTCGAACAGGAAGCCGAAGCTGAAGTTACCAAACTGGAAAGTGTTATAAATACCGGCACGCAAATCGGGCTGGTAAGAACCGGCCAGTACCTTCTCTTCAGTCAGCAGGGGCAATCCATCTTCGTGAATAATGTTTCCTTCATCGTCGCGCTGGAAGCCCAGTCCACGCAACTGTCCGAGGAGCTCCCCTTCTACGGCTACCAGTTCCAGGTCGGCGCCACCCTCATCACCCGGGAAAACGTCGGCTACTAGTGGGTAACTGTCTTCAACACCGGCGGGCAATGATTCTACGACCGCGCGGTTGTGCCCCAGGTTCAGGGTTACGTTCCAGCTGAAGTTCGACTTGCGAATCGGATCGGCAGAAACCAGCACCTCCACACCCCGGTTGCTGATCTCACCAGCGTTTACCAGGCGGCTCTCGCTACCGCTCGTAACGGCAGTGGGCAAGAAGATAATCTGATCGGAACTCAGCATGTCGTAGTAGGTAGCGTCTACGCGCAGGCGGTTACCGAAGAAGCGCGCATCAGCACCCACCTCCCAGGAACGGGTATTCTCCGGACGCAAGTTCGGGTTACCGGCCAGAGCTGCTACGGAGAAGGCCGCATTGGCCCCGAACAAGGGTTGCGGATCGAAGAAATTGTTGAGCAGGTAAGGCTGGGTATCACCACCCACCTCGGCGTAAGCGGCCCGCAACTTCAAGAAAGAGAAGTTGGAAGTCGTGCTCAAGCCCAGGGCATCCGTAAGTACGGCACTCAAAGATACCGATGGATAGAAGAAAGAATTGTTGCCTTCCGGCAAAGTGCTCGACCAGTCGTTACGACCGGTAATATCCAGGTACAGGAAGTCGCGGTAGGAGATCGACGCCAAACCAAACACACTACTGATACCGCGTTCGGCAACCTGACTTTCAGTAAGTACGCCCGAGCGGTTGTTGGTCAGGCTGTATACACTTTCATCGGTACCAAAGAGCAGCAGTTGCGGATTATTGGCAATCAGGGTGTTGCTCTCCTGACGCATGATGTTACCGCCTAATTTTACGTCGACATCAAACAGCGAACCGTCGAACTTATCTGTACCCCACGACAGCAAGAGCTCGGTGTTGGTCTCCTGGAAGCTGATCTCATCTTCCCGATAGCTACCCAACAGAACGCCACGCGTGGAGGGGGCACGGCGGAATTGACGCTGTTCATCATTAAAGTCGGCTCCGAAACGGAAGCGCACATTCAAGTTATCCGTGAAGTTATACTGTACTTTGGCGTTACCAATGATGCGGTTACCTTGGAAGGAGTTGGTGTTTTCATTAACCACCAACCAAGGGTTGTTTACCCACAGCTCTTCGACGTAGCGCTGTTGGATACCCTCCTGACCGGGCTTCCAGTAGTCGCGCAAGTCGTCGATTTCCACCTGACGCGGATACCACAGCCAACCGTACATTACGGAACTGCTTTCATCGTAACCCGCATTGGGAACATTATCGGAACTGGAGCGCACATACATGGTATTCAGGCGCAGATCCAGCTTTTCGTCGAAGAGCGACTGCCCAATACTGGTGAAGATCGTGTTGCGGCTCAACCCGGTATTCGGTACGATACCGCGTCGGTTCAGATTGGTGAAAGACAGGCGGAAGTCGCCACTTTCGAAGTCGTTAGACAACGATATGTTATTCGTATTTACAATACCCGTTTGGAAGAAGTTGCGAATATTATCTTCAGCGGGCGTATAGGGTACGGCTTCGCCATCTGAGTTAAACTGTTTGATCGGCGTGCCATCCATTCGTGGGCCCCAGTTTTCACCAAAGGCATCGTAATAGCGGATGGTACGGGTTTCACCGTCGATCTCTTTGCTGGCTGTCGTATAGGTTGAACCGCCATCGTAGCTGTAAAATCCATATCCACCAAACCCGTATTGATTTTGATAGTCGGGCAAACGCAAAATGGTCTCAACGTTGGTGGTCGTATTCAGTTCTACGCCCCATCCCTGAGCGCCTTGTCCGGTTTTGGTATTGATCAGGATCACGCCGTTCGAAGCCCGCGTTCCGTAAAGGGCAGCGGCGGCTGGTCCTTTCAGTACCGACAAGGACTCAATATCATCCGGATTCACGAGCTGGGCGGCATTACCGAAGTCGATGGTGGTCGAACCATTCAAGCCGTCGCCCGGGCTGAAAAGACCATTGGTGATCGGAATACCGTTAACCACAAAAAGCGGCTGGGTATTACCGGTCAGCGAGTTTTCCCCGCGGATAGTGATGTTAGAGGAGGCCGTCGGACCGTTAGCACTACCGCTAACGTATACTCCAGCCACTTTACCGGCAAGCGCGTTGGTCAGGTTGACTGGCCGTACCGCGGCAATCTGCTCATTACCCAGCTCTTGTACAGAGTAACCCAGCGCTTTTTCATCCCTTTCGACCCCCAAGGCAGTAACCACCACCTCACCGAGATCCACTTGCTCAGAAAGCGTTACCTCGAAGTTCGTCTGATCGCCGATGGCCACCTCTTTGGTACCATAACCGACGTAGGAAAAAATCAGAGTTTTGGCGCCTTCCGGAGCCTCTAACTCAAAGTTTCCGTCGAAATCAGTTACGGCCCCGGCGCTGGTGCCTTTCACGAGTACATTAGCGTTGATTAGGGGCTCCCCTTCCGCATCCGTCACGGTACCCGTGAGGAGGGTTTGAGCAGTTCCCGTATAGGCTAGTAGCAACAAGGCTACTAGTGAAACGAGCCATTTAAAGCCCGGCACTAAACACATACATTTTGATGTAGTAGCCATTTTTTTCATATTTCACTATTTGTTTAAATAATAATTGCGAAGGTAAATATTGTTCTTCCTTTTCTATAGAAAATATAAAACCAGTCTTCACAAATATGTCAAAAGCTCCAACTCTTGGGATACAAAAATCTGATTATCGAGCTATTATGGCATTAAGAAAACCATAACTCTAATACGAGAAAGATAAGATTGTTTAATTTCTACAAAAGTTTGTGCAGAAAGCAACTGGATAAAAAGCAACTGCCCCGCTGGGAAAATCCCGGCGGGGCAGTTAAACATTGGGTTATGGGTTTCTTATAGCTGGAAGAGAAATGTGCTTTTCATCAGACAAAAACGCCTAAAATTTCCGATGCTTCGCGCTCCAGTTGCTCACGGTGGTCGGGGTGGGCGATCTGGATCAATGCCTCGGCCCGCTCCCGAATACTTTTACCGTACAGATCGGCAATACCGTATTCCGTGACGATGTAGTGGGCGTGGGCACGCGTGGTGACGACACCAGCACCGGGCTTCAAGGTCGTGCAGATCCGGCTTATGCCCTTGCTGGTAGCAGAGGGCAGGGCAATGATGGGCTTACCGCCTTTGGATAGGGCGGCTCCCCGCATGAAATCCATCTGACCGCCAACTCCGGAATAAACCCGGCTGCCGATAGAGTCGGCGCAGATCTGGCCACTCAAATCCACTTCGATGGCGCTGTTGATTGCTGTGACCTTCGGATTGAGGCGGATAACGGAGGCATCATTGACGTATTCGCAATCCAGGACGCGCACCATCGGGTTGTCGTCTACAAAATCATACAAGCGGCGCGATCCCATGAGAAAACTGGAAACGAGGTGATTGCGGTGTTTTACTTTGTGTTCGTTGGTGATGACACCCCGTTCGACTAGGTCGATTACGCCATCAGAGAACATTTCAGTATGTACGCCCAAGCCGCGATGATCCTTCATCGCCGCCAGGGCAGCATCCGGGATGGCGCCAATACCCATCTGGAGAGTCGCGCCATCTTCGACGAGACTGGCTACGTGCGCACCGATCTTTTTTTCAACTTCACCGGCCGGAGGGGGGATGGTTTCCGGTAGCGGATAATCCACTTCTATCACCTGTTCGAACCGACTGACATGCACACTGCCGTCGCCATGGGTGGCCGGCATATTCGGATTGATTTCCGCAATTACTTTTTTGGCTTTTTGCACTGCCGCCAAAGAAGCATCTACCGAAATGCCCAGGCTACAAAAACCATTCTTGTCGGGCGGAGAGACCTGCACCAGCGCCACGTCTATCGGAATGATTTCCTGGCGGATCAGCAAGGGTACTTCACTCAAAAATACCGGGATGAACTCGGCGCGCCCGGCGTGCAAAGCCTTGCGCACATTGCGGCCTACAAAGAAGTTTTTCACCCGGAAGCTATCGGCAACGGCTTCCTCGGCATAAGGCGCTGCCCCTTCGGTATGCAGCTGGTAGATTTCTACCCCGTGCAACTCCGAAGCGCGTGCAGCCAGCGCTTTCACTAACACCTGGGGAGAAGCGGCAGCCGTATGGACAAAGACTTTTTCTAAAGATTGAATTTCCGCCACGGCTTCCTCAGCCGTTACCGCGGTATACTGATTATTCATGCTAGGATAATTTTCTATTTCTGTCCGTAATATTGAAGAAGTTAGCTGCAATAAAAAATGATAAAAATCCCCATTCCAGAAAAAAAGCGCGTAAAAAAGTTGCGTTTTGGCATTGAAAAAGCCGAATTGTTTACTTTTGAATAGTTCTGGCAGGATGAAAAAATCGTGGCGCCATATGTTGGACTTTACCTTCTTGGGGGAACGGACCATTTACTTCTACATCCTGTTGGTCGTGCTGATGATCTGTATCGCCCAGGGGCTCGTCTTCGGGTTTTTATTTTTTTTGAAACGCTCCGGGGAAAAAAGGGCCAACCATTTTTACGGGCTACTCCTCATCACGTTCGCCCTAACCCTCCTCCATCAGGTATTTTTTGTCACTCGGTTTTACGATCACTATCGATCACTGGCGTTTTTACCCATTTACTACACGCTGGCACTTCCGATACTCCTGTTTTTTCACGTCAAGCTAAATCTCTATCCGGCTTACCGGTTACGCTGGACCGACCTCAAACACTTCATTTTGCCGATCGGCCAGTTCCTTTTCTTCTGTGTGGTCTTCTTTTCCACCCTGGAGTACAAAAGCCAGATCGACCGCAGTTTTTACAATCCATTTTACGGCGCATTCGAACAATTTCTCTATTTACTGACCTTTTTTGCTTATCTCTATTTCTCCTATCGCTACATCCGGCAGAAACGTCGACAATTGCGTACATCCAAAGAGGCAAAGCAAGTATGGTATCTGCAGTACCTTATTCAGATCTTTTTTCTCCTGTTTTGTATCCATGCGGCCTTCGTGGTGGGCGATTTTATCACTTATGAACTGCTACAAGTCAACTTACAAGACGTAAAGATCTACGCCGGTATGGGTATTTTTTCCTTTGCCGCCCTGCTTTTCTGGCTGGGTATTTACGGCTTTCAGGTCCTTTTCTGGGGGCGCCGCGTTTTTTCGGGCTCCTAAATTGAACAAAGCTTCTTTTCTGTTCTTTTTTGATGAAAAAATGCGTTTAGCACTGTCTATTTTAATGGCGCTAGTACACGTAGCCTGCCAACGCGACGTACCTATCGAAAATATACAGCAAGAGCCGAAGATCACATCTGCCGACCGGCAATATGCCGATGTTTTCCGGCC
Source organism: uncultured Saprospiraceae bacterium (assembly GCA_964530825.1). Taxonomy (GTDB): domain Bacteria; phylum Bacteroidota; class Bacteroidia; order Chitinophagales; family Saprospiraceae; genus CAZHCA01. The sequence continues at coordinate 54,035 of CAZHCA010000005.1, forward strand.
ACTGGACGGACACTGGCGAGGTACATTTTATATTTACCGCGATACGACCGACCGACCCCGGCAGGACAGCATCCTTTACCGGATTACGCCGGAGCGACTAAGCCGGCAGCCACTGCGAATGACCGATAGCCTGATCGTCAATCAATTCTACGAATCGCTGACCCCTTATTTTCAGCGGGTAAAAATTGTAGATGTTTACCCAGGTCGCGGCGATACGGTAATCAGTCGTGGCGTCAATAAAGTTCAAAGCGGCCAGCTATGGTGTGTGGTGCGCAAACCAGACGAAACGGTTATCCACGGTGGTATACTCGAGGGAGCGCATACCATTATCTGGAGCCGGGAAGAGCAAAATCCCCAAAAGATCGAACTCTTTAGGGAAAAGGTATTGGAGAAAACGTACGAGATCGCCGGATGGGGGTACTATGCCGGACAAGATACCACCCGCATGCCGAAGTACTGGTTCCTTTCGCGCTACCGACGGGTAGATGAAAGCAACCAGGACGTGTCAGAATAATACCTTGGAGCTGCAAATTGGTATTTCGGCCTTGGAATGCGCTGTAAAAAGCGTCGCACCTCCTCTAACCCCGGAATACCAAATTTCGGCACACCAAAAAAAACTGTTTCGAGACTTTTTAATCTTTCTTCTTCTTGAAGTCACCGTTTTTCCAGGAATCAAAAAACTGCTTCCAGGCGATCGGATTAAAGATATTCATCGGCGGTTGCTGGCCTATGTGATAGTATTCGCGTGCTTGCTGGCGCAGGTAAAAGTCAGCATTCTCGTTACCGTCGACTACTACGGTCTGGCGTAATTGCTCAAGCGATTCTTCGGCTAAGTTACGCGAAGCGCGCTGTTGAAGATCGGAGGTGACATCCATGGCCAAGAACTCCAGTTTAAAGTGTTCGCGACTGGGCCAAGGGAATACGACGGTTTCGGGCAGATTTACGGCGTCCTGGGTCATCAGTTGTACAATAGAATACCGCTGGTCTTCCAGGTTCTCCGGGATTTGGTAATCCACCGTTTTGTAACCTACCGCCGAAAATTGGATGACATCGCCTTTCTCAACTACAATCGAGAAAAAGCCGCGCAGGTCGGAATACGTACCCCGGCCCTTACCTTTGACCAGGATGTTAGTGTAGGGCACGGGCACCAGTTCCTCGTTCGTCCCGTCCAGTACCATACCGGAGAATTGGACCAACCGTTCGCTCTCATCCGTCCGTTGCGCCTGGGCGGTAAAAACGGTGAACAATAAAACCAGACCTATTCCAAACCCTAATTTCGTATTCATGCTTGCTTATTGTATATTTTGACGAACTTTTATAAAGTCCACTGTAAAATAAGAGACTTTATGAAGGAGCAATTAGTTTGCTCGGCAAAGTTAAAATTGCAGCCCCGGCTTACATTAGCTAAATATCTCCTATCCAAATATACGGAAATTGGAACGCAAATGGATGACTGCTAGTCCAGCAGCGCCAACTGGATTACTTCCTGCATTTGATCCACGTAGTGAAAAGTCAGGCCCTTGAGATAATCCGCTCTGACTTCCTCCACGTTTTTTTGATTTTCCTTGCACAGGATAATTTCCGTCAATCCGGCCCGTTTGGCGGCGAGGATTTTCTCCTTGATTCCACCTACAGGCAGCACCTTGCCCCGTAGGGTGATCTCGCCGGTCATGGCCAGGAAAGGTTTCACGGGCCGGCCGGTAAAGATGGAGGTCAGGGCCGTAAGCATAGTTATACCAGCTGAGGGGCCGTCTTTGGGAATGGCACCTTCGGGCACGTGCAGGTGTACGTCGCGCTCTTTGAAGAGATCGCTGGCTATCGCCAGGGACTCGCTGTGTGCTTTGATAAAGCTCAAAGCGGTCGATGCGGATTCTTTCATTACATCGCCCAAATTACCTGTCAGGGTAATTTTTCCGGTACCCGGGCTTAGCGCGCCCTCTACGAAGAGGATCTCGCCGCCTACTTGGGTCCAGGCCAAGCCAACGGCTACGCCAGGCGATTGCACCTCGTGGTATTGACGGTTATTGTACTTGGCAGGCCCCAGCATAGCGCGCAAATCCTTGACTTTTATGGCCGGATCGTACGCTTCTTCCATGGCAACCTTTTTGGCCACGTTCCGCATCACCCCGGCAATTTGTCGGTCCAATTCCCGGACCCCTGATTCGCGGGTATAATCCTGGATGATCGCTTGCAGGGTCTTGACTTTCAGCTTGACGTGCGCCTTGTCCAAACCGTGGTTTTCCACCTGTTTGGGCACGAGATGTTTCTTTGCAATCTCGACCTTCTCTTCGGTGGAATAACCGCTGATATGGATGATTTCCATCCGGTCGAGCAAAGCTGGCTGAATGGCAGATAAGGTATTGGCCGTAGCGATAAAAAGGACCTTAGACAGATCGTATTCCAGCTCCAGGTAGTTATCGTAAAACGTAGTGTTCTGCTCGGGATCCAGCACCTCCAGCAGGGCGGAAGAAGGGTCTCCCCTGAAGTCTTTTCCTAGCTTATCGATTTCGTCGAGAATAAAGACTGGATTGGAGGCCCCAGCCCGCTTCAGGGACTGAATGATACGCCCCGGCATCGCCCCAATATAAGTTTTGCGGTGCCCCCGAATCTCCGATTCGTCATGTAAACCGCCCAACGACATACGCACAAATTTGCGGCCAAGCGCGTTCGCAACCGAGCGGCCCAAGGAGGTCTTACCAACGCCCGGAGGGCCGACTAAACACAATATCGGCGACTTCAGGTCACCTTTTAATTTGAGTACGGCTAGGTGTTCCAGGATGCGATCTTTTACCTTTTCCAACCCGGAATGGTCCTTATCGAGGACCTTCTTGACTTTGCGCAGGTCGAACCGGTCCTTGGTCAATTCATTCCAAGGCAGGTCGAGCAGCAATTCGAGATAGTTCAATTGTATGCCGTACTCGGCCACCTGCGGATTCATGCGCCGGATTTTCTGTATCTCTTTGTTGAATACGTCCAGTACATTGCCCGGCCATTCTTTTTCTCTGGACCTTTCGATCAGGTGCTGGATCTCTTCCTCCTGCGGGTTGTGTCCCAGTTCCTCCTGGATGCGTTTCAACTGTTGGTTGAGGTAATAATCACGCTGCTGTTTCTCGATATCGCTCCGCACCCGGTTTTCGATTTGGTCTCGAAGCTCCAGTAATTGAAGCTCTTCATTCATGGCGCGCAGGATCTCGTTCGCTTTTTCTTTGAGATCGTTGATTTCCAGCAGGTGCTGTTTCTGCTCTATTTTATTATCGAGATTAGAGGCGATGAAGTTGAGCAGAAATTCCGGGTTGTTGATGTTCTGCAGCATCAGAATTGCCTCCGACGGGATATTAGGCGACAGCTCGACGATCTGTTTGGCTAAATCCAAGATGGTCGCGATGAGCGCTTCGAACTCCAGCTCACTCTCCATGACCCGGATGTCCAGTTCCTGGATGCGCCCTTCGAGGTAGGGTTCCGTCCTGGCCATCTCCAGCAGGCGACTCCGTTTGCGCCCCTGCAGGATGGCCGTTGTGGTGCCATCGGGCATTTTGAGCAGCTTCAGGATGCGCGCGATAGTGCCCACCTCAAATAGATCCTCGCGCTGTGGGTCCTCCACCTTAAAATTGCGCTGCGCGATCACGTTGATGACGCGATCGTCTTCGTAGGCTTGCTTAATGGCGCGAATTGACTTGTCGCGACCGACGGTTATCGGAATGACAATACCGGGAAAAAGGACGGTATTTTTCAGTGCCAGGATCGGCTGCAGATCGGAGTAGGATTCCTGGGTATCGAATTCTTGGTCGTCATTAACCGAAATGATAGGCATGAAATCTGTTTCCTCATCAAAACCCTGTAGTGTTTTATACGCTTCGAACATAATCTTCTTGCTTTTCTAAGGGCTGTTTAAACCCTGGTCCCTCACGGCATCCGGGAAAGAATAGGCTAGATCTTAAGTAGCTTCAAGATGCATGCCAAAATGATCTTGCACAAAAACAGCACCGATAAAATGGCATTTTTTCAGCAGATCTGCCAAAGCGGCAGCCGTTTAGTCAGCTGGCTAACCGAATTACCCGGCGACTTCTTCGGTTTGGGTTGAAGTCGAAGTCTCATCGATGGCGAGTTTATCAAGGGGCTCCTCGTCGAGCTCGTCCTGCTCCAGTCGTAGATTTTCAATAATGAAACCCTGACGTTGGGGCGTATTTTTGCCCATGTAATAGGCCAGCACGTCGTCGATGTCGGTATCCTCGTGTAGCACCACCGGCTCTAGGCGGATGTTTTCTCCAATGAAATCGCCGAATTCATCGGGTGAAATCTCTCCCAACCCTTTGAAGCGGGTGATCTCCACCTTGCCCTTCAAGTGGTTGATCGCCCGCTGCTTTTCCACCTCGCTGTAGCAGTAAAAAGTCTGCTGCTTGTCGCGCACCCGGAAGAGGGGCGTTTCCAGGATAAACAGGTGCCCTTTGCGCACCAGGTCGGGAAAAAACTGCAGGAAAAAGGTGAGCAACAGCAACCGGATGTGCATGCCGTCTACATCGGCATCAGTGGCGACCACCACCCGGTTGTAGCGCAGGTTATCGAGGCCGTCGTCGATATTCAGGGCGTGTTGCAACAGGTTAAACTCTTCGTTTTCGTACACCACCTTTTTGGTGAGGCCATAGCAGTTGAGCGGCTTACCGCGAAGGCTGAACACCGCTTGGGTCTCGACGTGGCGCGATTTGGTGATCGAGCCGCTGGCCGAATCCCCCTCGGTGATAAAAATGGTCGTTTGCTTGCGCAGCTCCTCGTCGGCCTTGCGGTTGCTGTCGGAGAAATGCACCCGGCAGTCGCGCAGCTTTTTGTTGTGCACGTTTGCTTTGCGCGCCCGCTGATTAGCCAGCTTTTTAATGCCGGCAATGTCTTTGCGCTCTTTTTCCGATTGCTGAATGCGCTTTTTCAGGGCCTCGGCCACACTGGGATGCTGGTGTAAGTAATTGTCCAGCTTTTGCTTGACAAAATTGTTGATGAAGGTCCGGATGGTAGGGCCTTCCGGTCCCATTTCGGTCGAGCCGAGCTTGGTCTTGGTCTGCGATTCGAATACCGGCTCCTCGACCCGGAGGCTGATAGCAGCAATAATAGAGGCCAGGATATCGCGCCGGTCGAAATTACTGCTCTTGAAATCGGCAAATTCCTGTACGGTCTTGACCACCGCCTCTTTGAGTGCGCTCAGGTGGGTGCCGCCCTGAGTCGTATGCTGCCCGTTGACGAAAGAGTAATACTGGTCGCCGTACTGGTTACCGTGGGTGAGGGCAATCTCAATGTCTTCCCCTTTCATGTGGATGATGGGATAACGTACGTTTTCCGATTGTGTCTTGCGTGCCAGCAGGTCCAGCAGCCCGTTTTTGGATACCAGGATCTTGCCGTTGAAATTCAGTTTTAGCCCGGCATTCAAGTAGGCGTAGTTCCAGAGTTGGTTCTCCAGGTAATCCTTCCGGAAGCGATATTTTTTAAACACCTCGCCGTCGGGCTGGAAACGAACCAGGGTGCCGTTGGGCTGATCGGTCTTCTTGAGTTTCTGATCCTTGACCAGCACCCCTTGCTCAAACTCGGCAATCTTGACCTGGCCATCGCGGAACGATTGCACGATAAAATGATCGGAAAGGGCGTTGACCGCTTTGGTACCCACCCCGTTCAGGCCCACTGATTTTTTAAAAGCCTTGGAGTCGTATTTTCCGCCGGTATTGATGCGCGAAACGCACTCGATCACTTTACCCAGCGGAATGCCGCGGCCGTAGTCGCGCACTTCCAAAACGCCCGCTTCTAGCGTAACGTCGATTTGGCGGCCGTGCCCCATGACGTATTCGTCGATCGAGTTATCGATGACTTCCTTAAGCAAGATGTAAATACCGTCATCAGCCGCCGAGCCATCACCCAGTTTACCGATGTACATTCCCGGGCGCAGCCGGATATGCTCACGCCAATCGAGCGATCGAATATTGTCTTCGGTGTAAGAACTATTTGCCATTTTTCTGTTATCTTATAAAAGGGTGTACAGCAGATGCTTCTTCTAAACCTCCTAAAGTAATATTTTTAATCGTATAAAGTTAAGCATTTTCCACCTTTTTCAACAATTTGTTTTTCACACTTCAAACATAACGTGTCGCTTTGAGCCGCGAAAGCCTATACCGCCACCCTGCTATCGAGCTGCTGCGGAACGCCATCCGCCGCGAGCTACGCTTGCAGCTCATTCTTTCCCTCTTGTTGCTGCTGTGCGGGGTGCTGCTGTGCTTGTTTTTCTTTCCCGACTTCATTATCATGACGATAATCGGGCTGGCCACGACCATCATCGGTATCCGGTTAGTATACCAGACGGCGCTGCGCCTGCGCCTCGACCGCAGTTCGATCATGCACCTGCTACAGGAAGAGCCGCACCGGGTCGTATGGGTCTATTCGGTAGTAACCGAGCGCTTGCCCTTCGGTTTTCAATTCTCCCGTTCGGGCACTCTCTACGTAAAAACCGACGATGCCGAGACTTATTCGGTCAGCCTGCCCGCTAATAAACTCAAGCTGGTATCCAAAACGCTGAATCGCCTACTTCCCCATGCCACCTTCGGCTATTCGGTCGATAAGGATCAGTGGTTTCAAGAGAGCCCGGAAAAGCTGCGCCGCCGGCTACCCTAGCTGACCCCTACCCATTGCTGAATAAAACCCGTATTTTTCGGCAAACGACCCGCTCATGAACCGACGTCTATTTGCCGGCCTCATCGCCGCCGGTGCTGCCGGCGCCGCCTGGATCAGCATTGGCAATCGCCAGCCTACCCCGCCTCGCGGGACACCTAAGCCACCGCCTGACCGCATCAAGCCCCCCCGGCTGAAGACGGGCGACAAAGTGGGCCTGATCACCCCGGGCAGCTACATCCCCGAAAAAGAATTGCGCGACGCCATCGGCCGCGTGAGCACCCTCGGCTTCCAACCCGTACTTGGCAAGCACATTCGCACCCTTTACGGCTACCTGGCCGGCAGCGATGCCGAGCGCCTCGACGATCTGCACGCCATGTTTCGCGATCCCAGCATCCGCGCCGTATGGTGTGCCCGCGGCGGCTACGGGTGTACGCGCCTCCTACCCCATATCGACTACGAACTCATCCGGGCCAACCCCAAGCCCCTGATCGGCTACAGCGATATCACGGCCCTTTTCATCGCCCTCTACCAAGAGATCGGCCTGGTGTCCTTCCACGGCCCCCTGGCCGGCTCGCGCCTGGTCGACTACAGCATCGACTGCTTCAAGGCGGTGCTGATGGAAGGGCGCAAGACGCTCACCATCCGTGCCGCCGACGCCGGCTTTCCCGACCGCTTCCCCTACCAGACTCAGCGCATCACGCGCGGCCAGGCCCGCGGCCGCCTAATTGGCGGCAACCTGAGCCTACTCACCGCCCTGTCGGGCACCGCCTGGTCGCCCCAGTTGGGCGGGCACATTGTTTTCCTGGAAGAAGTAGAGGAGAAACCCTACAGCGTAGACCGCATGCTTACCCAACTGCGCCAAGCCAACCAGCTGGGTACAGCCGCCGGTATTGCCATGGGCATCTTCAACAAATGCATCCCCGAGCCCGAAGATAACTCCCTCGATATCGACGAAACCCTAACCGACCGGCTGCAGGACCTGCGCATTCCGACCTATTACGGCCTTCCTTACGGCCACATTCGCCAGCAGGCTACTGTCCCGACCGGCATCGAGGCCGAGCTAGACGTGGATACTGGTGATTTGCGGTTGCTGGAAGCAGCCGTGGTGTAGGATGGACCGTAGGAGTAATTTTGAAATGGAAAAGGTAAATGAGTTGAAGCGTTAAAATGCTAAACCTTACGAGATAGCCAATCTAATCAAAAGGACAAAAATGCGGGACCGGGCTCTACTGTCTCCTGGATTTCGGTTATTCCCGCCGCCATAAGGCTCCGGAGCAGGATCAAAGGAATCTGCCCAGCTCCAAGACCTTACTAGGGCGGCTAATCCGGTGTTTTCCGTGCGATGATGATGTACTGGTAATCCAGCGCGGTATCGTTGGTCTCAACCCGCTGAAAGCCAGCCGCCAGTAACTCCTCTTCGACCCGGTAAAGAGGAACTCGCAAGTCTTGTGGCGGTCCGATGGGGGTGCGCTTGCGCTTGAAATCGATGATGAGTAGCTCGCCGTTGGGGGCCATCCCCCGCTGCAGGGTATTGAGGTAGCTACGCCGGTCGCGAATGTACATGTAGGTATTCACGATAAGTACGACGTCGGCCTCATCGTCGGCAAGATTGGGATCGCTGGGCTCAGCCAGGCGCGTTTCCAGTTTGGGCTGAAACTGCTCCGGCAATTCGTAGATCTTGATGCTATCTAAGTAATCGATAAACTGCCGGTCAATGTCAATGGCGATGACTTTCTCGGATAGGGGTGCCAGGCGCAATGCAAAAAAACCGGTACCGGCGCCGATATCGGCCACGGTTTTCCCCTCCAGGCTGGGCAACAGATCGATGACGAGATCAGGCTTTTGCCAGATCACCCGATTGGTGTTGATGTAATCTTCTTTGATCCCGGGGGCGCGGGGCGTATCATGGTCAGCCTGGACTTCCTCCTGCGGCGATGGCTCGATCGGATCGGATGGCGGGGGTTGATTGCTTGAGGGATCAGATACACAGGCATGGAATGTAACCCATACAACAGCCAACAACAATACGATCGGGATTTTCATAAGCGCACAGCAGTTTTTCCCAGGAAAAATAAGAAGTATGGCGGAATATTCGCGCCTTGCCCTCTGATTTTCGATTATGAGATAATGGCGCCCCTGGCTTCCCCGAAGCCAATGCGCAGGCCGTCACGCTCGCCGTAACCCCGCAAAGTCACGGTATCACCGTCTTCGAGAAAGGTACGGGTACTACCGTCGGGAAAATGCAAGGGCTGCGTGGCATTCCTGGTCAGCTCGAGCAGCGACCCGAAACTATCGGGATCGGGGCCGCTGATAGTCCCGCTGGCGTACAGGTCGCCGATCTGCAGATTACAACCGTTGCTGGTCTGGTGGGCGAGCTGCTGGGCCATACTCCAATACAGGTAGCGGCTATTGGTCCGGCATACCGTATGGGCAGGCGCCAGGCCAGGCTGTACCTCGACCTCGAGCTGGAGATCGAGATGGCTTCCGTCAGGCTGCTGCAAGTAGGGCAAGACCGGCGGATCTTGTGCCGGGCCGGCTGTGCGGAAAGGGGCCAAGGCGTCGAGTGTGACCACCCAGGGCGAAACCGTCGAGGCAAAGCTTTTGCCCAAAAAAGGCCCCAGCGGCTGGTATTCCCAGCGCTGGATATCTCGGGCCGACCAATCGTTGAATAACAACAGACCAAAAATGTAGTCTTCGGCCTCGGAGACCGACACCGGCTGGCCGAGGGCCGAGGGGCGGCCGATAACGAAGGCGAGTTCCAGCTCAAAGTCGAGCCGCTGCGTGGGCTGGAAAACAGGCGCCGTACTGCCAGTGAGCAGTACCTGCCCGGCCGGACGCCGGATCGGGGTACCCGAAACGACGATCGAGGAAGCCCGCCCATGGTAACCGACCGGCAAATGCTTCCAGTTGGGCAATAAGGCATTTTCGGGCTCGCGAAAAAGGCTCCCGACATTGGTAGCGTGCACTTCACTGGAGTAAAAGTCGGTGTAGTCGCCAACTTTTACCGGCATACGCATCACAACCGAATCGCGCGGCAACAGGAAGAAGTCGGCCAGTTCGCTGGCATCCCATTCTTCGAGATCATCGTCCATGATCTCAGCCAACCGGTAACGTACAGCCTGGGTTTTCTTTTTACCCAAAGCCATAAAATCGTTGAGATAAGTTTGCTGAAACACCCGCTTGTCTACCTGAAGATCGTCGAAAAAGCCATGGTCGGCCAGTACGTAGAGATCGGCAATATGGTCGCCGATGGCGGTCGCCAGCCGGGGGCCGCCGCCAGGGCGCTCAAAAACGCCGAAAGGCAAATTCTGGATGGGAAAGTCGGATTGGTCCGGGATCGGCGCCCACGAGCGCAGCTGCTTATCGATGATCATATGATCAGGCTTTTGGTCAAAGAAAATACTTTGTCCGGAAAATCCGGACCTCAGGGAAAGGACAACCCAAAAAAGTGTGCGCACCCCACCCTTAACCTCGGTGCAGCAACACCCGCTTCAGGTAGTTATTGCCGGCTTGCTGCAGGCGTAAGATATACACGCCGTTGCTATAGTTGCGGAGGTCCACCTCCCAGGTAGCGGTTTCCGGCACGCCGGTTATTTCCTGAAGCAAACGGCCCTGCATGTTGAAGAGTTCGAGCCGGATGGGGGAAGCGTTAGTTGCCGGCCGCGAAAAGAACAGGGTGATCTTGCCCGTGGTCGGATTGGGAGCAAAGCCCACCTCCAGACCATCGCCCAAGGATCCGATGGCCCGGGTTTGAATGGATAGTTCGTTGGTTTGCGAAGTAGCTACCCCGCATTCGTTGCTGGCGACCACACGCCAGTAGTACTTACCTGGAGCAAGCGGTTGGTTGCATTGAACTTGTAAGCCCAGCAGCTCGGTTTCCTGAACCCGGTTTTGGAAACCGGGGTCGGTCGCCACCACGAACGAGTAGGTCACCTCCTCGGTAGCGGGAGTCCAGCTGAAGATGGGCCGATCTTCCAGCATACCGGTATCGGGCTGTGGCGTGAGCAGGATAGGCGCGCGCGGTGTTTCTTGTACGAAAATGACGATGGTTCGAGTGCCCAACCGCTTCATATCGCCTACCTTGAGGGTTAATTGGTAGGCGCCTACCGGCAATTGATTGTAATTTTCCAATTGTATCCGGACCGTATTTCCAGGGCGAACGGCGTCCGGATCGAAGACGACCTCCAGAGATGCCTCGTTCTCGGGTTGCACTTCGTAGGTGAGCTGCACCGGTTCTTCGTAACCGCTGCCAATGGCCAGGTCAAAGCTGGCAGTATCGCCCTTACAAGCTTTGATAAATTCGGTTGAAGTATTGAGCCGGATATCGGGCAGGGTCTGAAAACTGCCAAAATCCGACAGGTAAGTCCCGCAGCGATTAATGGCGCGCACTTCCCAGCGATAGCGTTTTCCGAAGCCTAGATCGGGCGGAGCTAAAAATACCTGCCCAGATGTTTGATCGATGAGGGTATCAAAGGGTGGTTCATCCCGGATCAGCAAAACCTGATACTGATCAATGAGCGGATCGCTCTGCCAGCGGAACACGGTATCGATGGGAACGTCTTGCGCGCCTGCCGCCGGATAGACTGCCTGCAGTGCTCCCGGTGGTCTCGACAGCCGCACCGTAAAGTTCAGGGAGTCGCTCTCGTCGTTCGAGCTGAGGGCGTTAACATCGACAAAGGCAAGGGTTTCTTTTACCACGGAATTGCTCTTGACCGTCAGGCGGGCAGTATCGCCCGGACTGTAGATTTTCCGGTCAAAGCTGAGTTCAAGGTCCCCGCCGGTGGCCATTGCGTTCAGCTGGACATCTTCGGTGAAGCGGTATCCAATCCGCACTTCTACTTCGGTAGAGTCACCCGGACACAAAATGGGCGTGACTGCGCTTTTTAGCGTTAGGCGATCGCATTCCGATTGCCAGTGACCGGGTATCGTGAGCACTCCTGTATTTTCGGGGTCTAACCAATCCTTAAGCCTGGTTTTTGGAGTGCCGCCCCCCTCCCAGGAGGCATGAAACCAACCGAAGGTATCGTAATCATCGTTATCGCATGACGCGATACCGCCGCGCAACTGCCCAATAACCCGTCCGAAGTTGTTGAATAGTGGTGCTCCCGAAGAGCCGGCCTCGGTAGTACCTACTTCCCAGTTGCCCACAATGAGGTGATCGCCGTCGGGAAAAGCCACACTACCTTCTCCCCAACGCCCCCGGTAAACCTGGTCAAATTCGAAGCTGATGCGTTTTTCTTGGGTATTGGGGTGGTGAATACAAACCGATTCGGAGATCGCCAACGACGAGCGGGCATCCCAACCGGCGAAGTAGGCATTGGCCGTTGAAGAGACCGAATCCAGGAGTTCCACCAAAGTGAAGTCCGATTGCTCATACCCAGCTAGGTACCGACTGCCTATGTTAAAATCGGTTAGGAATCCATCGCCCTTGCCGCCGGCCTGAATCGAGCCGGGCTCTCGGCAAAAGCTGTTGTTGAAATTCCAGTACACGACCATCGTGACAGCATTATCGGCATTGACCTCACAGTGATTGGCCGTCATGAACACAGGCTGGCAATCGTTGCGGGTGGTGTTGACTAAAAAGCCAGTGCAATAGCGGTTCCCTTCCACGGTATACAATCCCACAGATTGAATGATATCGCGGTAATTGTCGACCATCCCCCAGCCCTCTTCCGAACCGCACACTACATCCAGGTTGCAGTTCCCCGAATTACCGAGTGTGGTGGTAAATCCTTTGAAGTCATGATTGATTGTACTTAGGCGTAACTGTAAGTCCGACTGCTGGTTGCGCGGCAGGCGTACCTCCACCAGTAACGAGGGACCTGGAATGACGGGGGTCCACAATTCGCTGTAGCCGTCGTTTTTATTCGGCTGAAAAGGTCCGTGTCGGCGTTTTTCGTCAGTATCAAAAAGATATAGCCGGGCCCCCGGTGGTAGGTTGAGTTCCGAAAAACCCAGATTTAGGGAATAGGCCGTAGGCGATTCAATGCGCAATTGCCAAATGGCGGTATCATTGGTGGCGGTCACCCAGCGGCCGTGGCGCCAAGGTGTAATATCGACCGCGAAAGACTTGGCAAATCTCGGGGGAGCAGGAGTGGAGCGCATCTCTAAAGCTGCTGCTTCCGCAAGCAACTGGTTATTTTGAGCAGGCAACCGGTAGACCGGTACATCGGAATGCGACATTCCGCTTTGGGCAAATGTGTCAGTACCAAGAAGCAGAACGATGAACGACAGGGTGGCAAGAATAGATAAATTGGGTTTAGAGGGCATAACACTGGCATCATTTCCCGCTGCAAGCAAAAAAGCTACAATGATTTAATGTATGTTCAACTTAACAGCAAAAATGAATTTTGGGTTCTAAACATTCTTGTTAATGCTGCTTATACGACAATTAACCGCCCGACGTGGAATTAATAAACCGCTTCCACAATTCGCTTTATGGTCTCCGTATCGCCCATGGTATAATAGTGCAGACACGGCACGCCCGCATCTTTTAACTCTTGCGATTGGTGAATGCACCACTCAATCCCTACCTCTCGGCGACAAGCGGCATCTTTGGCCTTGAGCATCTCTTTGACCAATTCGTCCGGCATGTCAACATGAAAGATCCGGGGGATGGAATTGAGTTGGTACTTTTTAGTCAAGGGCTTTAACCCAGGCACAATGGGCACGTCGATACCAACAGCCCGGCATTTTTTTACATAGTCAAAATAGGCCTTATTATTGAAAAACATTTGGGTCACGATGTATTCTCCGCCCGCCTCTATTTTGGCTTTGACGTACTCCAGGTCGGTGTCCATATTGGGCGCCTCAAAATGCTTTTCCGGGTATCCGGCCACCCCGATGCAAAAATCGGTGCGCTCGCCGTTTTCAATCTCGGAATCGAGATACCGCCCCTGGTTCATGTTGGCGATTTGACGCACCAGATCGATGGCGTATTTGTGTCCGTGTTCTTCGGGGACGAACTTCGATTCGAATTTTCGCGCATCGCCGCGTAGGGCCAGCACATTATTGATGTTCAGAAAATTCAAGTCGATCAGCGCATTTTCCGTGTCCTGAGCAGAAAATCCCCCGCACAACAAGTGCGGTACCGCATCGACGCCATAGCGGTGCATAATAGCCGCACAGATCCCAACCGTTCCCGGTCGCTTGCGAATGGAGGTTTTTTCGTAGTACCCGCTGGGCTTGCGTACGTAAAGAAACTCCTCGCGGTGGTAAGTCACATCAATAAAAGGCGGCTTAAACTCCATCAATGGATCCAGCATATTGAAGATATCCTTCATATGCCCGCCTTTGAGCGGCGGTAAAATTTCGAATGATATTAAAGTGTCGCCGTTTGCACGTGCAAAATAGTCCGTTACTTTCATGCCCTCTTTTTCATTTGCAATGAATAAACAAAGCTACAACAATAGCTGCTTACTATCTATGCCGCATTGTAAAATCCATCTAATACCTCCACTTCCCGCCAATGACAAAAATCACCAGGATCCTGCTTGACTGTTAATTTAAAAACCAACATTTTTGACTAAACGTTTGGTCAACCATCTTTATGCCGCCGAGAAGTGAAGAACAATTTGAAGCCATCCGGCAGCAGAGCCGGAAGAAGATCATGGACAAGGCCCTCGAGCTTTTTGCCCGACAGGGCTACCACTCGACCACCATCAGCCAGATTGCCAAGGCAGCTGGCGTTTCCAAAGGATTGATGTACAATTACTTCATTTCGAAGGAAGATTTGCTGGAAAAATTGGTGGAAAAGGAGATTGCGAGTAGCGAAGAGGCAATTGGCATGGAAGCCATGCGAGCCATGCCGCCATATCAGCAACTCGTTCTGCTCATTGAGGCCTCTATACAATACGTACAAACCGACATCAGGCACTGGCGACTGATCACTGCGCTGTCGATGCAAGAAGATATCCTACAACAGGTCAAGGCCCTGATCCTGCAAAAAATGGATACGGGCGTCGCCCAACTCGTAGATTTGTTCGAAAGGTTGGGCGTACCCGACCCGAAAAACGAAGCTTTCTTTTTCAGCGCCCTGCTCGATGGGATGTTTCTGCATTTTTTGACGACCCGCCAGATAACCTATGACTATCCACTGGAAGCCATGAAGCAAAAAATTCTTGCGCGCTATGCCAACTATAAACCGGAACAGATATGAACCGTAATCTATTATTGATCTGCCTGCTGCTGTTTACCCCGCCCCTGCTCTGGGGGCAGGCGCCCGATGCGAAGACCATCGTTCAGCGGGCCGATGAAAAAATGCGGGGCGAGTCTAACTACGCCGAAATGTCTATGACCATCGTACGCCCTACCTGGTCGCGCGAGGTACAGCTCAAAAGCTGGAGCCTGGGCAATGATTATGCCCTCATTCTCGTAACTGCCCCGGCACGCGACAAAGGTACTGCCACCCTTAAGCGGGGTAAGGAGATCTGGAACTGGCAGCCAAGCATCGACCGCGTCATCAAGTTGCCGCCATCGATGATGCTCCAGTCCTGGATGGGTTCAGACTTTACCAACGACGATTTAGTACAGGAGTCGTCCATCGTAACGGATTATACGCACCGGTTAATCAGCGAAGAATCGATTGAAGGCCGCCCCTGCTACAAGATTGAACTCACCCCCAAGCCGGATGCCCCCGTGGTTTGGGGGCGCATCCTGGCCTGGATCAGCCAGGACGAATACCTTCAATTGCGCACCGAGTTTTTCGACGAAGAGGACTACCTGGTCAACACGATGTACGGCAAAGCTATGCAGACCTTCGATGGGCGGCTGCTCCCGAGTATCCTGGAAATGGTACCTGCCGAAGAGGAAGGACACAAGACGGTCATTCAATACCGAGCGTTGGATTTCGGTGTCGACCTGAGTAAAAGCTTTTTTTCGGTACAGAATATGAAGAGGGTGAGGTGAGGTGTGGGTCACCTACCTAAATTACCTCCTTTTATTCATGTCCTGGCCTCGGCGATTGAGCTGATTTGAGTTTCCTTACTGGATAAAAAGAAAACAAAGGCTGTTCTTAACCAGGCGAAAACCCAGGCTTGACCAGTAGAAACACTGTTTTCTTCAGTAAGGACAGGAGTAAATAAAGCGCTTATTGCGGATTGATGGAATGCTAGCAGCTCTTTAACTAAACTTGAAAAGATGGTCTTCAAACTCGCCTGGCGAAATATTTGGCGCAACCGTCGCCGCACGTTCATCACCGCAGCTTCTATTCTTTTTGCAGTTCTCTTTGCTTCTTTTATGGAGTCTCTGCAGAAAGGCGCCTGGAACAACATGATCAACAATGTGGTCAATTTTTATTTCGGCTACGCCCAGATACAGCGCGACGGCTATTGGGAAGATCGCAGCCTGGACCTGGCCCTGTCCATAGCCGACTCCCTTCAGGACCTTCCCGAAGAGATCGACCGCCTCGAGCGACTAGTACCACGGCTCGAATCCTTTGCCCTGGCATCCACCGGCAATAAGACCTTCGGAGTGATGGTGGTAGGTATCGACCCAGAAGCGGAAGATGCCATGACCGGACTATCGGAGCGGGTAGCAAAGGGGCGCTACCTGGAAGCCGGCGAACGTGCCGCCCTCCTTGCCGGGGGCGTAGCCGAACGGCTCAAACTGGGCATCGGCGACACCATCCTCATGATTTCGCAAGGCTACCGCGGGGTCAATGCGGCCGGAAAATACTTGGTATGCGGCATTGTAGATTTCCCCTCACCCGACCTCAATCGACAGCTTACTTACTTACCGTTGGAAGAGGCGCAGTACTTCTACGGCGCTCCCGGTATGGCCACTTCCCTGGCATTAAAACTGAACAGCAACGACGACATACCGCCGGTAGCCCGACAGGTGGCAGCCCGGCTCGACACCAGCGCCTATACTTTCATGGACTGGAAAGCCATGATGCCCGATCTATTGGAAGCCAAGGCGCTCGACAGTGCGGGCAACGTCATCGTCTACATTATCCTGTATATGATCATCGCCTTTGGCATTTTCGGCACCATCCTAATGATGACCAAGGAGCGGGAATACGAATTCGGAGTACTGACTGCTATCGGCATGCGGCGGAGCCAATTGGGATTGGTCATCTGGATCGAAACTGTCCTTCTGGGCCTGCTGGGCGCAACCGCCGGAATTCTACTGAGCATCCCGATCGTATGGTACTTCAAAGTCAACCCCATTCGCTTCACCGGCGAATATGCAGCTTTGCTGGACAAATATGGATTTGAGCCCATTTTCCCGGCTCAATTTGACTGGACCATTTTCGCTACGCAGGGCCTCTTAGTATTTCTCATTACCGCCTTGCTGGCTTTGTACCCGATATGGAAAATCCGGCGCATGCAACCCGTAGAAGCCATGCGCAGCTAATTTTTTCATCAAAAATGCAACTATGATTGCCTTATTGGCCTGGCGAAATATCTGGCGAAACCCAACGCGCTCCTTGGTTGTCATCATTGCCATTGCGCTGGGAATTTGGGCGGCCATATTTATGACGGGCTTTGCCACCGGCATGGCGAACTCGTACGTCAACAACGCCATTCAGAATATTCTTTCGCATGTGCAGGTACACGTACCTGCCTACCAGGAAGAGCCGGATGTAGCGCATTTTTTCCCCAACCCCGATGAACTCCGAACGGTGGCCCGGCAACAGGGGGCCGTTCAGGGCCTCAGCATGCGCACCATGGTAAACGGAATGGTCGCTTCCAGCCACTCCAGCCGGGGTGTTGAGATCCGCGGGGTCGTACCGGATCAGGAAGCGGCCGTGACCCGACTCAAGGAAAAAACCGTCGATGGCGAATTCTTTAGCGAGTCGCGCCGAAACCCCATTATGCTGGGCAAAAAGATGGCCGACAACCTGCAGGTCAAGGTCCGCTCCAAGGTTGTCCTGACTTTTCAGGATTTGTCGGGTAACATCACGGCCGGCGCCTTCCGGGTCAGCGGCATTTTTGAGTCGGGGAATACGCCCTTCGACGAGACTACCGTATTAGTGCGGCGCGAAGACCTGAACCGACTGCTCCTGCCGACCGACGGTGGGGTTCGCGATAGCTTGGGTGTTCCGGAAGCAGGCATTTTGGTGCACGAGCTGGCCGTTATGCTGGACGATCCAGCGCAAATGGATACCGTACAGGCCGCCCTAAGCGACGCCTTCCCGGATTTACTGGTAGAGAATTACCGCCAGCTTTCCCCTGATCTGAGGCTATACGAGTCGCAAATTCAGAATATTTCCTTGATTTACCTGGTCATTATCCTAATGGCGTTGGTTTTCGGCATCGTCAACACTATGCTAATGGCAGTACTGGAGCGCTTTCGCGAACTGGGCATGCTGATGGCGGTGGGGATGAACAAAGCACGGGTATTTTTCATGATTGTCCTGGAAACCCTGCTGCTGGCCCTAGTCGGCATTCCCTTTGGCTTGCTGATTGGCCACCTTACCATTTTGTATTTGGGTAAAAAAGGCATTGACCTGTCAGCTTTTTCTTCCAGCCTGCAACAGTATGGTCTTTCGGAGCACCTGTACTTTTCCCTGGACCCGGTAGTCTACTGGCAGATTCCCGTCGGCATTTTGATCACGGCGCTACTGGCTTCCATTTATCCGGCCTGGAAGGCGATCAGCTTGCGCCCGGTCGAAGCCATCCGCAAACTTTAAAAACCCAACTGACATGAGCATCATTCGCACCCAAGGCGTCACCAAGGTGTACAATCCCGATAAGATTCCCGTGCATGCCCTGCGCGGCGTGGATTTGGAAATCCAGAAAGGCGAGTTTACCGCCATCGTTGGCCCATCGGGCTCGGGCAAAACCACCCTCCTCAACATAATTGGTGGTCTCGACCGGCCCACAGAAGGGACGGTTGAGGTGGACGGTCAGAACATCGCCCGCCTCAACGACAACCAAATGATTGATTTCCGCAAGGAAAACATCGGGTTCGTTTTTCAGGCTTACAACCTCATCCCCGTTTTGACGGCCTTGGAAAATGTCGAGTTTGTCATGCTGCTGCAAAAACGACCGGTCGCCGAGCGCCACGCCCGCGCTACAGAGCTGCTGCACGCGGTGGGCCTGGATGATAAGATTCACAAGCGGCCCTCAGAGCTATCGGGCGGTCAGCAGCAGCGCGTAGCGGTTGCCCGCGCCCTAGCCCCCAAACCAACATTTATCCTAGCCGACGAACCGACCGCCAACCTAGACTCGGCCTCTACCAACCAACTACTCGATATCATGGCCGAACTGAATCGCAGGGAACACATCACCTTTTTGTTTTCCACCCACGACCAGCGGGTGATCGACCGTGCCCGGCGCGTGGTTACCCTAGTTGATGGCCGTATCGACCGGGATGAGCGAAGGGAATAAAATTTAGCCACCAAAAGCCCCCTGCCATGCCTACGTCCAGAAATATCCTATGGCTACTCCTACTGGGGTTGAGCTTACCCTACTGGGGAACGGCACAAGACGATGCGCCCCGCCCCTGGTCCCTGACCGGCTATATGAAAAACCTACAGACCGGCTTATTTTTTAACGACGTCTCTCCGGGCGGCTACCAACAGGACAACCTGCTGCACAACCGGCTTAATTTCCGCTGGTTCCCGGGAGAACACTGGCGCATGCGGGCCGACCTGCGTACGCGCGTTTTCTACGGCGACCTCGTGCGACTCGATGAAAACTTCGGCGCCAACATCGACGACGTCAATAACGACTATTTCGACTTATCGTTGGTTCTTTTCGAATCCGATGCCTGGGTGGGCCACACCATGCTAGATCGTCTCTACGTGGAATACCTACGGGGCAACTGGGAGGTGCGGCTAGGGCGGCAGCGCGTCAACTGGGGCATCACCACCGTCTGGAATCCCAACGACATCTTCAACGCCTTTGCCTTCACGGATTTCGACTACGAGGAGCGGCCGGGCAGTGATGTATTGCGCATCAAGCGCTATACTGGATTTGCATCCAGCCTCGAACTGGTAGGTCGCTTTGCCGACCAGCTCGACTCGACAATTGTGGCCGGCATGTGGCGCTTCAATACCGGCGGCTATGACTTTCAGGTGTTGGGCGGTTATGTGCAGGACCAGTGGGCCTTGGGCGGGGGCTGGGCTGGCAGCATCCAGAAGGCCGGTTTTAAGGGCGAGTTTACGGTTTTCATCCCGCAGGAAGCAGGGAACCTCAGCTTTGCCGCCACCACCGAGTTGGATTACGCCTTCGAGAACGGCTTATACGCTAGTCTGGGTTATTTATACAATAGCAATGGCAGCACCGACGCCAACATCCTGGAGCTCTTCACGTTCGAGTTGTCAGCCCAGAATCTCTACCCGTATCGGCACGCCATTTTTGCACAGTCAACCTACCCGATAACGCCACTTTTCAATGGCGCCCTGGCCCTGATTTACAGCCCAGTGAAGGCGCAGTCGCTGTTTGTGAATCCGACCCTTACCTACAGCATAGCTACCAACTGGGACCTCGATCTGATTGGCCAGGTGGTTTTTGAGGATCAAAAAGGCGGGTACTCCAGCCCATTGCAGGCCGGTTTTTTACGGGTGAAGTATAGTTTTTGATCAGTTGTTGTGTAAGCTTCCCCAAATATCGGATAACTTAAAAGTAGAAAAACTATTTAGGGCAATGAAACAGGCCTGCAATTTGGAACGCTTTTTTGTACGAAAGGCTCAAGCAGTAAACAACCATGTATTCTGCGCTCTGCGTGCTTTCCAGCGGATTTATGCTTGGCAAAAAGATGGATTAGTACCATCCATTTATGCAGTACAGAAAGTGATTTTTCTTAAAGCTCAGCGCGATTTTATTCCGTCTATGGCTGCGTAACTCCTAATGAAGTGTCACCCGCCAGACTGCCATTTTTCCATTAGTTTCTGAAAGCCAGGATCAAGCCTAAAAATACGTTTGCTAAATTTCCAGCCGCTTTGCGTACGTACGAGTTCTTCTTCTATTTCGCCGGTAGCAATGACCGATGGGATTTGTTCTGCTTCTAACATTAATAAATTACTTTTCAAAGTAACTTTATCATCAAGAATTTCTTTGAAGCGAATATTGAGGGCGAAATGTCTTTTCCCTTTCGCTTCGTCCGACTTCATATGTTCTTCAGCATAACTTGATACCTCTGCCTTTGAATTATAGATCGTACCATTGTAATCAAAATAGGTATCGTCTGTCCAGCAATCCGTAAAAGCTTGGGCATCTCTGTCATCCATAGCAGCTGCAACGATAATTGGCAATTGTAAAATTTCAAATCGATCTTCAGCACTTAAGCTCATAATTTTAATTATTTAGTATTTATAAGATGTAAAATCCCAGTGACATTTATGATGCCAAGTAAAGAAGAACGATTTGTAAATACGATGAACGAAATCCGGTTTATATGATAGTTTTTACGGGGATTGGAGCCGATAATCTCGTGGCGTAATATTCTCAAGCTTTTTGAACTTTTTGACGAAATAGGAAGCATGCTCATATCCTAGTTGAAAGGAAATTTCTTTAACGGAAAGCTGTGTTTGCTTCAATAGGCTTTTAGCTTCATTCATAAGCATCTCGTTGATCCAGGATTTAGGCGACTTACCAGTAACCTTTTTTACCGTTTCACCCAAATACTTAGAGGAGATATGAAGCTTTTTTGCGTAAAACGCTACGTCTCTGTGCTCCAAATAATACTGATCCAGCAATAATTTGAATGTATCAGCAATTCGAACCGCACTATCCTTCTGTAGATTGATATGATCGAGTCTGTTTGGACAAATCTCAACCAAAAACTTAAGTAGGCTGTAAATGAGGCCCGGGACGGTACACTCAAGCTTTTCTTCCCGAATCAAACCTAACCACAACCGTACCTTCTGGTAATTCTCGGTACTCAACTTGTGGCAGTGAAGCGCTTCTGAACGAAAATATTGGAATTGGCTTAAAAACTGCCCATTGAAATCCTCACGAAAAATTTCTGCAGTAAAAAATAAAACCTCTTGTTTTAAAGTGTCGTAACCAGATTTCCAATGTCTTAAAATTCCGGGGCCAATGGTTATCAACGTTTGAGGTCCTAATTCATAAGTTGTGGAGCTTATAGTTATTCTTGCGCCCCCTCCATTGACCACTCCTAAGCCATAAAAGAAGTTCCGGTAGGGAAAATAAACTTCATCAAGATGCTGAAATGATTGTTCGCTGGCAATATAGTACGGTAAATGGTGTGGAACATTTAAATGATCCTTAATAAAATTTGAATATTCAAACTTTCTGATTTGCTGGTTTTTAGACATTAGTCTAGATTTTGGCGTTGCTCCAAATATAAAACCGTGCTCCCCCCAATTCGAGCCGGTGGCTTAGTTGTTAAAACCATAAATTAGCCATTGATTAGGAAGCGGAAACGTACACTACCTAGATAATTTAAACCACTTTGACTAGATTATTCATTGAACTCATGCTGCATATTGATACTTGACCATGGGCTGGCACGTTAGCCCAACGCTGACGTGCATTGTGAGCTCCCCCACCAATTAACGATAAAGGTATTTGTAGTCTTTCGGCACCGGTCACTTTCCTGTCATGCATCCGCAAATCTTCTTACCTTACCCGTCCCGATCACAAAAACCACGCGAACTTGAACCGCCCGACCGCCGCCAACAGTAAACCCGCCGAAGGGGTGGCCGACTGGAAAGCCTGGCTCACCCTGGCCTTGCTGAGCATCATCTGGGGGTCGTCTTTCATTCTCATCAAACGCAGCCTGGTCGCTTTTGACGGGGTCCAGGTGGGGTGCCTGCGCATCAGCATCTCGGCCCTCGCCTTCCTGCCCGTACTGCTGCTCCACCTGCGGCGCATCGATTGGTCACGCTGGCGCTATTTTTTGCTGGTGGGCCTGACGGGC
This sequence comes from uncultured Saprospiraceae bacterium, assembly GCA_964530825.1. Taxonomy (GTDB): domain Bacteria; phylum Bacteroidota; class Bacteroidia; order Chitinophagales; family Saprospiraceae; genus CAZHCA01. Next base: position 76,511 of record CAZHCA010000005.1, read on the forward strand.
AGCGGCATTCCGGGCTTCATGTTCGCCATTGCCCAGACGGAAATCAGCAGCGCTACGGCGGGGGTACTGAATTCCCTCACCCCGCTATTCACCCTCTTCATCGGCGTGCTCTTTTTCGGTGCCCTGTTTTCCTGGTCGAAGCTATCGGGTATCCTGGTGGGGCTGGCCGGTGCCAGCCTCCTCATCCTGATGAATAGCCAACAAGACCTCGGCGGTAACCCCTGGTATGCCCTACTGGTTATCATCGCTACCCTCTGCTACGGTACCAGCGGCAACACAGTGGGCCGCTACTTGCGCGACGTTCCTTCACGCCTCATCAGTGCGGTATCCTTTTCTATGGTAGGCATTCCGGTATCGATCTACCTGTTTAGCCGTACCGACTTTTTACACCGGATGACCAATGAACCGGCTGCCTGGGCATCGCTCGGCTACGTCAGCATCTTATCGCTGGTAGGCACGGTAGCGGCTACCGTCATTTTCTTCCAACTCATCCAGCGCACCAGCCCGGTGTTCGGCTCTACGGTCGCCTACCTCATCCCGATTGTAGCCTCCCTGTGGGGCGTGCTAGACGGCGAAGCCATCGGTTGGTTCCACTGGGTAGGCCTATTGCTCATCCTGTCGGGCATTTATTTAGCAAGGCGGTAGTTACGATTTAAACCATCCAGAGTAGAACACGTAATTATTGGCAATCCGTTCGATGGTGCCCTGGAATTGCTCCTGGCTGATGGCCTTGATTTTTTTAGCAGGCACGCCGGCGTAAATATGTCCGGCCTCCAGATGACTGTTTTCCAGCACCACTGCGCCGGCAGCGATCAGCACATTCGATTCGACGATGGCATGGTCCATGACGATGGCTCCCATCCCCACCAGGATATTGTCGTTTAGGGTGCAACCATGAACAATGGCCCGGTGGCCGATAGACACATTATTTCCGATTTGGGTGGGCGCCTGCTCGTAGGTACAGTGGATAATGGCACCGTCTTGTACATTCACCTTATGCCCCATGCGGATGTAGTGCACATCGCCCCGCACTACTGCATGGAACCAAAAGCTACACTGGTCACCGGTAATGACATCACCGATGACTGTCGCATTGTCAGCTAAAAAACAGTCCTGCCCGAATTGCGGGGTTTTACCCCTTACCGTTTTGATCAGTCCCACAGTTTTTTCTGCAAAAGATAAGGCGAAAACTGACAATTGTCACAGCCCCAATTGATAAGCATCACCAACCCTGCCTACCGGCCTGCCTACTTTTGGACAAACTAGAAGCCGAAGCCAATGAAATCCGAACTGTTGCAAAAGTACAACGTACCTGCACCGCGCTATACCAGTTACCCCACCGTGCCGTACTGGCAAAACGACAGGCCCGACCCCCGCGAGTGGCTGCGTCGGCTCATGGGGGCCTTCGAAAAGGACCAGGGCGTCAGCCTCTATATCCACCTGCCGTTTTGCGAGCGCTTGTGCACTTATTGCGGCTGCAACAAACGCATCACCAAAAACCACGGTGTGGAGGATCCCTATATCCAGGCGGTACTCCAGGAATGGCAATTGTACCTCGATCAATTCCCGCAGCGCCCCATCCTGCGCGAACTGCACCTCGGGGGCGGAACGCCTACATTCTTTAGCCCGGATAACCTGGCATATCTTATTGATCAAATTTTGCAACAGGTAGAGCTCCCCGAAGCTTACGAGTTTGGCTTTGAAGCCCACCCGGGACAAACCGAGCGGGCCCACTTAGAGGTCCTGGCCGGGCGCGGCTTTCGCCGTCTCAGTATCGGCATCCAGGATTTCGATCCGCACATTTTGGGGGTGATCAACCGGCAGCAGTCCTTCGCGCAAGTGGCCGATGTCACGCGCTGGGCGCGTGAGCTAGGATACCATTCGATTAACTATGACCTGATTTTCGGGCTACCTTTCCAGACACCCGATCATATCCGGCGCAATATGGACCGACTGGAGCAGTTGCAGCCCGAGCGCCTCGCCTTTTACAGCTATGCGCACGTGCCCTGGATTAAGCCCAGCCAGCGCGCTTACAGTGAAACCGACCTCCCGACCGGAGCCGAAAAACGCTACTTGTACGAGTTGGGGCGCGATCGACTGGCAGAGATCGGCTACCGCGAAATTGGAATGGACCACTTCGCCCTGGCGCACGACAGCTTGAGCCAGGCCATGGATGCCGGCACACTACACCGCAATTTCATGGGGTATACACCGCTGTATACCAGCATTAGTCTGGGTCTCGGCGCTTCGGCCATTAGTGACAGTTGGGATGCCTATGTACAAAATGAAAAAAACATCGAAACTTACCGGCAAGCGGTGAGCCGGGGAGTATTGCCCATTTTCCGGGGGCACCTGCTCGATTACGAAGACCGGGTGCTGCGCGGCCATATCCTCAATATTATGTGCCGACACGAAACCCGTTGGAGCACCTTGTGTCGCCACACCCCAGCCCTAGAAGAAGGGCTGGAACGCCTCCCGCCCCTCTTCGACGACGGCCTGATCGAATGGATAGACCAGGGCTTGCGCGTCACCGAAAAGGGACGGCCTTTTATCCGCAACATTTGCATGGCCCTCGACGCAAGATACTGGCGCCAGAAACCCGAGGGGCAACTTTTCAGCCAAGCGGTGTAGTAACTTATTTATTGATAAAAATCATTGACCCGCGGTGCCAGAAGTCGAGCTTCGGGATGGCCAGATACACTAAATTATGCGTATACCAAACATTTATCCCTATGTGGCGACCAAGTGTGAAAAACCGCGTTTTCGATCGCATGAGCGACCGTTGGGCCCCTTGGATCAATCCCAGTTTTTTCTTGAGCAAACGAGGATTCGACCTTCCGGGCCGCTCGGCTCAGCCTCCGCAAGAAGAACGCACACTCGACCACCCACCTTCAGGTGGCGAGCACCTGCAGGCCAAAAACACTATGGGCATCGGCGAAGAAGAAGACCACAATACACCGGCCTGAAGCCGGCCTCCGGATACTAAACGACTAACCAATCGCAACTATGGATCAATTCAAGCGAGCAATGGTGGCGGTCGACTTAAGCGCCACCGATACCATCCTATTCAAAACCATTCAACTATTGGCCCAGCCTTTGGGCATGGAAAAACTCTACGTCGTACACATCATACCCGATTTTGCCATGCCCAAGCAGTTGGATGCCGAGTTCCATAAGCTTTTTTCTTCGGAATATCCCGTCGATGAACGCATTCAGGACAAAATCGCACTCGATATCGCGCCTTACCTCAACGACCTTCCCAACCTGGTTGTCCAGATCGATGTGCGCGAGGGGCGGCCCTACGAGAAATTGCTCCACTGGGCAGAGGTCAAGGAAATCGATCTGCTCATCGTCGGGCATAAGAAAAAGAGTGAAGGTAGTGGCCTCACTGCCCGCCGCCTGGCGCGTAACACCCAATCCAATTTGTTGCTCATCAGCGACCAGCGGGAACCCAAGCTCGAGCGATTGCTCGTACCCGTCGACCTCTCCGAGAACGCTTGCCACGCCCTGAAGACCGCGCGAGAATTGAGTCAGATTGCCGATCCCACCCCCGAATTGCAGACCTTATATATCGTCGATATGCCCCCGGCAGGCTACTATCTGCACCAGTACGAAAACGAGGGCTTTAGGCAAATGCTCTTTACGGCCGCCAAAGATGCTTACGAAACTTTCCTGGATCAATCTGGCGTATCCGTAGCCCCCGACGACCGGCTCCTAGAAAAAAACACCTACCTGAATACCAGTCGCCACATACTGGAGCGCGCCCAAAAGCTGGGAACCGACCTGATCGTTATGGGCGCCAAGGGCCACAGTCGAGTAGAAAGCTTTATCTTCGGCAGCGTTACGGAAAAACTACTGGAAACCAACCAGACCTGTGCGACCCTGGTCGTACGCCAAGAAGCCGAGGAGGGATAACCTCCTTTATTCAGCAGAAATACAACTAATGCGACACCCTATGCTCATTATTGTGACCGGGTTACCGGGTACCGGAAAAACGACTTTTGCCATGGCGCTCGCCAACAAATTACACGTACACCACCTGAATACCGACATGATTCGCGATGCCCTGGGCAAACGCCAGCAATACGATGATCAGACCAAGGCACTCATTTACCGGGAGATGCGCCGGCACACCTACCGCTACCTTGCCGCCGGTGAATCGGTAGTCGTCGACGGTACTTTTTATCGCGCGGATGTGCGCGCTCCGTTTGTGGATCTGACTTCGGAACTCGGCATTCCGTTGGAATGGATCGAATTGCAAGCTGCCGAAGAAGTCATCAAAGAGCGCGTTTCAAAAGACCGCCCCTACAGCGAGGCCGACTTCGAAGTCTACCAGGCTATCAAATCCGTATTCGAGCCCCTGCCCAGCCCGCGCCTGTCACTGCGCTCCGATATCCATCCGGTAGATCAACTGGTCGACCAGGCCGAAGACCACCTCGAACAAGTATGACCGAAGCTCAAATCGAACAATTGATGCGTCCAGGCGCTTTGCCGGAGGGCGAAACAGCTGCAGATCTGAAGCATACCCATATTTCCTGGGTTTTGCTTACCCCCACTTATGCCTACAAATTCAAAAAGCCGCTTCAGTTTTCTTTCCTCGATTTTTCAACCCTCGACAAACGCCATCGGGGAATAGCGAAAGAGCTGGAGCTCAACTCCCGAATGGAACCGGAAGTCTACCTGGATGTGCTGGCGGTCTACCAAAACGGCAACCGCCTCTCCGTTGGCCCCCCCGGGCAAGGAGAGGCAGTCGATTATGCTCTGCGCATGCGTCGCCTGGATTCGGACCGCCAGATGGATATTATGCTACGGAAAGACCTCGTCCAGCCGCAACACCTGATTGCCCTAGCCGAAAAGTTAGCCCGCTTTCACCGGCAAGCCCAGCGAATTTATGACCCACTGGACCTGGAAGAAATGCGGAGTAAATTCAATGACCTCGACAGCATATCGACTTTCATCGAACGCCTCTACGGAACCGAAAAACGGCGTATCATCGAATCAGCCATCCAATATTCAGACCACTTTTTAGCCCGGCACCAGGATCGATTGCAGACGCGCATCGAACGGGGATTCATTATCGATGGGCATGGGGACCTGCACTCCAAAAATATTTTTTTGCTGCCGGAGGGGCCCGTCATCTTTGACTGCATAGAATTCAACGACGATTTCCGCATCCTCGATCTCCTGAGCGAGGTCGGTTTTTTCTGCATGGATTTGGATGCGGCCAATCGACCCGATCTGGGCCAGATATTTCTCGACCATTACCAAGAACTGGCGCTTGCCTTCGAGGGTGATGCCGACTGGGCCATTTTCCACTACTACAAACTCTACCGTGCCAATGTACGCCTGAAGGTTAACAGCATGGGAGCGCGACAGCAGGCAGACCCACAACCCGATAATCCCCAACTGACGATTTACCTCAACTTACTGGAACAGTACCTGCTCGAGCAGTAAAGCCTTTCATCTTGACTTGCTGCCCTTTAGCAGAAAAAACCGGCCCTTCGGGATAAAACATTGGCAGTTGGCTCGGAAAGCCATTAACATAGAGGAAAAACAAACTGCTATGCTGAAGTCTTTCATTCCTTTCTTGATGCTGATCCTGCTGGGCGGTACCCTGTGGGCGACCGATTTCCAAATAGGTGAATCCGTCACCATCGATCAGCCTATGGAGAATAATATCTTCCTGATGACCAGCGAGATAGTCATCCTCGCTCCCGTACGGGGCGACTTATTTGCAATGACTGGCCAATGCTCCGCCCGGGATACCCTACACGACGACGTGCTCCTGTTGGCCGGCGATATTGACCTGGAGGCTCCCTGTATGGACGACGTTCGCGTCTTGACCGGTGATATCAAGGTAAATGAGGTGATCCGGGGCGACCTGATGGTGTTGAGCGGCAACCTGATCCTGGGACCAGATGGCGTCATCGAAGGTAGTCTTCACCTATTGACCGGATCTGCAATCCTGAATGGACGGGTAGTTGGCGATGTGCATATCAAAGGTTCAGAGGTTACTCTCAACGGCCCAATCGGTGGGGCGCTGAACATTACGTCCGGAGAACTGAATATCAATAACCGCATCGAAGGCCCGAGTAAGCTGGCCGCCGGATCGTTAACCTTGGGGGAGGGGGCATTTTTCAACCAAAACGTCCGCTACTACGCCGGAAATCAGGACGATCTGGATTTTTCCGGCAAACTGGAAGCGGGCGCCCAAGCTATTGGCGATAAAAGCTTGAAAGATGAATTGTCGCAGTTCAATAAAAAAAGCTGGAGGAAAAATTTCTGGTACATCCAGCTGTATCGCTTTTTCGCTGCGTCTCTGCTGGTGGTCTTGATGGTTCTGTTCTTCAATCCTTTCTTTAAGCGCCATGCCGGTAAAGCGTTGCGTGACGGAGGCGGACACCTCCTTACCGGAGCTTTACTGCTGATCGGTTTGCCCATTGTCAGCATAATTGCTATGGCTACGATATTGGGTATTCCGCTTGGCATTATTGGGTTATCCCTATTTACTATTCTACTGACATTAAGTAGTGCACTAACCGCTGTCGTGGCAAGCTACGAAATTCGCAATCGACAAAATGCCGACTGGAGTACGGGATTGATCATTCTGGTTGGTATTGGATTGGTGGGGATTCTAAAGCTGATCGAAGCGATTCCTTTCGCCGGCAGTATTCTGGTCTTCCTAGTAACAGCGGTAGCCATCGGGTTCGTACTGAGCAGCCTGCGGTCGGATAACGGAGACCGTTCTGGCGGCCAGGGTCAGCCAACGGCTCAGCAGCCCGATTATGTGTAAATAAAAAAGGAGCGCCGCGATGGCGCTCCAAATTCCCTAAAATCACCCGAATTAATTTGTCTTTTGACACTAACAAAGTAAGGGAGTTTGGCACCTTTTACTGCTGACGAAAATCAAGGCAGAGGCCTGATTTTTGTCAGCATAGTGCGGTCGATAAAAGGTCTATTTTTTTCAAGTAATATCCTGTTTTTGTACTGGAACCGGTTTAAAGAAAAATATGGAGACCATCAAGAAAATCTTACTGCCGACCGACTTTTCCGAAGTAGCCCAGAATGCTTACCGGCATGCCTTATGGCTGGCCAGTCAGGTGCAAGCTGACATTCATTTGTTGCACGTAGTTAGCCCGGAATACGAGGGTACCGATATCCCCGTACTGGCAGCTAAGGTGAACAAAGACAAAGTTGACGCAGCCGAAATTGCTCTGCAAAGCTTTTCGGAAGCCGGACAGGCGCAAGTCAAGGGCGTTGTAGAATACTTACCCAGGATTACGGTCGAGACTGACCTCGGAGCCCCGGTTGCCGTCATTCGCCGAGTGCTCCGGGAGCAGGAGGCAGACCTGGTTGTCATAGGTACCCGAAGCAAACACAATTTACTCGATAAAATGCTCGGCAGCGTGACGACCGGCACTTTGGAGTTCGCCCCCTGTCCGGTTATGGTCATCCCGCAAAATGCACAATTGCAGGCTTTCAAGCAGGCAGGATTCGCCGTGAGTTCAGCCAAAGAAGCCAACCAGTATTTTGATTACGCCAGCTACACCCTCTCCCCCTTACAATTTGACCTGCATCTGGTGAAGGTATTTGAAGAAACCGAGCGACTCCCCAACCCTGAAGTGGAGGCATTAGAAGGACTGGCTGCCGAACAATCGGGGGCAGTATCCGTTAAGGCCCATCCCATCGTCAGTCAGTCGGTCCCCAAGGGACTGGCCGATTTCCTAGAGCAACAAGAGATTGACCTGCTGATCATGATGGCTCCGCGCCACACGATCCTGCAGCGTTTGTTTCGCCAAAGCCGTACCAAAGCCATGGCGCGCCTAAGCCAGGTACCGGTTCTGTTTCTGCGGCCCCAATAATTTTTCGCCTGCAATCGGGAATGGCAGCTAAGTTTTCGTTATTTTTTCCCATGCGTAAGTATCATTCTGAACGACTGCGGCGTCTGTTGCCTGGCGACTCGCCTAATACCTAAATGAGATATGGACTTTGCTTCGCTTTCTCCTTCAACTCCATTTGGTCAAACCCTTCGCATGGAACCCATTTTTCACAAGGCATTCCTGGGGCATGACACCGAAGGGCACCCCGAAAACGCCCTACGGCTGGAGGCTTTTCAACAATTACCGGACGCCGACATCCTGGACGGTGAAAAGTTTCTACCCTTGGTTCATAGCCCGGAATACATCGAACGGGTACGGGAAGCGAGCATCTCCCAAGGCCATGTCGACCACGAAACCTTCATGTCGCCTGGTAGTTTCCGGGCGGCTTGCCATGCTGTAGGCGCCACTATACGGGCTGCCGAGACGGGCGGATTTGCCTTGGTACGACCGCCTGGCCACCACGCTTATCCCTACCGGTCCAGCGGCTTTTGTTTGTTCAATAATATTGCCATCGCCACCCAGTACCTGATCGATATGGGGAAACGCGTGCTCATCCTCGATTTCGACGGCCATATGGGCGACGGCACCTGTGAGATCTTCTATACCACCGACCAAGTGCTCTTTTGGTCCTTGCACCAATACCCGGCTTTCCCCGGCAATGGATTCGTCGATGAGATCGGAGCAGCCCGCGGCGAAGGATTCTCCATCAATGTGCCGCTACCGCCCGGCAGTGCCGATGATATCTTCATCGACGCCGTGCGTCATTTTCTTCCCATGGCAAAAGCCTTTCAGCCCGACGTTGTGGCCGTTTCGGCCGGCTTTGACGCACACTGGAACGAGCCCCTGCTCGACCTCAAGGTGAGTAACAATGCGTACTACGAAATCGGCAATATTTTGCGTAGTGAATTTGACCAGATCTTTGCCGCACTGGAAGGGGGGTACAACCGGAGCGATCTACCCAAATGCGTCTTCAATTTCCTGGCCGGAATGAACGGCCTGGAGCAACCTTTCACCGAAACCCCCACCCAATCGGGTTTACGGGTATGGGAGACCTACGAAATCCATGTGAATGCAGCTACCGCTCGCCTGCGTCCCTACTGGAAGATTCTGTAGGGACACTTCCCGTAGAAGAAACAGTTCGGCCCTGCGGAATGTCCTTTTCAGTACTCTCCCCTTTGCGTCCGCGAAATAGCCCTGCATTGAGTGGTTTGGGGTTTTATGCAGTAGCCACCGACTGCTATACCAGACTAGCGACCACAGACTGCTAAAATTTAACCCGGTTAAACGACATCGCATTGATCAGCCAGTTGGGTACGGGCTTGAGCGGATCCCGCTTTTTCAAATTAATACTCCAGTTGATCTTTTTGATCAAGGGTACTTTGTGGGTTTCAACAAATTCAATCAAGGTGCCATCGGCGTCCTCGATATATCCCCAATGGCCGTTTGCATCGCCCATATCGAAGGAGGGTGCGCTCAGCACCTGAAATGGAAAACCTTTTCGGCGACATTCTTCGACCAGGGCTTCCATATTACGGATATCGAAGCAAAGGTGGATGAACCCCAGGTCGCCCCAGTACCGGTCAGCAAAGATCTTTACGGGCGTGCGGTCTTGGACCTGGATCAACTCCAGCTGACTGTCGCCAAAGAGAGGGCTGAAACCACCAGTGCGATTTTTATCGTGACCTAACAAAACGCGCCGGAATTTACCTTTGCCGCCGGATATTCTGTCCAGGCCGTCAAAAGTTCCCGTCTGATCGTAGATGATCTGATTGTACCCTAAAATATCGCGATACAGTAAGAGCGCCTTTTCGATATCCGCCACGCCGAGCGTGGCGCCAAAGATGCCGCCTACGTCGTGTTTGCCATTTTTATACCAAGAGTTAAAACCCTTTACCTGAAGCAGGTTATCGTAGGGGTCTTTGAGGTAAAAAGTAAGTTGGCCGTCGAGGTCGGGCACCAGGTCGGAGAGCAATTGGATGCCCGACCGCTGCATGCGCGCATAGCTGGCTGCTACGTCGCGCGATTTGATTTTGATGGAATTGATCCCCAGATCGCCCATCTGAATTGGTTGGGTCGGGGCCGTCGGCTCGCGATCGAGGTATTGCCAGATTTCATACCCACTGCCGCCCTGCAGGTTAACGGCTAGGATGGCGCGTTTGCGACGCGCTTCACCGCCCATATAGGGCGCCATATAAGTAGCCGTGTTGTTATCATCGAAAACCGAAATATCGGCTCCCAAATGAGTGGCGTACCAACGAAACGCCTCCTCTGCATTCCGCACGCCAATACCTACCTGCTGAATGCCGTAAATTAACTTTCCCTTCATGCCTTCTATTTATTCCGTATACCATGGCTAACTGGCATGCTCCAGGAGAGCTCCTGTAACCATTAATAAATTGATTATCAAATCAGGGCGCAATGTAAGGAAAACTTTTTACTTCAAATTATTGCCACACGTACTCTCCCTGTAAAAAGTGTAACGCTTTTGTGTAAGAATGCGTATCGAAAGCAGGCAACGATCCCTGGCAGGGTATTGTTAGGGTTTATAATTGATACGGGTATTCCTTTCGACTTAAAAGGGGGTTCCGTATTTTTGCACCTCATTTCAACAGGGCCATACAGAAAAAATTACCGGCATGTACAAAGCGTATAAAAACCTCGATTTGAGTGCGATCGACCAAGAAATCCTCTCCTTTTGGGAAAGCGAACAGATCTTTGAGCGGTCGACCAGCGAACGCGATCCGCAGCAGCCTTTTGTCTTTTACGAAGGACCACCATCAGCGAACGGGCTGCCGGGCATCCACCACGTCATGGCCCGGACCATTAAGGACTTATTCTGCCGGTTTCACACTATGCTGGGCAAACGCGTAGAACGCAAAGGCGGCTGGGATACCCATGGCCTCCCCATCGAGTTGAGCGTGGAGAAGGAGCTGGGCATCACCAAAGAAGATATCGGCAAAAAAATCACGGTCGACGAGTACAACCAGAAATGCCGCGAGACAGTGATGCGCTACAAGGATCGCTGGGAAGAGATCACCCGCAAGATGGGCTACTGGGTGGATTTGGAGCACCCCTATGTCACCTACGAGAACGAATACATCGAATCCGTATGGTGGCTGCTGCGCCAGCTGTACGATAAAAACCTACTGTATAAAGGCTACACTATTCAGCCCTACTCTCCAGCTGCCGGCACGGGGTTAAGCTCCCACGAACTCAATATGCCGGGTGCTTACAAAGAGATTAAGGACATCTCGGCGGTGGCTCAGTTTAAAATCAAAGACCACGAACAGGATTACTTGCTCGCCTGGACGACGACCCCCTGGACCCTACCCTCCAATACTGCCCTAGCAGTCGGCAAAAACATTACTTACGTAAAAGTACGCACCTATAACCGCTACACCCAGGAGCCAACGACTGTTATCTTGGCCAAAGACCGCCTAAACGCCTATTTCACGGAAGCTAAACCTGATTTACAGCCCCGTGAACTCAAGCCAGGTAATAAGCCCATCCCATACATCGAAGTGGTAGATGAGTTCCCGGGCAGTCAATTGGAGGGCCTCGAATACGAGCAATTACTCGATTACGTACAGCCCGAAGGCGATGCTTTCCGGGTTTTGCTCGGCGACTTTGTGTCGACAGAAGACGGTACCGGCATCGTGCATATCGCACCCACATTTGGCGCCGACGACTTCCAGATCGCCAAGCAGTACGGTATCGACGCCCTCACCGTAGCAGATGAATACGGCAACCCCATGCCGCTGGTAAACCGCCAAGGACAGTTTGTAGAGGCCGTTACGGATTTTGCGGGACGCTATGTTAAAGATTACGGACAGGAGGAGGAACGCCCGGTAGATGCCGACATTGTCATTAAGCTAAAAGAAGAAAATAAGCTTTTCCACTCTGAAAAGTACATGCACTCCTACCCCCATTGCTGGCGTACCGACCGCCCCGTGCTGTACTATCCACTGGATAGCTGGTTCATCCGCACCTCCAGCCTGAAAGACCGCATGTACGAACTCAACCAGTCAATCAACTGGAAGCCCGCCTCTACCGGGGAGGGGCGCTTCGGCAAATGGTTGGAAAACCTGCAGGACTGGAACCTGTCACGATCGCGCTACTGGGGCATCCCGCTCCCCATTTGGCGCACTGAAGACGGCAAAACGGAAAAATGTATCGGCTCCCTGGATGAGCTGCAAACGGAGCTGGACAAAGCCAATGCCCAACTTGGCCTGACACAAAGCATCCCGCTGGATTTACATCGACCCTATATCGATAAGCTGCTGCTGGTAGCGGACGACGGACGTACCATGCGCCGCGAGCTGGACCTGATCGACGTTTGGTTCGATAGCGGTTCTATGCCTTATGCTCAGTGGCATTACCCCTTTGAAAACCAGGAAAAATTCGATCAGCATTTTCCGGCTAATTTCATTGCTGAAGGGGTAGACCAAACCCGGGGTTGGTTTTACACCCTGCACGCTATTGCTTCCATGGTATTCGACAGCGTCGCCTTTCGCAATGTTGTCTCCAATGGATTGGTATTGGATAAGAACGGCACTAAAATGTCGAAGCGCCTGGGGAACGCTATCGACCCTTTCGATGCGATTGAGCAAAAGGGTGCCGACGCCATCCGCTGGTACATGATTTCCAATGCCCAACCCTGGGACAACCTGAAGTTCGATATGCAGGGCGTCGATGAAGTGACGCGCAAGTTTTTCGGCACGCTGTTCAATACGTATTCCTTTTTTGGATTGTACGCCAACATCGATGCTTTCCGCTACAAAGAAGAGGATATCCCGATGGAGCAGCGCCCCGAGATCGATCGCTGGATACTGTCTACCCTGAATAGCTTGATCCGGAATGTAAAAAATGACTACGCCGATTACGAGCCGACTAACGCGACGCGCCGGGTAATGTATTTCGTCGATGAACAATTGTCGAATTGGTACGTGCGCCTCTGCCGTCGGCGCTTTTGGAAGGGTGATTACACTGCCGATAAAATAAGCGCCTACCAGACGCTCTACACCTGCCTGATAAGTACCGCCAAGCTCATGGCGCCGGTAGCGCCTTTTTTCGCCGATTGGCTCTACCGCAACCTCAACCAAGTTACCCGCCAAGAACCGCACCCCTCGGTACACCTGGCCTTTTTCCCGGATGCAGTCGTATCGCACATTGATGCCGAACTGGAGGAACGCATGGACTATGCACGCCGGATGACCTCCCTAGTGCTGTCGCTGCGGAAGAAGGAAAAAATTCGGGTACGACAGCCCCTGCAAAAGCTAATGGTCCCTACGCTCGACGATCACTTCCGTAAGCAGTTGGAGGCCGTGCGGGAATTGATCCTGGCTGAAGTGAATGTTAAAGAAATGGAGTACCTCACCGATAGCTCCGGCGTAATCAAGAAAAAAGTGAAGCCCAATTTCAAGACCCTGGGCAAACGCCTGGGCAAACACATGAAAGGGGCGGCTCAGGCAATTGCTCAGATGAGGCAGGCCGACATCGAAGAGCTGGAGCGCACCAATAGCTACACGCTAGAGGTGGCGGATACTACCTACGAACTTTCGCTGGAAGATTTCGAGATTACGACGGAGGACATCCCCGGCATGCTGATCGCCACGGATGGTCCCCTAACCGTAGCACTGGACGTGACGCTTAACGACGCACTGCTATCCGAAGGCATGGCTCGCGAGATCGTAAATCGCATCCAGAACATGCGTAAGGATAAAGACTTCGAAGTGACCGACCGCATCAAGGTGCGCCTGCAGCCACATGAGCAGATTGCGCCGGCAATCGAGCAATACGGCGATTATATCCGGCACGAGGTGCTGGCCGAAGAACTCGAGTTTGACGACCAGCTCAACGGCGGCGACAAGATTGATTTACCCGATGATCTCACGATCGGCATCCACATTGAGCGCATGTAAGTTCCAGGCTAGCTCAGTAAAGACTGCAGTTTGAGTGCCACGCTCATATCGCCGCTAATCTTGAGTTTGCCGGTCATCATGGCAGTCATCGGATTGAGATCCCCGTTGCGTAGCTTCTCAATGGTTGCCAGACTCGTCTTGATGGTGCAGTCGGCTTCTTTGTCTTCATTCGTAACCTGTGGGGTTTCCCCGGTCAGGTCAATGAAAACAGGTCCTTCGTCGAGTTGAAACTTGAGGGTCTTGCCAATTGAAGCAGCCTTTTCGGCTTGTTTGCGAAACTGTTCGGTAATTTCTGGAAGTTGCATGATGGAGGTTTTTGCCAAAGCTACCAAATCTACACATCAAGCGGTAGGTTCCTGACCGGTCAAAACCAGGTTTGAAAGCCTCCAATGCGTTAGCCCTTGTTCAGATCCCATCTGAAGTGGCACTTATGTATTTTCGGTTTGATCTTGTTTATCAAAACGGTTCCGTTTCCCTCCACTACCCAAATGCCCTATTTTTCCAGTGCATCTATTTTTCGCCCACCTAAAGGGGAGGTGCGAATGGAAACCATAGCTGGTGTTCTCCCTCGGAAAACCATGCCGCTGGGGCACGGTTGTTCTTTTTTCCTGTTACATTAGACACATGGAATATGGTTTCGGTGCGATTTTGGTAGCTATTCTTGTCTTTCTGGGGCTGGATGCATTGGGAACCCGCGGCCTGGTGCTTCGCCAGCAAAAGCGCCTGCAGGCCCTTTTCGGGGCCCCTCCGCTTGCTGTTGACCTCCCCGATGCAATGCCTTTTTTCCCTCCCGGTGAAGCGGTTTATACTCATATGCGGCTGCGCATCAAGGGAGCACTGCGCTTTGGAGCGGCCAAAAAATGGGTGCCCATAGAGGGAAAAACATTCATCCGTACGGCTCCATTCGGCCTGGTTCACTACTACGATGCTTCGCGCTCGCTTTTCTATTCCGTTAAATTTGCAGCTTATTTACCGGCGGACGGTTCATTACCCAAGGCGGCCTATTTCAAAGGGGGGTTTTGGGAGACCCCCCTGTCCATCGCTGACGACCTTTTGCTTTTTCCCCTACTATTTTACTGGCCGGCGTTAGCTCTTCAAAAGGATGCTGTCTGGGAAGGCGAAAGCGACCAACGCTTTCGCCTTCGGTTTCCTTTCGGAAAAACTGAAAAGACTATCAGTATGACCTTCGCTACGACCGGTCAGCTGACAACAATAACCGGCGAAGGGATCCTGACCCGGTTCAATGGCCGCACTTTAAAAGGGGCTTGGCTGGCCGAGGCCGAATGGGAAAGTAACCAAAGCCAGCACTATCCAAGTCACTGGCGCATCTGGTGGTTGGACCGGGACACGCCTTTTCTAATTGCGCACTTGAAGTGCACCTATCAGGAAGGGGAGGCCAATAAAGCATGGTGGTAACCCGTTTAAATTGCCAAGCTTTGTAGGTTGCCGGTACAACTTATGATTACCGGAAATGTTCCCTAATTAATCACAGTTTACGATCCATGGAAGTCTTACGCAAATATATTTCTGCCAGCCAATTGGTAGATAAAGAATACCATAACACACCACTAAAAGCAGAGGGCGAAGTACCCAAAGCCCTCTTCGGCACCCTCTTCCGGAACGGCAACGGCCGCTTTGTACACCAAGGCGTAACCTACCAGCACTTATTTGACGGCGACGGCATGGTCACTGCCTTTCGCTTCAACGGCGACGGGCAAGTCTACTACAGCAATCGTTACGTGCGTACGCGGGAATTCGTCGAGGAAGAAACGGCCGGCCGCATGCTTTACCGCTCTTTCGGCACCAACCTACCCGGTGGCTTCCTGCGGAATTTCATGAAAATGCGCTTCAAAAATGCCGCCAATACCAGCGTGATCTACCACGGCGGCAAATTATTGGCCCTTTGGGAGGGTGGCTTACCCCACGAGATCAACCCTCGTACATTAGAAACGGTTGGGCGCTACGATTTCGAGGGTGTTTTGCAGAACCGGTTTTCCTTCCTCGATGCCAAGATTAACCCCGAACTGCCGTTTTCAGCGCATCCGAAAATCCACCCTCAAACCGGCGTCTTACATAACTTCGGCACCCTGGCCGGCGCGAAGCAGCGTTTGTTGTTGTATCAGGTGGCGCCCAGCGGTAGTGCTCAGATCAGCAAAGTCGTCGAACTTCCGGGCCTTATTTTCACCCACGATTTCATACTCACCGAGACCGGCAAGCAGATTTTCTTTCTAACTCCCGTTTCGTTTGACCTTTGGAAAACCTTCTCGGGATGGCAATCGCCCGTTGACTCCATCCGGGTAGACAAGCGGCAAAAAACCCAGATCCTGATCGTTGACGGCGACCGAGTGCAGTCCCACTTCATAGATTTCTGCTTCATTTTCCACTTCAGCAACGGTTGGGAAACCCCGGACGGCCAGATCGTGATCGATGCACTGACCATGACCGAATTCCCGGAAGCCCGCATGACCCCCGATGCATTGGGGCAGGAAGAAAACAACATACCCAACGCCCAATTGTATCGTTTTACCATCCATCCGACCGAGGAAAAAGTGCATCAGGAGCTGTTGAGCCCCTACCCCTCAGAGCTACCTTTTCTGCATCCCGACCGCACAGGGCGTCCCTACCGGTACTTTTGGGGATTGGGTGGCCCCGGTGAAAACACCTATCAGCTCCTCCAGGGCATGCAAGTCGTGGACCTGGACGAAGGGTCGGCACATTTTAAGGATTTGCGTCCGCACCTGCCGGGCGAACCGGTTTTTGTACCCAAACCCAATGCCCGGCACGAGGCAGACGGTTGGTTGCTCTACCTGCTTTTCGATACCAAAATCGAGGAAACCCGCCTGGTCATTGCCGACCCGCTCACCCTGGAGGTTATCGCTCGATTGCCCCTTCCCCATAATATTCCACTAGGCTTTCACGGCCAATGGGTCCCCGAGGTCTTTGACTAGCCGTTTTTTAAAAAATGGCAGGTTTAAATAAATTTTAACGCTTGACAATTAAAGGTTTAAACGGTTATCGGAGTCTCTATATACAGTAGCACTGATCATGAAACAATAGAGTCTATGAGAAAAAAAATCAGCATAATCGTCGTCCTTTTACTACTTTCGGCATTTGCCGATCCCCTTGATGCGCAGTATTTCGGTCGCAATAAACCCAACTACGAATCTTTTGATTTTGACGTTCATGAAACTCCCAATTTCCGGGTTTACAACTACCTAGAAAACCCGGAAGCTCTGCAGGCCGTAGCCAATTACAGTGAAAACTGGTACTTGTACCATCAGCGCGTCTTGAAGGATACCATCTACAGCCGTAATCCGCTACTCATTTACAATGATCACGCCGACTTTCAGCAAACCAATGCCATTAGCGGCTCTATTGGCGTAGGCACCGGAGGAGTTACCGAAGCGTTTAAGAACCGGGTAGTCATGCCCTTTGCCATGTCGAATCAACAGACCCACCACGTTTTAGGGCATGAGCTGGTCCATGCTTTTCAGTACAATATGATCCTCAACGGCGATTCCACCTCGCTCCGAAACCTGGCTAATTTGCCGTTGTGGCTTGTGGAGGGACTGGCCGAATACATGTCGATTGGGCGTGTCGATGCCCATACCGCCATGTGGATGCGCGATGCCGTTTTGAACAAAGATGTACCGACACTCCAGGACCTAAACAATCCACAGTACTTTCCCTATCGCTACGGACAAGCTTTCTGGGCGTTCCTGACCGGTTGGAAAGGGGATGATGTAATTGAGCCCTTTTTCACGGGTGTAGCTAAGTACGGCTTTGAAGCCGCCAGTCAGGCGGTACTTGGGGTTACGGCGGCCCAATTGTCGAAAATGTGGGTCGATGCCCTGAAAAGCCAGTACGAGCCCTACCTGGCTGGCCGGGAAGAAACACTGCCCGGTCGCGCCATCCTAAACAGGGAGGATGGCGGCGCGATGAATATTTCGCCGCAAATTTCCCCTAACGGCCGCTACGTGGCTTTCCTGTCGGAGCGCAATTTATTTTCGGTCGACGTTTTCCTGGCCGATGCCAATAAAGGAGAAATTATCGGCACGATAGCCAGCACCACACGCGATGGCCACATTGATGACCTGAATTACATTGAATCGGCTGGTGCATGGTCGCCTAACAGTAGGCAATTCGCCATCGTCGGTTTTAGCAAGGGCGACAACCTTTTAATCATCAAAGATGTAGAATCCGGCAAAACCCTAGATGAGTTTAAGATTGAAGGGGTGCCGGCATTCAGTAATCCTGCCTGGTCGCCCGATGGGAACAGCATCGTTGTGAGCGGTCTGGTACACGGCCAAGTGGATCTGTACGAGGTCGACCTCTCCTCCAAGCGCGTAAAGCAGTTGACCAATGACATTTACTCAGAGCTGCACCCGTCATTTAGTGGTGACGGCCAGACGTTGCTATTCTCGACCGATCAGCTGGCATTTGAAAAAGGAATCCGCAATGGTAAGTGGAACTACAACCTAGCCAGTATGGATATGGTTTCCGGATTGGCAGAGATGATCGATGTTTTTCCAGGCGCCAATAACCTCAACCCGGTGGCAGACACGGCCGGCAACATTTACTTTATATCTAACCGCGACGGGTACCGCAACCTGTACTCCTACGACCCATCTACGGGGCAGGTCTATCAAGAGACCAGGATTCTCACAGGAATTTCCGGCATCACCCATTTTGCACCGGCCATCACGATTGATCGGCGTCGCAATCGCATTTTGTACACCCATTTCCACAACCGAACTTACAGTATTTATAAGGCCTTTGAGCGCGAGCTTTTGCACGAGGAGATCGACCCATTAGAAGTTAATCTCGACGCGGCAACCCTGCCGACCGTCAACCCGCGAGCCCCCCTTATCGTAGATCAATTACTGGCCCGCCCGGAAGGACCAGCACAGACCGACTATTTGCGCCGAGTAGAATACAAACCTAACTTCCAGCTCGATTACATCGGCGGCAGCGCCGGTGTCGGCGTAGGTTTGAATAACACCTTTGGTACGGGTACGGGCCTGGCCGGCGCCGTTCAAATGCTTTTCAGCGATATTTTAGGGCAGAACCAGATTGCAGGCACAGTGGCACTCAATGGAGAAATTCAGGACTTCGGTGCCCAGGTAGCCTATCTCAATCGTAAGGGCCGCATTTTCTGGGGCGGGCAAATATCCCATATCCCCTACCGCAGCATAAGTTTTAACGGGAACTTCTTGGACTCTTTGTCCATTGACGGGACCGATATTCCCGTGCTCAACGAGCAATTCGACTTGATCCGGACATTCGAGGATCGTGCGGGGTTGTTCGCCCAGTTGCCGTTCTCCAGAACTTTCCGGCTGGAAGCTTCGGTCGATTTCACGCGCTTCTCCTTCCGAGTCGACCGCTTCGAAAACTTTTATCTCTTCGACCCGGGTACGGGTCAGGTGGGCGGCTTGGTGGGTCAAGATCGTAATAAGATCGACTCGCCCGACGGATTCAATCTTTTTTCTTTTGGCGGAGCCGCCGTTGGCGATAATTCTTACTTTGGCTTAACTGCTCCGCTGAACGGCCACCGCTATCGTTTCGGGGTCGAACATTTTATGGGCGAATTTGACTTTACCGCCCTGACTGCCGACTACCGTATCTATCGCTTTTTCCGGCCCATTGGCTTGGCGTTTCGCGCCCTCCATTACGGTCGCTATGGCCCCGACGATGACGGCCTATTTCCCTTGTTTGCTGGAAGCCCCTGGTACGTGCGCGGTTACAGCGAGGGCAACGTCGAACAACTGCTCGCGCAAAATGGGACTAACATAGATCAATTATTCGGAAGCAAGGTGTTTATCTCTAATTTTGAGGTGCGCATACCATTCACTGGGCCCAAGCAGCTAAGCCTGATCGGTTCTAACTTTCTCTTCACCGACCTCAACTTTTTTGTCGACGGCGGTGTCGCTTTCTACGACTTTGATCAGTTCCAGGGCGATGTAGCTCTGCTCGACGGCGAGGGTAACCCCATACTGGATTTTAACGGCGATCCGATTATTGATTTATTGGAGGCCGAACCTATTTTCAGCGCTGGCGTCTCGTTGCGCGCTAATCTTTTCGGCGCTTTAATTCTAGAGCCGTATTATACCTTTCCCCTTCAGGGCAAGAACACCAGCGGCGTATTTGGCTTGAACGTTATCCCTGGCTGGTAATATCAAGAAGAGCTACCCCATCCAATCCCCGCTTTGGAATATCGAAGGCGGGGTGTTTTTTCCTCTTTGATTAATTACGAACTTATTTTTCTACCTACTTTCTCTAGTAATATCCGGCCTATCAGATGGAAGCCTCTTTTTGGATGCTGGCGCTAAAGCATACTGAAAATAGTAAATAATGAGAGCTTTTCCTGCAAAAAAAGTTGCCGCACGTGTACACGTGCGACAACCTCAACAAAACTTGGATTAGTATGAAAAAACTTTCACTAGTGCCTTAAGGATCAGAGACTGCCATTTAGCAGCAGCCTTCTTGATTATTTGGTCGGATACCCGACCGGATAAAGCCCAAATTCGCCCTAAGTAATTTGAAACTTTATTTTAAAGACGCTCGAAATGCTACAGGGTTGCAAGGGGTAATTAAGAATTTCTACAATTAAGCACCCTATTCATCGACTATAACAACTTTATTCTCGATGAGTGCGCTTCCAGAGGCGTCAGTTCCCGCCTTTGATGGTATTGCAGGACCGGATGTTGTAGACCCTGTTCACAGCAGTCCCGGGTGAGACCCCTTATAGAAAAGGATTTTTTCTATTTTTGTTGTTCTCATAACCCCAATCTTTTGGTGGTAGGATGTGGAGCTTGGCCACCGACGAGTTGGAATTCGTATTTTGTTAAAGTTACCGCCTAATGACCATACTATTTACCGAGGAAATAAGCCCCGGCAAAGTCGATACACTGTTGGCGCCCGTTGTCAATGCCGAACAAGTCTCAAACTTGCTTAAAGATACCTTAAACCGACCTGACCTATCAGCTGATGATTTATACGAAGACCTGGTTGTTCAATCCGATTTAATTCTGTACACCGAAGGCGGCCGGCGTTTTATCCTTTTGCATACCCCGGATCCTGAAGTCCAGTATATTTCCAAACGCAGCCGTACTTTTTTCCATAAAAAAGGTCAGCTTTTGGGGGAGCAATGGGCGCTGCACCTAGAACAGCTATCCGACCCGGCAACTGTATTAGAAGGTGTCCTTTGCGGCCTGTACCTGGGCAGTTATCGGATCGGACGCTTTAAATCGGAGCCCAAGGATAAAACCACCCTGCCCGGGAAGTTGCCCGTAATTTCCAGCGCTCCGGTACCGGCTCTGGAGCAGGCTGCCGAACGCGGGCGACAGTTTGCGCAAATTCAAATAGAGGTACTGGACTTAGTTAATGCACCCAGTAACAAAAAGCGACCCGCAGATATGGGAGATTGGGCGCTGCGTTTGGGAAAGCAGCATGGCGTAACGGTGAAGGTCCTGGAAGAGGAAGCGCTCCGGGATCTTGGCTTCCACGCCTTGCTCGCCGTCAATCAAGGTAGTGTAGACCCCCCGGTCTGCATTTTTCTAGAATACCGCCCCGAACGCCATGCGGCCCCCAAACTTGGCCTGGTAGGCAAGGGCGTCACCTTCGATACCGGCGGCGTGTCGCTCAAACCCTCTAATCAGATGGCACTAATGAAGAGCGATATGGGAGGCGGAGCAGCGGTGATGGGCACTATCTTTCTCGCCGCCCAGCTCAAACTGCCGGTTCACCTCTACGGGATCGTGCCAGCAACCGATAACAGCATTGATGCCCGAGCTATCAAACCCAGTGACGTCATTCCCTCCTATAGCGGCAAGACCATTGAAATTATCGATACCGATGCCGAGGGCCGCCTGATCATGGCCGATGCACTGAGCTACATGGTCCGGATGCAAGGCCCTGACGTGGTCATCGATTTGGCTACACTTACTGGAAGCATACTGCGCACCCTGGGTCACCATGCCGCTGGTCTTTTCACCACCGACGACCAATTGGCCCGGGACCTTTATCTGGCTGGGCAGGAAACCGGCGAGAGGGTATGGCGCTTACCGCTGTGGTCGGCCTACGAAGAAGATTTGGTATCCGAAGTAGCTGACATCCGCAACTTTAGCGGCAAACCTAACGCGGGAGCTATCAATGCCGCTAAATTCCTCCAGGCTTTCACCGATAATCACCCGCGATGGGCCCACCTCGACATCGCAGGGGTCGCTTTTACCGACTCCGAATACGCAAGCCAAAAAAGTGCGACGGCCTATGGCATTCGACTCCTGATTCAATACCTGGAACATTACTTTTCGTCTTGAAGCCGGGCCAGTTCC
Organism: uncultured Saprospiraceae bacterium; assembly: GCA_964530825.1. Taxonomy (GTDB): domain Bacteria; phylum Bacteroidota; class Bacteroidia; order Chitinophagales; family Saprospiraceae; genus CAZHCA01. The sequence continues at coordinate 98,645 of CAZHCA010000005.1, forward strand.
TGCAGGGATTCAATTCGATTGTGGTAAGTAAACCGCGGCGTATCGCGATAGAGTTGGTCGTAGATACGCAAAGCCAACGAACGGTATTTGAGGTCTTGGGGAAAGATATGCGCCAACTCAAAATAAACGGCGGCTTCCTGATCGGGCGATAGACGGCGTTGCAGCAGATCGAGCAGGATGCTCACGGCTTCTTTCAGGTGCTTCTCCGCGTAATTGGTTTTAGCCGCGATCAGTTGCGCTTCGAACAAAAGATCGGGATTACCCAGTTCTTCAGCCAGGTTCAGCGCCTCATTAACTACCTCTTTCAAGGCCGGCAGGTTGCCAATCTCCTGCAGAACCGCACCTTTTTCTACGAGACTAAAACCCAGTACCAGGCGATTACCGATTTGACGGGTCACGTCGATCGCCCGGTCGTAGAAATACAAGGAACGGTCGTATTGCTGTAGGTAAAAGAAAATATCCCCAAGGGTATTCACAGCCTTAGCGATACCCTTTTGGTATCCGAGCTCCTCGCACAGCATGAGGTCTTTTTGCAGGTACTCAATGGCTTGGTGGAATTTACCTTGTACATTGAGCAACTGACCGATCAGCCCCAGGGCGATTGCAATGCCTTGTTTGTCGCCAAGCTCCTCAACGATTTTAAGATCTTTCTCGTAGTGTTCCATCGCCATCCGGTAGTCACCCTGCCGCTCGTATACGATGCCGATATTGCCAATCGAAATCGATACAAGATGGCGATTGCCCAACTCCCGATTGATATCTAGTCCTTGCTCAAAGCTTTGCATCGCCCGTTCGTAATCGCCTTTCTCGAGGTACACAATACCCAGGTAGGTGTACAGCGTACCCATGCCCTGCTTGTCGTTTTTGCGTTGGCAAGTATCGAGGTGCTCCAGTTGGACCCTGATGCCATCATCGTAATACCCCTGGTTCATATAAGTCAGGCCGAGTTTGGCGATAATCTGTGCATCGACATGCTCCTGTTCATCCTTCCTGACGATATCGATGCTTTCCAGGAAATAATTTTTAGCCTCATCGTATTGGCCTTCACGAAAGTTCAATTCCCCCAGGTTGCCGTATACTTCTGCAATTCCCGACCGGTAATCGACCGATAGAAAGAGCTGGGCGGCAGTCTGCAAGTAGCGGTGGGCTTCCGGATATTGCCCCTTCAGGGTCAGTACCCGCCCCAGGCAGTTATTGGCCTGCCCTAGCAAGATGACGTCGCGCTTGGTTTTCGCAAGCTTTAATGCATATTCAAAAGCTTCCTGGCAATGATCCCATTTGCCGATGAGCTCTAAAATTTTTCCTTTTTTAAGGTGGGTTTGGATCTGACGCACATCGTCTTCTTGGCTGTTGAGTTTCTCTAGCAGCTTTTCGTAAAATTCCAGGGCCTGCTGGTTTTGATAATTGCGCCGGGCGTAATCAGCTGCTTTGCGCAGGTATTCTACGGTTTTATCGAACACATTAGCTTGCTCGTAGTGGAAGGCCAGGTCAACATAGCGCTCTTCCAACTTGTCGGCAAATATTTTTTCGATAGCCTCGGCAATCAGGCGGTGCAATTGTTGCAGGCGGGTGCGCAATTGCATGCCGTATACCGCTTCGCGCAACAGGGAGTGGCGAAAAATGTAGCGCATCTCATTCATGGCGCGCCAAATCTGGCTACGCTCCGCCAGGAGGATCTGCTCTTGCAGCAGATCGTTTTTAGCCCCGTTCTGTTGCTGCTGAAAGGCTTCGTTGGTCTGCATAACCTCCGACAGGACCGGCACCTCGAACTCCCTGCCGATGACCGCGGCGGCTTTTACCGTCTCTTTGAGCAAAGTCGAGAGCCGGTCGATACGCGCCGTCAGGATGGCGTTGATCGAATTGGATAACTGAATATTCTTATCGCGGATGTACCAGCCTGAGCCGTTCTTTTCCAGCAACTCTTGCTCGACGAAATACTCCAGAATCTGTTGCAGGTAAAAGGGATTGCTGTTACTCGTCCGCAATAAGATATCGAAAAACTCATCGGTGATGGATCCTTCGAGTTTTTTCTCGGCAAAGAGTCGGACGGCCTGCGATGTGAGGTTATTGAGATAGATATCCAGATGGGGTAGATCCAGTTCCTGCAGTGTTGCTTTGGCAATAAAAAAAGGTTTACTCCCGTCATCGAGATAGCGAGCCGTGATCAAGATCATAAGTGGAGCGCCCTTCATGCGGCGCGTCAATTCTTGCAGCAGTTCGCGGGAGTTCTCGTCGATCCAGTGACCGTCTTCTACCTCCAGCACCAAAGGCTGAATAGCCGCTTCGGCCAACAACAGATTGATAATGGCCGAGATGGTATTTTCGTAGCGCCCTTTCGCATCGAGCTGCTCCCACAAGGAGTCGAAGTATAAAATGCCGATGATGGCCGCCAGAACTGATTTGGTTCGCACCAGCTCGCGTCGCAAGGGTTGAACCTCTTCGGTGCCTACCCGTTCGAGCCGGTCGAGTAGTACCTGGTAGTGGGTTTCAAATTTCGCCAGATTTTCACTACTCGAGCCGTCGGGCGATTGCTCAAAATAATTGCGCAGCAGGTAAATAAAAGGGTTAAACGGTTTTTTCAGGATTTGGTCCGCCTGGGCCAGCAACCAATTAATTTCGCCGTTTGCCGTCAAGATCTTTTTGAGCTCGAACGACACGCGGCTTTTCCCGATACCGGCTTCGCCAAAAATTTGCACGATACCGGCCGATTGCCCCTTTTTCAAAGGGCTGGAAAAATCGAGCAGGCGCTCCATCTCCTGATTGCGGCCAATCAGCTGGCCGCTGTAAGTCAGTCGGCTTTCTTTGTTGCGCTCGCCCATAATGAAGGTGGGAATTAACCCCTGAATGCCCTTGTACTGGATATCGCCCTTATGGTAAAAATTAAAGAGCCGGTCTTTTTGGATTTCCTCATCGACCAGTACCTCGCCCCAGTCTGCCGACATCATCAAGCGAGCACCGAGATTTACCCGATTGCCGACGGCTGCGTACTGGCAGCGCTCCTTCCCGCCAATGTTACCGGTAAAAGCGATTCCGGAGGTAATCCCAACCCGGTATTCCAAGTCTGATTGTTTTTGCAGTCCTTGCAATTCTTTACGCAGCGCATGAATGAACTCCAGGGCTCGCTCGACGTTATTTTCAAATGAAACCGGGGCGCCGAAAAAGCCTACCATCACGCCGCCTTTATCCCCAAAATCGATCTCTTTGAAATAGCCCGAAAAGCTGTTAATCTGGTCGAGGACCACACTAGCCAGCCGGTTGAGCTCGCGATGCGTATATACGCCACGAAATGATATGAAAACCGAAATCACGGTTCGGAACTCGCCCTCTTGCCGGTACTCCACTACCGATCGGGGCAGAAACTGCTGTACGATGCTGCGTTGCAGTTGTGGTATTTTACTCTGGGGGATGGTGATGGTCGAGGCCTTGGTCTGGGCATCCAGACGGTAGAACCCTCCGGCCAACGGTTCCAGCACCAGGTCGGTATGATCTAACTGTTGGTACAATAGTTGGTCTAGAATGATCGCATCTTTGCGATCCCGTGCATTGTCCTGCGCTGCAGCGGATTGATCGATCGGCTTTCCACGAAAATAGAAGGACTTGTGGCTTTGGCCTACAATGCCCCATTCCACAACCCCGTATGATAATCCGATTTTCAATCCGATTGAAAAGCCGTCGAACTGAAACGAGCGCTGATAAAAATACTCGCGCATCGAGATTGCTGCATCGATCAGGTTGCGTGAGCTGCTCACCTCTCGGTCAGCAGGAAAAATAGCCAGAAAGGCATCACCTGCAAAGTAAGGAATGTAGCCGCCCCGAGCATAAACAACTCGGACGAGGGGCTCAAAGATGGAATTGAGGATATTGGAAAGACGCTCCGCCCCCGTGTTTCCAGTATTCATCAACGTCTGGGTAAGCGGCGTAAAACCCGACAGGTCTACGAACATCACGTAAGCCGGCAAAGTGCCGTTCTGCTGGCGCTGCTCGTACATTTCCTGGATAAAATGTGGCATCAAATTCTTCACGCGTCCTTTTCTACAATTCCTACGGGTAAATTACAAATTTAATAAGGTCGGCTGGATTTTAAATTTCCGAATTCCTACCAATATTCGGCCACAAGCAACCCTTTGACGGCGGGCGTGTCTTTTGTCAATACAAGATCATGGAAATCATCCGAAATTACGGATAATGTACCCGCAATACGATCTTTTAGTATGAAAACACTGACCTGGTGTACATGCTTTGCTTTATTATTTTGTCTTGGTACGAAACGTAGTCAGGCACAGCTGCCAGCTATTGACCTGGAAAAAAAGCAAGCCCGTGCCATCTTCACACCGGAAGCCCCGGCCATAGATGGGATCCTCGATGAACAGGCCTGGCAAAATGCCCCCATCGCAACCGGTCTCGTAACCTTAGAACCCAATCCGGGGCTGAAACCGGCTTAACGTACTGAAATTAGGATTTTGTACGATGATGTTGGGTTGTACATCGGCGCTACAATGTACGAGGTGGCGCCCGACAGTGTGCTCCGCGAGCTTTCCCAGCGCGACTAATTGAACAACACCGATTGGTTTGGCATTTTCTTGGATACGTACCTGGATGGTATCAACGGTTTTGGCTTCATCGTAACCCCGGCTAATGTTCAGTTGAAAGCCAAGTACTCCAGCTTTGGCGAGGATGAAAACTGGGACGCCGTATGGGAAAGTGAAACGCAAATTACCAGCGAAGGATGGGTTGCAGAGATTCGCATTCCCCACTCAGCAGTCCGCTTTCCCAATGCTACTGAGCAGGTTTGGCACGTTAACTTCGGTCGTCTTATTCAGCGCCTGCAGCAGAAAAGCTTTTGGAATCCCATCGATCCGGAAGTCAATGGTTTCCTCAATCAGGCAGGCTATTTGATGGGCATTGAGGACATCACCTCCCCCGTGCGACTTCAGGCCACGCCCTTTCTGGCCTTTTACGGCGAGCACCATCACGATAGCGAGGCTGACCCCATGAGCAGCATGGAGCATTCCATCAACGGTGGTTTGGACATCAAGTACGGCATTAATGATGCTTTCACGCTCGATATGACCCTGATTCCTGATTTTGGCGAAGCCCAATCCGATAATCAGATCCTGAATTTGAGTCCCTTTGAAGTCCGCTTCGACGAAAATCGGCAGTTTTTTACCGAGGGTACGGAGCTGTTTAACAAGGGCAATATTTTTTATTCCCGCCGTATCGGTGGTCAGCCATTATACCGGAATGAAGTGGAAGACCAATTGGAAGAAGGCGAGGAGATTATCGATAATCCGAACACTACCCCACTCTACAATGCGACCAAAGTATCGGGACGTACCAGAAAGGGCTTGGGGCTGGGCTTCTTCAATGCTACCGCAGGCCATACCGAGGCCGTCATTCGCAATCCGGAAAGTGGCGAGCGAAAGATAGAGACCAACCCACTGACCAATTACAATATCTTTGTTGCCGATCAGAATCTACCCCATAACTCCTATGTCTCCCTGATTAATACCACGGTCTGGCGCAGCGGCGACGCCTACGATGCCAACGTAACCGCTACTGAGTTTGAGCTGCGGGACGAGGCCAACAACTACGCACTTTTCGGACGCGGCAACCTCAGTCAGAAATACTATCCGGATAGTAGAGCTTTGGGCCACGCTATGAACATTCGCGCCTCAAAAACCAGCGGTAATCTGACGGCAACCATTGGTTACAGCGAGGAAAGCGATACCTACGACCCCAACGATTTTGGTTTTCAATTCAACAATAACGAACGATCGATATTTGTCAGGGCACGCTACAATTTTTTTGAGCCCCATTGGGTTTTCAACCAAGGAGGGTTCGGCGCATACGTAGGGTACGAACGCCTGTACCGACCTGATGAGTTTTCGGAGTTTGGTTATGAGATCTGGGCCTGGGGTCAGACATAATCCTTCTGGAACCTCAACGTTTGGCATTATCACGAGCCAGTAGAAGGCAACAATTTTTTCGAGCCGCGTACCCCCGGGCGTTTTTATAAAACACCCCGCTGGAATGCTACGGGTATTAATATCAGAACAGATTCCCGGCGTAAGTTCCGGTTGGCGCTTAACGGCAGGTTCGGCCTTTCCGATCGCGAAGGTTGGTACGATTACCGCTGGCGGGTCCAACCCCGCTACCGGGTGAGCGACCGCCTTACTTTCTCCCTGGAAATTGAGAACAACCGCAGCTATAACGAAGAAGGCTTTGCCGATAAGGTCGAAGCAAGTGTACAGAATGGCGAGGGAGAAAAAACGGTTACAAGGATAATCTTCGGGCGGCGAGACCGCTCAACCGTCGAGAACACCTTCAATTCCAGCTACACCTTCAACGAGCGCATGGCCGTAACCTGCAGGGCCCGGCACTATTGGTCTAACGTTGATTACCGCTCTTATCACTTGTTGGAAGAAGACGGCCGGCTGGGTCCTACCGAATACAGCGGCAACCCAAACTCCAACTTCAATGCTTTTAATATCGACATGATCTACCGCTGGCGCTTCGCACCAGGCAGCGATATTTTCGTCGTCTGGAAGAACAGTATTTTCGGTTCGGAGGATATCGTAGGGGTGACCTACTGGACGAATACGGACCGCCTCTTTCAAAATCCGCAAACCAATAGCTTATCCATTAAGATCATTTATTTTCTGGATTACTTCGAGATTTCCCGAAAACTCAAGGCTAAAAGCTAACCTCAGTCATCCTCCTCATCATCTAATTCGAGCTCCAGATGTAGCTCTTCCAGTTGGTCTTTCGAAATCGGACTGGGTGCATCAATCATCATATCGCGCCCCTGATTATTCTTGGGGAAGGCAATAAAATCGCGAATGGTGTACTGACTGTTCATTACGGCACAAAGCCGGTCGAAACCGAAGGCAATACCACCGTGAGGTGGCGCACCGTATTCAAAGGCGCCCAGCAGGAAGCCGAATTGCTCCTCGGCCTCTTCTTTCGAAAAGCCAAGCAGGGTAAAATTTTTGTTCTGGAGCGCCTGATCGTGAATACGGATGGAGCCCCCACCTATTTCCACACCGTTGATCACCAGGTCGTAGGCGTCGGCACGCAAGCTCTTCATGGTTTCGTGATCGCCATCTAGCATGCGCGGTATATCTTCTTTTTTTGGCGAAGAGAAAGGGTGGTGCATGGCATAGAACCGCTCTGTCTCTTCATCCCACTCGAGCAGCGGAAAATCAACAACCCAAAGCGGTTTAAAATCACCAGGTTGGATCAGGTCCAGACGGCGGCCCATTTCGAGGCGCAATGCTCCGAGTTGTTTGCGGGTCTTATCGGTCTCGCCTGCCAGAATGAGCAGGAGGTCACCGGGTTTGGCGTCCATTCGGTCGGCCCAGCCTTTCAGAGCATCCCCGTCAAAAAACTTGTCTACAGACGACTTAAAAGTACCGTCCTCATTGTATTTCACGTAGACCAGCCCTCTTGCGCCGATCTGGGGCCGTTTCACCCAATCGGTGAGTTGGTCAAGCTCTTTGCGGGTGGCGCCGGCCTGCCCTTCGGCGCAGATGCCGACGACCAGCTCTGCCGCATCAAAAACCTTGAAGCCTTTATTCTGGGCCAGATCGTTTAATTCGTGGAAAGGCATCCCGAAACGCAGGTCTGGTTTATCGGATCCGAAGGTAGCGATGGCCTCATCGTAGTCCATGCGGGGGAAGGCGGGCAGTTCGATGCCACGGGTAGCCATAAAAAGGTGCCGGGTCAGTCCTTCGAAAGTCTGCAGGATTTCTTCCTGGGTTACGAAAGCCATTTCACAGTCGATCTGGGTAAACTCCGGCTGGCGGTCAGCTCGCAGGTCCTCGTCGCGGAAGCACTTCACGATCTGGAAATACCTGTCGAAGCCCGACACCATTAGAATCTGCTTAAAGGTCTGAGGCGATTGCGGTAGGGCATAGAATTGCCCCGGGTTCATGCGGCTAGGCACGATAAAATCGCGGGCGCCCTCGGGTGTGCTCTTGATGAGGAAGGGCGTTTCGATTTCGACGAATTGCTGTTCGGCAAGGTACTTGCGCGTTTCCAGGGCCAGCTGCGACCGGAAGAGAATATTTTTTTGCACCGGACCGCGACGTAGATCGAGATAGCGGTACTGCATGCGCAGGTCGTCGCCTCCGTCGGTATCGTCTTCGATGGTAAAGGGTGGCACTTTGGAGAGGTTCAAGATCTCTAGGTGACTGGCGACCAGCTCAATTTCACCGGTGGGCCGGTTGGGGTTTTTACTGCTGCGCTCCCGCACGGTACCCGAAACTGAGATGACCGTTTCCCGTCCGAGCTTACGTGCTTGCTCACATAAAGTAGCATCGTCTTCCATACTAAAAACCAGCTGCGTGATGCCGTAGCGATCGCGCAGATCGATAAAGGTCATAGCGCCGAGATCGCGATTGGCCTGAATCCAGCCACTGAGTTTTACTTCCTGATCGACATCTTGTAAGCGGAGTTCTCCGCAGGTGTGGGTACGGTACATGGGTTGATGTTGAGATTTAGGTTGTGATTAGGGCTGGGCCAAAATACAGCTATTTCGGTGGAGTAACCAAGGCCCGTTGGGCTTTTTGCCCGGCGTATTTTTTCACCAAAAGATCATTAATTTGGCAGCTGTTTTCCTACATTTAATCACCACTAAAGAATACCGCGATGCACTCCAAAAAGCTTAGCGGGCCCATAACTGCTCCGGATTATGCGTAAGTTTGGCACCGCTCCGGTGTTTTTTACCGCCATATCGACCATATTGGGCGCAGTAATGTTCCTGCGCTTTGGGTTTGCTATCGGCAACGTTGGCCTACTCGGCACTTTTGGCATCGTTTTGTTGGGGCACGCCGTCACTATCCCAACCGCCATGGCGATTGCCGAAATTGCAACCAACCAAAAGGTAGAAGGCGGCGGGGAGTACTACATCATTTCGCGTTCCTTCGGGCTGGTCATTGGGTCTTCGATCGGTATTGCATTGTATTTTTCACAGGCTATAAGCGTAGCTTTTTACATCATCGCATTCTCGGAGGCTTTCGTGCCGTTTTTCGATTATCTCCAGCAACAGTACCAGCTGCCGTACTGGCTGCAGTGGGTACTATCCTACCGGCAGGCAGTGAGTATACCAGCGCTTTTTTTATTGACAGTTATCGTGCTGTTCCGGGGGGCCGACCTGGGCGTAAAAACCCTATACATCGTTGTTACCACTCTTTTTCTGGCCCTCACTGCTTTTTTTATTGGCCAAACGGATTATGCCAAAACGCACCGTCTCAACTGGAATGCAACGGTAGGTAATAACCCCCACGGTACGCTCCGCCAGGATGTGGCCGAATTAGTCGAACCGTCGGCTGGAAAAATGGTGCCGACAACTGATCCACAGGGCCGTAAATTACCTCTGGGTTTCTTTACCGTTTTCGCCATCATTTTTCCCGCCTTTACAGGCATGACCGCCGGGGTCGGCCTGTCGGGCGATTTGCGCAATCCCAGCCGCTCCATTCCCTTGGGCACGATCGGGGCTACGCTGTCCGGCATGGTCATTTACTTGTTAATTGCGCTGAAGCTGTCCACTTCGGCCAGCCCCGCCGACCTGGCCGATACTTCCCGTCTGGTAATGGGACAAATTGCCTGGCAGGGCAGCTGGATCATTCCGGTGGGATTAGCGGCGGCAACGATTTCTTCCGCACTCGGCTCCATCCTGGTCGCGCCGCGCACGCTGCAAGCCATCGCCCGGGACCGGGTGCTTCCCCAGGTAAATATCAACTACTCGCTTTCCCGCGGCCGTGGAAAAAACGACGAACCCTTCAACGCTACGCTGGTCACTGTGTTAATCGCCCTTTTCTTCATCCTGCTAGGCGGATTGGACTTCGTGGCCGAAATCATCTCGATGTTTTTTATGGTCACCTACGGCACGTTGTGCATGATTTCTTTTTTGCAGCACTTTGCAGCCGATCCTTCTTACCGGCCCACTTTTCGAAGTCATTGGCTGATTTCCTTATTCGGCGCCCTGGGGTGTTTCGCTCTGATGTTTCTTATGAATCCGGCCTACGCTTTCCTGGCCTTGGTACTGATGATCATTTTTTACAACCTCGTCCGGTTTTATAACCCGGATAAGAAAAACCTGTCCATCATTTTTCAGGGCGTAATATTTCAGATTAGCCGGCAGCTGCAGGTCTTTTTACAGAAAGCCGAGAAGGAGCAAACGGCCAGCTGGCGCCCGTCGGTTCTTTGCATCACCGAGCATTCCTTCGAGCGATTGGCCGCCTTCGACCTGCTTCGCTGGCTCGCTCAGCGCTACGGCTTTGGTACCTACATCCATAAAATTAACGGTTACCTATCACGCAGCACCAACCAGGAGGCGAAAATCGCCAAGGAGCGCCTCATTAAAATGGCAGAAATCAGCAATAGCAACATCTATATCGACACGCTTATCAGCCCCTCGGCTACCTCAGCTATCGCGCAGGGCATCCAACTGCCTGGAATTTCGGGCACGGAGAACAACCTCTTACTACTTGAATTTTCGAAGTACAACCCGGCCGACCTGGAAGACATCGTCGATAATTTCAAGCTTATCCGATCGGTCGATTTTGATTTGGGCATCTTAGGCGTCTCGGAGCGCGGTTACGGCCTCAAGCAGCATATTCACGTATGGATAACCAGTCAGGATTACGAAAATGCCAACCTGATGATTCTGCTTGCCTATATCATTTCCGGTCACCAAGAGTGGCGAGGCGGGGATATCAAGATATTTGCACTCTACCCGGAAGAGGATATGCAAGAAGAAAAAAAGCGGCTTAACGCTTTGATTGCCGCCGGACAACTGCCCATTGCCGCTCACAATATCGAAGTCCTACAACGCCACCAGGATATCGAGGCGCGCAGTATCATCACACGACGATCGGCCGATGCCGATTTAACTATTCTGGGTATTCGCGATGAGATCGTACGCCACCAGGGGGCAGAAGCTTTTAAGGGCTATCTCGAGATTGGCAACACCCTTTTCGTGAATGCCAGTGAGCAAAAGAGAATTAAATAATTACGATCCGTGCTTTTCGATGGTGGTAAGTACGGTGAGCGCATCTTGGTAAGTGGCTTGCATTGCCTCCAAATTGTCCATTCCAGCATACAGCGCCTTTTCACAGTTTTTCAGGATCTGAATGAATCGTTCGTTGACACCGGCCGGAACGGAGGCCGCCTCCAGGCGCTCCTGAATGACGTGCTTATACAACTGGGCCGGAGGTATGTCGAGCTTGTTTTCGGCATAGCCCAACAGGGCGCGCGAGACCTCATCGTAGAATGGTTTCGGTTCGCGGGCTTTCAGGTGCCGCTCGGCCTGGGCCAGCCGTTTGAGTGCAGCCTTACGGGCTCCTTTTCTTGCCAGCAATTGAGGATCCATCTCATTGAGTAGTCGCTGCTTGCGCCTACCCAGCAGCAAAAAGCCGAACAGCGCGAAAGGCAAGCTTACCCCTGCCCAGAATACCGGTTGCCGGATGAGCGGCGACCGATCGGACCGCAGCGGTACATTTTGCTTGAGGTAGTGAATATCTTCCAGCATCTGTGCGCCATCCGACGTTGTGGTAGAATCAATTAAGCTCGGCCCCTGCCTACCCGGACGCACCCTTATTGTGTAGGTATCTTCTCGGTAAATCACATACCTGGCAGAATCGGGATCAAAATAGGAAAACTCGGGTTCCAGCACGTAAGTGCCCGTATCCTTTGGCAAAATTACGTATTCAAAAACCCGGCGATTTATGATGCCCTCGGCGTTTTCCGTCATTTTCTCGCTGGCCATAATCGGTTCGTAGGCCTCCAGTCCTGGTGGTAAAGCTAGGGGTGGTGCCTGTACCCGTTTAATATCTCCCGGACCTGAAATAACCAACTTCAAGGTCAGGGCATCGTCTGTAGTCACTTCGGTGCGGCTAAGCTGGGTGACCAAATCGAAGTCTCCGACTCCACCGGTAAAAGAAGGAGGGGGCAGACCTGGTAGCGGCTTAACCAGGATGGATACCGGCTCTGTGACGTAGGGAACACGGTGTACATTGCGGTTGTAAAAAACGATTCCGCCCGAGTTATTGTCCTTGGCAGTAACTCCTAGCTGCATTTCAAGGGGGTCTATGGTCAGCCGTCCGGTCTGTTGCGGGAAAAGGATCACGCGTTTAAGCGACTTCGTCATGTACTGGACTCCATCGATGACCTCCCGTCGCAAGGGGCTGTTGAATCGTTTGGCTTCCGTTGCATAAAACCCGCTGTACTGGGGCTCCTCCAGAATATTGAAGCTTTGAATATCGACCTTGGTATAGAGATTGTAATCCAACACAATTTGTTGCCCGACGTAGGCTGTTTCGACGTTAAGCCTCGGGCGAACGTAAAAATCCTTCCGGTCCTGCCCGGCGGCCGGATCGCCCTCCAGCACCCGAATCGTGACCGGCCTGGTGTACATAAAGTCTCCGTCTACAGTAATCCGGGCGGTACCTATTTGAAGCTCGCCCACCATCTTCGGTTGTAGGGTATAGGTGTAGGTGATTTCCCGTCGCACCTTCCCGTTGATGATACTGGTACTGATCGCACGGTTCGGCCCGGAAAGAATCCGAAAACCCTCGAAATCAGGAGGTTGAAAATCCTGGCCCTGGGCATTTTTCAGCTGAAAAGCAATCTCGAAATAGGAATTAACCAACACTTGGTTCGCATCAGCGATCGCCTCAAATGCAGGTTCCACCTGTCCTTGTACGCGCAGTACGCCAACGAGTAACAGGCCCGCTAATAGTACAAACCGTCGTATCTGCATAGCCATCTTTAAATTCGGGTCAACTTGGGCTTTTTGGGCTTGGCCGGCTGCTCACGCGGAAAAAATAGTGAATCTGGCCAGGGGTCGGACCAAAATTCCTCAAAAGTGGGAAATGGATTTGTTTCGGGAAGAGGCTGCTCTACACCATCGGGGTTGGGCAAAACCACAATTTCCTGGGGGGCTGTCTCATAGATTTGCCCACCGGCATCCCAGGCGGCGGCACCCAGGGTAAATATCCCTGGTTCCGGGGCTCGTAAGATGTAGCTGTAGCTGATTTTCCGATCCAGCACCCCATTGGCCATACGCATGGTAGAGGACATATTGGGCCCGCTGATAACCTCGAAGGGTGCAAAAGCGGGCGGATCAAATTCACCTCCATCACCGTTCTGCACACTAAAAGTTACTCGAAACAGGTTACCTGCCAGCAGGGAGTCGGCATGCTGGCTGGAGACCTCAAAAAGCACCCCTTCCTGAGCTGGGACACTTTCTGCCCAGAGCAGAAGAAATGCAGTAAAAAAAGCTAATTTTCTCATGGTGCCTGATTAAAAGTTACCAATCTTTTTCCGGTTTCTTGCGTTCATTCCCGCCTTTACGCATTTTTTCCTGAACGCGCTTATCTTCTTCTTCCATGATTTCCAGCAACTTGGCTGCCTCTTCTTTCGTCAAATCCTGCGGGATTTCTTGCTCTCCTTCACTAGGCTGAGCCTGCTGCTCCTGCTGCTCAGAAGGCATACTTTCTTCCTGTTGTTGCTCCTTTTCCCGAGGGTCCTGCTGTTGTTCCTGGGGCTGCTGTTCCTGCTGCTCCTGTTCTTCTTCTGAATCGGCTTGCTGCTGTTGTTGTTGCTGGGGTGGCGGAGGCTGCTGCCGGAGTAAGCGCTGGGCTTTTGCTAAGTTGTACTTGGTCTGTAAGTCACCCGGCTGCAGTCGCAGAGCATTTTTATAGGCTTCGATACTCTTTTCCAGATCCTGATTTTGGAAGTGCGCATTACCCAGATTGTGATAAGCTAAAGCCTTGACGTTTGGGTTCTTTGCCTGACGCGCCGCTGTTTCGTATTTTTCGATGGCCTCCTTATAGCGTTGCTGGCGGTAGATGGCATTTCCAAGGTTGTAGGTACCTTGTACGGCCTCCTCTCGTTCGATAGCCTTCCGGTATTTTTCTTCTGCTTCCGCATAAGACCCTTTTTCGTAATCCGAATCCCCCTGGCGCAACCAACGGTGGGCGGATTGGGCCTGCAAGGCCACGCCCAGAAACCAAAAACAGCCGATCAACAGAATACTTTTTTGCATAAGTGATTTTATTCATTGAACCAATCCCGGTCACTCAGCACGCCACTCTTGCGGTAAGCCAGCAGAAACTCCAGGACCAGCAAAATTAACGCGATACCGATAAAATACTGAAAGTAGCTTTCGTATTCTTCAAAACCTCTGGTCTCAAAAGTTTGTTTTTCAAGCCGGTCGATTCGGGCGCGCAGACGGTCCGCTATGGCCGTTTCGTTATTGCCCAACTGGAAATATTCGCCCCTGCCGGCCTGCGCAATGGTTTTCAGGGTTTGGGGGTCGAGTTGTGACCGTACTGGGTTCCCCATGCGGTCTCTTTTGTAACCTATGCCGCCATTGACATTTACCGGAACAAAGCTACCGGCTTCGGTACCTACGCCTATTGTAAATACGATGACCCCTTCTTCCGCTGCAGCCGCTGCCGCAGCGCGGGCTTTACCCTCGTGGTCTTCCCCATCGCTTATGATAATCAAGATACATTGCTGGTCGGCCTCCGAATCGCGGTTTTCCCGAACCAGCTCAATCACCGCATCGATGGCTGTTCCTTGTGTGGGAGCTAGGTCCGAGTTGGCACTCTCAAAAAATAGCTTCAAGGCCCCGTAATCCGTAGTAAGCGGTACCTGTAAGTAGGCGTTTCCAGCAAATAAGACCAACCCCATGCGTTCGCCCGAAAGGCCCTGCATAAGCTTCACGGCTAGGTTGCGGGCACGTGCCAGGCGACTCGGCATGATGTCCTGGGCGTTCATACTATTGGAAATATCGAGGGCAAAGTAGATGTCGGCACTTTCCCGCTCGACCGATTTGCGTTGCGTACCCCACTGAGGGTTGGCCCAACCCAAGATTAAGAAGGTGACCCCCAGAAGTAATATCACCAACTTCAGTCCGTGACGGTAGCGCGAAAAGCCTGGCATGAGCCGATCGAGTAAATTCAGCTCGCCCAATCGCTTCAGGTAACGCTTCCGCACGTAACGCGCCCATACAAAGATCAGCCCCAGCAAGGGAATCAGCGCTAAGGCATATAAATAGGTGCTATGCTCGAATCTAAACATATGGGTGCGTTACGGTATAGTTCGTAAAAGGGTGTAGCGCAGAATGACCTCCAGCGCCAAAAAAACCAGCGCCCAGAAGGCAAACCGGTGAAACACTTCCTGGTAGCGACGAATGACGGTAACGTCGATTTCCGTTTTTTCCAGTTGATCGATTTCGTCGTAGATCCGTTCCAAGGCTTCGGCCGACGTAGCTCGGAAATATTTTCCTCCGGTGGTTTCTGCAATGCGGCGTAGTAATTGCTCGTCGATCTCTACCCTGGCTAGGCCAAAAATATAGCGACCGTCGCTTCGCCGACTTACGGGGACCAAGGCATCGCCGGTCGAGCCTACCCCAATGGTATATACGCGCACCTCGAACTCTTGGGCAATCTCGGCGGCCAGGTCGGGCTTCAAGTAGCCGGCATTGTTGACGCCGTCAGTCAACAGGATGACGATTTTGCTTTCCGAATCGCTGTCTTTCAACCAATTTACCGCAGCGCCCAGCCCCATCCCAATGGCGGTACCATCCTCGAGCAGGCCGCATTTCAGGTCGGCCAAAAAGGATTGCACTACGCGGTGATCGGTCGTCAGGGGGCACTGCGTAAAAGCTTCACCGGCAAACACCGCCAACCCGATTCGGTCAAAGGAGCGCTTCGACACAAATTCTGAGGCAACACGTTTGCTCACTTCCAGCCGGTCGGGCTTAAAATCTTGAGCCAACATACTACTCGAGAGGTCCATGACCAGAAAAATGTCAATGCCTTCGGCTTTTACATTTTCTTCTTGCAGGCTCAGACGCGGGCGGGCCAGGGCCACAATCATGAGCACTAAAGCTGCTCCGCGGAGCAAAGGCAACAGACTTCTCAGGCGCGCTCGCCAGGAATGTACCTTCCCCAGGCTCCGCAAATCGGGCATCCCCATGGTCGGGTAGCGGCGCGAATAGGTACGCGCATACCAGTAGCCGACCAACGGAAGAAGGAGCAGGAGTAAGAAAAACTCTGGATTAGCGAATTTGATCTGGGTAAACCAATTTAGCACGGCTATTTTTTAATTTTTCGGTTCGGCCTCCGGGGCATTTTCATCAGACTGGGGCCGCTCGGCCGTTTCGTCTACGAAGGCCTTAATGAGCGTCCAACTTTCTAGGTGAAAAGCTTCTGGCGGCTCGGCTTTGGCAAATTTGACGAGATCAGCGGTTGTTAAATACGACTGGAGTTTTGGTATCCAGTCGTCGTGCACTTCTAATACTTGCTGTAAACTACGAAGCACTTCCGGGCTGGTATATTCTAGGGCTGGAATACCGAATCGGTCCTCTAGATATTCCCGGAAGACGGCCGATAGGCGAATATGATACGTTTTTATTTGGCCCCTGGCCAACAAATGTTCCTGTTTTAATTGTCGTAAAGCGGTAAGGGCTTTCTCATGGGCCGGAACCGGCGGTGCTTCCGGCTCCTCACGCACGTCTCTGCGCCGACGCCGCCACAGCCAATAAGCGAAAGCGCCGACCAGAGCAGCTACAACTGCGCCCAGAACGTATGGCAAGGCTTCGGAAAAAGAAAACGGTTCCCGGATAATATCTTTAATGGGTTGCAGCTCGGTGGTATCGTTTGTCAGAGGTATGGTGCGAACCATTAATCCCAAGGAGTCGGAAAACAAGGTGCGACTTTCGCCCCCCAAGCGAAAGTTTACCCGGACCGGCGGCACAACGTAAAAACCGGAATCGAAAGCCGTGAGCCGCACCGATTGGCGGTATAATTTTTCTGGCCCCTGAGTGGGTACCTCATCAAGGCTAGAGGCCTCGATCACCTCGACCTGTTGGTGCTCTTGAATAGGGCTAATATCAACCCCTTCCAAAGCGGCGCCGGCATCGACACTCACGCGCAGGGTCCAGGTGACTTGGTCGCCGATAAGGATCTCGTTGTTGTCGAGGCGAACGTCGATACGTCCCTGGGCGCCCGCAAGATACGCTCCGAACAAAATGGGTAATGCCAACAAGATCCTGCTTATCATACCTACCGGATGCGTTGTTGAAAGAATTGCAGCAATGCGTTCACATAAGACTCATCGGTACGGATGGTAACAATATCGGCCCCGCTCTTGCGGAAGGTCGTTTTGAAATATTGGTGGTGCTGCTGATACCACTGCTCGTACCGAAGGCGAACCCGTTGGGAGTTGGTATCGATCCAGCGCCGTACGCCGGTCTCCAGGTCCTGACCCCGGATCAATCCCACCTTAGGAAGTGCAGTCTCCCGAGGATCGACCACGTGCACGCCGACAGTGTCGTGCCGCCGTACAGCCACACGCAGCGCATTCTCGTAACCCTCGGTCAGGAAATCAGAGAGCAGGAATACAATACAGCGCTTTTTAATCACATTATTGAGGTACTCCAGCGCTCCGGCGATATTAGTGCTTTTTCCCTTGGGCTGGAATTCAATCAGCTCCCGGATGATGCGTAGGATGTGTTGCCGCCCCTTTTTAGGCGGCACAAAAAGCTCTACGGCGTCAGAAAAAAACAGGATGCCAACTTTATCATTATTATTGATAGCGGAAAAAGCTAACAAGGCGCAAATCTCGGTAATCATTTCCGACTTGAACTGATTGACAGTACCGAAGAAAGAGGAACGGCTCAGGTCGACCAGCAACATGACAGTGAGTTCGCGCTCTTCCTCGAAAATTTTAACGTGAGGAGCGCCGGTACGGGCCGTTACATTCCAATCGATATTGCGCACATCATCACCGTATTGGTAGCCACGCACTTCGCTGAACGACATCCCGCGTCCTTTAAAGGCACTGTGATATTCCCCCGAGAAGATGTGTTTACTCAGACCTTTTGTCTTGATCTCAATCTTGCGGACTTTTTTCAGCAGCTCACTCGTCTCCATGCAGGCGTTCGTTGTTGACTAGGGTACTTCGATCGCATTGAGGACCTTGCGGATGATATCCTCTGGGCTTATGTCTTCGGCCTCGGCTTCGTAGGTAAGCCCCAGGCGATGTCGCAGCACGTCTTCGCACATGGCCCGTACATCCTCCGGCACCACATAGCCCCGGCGCTGCAGGAAGGCATACGCTTTTGCCGCCAGCGCCAGATTGATACTCGCCCGCGGCGAGCCACCAAAGCTCAGCAGCCCTTCCAGGTCACGCAACCCAAATCCGGCAGGTTGACGGGTAGCGAACACGATATCGAGGATGTATTGCTCGATTTTTTCGTCCATGTATACCTTGCGCACCGACTGACGGGCCTGCAGGATATCGCCGGGATTGATAACCGGATTCACTTTGGCGAAGCCATCGACCGATAGATTGCGGCGGATAATTTCGCGCTCCTCCTCCCGGTTGGGATATCCGATTCTAGCTTTCAGCATAAACCGGTCGACCTGTGCTTCGGGCAGGGGGTAGGTCCCTTCTTGTTCAATCGGGTTTTGGGTCGCCAGTACCAGGAAAGGCTCTTCCAACGAAAAGGTTTCATTGCCGATAGTAACCTGGCGCTCCTGCATCGCCTCGAGCAGGGCACTCTGCACCTTAGCCGGCGCCCGGTTGATCTCGTCGGCCAGCACGAAGTTGGCAAAAATAGGGCCCTGTCGAACCGAAAATTCGTTTTGGCTGGGATTGTAAATCATTGTACCAATGATATCGGCCGGCAGTAGATCGGGCGTAAACTGGATCCGGCTGAATTTGGCCTGCACGACAGCCGACAGCGTTTTGATAGCCATCGTTTTGGCCAGACCGGGCAGCCCTTCGAGCAGTACGTGACCATTGCTCAATAGTCCGACCAACAGCCGCTCCATCATGTATTCCTGGCCTACAATAACGCGCGAGGTTTCCTCGCGAAGTTTATCGACAAATGCACTATCGCGATAAATCTGCTGGTTTAGCGCTTCGATGTCTACTGCTTGCATGGATTGGTCGTTTTAGATTGGCCGTGTGGAGCATTTCTTGATGTTCAACCGCCCACAAAAATGGCAAATTTTTTCCACAATGGATAAGCGACCCAGCGTTCCTCTATTTGTCGGAAGTATCGCGCAGGAATGGCGCCAATGGCAGCGTATCCTGCACGGATTGAACCTGGGGGCGTTCGGGTTTCTCAAGCGGTTGGGGGCGCAGCAAAGTGTCAAGCGCTCCCCGGGCTTCGAGAAGAATAAGTGAGTCTACGCGCCGCTGCGCCTCTTCCATGATATCCTCCCGGCAGCGACGCATCGATGCCTCGCGGTACCTTTCGATGCGGTCCTCAATGTAGTCCTCTGTGAGCGCTTGTACCTCAGCGCGCCGTTCTGCTTTATCATCGAACCTGCAGCTCGTCAAGGTTAGCATTGCCAGGCCGGCCATCCATTTAGTCCAGGTCCTTTTCATGCAGTCTGCGGTATTTTTCCCTTAAAATCGCCTCTTCCCTGCGCCACACCCGCAGCAGGGAATCCACGAGGTGGTCTACTTCCATTTCGAATCGAGCGGCACACATGCTATCCAGCTCCGGACGCAAGGTATCGATGACCCGGAGGTAAACGGTATCGGCATTGGCACGTTGTTGAGCGGTCAGCTTGAGCGGCGGCGGGTCCTGGCAGGCTTCCAGGGCGACGCCGGTCACGACCAACAATAACCCTTTGATTAACTCCTTCATCCGTCGAGATCGATTACTTTTTTCCGCAGCTCGAAGTGTTTACCCAGGTATACCTTTCGCACGATTTCGTCGGCAGCTAACTCTTCGGCAGTACCGGCCTTTAGGATGCTACCCTCGAACATCAAATAGGCACGGTCGGTAATGGAGAGGGTCTCCTGGACGTTGTGATCGGTGATGAGGATACCGATGTTGCGGGTTTTGAGCTTCGCCACAATGTATTGAATATCTTCCACCGCAATGGGATCGATTCCGGCAAAGGGTTCGTCCAACAGGATAAATTTAGGGTCGGTAGCCAGTGCGCGAGCAATTTCCGTACGCCGTCGTTCCCCACCCGAGAGGGTATCGCCCCGGCTTTTACGCACTTTGTCTAACCCAAACTCTTCGATCAATTCTTCGAGCTTTTCGTGGCGTTCGTTTTTCTTGAGTTTGGTCATTTCCAACACGGCCATGATGTTATCTTCCACACTCAATTTCCGGAAGATTGAGGGTTCCTGCGGCAGGTAGCCAATGCCCCGCTTGGCGCGCCGGAACATTGGCAGATCGGTTATATCGGTATCATCCAGGAAAACGCGGCCCTCATTGGGGCGAATAAACCCGACACACATGTAGAAAGTCGTGGTCTTACCCGCTCCGTTGGGACCGAGCAGGCCGACAATTTCTCCTTGGTTGACCTCGATCGAAACGCCCTTTACAACCTGGCGTTTGCCGTATATTTTGACCAATCCATCTGAACGCAGTATCATACTGTTCATTTAGTCTTTTGAACACAACCTCGACCGGTTAGCGGATGTTCGAACCGGCAGCGGGAGCGATGGGCACTGCACGGCGATCCTCTGCCGGTTTTTCATAAATATTAATATAGCGCGGCTGCCGGTCGACTTTGCCGCCCCGTAATTTAATGCGTGCACCGGGTATCGGTTCCAGGCCGGGTTGCAACCGGTTGCGTTTATACAATTTTTTTAGATCAATACCGTAAGCATTGGAAATATGGAGCATCGTCTCCCCGTCTACCACCTCGTGCCATTTTCTTTTCCCTCGGTAGTTCTTGCGCTTGGGCTGAATAAAGACTGTCGTCCCTGCGGGAATGGACGATTGATTTTTCCCAAGATGCTCATTGTAATCCAATAATCGCTTCACAGACACCTCCATTTGCGCACTGAGCTCTTTTACGGTAATGGTTTCCTCGGGTACCGTGTATTTCACATCGTTGAGTAGCAGCACGGGCAGGGGCTGCACTCCTTCCAGCAGTAGCACGTCGGAGGTACGGTCTTCACCCGCCAGCAATAAAGTCGAGCTCATGACGTCGTATTCAAACAAGCGATATTGCTCGATGATGCTGATCAGTAATCGGTGATAGCGCGGATTGGTAGCATATCCGGCATTCTTGAGCCCGCTCGCCCAAGCCTTATAGTCCGTGACGTCCAAGTCAAAAAGAAAACCGTAGCGATCCAACTTCAAAGGGTTAAGCAAAAACTCGGAATGGGCAATGTAAGACTCTTCAGGGGTAGCGTAGGTGCGAAAACAAGATTCGATGAGGCGGCCTGCCGAGTCGAACTCATCATCGGTTTGGTAATACGTACCCCGACGCCAGGTCGGACTGCATTTGATGCCAAAGTGATTCTTGCCGTAGATGGCGAGATCGGATCGCCCCCAGTTCGACTCTAGTATCCCCTGGGCGAGTTTGATACTGGCGGGAATACCCGTTCGCTCCATTTCACGTACCGCCAGGTACTTGTACCGATTAATATAATTCAAACGGTAATTGGGTTGTGCTTGGCTATTTATCGTCAAAAAGAGCCATGCAAATGCAAGCCAAGTGAAGGGTAGGATTTTTCGGGACATGTTTTATTAGCCTCTGGTTCAAGGGTTATTCCGGTTGTAAATGTAAACGCTCGCTTCCAGTACGATGTTACCGCTAATCTGTAGAAAAAGACTTTCTTAACGGCGACAGCTAACAAACATAACGAAAAAAAGGCAGGCCGTGGCCTGCCTTACTAAAAGAACGTAATAACTAAAAAATTAAGTTGTGGTCGTGTATTTGGGATAGGAGCTATTTTAAAAACAAGCTGGAGTGCGACGTTTGTTCGCCAATGATCTGCAGCATATAAACACCCCGGGGAAGTAGCGCTACCGAAGGACCGAAGGTGTTGGGTCCTTGCTCCAATTGGACACGCTGACTCACCAGGGCTCTACCATTCATATCAAATATAAGCACTTGTGCGCTTTGCCGGTAGTGGGCAGTTAATTGAATTACCAACGTTTCGCTCTGAATCCAGTGGAAAAGCGCCTTACTGACATTTGTTGCCCCCAACGGCACCACTGCCATATCGGAATAAGCGTATTGCCCGTCAAAATCTGTTTGTTTGATCCGATAGTAACCATCGCCCCCACCGGAAGGAATGTTTCGATCGACCCACTGGTAACTTTGTACTGCATGGGCCGTACCGACACCAGGAACTTTACCTATGGGGGTAAAATCGGCACCATCGATAGACCGTTCCACCGTAAAGTAATCATTGTTGAGTTCTGAGGCCGTGGCCCACTCTACGAGTACGCCTTCCTCAACGGGTTGCGCCCGGATATATAACCACTCTACTGGTAGCAGCGACAACGTACCTAAGTCAAACGGACCTATGGACACGCAAGCCGCCATCGTTTCGTCAAGACTGCGTGCCGATACGGAAATGGGTACGGTGACCTGGTCTCCAGCATTGATATTCAGGATCTGCAACTCGCTCCGCACCTCCCCCCCAGGCTGTGGTGTATTGATGACCGTGTAATCGATAGGTTTTCCGCTACCCTCCACATTGGGCAAGGTACCGCTAACCTGCGGCTGGTCAGCTGTAACGGTTACCGACTCGCTGCCGATTATCCAATCTATTTCGGTTTGCGGGCCCTCTGTGTTGGAGAAGACCTGGTTGTACGTAAAAGTGGTATTGCCGTCAATTGAAATATCAGGCGCACTAGCCGTATTCATGCTAAGGCCCGGATCGACTAGGTTGACTACGATGGGCAGGGTTTGCTCCGTACAGCCATTAAGATTGGCCTCCAGTTGATATTTGCCCTCGTCGGAGGCGGAAAGGGCATCGAGCGTAAGCACAGGGGCATTAGCGCCCGGTACTGGTGTAAAATTATCTGCATCTAGATCAGACCTCAACCATTGGAAAACTGCCCCGGGCTCTGCCGGATTAGTTAGGAGCGTAACCATAGCCCCGTCACAAGCCGTCACATCTGGCGGCTGATTCAAAGCGGTGGCTGGCTGTGTGATAACGTCGATTGCAGCGCGAGCTTTATTGTTAAAACAATTTAAAGAAGCAACTTCCAACTCATAGGTACCGGGCCGATCCGCCGCAAACCCGGGCAGGACCGCATTGGGCACTGGTACATTATTAAACAGCCATTGATATTGCAAGGGTTGGGTCAATTGGTTGCTGTTACTTACCGTTGCTGCCAGATCTACAGTAGTGGACCCTGGCACGGTCGCTCCCGGAGGCAGGCAGAGTAAAGCATCACCGTTGTTCTCCTGTTCGGCAACGAGGGAAATATCTGGCAAGGGTTCTACTGCAATAGTATTGGCAAAATTTACCTGTTCGGATATTTCGCTATTAAAAACCAAGCCATTGGGATTGAAAACGATTAGAATAAAATCAAAGGCATTCCCCGGAAAATCAGCTGCCAGGGTTAGTTCATAATTGTAGGTTACCAATTCGATACCCGTTAATCCGTTTCGTGTTTCCGTCAGCTGAACCGCATCGACATATCCGTTAGGAGTCGCGAAATTAAAAACATTAGTCGTTGCCGGCAGGGAAGTTTCAAATATCGTCAAGGAGACATTAATTGTTTCTCCAGAACAGGCAGTGCCGGTGGGAGTGACGACCGGCGTGCCAACGAAAGTCGTCTGGCCGTTCAGCACGTGTGTTAAAAAGGCTAAAAATGCCATTGAAAGGAAAGGTAGCGCTTGCTTCATTATGTCGATCATTTGGTTTATGGAAGTAGCATATGCTTTTAGCTAACGGCTAAAAACGGGCCCGGGACGTAAGGCCTTTAAAAGGGGGATCACTACTTTACAACTACTACCTTAGAAGGGAAAAAAGAACGGAAAAAAATCCTATCAATAATTTCGTAAAGATAATACTAAATTTTCAAAAATGACACCTATATCTTGTTAGTGTGCTTTTCAGGAAATATGCGGAATACATAGAAAGCAAAAACAAAAGCAAATACTATACTCATACCGCCTATCCAACGGTCAGGGTAAGCACGCTTGTACAACAGGCGGCCTTCATGTTTTAAGGAGTGTAGCTGATCAATAACGGGCAGTTCGTAGGGCTTTGCACTACCGGAGTAAGCCACCTGCAGGGAATCGCCTATCGTCAGGCGATGTGTGTTTTGCAAAAGCCTGGAGGGCAGCTGGAACAGGGTATCTTCATCATTTAAGGAAAGAAATTGAAACTGGCCCCTCCCCAAGGTAGGTAAACCGGGCAGGCTATCGCTTAGGTAAGTAACGACCCCGCGCTGGTAATGCAGCACCTGCTCAGGGCGATCCTCCCGCAAAAGCAAGTATAGACCCGCTCCTAGCAAGAAAAGCATAGATAAGCCAGAGGGCCAGAACCTTCGTAAAATCGCCATACACAAAAAAACAGATGAATGACCTCCGGGGTTGATTTAGGCTACGCCCATTAGCGCGCACCCTGAGATGGTTCTTGCCGGGTTCCGGACAAGAGGCGTTTTACAGCCTGCTCCGCAGTAGCTGGCGCCAGTGCCAGTTCGTTGAATCCCATGCCGTAAAGGAACCAGGTGCTCTGGTTAACCGGCGTTAGGACAGGAAGATGATCGGGCCGGAATCTCGCTTTCCAGGACTCTTGTTCGAAGAAGTATACCTCTTTCAAGTAAGCATATTTTTTCAGGAAGCGTCGCAATGCTTCCTCTTGCCTTTCAGCGGATCGTTCGTTGGGGTTGAGCTGTTGTAAGATGTATAGGCCGTTGCGCGGACTTTGTGCCATGCGTAGATACAACGGATGCCTACCGCCCTCCTGATGCATACGAACGTACCGGCGCTGAATCAACGCCAGGCAATCACATAACTGCAAGGCAGGTTGCCAAGTCGCTTGAAAACCAACTGCCAGGCTGGGGCCAGGCTTCAGGGGTAAATGCTGCGGTAAAATACGGTACTGGATGGCATCCTGGCACAACAAGTCCAGCTGCTTAAATGATGTGGGAAAAAAACGCTCCATCCATTCGGTAGAGGTAAAAACCAGCCGGTCGGCTACATAAGCCTTGCCGTCAGCGGTAGAAAAAGCCGGCGCGTCCAGGTGCTGCAATACCGATTGATAATAAAACTCGACCCCAATATCGGTCAGTCGCCGTTGCAATTGTAAAAGGATTTCGAAGGGATCGAGGTTGAGGGCCTTGGGTTCGAAAAAAGCACCCTCCATACCGACCACCCGTAAACCCGGCCGGACATTGAGGATATCTTCGGGTGTGAGCAACTGAGGCGGGTCTCCGATAGGTGCCTGCCGCAGCAGCAACTCTTCTAACAAATGAAACTCTTCTTCATTGAAAGCCAATTGCAGAGCGCCAGTTTCCCAGATCGGGAAACCATCGGACCGGGCCAAGAACCGCCAAAGGTGTACGCTGCGTTTTACCAGTTCCAGCAGGGCAGGGGATAAACCGGTTGGCCAATACACCCCCGTGCGCAAACTACGCTCGCGCAATGCTCCACTGGACTGCGGATCGAATATGGCTACGTTTTCTCCCTGTTGACGTAGGAAATAAGCCAATAACAATTCTGTCAAGCCGCCGCCCATAATGGCAGTACCCACCTTTTCGATTCCTCCAGCCATACTAAATTAATCCTATCAAAGCATCAGCCCGCAAGATAGATGAGCACCGGAGCACCTCCAACCAAGCGATGGTTATTAGTAGATTAAGATTTAAATACCAAATATGCGCTAAAGATGAATTTGTTAATCTGGGGTTTAACACAATTTCATGGAATCGATCACCTTGAGAATCGGCAACCCGATTAGGAAGGCAAAGAATGACTGTTCATTTCCGCCCAGCTCAGCGGACGCCACTGCCCGTCTTCATAAATATGCATGTGGGTAAGCCCTAAGTCCCGGAGAATTTTTGCGGCGGCTACAAAGCCACTGGCCAGGTCGTCGGCACAATGGGCATCGGAAGCCAGGTGCATCGGAATCTCCATCTCGATGGCCCGGCGCAGGATGCCGGCCGATGGATAAGGCTCGCGGTGCGCCTCCCAATAGAAAGCTTTCGTATTGACTTCCAGCACACATCCGGCATCCTTGATTACAGCGAGCGTCTCATTGACCGTTTTCCAAAACCAATGCGTCCGCTGGATTTCACCCCATTGGTCCTTGAGGTTGCGGCGAAAGCGATCGAGATGTGCAATAATATCTGGCCTGGATTCGCGTGCCATTTCGCGCACCAGCGCAAAATAGCGCTGTATGGCCTGGTCAACGCTCCCTTTGAAGATATGTTTAACGCCAAAGCGGAATATATCATTACTGCCGTCAATGGACCAGGGAGTTCCGTCGGGTAAGTGATCGACAAAATGAACCGATCCGATAAGGTAATCCAGACTGGCTTGGCGAAATCGTTCGTCGCCGGGCCCCATCGCGCCCGGCAGATAATCAACTTCCAGTCCCGCATAAACCGATAGGTCGGTAGTTGATGCACGGAGCACTTGGAGCTCGTACAGGTAACGCTCAAGCCTGGCCTCGCTCATGGCCCAATGACAATTCCATGGCAGCGGTGCATGATCGGAGAACCCAACCCCCAAAAACGACTTTGACCGAGCAACGCGCAAATAATCCCCAAAATCTCCATGCCCATCACTGTAAGCCGTATGGGCATGGTAGTTAAATACCTGCATAACAATTCTTCCTTGCCAGCGAATAAACAATCACCTGGATTTTGGGGGGCACAGCCGTATTTTGACCGGCAAAAACGTACTAGATTTTACTTATTTAAAGAATGGATTTTAAGATTATTTAGGCGTTAATTTTTCGTAAAAAGATTGCTAAGCCAGAAAAAATCTCTAAAGCCACGCTTTTCTAAAGTAAGGGTAGGGTAGCAAGGACTTTTTTGCGTTCTTCGCCTGACCGTCAGCGATCAGCTGTGCATTGCACCATGGTATCATACAGCTTTTTCCGGTAACTCCGAATTTGATGCGGGTCAATGCCCTCACGCCTTTCCATACCAAGACCTCACATCTAATCTTAACCCAGGTTTAACAGCCCATATCAAATTTAATTTTTTTCTATCTCCGACCTTGGTTAGTTTGCAACTCCTAGATTCCAACCAAAACCGATATTAGTATGAAAAGCTCTTTCCTGCCGGGGGTACTAAGTTGTTTATTCTTGGTAAGTACGGCCTTAGCGGTGGCAGCACAAGAAGAAGCATTCCCACTACATCTGAGCGCAACCTATTTCACCGATGTCTTCGACCAGGAAGCAGCGGAAATTGCCGCCTACGACCCAGTTCGGGCACGATTGTTTTTCACCAATGCCGACGCCAATCAACTTACCCTGCTGGATATTACCGACCCAGCGGCGCCGGCTTTAATCGGCCAGGTCGACCTTTCGCTTTACGGGGCGCGGGTGAATAGCGTGGCCTACAAGAATGGTATTGTTGCGGTAGCCGTAGAAAGCGACCCCAAAACGGATCCGGGCACCGTGGTTTTTCTGGACACCGATGGCACTTTCCTCAATCAGGTGGAAGTAGGCGCCCTCCCCAAAATGTTGACCTTCAATAATGCCGGCAACCTGGTCGTAACAGCCAACGAGGGGGAGCCCGACGATACGTATAGTGTCGATCCCGAAGGCTCCGTTACCCTGATCGATATTGCGGGCGGCATCAACAGCCCATTGATAACAACGGTTAACTTCCGCACCTTCAATGACCGAGCAGCAAGCCTGCGCAACCGGGGGATACGACTGTTCGGTCCCGGCGCCACCGTCGCCCAAGATCTGGAACCGGAGTACATAACCATCCCTCCAGACGATACCCTGGCCTACGTCTGCCTTCAGGAAAATAATGCTCTGGCGGTGATCGACCTGAACGCCAGATCCCTGATCGACATTCTGCCGTTGGGTGAAAAAGACCACCTGCGAGGTCGGCCCGATCTGCAGAATTTCGCCCTAGACGAGTTGATCGACCTGCCGCCACTGGGCACTCCAGCCTACGCCGGAGGTCAGCCCACAGTATTATTAGGCGGCTTTTCGGGCCTGCACTACGATCGGCAAGCTTCGAACGAATCGGATTTGGTCTTCTGGACCATTCCTGACCGTGGACCTAATGACCCGGCCATTGACCAGGAAAATGCAGTGGCGTTTTTCGACCTCGCAACACCTTCCCCAGCCGACCTTCGGCCCTTCAAGTTGCCCGACTACCAGGCTCGCCTGGTGCGCTTCTTGGTCAATGCCAGCACCGGCACAGCTGCGCTTTTGGATACGATCCCTTTGTATCGCAATTTCGCCGGGGCCGAATTTCCCATCACCGGCAAAGGTAATATTATCGGTTATGATGAGATTCCGGTCACTTATGCCGATACGGCCACTGTATTCAGCAACCCGGACTGGATCGATACCACCACCGGCATTACTTATGCTGAATTGCCCTACGATGCATACGGCGGCGATTTCGAGGGTATCATCATCGACAATGCCGGTACGATTTGGCTATGTGATGAGTATCGCCCTTCCCTTTACCAATTCACTCCACAGGGAGAACTACTGGAGCGCTACGTTCCGGCAGGCACCTCGGCACTTGGATTGATTGACTTAGGGGTTGGTTTTTACGGAGCCGAGACCCTCCCGGAAAGCTACAATGCCCGCCGTGAAGGGCGCGGCTTTGAAGCCCTAGCTTACGACCCAACTGCAGACCTGGTTTACGCCTTCCTGCAGAGTCCGCTCGAGCTCCCGGACAGCACTGTACGTAACCAAACGGACGTCATACGGATCTTAGCAGTGCGCGCCTCAGACGGTCAGCCGGCTGCCGAATACCTCTATTTACTAGAGCAGAATCGCTATCCGGGATACGCCATCGACCGTGTCGACCGGATTACCGATGCGGCGTATTCCGGAGAGGGGAAGTTCATCGTCATTGAAAGCGACGGGGCCGCACCGGCCGCGGGTAGAGGAAGTAAAAAAAACATCTTCGAAATCGACTTATTTGGGGCGACCAACACCCTTGGCCAGGAAACGCCTTTTGAAAGTATGACGGCCGATGAAATAACCAGCATGGGTATCCGCCCAGTGGCCAAACATAAGGTATTAAACCTGCCCTCAATAGGCTTTTTCCCCAGTGCGCAGATCGACGGCCTCGCTCTACTATCCGACGGCAGCATGGCGGTAATTAACGACAATGACTTTGGCCTTGCCGGCTCCGGCTCTTCCGATGGCATCACCTTAGGCCGGATCCGTTTCCAGTCTGATTACGGTCTGGACCCCAGCAACCGCGATAGAGGCATCCGGATCCAGCCCCAGGATCTGCGCGGCCTGTTGCAACCCGATGCAATAACTTCTTTTACGGAGCGCGGGCAAACTTTCGTGGTTACCGCCAATGAAGGTGATTCTCGTGATTATTCCGGCTTTTCGGAAGAAGCTCGCATCGGCGACCTTGCTCTAAATCCACTGCGTTTCCCCGCTGCCGACAGCCTCCAGCAAGATGCTGCCCTGGGGCGCTTACTCACCACAACTACCCGGGGCGATCTCGATAACGATGGCACGGTGGATCAGCTCTATGCCTTCGGCGGTCGGTCCTTTTCCATCTTCGATCCCTTCGGCAACCTGATCTACGATAGCGGTAATGATTTTGAGACGATCACCTCGACCTGGATGCAAGATGGCTTCGACGGCACTCAGCATTTCAACAGCGATTATGATGATAACGACTCTTTCGATAGCCGTAGCGATGATAAAGGCCCTGAACCAAAGGCCTTGGCAATAGGCGAATGGTCGGGGCATCGCTACGCCTTGGTGGGTCTGGAACGCGTAGGCGGTATCCTGGTTTACGCTATTGATGATCCGGCGCAACCGGAATTCATCACCTATTTCAATAACCGGAATTTCCAGGCCGCTATACCAGGACGGGAAGCTGCCGACCTGGGCGTAGAGGATATTTTGTTTATTGAACAAGCAGACAGCCCCACCGAAAATGCCCTGGTGGTTACGACCAATGCAGTCAGTGGTACGGTCAGTATTTTTCAGTTAGGTACGATTACCTCTACGCAATCCGGCCGGGCAACGGATTCCTACCTTACCATTTTTCCCAACCCCGTGGTAAGCCAACTGACGACCAACCGGGTTTCCGACTACCAGATTGGCAATCTACAGGGACAAACGCTTCTACTAAAGCGAAACACTACTGCCCTTGAGGTGGAACAACTTCCACAAGGGGCATACTTTATCAGAGATTTGCAGACCGGTGATGTGCGGCGATTTATCAAACAATGAGTCTGCTAATTACTTTCTTGCTTTCCAAAGCGGAAAGGCTTTTAATAAGCCTGTAGAAGTTTTATTTTAGAGGGAATCCAAAAGACCCTATGGCTAAATATTACGCACTTCCGGGAAAGAGTTTCCCACTCGGCGCAACGGTAACGCCGACGGGTGTCAATTTTGCCCTGTATTCAAAAAATGCCCAGGCCGTCGAACTGCTGCTTTTCGACAGTCGTGATCATAGCTATCCGACCGACGTTATCGTACTAGATGAGTTAGAAAATAAGACCTTCCAGTACTGGCACTGTTTTGTTCCCGGCCTCAAAGCAGGGCAGTTATACGGATACCGGGTTTTCGGGCCCTACGACCCCGAGCGTGGCATGCGTTTCGATCCGCACAAAGTACTACTCGATCCCTATGCCCGCGCGGTCGTTAACGACACTTATGACCGGGATGCCGCTAGCGAACTAGGGGACAACTGCGCTACAGCTATGAAAAGCGTAGTTATCGACCCGGCCGATTACGATTGGGAAGGCGATATGCCCCTCAATGTCCCCTTTGCCAAATCGGTGATCTATGAAATGCACGTGCGCGGTTTCACCATGCACCCCAGCTCTGGTCTTTCTAATCATTTGCGGGGAACTTACCGGGGGCTGATCCAAAAAATCCCCTATCTCAAATCTCTAGGTATCACCTCCGTAGAGTTGCTTCCCGTTCAGCAGTTTGACAAATACGATGCTCCGCGGGGTAAGATCAACTACTGGGGTTACGCACCGATTGCTTTTTCCGCTCCCCACAATGCCTACAGCGCTTCTGACGATCCGCGCGAGGTAGTCAACGAATTCAAGGACATGGTCAAAGCGCTGCACCGGGCGGGTATAGAAGTTATCCTCGACGTTGTTTTTAACCACACTGCCGAGGGCAATGAGCATGGCCCGACACTTTCCTTCCGGGGGCTCGAAAACGTAGCTTATTACATGCTCGATAGCCTGGAGCTGGCCTACTACCGCAATTACTCAGGCACGGGCAACACCTTTAACGCCAACCACTCTGTCTCGCGCCGCCTGATTATGGATAGCTTGCGGACCTGGGTATCGGAGTATCATATTGATGGCTTTCGCTTCGATTTGGCTTCGGTGCTTTCCCGTTCAGAGGCCGGGGTTCCATTAGAGGATCCGCCCATCCTGTGGGAAATTGAATCGGATCCGGTACTCGCTTCTACTAAAATCATAGCCGAAGCCTGGGACATCGAGCAGTATCAGTTGGGGAATTTCGTAGGCGACAAATGGGCCGAATGGAACGGCAAATACCGCGATGAAATACGCAAATACGTGAAAGGCGACCCCAGCATGATCTGGCCGCTTAGCCGGCGGCTATCAGGCAGTCCCGACCTATTTCAGCAACCGCGACGCAATCCCAATCGCAGCATCAATTTTATTACCTGTCACGATGGATTTACGCTGAATGATTTGGTTAGCTACAATGAAAAACACAATTGGGCTAATGGCGAAGATAATCGCGACGGGCACAATGCCAACTACAGTTGGAACCACGGGGTGGAAGGGCCCACCGATGATCCGTACGTTCAGCAGTTGCGAGAGCGGCAAATTAAAAATTACCTCACCTTGTTATTCGTCTCGCAAGGTACTCCAATGCTGTTGATGGGCGATGAAATACGCCACACTCAAAAAGGCAACAACAATGCCTATGCCCAGGATAACGAAATCAGCTGGTTCAATTGGGATAAGGTGGCTGCCTCGGCCAGCCTGTTGCGCTTTACCCAACACCTGATCCAATTTAATTTAAGCACGCCCTATTTTCAGGAATCTTTGTTTTGGAATGCTCCAGAGCTTAGCGCGTCGAGAATTTTCTGGCACGGCATCAAACCCTTTCACGCCGATTGGGGGCGTCACTCCCGGTCATTGGCTTTTACACTCAAAAGCCCCGACCACGAGTATCAGATCCAGGTAATGACGAACAGCTATTGGGAGCCGCTTCAATTTGAACTACCCGATCCGGATCATAGTGGTAACCAGTGCTGGTACCGGATCATTGATACCTACTTAGGACCGCCCGAAGATATTGTCCAGGAGGATCAGGCCCCGAAGGTTGACGGCAATTATTATTTTGTCCATCCGCGCTCGGTGGTCGTCCTGCAATCCAAATACCACCAACCCGAAAACCCGAATTCCAATGAGCTACTACAAACAAATCGACGGCGTTCGCTACGATCGTTCTTTGCTCGATCTGGCCAGTAAATTCCAGACCAAGCGCGGCGCCCTAAACACTACCGATGCCAATAACCTGATCGAAGCGGCCCGCGACGGTCGCGGGCTCACCCTCACAGAAATGAATACGCTTGGTTATATCCGCGATCATTACCAGATGGATGCAGCCGCCCGGCAAATTCTGACGATATTTGTCGACGGCGACACTCCACCCCTCGCCGAACAGATAACTGCTACCCAGGCTCACTTTGGTGTGCCCGGACTGCAAATTTTCTACGACCCGGCTGAAATTAACCGACAGGAGATGCTCGCGTTCAATAGTTTTCTTTTTATCGACACTTTGCAAATTGCGTTTGAACAGATTTTTTACAACGGGGAGCATAACGAATCACCCCGGTCGATGATGATTGATATCTTCTACGAAGAGTTGAATCCCGACCTATTCGAAAAGGAGGAGGATTGGAATCAAGCTATTTTTGCCAAATTGCGCCCCTACCTGAATACCGGGAAATTGGTCCATCTACCCATAACCTTTCCCGACGATTGGAGTGAGCGGGATGACTGGCAGGGATACCCGCCCGAACACCGAGAAAGTACGCATGACAACTGGGCTTATTTTTTGGAAATGCCGACCTTGTCCGACCATCTGCAGTGGATCATCATCGACCGGACCGGGGAAAAAGCACCCTATATCTACGGTTTTAATTAATTAGCTATGGGAAACCAATCATTTTACAACGGCGACTTTGATGGCGCCGTAGATACCCAATCCATATTTCAACTGATTGACCAGAACGGTGACGACCAGATCGAATTGGAAAAACTCATCCGGCTACTGGCCAAGGAGGGAGTTCTGATCGATGACCCCCGCCTTCAGCAATACTTGCAGGAAAACCACGAACGGGAGCCGTCCGGCTTGTGGAGGGGTTTAATTTCGCAGGAAGCGTTTCACAACTGCATCCTGCAGTATACTTTTATGAAGAATGCCCTGACGAATAATTTCGTTATTCCCGACTTCAATACGTTTTGTCAGGAGATTGAAAAAATCTTTCTGAAGGTGCGAGAAAAAACAGGCGGCAAAGTTGCCGATTATATCCCCCAGTTGGCGCGCGTTGACCCCGAGCAATTTGCCGTTTCTATTTGTACGGTCGACGGTCAGCGGTTTTCCATTGGTGATGCCCATACTAAATTTTGCCTGCAGTCGACCTGTAAGCCCATTAATTATTGCCTGGCGATCGAAGAGCACGGCGAAAATACCGTACACCGCCACATCGGGCGTGAACCCAGCGGACGGTCTTTCAACGAGCTGACGCTCAACCTGGAGGGACTGCCCCACAATCCCCTGATCAATGCCGGTGCGATCATGGCTGCTTACTTGCTCAAGCGCGACCTCGATGCAGCCGACCGTTTCGATCACGTCTTTAAGGCGTGGGAGCAACTGTGCGCTGGCAGGCCCATGTCTTTCAATAATGCGGTATACCTTTCGGAGCGGGAAACGGCTGACCGGAATTTTGCCCTCGCTTATTTCATGCGCGAAAACGGCGCCTTCCCAAAGGATACTCACTTACTCGAAACACTGGAGTTTTATTTCCAGTGCTGCTCACTGGAGTCCACGACCCATGATTTGGCGATTGCTGCTGCTACCCTCGCCAACTCCGGCATTAATCCGTTGACCGGGCATCAAATTTTTCACGAAAAAACCGTACAGGACTGCCTCTCGCTGATGCTGAGCTGCGGGATGTATGACTTCTCCGGGGAGTTTGCCTTCCGCATCGGACTGCCAGCCAAAAGTGGCGTATCGGGCGCCATGTTGGTCGTCGTACCCAACCTTATGGGAATCAGCATTTGGTCGCCCCGCTTGGATAAATTAGGAAACAGTGTGCGTGGCGTTGCCTTTTGCGAGGGGCTCGTAAAATCCTATAACTTTCATATGTACGACACCCTGATCAAAGAAACCAACAAGAAAAACCCCAGGCGTCGCCGCTATGAGAATGAAGTCAGCCGTACCATGCTGCTGATTTACGCAGCGACCAATGGCGACCTCGATGAAGTTAAGCGACTGGGCGCTTTGGGAGCCAATCTGGCAGCGGCTGATTACGACGGTCGCACCGCGCTGCATTTGGCTGCAGCGGAAGGGCACGAAGAGATCGTTGCATTTCTGCTAGACCAAGGCATCGCGCACGACCCGGTTGACCGGTGGGGGGGCAAGCCGATCGACGATGCGCGCCGATCGGGCCATGATACTGTGGTGCGCCTATTAGAGCAACCGGTTTCTACTTAGCCGGTTAAAGTTCGTCGCTTTTTTTCCGAAAGGCCAAACTGTCTGCATTCCAGGACCGGACTTGGTCGTCGGCAGCAAAGTACATTTGATAGGCAAAGTAGACGCACCAGCCCAATTGATCATTGCGTAGCTGTTGATAAGCCGGCTGATTCCTTTTGGGTAAATAGTCGTACCAGGGTCCGCCAAAGTGGTGGTCGAGTATAATCCGCTGAAAGCAGTGGTTTTCCGTGATGACCCAATGACGTCGTTTGGCGCGTTCGGGTAAAACCTGGTTGGTAAGCCGTAGATAGGCCGTTTCCAGCCATTCCCGGTGGGCAGCGATTTCATCAAAATCCAGGGGCGTTACCTGAACGTAATCGGCATCATTGATGACAATGTAGCACTTACCCGTAACCGGGTCCAGGTCGAAGAGCCGAACGCGGTAACTCCGGCCGGAAGGCATCCAGCCTTCCGGATCCGAACAGAGCACCGACATCCAAGCGTATAATTCGGTTTGTCCCGACCAGGCATAAGCCAGCCAATGCTGCTGCCCTTCCGGTGTATTAAAGCGAGCACCCTTGCGCATCAGTAATAGTAGATGGTCCGAAAGGTTGGTTATGTCCATGGACGGCAGACTAATCGATTGATTCGAATCAAAATTTTAGACATTGTAAACTGTTACTACAAATAATTTTAAGTTATTTTTCTTCTTTCGAACTTCAACTTACCAAATTATTCAATATGAAAGCATTTACTCTACTAACCAGAACAGTACTGTGGCTGTTCTTGGTTATTGGCTTGGCCGCTTGTTCTCCGGAAACCTATCCGGCTATTACCGAGACGCCAACGGCCACCTACACACCCGGCAAAGTCATCTGGCACGACCTCCTTACACGCAAACCTGATGTGGCAAAGCGCTTCTACGGTTATGTTTTCGGCTGGGAGTTTGAAGAGATCAATACGGGGAGCCCTTCCTATACCTTGATCCGGCACGATGGCCGACCCATCGGCGGTATTTTTGGCGCTCCTGACAAGGCTCCGGGCTCGGGTTCAGAGTGGTTATCGTCCGTTTCGACTACCAATGTGCAGGCAGCTATTCAGAATGTCGCTGATAAAGGAGGAAAACCACTGGGCGACATCACCCCACTGACGGGTCGCGGCATGCAAGCTTGGGTTACCGACCCCAGCGGAGCGATTATCGGTCTACTCCACTCAGACACCGGAGACCCAACCTACGACCGCATCCCTATGGAAGAGTGGTGTTGGTTAGAGCTTTGGTCTAATGACCCCGAAGCCTCCGCTGATTATTATCGCGAGTTAGGTTACGAGATCGAAAAAACCACTGACGACGACCGTCCGTACTGGCTATTGAAGTACGAAGGTAAACGCTACGGCGGCATTACCCAGAACCCAGTACCGGACCTGCGCCCGACCTGGGTGCCCTACATTCGTGTTGAAGACCCTATGCAAAAGGCGAATAAGGTGAAAAGCGGCGGCGGCAAAGTTTTACTTCAACCCAGCGCCGAAGTTCGCCAAGGCAGCGTAGCCGTTTGTATAGACCCGAACGGCGCTCCATTTGTGTTGCAGAAATTTTCTTACAACGATTAAAACCTCTAAAAATAATGATGACTAAAATAAAGCGTATCCTGATTCTGGCAGTGCTCACCATTTCCTTATTAGGCCTGAGCGGCTGCTCTGATATGAAGCTGGCGACTAATGCCGGCGTCAACCTGCACTTCGGACCTGGCGGCCCTTCCCTCAACCCCTATTTCAACGTCGGGATGTACGGCGGCAGCCGTCCCCCCCGCTACTGGTAATAAAAAACCGGTTGCCCGCTAGCGGGCAACCGGTTTTTGACGTTGATCCCCAACTGGTTTACTTATTCGGCAGCGGCGATAAAGGTGGCTACCGTTTTGCCGTTTTTGGTCAGCATCAACCTGTTGCCATCGATCCGGAAGTGGGTCACTTCTTGCAGTGCTTTGGTAAAAGCGTCTTCCAGGGTCAGGTCCGGACAGGCCATTTTGGTGCCGGCTATGGGTCCGAAATGAAGCTTGTTGCCGTCGCGTTCGAAAACTCCTCTTGCGCGATTGCATCCCGTAAAGCCGCTTACCCGTTGTCCCTCGGCAGTAAATTCCAGATACGGCACCTGGCGAAGGTTAGCGAAGTCCGGTGTTTCATCATTAAGCGTTTTCAACTCCCATTTTACGCCGGTCAGCTCGTAGATCGGCGTAGCATCGAACGTCGCGATCAGCTTGTCACCGGAAAAAAGCTCTAAGCTCTCGCCTTGAATCCGGTAATTGGTCACCTGGCTGAGCATCTGGTTAAATGCATCTTCCACTTCCATGCTGGGACAAGCCATCATCGTGGAAGCGCCGAGGGCAAAATTCAGGCTATCACCTTTCCATTCGTAACCGCCATTAATCTGGTTGCAACCTGCATTGCCATAGTAGCGATCTTCCTCAGCAAATTCGAGATAGGGTTGCCGGCCCCGCTCTTCCGCTACCGTAACGGTTTCACTGTTGAGGGTGACAAGCACCCAGCGTACTCCCATGAGCGGGTTGTTATCATTTGCGTTCATTGGCGTAAAAGTTGTTAAGACTAAAGCGAAAATAATTGCAAAAACTGTTTTCATGGCGTATAGATTAAGTGATTTTATAAATCATCACCTAAAGGATGCATACCATCGAAAAATTACACACGGAAGACCATTTTTCGTTAGTTTTCAAATAACAAAGGCTGTGTAATGAAGAGTGTAATTTTAGGGTGCAGCCAATCGTTTGATGAAAGCAAAATCGTGCTTTGCTGATATTTACCGCCTATGCGCGCCGACGACGATCACATTTGCGAAGAAAAGGTTTTCGAGCGCTTGTTCTTTGAACATGCCCGCAACCTGCGCAACTTTCTCTATTATCGGTGCGGGGACGAAGCCTTGGCGGCAGACCTTGTACAAGAGGCCTATTTGCGACTGTGGCGGAATTGCGCTAGGGTGCGCTATCCAAAAGCCAAAGCTTTCCTTTTCCAGGTAGCTAACCGCCTTTTTCTCGACGAAGTCAAGCACCGAAAAGTGGTAGAACGATTTTATTTGCAGCGCCCAGAAATGGATAACGCTACCGATCCGGGATTTTTGCTGGAGGAAGAAGAGTTTCGAAAGCAGTTGGAGTCGGCCATTACCCGATTGCCCGAAGGGCAGCGCGTCGTTTTTTTACTGAATCGGGTCGATAAACTCACCTACCAGGAGATTGCCGAGTTGGTTGGCATATCGGTAAAAGCAGTGGAAAAAAGGATGCAAAAAGCCCTACAGCAGCTTCGGCAGTTACACGAAAAAATTTAAACGCATATTAGGGTAGTGCATCTTGTAATCGTTTTCTCAGTATACTGCACTAAGTTTTATTACACATGAGCGAACGGATGGAACGGGAAAACTTGCTGGCCCGGTGGCTTGCTGGGGAGCTAACGCCTCAGGAATTGGCCGAGTTGCGTGAGCGGGAGGATTACCCCTTGCTAAAGCGGCTGGCAGAAGAAAGCAGGGGGGTGCAACTTCCCGGTTACCCGGTTAGCCAGGAGTGGGAACGACTACGCGGGAAGCTCAGCGACTCACCAGCCAGGCCAAGCCCGGTTCGCCGGCTCTGGCCAATAGCGATCGGGGCTGGCGTCGCCTTGCTACTGGCTGCTGTATTCGCTTTTCCTCTATTAACCCAACGCACCTACGAAATGGCTGACAAAGGCAGTATCACCTTGCCCGATGGCAGCCAGGTAACGCTGAACCAAAACAGCAGCCTCGCCTACCGGCGGCAATTGCTGCCGAGCGTGCGCCAGTGTACACTGGAAGGTGAAGCATTTTTCCGAGTAACCCACGGCAGGGCTTTCCGTGTTAAAACACCCCAAGGCCAGGTCGAGGTACGAGGTACTGCATTTTCGGTTTGGGCCCGGAGCGATTTAACCGTCACCATTTGCTACGCCGGGAAGGTCCGGGTGCGCAACAGGCAGCAACACATCGATTTGGAGCCAGGCGATCGCGCCCAAATAATCGGCAACCATCTGACCGGCGACCGTATAAACCCCAGCAACGAACCCGGATGGATGCAAGACGAGCGAACCTTTCAGAACGCTCCGCTCTATCAGGTCTTTGCCGAATGGTCACAACAGACGAGAAAGCGCATCATTGGAAATTACGACCCTTCAAAACGATACACCGGACCGCTTCCCCAAAACCCGGAAACGGCCAAGGCGATTTTTGAGGATGCTATGAATCTTCAGATTGACATCCGAACGGATAGTATCGTCATCAACCGGCGATAAAACAACCGCACCATATGTTTGAGCGAAAGAGCACCCTTCTGCTCAAATGGATAATGGCAAGCTTTCTCTTCGGCTTAGGCTGCGCCCCTAAGGCCCTGGGGCAGCGCATGCCCCTCTATCAAGCCCTGCAGGCGCTGGAAAACTACCACGATGTTCAATTTGCTTACGACCCGGGGCATATCGACAACCAAACCTGGGTTTCTCTGCCCGCAGAGCGCCAAACCCTGAGAACGGAATTAAAACAACTACTATCTCCACTGGGTATTGAATTCGAATTGATCCATCAACGCTACGTCGCTCTGCGATCTACCGGTAACAAAGAACCCGCACCTGCACCCCGGTATATCCCCAAAAGACTGGTTTGCGGTTCCATCACGGACAGTATAAGCGGTCGACCTTTAGCTTACGCCAGCGTTTGGATTCAAGAAAAAATGATCGGTGTACAGACCGACTCGACCGGGGCTTTTCGTTTCTGGGCGCCTAAGGGGACCGTTGATACCCTGCTCATTCGCTATATCGGGTACCGGAACCTCAAAATTCCTTTGCGCGCTTTTCGTCGGGGCTGCCCAGAAATAGCCTTGGCATGGGACCTGCAACATTTTCCCGAGGTCCTAGTTCAGGACCGCCCAGACAGACAACTGCAGTTCGGCCAAAGCGGTGGCCGCGTCGCTATAACCGAGACCCTGCCTCCGCTCAACAGCCTGGGCGATAAAGATATACTGCGTACCATACAATTACTCCCAGGTATTAGTACCAATGATGAGTCGGCAACTAATCTATACATCCGGGGGGGTACACCAGATCAAAACCTTTTGCTTTGGGACGGCATTCCCATCTACCGGGCAGGCCATTTTTTTGGTATGTTTTCCGCTTTTCCTACCCAACTCACCGATCAGGTGCAGGTATTCAGGGGTAATTACCCGGCTCAATACGGGGGGCGGGTAGCCGGAGTGATCGACATGTCGATTAAACCGGTTCAGTCCGATTCGCTTGAGGCCGCCGCCGGGATGAATATGGTTTACGCCCACGCCTACGTGCATCAACCCCTGGCCGAAGGCAAGTGGAGCATTCTAATGGGGGGCCGCCGCTCTTTTTCCGACTTTTTAGAAAGTCCGACCTATCAGCATATTTTCGGCCAGATTGCCCGCCGTGGAAAAATAGAAGAGAACCAAAAGAACAAACCGGAAGAACTCGACTTTCAACGCTCACCCGAACTTCGGTTTTATGACTGGAATACCAAGGTGGTTTACCGACCTTCCGATCAACACCAGATATCTTTGACCCATTACCGGGGCGGCGACCGACTGGACTACAGCGCCCGTCACGACCAGTTCTTCTTACTGGATACCCACGATTTTTTAATGCAAAAAAGCCGGGGTACCAGCTTCAAATGGCAGGCAAATTGGAACGAGCAATGGCAGACCGTCTTGCTGGCGGTCGCCACAAAGTACGAAAGCTTATACGAGTTGGAAGAGAGCTATCGCGAGTTCGAAAGCCCCGAAACGTTCTTCACGGAGTTGGCGCTTAACAATAATTTACAGGACTGGCAAATACAAGGTACGGCTCGATGGCGCCCCAACCCAAACCATACCTTTGAAATGGGATTGACGCGCCAGCATTTGCATGCAGGTTTTGGTGTGCATTTTTTGGAATCCGACCGTTCTCAGGAGCAGTTTCAGGAACAATTAAAGGGCTATAACTTTAATGGGTTCTTGAATTATCAGTTGGACTTGCCCGATCTGTTCAGGCTAAACATCGGCTGGCGTACGACCCGGTACCGGTCCTTTGACCCCTTATTCTGGGAGCCTCGCCTTAATCTGGAGGTACGGCTGCCACGTACTCCCCTATGGTTCCGGTTCGGCATGGGGCAATACGTGCAGTTTGCCAGCCAGATCGTGGAAAACAATGAACTGGGGCTCGGGGAAGAAATCTGGATCGTAACCGACCGGCATGCGCATACGCCTTACATTACCAGCCGGCAGTACACAGCCGGGCTACAATACAGACAGGGGCTCTGGACCGTTGATTTGGAGGCCTACCTCAAGCGTATCGCCAACCTGACGACACTGAACCTGCGCTTTCGCGACGTGGACCAAAATCCCTATACCGAGGGGAACGGCATCGCCGAAGGGGTCGACTTTTTACTACAGGGCCAGTGGCCGGCACACCGGGCGTGGTTGACCTATTCGCTATCCCGGGTCCAGTACCGGTTCCCCGCTCTGAACAATTATGATTTCTTTCCGGCAGCTCATGACCAACGGCATCGTCTGGGCCTGCATTATGCCTACCGCCGCCGGAACTGGAGCTGGAGTGGTAGCTGGCAGTATGCATCGCCGCGCCCTTTCACCCCGGCAGCTGGCTATACGGCCAACTGGACCATGACAGCAACAGGCGAATACGACCTGGTAAGTGTATTCGTTGATTTTACCGATCATAATTCCGGTATGCTGCCTGCATATCACCGGCTGGACATTCAGGCTGATTATCACTTTCCTTGGCTGCAGGGTGAAGCCACCATCGGTGTCGCCATTTTTAATGTCTATAACCAGCAGAACATATTTGATCAACGCTACTTCGTAGACCCCCCAGGTGCACCCGGGGAGCAAGGACGTCTCCTCGCCACCGACCTTAACATGCTGCCGTTAACGCCCAACCTTAGCTTTTCCCTGAGCTGGTAAGGATTACTGTAAGACCTCGCGCAGGATTAAATGCGAATGGATTTCGGGGAAATTATCGATATGCAGGCGGTAGTAGTCCAGAAGTTTGAGCAGCAGTGCCTGCCGGTCGCTCCGGGTTAACTGGATACCCTCCAGCTCTTCAATCGGCGTCGTAAGGAATCGGGCAAGTAAGGCCGATTGCGGAGGCTCCAGGACCGGACCACGCTCGGGGGGCAGAGTGGCAAATATCCCCTCGCTTAAATGAAAATAAGGCCCCATGGATACCTCGCTCGGAGCAAAACCGAGAAACTGACTCAAGTGCAGTAAAAAGTAAAAATGGAAATTCCGCGGCGGCTGAGGACAGTCATCCAGGTAGCAATAGCTACACCGCAAGAAGTCGTAAAGCGCCTCGTGGGCTTCAGTTTGCCGGATGCTCTTACGCGCAACTTCGGTAATGAACTGTGCGACGCTACTACGGCGTACCTCGAAGGGCAAGCGCTGATAAATGCGATCAGGCCGAACTTCTTTAAGCCGATTGATTTCCCGGTCGGCGCGGTTGTAAGCTACTAAATGCAACAGGTTCATGGGCTGCAGCAGGCTCGGGCTGAACCTGGAGCGCGTCTTGCGCACGCCCCCAATGATATATTTTTGTAAACCAGCCGACTCAGTGTATACATCAAGGATAAGGCTAGTTTCTCCGTATTTGATCGATCGGAAAATAATGCCCCGGGTGCTTAAAAACATACGCTTCGCCGCTAGGCGCCTTCCTATTTAAAATTCCACTTAAAGTACAAATTCTTGCGAATTTTTTCCCAAAAAAAGCAACCTATGCCAATACGGAGCGTCTTTTAGACTAAACACCAGTGCATATGCTTGTTAAATAGCGTGCAAAAATCAGCTTTAACCGCAATTTTTTTCCGGTCTCACGGTTTTCGCACTGGTACGCTTTAAACCGACGTAAAAAAATAAGGATGAGAACCCGTAACCTAGCTACTGTAGTGCTATGCACCTGCTACAGCATGACCATGCTTTATTCCACAACCAGCGCTACCTCCACCCGCTGCATGACTTCCGAAGAGGAAATGTGTCAAACGCTTATAGATGGAACCTGGATCGGACAATCCGGTGAGCACCGACAAATTCTTAAGTTTTTCGAAGACGGATCCGGGTTTTCCCTACTGCAAAAATACACGCCTGACGGCTATGCGCTCATCCGTTGGGAAGTCACCCAGCTCCAGCAGCAATTTTTACTAACCCTAAAAGCAAAAGGACAGGCTAAGCGCACCTATCATATCGTTCAGAATTGTAGTGG
Organism: uncultured Saprospiraceae bacterium; assembly: GCA_964530825.1. Classification (GTDB taxonomy): domain Bacteria; phylum Bacteroidota; class Bacteroidia; order Chitinophagales; family Saprospiraceae; genus CAZHCA01. The sequence goes on from CAZHCA010000005.1 coordinate 141,539, forward strand.
CGTCGAGATAGCTCTTTCACCTGGGGCCGGACAAATGGACTTGCTATTCCCGGCTCAGGAAGACCAACAGGAGTTGCGACAAAAAGCCAAGCTCCTTACCGGAGATTGGGAGAATAACCTAGATGCCATGCGGTTAGCAGTCGCTGAAGGACTGGCAAAAAATCTGGAAGAAGCCAGATATGCCACTTTAACGTACACGCTCCGACCGGACGGCACATTCACCCGGGAACTACTCTGCCCGAAGACTGGTGCCGTCAGCCGATCCCAGGGTTACTGGATGCTATCGGCCGAGGGTAGCCACCTCGTTCTGCACTGCAGCGAGGCCGCCGAACTCGAATGTCTGCGCATCAAACACCTACGTCTGGATGAGTTGGTATTAGAAGGGAAGACACCGGCACGCAAGAAAGAAAATACGAGCAACTTGTATTTCAACAAGATTTGATCAGAAATCGTCCCAACCATCCAAACCATCCTGTCGGTAGTAGTTTTTGGTAAAGACCCGCTGCTTTTGGCGCTCTAAGACGAGGCGGGCCAAAGCGACGTTAGCTGGTTCCGTTGAGGCGGGAGAAAGGGCAAGTTCAACCTTTTCTTCCTTTACATCCAACCGGTACATGAGGCTTAAAAGTACCTCCAGTTTGTGCTCGATCATGTAGGCAATTTGATTGGATAGGGCCCTGAGTACCGCTTCCTCGGTAAGCATCTGCCCAGCATTTTCCAATTCGAAATCACGGCTGATGAGATCCATCGTTTGTTTGAGTTCATCATCCATGTCCTTGGGTTTTTGCATGAGTTGGCAGAAGAGTTGCTTGCCGTATTTCCGTCACATTTCGACAACCTGCCAGACGGGCGGTGAGTTCGAACTCCGCGGTCAGGTTTTCGATCACTTCCCGCACGCCACCGGCACCAGCCAGCGTCAGTCCGTATACGTAGGGCCGCCCCAGACACACGGCATCAGCCCCCAGAGCCAGTGCCTTAAAAACATCGGCACCCGTTCGGATGCCGCTATCCATTAAAACCGGGATGCGTCCTTTAACGACCTGGGCGATGCCTTCCAATGCGACAATAGCCGAGAGCGCCCCATCCACCTGGCGGCCCCCATGATTCGATACAATGATACCATCCACCTCCGAATCGAGTGCTTTTAAAGCATCTGCCGAGTGGAGAATGCCCTTCAGTAATATCGGCAATCGAGTATGTTTGCGCAATTGGATTATTTGGTCCCAGTCGAGGCTGGGGTTGGTATAAATCTGAATAAACTTACGCACGGCTTGCTGGGCGACGCCCGAGCGCAGGTTCGACCACCAATTGCCAGGGTAGCGGCGATTCAACTGCACCAGTTCCCGTATTAATTGAAGTGTCGGACGCGGACGGGGCGCTACTTCCTCGGGTTCTGGCTCCTGGATCAAGCGTTGAAAGACCGGATCGCTGATATACTGGGCTAATCCCTGCCCCCGCAAGAAAGGAAGGTAGGCCCGATCGAGGTCGCGGTTGCGCCACCCCAGCATGGTCGTATCCAGGGTTACCACGATCGCGGAACACCCACAGGCTTCGGCCCGCTGTACCAGGCTACGTACCAGTTCGTCCGACTTGCTCCAGTAGAGCTGAAACCAGCGCGGACCCTGGCCCATGGCCTCTGCCACTTCTTCCATAGCTACCGAGGCCTGGTTGGAAAAGATGTAAGGAATACCTGCTAATGCAGCAGCCTGCCCTACCGCCCGGTCGGCTTGCGGATGCACCATCTCCAGTACGCCGATCGGGGCCAGCAGGAGAGGTAGCGGTAGTTGCATACCCAATAATTCGGTAGAGAAATCGGCCGTTTCGACGTCGCGCAACATACGCGGTACAATCTGCCAGCACCGGAACCCATCGCGGTTGTTGGCAATCGTGTGCTCTGAACCAGCACCGCCGACAATATAGGCCTCGGCGGCCGATGACATGCGCCGGATAGCCGCCGCTTCGAGTTCTTGCACACCGGTCGGCACGGTGGGCTTTTTTCCACGCATTCCATTCAAATAGACGGAACGTTGCCGGTCGAGGGCGGTTGGCCGTTCTTTGCTTGGTTTCATGCTATGGGCTACATTTCATGAAGGCAATCGGGGCGCTACCCGGATGCCCATCTGTTGCATTAGTAAAGTCGCATTAAAACTCTGCGTGATACCTTTCTTCAATCGATAATCGAAATGCAAGGAGCCGTCTTCAATATCAACCTCCATGCGCAGGTTTTCGATTTTCCCGCCCGATTGCGCCTCCATATCGCCTAGATCCAGGTCGTGGGTAGCGATCAATCCGGCGGCACCCTCATCCAGTAATTGCTGTATCAGTGCCCGCGAGCCGGTATGGCGATCGCGGGAATTCGTTCCTTTAAGGATTTCATCTAATAAAACAAAGGGCTTGGGCAGATGGTCCTCTTTGCCCTCTACTGCCCGTATGATCCGCTGTAAGCGATTGAGTTCTGCCTTGAAGGCCGATGCCCCCTCGCTTAGATCATCACGAACCCGCATGCTGGTGTAAACCTGCAATTCGGGTAAGACAAAGGAGCGCCCACAGACCGGGCCACCCGCCATAGCCAACACCATATTTATCCCCAATGTACGCAGGAAGGTACTTTTTCCCGCCATATTCGAGCCGGTAATCAATTTCAAGTGGCTATCGGTGGGCATGGATAAGTCATTTCCCACGCGCTTGGTCTCCGGTAGTAACGGATGACCAATATCCCGGGCATGGAGTTCGGCCTTGTCGTGTAGCCGCGGCATGCACCAATCAGGATGATTATCGTGCAGGGTAGCTAGGGTCTGCAGCGCTTCTACCCGGGCAAGGCTTTCCAGCCAGGCGGGAACCAGATGCCCGTTGTGCGCCTTCCATTTTTCCAATTGGTATACCCAGTGCAGGTCCCATAGCCCCGTTAAATTCAGGATGATCGCAAAGGCATTATAGCGCACATTGAGCTGGCTGATTGCATAGGCCAACTTTCTAATGGTTTGCGATGCGCTGCTGGAGCCCCGTATGGGGGCAGTAATATGCTGCCAGTAAGCCGAGTCGAAGGAGGCTGCCTCCACCTGCCCGATCAGCCGGGCGTAATGGCGCAGAATGTCAACGGCTTTACCGGTTTGTTCATGCGTTTGCCGGATGGGCTCTCGATACCGGCGCAAGATCAGAATCGGGGGCAGCAGCAGAAAAATCGCAATCTGCCAGGGCAGGACATAAATCCATAAAAATATACTGAGTGCCATCCATAGTGGGGCCAGGTAACGCGTGATGCGTGGAAGCGCCTGCGGGTAAACAGCTGTTGGTCGCTCGATCCACGCTTGCAGCACGGCGAGGTGATGCGGAGCATCAGGTGCCAGAGCCGCTTCGGCCTGGAAGTGTTGCCGCCATTCGAGGTCTGCGCTCAATTCCGGGATGGATTCCTGGCGACCGATCAGATCGCTCCGCGTTGCAGGAGCTGATAACCACTGGGCGTAAGTCGTCTTACCCAGGTAAGTACCCGCCCGATTACTGTATTGAAAAAAAGAATTCGAACCGAATAAGTCCAGGTCATCGGCATAGGGATGATCTGCAGGTTCGAAGGCCGCACCGCTATCATGCGTATGGTATTGGTAGTGTAAGGCAGCCAACTCCGCCTCATTGACCGCTTGTAAGGAACCGAACAATTTCAATCGTTGCTGTACCTTATCGTGGAGCCGGACCATCCAAAAGAACACCGCGAAAGTGAGCACACCCGTCCCGATGCCTGCAACGATCGACCGAGCGCCGAGAAAAAGCGCTAAGGCAATACCACCCACAAAAACCAATAAACGAAAAATCGCCAGGCGATTATAGTAGCGCTCTTGGCCTTGAGCATCACGCTCGAAACTTTCCGCTCTCGTGCGGTAGCGAATCGCTAGCTCGGGACGGTGGTGCAATTTAGCAGATTGTGTTTCTTCGGTTACTGTAATCATAATTGAAGCAAAATAAGGTACAAAAAATTACCTTGCTAGCGAATGCAATTTTGCGAAAATTCGCTGTTTGTGTTATTTTTGAAAGCTATGAACGGAAAAACACAAAACGAAAAGATTCTTTTCGGCTTAAAGGTGAAGAGACTACGGCAGCGCAAGAGGCTTTCCTTTGCCGAGTTGTCGGAGCAAGCAGAGATGTCAGTTTCTTATCTTAACGAAATTGAAAAAGGCAAAAAGTATCCCAAAGAGGCAAAAATTAAGACACTGGCTGCGGCCCTGGGCGTGAGCTACGATTACCTTATCAAAGGCGAAGTAGACGAGACGCTAGCCCCGGTAGCAGAGCTTCTGCAATCCAACTTTCTCCATGAACTTCCCCTGGATTTATTCGGGATCGAGCTGGCCAAAGTCGTAGAAATCATCGCCAATGCACCGGCTCGTGTGGGCGCCTTCATTTCTACCTTGCTCGAGTTGTCGCGCAATTATGCTTTGCGGGAAGAAAACTTTTATTTCGGCGCTTTACGCTCCTACCTGGAGCTCCACTCCAATTATTTTCCCGAGCTCGAAGCGGCGGTCAATAGCTTTACCGCCCAATACGAATTACCCGAAGAGCGCCCCCTGGCAGCCGAACACCTTGCAAGACTATTAACCGACAAATTTAATTACCGGATTATAGATAGCGGCTTGGATGTACATCCGGAGCTCGCAGGCCTTCGCTCGGTTTTCCTACCTCAAAAGCAAGAATTGCTGCTGAGTAGCCGCCTCACCCCTATGCAAAAGGCCTTTCAATTCGGCAAAGAATTGGGGTTCCAGCACCTGGGCATCACCGAGCGGGCCTACACCTCTTCCATTCTGCGCGGACGGGTTTTTGAAGAAGTCTTAAACCATTCGAAAGCCATTTATTTTTCCGTTGCCTTGCACATGCCGCTCGAGTCTTTCTGCCGCGAGTTGGAGGATTTCTTTCGGCAGCCTACCTGGGACGGCCAGGCCTGGCTGGACATCATGGATAAGTATAATGCCAGTCCGGAGATGTTTTACCACCGCCTTACGAATATTCTACCCGAATTCTTTGGCTTGAAAAAGATCTTTTTCACCCGATTTGTACACGACCTGAAGCGCGACAGTTTTGAGATCGACCGAGAGCTGCACCTCAACCACCGCCACGCGCCCCATGGCAACGGCTTGTTTGAGCATTACTGCCGCCGCTGGATTCCTATTTCGCTGTTGAGGACCTTACAGGAGCGGCACCAAGGCAATGGTAATGAAAAAGATATCCCCATCGTCGATGCCCAACTTAGCCGGTATATGTTTAAAAAAGACGATTACCTCTGCCTGTCCATCGCCCGGGCTGCCTATCCGGAGCCCGACAAGAACGTAAGCGTCACTCTTGGCCTATTGCTAAATGACGACCTCAAAAAGAAGGTAGCATTTTGGCAAGATAAAGCCATCGCACCACGCAATGTACACACCACCTGCGAACGCTGTGCCGATCTGCAATGTACCGAGCGTGCGGCCGCACCGGTTATAGTGGAGCGCCGGGACCGAATTCAGCGGATGGAACAGGCACTTCAGTCGCTGGAACAGTAGTCATACGCTCAGCTGCCCGGTAGTAGAGCTCTGAGCAATTCGCCTGGGTAAAAAGCCTGCGGGATAGCCGCTGAATATCGGCTACCGTGACCCGGTGGTAAATATTGGCTTCTTCGTTGATCAGATCGGGGTTGCCCAGCAATTCAAAAAATGCCAGGTTGATGGCCCGGTTCACAATGCTAAGATCGGCAAAAGCAATCTGACTTTCCGTTTTATTTTTCCATTTCTGCAATTCCCGTTCGCTAACCGGCTCGTTTTGGAGCAGTTCCAGCTCTTTCCAAATAGCCGCTTCGGCTTTCTCCAGGTTGACACCGGCTGCTGGCTGCCCTTCGATGATGAGCAAGCCCGGGTCTATACTTCCGGTTAGGTAACAATCAATCTGTGCGAATAGCTGCTGCTCTTTCAGAAGGCGCCGGTACAATCGGGCTGAGGTGCCGTTGCTCAGAAGGTCGGACAGCAAGTCGGCAACATAGTAATCAAAGGCCGTACGTGAGGGCGCATGGAAAGCCAGATACAGGGCATCGACCGGTACATTGGCCTGATTTACCCGTTGCTGCAACTTTTCCTGCGGCGGCTCCTGAGGCAGGGCGCGGGCCGGAAGGTCGCCCGCTGGAATGGTTCCGAACCACTTCTCTGCAAAGTACTTAACTTGTTCGGCACCAGCGTTACCCGTTACGACCAGAATAGCGTTATTAGGGCAGTAATGGCGCTGATAAAAAGCTTTTACGTCTTCCAATGTAGTTTTCGCTACGTGTTCGGGTATTTTGCCGATAGTTGGCCAGCGGTAGGGATGCACTTTATAGGCCATATCGGCAATGTAATGCCACACATCACCGTAAGGTTGGTTGAGGCAGGTCTCATTAAACTCCTCGATAACCACTTTGCGTTGCACATCGAGTGACCTTTCATCGAAGGATAACTGATGCATCCGGTCCGACTCCGCCCAGAAAGCTACCTCCAGGTTGTCGGCAGGTAAGATCTCGTAGAAGTTGGTAATATCGTTGTTGGTGAAAGCATTGTTCTCCCCGCCGGCCTGCTGAATGATCTCATCGAAATCCGGAACAGTAGCAGAACCATTGAACATAAGGTGCTCAAATAGATGAGCCATTCCGGTTTTCTGGGGGTCTTCGTCCCGGGCCCCCACGTTGTAGAGAACGTTGACGGCCACCAGGGGGGTGCTTTTATCCTCGTGTACCAGAACGCGCAAGCCGTTTTCCAGTACAAATCGATTATATGCAATCACGGCGTAAAACTTTTCAGCCTGCCAAATATCAAATATGACGTTCGTCATTTGCAAGTTGCAAAAAGAACGTTTTATTACCCAGCAAAGTTTCCCAAAAGTTTGGCTGCTCCGGTTTATTGCCAAGCATATTTCTGATTATCTTGAAGTACAAAAGCAGGCTATTATGGCGCATCCCGATTTTAGTAACATGAACTGGCAACGCGACCCACGACCCGCCGTCAACCAGCCGACTAAAGGCGAACCTTTTCGCACCGCCGAGCACATTGATATCGAAAGCAAGTACACGCCCGATCATCTGAAGGAAGTAGCGCATTTGAGGTATGTTGCGGGCCTGCCGCCCTACCTGCGCGGTCCTTATAGTTCGATGTACACGGTACGTCCCTGGACCATTCGCCAGTATTCGGGATTTTCCACTGCCGAAGAAAGCAATGCCTTTTACCGCCGCAATCTAGCGGCCGGCCAAAAGGGACTGTCGGTCGCTTTCGATTTGGCCACACACCGCGGTTACGACTCGGATCATGAGCGAGTTTTTGGCGACGTGGGTAAGGCAGGCGTAGCCATCGATAGCGTGGAGGATATGAAGCTGCTTTTTGACCAGATCCCGCTTGACAAGATGTCGGTATCGATGACTATGAACGGGGCTGTCATTCCGGTCATGGCTTTTTATATCGTAGCCGCCGAGGAGCAAGGGGTAGAACGCGGCCAACTCAGTGGGACCATCCAAAACGACATCCTCAAGGAATTCATGGTGCGGAATACCTTCATCTATCCGCCCGTACCTTCCATGCGGATCATTGCCGATATTTTTGAATATACCGCTGAACATATGCCCCGCTTCAATTCGATTAGTATCTCGGGTTATCACATGCATGAAGCGGGAGCGCCGGCCGACATCGAACTGGCCTACACCCTGGCCGACGGCCTGGAGTACATTCGTGCCGGCCTGAAAGCCGGGCTCAAAATCGATGATTTTGCACCGCGCCTTTCCTTTTTCTGGGCAATCGGAATGAACCACTTTATGGAGATTGCTAAGATGCGCGCCGGTCGCTTGCTCTGGGCCTACATCGTCAAGCAATTCGATCCGGAGAATCCCAAGTCGATGGCATTGCGCACCCACTGTCAAACCTCGGGCTGGAGCCTCACCGAACAGGATCCTTTTAACAACATTGCCCGCACCGCCATTGAAGCTATGGCGGCAGTATTGGGCGGCACGCAGTCGCTCCATACCAACTCCCTGGATGAAGCCATTGCCCTGCCGACCGACTTTTCGGCCAAGATTGCACGTGATACGCAAATCTTCCTCCAAAAGGAAAGCGACATCGTAAAAGCTGTTGACCCCTGGGGAGGCTCCTATTATGTCGAATACCTCACGGCAGAACTGGTGAAGCGCGCCTGGTCACTCATTCAGGAAGTAGAAGAATTGGGCGGCATGGCAAAGGCCATTGAGGATGGCTTGCCCAAGCTGCGCATCGAAGAGGCCGCTGCACGCAAGCAAGCCCGCATCGACAGCGGGTTGGATCAAATTGTAGGTGTCAATATTTTTGCTCCGGAGGATGAACGCGAAGTCGACATTCGCGAAGTCGATAATTCGGCCGTCCGCGAATCCCAGGTACGCCGCATCCAAGAGGTGCGGGCCGCACGGGACGATGAACAGGTGCGACAAGCCCTCGAAGCCCTTTACGAAAGTGCAAAAAACGATAACGGCAACTTGCTCAACTTGGCCGTCAAAGCGGCTCGTCAGCGGGCTACGCTGGGTGAGATCTCCGATGCTATGGAGCGGGCCTTTGGCCGCTTCACACCTACAACGCGCTCGGTATCGGGCGTTTACTCGAGCGAAATCAAGATAGATGAGGCATTCCAGCAAGCACAGGCCCTGGCCGATCAATTTGCACAGGTCGAAGGGCGCCGCCCCCGGATCATGGTGGCTAAGCTGGGCCAAGACGGTCACGACCGGGGCGCCAAAGTGATCGCCACCAGTTTTGCCGACCTGGGTTTTGACGTTGATATTGGTCCGCTGTTCCAGACACCCGCCGAAGCAGCACGGCAAGCCGCCGAGAACGATGTGCATATCCTGGGTATTTCTTCCCTGGCTGCCGGCCACAAAACTCTGGTACCCCAGACGATTGAGGCCCTGAAAGCAATCGGCCGGGGCGATATCATGGTAGTCGTAGGGGGCGTCATTCCAGCTCAGGATTACGACTATCTATACCAGCAGGGCGTGGTAGGTGTATTCGGACCCGGCACGAAGATCGCCGTAGCTGCCAAGCAGATCCTGGAGGTACTCCTGAAAGTAGTGGAAGCCTGACCCAGCACGCGGCGGTCGGTCCGGACCGTTAGGGGCTAGCTTTTGACCTCCTCGCCTATATTGGCGGAGGGCTTCTTCTCGAACTCGACCTCTTTACCAAGGTAGACCAGATCGAATGGCCCATCGGCCGTTACCTGGTCTAGATCAGGCGGCAGTGGGTAGATATGATTTTGACCTTCCTTGATGAAAATCGGGATGGCTTCATCAATTCCAGCAAGGTCGCGGATGGTTGCTTTCAACTCTTCTACCGACTGCATCCTAACCTCATGCACATAGGGATAATCGCGCGCAATTTCGTTAATATTGAGGAAGTCGTCTGCATAAGAAAGCAAGCCGGTTTTAGGTAACTCCTCGGGGTCGCGACGCAACTCTTCGGGGGTAATAAGCCGGAAGGTACCCAGCTCGCCGAATATTTTTTCGTACTTGCGCACCGCATAGGCGTTGACTTCAGCACTGGAGGTCATAGCAATGAGGTAGCCTACATCGACAAGCTCTACATCCTCTTCCAGGTCTTGGGTGTAAATATTCGCAACGAGTGCTTCCAGACCCATCTCGCGCGCTTTTTGTACGGAGCGGTGGTTGTTGTCGACCAGTACAACGCGCCGTTTGTTATCGATGAGGTACTTACCTAGTACCCGTGCAGCCAGGCTGGCCCCCACAAATAAAATCCCGTCGGAAGAATCTTGCGTAACCCCTAGTAAACGAGCGACTAGGCGTGCCGTCGTCGCATTGAGCATTACCGTACCTAGCACAATCAGAAAAACCAGTGGAGTAAGGTACTCCGCACCGGGCACTCCCTCATCAGTCAGGGTGAGACCAAACAGGGATGCCACCCCGGCGGCTACAATACCGCGCGGCCCGACCCAGGAAATAAACGACTTTTCCGAAAAGTTCAATTCCGAGTCACGGGTGCAGATAAAAACGCCGATGGGCCGCAGGATAAAAGCTACAAAAGCCAATAGTACGAAACTTCGGTAATCCCGGATAACCAGGTTGAGGTCCTCCATGTTGATATTGGCCGCCAGAATAATGAAAAGGATGGATATCAACAGGACACTTAAAGACTCCTTGAAGGATAGAATTTCCTTGAGTCTTGGCACATCCATATTCCCAATTGCCGTACCCATGACCACCATCGCCAGGAGGCCTGACTCTTTCGCCAAGATTTCGGAAAGGATGAACACTCCCAGGACCCAGGCCAGGGTGAAAACATTGAGCAAGTAATGCGGAATCAACTCCCGCTTGATAAGTTGCACCAGCCCTAGCGCCCCTAGTGTCCCCAGGGCCAACCCGATGAGGATGATCTGGAAAAAGGAGATCAGCGCGTGAGAGGTAAAAGTAATACTTCCGCTCGTCGAGTGGATAAACTCAAACACCAATACTGCCAAGGTGGCCCCGATGGGATCGATGAGGATCCCTTCCCATTTGAGAACGGTAGATACATTCCGGTTGAGCGGCGTATTGCGCAAGATGGGAGCAATTACAGTCGGACCGGTTACGGTGATCAGCGCGGAAAAAAGAAAAGCGATCGCCCATGGTAGATTCATGAGGTAGTGTGCCGCAAAACCGCCACCGACCAGGGTTATTGCAGGCCCTAGGGTGATGAGCCGTAAAATAATCGGCCCGACGCCGCGAATTTCCGACCGCTTGAGCGTGAGCCCGCCCTCAAAAAGAATGATCCCGATCGATAGAGAAACAAAGTAGAATAAGTACTCATTAGCAAAAACCCCGATGCCCGTTTCGGGATGATACATCGGTTCAAGCAACTTCTTTCCGTCAGGGGTAAAGAGCGTAGATAATGGCCCTACCACCAATCCGACAATAATGAGCGGTAAAATGGCGGGTACGCGCGTACGCCAGGCAAGCCATTGAGCAAATATCCCCAGAATAATGATTCCAGCTAATTCAATCATATCGATGTGCTTCCGCTAACTTAGCCACTATTGATTGACTAGTCAGCTACTTTAGTTGATTCTAACCCACCTGTTTTGTGGCTGCCATTCAACAGCAAAGGTAATGCCTTTACCGCCACCGTAGTAGGGTACGAAACCAACGATTATAATAAGCAAAAAATCGTGTATTTGTTTACGCGGCCTACCCGCGGTTCCCGGTCCTTATTTTATCGGTAGCACGCATAGTTTTATTTCCCTATTTTTGCAGCGTTTGTTAAGGAATGAGGAGTAATATGAAAATTGAAGATCAGATAAAAAAACGGCGCACGTTCGCCATCATCAGCCACCCGGATGCAGGGAAGACGACTCTTACCGAGAAGTTGCTGCTTTTCGGAGGGGCCATCCAGGTAGCGGGCGCCGTTAAATCCAATAAAATCAACCGGGCGGCCACCTCCGACTTCATGGAAATCGAACGCCAGCGCGGTATTTCGGTTGCCACTTCCGTTATGGCCTTTGAATACAAAGACACCAAAATCAATATTCTTGACACCCCCGGTCACCAAGATTTTGCGGAAGACACTTATCGCACCCTTACGGCAGTCGATAGCGTAATTGTAGTGATCGACGTGGCTAAAGGCGTAGAGATCCAAACCGAAAAGTTGGTCAATGTCTGCCGCATGCGCAATACGCCCATTATTGTTTTCATCAATAAACTCGACCGCGAAGGCTTGGATGGGTTCGACCTGCTCGACGAAATCGAGCAAAAGCTGGGGCTCACCGTTACGCCTCTTAGCTGGCCGGCAGGCATGGGGCAACGGTTTCAGGGGGTATACAGCTTGTACGAAGAGAAAATGGTACTCTTCCGTCCCCACGGTAAGCAAGCTGAAGAAGAGGTGATTGAAATTAAAGATCTCGAACAACCAGAACTGGAACAACACGTCGGAGAAGCCGCAGCCGAAGAGCTCCGGGAAGAAGTAACTATGATTCAGGAGGTCTATCCCGATTTTGATAAAGCAGCTTACCTAGCTGGCGAGCTATCCCCGGTCTTTTTTGGTAGCGCTATCAACAACTTCGGTGTGCGCGAACTGCTGGATTGCTTCGTCGATATTGCTCCCTTCCCGCTACCACGCGTATCGGAAGAGCGCGAAGTCAATCCTACGGAAGATAAATTCGCGGGTTTTGTTTTTAAAATCCACGCCAACATGGACCCCAAACACCGCGACCGCATAGCGTTTATGCGCATCTGCTCCGGTATTTTTCAGCGCAATACGAATTATTTGCACGTACGCCAGGGACGAAAGATGAAGTTTTCCAACCCGACCTCGTTCATGGCGGCTAAGAAAACCGTAGTGGATGAAGCCTACCCGGGCGACGTTATCGGCCTTTACGATTCGGGGAATTTCAAAATCGGCGACACGGTCACCGAAGGTGAAGTTTTACATTTCAAGGGGATACCAGTATTCTCCCCCGAGCAGTTTCGCTATGTCAATAACGCCGACCCCATGAAGTCCAAACAGCTCAATAAGGGCCTTATTGAGCTCATGGACGAAGGTTTGGCGCAGTTGTTTGTCAAAGAAGATAATGGTCGTAAAATCATCGGTACGGTAGGGGCGCTTCAGTTCGACGTGATCAAGTACCGCCTGGAGCACGAGTACGGTGCATCCTGCGCTTATGAGCCGATGAATTTGCACAAAGCCTGCTGGATATCCGCCGCAGACCCCAAGGATATCCATAATTTTGTGAAAAAACGTACCAAAGACATTGCTCGCGACAAACACGATCAATTCGTCTATCTGGCCGAATCGGCCTGGGCGCTGAAGATGGTGCAAGAGAACCACCCGGAGATCAGCTTCCACTTTACGAGTGAGTACAAACCCGCATAATAGCGGGTTAACGTACTTTGCGTCCCTTCCAGCGGTAAGACTTTTGAAAAAATGTCGCTACGGAAATGGCAGCAATGTACAACGTATGGGCAACCTCCGCATAGGCAAAGCTTTGCAGTAAATCCGTTCGACCAAAAAAGCGAGCTGCCGCCCGCAAAAAAAGGAAATCGGTTCCGCTTTTGATTCCCCACAATAAAAGGGTCAGCGCGAAGGCCGGGGGTCCTATTGCGATTGCTTGCAGGGGCGTGAGCAGTATGACCCAGCACCAGAGGGCTGTAAAGGCGTAAACCATAAGTATGTAGGGTCGTGCATAGCTGCCGGTTTTGCTTGCCCACCGCAGTCGTTGCTGCCAAAAATCCGCGAGCGTCGACTCAGGGTAAGAAGCCACCTGGTAATCGGCACCCTTCAGAAAACGCATCCTGCCGGGGTAGGCGGCGGCCAACTTTTGCATGAGCAAAACATCATCACCCGAAGCCTGACGGTCAATACCGGCAAAGCCGTCGACGGCATCGAAAGCTTGCCGGCTGTAGGCAAAGTTAGCACCATTGGCCAAAAGCAGGTGTCCCGAGTACAGGCCGGCCCCCGTAATGACCATTGTACCCAGGATATCGAGGGACTGAAAGCGCTCGAAGCGGTTGTTTTCATTTTGAAAAACAACCGGACCGGTAATCGCAACGGCACCCTGCTGGTAGGCTGCGACTGCAGCAGCAACCCACGTCGGTGGCACCCGGCTATCGGCATCGGTAGTCAGGACCAGCTCGCCCCGGGCCTGCTCGACCCCCAGGGCTAGCGCTTTCTTCTTGTGGGCACCCTTAGGTTCGGGAAAAAAGCTGGCGAGGGAAAAAAGCTGTACCCCGCGGTCGGCGTAGGAACGTACTATGGCGGCGGTTTCATCGGTCGAGAAATCATCCAGCACTATGATTTGGAGGGCGGCAGCCGGATAAGTTTGCCGCAGCAGAGCATCCAGGCAAGTTGCTATGTGACCGGCCTCGTTGCGCGCCGGCACCATCACCGATACCGGAGTTGCATTTTCCGGAAGGAATTCAGGAGGTGGATGCGCAATTGGGATCTTCTGCCAGGTGCGCCAGAATTCCATCAAAAGCAGTACGTACCCGCCGCCCAGTAGCAAAGAAAAGCAGAGCCACCACACAAATGGTTAGTCAAATAGTTCTTCATAATCGCCTTCGTTGGCAGAACGACGCGTCCGCTCACGCTCCCGGCGCCCTAGTCGCCGGCTGTCCAGCTCCTCGTAGTCGATGAGTTGCCCCTGCTCACGCCGGCGAATTTCTTCCTCCACGTCGGCCAGACGTTTTTTGAACAGTGCTTTGATCAGCAAAAAGGCGCTCACAATCGGAAACCCGATAATCGTCAGTACGGTGCCACCGACTCCCAGCAGCAAATCACGCCGGTAGAGGCTAATCACCCACTTACCGTAATCGATCACCACCTTGCGGTTGATGATCAGGGCGGCAATGAGCATCAGCGGTGACAGGTAATACAAGATGCGAAAGACGAACCGGGACAACATGAACAGAACCACCAAAAATAGGATAATGGCTAGTATGCCGCCAAAGTTATTCAGCGGGTTACCCCGCATTTCGTAAGAGGTTTTCTTTTTCATAATCAGGGATGATTCCGGCCCATCGATAAGGTTTTTCAACTCTATGTAGAACCGGTAACTGCTACTTTGCTTTTATTTTAAGCTAAGCCTAACACTTAATCAACTATTTTTCGAAAAATAATGTTGCCCGGCCCGCCTTCTTACTCGACTAGTAAGCTTATTCCGCCGATCACTGCAAAAGCCCCTTCGCCTGACGACGGCCCGGCGACGCAATTGTTCTTCAGATGCCGAGGCCGGAACTTTGCGTATCCACCATAATCCTTCTAATTTTACGGTAAAAAATATGCGCGCTGCTCTTACCCTTTTCGGCTTCTTGGGTCTCTTGATGATTCTGCCTTTTTTTTCATCTGCACAGAATGGTAAGCAGGACACCACCCACATCAGGTGTGCATTTACCGGTTGTGAGACACCAGTGCTCACCCTAATGCAATTCGATGGGTTCCAGTTTTTCCCCATCCAACAGGCAGAGGTGTTGGCGCCCGATACGTTCTTATTTTCTCTGCCCACGCCCGATTTTGGCTTTTATTACATCAGCAATGCTTCCGGTAAGCGGTTCATGCTTTTGCTGGGAGAAGGTCGAGACCTGACGCTAACCGGCAATTGCGCAACCATGGACGAAATCCAACTCTCTGGCTCCGCACTTAATGCGCACTATGTCAATATGAAAAAACAGATGGACCAATATCGGGTACAAGCCAACCAATTGCTACGTTCGCACATGCAAACGGCCGACGAAGAGGAGCAAGCAGCCCTGGTACACCGCATGCGCAAAGTGGACTCGCTGCAAATTGCTTTTCTCGATTCCATGCGCCAGGCGCAGCCCTTCCTGTCTAATGTAGTTGCAGTCAACACGTATTTGTCTTTTCCGGGCAGCGGACAGGATTACCCCGATCAATTCAATTATTTCGCCAATACCTTTTTTCAGTTCGCCGACTTCAACGACCAAGCTTATGCGCATAATCCCTGGGTGTACCAAAGCTTTCGGGAGTATGCCTTTTCCCTGGCTCAGCTATCGCGCGACCCAGCCAAGGTTCAAGCCTATATTGAGGAGGAATTCACCGACATCAAAACCGAGCCCACCCGCCGAATGGCACTCAGCGGCATCCTGTCCGGGCTGAACAGACGCAATGATGCCTACCTCTATTTTGCTCAACTTTTTGTCGATGAATACGGAGCCGATTACCCTCCACTGGCAGATCGCATTGAGAAAGAGATCAAGAAAAAACACAAACTCAGCGTCGGATCCGTAGCGCCGGATTTCGCACAGCAAACTCCTGGAGGCGAATCCCTGGCGCTGAGCGACTTGCGCGGCCGCGTGGTATTGGTCGACTTTTGGGCGAGTTGGTGCGGCCCCTGTCGCAAGGAGAACCCGCGCGTACGTTCGGTGTACGAAAAATACCGCGACCGTGGCTTCGAGATCCTGGGCGTCAGCCTCGACCGCAATAAAGACTCCTGGGAGCGTGCCATTGCTGCCGACCAACTGCCTTGGCCTCAGGTGAGCGATCTAAAAGGGTGGAAAAATGAAGTTGCTCAGCTGTACCAGGTACGTTCGATCCCTATGACTTACCTAATTGACGAAGAGGGCAAGGTAATTGCCAAAAACCTGCGGGGAGCATCCCTTGAACGCAAGCTGCAGGAAATTTTCCCCTAAGAAACTATAACGTTCCGTGGGTTTTCTAGTGGAATTTGTATCTTTTACCTTGCTTCTTTTTTGAAAAAAATTGATCCTATGAAGTTCCGGCAATGGTTCCTGTTGGGCTGGCTTTTGGTAAGCCCGTTCCTGCTTTTTGCGCAACAGCGTATTTCCCTAAAAGACATTTGGCTCGACTATGATTTTTCGGCAAAAAGCGTACCGGGATTCAATTTCCTTGCAGACGGGCAGCGCTACACCCGGTTAGAAGAAAACGCGATCCAGATTTACGACCTTACCACCGGAGAACGGACAGGGACCCTGTTGGACGCCGCTGCTCTCTCGGGTCAGGCAGGATTCGACGGCAATTTACAAGGGTATGCTTTCAGTGAAGACGAACAAAAAATCCTGCTCTACAATCAGCAGGAACGTATCTACCGGCGATCCAGACGGGCCCAGTACTTCCTCTACGACCGCGAAACGGAAAGCCTGGCAGCTCTTTTCCCGGAAGGAAAAGTACGCTATGCAACCTTTAGCCCACAAGGCAACAAGGTAGCTTTCGTCTACGGTAATAACCTCTATTTTAATGATCTGGAGCGCAATGAGATCATTCAGGTGACCACAGACGGCAAGCCCAACGCCATCATCAACGGCGCTGTGGACTGGGTATATGAGGAAGAATTCGGATTTGCTCGCGGTTTTCAGTGGTCGCCCGATGGAAATAAAATAGCTTTTTACCGTTTTGATGAGTCGAGGGTAAAAGAGTTTACCATGACCAATTACCGGGGAGATCTGTACCCCGAATACGTCACCTTTAAGTACCCCAAGGTCGGAGAAGAAAATTCGAAGGTAGGCGTGCGGATCTACGATATCCAATCCAAAAAAACCATGGATGCCGAAATTCGCGACCAAGTAGAGTACATCCCGCGGATCAAATGGACACAAGACCCTGAACAGTTATGTATCTATCTGATGAACCGTCACCAGAGTGATGTAGAGCTTTTGTTGGTTAATGCCCGCAATGGTACAGGCAGGACCCTCTTCCGCGAAAAAGACGAGCGCTACATTGCCGAAGCGGTCCTGGACAACCTAACGTTTCTCAAAGACGGCAAGCACTTCATTTGGACTAGCGAGCAGGACGGCTGGCACCACATTTACCTGTATGATATGAAGGGTAAGCTGGTGCGGCAACTGACCAAAGGCGACTGGGAGATCACCCAGTTCTACGGTGTAGATGAGGAGCGCGGTCACTTGTATTTCCAGTCGGCCCAGCCAACGCCCATGCAGCGCCAGATCGCACGCGTAGATCTGGATGGCGGTAACCGGAAAAACATAGCAGCCGAAACAGGTTGGAATACTGCCCAATTCAGTAGCACGTTTGATTATTTCGTGCTCAATCATTCTACAATCAACCAGCCACCTACCTACACCGTTATGAACCGGCAAGGCCGGGAATTGCGGGCAATAGAGACCAATACGGACCTCCGGAAAAAGCAAAAGACCTTTGGGGTCGGGGATGTTTCCTTCTTTAAATTTACCACGCGTTACGGTGTAGACCTCAACGGCTGGATGATTAAGCCTACCAATTTCGAAGTTGACCGCCAGTACCCATTACTCCTTTTCGTATACGGCGGTCCGGGCTCGCAGCAGGTGGTCGATAGCTGGAAAGGCCAAAACTATTGGTGGTTCCAGATGCTGGCTCAGAAAGGCTTCGTCGTGGCCTGTGTCGACAACCGCGGGACCGGCGGGCGTGGGTCGGAATTCAAAAAAACGACCTACCAACGTCTGGGCGATTACGAAACCGAAGACCAGATTGCAACTGCTAATTACCTGGGCAGCCTTTCGTACGTCAACCGCAGCCGTATTGGTGTTTTTGGTTGGAGCTATGGCGGATATTTGGCTTCGCTCTGCATTCTTAAGGGGAATAACTTATTCCGCTCGGCAATTGCGGTGGCGCCGGTTACCAACTGGAAGTGGTACGACACTATTTATACCGAACGCTACATGCAGACCAAGGAGGAAAACCCGGATGGCTACGAGAATAACTCACCGGTAAATTTCGCCGATCGCCTTCGCGGCAATTACTTGTTGGTGCACGGCATGGGCGACGACAATGTCCATTTCCAACACACCGCTGAAATGGCCAACGCTTTAGTGAAAGCCAACCGGCAATTCGACACTTATTTTTATCCCAATCGAAACCACGGCATCTACGGGGGAAACACCCGTTACCATCTGTACCGAAAGATGACTAGCTTTTTGGAGGAAACCCTGGTAAGCGGTGAAAAAGATAAAGAAAACGAGCCGCTGGAGTATATCGTCAAGCCCCAGACCAACGACCAGTGATTAACCCGGGGAACTTTTCGTTCGGCAAGGCGGTTGAACAACATTCTGGAAAAGCACGAAAACCACAACCGAAAGCATGGCGAATTCCAATAAAAAAGCAAAAAAAATAGAGGTGGTCAACCGCAGGGCCACGCATGAATACAAATTCATCGACAAGTATGAAGCGGGAATTGTATTGCAGGGTACCGAAATCAAAGCTATACGTGGCGGAAAAATTAGCCTGAGCGACGCCTATTGTTATTTCGACAATGGCGAGCTCTATGTTAAGAGCATGTACATCTCGGAGTACGAAAACGGCACTTACGCCAATCACGACCCACGCCGAACCCGGAAACTGCTCCTGAAGCGAGCCGAGCTACGCAAACTCGAACGCCGGGTAAAAGAACGTGGATTTACAATTGTCCCTTATCGGCTATACCTTACGGACCGTGGTTTTGCTAAGCTAGAGATTGCTTTGGCTCAGGGTAAAGCAGTTTACGATAAACGCCAATCGATCAAGGAAAAAGATACCAAGCGAGAGCTTGATCGGATGAAGAAAGTTCGTCTCTAAGTTATGCGGGAGGCCTTTCTGCAAATGCCTGCAGGGCGAGTTCAGGTGACCCAATACGGAGATGGCCCCCGTTTGCTAATCGCCCTGCATGGTTATGGAGATAACGGACGTTCCTTTCTGCCGATGGGACAGGCCCTGTCGGGAGCTCTCACAGTACTGGTTCCCGACCTTCCCTTCCACGGACAAACCCGCTGGCAATCCAACCGCTTCGAGCCGGGCGATATTCTACAAATGTTGTCTTACCTGCAGCGTTCCATGGGGGCCGACCACTTTTCTCTTTTGGGTCATAGTATGGGCGGTCGCCTGGCTTTGCACTTACTGCCCGATTTAGTCGACCGGCTGGATCATTTGTTTTTACTTGCTCCCGACGGACTAGCTACCCCCAGCACGCAATTAGCTGACCATTGTCCATTGTGGCTGCGCCTCCGGCTGGCCCGTTTGACGGAAAGTCCGGCCTGGCGCCGGCGCATCGTATTTTGGGCGGAGCGAATTGGCTTAATCAATCGCTATGACCGCCTTTTCCTGGATCATCACTTGAACGATGAGACCCGGCAAAAGCGATTGTTCCATACCTGGGCCTCCATGGCTGCTTTTCCCGCCCGGGGAGACGAAATGTGGCAAAAACTAGAGCGCGGTAGAGTGCCTACTGCACTATTCGTCGGGCGCAATGATCCGCTAGTTATGCTTAATAAACTGGAAAGGCGCATACAGGGCATGGATCACCTCCAGTGCTACTTGCTCGACCGGGGACACCGGCTTATCCGGGAAAGCGAAGTCGCGCAGTACATCAAAGCGAAATTGATAGCTCGTTGATATGGAACCTATCGTTTCAGCCTTACCCGGATACCGGTATGGAGCGAAACGGTATTCAGCCGGTCGCGGTAGGGGCCAAACCCATCGGCGAAATAGCCCAGGGAATGCTGGTAGGTCGATTGCGTAAATACACTCCACTGGCCGTGGATCAGGTATTCCAGCCCTATTCCAGCATTGGCCGTGATGAAGGCATTTTCACGGAAGGAGCCATCCTCAAACCAGCCCCCCCTAAAGTCGTTTAGCAGGGAACTCTTGCTAAAGCCGACATTGGAAGATCCCGCCGCTGCACCAAGGACAGGATCCTGGCCTGAGATATAATAATTCGCTTCGAAAGCCACTTGCAGCGACATCCCCGCAACAGCGTAGAAACGCCAGTGCTTATTCTGGACCAGGTTATAACGAACGTTGATCGGAAGATTAATAATATTTAGTTCTACTCCGCGAAGTTTGTTGGTAGAATAACCGGAAATGAAATCGCCCTCGATGTGGTAAATTTCCGGATTGTATTGCTTAGCGGTATAGATAAAACCAGAGCCGAATTCCCAGCGACCGGTTTCTAACCCTATGCTAATGCCACCGCTGTAGCCCATGGTAAAAGCTTCCAGTCCATTGAAAGCCAGCGTACTCTGTCCGGGCACCATGACCTGGTTGAAATCGACACCCCCAAACATACCTATATTCCAGTAGGAAGACTTGGGGCCTGCAAAGACAACATTCGGCAAGGATGCAACAGCAAGTCCCAAGGTAGCCTGCGCTGGGGGCAGCTCGGCAATCGACTCAAAAGACGAGTAATCTGAATGATCGGCCGGTATCTTTTTCTGGTCATCAGGCAAAGCATGAATTGCCGTAATTTTTTTGGCAGGCAATGGGGCAAGCACTAGGTCTTCGGAAGCAGTACCGGTCAGGCCGGCCGGAATGGCTGCTTTCTGACGGATGGGAGTTACTTTGGAAATAGCTTTAGCGGGTAGCTCATCGAACTCTAGTAGCCGGGCCGTAAGGGAAGAAGCCTCAGGCGCCGGCATTGACGGCCGTTGGGATGGGTTTTCCCCTCTACCCAGCATTTGGCCGGGGGTGGGCAAAGAGACCTCGGGAGAAGGGTCGGCAGGCATTTGCGGACCGAACTGCATCCACAGCAGAAGCATGAATAAAACAGCAGAAATTTCGACCAGCTTGTAGCGCAAAATGGTACGTGGGCGGGCAAACTCTCGTTCGAGCAAACGTGCCATCATGCGCCAATTTTGCGGGGCATAACTGGTCTCATACCCCCTGAGCTTCTGGTAGACGATAGCATCCAAAGCATCGGGCTCAGCAGGCGCTTGCTCAGCACCTTCGGCTTCGTCGAGCTTTTTTTCCATCCTGGCCCAGTCGCTTGCAGGTAGTGGCACCTTTAAACCGCCAAGTTTCGATTTTATAATGTTGTCTAACTCCCTATTCTCCATAACCGTAAGCGCTCCTGCTGAGTAATTCTTTCAGTTTGATTCGCGCTTTAACTAAGTTAGAGCGTGATGTACTTTCCGTAATATCTAACAAATCGGCAATCTCCCGGTGGGAATAGCCTTCGATAACATATAAGTTGAATACCGCCCGGTAAGCTGGCGTCAATTGCTGAATTGCTGCGAGGATTTCCTGCTCGGTACACTGGCTGATAGCATTGGCATCGTTCGAACTAATTTGGTATGCCTGCTCGATATCTTCCGTACGCCGCCGGATATTCTTTCGGTAAAAATCAATCGAAGTATTGACCATTATGCGCCGGATCCAGGAATTAAGCGAAGTACCCGGTTGGTAGCGCTCGATATTTTTGAAGACCTTGATGAAACCTTCGTGCAGAATGTCGAGTGCGTCTTCGTTCGAGGTCGCATAACGTAAGCACACGCCCATCATTATACCGTAGTATTCCTCGTAAAGCACTTTTTGCGCCCATCGCTCCTGCCGGATACAAGCTTCGATGAGGTCTCTTTCCTCCCGATTGATCGTCAATGCGATATCCATGCATTGGTATTTCATCAAAAATAGCCCAATTCACCCACATACACAAGGCGCTACGAGCTGGCATTGCCCTTAATGCAAAAAGATAACGAATGCTTACCAAGCTTTGCTGCTAGCCGGCATGGGGATTGTTCAATTTTTAATAAAATTTTTTGTGTTATAAAGCCTGGTATTGAAAATTTTTTGTTTTCAAAAATACCGGCAGTTTTGTACCTTTAGCAAGCTTCCGAAATTTTGTAATTTTTCTATGAGCGAAACCAATTCTAATGGCAACGGCCAAGGCAACATCATTGGCCTCAAAGATATGTACGAGGACTACTTCCTCGACTATGCTTCTTATGTAATTCTGGAACGCGCCGTACCCTCTATTTACGATGGCCTCAAACCAGTGCAGCGCCGTATTTTACACGCCCTCAAGGAAATGGACGACGGGCGCTACCACAAGGTCGCCAACGCCATCGGCCAGACGATGCAGTACCATCCGCACGGCGACGCCGCCATCGGCGAGGCCATGATTAATCTAGGGCAAAAAGACCTGCTCATCGATTGCCAGGGCAACTGGGGTGATATCCGCACCGGTGATTCGGCGGCCGCACCCCGCTATATCGAAGCACGGCTCACCAAGTTTGCCCTTGAAGTGGCCTTCAATTCGCAGACGACCGAGTGGCAGCTGGCTTACGACGGTCGAAAAAAGGAGCCGATCGACTTGCCAATGAAATTTCCCCTGCTCCTGGCTCAAGGGGTAGAGGGCATTGCCGTAGGGCTTTCGACGCGTATCTTGCCCCATAATTTCATAGAGTTGATCAAAGGAGCCATCAAAATCCTTCAGGGTAAACCGGTAAAACTCTTTCCCGATTTCCAAACCGGTGGTCTAGTCGACGTATCCGATTACAACGATGGCAAGCGCGGGGGCCGGGTCAAGGTGCGCGCCCGTATCGAGCAAGCTGACAAGAACACCCTGCTCATCAAAGAACTGCCTTACGGCGTGACCACCTCCTCCCTTATCGATAGCATCATTAAGGCTAACGACAAGGGTAAGATCAAGATCAAGCGGGTCTCCGATAATACTGCTCAGGAAGTCGAAATCGCTATCGAACTGGCGCAAGGGGTTTCGCCTGATCTGACCATGGATGCCCTATACGCCTTTACCCAATGCGAAGTGTCCATCTCGCCCAATGCCTGCGTCATCGTCGACGAGAAGCCCCACTTCCTCAGCGTAACCGATATCCTGCAGGCCTCGAGCGAACATACCAAGCACTTGTTGCTGCAAGAGCTAGAGATCAAACTGGCCGAATTACAGGAAAAATGGCATTTCACTAGCCTGGAGAAAATTTTTATCGAAAACCGGATTTACCGCGACATCGAAGAATGCGAAAGCTGGGAAGAAGTGATCGAGACCATCGATGCAGGCTTGAAAAAATACGTGGCCACTCCCGGTGATCCGCTAAAAGGGGATAAAGACCAACGTCTGCTTTTAATGCGGGACGTCACCAAAGACGACATTGTGCGCCTGACCGAGATTCGCATTAAGCGCATTTCCAAGTACAACACCTTTGCCGCCGAAGAGAAAATCGCCCAACTGGAAAGCGACATCCGGCAAACCCGCTACGATATCCAACACCTCAACGATTTCACCATCGCCTATTACCAACGGCTACTAGAAAAATACGGTAAAGGACGAGAACGGCGGACCGAGATAACTGCTTTCGATACCATCCAGGCCTCCGAAGTGGTAGCCAATAATGCCAAATTGTACGTCAACCGCAAAGATGGATTTATTGGGATGGGGCTAAAAAAAGACGAATTGGTCTGCGAATGCTCTGACATTGATGACATTATTGCCTTCCGCAAGGACGGACAGTTCGTAGTGACGCGCATTGGCGAAAAGGTCTTCGTTGGAAAAGACATCATCCACGTGGATGTCTGGAAGAAAGGAGACGATCGCACCACCTACAACGCAATATACGTAGACGGCAAAACGGGACGCTCGTTTGCCAAACGCTTTCAGGTTAAGGCCATTACGCGCGACCGGGAGTATCCGGTGACCAAAGGCAATCCCAACTCGCGTATCCTCTACTTTTCGACCAATCCCAACGGAGAAGCAGAGGTCGTGACCATTCAGCTAAGCCAGAGCAGTTCGGCCCGCAAAAAGATCTTTGATTTTGATTTTAGCGAGCTTTCTATCAAAGGCCGCACTTCACAGGGCAACACCCTCACCAAATATCCGGTACGCAAAGTACAGCTTAAAGAGACCGGCAAATCAACGCTGGGGGCCTTGACCGTATGGATCGACGAAGCGAGCGGACGCCTGAATACCGATGAGCGTGGCCGCAAACTGGGCGACTTCGATACGGGCGACCACCTGCTTGCCATATACAAAGACGGCCAATACGAGGTGGCAGAACTGGACCTGACCCGAAAGTTTGATTCCCAGGAAACCGTATTCATTGGCAAATTTGACCCCGAGGCGCCCATTAACGTCATCTATTACGAGGGCGGTAAAAGATGGACCATGGGCAAGCGTTTTCTGGTAGAGACCACCTCGCTCGACCAACGCTATTTGTTTATTTCTGATCACAAAGACAGTAAACTCCTCTACGCGCGTCCGGGCAAAATACCGCTACTCCGTTATTCTTTCCAGGTTAAAGGTAAAAAGACGGAGTCGGAAGTGCAGCTCGAAGAATTCATCGATATCAAAGGCTGGAAAGCCTTAGGCAACCGCCTGAGTAAATACAAGGTGACCAAAGTACAAGAAGACGACACCGCTCCAGCACCGGAGGGCGGAGATAAACTACAGGTGGGCGATCAGGTTGACTTCGAAGGCAATGGACAAACGAAGCTTTTTGAATGATCAACAATTGGGAAATTTAGTTTACTCTAAAAACCCATCTGCGAGGTTAAACGGATTCAAACGCTTCAGGTCGAGGGTAAAAGATACCCGCTCAAAGTAACCGCCCTGCTCCTCGAATATTTCCTGGATATTACTGGAGTTAATCAGCGGGAAATGTATGGAAAAAAACCCGTCGCCGATATCGAAGGAAAGGCCACCGCTCCAAAGCAACTGATCACGAAAGTCGTCGTCATCACCGGTGGGCATGGCATTTTCGAAATACCCGATATCGAAATAGGGTTTGACAGGTAGGCGGAATGGCAGATCGCCCTGTATGTTTAAAGCTATAATGAAGTTGTTGCTACGCCCCAAGCCAAAAGCACTGCCGATGGGTAATTTCATGGCACCGTCGCGCCTGTCGATCTGCTGCGACCAGACTCCCCGCTGATCGGTGCGCCCTAGGTAAAGTTCTTCGTAGCGATAATCATTGTAGCCCTGAGACGCCAGGTTAAAAGCCGCCGGAATCAGGGCCCCAGCATTGCGGCGGGTATTGTCCAGGAAAAATCCAGCGAACAACCGGAAGTCGATATTGCGATTCTGCTTGTAGGTATAGCTCTTTTCTCCTTCCAAACTCAACTTCAGGTAACTTTCGTTATCGCCAAAAAAATCAAATGACTGTTGCTCCAAAGCGACCCGGAAGCGGTAGGGATGTATGGCCTGGTCGCTCTCGCCCGCGTAGGATAGCTCGTGGATGAAATTGCCCTTAAACTGCGATTCGGTAAAATTGCCTTCGCTGTCAAACTGAGCCCGCTGCTCGTCTACGTAGATCGTCCGCCAGTGCAGATAGTGGCGAAAATCACTGTTGAAGTATTTAGGCCTAAATTCGAACCGGGCGTAAGGCATGAGGCGCCGGTACTTCAGGTCGTAATCGAGCGTGTTGTTGCGGAAGTAGTTGAACTTTCGCATGCCGGCGCCCAGCGTAATGCGTTGAAATAGACCCTGATCGGGCAAAAAGTGATACCTCAACTCCCCCAGGCCTACTATTTCCTTGGTGACAAAGCTGTACATGGGCGTAAAACCGAACTCGAATTTTTTACCCAGCAAGGAAGCATTATACACGCTCAGTCCCAGCATGAATTTGTCGTAATTATTCCATCCAATTGCCGGGCTGGCGTTGAAGCGGCTACGTTCGCCAGTCTCCAGGCCGGGGACCACCGACACCTGCAACGGTTCTACCTTTTTGAGCGCTCCCGTTAACCGGATGGTATTATCCTGACGGTCAATGTCAAAGGTTCTGAGGTTTGGATCCAGTACCAGGCGATCGTAATCACCGATCGGCAGTTCAATTACATCTGTACCGGTAAAGCCATCGGTCCAGACTTCGTTTACCACCTCCTCGCCACGCATGCCGGCCAGAGCAATCGGGGCGGCGATATTCCCGGCGTTACGGACCGTAACTAACCAGCTATTACCAGTTTGCTCGACCGCCTTGATGCGGTAGTCCATATCGCCGGTAGAATTAATGAAGCCGTCAAAAAACCAACTCAAGTCGCGGGCGAGTTCGCGCTCCAATACCGACCGGAAATCCTCGGGTTGTGGATGCTTGAATTTCCACTCCGTGTAATAAGCTTGCATAGCCAGGTCCAGGCTATTTTGCCCGACATAGGCTTCCAGGTGGTGCATGAGTTTGCCAGGAAAAAGGTAAGCGTTCAGGCCATAATTGATTTTCGTCATATTGGCTGAGGGCGCTCCAATTGGCTGATCGCGGTTGCGCCTTTTGGTATACAGGTAGGCCATGTCGACTAGGCCGAGTTCCGTGCTTTCCATGAGGAAATCGGGAAGCAGGCCAAATTCCAGGGCGTCAGAGCCATAGAATCTGCGCATGTAGCGATTTTCATAATAAGTATTCAGGCCTTCATCCATCCAGGGGTGTTGACGTTCGTTGGTGGCCAGGATACCGTAAAACCAGTTATGCCCCACCTCATGGGTAATAACGCGGTCTAATTCTAGATCCGTTCCAGAGGTTCCGATTACGGTGATCATCGGATATTCCATCCCGGCGCCCGCGCTTAGTGCGGATTGCACAGCCGTAGCCTGCGGGTAAGGGTAGGCGCCCAATTTTTCCGAGTAAAAGAGCACCGTCCGTTTAACGTAATCGACCGCCTCTTTCCATAACACGGCCTCAGTAGGGGTAAACATGGTCCAAACTTCTAACTTCTGGCCCGAGGGAAGATCAACCATTCCCTTTTGCACAAAAAAACGCTTGTCGGCAAACCATGCGAAATCGTGTACATTCTCGGCCGTATACCGGATGGTTTTGCGCTGCGAGCTTGAAGGTGGAAAAGGCGACCCTGGGTACAGATCGCTATCAGTGCCCAGGCCACGCAGATAGGTATTTGATTCTTCGATCCGGGTCTCCAAAAAAGCTTTTTCACTTTCGGTCTGTAAGACACCGGTAGCTCCGACCACGTAATTCTGGGGCAGCGTAATGGTCACATCGAAGTTGCCGAACTCAGAGTAAAACTCACCCAACTCCAGGTAGGGCATAGGGTGCCAGCCTTGCCGGTCGTATACCGCCGGCTTCGGGAACCATTGCGTTAGCTGATACGATTGGCCCACGTGCCCTAAACGGGAGAACGAAGCTGGAATTTTTAAGGTGAATGGGGTCGCAATGGTGCGTTTGGCACCCAGTGCCAATGGTTGTTCCAAAAGAAGAAAAGCGATATCTGGATTCTCGGGCATTTGCTGCCAGACAACCGGGGCGTCGTCGACCGTAAACGCCAGGTCCGCTAAACCGCCGAGTGCCGAATCGGGGGCAAAGTAAAACCGGTCATCCCCATTTTGTAATTGTTGTTTCGCAAAGGCTGTGTTGCGCCTAGAATAGGCATTGGGCCAAAGATGCATGTAAATGGTATCGAGGGCGGTGGGTGCATTATTGTAATAGTCCATTTCGATGCGGCCGGTTAAGGTGTGGGTGCCGTCATTGAGGGTTACTACGATTCGGTAATCGACCCGCTGTTGGAAATAATCGGACGGCTGTGCCAAAGCGGTAGTCATTATCAGCAACAAGAGCGTGCTAAGTTTAGTAACTTTATTGATTGACATAGGCTCGTGGATTAGCAGAGGGATAAGCAGATGCTTTTAAAGGTAAATTAGGCACGTGGCCGGCAAATAAATTCAAAATTTCGACCAAAAACCGGCCTTGGTATATTTTTAAAAAAGGATTTTAATCACTTGATTAAATCAATAGATTAACCTAAGTTCGCAGTATAATGCATAAGAAAAACGAAGACCACAAGACTACAGAAGCCAAATTAGCACTTTCCACCGAAGAGCGGATTCGGCGCGCAGCGGCCAGGGTATTTACTCAAAAAGGATACGAGGCGACCAAAACACGTGACATCGCCGAAGCGGCCAACATCAGCATCGCCAGCCTGCACTACTATTTCCGCAGCAAAGAAAAGCTCTTCCAACTGGTGATTCAGGAGAGCCTGGCGGAGTTTTCAAAAAAAATAGATGAAACGCTGAATAGCGAACTACCGCTACACGAGAAAATTCAGCGCTTCGTGGTTGTTTACATCGATTTTTTGAAGGAAAAACCTTTTTTACCCATGTTCATTCTATCAGAGGCTCAGCGCAACGCAGAAAGACTGCACCATATGATGAATGATACGGCCGCCATGCCGCGCCTGCAGCAACAGATCGATCAACTGGTCGTCGAAGGGGTAATTCGCCCCATTAGCATGGAGCATTTCTTCTCCAACCTGATCGGGTTGGTTGTATTTCCATTTATCTCTAAGCCGCTGATGAAGATAAAAACAGGCATTGACGAAGCCGGTTACCAGCGCATGCTAGAAGAACGCAAAACGATTGTTCCCGAGATGATTATCCATTACCTGTATTTGCAACCACCGGGAAAGTAAAAAATTTTTAACCCTGAGTTAATCAATTGATTAAACAAACTGATTGTCTTCATGTTGCCATGGGGGCAACACGGAATAGATAAATAAAAGAGAACTCAATTGGTAGGAAAAAAATTGAAATCCAATGTCTAAGCCAATTTACTGGGTAACCCTAGGTTGCCTCATCATGTTGACAGTTCATTGTGCGCCCGAAGAAAAAAAGGACGACGCAGCCACCGCTACCGCTTCTACCGATCCGCAGGCGGTGCAAGTAAAACAAAAGCAATCACTCATTCCCGAATTTCAATCCATCATCGCTCAACCTGCCGATCAGCGCCGATCGGTCAAACTCAACGGCCGCTTACAGCCTTTGGAAAGTTTACATATAACAGCAGAAGTGCAGGGCAAGGCGGTAGATACAGGTAACAAGCTACTGAACGAAGGGACCCGCTACCGCCGGGGCGAAACCATGATCCGGATTGATGACGATCAATTCCGCTTCGACCTGCAGGCTCAAAAAAGTCAATTTCAGGCAGCCCTGGTGCGCATCATGTCGCGCATCAAGCTCGACTACCCCAAAGACCACCCGGCCTGGGATGAGTACCTGCGCCAATTTGATGAATCGCAGCCCCTGCCCGAGCTGCCAGAGGTAACCGATGATCAGTTGCGCTATTTCCTTTCCGCCAATAATATTTTTTCTGCCTTCTATCAAATAAAGAGCGCCGAAGAGCTTTTGCCCAAATACCGCATCCAAGCGCCTTTTACCGGCGTCGTCACCCAGGGTAGTGTTGCACCGGGCATGGTCATCAATCCCGGGACGCCGCTCTTCTCCTACAGCCGGTCCGATGTGTACGAACTCAAGGCCACTGTTTCGATAGGCGATATCGAAGGCATCAAACCGGGAATGACTATTGAAATGGTTCAGAATACCTCCGGCAAATCTTATACAGGAACCATCCACCGCCTCGGCGGAACGATCGATCCCAGCGCCCAGGCCGTACCTGTTTTTATTAGGGTCAGTTCCCCGGGGCTACGCGAAGGCCTATTCCTCGAGGCCACCCTCCAGGCAGACCGCTACGCGTCAGTGGTGGCCTTACCCTTGTCATCTCTGAATCGCAAAAACCAAGTGCATGTCATCCAAGACTCGGTGGTGATCCTGCAGGATGTGGACCCTGTAGATTTTGATCAGGACAGCGTCTGGGTACAGGGCCTGCAGCAAGGCCAACCCGTCATTACCGAGCCGGTCCAGGAACCGATTGTCGGCACCCGTGCTATTCCCAAAACGTAACCCCCAAATTCAGCTATCATGCGTGCGCTTGTAAAATATTTTATCGAACACCCCACGATTGTCAATTTGTGTCTGTTTTTGCTCCTGGGACTTGGATTGCTCCAGTTTTCCCAAACGCAGACGACCAATTTTCCCAAACAACGCATCCGGTTTATTGTCATTTCGGTACCTTACCCAGGGGCTTCCCCCTCTGAGGTCGAATCAGGCATCACCGTAAAAATTGAAGAAAACCTGGAAGGTATCCAGGGGATCGACCGCGTAACCTCCAGCTCGCGCGACAACCTGGCTAGCCTCACAGTAGAGCTCACGGAAACCTCCGACGCTAATGAAGTACTGGCAGAGGTAAAAAACGCCGTCGATAAGGTAAATAACTTCCCCGAACGATCCGAACCGCCGGTAGTCGAGAAGGTCGACGTAAAAGACCTCGCCTTGGCTTTCGGTATCGTTGGCGACGTCCCCCTGGCGGTAAAAAAAGATTATGCCGACCGCATTGAGAATGACCTGATGACCAAGCCTGGAATCTCCGACATTGAAGTGAGCGGATTGCCGGTAGAGGAAATCGAAATCCAAGTGCGGGAAAATGATCTGCTGCAATACAACCTCACGTTCGCCGAAATAGCCAGGGCGGTTCGTGCTGCTAACCTCGAGAATTACGGAGGGGAGATCAAAACGAAGAAACAAAATATCACCGTCAAGGCCGATAACAAGGGCTATTATGCCAAAGAGTTGCAAACCATCATCATCAAAGCCGATCCGCAAGGCAACGTAGTGCGCCTGCGCGATGTAGCCGACGTGGTCGACCGCTTTGCCGACGAGGCGGAAGCACGCTATTTATCCGAGGAGCAAATTGTGAGCATGACGGTATATACCATGCCCGATGAAAACATCCTGGAAAATGCGGCCACCGCTCGCGAATATCTGGAAGAGTTTAACGCCACGCACAGCAACCTGCAGCTCAAAGTACTGGAAGACGGTACTACCAACGTAACCGATCGCATCAATTCCATGCTCAATAATGGTATCGTAGGTATTATCCTGGTCCTGATCGTGCTGGCCTTATTCCTGGATCGCTACTTGGCATTTTGGGTCGCCGTGAAGATCCCAATAGCAATTATCGGGATGTTTATCCTAGCACCTATCCAGGATATGACCATCAATGTCGTTTCACTCTTTGGGTTCATATTGGTACTGGGTATCCTAGTCGACGACGGCGTGGTAATTGGAGAAAACATTTACCAATGGGCTAAGGAAAAAGGCGCTCCACCCCTAAAAGCAGCCCTAGAGGGCACTATGGAGATGGTCACACCCGTCGTACTTTCGCTGACGACGACCGCGGTTGCCTTTTCTTTATTTTTCTTCTTACCCACTCAGGCGGGAGAGTTTTTTGGAGAAATGGGCTTTGTGGTGGTTGCCGTTCTTATTGTGGCTATGATCGAAAGCTTTTTCTTTCTTCCTGCCCATTTGGCGCACAGTAAAGGCCTGCGTGCCGACCATAAGCCCAGTAAGATCGAACGCGCATTCGAAAATTTCTTGAAATACATCCGCAATAAAATCTACATGCCGGTTTACGATCGCATGGTTGTGGGCAATCGCTGGATCGCACCGTTTACCGTGCTCTTATTCATCGGGTTTTTCGCCGGCGCCATTGCTCTGATGGCCACGGGAAAGGTAGGGTTTACCTTTTTCCCGAACCTCGATGACAATGCGGTTTTTAACGAACTGACGCTGAAACCGGGCACTCCGGTAGAGGTCACCCAGGCTCGTCTCCAGGAAATGGAAAAAGCCGTTTGGGAAGTCAACGAAGAATACACCGCCCAGCGCGAAGATGGGCGGGATGTAATCCGCTTTGTGGAGCTCATTACCGGGCCCCAGCCCAACCAAGGAAGCCTTAAGGTGACCTTTCTGGGCGGCGAACAGCGCAATGTAAGTTCATTTGAGCTTTCGAACCGCATGCGGGAGTTATCCCCCAAATTTCCGGAAGCGGAAGATTTGATCTTCGGGATCGGCGCTACAACCGCCGTATTTGGCAAGCCGATCTCCATTGCGCTCTACAGCCGCGACCTGGAAGACTTGCGCGCAACCGTTGCCGAGCTCAAGGAAAAGATGAATGCGCGCAATGATATCAAAGATATCTCCGATTCGGATGAGCTGGGCGTGCAGGAAGCGGTACTACGCCTCAAACCCGAAGCCGAGCTACTTGGCCTCAGTCTGGCCCAAATTATGGCGCAGGTACGCGCCGGCTTTTTCGGCGAGGAAGTGCAGAGCCTGCAGCGAGACGAAGACGAGGTAAAAATCTGGGTGCGCTACCCGCGCACCGAAAGGAGCCGCCGGGAGCAGCTGCTCGATATGCGGATCAGTGATGGGCGCGGTAATAGTTATATCCTGTCCGACCTCGTAGATATTGAACAACGCACCAGTTCTTTGTCGATCAACCACCTCGAGGGGCGGCGCGAAATCCGGGTCGAGGCCAATGTGGCCAACGAAAACGTATCGGCCCCGCAGGTGATATCGGAAATTGAAACGAAGTATCTGCCACCTATTCTAGAGCAATATCCGTCGGTAGA
This sequence comes from uncultured Saprospiraceae bacterium, assembly GCA_964530825.1. Classification (GTDB taxonomy): domain Bacteria; phylum Bacteroidota; class Bacteroidia; order Chitinophagales; family Saprospiraceae; genus CAZHCA01. The sequence continues at coordinate 173,914 of CAZHCA010000005.1, forward strand.
TTATTCCGTGGAAGGGCAAAACCGCGATTCATTTAAAATCATCAGCGCCATCCAGGTGATTGGCCCGATCATCTTATTGTTCATCTTTGCGCTGATCGTGCTCAATTGCAATTCCTTTTCCCAGGCAGTGATCGTCTTTGCACTCTTTCCTTTTGCACTGATTGGTGTGGTTATCGGACACTTTATCCAAGGCGAAGCTCTGAATATTTTTTCTTTCATCGGCACGATTGCCCTTATCGGAATTTTCGTCAATAATTCCCTGGTCTTCATATCCACACTCAACCAGCGATTGCGCAACGGGGATACCTGGCAGCACGCCCTGCGGGAAACGGCCAATACGCGCTTCCGTCCGATTCTCCTGACAACCATTACTACTGTAGCCGGATTGGCGCCGCTGATTGCCTCAAGCAGCCTAGGCGCGCAGTTTCTGAAGGGACCGGCCATTGCCATTGCCTATGGACTCAGCTTCGGACTGCTCAATGTGCTCATTTTATTGCCGACTTTCCTGCATTTATTCAATGGCGCACGAGTGGTCGCTTACAATCTTACGCACAAAGAGAAAGCGCGCCCCGAGCAGGTCGAACCGGCCGTGCAATCCAGGCGCTATGAAATTACCGAATAACGATTAAAAATCAACCCATTCGCCACAAGGCAAAAACCCATCCGACTATGCATATCCTACGCATCTGGCTTTCATTGCTAGCCTTGGCAGGTAGCTTTAGCCTGCTGAATGGACAGCAGCACTTAAGCCTGGAAAAAGCCATCCAGAAGACCCTGCAGAACAACTACAGCATTCGCATACGCCAATTTGATACGGACATCCGCGCCCGCCAAGTCGATCCTTCGCTGGTGGGGCGGAGTCCGGTTTTGGATTTTAATGCCAGCTACAACTTGGGCTGGAGCGACGCAAACATCGAAACCTTGCCCCTCGGCCCCGGCCCTGAAAGCAACGAACCACTGCAACTCGACGGTATCAATAACGAAGTGTTCATCAGTCCCGAAGTAAGTTTATTGCTCTTCGATGGTCAGGCCAGTAAATACCGGCTCGAACAACTACAGGCCAATAGCGACCTGGCCCGCCTGCAACAACGCCAGACCATGGAGCAGGCAGTGGGCGAAGTCATGGTCGCTTACCTCGAGGTCGCCCGCCAGCAGTCGCTCATGACTACCACTCGACAAAGTATTGAGCTGAATCAGGACCGGCTGGCACGAGCCGAGCAGGATGCAGCGTACGGCACTAGCAGTAGCCTGGAAGCCCTGCAAATAGAGGTCGACCTGAAGACCGACAGCGCCCGACTGCGCGACCTGCGGTTACAATATGACAATGCGCGCCGTAATCTGAACTACATTTTGGGCGAGTCGTTAGAAACCAGCTACCAGGTTGATACCAGTGTGAACGTCAATGCTGGGTTGGAACTAGCCGAACTCGAATCGCAGATGATCAACAACAATACGACGCTACAGCTTAGCCAGAAAGGTATAGAATTGGCCGGTCTGGACGTGCAAGTCCGCAAAGCAGCTTTTAAACCCACCCTACAAGGATACGCTAATGTCAATTTCTTATACCAACAAAACGATGCTAATTTCCTTCAGAGCAATCGGGTATGGGGGCCGAATGTCGGCCTGCGCCTAAACTACCCCATATTCGACGGTGGCGCCCGTAAAATTCAGGAGGAGACCGCTGTTCTGGAACAGGAAAAAAGCCAACTGGAACAGATCAGCACTCAAGACCAGCTGACCAAGGAGTTATATAACGCCTACGCCACCTACCGCAATACAATGGAGCAGTTACGCATTGAAAAAAGCAATCTAAAAGTGTTTGAGACCAACCTGGAGAATGTCCAGAATTTGTACACTTTAGGCCAGGCCACGAATACCGACGTGCGCGCCGCTCAGGTCAACCTGAACGCCGCCAAGAATCGCATTAAGAACTTCCAGTATACCATCAAGCAGGCCGAGGTCGCTTTGTATTTGCTGACCGGCCAGCTCGTCCAATAGCCCATACTATTCCTTCTATATTTTCTGTAACCATATTTTTCCGGCCTCCTTCGTGCAAAGCAAAGGAGGCCTTTTTGAAGGCACCGGTATTCCGGTATGAACCCGATATACGGTCCGACCGGCTAAAAAAGTACCTGCTGTTGATCAACTCCTGAGCCGGTTAACGGGAAGCCTGCACTTGCGTCTTATCCTTGCCAACGGATTGGTGATTTGTACCCTAGGAACCGAAAGGACGGAACACCCGCCAGAGCATTGATCTACCCGAACATCTCCTGGGAAGCAGTCTGCACAATTCCCGTTAAAACATGGCCTATGCTATCCGTATGATTTCGATACCCTTGCCTTTATTTCTTTGACTTGGAACATCTATACACTAGCTCCGTGCCATTTCTTATCCGTTATCTTGCAATTGATTGGGTTGGATGAGGAATACATGCCTGCTTGTTGGAGAGCGGGTACGCTCAGACCGGTTGGCGGGTGCGGGCCTGCTCCCATTCCCAGGCGGTGCGCATGATGTCGTCGATACTGCGCTGAGGGGACCATCCTAGGCGGCTGGCAGCGCGCTCGTAATTGGCATAGATGGCTTCGACATCGCCCGGACGGCGCGGACCGATTTCATAATTCAACCGCCGGCCGGTCACGCGTTCGAAGGCCTGGATTGCCTCCAGCACGCTCACTCCTTCGCCGATACCGAGATTGAAAACTTCGTAGTTGGCCTCCTGCCGGTTTTCCATCAGGTAGTTCAAGGCCAGGGTATGGGCATGCGCCAGATCCATTACGTGGATGTAGTCGCGTACGCAGCTCCCGTCACGGGTGTTGTAGTCGTCGCCGAAGACTTTCATCTGTTGCCGCTTTCCAATGGCCGTTTCGGTAATCACGGGTACGAGATTGGTAGCCGGATTCGTGGGGGCCTCGCCGATGCGTGCACTATCATGCGCCCCGGCAGGATTAAAGTAGCGCAAGGCGATGGCTTTGAGCATTGGGTGAGCGCAAGTCGTATCCCGCAGGATATCCTCGCCCATCTGTTTGCTGCGTCCGTAGGGGGATTCCGCCTCCTGGCGGGGCGTAGATTCGGTCACGGGCAATTCAGCGGTGTTGCCATAGACGGAGCAGGAAGAGGAAAAAATAAGGTTCGCCACCCCGAATTTGAGCATGGCTTCCAGAATATGAAGTAACCCATTGATATTATTGTCAAAATACCGAAGCGGTTCCCGCACTGATGCCCCCACCAGTTTGAGCGCGGCAAAGTGAATGACACCCGCCAGGTCGGGGTGCGCTTGGAACACCTTTCCTACCGCATTGGCATCGCGCAGGTCGACCGGGTAGTTATGTACCCTCCGTTGGGTAATAGCTTCAATACCAGTTAAGATGGATGCACTACTATTGGAGAAGTTATCGATGGAAATGACGTCGTAGCCATTTTCCAGCAAGTCGACCAGGGTGTGGCTACCGATGTAGCCGCAGCCGCCCGTGACGAGAATTTTGCGCATGCCGTTTAGTTTAGATGTATATAAAGGTACGTCTTTAGGCGCTTTACCAAAAGGTTTCCATGGAATTACGCAGCAATGGGGAATAGGTTTTAGCTTTGGGCTTTCAAAAGGCTATAAAATCAAACGTATGACCTATATCGACGATTTGCGGGTAGCGGTATGCGAAATTGCCCGGCAGGCAGGAACTGCTATCTTAGAAGTTTATGAAGCAGCCGAAGGACTGGAAATCGAAACTAAAACGGATAATTCTCCTCTTACCTTGGCCGATCGCAAAGCCAATGCTATCATTTGTAAAGGATTGGAAAGGCTTGATCCTGTCTACCCGATTATATCGGAAGAAAACAAAGAAATCCCGTACGCAATGCGTAAAAACTATCGGCGCTTCTGGCTGGTCGATCCGCTCGATGGCACCAAGGAGTTCATCAAGCGCAATGGGGAGTTTACGGTTAATATTGCACTGGTAGAAGACGGCGCTCCCATTATGGGAGTAGTTTATGCCCCCGACCCTGGCGAACTTTTCTGGGCCATTAAGGAGCGGGGCGCCTATCGGCAGGTAGGGCAAAAGGCCATACCATTAGAGGCCCCTGCCTTTCGCATGTCCGATACCGGCCTGGCCGTGGTCTGTTCCCGGTCTCACCTCAACGAAGCTACCCAGGCTTTCGTCGACCGGCTCCACCAGCCGAAACTGGTCGCTAAGGGCAGTTCATTTAAGTTTTTGATGATTGCCCGTGGAGAGGCGCACGTGTATCCGCGATTGGGACCCACCATGGAATGGGATACCGGCGCTGCTCAGATCGTACTTGAAGAGGCCGGTGGCCGGGTCGTGTCCGAAGCCACCAAAGCCTCGCTCGAATACAATAAGGAAAATTTACGCAATCCGCACTTTATCGCTTACGGCAGGGTGCAGCCCGAAAATTAACCGCCATGCGTATCGGTAAGTTTCCCATCGATCACCGGACCTTTGGCTTGTTTTGCATTGCACTAGCTTTTATAGGCTTGCTTTTTAGCCGAGCTCTGCTCAGTATGAGTATGATCGGTCTGGTGATTAATGCCGTTTTTTCCCGTCAGATCGGCGCAAACTGGCAACGATTTCGCACCAGCCCACCCCTTTTAGCCCTTACTGGGATCTTCCTGCTCTATCTGCTTTCCGGGCTCAATTCCGAAAACCTCGACTGGTGGCTCGACCGGGTACGCATGAAAGCGCCGTTTCTTTTTCTACCCTTTGCCTTCGCAGGGATTCCACGTTTTTCCATGCGCGACTACCACTGCTTGCTATACGGGTTTTTCGTCTTCATGCTCTTGGTGAGTCTAGGCGTTACGGTGAATTACCTACTGGATTACCAGGCCATCAATGAGCTGTATAAAAAAGGACAGGTGATGCCTACGCCCATCCAGCACATTCGCTTTAGCCTGCTAATCGCTTTCGCGGTGGCGGCAGGCTGGTATTTTTGGAAAAACGGCGGGTGGTCTGGCCGAAGTTGGGAACGATGGACCTTGTTGAGCGGTAGCGTTTTTTTACTCGGATTTCTGCATTTGCTATCCGTGCGCTCGGGGTTGCTGGCGGTTTACGGAGTGCTGGGTTACATCCTACTGTATACCCTGGTAGTACAGCGCCGATGGGTGCTGGGTATTGGCCTACTTGCAGGTGGTGTTTTTGCAGCCGGGGCGGCTTACCGTTTTGTTCCCACCTTTAAAAATAAAATCAGTTATACCCGCTACACCCTGGAGATGATCGCCCAGGGAAAAGACCTGGACCTGTATTCGGACTCGGCCCGGATGGGCTCCATTTTGTCGGGTTACTACATGGGGCGCGATCATCCCTGGTTTGGCGTAGGCGTGGGGGATATCTTAGACCAGACAAATGCCTATTATCAACAATACTTTCCAGCACTGGAAGGCATTGACTTTATGCCGCTGAACCAGTTCGTTTTTATCTTTGCCGCCACGGGAATCCTGGGACTGGCTTTTTTCTCTTTCTGTTATTTGCTGCCGCTTTTTTACCGGGGCGGCTTTCGGCATGAAATCCTTAGCATGCATTACATTATCTTCGGCTTGTCGTTTTTAGTAGAGCATACGATTGAGACGCAACTAGGTACCGCTATGTTTTTGCTATTGCTACTACTGCCCTTGCGTATGCTCTTGGAAAACAAATACGAAATTCCGTTTGATTATGGAGCCCCTCTCAGTAGTGATCATGACCCTGAACGAAGAAAAAAACATTGAGCGCTGTATTCAATCCCTGGGTAATTTGCCCGATCAGATCCTGGTTGTTGATTCGGGCTCGACAGACCGTACGGTGCCCCTGGCAGAGCAACTGGGAGCAAAGGTGGTATACCATCCCTTCGTGAGTTATCGCGCACAGCGAGAATACTCCATTCAAATGGCCGAGCACGACTGGGTACTGGCGCTTGATGCCGACGAGTTCCTCGACGCAGAGCTCCGCTCCCAGCTCGCCCGGGAAAAGGCAAACCGGCAATACGATGTATACGAAATCCGGCGGCGCAACATGATCGGAGAACAAATAATTTACTACGGCGGCTGGGGGCGTGACCGAAAAATTCGTCTTTTCAAGCGAGATCAGGTGTACCAGCCCGACTTCCGGGTGCACGACCAGATTCTTCCCATCCCAAAGGTGCTTGTAGGTAAGCTGTCGGGTTACCTCATGCACCGCACCAACGAAGACCTTAAAGACCGCATAAAAAGTATTAATAACCTGAGCAGCGCCGCGGCACTGGAGGCTCTGGAAAAAGGCAAGAAATCGAATTGGTGGCGTGTGCTGATCAGGCCCAGCTGGCGCTTTTTCAGAGAATATGTCTTGGAAAGCGGATTTTTAGATGGCTACTGGGGGTACGTGATCGCTAAATCTTCTGCTCAGTACGTTTTTCTGCGGGAAGTGAAGATGATGGAACAGCAACGGCAACGGAGAGGATGAAACACTGTTTTTCTCCGTTAATCCTGCAAATTTTCGCTACATTAGTAGACCAACAAATCCACTGCTGCCCTATGGCAAGACTTAAGCCATTTCTCCTGCTGGGGGGGAGTCTGTTCATTCTGGCAATGCTAACGGCTTGTAAAAGCAATCAAGCATCTGCCGCCACCCAGGAAAACCAAACCGGACTCGGAACCGTGGATCCGGAGCACTCCGTTTTTGAGATTGACTTTCTGAATACCGATATGCTTCGAGGCGTGCTGCGTCAGGCCCAGGAGGAAGACAAAATGATCTACATTGATTTTTACGCCACCTGGTGCCTGCCTTGCAAGTTAATGGAAGAGCAGGTTTATACCGATCCGGAGATTGGCAATTTTATCAATACGCACTTTCTGAGCATGAAGGTCGACGCCGAGAAAGGAAACGGTCCTCGCTTGGCCACCCTCCTGCAAGTTAACAGCTTTCCCACCCTGCTATTTTTGACCGACAAGGGAAAAGTAATCATCCGCAAGGAAGGGGCAGCTATGCAAACGGAGTTTCGGGATTTAGCACAACAAGCTGTAGACAGCCGTAGCCCCGTACTCAGCGAATAATTTTAAGAAAAAATAAAACGCCATGATGAAGCGTCTCGAACACCTGGGGATTGCCGTGGGCAACCTCGATGAAGCGACCCAGCTTTTTGAAACTTTGCTTGGTACACCCTGCTACAAAGTGGAAGAAGTAGACTCCGAACACGTCAAAACGGCTTTTTTCAAAGTCGGAGAGTCCAAGATCGAACTTTTACAAGCCACGCATCCGGACAGTGCAATCGCCAAGTATTTAGACAAAAAAGGACAAGGTATTCACCATGTCGCCTTTGAGGTAGAAGATATTCATCAGGCCATGCAAGATATGTCCGAACGCGGCTTTCGCCTCCTCAACGAATCCCCCAAGCGCGGGGCCGATAATAAGCTGATTTGTTTCCTTCATCCCAAATCTGCCAACGGGGTGTTGGTCGAGCTCTGCCAGAGCATCGAGGTTGAGTAATCAATGGAGTGGGGAGTCTATGCTATCGCCATCGTAGGTAGCGCCTTTGCCGGAGCCATCAACACTCTTGCTGGTAATGGTTCTGCTATTACCCTTACTATTTTGACCGAGCTACTCGGGCTGCCCGGTAATATCGCCAACGGCACCAACCGCGTCGGTATCTTTACCCAGAGTGCGGCGGGCAGCTATGCATTTTACCGCAACGGAAAACTCCATGTTCGCCGTTCCTGGCCCTACATCACCTTCACCATTGTAGGTGCTATTGCCGGTATTGTTGTTGCTACCCAGGTGAGTAACGCGCAATTCCTGAGCGTTTTCCGCGGGTTGATGGTCCTGATGCTTCTCGTCATCCTGGTCAAGCCGAGCCGGTGGCTGCGGGCCACCGATTTCGAACGATCCCCGAATTTGTGGGTGGCTGTACCGGTTTTTTTGGGCCTCGGCTTCTACGGCGGGTTTATCCAGATGGGCATGGGGGTCTTCTTCCTAGCCGCTATGGTTCTGGGGGCCCGCTACAGCCTAATTGATGCCAATGCGGTAAAAATTGTCGTAGTGGGCGCCTACACCCTGCTGGCTATTGCTATTTTTCAATGGCGCGGCCTGATCGATTGGCCGTTCGGATTTCTCATGGCTGCAGGACAGACCACCGGCGGTTACCTCACCGCTCATTACGCCTCGCGCTACCCCAGCGCTAACGTGTGGGCTCATCGGTTGCTGGTCGTAGTGGTCATCCTAGCCATTTTGAAGTTATTTGATATCTTTTAGAGCGGGTAAAGCTACAATCACCATGGATGCTTTTTATCGTGCAGTGCATCGCTACTGCCTCGAACATACGACCCCACCCGAGCAGCTGTTTCACGAGTTGGAGCGGGAGACGCACCTGAAAACCCTGGCACCCCAGATGCTGTCCGGTCCGCTGCAGGGACAGTTTTTGCGTATGATATCCCTGTTGATGCGTCCGGAGCGCATTCTGGAAATTGGTACGTTTACTGGTTACGCAGCGCTCTGCCTAGCCGCCGGGCTCGCCCCAGGTGGACACCTGGATACCATAGAAGCCAACCGGGAGCTGGCTTACCTGATCCGAAAGTACTTTGCGCGCGCTCCACAAGCGCAACAACTCTATCTCCACCTGGGTAAAGCCGAGGAGATATTACCTCAGCTACCCGACAACTATCAATTGGCATTTATTGATGCCGGTAAACGGGCGAATGCCGCTTTTTATGAGCAGGTTGTACCCAAATTATCCCCGGGGGGTGTCCTGCTCATCGATAATGTATTGTGGAGTGGAAAAGTCGTAACGGGCGCGACCGACCCCGATACCAAAAGTATAATGGCCTTTAATGAGCATGTGGGGCGCGATACACGTGTACAAAATATTATGTTGCCCCTGCGCGACGGTCTATTAATGGTCCGTAAACTGTAGTCTATGCTCGATAAAACCGCCTATCGCGAATTTTGTCAGCAACAGGCCTACTGGTTGCCGGTCTTTATGCAGCCCTGGTACCTGGACGCAGTCGCCGAAGGAGGAGACTGGGACGCCGTGGTTTACGATAAAAAGGGCCGTTTGCTGGCTGCCTGGCCATTCTTTTTAAAGAAAAAAGGGCCGTTTCACTATTCGACATTGCCCCCATTCACAAAATTCTTAGGGCCCTGTCTGGCGCCGGAAGCGCGGGCGTTGAAAGACCAACACCGGATCCTGACAACCATGGAAGCGCAACTACCGAGCTTGCATGCGATCAAGTGTACGACCCCCTACAGCTTCACGAATTGGCTACCTTTATATTGGCGTGGTTATCAGCAGCGCACACAGTACTCCTACCATATACCACTCAAAGATTGGTCGGCGGTCGAGGCTGGCATCAATCGAAACATGCGGCGCAACATTCGAAAAGCGCAGGCCGCCTTGCAAGTAGTTGCCAGCGAAGACATTGACTTTTTTTACCAGCTCAATCAGATGAGCTTCGACCGGCAGCAGGTGGCGATGCCCTACGCCCTGGTCGCTTTACGCCGCCATGACCAGGCCCTACGCGAACGCAACCGGCGAAAGATTTTCCTGGCACGCGATGCCGATGGTCAGGTGCATTCGGCAGCCTATCTGATATGGGACCAGCAGCGCAGTTACTACCACCTTTCCGGTGATAACCCCCGACTACGGCAGTCGGGGGCCGGCATGCTGCTCATTTACCATGCAATGGTATATACGGCCGAAGAACTCCGGCTGCCCACCTTTGATTTCGAAGGGAGCATGATCGAGCGCATTGAGGCGATCCGCCGTCAGTTCGGGGCTATCCAGCAGCCTTATTTCTTTATCTGGAAATACCGTTCCCGCTTGTTCCAAGCAGCTGAAGCACTGCGTCAATGGCGCAAGTAACTCGCGCGGAAATGCTGAAGAAAAACACGTGCACAGTATGTTATTGGCATAACCCTCCATAACCATCGATTTCCGCCGTCGATTTGGATTGACGACCGTTAGGCTTTTTGAATTCATTAACCAAAAAACTTTCTAATGGTCCCAAGTTTTTACTTTAAGATCCCTGCGCGGGTCACAGCATTGGGTACCTGGGTCATGCTGTTCATGTTGTCCATGTTCGCTAATCCGGGAGTTTCTCAAGCACAAGATGCCTGTGCAGCTGATTTTGGTATGTTAGGCAGTCCCAAAGTATGTGTACTGGGGGACAGTGCCACCATCCAAACGGGCTTAGCCCAAAACACCGTTGTACCTCAAGGCTTTGAAGTACTTTACGTCTTGACCTCAGGCGAAGGCCTCGTTATCGAGGCAGTAAGCAACGTACCCCAGTTTGGCATCAGCCAACCGGCGGGCTTATTTACCATCCACACCCTAGTTTACGATCCTGAAACCCTCGATCTCAGCATTGTCGTTCCGGGCCAAACTACTGGTTTCGATGTGAATGAACTGCTTATTCAGGGCGGTGGAACCGTTTGCGGGGTATTGGATGTAGCCGGTATACCCTTCGAATTCGACGCTTGCGAGCCGGCTTGCTTCGCCGGTGCTGGCACCCTTGCGGCTGACAGCGCAGGATGCCTTGCTGATTCGCTGGTGCTGACAGCCAGCCAAGTGAGTGCACCTACCCTGCCCGATGAAAATTACCAGCAGCTGTTCGTACTGACAAGCGGCGAAGGTTTAGTCATCCAAGGCGTATCCGAAACACCAGAATTTACCGTAACCGATACAGGGCGCTTTACTATCCACAGCTTGGTATTCGATCCCGCCACGCTCGACCTGAGCATCGTCGTTCCGGGTGAAACAACCGGCTTCGACGTTAATGCACTGCTGATCCAGGGCGGCGGCGATATCTGCGGCGCACTCGACGTTGCCGGAGCACCGTTCGATGTGATCACCTGCGAAGCGGCCTGCGAAGCCGACGCCGGTACCCTGGCTGCTAACGACATCGACTGCCTGCAAGACTCGGTCGTATTAACCGCAACCGAAGATCAGGCGCCGAATGTACCCGAAGGCTTCCAGGTACTTTACGTACTGACCAGCGGCGACAGCCTGGTGATCCAGGGCGTATCCGAGACGCCGGAGTTCACCGTGACCGACACCGGTCGCTTCACCATCCATACCTTAGTGTTCGATCCCGCCACGCTCGACCTGAGCATCGTCGTTCCGGGTGAAACTACCGGCTTTGATGTAAATGCCTTGCTGTTCCAGGGCGGCGGCGATATCTGCGGCGCACTCGACGTTGCCGGAGCACCGTTCGATGTGATCACCT
>CAZHCA010000005.1:185187-200650 GCA_964530825.1 uncultured Saprospiraceae bacterium
CCAGCGGCGACAGCCTGGTGATCCAGGGCGTATCCGAGACGCCGGAGTTCACCGTGACCGACACCGGTCGCTTCACCATCCATACCTTAGTGTTCGATCCCGCCACGCTCGACCTGAGCATCGTCGTTCCGGGTGAAACTACCGGCTTCGACGTCAATGCACTGCTGTTCCAGGGCGGTGGCGATATCTGCGGCGCACTCGACGTTGCCGGAGCACCGTTCGATGTGATCACCTGCGAAGCGGCCTGCGAAGCCGACGCCGGTACCCTGGCTGCTAACGACATCGACTGCCTGCAAGACTCGGTCGTATTAACCGCAACCGAAGATCAGGCGCCGAATGTACCCGAAGGCTTCCAGGTACTTTACGTACTGACCAGCGGCGACAGCCTGGTGATCCAGGGCGTATCCGAGACGCCGGAGTTCACCGTAACCGACACCGGTCGCTTCACCATCCATACATTGGTTTACGATCCCGCTACGCTCGACCTGAGCATCGTCGTTCCGGGCGAAACTACCGGCTTTGATGTGAATGCCTTACTGATCCAGGGCGGTGGCGATGTCTGCGGCGCACTCGACGTTGCCGGAGCACCGTTCGATGTGATCACCTGCGGAGAAGTCTGCGAAGCCGACGCCGGTACCCTGACCGGTAATGATTTCGATTGCTTGGAAGACTCACTAACGCTAACTGCAACTGTTGATCAGATGCCGGTTGTTCCGGATGACTTTGAAGTATTGTACGTACTGACGAGCACCGACGATCTGATTATCCAGGGCGTTTCAGGAACACCTGAATTCACGGTAATAGAAACTGGACGATTCCGCATCCATACGTTGGTTTACAATCCGGCCACGCTCGACCTAAGCATCGTCGTTCCAGGTGAAACTACCGGCTTTGATGTGAATGCCCTGCTGATCCAGGGCGGTGGTGATATCTGTGCTTCGCTGGATGTTAACGGCGCCATCTTTGACGTTTCTTCTTGCGATGAGTTGGTTTGCGAAGCCGACGCCGGAAGCCTGACGCCCAAATCAGGTGACTGCCTAGACGGCCACGCCACGCTGGTAGCCGAAGTTGCCGACGAACCAGTTGTACCGGAAGGCTTCAAGGTAGCTTACCTGCTTACTCGCGGCGAAAACCTGATTATCGAAGAATTCGGTTTATTCCCGCAGTTCAACGTAACGAGCACCGGTACTTTCCGGATTCACACACTGGTATACAACCCCGAGAACTTCAGCTTTAATCAGATCGTTCCCGGCTACACTGGCGCTGCTCACGTATTGGAGCTGCTCATTCAAGGCGGTGGCGACATTTGCGGCTCGCTAGATGTAACTGGTGCGAAATTCGAAGTAGAAGAGTGCAAGTGTATTGCAGCAGCCGGACGCTTAGCACCGAAAGAAGAGCAGGAATGTGTACCGAGCTTTGGCAAAGGATCCATTTCGGCTAGCTTTACCCAACATGCTGTTATTCCAGAAGGTTACGAAGCCATCTTCGTATTGACCGAAGGCGATGAGCTGGTAATTCGGGATGTAGCAGTTGTACCGTTCTTCCAGTTAGAACACCCGGGTCGCTACCGGATCCACACACTGGTATATAACCCGACCACCCTTGACCTGTCGATTATCAAATTTGGTAAGACCACTGGTTTCGATGTGAACGGATTACTCATCCAGGGCGGAGGTGAAATTTGCGCAGCGCTAGACGTAGCAGGGGCCTTATTCGACGTAGAGACCTGCAAATGCGAAGCAGATGCCGGTACACTGGTTCCGGACCAAACGGACTGTCTGGATGGCCACGCTACAATCTCCGCAAAAGTAGGTCACCAACCCGAGGTGCCGAAAGGCTTCGAAATTATCTATGTACTGACCAAAGGCGACGGCCTGGTGATCCAGGATGTGAGCAACTCGCCCCAGTTCAATGTCGATATGACGGGCACATTCCGGATTCACTCCTTAGTTTACAACCCGAATACACTGGATTTAGGCATCGTTGTGCCCGGAAAAACCACCGGCTTTGACGTATTCGGTCTGCTTGAAGACGGCGGAGGCGACATTTGCGGCTCCTTAGATGTAGCGGGCGCTAAATTTGTCATTGAAAAATGCCCCTGCACCGCCGATGCCGGTACAGCTATGACGGTAAATGAAGCCGATGCCTGCCTCGATGGCCATGCTACCCTGCTCGCTAAAAGCAACGGTGATTTCAAGATCCCCGAAGGCTATGAACTGATCTATGTACTGACCAGTGGCGACGGCCTGGTAATTGAAGCGGCGAGCAGCCATCCGGAATTTACCGTAAGCGAAACAGGACGATTTACGATCCATCCTTTCGTATACAATCCGAAGACCTTGGATCTGGGCATCATTAAGCTAGGTGTCACTACCGGCTTTGACGTCAATGAACTGCTGATCCAAGGCGGCGGCGATATCTGTGCTTCACTGGATGTAGCCGGTGCTCCTTTCGATGTAAAAGAATGTCCCTGCACCGCCGATGCCGGCACCCTTGATCCGCGTGATATTGAGTGCCAGAACAACAACCACCCGGTACACCTGCGTGCCGACATCAACAAATCGCCGGTAGTGCCGGATGGATACGAGGTTCTCTACGTGCTAACGGAAGGCGATGAACTCGTTATACAAGGTACCAATGACCACCCAATGTTTGCCGTACCTTATCCGGGTCGCTTCCGCATCCACACCCTGGTATACAATCCGAAGACGTTAGACTTGGGTATTGTCGTACCAGGTGTGACCACTGGTTTTGATGTGAACAACCTGTTGATTCAGGGCGGCGGTGACATCTGCGCTTCACTGGATGTAGACGGTGCGGTATTTGACGTAGTAAGCTGTGCTGCCGGCCATATTGCCAAAGCGTATCCTAATCCTGCGCACGATCACGTAACTGTGACCCTTCAGCCTACCGAAGGTCAGGGTGAAGTCATCGTTCAGATCGTCGACATCAATGGAAAGCTTATTCGAGAACAGCAACTGCCTGCCGGTACGGAGCAAGTAGAATTGAATATTGCCGGACTGAAAAAAGGCACGTTCTTTATTCAGGTCAACTACGGTGAGGGCGGATTTGATACCTTACCGATGAGCAAGTACTAGAGTTAACTTCATATACGACCCTGCGATAACGATCGCAGAACCTGTAAGACGACCGGGGCTTCGCTCCGGTCGTTTTTTTTTGCAATCATGCACTGACCGGCTCAGGATTTGTTAAATTTCAGCAGCTTATCCAAGGGATAATCCGATTGGAAACCAATTTGCAATAACTAAAAAACACAATTGAAACGAAGTATGAAAACACTTAACCTGCTCCTGCTTCTGGGGCTTCCTTTCACCTTCTTCAGCTGTAATAGCGGCGGCCAGAAAACGGATGCCAACGCCGACACGACGGATACTACTGCTACCGAAGAAACCAACGAAATGACCGACCAAAATATCGAGCAAACCGATGAATTGGTAGCAACCCTCAACAATGCAGTAGGTATGGACCGGAAGACCGCTACATACGAAATCGAAAGCGGTTCGGGTACCATTGAAGGAGCTTATGATAACGACCAGTTACGCATATTGCGCATGGCCATCGACAACGATATGCGAGAAGAACGGGAAACTTTTTACCTCAACAACAATGGAGAGGTCAAATATTACACCAAATATACCAAAGGCGACCCTTGCCGCACGATGGACGGCAGGGCTTGTGTACGCGAGGTGAAAGTATATCTAGCCAATACTGGTGATGTTTATACTGCTTTTCAGCGGGAAGTAAAAGTAGGCGGCGCCCCGATTACCAGTAAAGCATACGCCGAAATAACAAACTACGGAGAGTTTGAGTCTGCTGTTGCCACGCGGATGGAACGCTATAAAGAAATCTTAACGGCCGAAGAAGAAACCGCCAAAACGGACGGGAGTGCCGATGCCACAAAGGAAGACAGCAAGCCGAAAGATCCACAACAACCTACCCGGCCATCGAAGCCGGCTGAAACCGTCAAAGAACTAGCCATCGTGGGCGGTCAGGTTACTGCCGGTGGAAAGATCCGCGTCGGACAAAAACAATCCTACGTGATCGAAAGCAATCGCGGTGAACAGTACCGCATTCAGCTCGACTGCCCAAGCCCCGCCATTACGGCCGATATTGTGAATGCCGAAACCGGCGAGCAGTTGGGCACGGCTTCTCCAAATTGGTCGGGCACATCCAACACCCTTGCCGGACTCAAAATTCGAGTTTACCTAGACGAAGCCAAAGCCAATGAAAACGAAAGCGCCCTGTATAAACTCATCATCAATGAAGGCGCTCTTGAGCAATAAATCGCTTACTGCAAGACCCCAGAAAGTCCTTTCCGGGGTCTTGTCTTTTTTAAAAGCGGCTCACGTACCCGAAGTGCACCTTTGGGCTATTGAAGTCAAGGGGAATATCCTGGGTACCGCCCACTGCCAAGCTAAAACCAAATAACCCGACCGAGGTCTCGAAGGTGATCCCCGCCCCCAAGCCGGAAGGTTGGACAATGAAATTGTTCGTGCTGGTACGATCGGTCAGCCAGCCCCTATCATAAAAAGCGTACAGGTAAGAATTTTGGGCTAGCAAAAACCGCCACTCCAGCGTACCGATAACGTACTGTGAAGCAAAAAAAAACTCTTCGTCGAAACCCCGCATTAAGCGATTACCGCCCAGGCGGAACTGCTCATTGCGGTAAATATCCCCATCGGCAATAATCCACCCTGCATTAGCTTTGACCAAAAGAGCGGAGCGACTAAAGAGCGGCACGAAATACCGGCCTTCACCCGTTAAGCGATACTGTACGCTACGCAAATTCAGGGTGTCATACAAACTGCCGAGTTCAAGATCGAGAATTTCGTTATTGCGCTGGATTCGGCGTATACCCGCCCCGCCCCTCAAATGCAGCTGCCACCCCCGTCTGGGATTAAACCGATAATCGAGCTGCTGTAAAAAGGTCTCCAGACCAAAAGACAAGGTCCGTAAGTCCAGATCCTGGGGTAATTGCTGTTGCGCCACTATGGCAGCTTCGTCAATAGTGAGCAAAACGCCCCTTTTGTTTTCCCAAAATACCTGCAAGTAGTTTCCCCCTTCGAAGAGATACTGAAGGCCGAAATCGAAGTGTAGGTCCAGGAAAGTAGTATCTCTTTTATACAGATCGAATGCCAGATCCGTTCCGAAAGGCAGTCCGAGCACGTATGGATAACTAAACTCCAAATCGAGCCGTTGCGTTTCGGGGCGCAGTTGCTCGAATTTAGCGAAGATGCGTTCCCCCAGACCGAAGGCATTCAAGAGCTCTGCGTTAAAAGTCCCTGTGATCAGTAGCCGGTCTACCTGGGGGCTAGCCGGTAAAACCCCAATGATAAAATCAAACTGGCTGGCGCGCTTTTTCTGCAAGGGGATATTGACCAATGCCTTTTGGTCATAAAATTGGACGCCCGGATCTTGAGGGACGGTCAAAAAAGTGAGCTCCCGCAGGCGGGGCCGAATGTTCAGGACTTTTTTTTGGTCGTAGGGCGTTCCGGGCTGGATGCCCAGGTATTGTTCCAGATAAGCCTTGTGCAGCCGGCCGTTCCCCGTGACGGCCAGGGTGTCAAAAACGATTAATGGACCGCGATTAGCAAACAGGCGGCCGCCTGCCCCAGTGGCCGTTAAGAAGAAACTATCCAGACCCACTTCGGCAAAGGGATAACCGTTTTCCTGTGCCGTGCGCAGTAACCGCTCTTGCAACACTTTAATCCTTTCCAGGTTGGCGCTTTTACCTAGGTATGCTTTAGTACGGAAGTTGACGGCATCCAGCCATTCCTCCGGCACCTGCGTCACGTCAAGCGCCATCCACTGGTAGGGCGGCCCGATCCACAAATGTGCCGTGTAGGTGCTGTCCGTCAGCACGAGCGAATCAACGGAAGCCTCGAGAAAGGAGGCCGCACGTAACTGCCGGAGCAATGTCTGGAGGGCCGGGCGCACTGCCGCCGAATCGGCATAGGTATCGGCCAGCCGCTCCGCCTTTTTGAAGGTTGCTTTGTCCTGAGGTTGCAGCTGGAGGCGCAGTCGCCAAGTATCCTGCCCGTGCAGGGCACTGCCCCACCACAAGCACAATACGAGGTAACAAAGACATGTCCATCCGCATTTATCCATTCTGGCTTAAATTTGTTATCAAGACGAAAATTAGTTGAGAATGTTGTTGGAACAGCAGCGTAACGGCGACAGGTATCCTTTTTGTAGCCACTTGTCGCCTGCCACTTTCCAACCAATACTGGCAAATATGCCCGGACTTTATCTACATATCCCATTTTGCAAGCAAGCTTGTCACTATTGCAACTTTCACTTTTCTACGTCCCTGAAGTTAAAGGCACCATTGTTGGAGGCCCTCCAAGCTGAGATTGGACGCCGGGCAAATGAGCTGACCGAACGGTCCCTCCAATCCATTTATTTTGGGGGCGGAACACCCTCTTTACTATCGGCCGATGAAATTAACCTGCTTTTCGGCACCATCGAAAGGTATTTCAGTATCCAGTCCGATGCAGAAATCACGATCGAAGCTAACCCGGATGACCTGACGGCCGAAAAGCTGACAGCTTTACGCCATACTGCTGTCAATCGATTGAGTATAGGAATTCAGTCCTTCTGGGATACCGACCTGAAATTCATGAATCGCTCGCATAACGCAACAGAGGCACGCACCTGTATCGACCGCGCCAAGGCCATTGGCTTCGATCAACTAACCATCGACCTGATCTACGGAAGTCCCACCACATCGGATGCCCAATGGGCCGAAAACCTGCGGATTGCATTGGGTTACCAGCTTCCCCATTTGTCGAGTTATTGCCTAACGGTCGAACCTCGTACGGCCCTCGGGCATTTTGTGGCTGGCGGAAAAATAGCAGACGTAGATGACGAACACGCTGCCCGCCAGTTCGAAATGCTAATGGCAGCCACCGCAGCAGCCGGCTACGAACACTATGAAATCTCCAATTTTGCCTTACCCCTTCATTATGCCCGCCATAATACCAGCTACTGGCAAGGTGATCCTTACCTGGGCGTGGGTCCCTCGGCCCATTCCTTCGATGGAAAAACCCGTCGCTGGAACATCGCCAATAATGCACGCTATATCAAATACATCCGGGAAGGAGCCTGGGATCAGCTCACAGAAATTGAAGTGCTCACACCGCGCGACTGCTATCATGAATACATCATGACTGGCCTTCGCACCAAATGGGGCGTGAATATCGAGCGCATCGCAGATCCATTCCGTGAGCATTTCCTGAAGTCCATTCAGCCCTACCTGGAACAGGGGTTAGTGATTCGGAGTGGCAAGCAGTACGCCCTGCCTCCCAAAGGCCGTTTGTTAGCCGACCGGATCGCTGGTGATTTATTTATTTAACCTAAGACCGGGCTCGAGTATTTGAGTATTTGTAGATGTACGATGTTGACCTTACCAGCAACCCTTATTAAACATTTTGTTTATTAATTCTTGCTTTATTAAAACATTTTGTGCATTATTGTGGAAACAATTGGTGTCCCCCATGGATTTACAAGTGCTCATCAGTAAGAAAGGAACCAAGGTAGTAACGGCTACTAATCTCCATGCTGTGCTCGAGCTTCCCAGCCACCATTACAGCGCGAATGTTAAGCGTTGGTTGCGAGAGGTATACGAGTTCCGCGATGGTATTCGCCGACCGGCCAGCCACAAAGACTATGCCTTGCGCCGAATTGAGGATGCGCCCGCCGTAACGGATTATTACCTTTCGGTCGAACTTGCCAAGCAGGTAGCCCTGCGTTCAAAAAGCAAGCAGAAGCAGAAATATGCGAAACAACTTTTGGCAATAGAAGAGGATAGCACGCATGGTAATGCCTTATCCCAAGAGCAGATCAAACAGGTATTAGAGCTTACCAGAGCGATGGGTTTGGTTTCTTGCCAGGAAACCAGCGAGCATCGTCACCAATCGGTATACGCTCAGCGCAACGGCGGTTCCTGCCGCAATTGGTGGAAATACCGGGCCACTATCCTGGGATATAATGCCGATGACCTCAAGGAGCGCGCACGTAAAATGGGTAAACCGGTGAAAGGGAAAAATCAGCGGGAGCTACTGATGATGACGGACAAATACGAGATGATCCGGGCCGGCGTGATTGACCTTTTCATGTCGATGGGAAAAAGCCAATGGTATGCCCGTCGAATGGGTGATTTGGCTAAACTTTTCGCGGCAGAGTTCGAAGTCGATATCTTTGATGATCGGGATGGGGGCAATGTTTTTGCTCCTCAAGTAAACGGCGAGATGGTGCGTAAGGTTAAAAATGCCGATGAAAGTGTTTTAATTGCAGCTTGAAGCCCGCAGGGCTTCCAGTCCAAGCTTGGTTCGGCCACGCTACGATCCTAATTGCTTTTTTTGGACCCGAAAAACTGCTTGATAGCGATACCCTCCGGAGAAATATAGTCGCTGCTTTTATCCAATTTGAGTTGGTCTTGCCGGTTAGCTCACCTACTAGAGGGGTTCTTAACTGATCTATCCGCAGCGTTCGGCTATCCTGATGCTTATTTTGCTTGATCACTGTGCAGAGACACGAATCCCGGCTTTTTTAGCACGGCACTAAGCCTTCCTGCTGAAATAAACTTGGAGTTAGGAATAGTTCTTTGGTCCTTATCCATCTTCGAACGGGAGATTAAGGGCATTTTTGACTTTCGCACTTATGAAATAAACAATATCTTCCGCAAGTGTCTTCTTCTCACGGCTTGAAGAGTTACTTTCTAAATAAACCTGCATGCGTCAAGTATTCCAATTCGACTTTTCTAACCTACGTGGCGATTTTTTTGGCGGGCTGACCGCTGGTGTTGTGGCGCTGCCCCTAGCTTTGGCTTTTGGTGAGCAGACCGATCTTGGCGCCATATCCGGCCTTTACGGCGCCATTGCCATCGGTATTTTGGCCGCTGTTTTCGGCGGTACACCTACGCAAGTCAGCGGCCCCACAGCCCCGATGACAGTTGTCTCTGCCGTAGTCATTTTGGATGCGATCGACTATGCAGGTAGCCTGGAGAAAGCCTTTCCAATTATTATCGGTACTTTTTTCCTGGCTGGTATTCTCGAGATGCTAATGGGTATATTTCGTCTGGGGCGATACATCAAATATATTCCCTATCCGGTGGTATCGGGTTTTATGAGCGGCATCGGCGTAATTATCATCATCAGTCAGATTTTTCCCTTTTTCGGGATGAGCGCTCCCAACGGGGGTGCGCTCGGCACAGTGACCAATCTCGCCGACATTGCAGGAAATATTAATTGGTTTTCCGTATTACTGGCCTCTGCTACCATTGCCATCATCTATTTAACGCCAAAAATTACGAAGGCCGTGCCGGGATCACTCATCGGCCTAATCATGGTATCTCTGATCGCCTACTTTTTCCTTTCCAGCGGACAGGTTACCCTCATCAATGATAGTACGCCGGGCGGCGTGCCGACTGGTCTGCCCAAAGTTTATCTCAATTTTTTCGATACCTACACCGATACCGATCGTTTGCTTCTCGTCTTTAAATTTGCCTTCACGCTAGCTGCTTTGGGTGCTATCGACTCCTTGCTCACGTCAATTGTTGCAGATAATATTACCAAAACCCGGCACGACAGTAATCAGGAACTCATTGGGCAAGGTATAGGCAACATGGGAGCTGCTTTAATCGGCGGGCTGCCCGGTGCGGGCGCGACTATGCGAACGGTGATCAATGCCAATTCGGGAGGAAAAACAAAAATCTCAGGTATCATCGCCGGCTTATTCTTGCTCGGCATTCTATTGGGGTTAGGGGCCTTAGTTGGAAATATCCCCAATGCCGTGTTAGCCGGCATCTTGATCACGGTAGGTATCGGAATTATCGATTACAAAGGTTTTCGACACTTGCGAGAAGTGCCGCGCGCCGATGCGGTAATCATGATTGTAGTCCTCTTGTTGACCGTGTTTGTTGGTTTGCTGGAAGCTGTTGCCGTCGGTATGATTATGGCGGCGTTGTTGTTCATGAAAAACATTGCTGATGTCATCGAACGCGAGACCCAAGGCACTTCTCTGAAAGGATTTTCCCGGGAAATACCGTGGTCAGATGAAACCGCCTTTTTGGACGAGATAAATGAGCAGGTCTATGTCAAGCACCTTGACGGTCCGCTCTTTTTTGGTTTTTCTGCTCGTTTTCAGGAAATGATGAAAGCACTACCAAAGATTCAGGTGGTGATCATCCGGATGGATCGTGTCCCGTATGTAGATCAGTCGGGTCTCTATGCAATGGAGGAAGCGATTGTTGAACTGGAAAACCAGGATGTCCGTGTACTTTTTACCGGGCTGCATGGCCAGCCCGAGGATATGTTACGGCGCATAAAGATCGTACCCGGATTGGTCGGTGAAAACGATATTTTTAAAACCTTTGAGGAGTGCGTCCTATGGTTGCGCCAATACCTCGTTGAGATCAGAGAGAAGCAAAAAAACGACATAGAGATCAATGGATAGTCTAGTTATAAGCCGGTCAAAAAGAATTGGATCGTAAACCCTATATGCTGCCTTTTGTTGCACTCTTGCTATGACGGAATTGATCCTGCCAAATATCCCCAAGCCAAATAAACCAAACGTTTATGGGAATCTCTATACGCATTGAGCTGAATGAAAAGCTATACCATCGCGACCCCCAGGGTACCCGCCTAGGTAAGCGTATCATTCAACACGCCATCCTGCTGATAGATGAGATTGGCTTCGAGGATTTCACCTTCAAGAAACTAGCTGAGCGCATTCAATCTACTGAGGCCTCCATATACCGCTACTTTGAAAATAAGCATCGGTTGCTATTGTACTTGCTCTGCTGGTATTGGGAGTGGATGAAGTTTCAGATTGACTTCAACACCATGAACATCGAAGATCCACGAGAACGCTTGCGAATAGCCATTGCAACGATCGTCGATACGGCTAAGCGCAACACCTCCATTGATTTCGTCGACGAAGATATTCTACACCGAATTGTGGTCTCAGAGGGAACTAAAGCTTATCATACCAAACAAGTCGACCAGGAAAATAATCAGGGATTTTACCTTACCTATAAGAGCCTGAACAAGAAAATCGCCGATATCATTTCCACCATTAACTCCAATTACCCCTACCCGCGGGCATTAGCTGCCACCCTGCTGGAGATGGGAAATAATCATATCTATTTCGCACAACACCTTCCCTCAATGACCGACGTTAAACTTTCCGAAGAAGGGAATTATACTTCGGTGGAGCGATTGCTGGAAGATTTTGCATTTGGGCTTTTGGAATCCCCTTATCGGCCGAATCGAAATGTGCAGGGGGCAAATGATAAAGACGGAGAAAGGAAGCCAGCTTAACCAACACCCTATGGTTTAATTGGGTAAATGTTCAAGCTCTCTCCCACACATTGAACAGCTTGTTTGACCCTTGTCTTTTGGTCTTCCGTAAGCATTACAGTGCGCTTGTAACCCCGGTAAACGATCCGGATCGCATCAATTTCGTAAAAGGCTAAGGTGTAGAAAAGATCAATAGGCACTACGCAGGTATGGTTGTAAATGCGCATGTTAATATTGGGATTGAAAGTACCTCGATTCGGCACATTATATACCCGGATGACCGTATCATTCGATAATTTCAAGAAAACGTTATACCCCTCATCAATCGTGAAGTATTGCCTTTCGGCTAATGCGATAGTCAGAAAGAACGCGTCAATGGAGTCATTTTGCGCAAAGGAAAATAAGACTTTTCCTTCCTCTATCATTCGATAATCACCGGTGGAGTCTATTTTGAATTCACTGGGCACCATGTAGCCGATATTGATTGACCCCGTGCTAATGGTCAGGGTACTATCAAAAGGGTCGATTTCCTGGTAAAAGATAAAGTTTTCGCACTGGCTGAAGGCTTTGCCAGCGGCGAATAACATGAACAAGACGAAGAGTGAGATTTTACAACGGCCCAGCATAATTCGACACTTCCTTTTGCGATAAAAATAGCTAAAATTAACCCGCGACACGAAAGAAAAGGGGCGTACTCCGTAATTTGGAGTCCACCCCTTTCTTTGGCATGCAAGAAATTCGTTATGATTTATTGGAAATTCAACGCTTGTTTGATGGAGAAAACGAGGTAATCGCCGTTAGCGTTCGGATCTACAAAAACCTCGGTACACTGTAGCAGGAAATAGTCTCTGCCATTGCTGCCGCCGGTACGCACGGCAAAAATATCGCCCTCCTCGACAGGATCACTTTCTCCACTGATTGTGTCACCAGCTCCGTACAAGGCAACAACAGCTTCTTTAGTGTCTATCATATCGAAATCAGCACCGTCCGTGCTCGGGTCGACGAAACGCAAAGTGCGTCCTCCGCTATTGGCCAGGATAGCTTGTTTCCAATTTTGAGCGGCCGGCAGATCGGTATCAATGCCCGCGTCAAGAATATCCGCATCGGCTGAACCTGATGGTACGTTACGACCGTTGAACAGGTCCAAACCACCATTGTCGGGGCCATCGGCATTATTCAGCAGAACCATCGTGAAGGTCGCATCAATAGGGGTAGTAGGCTCTTCCACCGTAATGTCGAGAGAAGCTGTAAACGTTACGCCAACCACATCTGTAAGGTTGAAATCGTAAGTGTAAACGCCAGGAGCTGTCGGAGCGGTGATGTCTACGACAAACTGACCTACTCCATTAACATCATTTCCAGTTATTCCGAAGGGATTGGATGTGGTGGAAAAACCATTATTGTATACCAAACGGTTCGTAGGTACCAAATTATTATCCTCTTGGATGTCAAAAGAAGCAAGATCATTATCGCCAGGAGTCCAGGACATATCGACCCGAAAAGTTGAGCCTGGCTCTACCGTCGCATCATTAGTAATAGCACCACCGCGGCTATTAAACTCAATAAATGGCTCCAGGGGGTTTATGATACCGCCATCGCCATTGTCATCTTCACAAGAGCTTAAGGTAAATAAAGCTGCGATGATCATTAATCCGGAAAAGCGAAGCAATACTTTTTGCATAGGAGATTTGGGTTTTTGCAAATTTTTGAAATGCAGATTGTTATAAAGAAAAGTTTCACAATTTTAGGAAAAAAATGATCAAATAGAAATAGCCCGTAGCTTCTTAACAATTACTTCACAGCGATAACCCTCATCCATGTATCATATCAAACGGCCCGCTTTCTTCGAAAGCAGGCCGTCTGGGAATCTCCCCAATGAGAGAAAATATTTTAACGGAAAAGGGTAACATTACCATTGATTACAAATACCTCCTGATCGCCAACCGTACAACGGGCTTCGAGTACATAACCATACACATCAGGCGGTAAGCGATTCCCTTCGTTGCGGAAAGTGCCGTCCCAGCCACATGTCATACTACAAGAATCATCGCATTTCGGATCATTGCAAATATCGTAGACTACATTTCCCCAGCGATTGAGTATCTGGAAGCGAACGACCTCAATGTTTTCACCTCGCACGTACAGGACATCATTGATGTTATCCCCATTCGGAGTAAATGCGTTCGGCACGAAAGGCTCCGAGCAATCCCGCAACAGGCTTACATTAGCCTCAGCCACACATCCATTTGCCGTAAAGCCTTGTAGGTATATTTCCCGTTCTTCCATAGCACCGAGTTTCACCACAATCGTGGCCCCGGACCCAAGGGTATCCGTTAAAGCTTGATCGGCAAACCAGAAGTACTCCGTACAGGGTAAGTTGCTATTCGCAAAAAGGGAGATTTCCGTATCCCCCATGGGTATTTGATTGGGCGCATCTATACTTACTTCCAGATTATCGTCAGTGGCAATCACGAGTGTTTGCTGAGCTACTGCAGTGCAGCCATTTTCCGAGACCACCTGCAGGAAATAGTCGGACTGCAAATCCTCCGGAATGACCAGCAATTCATCGCCAGTACCCAGGGTATCTGTCAGCCCTTCATCCCCAAACCAAATATAAGTCACACAATCAATGTTGCTCATACCTAAAAGCTGGACTGGGTCGTTATCGCAACAGGCTAAAACCACATCGGTAGGACCGTCAATCATGGCCTCAATTGGTTCAAATTGCGAATCGTAGGTATACAAAGCTATATCCGTACAGCCGTTGTCGGAAACGGCTTGGAGGTAAATCGTATCGGAGGCTCCGGAAGGCTCTAAGCTATATTTTTCGCCTACTGCCAGGGTATCGGTTAAAGTGGCATCGGCAAACCAGGCAAAAGTAACACAAGCCAGATTAGCATTAGCCTGGAGGTCGATGAGTTCGCTTGGACCACAGCAGTCGATTATTACATCAACCGGCCCGTCGACCGATGCCTCCAGATTTTCAGCTAACGGATAATCATCGATCCTAAATTCAAATACAGCTGTATCAAGGCAACCCAGTATCGACACCCCTAGTAGATAAAAAGTATCCTGACCAATCTGCGGATTAAAACTAAAGTCCGGGCCAGCAGCTAAAGTATCGCTTAGGGTAGCATCACTGAACCAGAAATACTCGACACAATTCAGGTTAGCAGTCCCTGAAATTTCTATATCCTCTGCCTCGCAACAGTCGATGATAATATCTTCGGGTACATCAATTTCTACCACCAGTTCCTCGATAACCAAAGCAGAATCGAGGCGGAAAATGTAGGTAGCAGTATCCCGGCAGCCCAGCGTCGATGTCCCAATTACGTAGAACGTATCTTGGTCAATATCCGGCGCAAACCGGAAGCGATCACTGGCGCTAAGTGTGTCAGCGAATGTTGCATCGCCAAACCAAGCATAGTCCACACATTCAAAATTTGCTGTTGCAATTAGCTCAACGGAATCCGCAGCGCAGCATCCGATAGTTATTTCCTCGGGCGCCTCAATTTCAACAGCTAGTAATTCGGCAACTAAAGCTGAATCTATATCGAATATGAAAGTCGCCGTATCGCGACAGCCAAAGGTTGATATACCCAAAACATAAACCGTATCCCGGTTGACATCGGGTACAAATGCATATTCTGGACCGCTGGCCAACGGATCAATAAAAGACACATCATCAAACCATAAATACTCCACGCAACTGAGATTGGCTGTAGCTGATAGTGGAATAGAATCCGATTCACAGCAACCGATAGTTAATTCCTCTGGGGTCTCTATCTCTATGGAAAGGTCTTCCAAAACGGTAAAAGAATCAACATTAAAAGCATAAGCAGTCGTATCCAGACACCCCTGTAGAGAAACACCCAGAACATATACCGTGTCTTGACCGGATTCTGGAGTAAAAGCAAAATCCGCTCCAGTGGCCAGCGTATCCACAAGGTTTAAGCTATTAAACCAGAAAAAGTCTACGCAATCCAAATTGGCAAGGGCAACTAAGTTGATCGGAGAAGCGTCACAACAGCCAATCGTGATGTCGAGCGGATCCTCTATCGTTACTGTTAATTCTTCTGTAAAAGAAACCGAGTCGATATTGAACTCGTAGATCGCCGTATCCCGGCAGCCCCCATCCGATA
>CAZHCA010000005.1:200750-210014 GCA_964530825.1 uncultured Saprospiraceae bacterium
ACCGAGTCGATATTGAACTCGTAGATCGCCGTATCCCGGCAGCCCCCATCCGATACACCCAGCAGGTAGAAGGTCGACGGGGACACCTCGGGCGAAAACCGGAAGCTCGATCCCCTTGCCAGGGTGTCGATCAGATCCGACTCGGCAAACCAGTAGTATTCCACGCACGTCAGATTGGCCCTGGCCTCCAGATCAATGCTATCCGCATCGCAGCAGTCGATGTTGAGCGTGTCGGGACCAAGGATGTCCACCCGCAGGTCTTCACCCGTGTTCACCGAGTCGATATTGAACTCGTAGATCGCCGTATCCCGGCAGCCCCCATCCGATACACCCAGCAGGTAGAAGGTCGACGGGGACACCTCGGGCGAAAACCGGAAGCTCGATCCCCTTGCCAGGGTGTCGATCAGATCCGACTCGGCAAACCAGTAGTATTCCACGCACGTCAGATTGGCCCTGGCCTCCAGATCAATGCTATCCGCATCGCAGCAGTCGATGTTGAGCGTGTCGGGACCAAGGATGTCCACTTCTAAAGAAGTTATAGCTGCCGTGTCCGGTTGGTAGACAAACGAGGTATCAGCAGAGCAATCCCTGCCTACCGTGCCTAGCAAGTAATAAGTATCCGGGGGAGCATCCGGAGCGACGACAAATGTGGGGCCGATGGCCAGTGTATCGCTAAAATCCGGCGTCAGGGACCAGATGAATTCAGTATTTGGCACATCGGTGTTGGCAACCAGCCGGAATGGCTCCTCAGCACAGCAATCTTGCCCTCCTTTGCTCGTGATACTGATGGTGGGTTGTTCGAAAACCTCAAAATTAAAAGACAGGGTATCCGGCTGTACGCATTCCAATGGGTTGGAAGCGATTAAAAAGAAAGTATTTTCCCCAAGAACGGGCTGAATTGGCAACAAAGCATTTTCGCCGGCCAAATTTTGAAAGTTGGCATCGCTATACCAGCGAAAAGTGGTGTTAGCCAATGCGGCGGTAGCAAGCAGGCTGGTATCCGACGCACCACAGAGTACCTCCGGGCCGGAAATTTGGGTATTCAGTTCCTGGTCGCCCACGGTAATAGAAAAACTCGTCGTATCGCGGCAATCTTCTCCAATTGCCCTTGCTATCGCGAAAAAGATATTATCACCAAAATTGGGCATCACTTCGATCTGTGGCCCCGTGCCGATCAAAGAATCCAGCGCCGGCGTGGCGTACCAAAATAATTCTACGCTATCAATGCTTGTGGTCGCTGTCAGTTCGACCAGCTTGGGTGCGCACAAAGCATCTGTTTCTCCCTCGACAACTAGTTCGACGGGAGCTTCGACCGTAACCATAACCGAATCTTGGAAAACACAGACACCACCCTGCGTAATTTGAACCGGATATGCTGTTGTCAATAAAGGAGAAAAGCGCACAATGCCAGGTGTGCTTAAATCCAGACCGGGGCGATCCTCCCAGGTATATCCGCACTCATCATCAAGGAATATAGCGATTGACTCTCCTGGACACAAATTGAAATTTTTCAGGGGTAAACATTCCTCTGCAGGTAAAACCACCGGCTGACTTATTCGGCTACTGCAAGGTGCGGAAGTAATAATCTCAAGCTCAACCACCAAGGTATCCTGGTAGAGTACCCGCAAGTCAGCCGACGGTCCACTAGCCCGTTCTTCTCCGTTTACCAGCCATCGCCAGGCGGTGATCTCGAAACTGGTTTCGTTAATACTACGGTCGGTGAGGGATAATACTACGGTGTCGCCAGGACACCCACTGACTTCTGCCTGAAAATCAGCCTGCAGGATACCCGGCAGCTGACAAACTTCCTGACGTAGCCGGCTTTCACAACCATTTAGAAAGCCTATTAAGGTAATGGAATCACAGCCGGCAAATGGTGTTGGCATATAAAGGCTGCCTTCTCCATTTTCGGTAACCGGAAGGGGCTGTCCATCAAAAAAGATAAAAAAGGAGTCAAGCCCGGTATTCGGGTTTTCGATAGTCCCACCTATTCCGTCGCAGTTTGGTGTGAAAACGATGGGCTGTAGTTCGGGGCCCGCTCTTACGCTTATTTGTACCGTTTTTTCCGTCACCGTACAGCTGTCGGCAGACTGAATGCGTAGTGTGAGGGTAGTATCGCTAATTCCCGTAAAGGAAGGATTAATTGAAGCAGGGTCGCTCACCAAACTTTCCGGTATCCAGGTAAAGGTATCGCCGGTCGCCAGCGTATCCCCTTGGGGATTTAAGAAGAGGGTATCACCCAGACAAGTTTCCAGGCTTTCGGTAAGCTCGACTAATTTACCCGTACAAGGCACCACAGTTACCTCAAAATCGCGCAGGGTTTCGGAAATAAGCTGCCCTGTTTCACTGTCGTACTCTTCAATGCAGATCCCAATGAGAAAAGTACCTAAGCGCTCGGGAAAGCCGATTAATGCCCCGGTATTGGGATCGATTGCTAATTTGCGGTCGGGAAATACTACGTTACCCAGAACGTTAGAGAGGTTGTAGCCGAAAGGCCCTCCCGACCAATTAACGGGCACAAACGGTGTGAAATCATTAGGGTAAGGCCTCGGAAAATCAGCATCGGCTCCCTGGATCGGCGTACAGAGCCGATAGACCAGAGAGTCAGGAGTTTGGTCTACCTGATCAGGATCGGTGTCTTTGTGTAAAGCGAACGCATTGTCCTCAGCGGCTAAGTCAAAAACAAACTCCTGTTCTACACAGACGGTCACCGGAGGATAGTCTCCAATCACCGGGCTCGAATTACAGGTTTTCATCGCCTCCTCACTCAACCAAACTTTGTAGGTGGCCCCCACTTCCAAAGGAGTTTGGATATTCTGGATCAATCTATTGCGGCAGCAGCGCTGATAGGCCAGATCGTAGCCACCACGGCGCATAGGTACAGTAAAAGTATCGCGGTAGGTCACCGTCTCGATACATATATCCGGGTCGTTATCTGAGGGACAGAAGTTTTCTGGCAGCGAGAGGGTATCGATGCGCTCGGGTACCGGCAAGTTAATGACCTTGATAAGTTTACCGTCTGTTTTCCCAAATACACCAATAAAGGCGGGGTCGTCAAAGACTGCTTTGGGGTCGCCGTTGACGCAGTCGCGGTAGATAGTAAGCACTACCTCGTAGCAATTATCACCAAGGCAACGGTAACCGATATCGCCACCGACGATATGCGTAGCACTGGCCCACATGGGCAGCAACAAAAGAAAGATTCCAAGCCGCCAGAATTTCGTGTTCATGAGTATATGATTGTTCATGGTCGATTTTTTCGATTATAATCTACTGCGAGGAGGTGGTGGTGGTGATTTCTTCCTGATCAACCGGGATCAATTCGATTTCTACCACCCGTTGAGCACTAGCGGCCACACTGTATACCCCATTACGCTTATCTTCCGGCACACCTTCGGGGACGTCCTTTTCACCACGTTGTATTTCATCAATAGTTATCTGTCCGAGTTCGATATAGTCCTGAATCTGGCCTTTGGCCATCAAATCGATATTTTTACGAATGGAAAGGATACGCCAACCACTAAGTATTTCATTGTAATCGGGATTGCCAATCGGACTGGTGCGTCCAATTAGCCTAAGCTTAAAGAAGCGGCCGGCCTCCAGCTGGCATTTCAATTCCTCCGAAAAGATGGATTCAAAAGTTTTAAACCCTTCGATCACACTAGTTTCGAAGAATGTATCCAGCTCTTCCTTAATGCGATCCTTGTCTGCATTAGGATTCTGAGAAAGTTGGTCGACAAACTTCCCGCGATTACTGACGTAGTCATTGTACGCGTCTACATAGGTAGGCACTTCTCCGTCAGGATATGGTACTGGTCGCGGACGGTTGTTGTCAAAGAATAAATTGGCCGTTAACTTCTCCGGAAAAGGAGGAGGACAGGAGTGAGTTAGCTCTATAGTAAACACATTGTCGTCCTCTTCGAAGATCATTTCCCTTGTGACGCGCAGCACATCACCAAAATCGACACGTCCAAAACAATTTCGCTGGGAGGTAACACCGTATCCCTCTCCTAATTCAATTTCCACCAGGTGTTGATTCTTTTCCGGCAGCGAGTCGCTGTAGACCATACTGCTCTGATCGACATTGTTGATACTTACCCGGGTACCATTTAGAGGATCTCGCGGGAAGGGATTGTCTGGATCTGTAATGTGGCAATCGGGACCCGTTTTTCGAAACGTCAGTACCTGTAATTTGACTGGCATGGGCTCAAGCGGTACTGCGATCATGAGACAGGTATCGCCCTGAATATTGAGTGGTGGTAGTGCGACCGGTTTTTGGGCAGGGAAATAAAATTTTCGCCGACCTTCTACGAGGTAGTTGGCGTCGCGGTCCACCATAAAGGCAAAGGTCCTTGGGGCGGTAGCAGAGCGCTCTTCCACCAAAACCGTATCAGTTCCATTTACCCGGTAGAGGCTTACTTCCGTATCTGGCAAGGGGGCACCGTCATCCGCATCGGTCACCTGCACCTGCAATTCCACACCCGGGTCCTTTTGGACCTTATAGATGTCATAACAACAAGCTTCAGAGGTCGAGTCTAAATAAAAAGAGCCTACCCGATTGGAGGTTACCAGGGCCTCGCTAGGATTGCGAAGCGGGGTGAAATAGTGATCATCGTAACTCGAATTCACCGGTTTCCCCATATTTTCGGGGTCTCTCCATCCCGATTGATCGCCTACCAATTGAAAGATATCGTATCCGCCAAAGCCCTCGGTATAATAATCTGAACTATAGTATAAGTACTTCAGGAAACAGTTCTGGTAAAAAGTAGGCGTAGCCTCATTACCCGGCGTATTGATCCGTTCCAAAGGCTGAATTTCACCGAATGTTCCATTTTCCAGGAGCGGCGCAAAGAAGATATCGGTACCGCCAACCGACTGGTAGTCGGAGGTAAAGTACAGCACTTCCGATTCCGTTTCCGGGTTGATTCCAACCGTAGGTTGAGCAAAGGAAAAACCTGATTGATTAAGGCTGACCGGCCGTGCATTACCCCACACTCCTTCATCATTACGCTCTGCCCGGTATATTTGGCAGTCGAAAGTAACGGTGTCACCCTGAAAGCCACACACGGAAAAAAAGAGGGTTTGTTCGTCAGCAGTCGTAGTAAAATGCGCCGTATGTTTACCGTCGCGATTGAGTCCCTCTAAAAAGATCGGCTGCAGACTATCGTTAACTTCAAAGAGTTGATTATAGTAGCGGCTCGGTTTATAGGGGTCTCTTTCCGCTTTGAATTGATAAGAGTTGGCCACGACGCTTCCCGGTTGTAGGCTCACCCCAAAATCGGCGTAAGGAGAATTCAGGGGCTGTACATTCTCGATGGACTGAATAGCAGACCGGAATAGTTGAGTGCTGTCCTGGCTCCGTACCCATTCGCAGGATTCTCGAAGCCGGGCACAGTCCGCTCTTAGGGAGAGTGCATTAGCAGCTTTTGACCTTTCCAATAGTCGGTCTGCACGATCGTAAAGGATCATGGCCGCTTCGTAATTGCCGCGATAATGTTCAATGCGGGCAAGGCGGTAGGTTATCCGTCCCGGATTTTCCTCAGGTGCCAGCTTCAAGTAGCTTTGATAGGCTTCGTAGGCTTTATCGTAAGAGCGCAACTCATAGGCTGCATCGGCATAGCCTAACCAGGTAGCAGCGCGGGTGGAATCAAACTCGAGAGCAGCCTGATAATAGTAAAATGCGGAGTAATGATCTTGTAAGTCGGCGGCTTGGTCCGCTGCTTTCAGCCAAGATTTCATAGTCTGGGCGGAAGCGACATACAAAGACAAAGAGCAGCACAACACGATTAAGACAAATAACCTTCGGTACATAGCGGTAAAGTTTTTAACCGACCTGGAAACTTCATCAAATCAGGATACAGGATTGGAAAAATTTGGGGGGAGAGAACAAATTATATCGGAGAAAAATCTCCGGAGCAGCACGACCGCGCGTGGCATCATTAAATTCGGAGGTATTGAAATCGTAGCTGAAGCCGGCTTGCCAGCCATTGTAGTTCACCTCGACCGCCGGAGAAACCGCGTCAAAGGCATCGAAATCGAAACGTCCGACCGCCATCACCTGGATAGAAAGTTGCTGGCCAGGCTTTGTACTGAGGTGATAGCGCAACCCTGCATTCGGCAATAACTGCTGATAGGCATCCTGCCAGTGGTAGATTGCCCCTGCCATGAGGTCCAGCCGGTCATTAAGCTGAATGGCGGTCTGAATGTAAGGCGTCAAACGAATAGGCAGGGCAGCAGTCGCATCACGAGTGGAAAATTCGAAACGCTGGTCGGGGCGGTTGATATGAAAAACACCCACTCCTGCATCAAGCCTCGTACGTTGGTCGAGGTGGTTTACCAGATTATCACCCGGTTGGGGTGGAGCCAGGGACTTTTTCTGGTACCGGAAATTGAGTCCGGCCGAAAAGTCAGAATACCAGCGCGTATCGTTGAAACCCGATTCTCCGGACGGGAGGGAGGGATCTATACCTTCTCCCGGTACGTAATTGTTATCAAAGAGTAAATCATCCATGTCGAAGGACCTTTGTGCAGCAGCGTACTGAGCCCCCAGTGTCAGTGCGATTTTATTGCCCAATGCTCTGGTGTAAGAGCCGCTAAGCCCCAAATTAATTTGTGTGAGCTGGGAAATTCCTGCCTGATCGTGGAACATGTATAACCCTAAAGCGAAATAGCCCATGGGCTGATTTTCCATGCGAATTTTCGTTTCTCCACTAATGGCATAGGTCTGGAAATCGACATCTGCCGTATTCCATTGATTACGGTACTGGAAACCAAGCCTTGCATCACCTGCAAAAACGCCCGTCAGCCCTGGGTTGACCAATAAGGGATTATTATAGGACTGTGTAAAATGGACATCCTGGGCATCCAGGTTTGCGAAGAAGCATGAAAACAATAACAACCATACCATTGGGCGCCGAAAAAAGCGCCGGCTTATTAATCCCGAAAGGCAGCCCCTCTCGAAATAATTATACTTTCCTTGCTTTGTTTCCATTGGTATAGCTTTTTCTAAAATCCTGATAATCATCAAAACAAACATACGAATAAGCCCCTAATACGAAGGGGCAATTCCCCCCTGTCGATTAGATCATAAAAAAGGAGGACCTTACGCCTACTTGCGTCAAGGTCAATTGGTCGTCTGAACTACTATGGATGTATTGAGCCTCTTAGTAATGCGAAGAAAATACGGGTTGGGAAACACCAAATTTAGTGCAAAATAATACTTGCCCTCCGAGAAAGCAACCCTGTAACCCTAGTATTTACAAGTGTTGAGCTTTCCCGATTCTTTCTTAACCGGTTTTTAGGACAAAAACCATATTGATTGTGGAGAAGTGTCCATATCCATTATACGTGGCATGCACGAGCTTGGGTTCCTTCTTTCAAGCGTTTTTTTTAAAACAACAAAATCATCCACCCCCCCTCCTAACTACCACTTCTTGGCGGATCGATACCACTTCCTAAAGAGCAGCCATAAAAAGATATTTGAACCCTGGAACGCAATGAAAAAAATCATATATTGCACATGCGTTTGATAGATAACCCATACAGACAAATTGCGAAGTGGCCTTGACACCCACTTCGTAGATTCCATCCAAATTTTGTGAGTTCGTTTGACTTTTCACTTATACCAGCTTCACCGCTGTGTTAGTGTTATTGATTGCGTGACCAAAAGCTATGCCTCATAGTTTTTGTTTGATCATTTAAAGTGTAGGTAGCGTGAAAAGAACGATTTTACTCACAGTATTCAGCTGTTTTTTATTACAGCTTTCTGCCCAGAGGGTTTGGTACGTAAAGGCTGGACTTCAAGGTGATGGTTCATCGTGGCAGCATGCCACCGGTGATCTTCAGTTTGTTTTACGGTCAGCCAAATACGGCGACCAGATCTGGATCGGAGCAGGGACTTATACTCCCACTTCCAGCAATGATCGTACGGCTAGTTTCACCATTCCTGATGGTGTTCAGCTATATGGCGGTTTTGCGGGTTTTGAAACCACCCTTCAACAGCGTGATTTCAGCCGAAACGCGACGACTTTGAGTGGCAACATCGGTAGCCCGGCTGCCAATGACAATGCCTACACCGTCGTTCGCACCAACCAGGTTTCTGATAAAACCGTCTTAGACGGCTTTATCATTGCTGACGGATACGCAGATGGCAATACCGATCGCGATCAAGCACACGGCAATGGTGCAGGATGGTTCAATGACGGTTCCAACGGGGCTTCCAACCCGGTCATCCGGAATTGCATTTTCCGCAACAACTTCGCCTACGATGGGGCCGGCATGTTTAACAACGCGAAGAATGGCTTTTGCCAGCCCACCATTGAAAACTGCCTTTTCGAAGCAAACCAAGCCGATTCGAAGGGTGGGGCAATTTTCAACGATGGCACCTCCGGCAAATGTGAGCCTAGAATAACTTTTTCGACCTTTCAAGATAATAAAGCCACTTATGGCGCGGGAATCCTCAATCAGGGTTTTAATGGCTTCTCCAGCCCGTTGGTCCTGAATTGTGTATTTACCAAGAATATTGCCTACGTTGGCGGAAGCGCTGTATACAACGACCGCCGTCATGGTGGTGACTGCCGCCCTGTAATGCAATCCTGCGTATTCGAAGAAAATTATAGTACGGTAGGTAAAGATGTAGGATCTAACGGAAATTTAGCGCCGACCTCTTCCTCCGCACAAAATCATGGAACAGCGAAGTTCCGCTCCGGCTACTAACAGATTCTAATCCTACACTTTCAGAACACCATTACACGTTTTTCAACAACCAGGGTCGATTCACTCCACATGAGAATCGGCCCTGTTGCGTTGATCGGCTATGCATTTATTATCCACTAATACGCTCTGGTACTAGCTTCCTGCAGGGCGTCGCGGTATTGTAACAGGTCAAATTCAAAGGTTGGTATTGCATCGTACGACCATGAAGGTCGCTTTAGCTGTCGCATACCTCGCCAGACCATTTTTTCCCCGTCGGCGTACATCTCGACCAAAAAAGTCCAGTCGCCTGGCACACCACTGTACCGGTACTCTAATATGCTCACCTGATTTGGGCCATACTGATAGGCACGGTGCGCGTCACCCCAAAAATGGCGGCTTGGGGGCAATACCATCAATGGCGGAAGTCCTTCATAAGCACCTGCCAGCCCATTTTGACCTTCTGCGGCCGCATAGGGAGCTTCTACCTGCTGGAGCAAGTCAATGAGGTTTACCCCAGGGCTTCCTCAAAAAGTAAAAAATCTACACGTTATCAACAAGTTATGTTGGTAA
>CAZHCA010000006.1:0-196242 GCA_964530825.1 uncultured Saprospiraceae bacterium
GAAAGGGGCTGGCCGCTTTTTTTTAATGGGTAGCGATAGGGCCAGGTTCGGGCAGGGCGCGGCGCTTGCTGTCGGGAGTGGGATAACGGGAATCGGAGGTGAAGTAGGGGGCTTTTTTCGCGCCTCGTATCCTGCCTTAACCAGGGTGGAGTAGTTCGAATACGTAAGACCTAAGTCAGTTCGGCCATCCACTCATCCAGGTGATTCCGGTTCAGACTTTTTTGCGGTATTTCTTATTCATTCAGCAGTAAGCCCACAATTGAAATCGTGGGTTGATGTCCGGTTAGGCAACCCCATATCCTTGGATTCCATTTCATAGGGGCCCTACCACATTTTCTCCCCGATCAGCGATGAAGGAAGCCCATTTAGTCGAATGGCGACAACTGGGGGAGATTACAGCAACCAGGACAGCATGGCGTACCAATTTCCTTTAAATAGCAGTTAAAAAATGCGTTGGATCGGTTTTCTTATTGCTTTCCAGTTTGTAGCAATTGCTGGCTGGGCCCAAACCGAACGGTCAGGATTTAGTATTATTTGCTTGCATAACGACACTGTACAAGAAATAACGCTGTTACCTCCGGCAAACTGGCAAGATGAATTGGCACCACTTTCCGAATTTGTGTTTGATTTTTCCGTTACGGTCCCAGTTGACGCCCGGGAGGCCATTCGGAAGGCCGGTGATATTTGGTCGCGCTTCTTGATCTCGCCCATTCCCATACGGGTGTCGGTCGACTGGCAGGAACTCGAACCCCAATCTCTGGCGGGGGCCGGGCCTACCACCCTTTTTCGCGGATTAAATAATGTAGCCAACCCCTTTGTGTGGTACCCGGTAGCTTTAGCAGAAGCCATTGAAGAGACCTCACTTAACGACCCAGGGCAACCGGATATCAATATCACCATCAACGACCGGGACGATTGGTACCTGGGTACCGACGGTAACCCAGCGCGCAACCAGTTCGACCTGTCTACGGTCATCCTGCATGAGCTGGCCCACGGGCTGGGTTTTCTAAGTTCTTCGGATGTACCAGGAGACACCATCGGTCAGATTGGATTTGATAATATCCCAATCTCTTTCGACCAGTTTTTGGCCACGGGTGATAACCGGGTTTTGACCAATCCTTTAGATTTCGACAATCCCTCTGTCGAACTACTCGAGGCCTTTACCAACCAGGATCTTTTTTACCGGGACGCTACGGTGGCCGCGGCCAATGGAGGGGAAGATCCCGAGATCTTCGCTCCATCGGTTTACGAATCGGGCTCCAGCATCTCGCACATCGATGAGTTCATTTTTCGCTCGGCTGAAACCGATGCACTCATGACACCCCGTCTGTCCTTTGCGGAAGTGATCCAATACCCGGGGGTGCTCACATTGCGAATGATGGAAAGCTTTGGGTGGCCCGTCCGTCTAGTGACCAGTACTGGCCATGCGCCCATCGCCACCATGGGGCTGCGGCTTTTCCCCAATCCGGCTAATGATCGCGTCCGGATCTTTTTGCCGAACGACCCAAATACATCCGGCCAATTGACCATCTTCGATCTGACAGGGCGGCCGATAGCTGGCCAAAATTTACGCGTGCCGTCCGGGGCATCCATCAACTTACCGGTGGCCGGATACCGCAGGGGTATTTACTTGATCGAATGGCGTGGCCCGCAGAAAACCTACCGCACCCGTCTAGTTAAACCCTGAGGATTGCCGTTTTTCCGGCTGATCTATTAAATTGAGGATCTATCGTTGACCCACCGAAAATCTAGACCATGCCGGAATCCATTAGGCCGATTCAAAAACTCCTGGTAGCCAATCGCGGAGAGATCGCTATTCGCATCCTGCGAGCCGCCTCAGAGCTTCGAATCAATACCGTGGCCATTTATACCTACGAGGATCGCTATTCCTTACACCGCTACAAAGCAGACGAATCCTATCAAATCGGACAGCAATCTGACCCCCTCAAGCCCTATTTAGATATCGAAGCAATCATTGAGGTGGCTAAAGATCACGGGGTGGATGCCATCCATCCGGGCTATGGTTTTTTATCCGAAAATGTGCGCTTCGCGCGCCGTTGCCGGGAGGAAGGGATCATCTTCATCGGTCCTACCCCCGAAGTGATGGAGCGATTGGGTGATAAGGTGGCCGCAAAGAAGATAGCACGAGAGGTGGAGGTTCCCCTGATCGAGGACAGTCAGGAAGCGCTTACCTCTGAAGATATTGCCGTGCGAGAGGCCGATCGCATTGGGTACCCCGTCATCATCAAAGCAGCAGCCGGCGGCGGTGGCCGCGGAATGCGTGTCGCTCGCAATGAAGAGCAACTGCGGGCACAGTTCCAGGACGCTAAAGGCGAAGCCAGTACTGCCTTCGGTGATGACACAGTTTTTCTGGAAAAATTCATCGAGCGGCCTAAGCATATCGAAGTGCAAATCTTAGGCGATCAGCACGGCAATATTATTCATCTCTACGAGCGGGACTGCTCGGTACAGCGCCGATTCCAGAAGGTGGTAGAAATCGCGCCCTGCCTGACCATTTCGGATTCGACCAAAAAGAAACTCTACGACTACGCTCTTCGGATCGCCCGGGCCGTCGACTACAGCAATGCCGGAACGGTCGAGTTTTTGATCGACCAGCAGGAAAACATTTACTTTATCGAGGTGAATCCGCGCGTACAGGTTGAACATACGATTACCGAAGAGATTACCGGAATCGACATCGTGCGCTCCCAGATCCTGATCGGCATGGGCCATCGGCTCGAAGACGATCAACTGCGCATCGGGCAACAATCGAATGTGGAGGTTTTTGGTTGTGCCATTCAATGCCGGGTAACCACCGAGGATCCCTCCAGCGATTTTCAGCCCGACTACGGCCGGCTCATCGCTTACCGGTCCGCCAGCGGGATGGGCATCCGGCTCGATGCCGGCTCGGCCTTCGCCGGAGCGCGCATTTCACCGTTTTTCGATAGCCTGTTGGTCAAAGTGACCGCTTGGGGGCGCACCCTACCCGGCGCCGCCCAGCGGCTGCACCGCGCTCTGCGCGAGTTCCGCATTCGGGGCGTAAAGACCAACATCGGCTTTTTACTTAAACTCCTGCAAGATTCAACCTTCCAGAGCGGGGCGGCTACGGTTGAGTTTATAAAGGAAAACCCGCAACTGCTGGAGCCGCCCGGGTGGCGCGACCGCGGTACTAAGCTACTGCGCTACCTAGCCGAACTGGTCGTCAACGGCAATGAAGATGTGCAGTACCGCGATGAGCATGCCATTTTCCTCCATCCGGTCGTGCCGGCTTTCGAACGCGCTAAGCCCTACCCAAAGGGTACCCGGGACCGGCTGCTGGAAGAAGGACCGGAAGGAATCGTTAGCTGGTTGAAAGCCGAAAGGCAGATCCATTTCACCGATACGACCTTCCGCGACGCCCACCAGTCGTTATTAGCTACTCGTATGCGCACCTTTGATATGGCACAGGTGGCCGAGAGCTATGCCCGCCATCACGGTGGCGACCTTTTTTCAATGGAAGTATGGGGAGGGGCTACCTTCGATGTGGCCTTGCGGTTTTTGAAAGAAGACCCCTGGGAGCGGTTAGCCCTGTTTCGGAAATTAATGCCCAACGTGATGCTACAAATGCTGCTCCGGGGGGCCAACGCGGTAGGCTACACCGCTTATCCCGACAACCTGATTGAACGCTTCATCGAGCAAGCAGCAGGAACCGGAATCGATGTCTTCCGCATTTTCGACTCCCTAAACTGGATCGAAAACATGAAAGTATCGATTCGGACCGTCCTAGAACGCACCAACGCCATCGCCGAAGCCTGTATCTGCTACACGGGCGATATCACCGACCCCGCCCGTACCAAATTCAATCTGCAATACTATCTCGATCTGGCGCGCCGGCTGGAAGATGAAGGCGCCCACATGCTGGCGATTAAGGATATGGCTGGCTTGCTGAAACCCTACGCAGCCGAAGTACTCATCCCAGCGCTACGCGAAGCAGTAGATCTACCCATCCATCTGCATACCCACGATACGGCAGCCGTACAATCGGCCACTTATATGAATGCCATTGAGGCGGGGGTAGACGTGGTGGATGTGGCACTCGGAGCGATGTCGGGCCTTACCTCCCAGCCCAACTTTAACTCCCTAGTCGGTATGCTACAGGGCCAGGAACGAGCTCCTGATATCGATCTGGAGCAGCTTAATCAGTTCTCGACTTACTGGGAGGCGGTCCGAAAATATTATTACCCCTTCGAAACGGAACTCAAGTCGGGAACTGCCAGTGTATACGAGCACGAAATTCCGGGTGGTCAGTATTCTAACCTGCGGCCTCAGGCACGGGCCCTCGGTCTCGAGGATAAATTTGAAGAAATTAAAAAGAACTACCGCATTGCAAACGACCTCTTTGGCGATATCGTGAAAGTGACTCCCTCTTCCAAAGTTGTCGGTGACCTGGCCATGTTCATGACGGCCAATGCTCTGAGTCGCGAAGACATTCTGGAGAAAGGGCACCAACTCTCATTTCCCGACAGTGTTAAGGCCCTCATGCGGGGCGATCTGGGGCAAATCGAAGGTGGGTTCCCGGAGGATATACAAAGAGTGGTACTTAAAGGAGAGCAACCCTACACCGAACGCCCTAATGCCCGCCTGAAGCCTATTGATTTTGAAAAGGGATTAGCCGGGTTTCAGGAAAAGTTTGGCAAAAACCTTGGTATCAATGACTACTTGTCCTATCTGCTTTACCCTAAAGTGTACGAGGCTTACCGCGCACATTTCGACCAGTACGGCGTAGTGCGCAACTTACCCACGCCAATCTTCTTTTTTGGGCTGGAACCCAACCAAGAGGTCATGGTCGAATTGGATCTGGGCAAAAACCTACTCATCAAATACTTGAACCAGACGGCTCCGGACGATACCGGTGTGCGCCTGGTCTTTTTCCAACTCAACGGCCAGACCCGCTCCGTACCCGTGCGTGACAAATCTGCCAAGACCGACCGGGTGGTTCATCGCAAAGCCAGCCAGCCCAATGAAATCGGGGCTCCACTGCAGGGCAATATTTCCAAGATTCTGGTAGAAGAAGGACAAACGGTAGAAGTCGATGAACCCCTCTTTATAATGGAGGCCATGAAGATGGAATCAACCATTACAGCTCCGATGCTGGGGGTGGTAAAAAAGATACACCTCCAAGAAAAAACGCTGGTAGAGCAGGAGGATCTGGTCATTGAGTTAGCCTAGCTTTTGGCGGCCGTTCTTTTGCGCAAGGTTCGCAGCTGGCGGTTCACCTGACCCTACTTCGGTGGTGTACCCACACAGTCAGCAGAGCGGCGCGTTGATGACAGTCGGGGAGGGCGCGGCGCTGTCTGGTGCCAGATGCCTGGCGGAGGGTAAACCCATATATTTTAAAAAGGGAAATTACTAAGGCGGTCGGTAATCCATAGACTCCGAATTAAAGTCAACCGGTCGATTTCCTTTACCATCATGTGTCTATACTAGCAAACTATTTGAACAAAAGCGCGAAATTTTCTCTCCGGTATAAAATGACTTATATTACCCGTGAGGGTTATAATAGTTTATAGGTTGTACCAATTAAAACCAATTACTATAAATTTCAGGTTAAGGCTGTCGTCCTTTAGCGAGCGAAAAGGGAGAAGCCGTGCACCTGCTAGACAAAACCAATGATAATGGAAAAATTTGGCATCAAAAATCCTTCGGCCAATCTAAAGGCTTACGGTATTGCTAATCCGAAGGAAGAGTACTGGAACCTCAGCCCAGAAGCCTTGATTGAGGAATCTGTCAAGCGTGGCTTGGGGGTATTATCCGACACGGGCGCCATTGCCATTGAAACCGGAAAGTTCACGGGACGCTCCCCGAAAGATCGCTTCATCGTTCGCGACGAAGAGACGGAAGAATCAGTGGATTGGGGTGACATCAATTTCTCTTTCGACTCGGATGCCTTCGATCGTTTATACGATAAAGTAGCCGACTATTTTAACGGCAAGGACGTATTCGTACGCGATGCTATTGCCTGTGCACAGGAGGAGTATCAGTACGGCATCCGCGTTGTGAACGAGTTGCCCTGGAGTAATCAGTTCGTCTATAATATGTTCCTCCGCCCGACCGAGGAGCAACTGCGGAATTTTGAACCGGATTGGGTCGTGCTAAATGCGCCCAATTTTCAGGCCGACCCCGAAGTTGACGGTACGCGTCAGGAGAACTTTGCCATTATCAACTTCACCAAGAAGCGGGTAATCGTTGGGGGGTCCGGTTATACCGGTGAGATTAAGAAGGGCGTTTTTTCCGTACTGAACTACATCCTACCCAAAGAGCGGGACGTCCTTTCTATGCACTGCTCGGCAAATATGGGCAGAGACGGCGATGTGGCTATTTTCTTCGGCCTTTCCGGTACGGGTAAAACCACACTTTCGGCCGACCCCAACCGCAAATTAATTGGCGACGATGAGCATGGTTGGGCCGAAACGGGAATCTTCAACTTCGAAGGGGGTTGCTACGCCAAAACCATCGACCTGACGGAAGAAAAAGAGCCAGAGATTTACCGCGCCATTAAGCACCGCGCCATTCTGGAAAACATTCAGTTTTATCCGAGCTCGCGCGAAGTGAATTACGAAGACGCCACCATCACCCAGAATACCCGTGTATCTTACCCCTTGTACAATATTCCAAACACAGTTCAGCCTTCTAAGGCCGGTCATCCGAAGAATATGTTCTTCCTGACTGCCGATGCTTTCGGTATTCTGCCGCCGATTTCCAAACTTACGCCGGCCCAGGCCATGTACTACTTCATCTCCGGCTACACGGCCAAGGTAGCGGGCACCGAGGAGGGGGTTATTGACCCGGAAGCGACTTTCTCTTTCTGCTTCGGCTCTCCTTTTATGCCTCTGCACCCGACTTTCTACGCCGAGATGCTGGGGAAAAAGATGCAGCAATACAACACTAATGTTTGGTTGATCAATACCGGTTGGACCGGTGGCCCTTTCGGTGTGGGCAGCCGAATCAAACTACGCTATACCCGCTCCATAATCACCGCGGCCTTAGAAGGTAAACTATATGATGTGGAATACATCGAACACGAAGTGTTCGGCCTCCACATGCCGACCTCTTGCCCTGATGTGCCGGATGAAATCCTCAATCCGCGAAATACATGGGAAGACAAGGCAGCCTATGATGTAAAAGCAAGCCAGCTGGCCAGCCTTTTCAACAAAAACTTCAAGAAATTTGAAGATAAAGCCAGCAAAGATATTCGCAATGCGGCGCCTAAGGTGCTGGTGGGATAAAATTCCAAAGGAAAGCAGGAGTGGGGATGCCCCGCTCCTGTTTAGTTTTATCTTCCTACCGTCTTCATCGATAACTGGATTCTTTTTCGCTCCAAATCCACCTCTAGGATTGTTACCTGTACCTGTTGGTGTAACTTGACCACTTCATTCGGATCTTTTACGAACCGGTCGGCTAATTGCGAGATGTGCACCAGCCCACTTTCTTTTACGCCTACATCAACAAAAGCGCCAAACTTGGTGATATTATTGACGATACCGGGTAAAACCATGCCGGGTTGCAGATCGGTGATGTCCTTTACCTGCTCATCAAATTGAAAAGACTTGGCCTTACCACGCGGATCTAATCCTGGCTTAGCCAACTCCTCCATGATATCGCGCAACGTAGGCATCCCAATTTGGTCGGTTACGTAGCGCTGGAGTTGGACTTGCCTGCGCAGGTCTGCACGTCGAATCAATTCCTGCACTGTACAACCCAAATCCCGGGCCATTTGCTCAACAATGTGATACGACTCCGGGTGCACAGCGGTATTATCCAGGGGATTTTTGGCCTCGCGAATACGTAAAAAACCAGCGGATTGTTCAAAGGCCTTATCGCCCATACGGCTTACTTTTTTCAACTGCGAGCGCGCGGTAAAAGGACCATTTTGCGTTCGATATTCCACAATGTTCTGCGCCAAGGTGGGGCCGAGCCCCGAAACGTAGGTTAGCAAGTGTTTACTGGCAGTATTAACATTGATACCTACGCTGTTTACACAGCTTTCTACTACCCGGTCCAGGCTCTCCTTCAATTTGGCCTGGTTGACGTCGTGCTGGTACTGGCCTACGCCAATTGACTTCGGATCGATCTTGACTAACTCGGCCAGCGGATCCATCAGACGCCGGCCAATGGAAACGGCTCCGCGCACAGTAACGTCCTGACTAGGGAATTCTTCCCGTGCAATTGCGGAAGCTGAATAGATGGAAGCGCCACTTTCGTTGACCAGGAAAATTTCTACCGGCCGGTCGAAATGGGTCTGCTGACAGAGCGCCATGGTTTCCCGGCTGGCCGTACCATTACCCAAAGCAATGGCCTCGACTTCGAATTGTTGGACCAGGCGGGCCAGCGTATCCTGGGCGGCCGTTCGCCGATTTTGCGGTTGGTGCGGGTAAATGGCGGTATGGTGAACCAGGTCGCCGCTAGCATCGAGTATAACTACTTTGCAACCTGTTCGGTAGCCCGGATCAATACCCAATACCCGTTGTTGCCCCAAGGGAGCGGCAAGCAAAAGTTGGCGTAGGTTTTCGGCAAACACCTCAATAGCTTCGGCATCGGCTTTTTCTTTAGCTAGGTTTCGGAACTCCGTTTCGATAGACGGGCTCAATAATCGCCGGTAGCCATCGGCCAGAGCATTTTTCACCAGCTCACTCGCACTGCCGAATCCCTTTACCCATTTTCTCTCCAGTTGGTAGAGGGTCTCGTCTTCTTCGGGTGTGATGACGACTCGCAGGATGCCTTCCTCTTCACCTCGCCGGATGGCGAGCAGCCGGTGAGAGGGTACTTTTTTCAGGGCTTCTTCAAAGTCGAAGTAATCCTTGTATTTGGCGCCTTCAGCTTCTTTTCCGCGAGCCACCCTAGACCGGATAGTCGCCTCGCGACGGAAGGCTTGCCTGACAGTGTTACGCGTAGCTTCGTCTTCGTTAATCCATTCCGCGATAATATCCTGGGCGCCCTGAAGGGCTTCCACGGTATGGGGCACTTCGTCGGTGATAAAATCCCTGGCCAACACCTCTGGAACATCGTTGTCGCGTTGTTCGAATAATCGCTGGGCGAGCGGCTCTA
The DNA here is from genome assembly GCA_964530825.1 of uncultured Saprospiraceae bacterium. Classification (GTDB taxonomy): domain Bacteria; phylum Bacteroidota; class Bacteroidia; order Chitinophagales; family Saprospiraceae; genus CAZHCA01. Next base: position 9,085 of record CAZHCA010000006.1, read on the forward strand.
AACCTTTGGCGCGTGCTTTGCCGGCCCGCGTTTGGCGCTTGCGCTTATAGGGCAGGTAGAGATCTTCTAATATTGTCAGGTCGAAGGTCCCCTTGATGCGGGCTCGCAACTCGTCGGTCAGTTTACCTTGCTCTTCGATCGACTGCAGGATGCTGGTCTTGCGCTTATCGATTTCTTCCAGCCTCTTAAGTTGACGCTGAATATCGGCAATTTGGACTTCATCCAGCGATCCGGTCACCTCCTTGCGATAGCGGGCGATGAAAGGTACCGTCGCCCCTTCCGCCAATAATTTTGCCGTATTCTCCACTTTATGTTTGGGCAGCTGCAGCTCCCTCGCGGCTAATTCTGCGTATTGCGTGGCGGTCATTTCCATATCCGATAATCCATTTTTGTTCGGGTAGCCTACAAAAATAAGCAACTGTCTGTTGAGATAGAAACGGGAAGGGGAGATAAAAGACCCTGGTTACTGTCCCGCGCAATGGAAGTTTGGTCGCCAGCGATAACTACCAAAAAAGACCCTCCCCACCGAGGTGGAGAGGGCCGCTCTTTCATACTAATCTCAAATGTATCGAAAAAAAGTCTTGTCCGTGGTGGTTAGTTTGACTCTTGGATTGGACGGGCGACCTGAGTGAACAGGTTGCCACCGTCGCGCAGATCTACAAAGTTGCTGTTTAGGCGACCGGTACGGCGCAGATCTACCCAGCGATGGCCAGCTTCGGCCCACAGGGAGTAGCGGCGTTGGAAGAGGATCTCATCGATCAGGCTCTCCAGATCGGTAGGTCCAGTGTAATCGCCCACGCCCCAGGTGTTGCGTACGATATTAATAGCGTTAACAGCTTCTCCGGTATTATTCAAGCGGGCATTTGCTTCGGCGTAAATCAGAATCAACTCCTCATTGCGGATGTAAGTGATTGGTGCAGTATTACTCGGCCAGCGGGCATCCTGGTATTCACCGGGGATCTGATCGCCATTAAGATCGGTAATCCCCGAGTTGGTGAGGAAGTTTTCCGGGCTGCGTTTGGTGAATTTGTTCAGGCGCTCATCGCCGGGCAGGGCATCCTCGATCATTGCTGGATGAACGATCAAAATAGTATTAGTCGGCTGGTCGAAAGGGTAAAAGAGCGGATTGTTAATATCCGGAGCATTGCCATAGGTATGCTGCGGGCCAATGAACATTTTTTCCGATGTTGCCGCATCAACATCCAAATCAATAAAAGACAATGCCAATGCATCCAGTGCCCCTGCCCAATCCTCGGCATACAGCGCCATGCGTGCTGCAATAGCTCGATTTACCTGTGCAAAAGTTTCCGGTGTGTCGAATCCGGTGTATCCGGAAGTCAGGCTGAAAAAGAAGTTGTCGCCCCCGGCACCTAACTCGGTCAGTGCCTGATCCAATTGGTTGCGGATATCCTGTAACGCCTGGTCGTAGTCCAGGAACGGACCAGGGTTCAGGGGATCTTCCACCTCTACCCGGATACCGTTTTGGAATTGGTGGTTCAGCGGCCATGACAATTGGTAGGCCTTGATGGTGCGGGCATAGCCCAGCAGGGCGCTCCGCTCGGTTTCATTCAGGGCCGAGCTGGCTTCTGCAGCAATAATGATGGAGTTGGCTTGCTTAACGGCAAGGTAAGGAGAGGTGTAGGTTCCTCCCGAAGCAAAAAAGTCGGGATAGGTTTCCGTAATATTCGATCCCAGCCAGTCGCTCTGAAAACGCGGATCAGATCCGAAATAAGCAAAGACCTCGCGAGCAAACGACCCCCACATTTCCGTGGCATTATCGAAGTAAATCCGCTGACGACCTTCCAGGCCATAAACGAGGGATTGGAGCGCCGACTTGTCAGCATCGGAAGTTACGCTTTCCAGCGAAGGGTTGTTGGGGTCCTGTACGGTGTCCACCTCGCAGGAGGTCGTCAGGACAAAGGCGAAAACCAGCCCCATTACCCAATATTTATACATGGAAGTTTTCATAATTCTTTAGTTGAGTTTTGTGGTTGGTTTAGAAATCCATTTTCAAGTGGAAGAAGAAACGGCGCGATGAGGGGTAAGGCGTCACCTCGATGTTACCCGCAATGGGCTGCACGCCGAAGTTAGATACCTCCGGGTCATAGCTGCCGTAGTTGGTCCACACCAAAACATTATTGGCGGAAACACCTAGTTTCATGCCTTGCAGAAAGTCCGGCAAGGCTGCATCCGGAAGGCTGTAGTATATGCCCAGTTCGCGCAGCTTAACGTAATCCGTATCTTCAATGTATACGCCGGTATTGCCACCTGACCATTCGGCAATACGGGCGGGGCCATTCAGTGTGCCGTCGCCGTCGCTGTCGTCATCCCAGCCCGGCGTAGTACCACCCAGGTCCCAAAGCAGGGCTGACAGGTTGATGGCACTGCCGCCGCTTTGCCAGTGGAATAGGACGTTGACGTCGAAGTTCTTGAAAATGGTAAACTGGTTCAGGAAAGACATCTGGAAATCAGGCTGGCGGTCACCGTACTGGGTCAGTCCAACCGGTGTTTCGTCAACGCCGGAAGGGAGACCTACAATACCGGTAGGGGAAAACCCTTCGGCAATGAGATAACGCCCCAGGGAGTTACCGAAACCACCCGTAACAAAGGGTGGAATGTCGAGGCTGGTCATTTCCGATTCGTTATACCACCATAGGGTGCGGGAGTACCAATTGAAATTTTCCGATTGCACCGGTACCAAACCAAGTGCCAGCTCAACACCCCGGTTTTCCAAGTCGCCTGCATTAGTTGCGATGGCTGTAATACCTGTGGAAGGCGGCGGCACCAGGTCAAGGATCAGGTCATTTACGGCCTTGTTGTACCAGGTTGCTTCCAAGGTAATGCGGTTATTCAAAAATCCAAGGTCAACCCCTAATTCGATTTCGGAGGCCGTCTCCGGATCAAGCTCAGGATCCACATCGCGCGTGCTAATCGTAGCTCCTACATTACCGTCAATATTGTTTTGCGACAAGGAAGCAAAGGTCACTCCGAAGTTCGGCAAACCGCCTGTTTCACCGTAAGCGGCACGGAACTTCAATTGATTGAGGATGGATCCGGTAGCCCAGTTGCCAAAGTTATGGGCATTCACGGCTACCGACGCCTTCGGGAAAGCGTAAAATTTATCTTGATCACGGTTCAGGGTAGAACGGTCGAAACGAACACCGAACGAACCGATGATTTTATCGTCCCAGTTCAGGTCCTCCTGGATAACGTAGCCTATATCCGTTACGTCCTGGAAAGTTTGCTCTTGCACTGATTGGTTCGAGGCCCAGGCCAGGTTTTCTTGCCCGGCAGTCAGGCCGCGTCCACGGTTGAGCACAAATTCCTGCTCTTGATCGAGCCGGACCGCACCGGCAGTAGTATTAGAGTTCAACCGTCCGAAGTTGGTATTGAAGATGAGGAAACCCTGGATGTTGGTGTTGAAAATGTCCTGACGACCCCACATGACATCACCCGGTAGGGCCTGGGCGCGCTGGTGTTGCAGGATCTCCGGAAAGTAAACTTCTGAATTGCCGCTCACATAATCTACACCCCCGTTCACGCGGGCTTTCAGAAAAGAGTTGTTCGTTTGCAGGATATCCCATTCGGCATTACCGGCAATAATGAAACGGTTGATCTCTTGGTTGTTAATACCCAGATCGCGAATGGCAATAGGGTTGTCGTTAAAGTACGGGTTGTCGGGGTAGTTACCCTGCTCATCGGGAAACAGGTCGGCATAGGTAGGGGTGTAGGCAATATTGTACCCCAAGCTTCCCCCGGTATTATTTTGGTTACCGGTAAAGCCGCGTTCTGATTCATTGTTGATATAATTGGCGTTGATGCCGACCTTTAGATTGTTACTCAAGCGGTGGTCGACGTTGGCGCGTACCGAGTACCGGTCAAATCCCGTATTTTCGATGATACCGTTTTCGGTTTGGTAACCACCCGATACAAAGAATTGGGTTTTTTGATTACCCCCGCTGATGCTCAGATTGGTATTGGAGAGCAAGGGCGTTTCCCCGTAAAGGTACTCTTCCCAGTCGGTTACCCGGCCTTCAGCTTGGGCTTCACGCAATCGCTCCAACTCGCGCTGCCCTGCATCGCCGGTACCGAAAAAGTTTTCCACTTTGGCCTCGTCCCAGTCGTCAAAACCGATGAAGTTTTGCCCCTGAGCAAAACCGATATCCTGGCTAAGGCTTACGTCGGTACGCCCGGCTGTACCGCGCTTGGTGGTAATGATGACTACACCGGCGTTGGCGCGCGTCCCGTAGATAGCGGCTGCCGATGGACCTTTGAGCACCTCAATTTTTTCGATATCATCAGGGTTGATGTCTGCGATCCGGTTGGCGGCGTCATCCTGAGAAGAGGCATTCTGCCCTCCGCTGGCGCCGTTTACCTGGGTTCGTCCGGTCCGGATAACCGAGTTGTCGACATAAACGCCATCGATGATATAGAGCGGCTGCGAAGAACCAGCACCCAGGGTGGATACCCCACGTAGCTGCATACTGATGCCCCCGCCGGGCGCACCGCTTTGGGATTGCATCAGAACACCCGGAATTTTACCGTAAAGCGCCCCATCCAGGGTTTGAATGTTGGTGTTTTCAGCCAATTCAGCGGCATCGACCGTGGTAATGGCGTTACCCGAGTTGGCACGCTTCACCCCGGAAGCCAGGCCGGTCACCACCACCTCGTCGAGACGGGCGATGTCTTCGAACATGGTGATCTGAATGTCGGGATTGGCGCGGGTTACCTCGACCTCGGCGGTCTTAAAACCGGTATAAGAGAGCACCAAGGTGGTAGAGGGTTCGTCAATTTGCAGGGAGAATTTACCGTCCAAGTCAGTTACAGTACCGCTGGTCGTTCCTTTCTTAAGGACCGATACCCCAATCAGGGGTTCGCCTCTTTCAGAAACCACCGTACCGTTAGCAGTAAATTGTGCGAAGGCTGCTCCACACGAGAATAGGAACAAAAACACTAAACTGCTTTTGCGTAACAAATACTTCATGCTTTAGTGGATTTTAGTGAATCAAAAGGCGTCCGCTTATGGACTTTTCACTCTATTAACAGAACTTTAAACGAATGCAAATCCAATTCTGCGGCTTATGTGTAAAACGTTTAGTGCATAATTTACGACCTGATAAAATAATTGTCTTTCAATTGACAATAGAAGCATGGATAACTGGGGGAAAGGGGCTACTTCCAAAAAGAAAGCAATGAGCAAAGCGGGATTAGTAGAAAGCGTTTCTTTTTAATGCGGTGGGAAAATTAGGACTTTATTCGGTAAATGAGGAATGGGATCCCTGAAAAATTTACAATTCCTAAACATTAGGCGGGAAAAAAAACAAAAAATGCCTGGGTATAGCCCAGGCATTAGGCTATAACTGGCCGGGAAAGCGCGCTGGTTCAGCTTCGTATATCAGCTGATAAAGAGCCTCAAATACGTCCTCGGGATTGGGCTTGCTGTAATAGTCGCCATCCGAGCCGTAGGGCGGCCGGTGCGGATGAGCGGTAATGGTTACAGGCGGACTGTCGAGGTAGCGATAGCCGTTCTGCGTCTCGACCACGTGCTGAAGCATGTAAGCGGTAGCGCCGCCAGGTACATCCTCGTCTAGGAAGGCAATGCGGTTGGTCTTTTTCAGCGATTCCACGATCCGGTGCTCTAGGTCGAAAGGCAGTAGGGATTGAACATCGATCAGCTCTACTGAAATGCCATGTTGTTCGAGCAATCCGATGCCTTCCTGTGCCACGCGTACACAGGAGCCGTAAGTCACCAAGGTGATATCCCGGCCTTCTTGCAATACCTCGGGGGCACCAAGAGGTACGGTGAATTCCCCCAAATTTTGGGGCACCGGCTCTTTCAGTCGGTAGCCGTTGAGGCATTCAATGATCAGGGCCGGATCGTCCGATTGGAGCATGGTATTATAAAAACCAGCGGCCTGTGTCATATTGCGGGGTACCAGCACATATATTCCCCGCAGCGAATTCAGCACCATGCCCAGGGGAGAGCCGGCGTGCCAGATACCCTCCAGTCGATGGCCCCGCGTACGGATAATTGCCGGGGCAGCTTGCAGACCGTCGCTGCGGTAACGGAGGGTAGCCAAATCGTCCATGAGTGGCTCCAGTCCGAAAATCAGATAGTCGAGATACTGAATTTCGGCGATGGGTCGCAGACCACGCATCGCCATGCCAATGGCTTGTCCCATAATAGTCCACTCGCGAATGCCGGTATCGAAGACGCGCTCCTCTCCGTATTTCTTCTGCAGGCCAGCAAATCCCTGGTTGACGTCTCCGATTTTACCTACATCTTCGCCAAAAGCAAAAACCCGTGGATCCCGGCCAATGGCTAAATCAAAGAACGCATTCAGGATCTCATAGCCGTTCTTAGTTTCTTCCGACAAAACGGGGGGTACGACAGGCACCTTCAGGGCCGAGCGTTCCGAGTGGCTGTATAAATTGGTGTGGTAGTGCTCCCGGCCACGGTCGTCGTGCCGATCAATCCAGACTTTTAGTTGTCCGATGGCGGGCTTATCCTGCCCCAGTAGGTGGTAGTAGGCCCGCTTAGCATTCTGGTGGATCTCACTGATGGCAGGGTTGATCATACGCTTCAGCTCCTGAGCGAGTTGCGATACCGCACCTTGGTCACCGGGCAACTGATGGTATATTTTTTGCAACTCCTCCCGGGCGGTTTTTACTGGTGCACTAAACGTCTTCCAGGCTTGATCCCGGCATTCTTTAACATATTTTTTCGCGCGGGTGCGAATCGCTTTGGCCTCTTCTTCGGTAGTGATTCCCTGTTCAATCATCCACTGCTCCATGCGAACGATACAGTCATTCTCTCGCTCCCATTTGAGGCGCTCTTTCGACTTGTAGCGTTCGTGCGAGCCCGAGGTGGAGTGCCCCTGGGGTTGGGTGACCTCCGTAATGTGGAATAACACGGGTTGGTGGTCACGGCGCGAACGCTCAATCCCCGCGGCGTACATGCGAACCAAAGCCGGATAGTCCCAGGCTCTTTCCTTATAGATGGTAAAACCGGGCTTGTCGTCGGCTTCAAAACCACGCAGAACCTCCGATATGCTGCCCTTGGTTGTCTGGTAGTCAATCGGAACGGAAATGCCGTACCCATCGTCCCAGACGGAAATGGCCAAAGGCACTTGCAAAACTCCGGCAGCGTTAACGGTCTCCCAAAACACCCCTTCGGAGGTGCTGGCGTCACCGATGGTGACGAAGCATACCTCATTTCCATTTTGGGAGAGGTGGGTCAGGTGATGTAAGTCCTGCACTTCGCGGTATTTTTTCGAAGCAAAGGCCAGTCCGAGCCCTCGCGCCATCTGACCGCCAGTGCTGGAAATGTCGGAAGAGATATTGTAGCGACCGGTATGATCTGTCCATTCTCCGCTTTTATCGATGAAAGGTGTAGCGTAATGACTATTCATCTGGCGGCCTCCGGAAAAGGGATCGTTTTCAGGATCGGCGTAAAGTTGAGCGAAAAATTCTTCGACGGTCGAAAGGCCCAGTGCGAAGAGTAGCGTTTGATCCCGGTAATAGCCCGACCGAAAATCACCCTTGCGAAAGGCCTTGGCCATAGCGACCTGGGGAACTTCCTTACCGTCGCCGATGATGCCGAACTTTGCCTTGCCCGTAAGCACTTCTTTGCGTGCCAGAAGACTCACTTCCCGGCTGATGCAGCATAACTCAAAATCCATCAAAATCGCTTCCCGGTCGATGAGTTCCTCAACGGCCGTATCGCCGCTCGTCTTAGTTGCTGATATTAACTTCTCAAGCATCTTCCTCTTTTATTAATCTGGTTTTAATTTGGTAGGTGGCCTGGAAATATACAAAATTTTGTGCGCTTTTGATGGCTGTTATAGTTTGTGTTAGCGCCGAATGACCTAAAAATCAATTAGTTATGCTGATTTCCAGAATGCCCATCTTTTAAAGATTTGGGATAGTTGAATTTTTTCAGAATTATATTTTTCCAAAATTTAAATGATTTTCCCTTCTCATTAACAGATCATTAACCAATTAGTCTAGGGCAGACTTTCATTTGCTCTCCAATTCGTCTATTTTTGAACCATTCTACTCATCGACCACAAAAATTCAAGGTGATATGAAAAAGTTGTTCTTTTTATTAGCGTTTTTGTTTGCCGGAGTAATGGTAACTTTCGCCCAGTCAAAAAATCAAGAGCAGGCTGCACAGCCAGCTGAAGCCATACAAGATGTCGATGGCCCGCAGATGACTTTCGAGACGAAAGTAGTGGATTACGGTACCATTGAACAAGGTAGCGATCCGTACCGAATTTTCCAGTTTACCAATACCGGTAACGAACCCCTGGTCATCAAAAATGCCAAAGGTAGCTGCGGTTGCACGGTTCCGGAATCGCCCAAGGAGCCCATCATGCCCGGCGAAAGCGCCGAGATCAAAGTGCGCTACGATACTAAGCGCGTAGGTCCTTTTACCAAAACGGTGACGTTGACTACCAACGAAACTAAAGGTACCCACATGCTGACCATCAAAGGTAAAGTCGAAAAGAAAGCCGAAGAGCCTGCCGGTCTGCCCGAAAAGGAAGCTGGTATCTTCAATAACTAAACTTAGGCCAATTAGCCTAATTAGCTCCGAAAGGCCCTTTGCGAATAGCGTCAAGGGCCTTTTGTCGTCCGAAGAGACACAAACCTTTTGAGGCCTGGATTGTTAGCCAACAAAAGGAAAATAAGCTATGCTGTTATTGCTTTCCCCGGCGAAAACATTAGACCTCTCCCCAACCCGTTATAAACCATTTACTGAAGCACGACTTTTGGATGATAGCCAAGAGCTAGTCGACATCCTCCGGCAAAACAGCGTTGCTGACCTGCAGGAATTAATGAGCATCAGCGAAGCTCTGGCCGAAGAAAACGCAAAGCGCTTCCAGTCTTTCCGCCGCCCTTTCACTACAGAAAATGCTAAACCTGCGGTGCTCACCTTCAAAGGGGATGTATACCAGGGGCTGGGCGCTGAGGATTTTTCTGAAGAGGATCTGGCTTTCGCTCAGGATCGCCTGCGCATCCTTTCCGGCTTATACGGAGTCCTGCGTCCGCTGGACTTGATGCAAGCCTACCGCCTGGAAATGGGTACTAAACTCCCGAACGCCCGGGGCAAAAACCTCTACGAATTCTGGGACGATAAGATTACCAACCTCCTCAACCAAGACCTCCGGCAAACCGGTGGCAAAGCCGTGATCAACCTCGCCAGCAAGGAGTACTTTTCTGCAGTGCATCCCAAAGCGCTAGATGCTCCGCTTTACCAGATCGATTTCAAGGAATTGCGTGGCAATACCTATAAAGTCATTCCATTCAACGCTAAAAAGGCTCGAGGATTGATGGCCCGATTCGTAGTCCAACACCGGCTTTCTGACCCGAAAGATCTGCGCGGTTTCGACCTGGATGATTATCATTTTAATGAAGATTTGTCCCGCGAGCAACACTTTGTCTTTACGCGTTAGCAGCTTGGTTGCTTTTGATCCCTATTCCGTGAGCCGAAGGTAGTCCTTTACCGTTTTCCTGAAGTAGAGCTGATCGAGTGTGTTCTCGAAAAGGCTGGTGTACTGATCCTCATCGATGCGGATCTGCAAATTAGCCCCGCGATCGATCGCGTCATATACGGCAAGGAGGAAAGTGCGCTGGTCGGCGGGTTGGCGTTGCTCCAGCGCGATTTGCCCCTGTTCCTCTTCGGTTGACCATTGCACAGTAAGGGGTTCGGCAAATCCCGGTTGGTAGGCGTTGGTCTCCACAAATAAGTAGGCTTCATCCTGCATCCAGTTATCGACGATAACTGGGACGAGCAATGGACGATCCTTGTCGAGATCCCACTGGCGTAACCGGTACTGGTCAATGCGTGTGTTGGGCTGGGTCGTCTGAATGTACTGGTTGCTCCGCATATTTTTAAAAAAAAGATGAGAAGGGTCGGAGACCTGAAACACAGATGCCCCTTCAGGTGAAACGGCTTGCTCTTTGCCGCAAGAGACCAGGGAAAAAAACAGGAATAAAGCACAAAAACGTAGCAGATGGTGCATCGGTGGATATTGAAAATGAAAGTTCTTTTATTTAATCTTTTTCGAGCCGGATTGTTCTCTGGCGCCCCTAAAACCAAAGTTTCCGAACCCTTCTACGATTTCTATGCGGCTTCGTCGATAAATCTGGTTCGCCGCTCGCAAAAACGGTACCTTAATAAAAAGCATTAACCTATGTGCAGGAATCGATATCACCGCAAACAAAAGACACCGAAAGAAAAGTTTTACAGCCACTTTCGCACTTACCTCATTGTGAATGCCGTTTTTATCGGCCTGAATCTGCTTGATGGCGATCCATTTGACTGGATTCCCCTGGCTTTCATGTGGGGAATCGGCCTGGGCATTCACTATCTAAATGTATATGGATTAAAAGCGCCGGATGAGGATATATTTGAGCAGCTGAAGAAAGGTGGTAGCCCTCAACACCGGAACCAAACGCCCGATAAACCGGTGACTCCCGATCCGAAGTGGCGGGAGAAAGACCTGGTATAACGGTCAGAAGTTGGATCTCCCAGTTTTTCTTTTATTTTCCTAATCAGAAAACATGCATCCCGTAAAACACCACTACATGGGTCGTCACCGGAAAAAGGTAAAAAGAAGTCCTGCCGAGCAAAAAAAAGATTTTTACCAGCACTTGAGTACTTACCTGATCATGGGTACTTTTTTCTTCGTATTTAATGCCCTGACCTCCTGGGGGGCCTGGTGGTTTTATTGGCCTATGCTGGGTTGGGGAATTGGCGTGGCTTTCCATTTTATGGATACATTTGGCGCAAAAGGGGTTGCTCAGTTGTTTGATTTTCTGGGTCTGCCCGAATTCGGGTTAGAAGAAGACAATCAAGAACAGCAAAGGCCCGCTTCTACCGGTAGGCAGGCTGAAGAGGATGAAGAAGAACTGGAACTTCGTCCGCTCCAGCGAGAAGCCACACGCAAGTGGGACGAAGAAGACCTGGTCTGAAGGCGCCCAGCCGGTATTCCCCCCCGATCCGGTAAGCCTTAGTTGGGCGGAATTTTTACCGCATAAAATCACTTCCCCGCACAAGTTTACCGTAACGGAATAGTTGCCCGGCTGCAATTACCGGGCTTCAAGCCCTTACATTCCATTTTCCTGGTAAGATGGCAAATGGTTATACCGATTGCGTTTGGTCCTCTGCGAATAATGCCGCCACCGGGCAGGCGCATCGGTCGCAGTGGTCCAGGGTGCATGCCGATAAATAGTACCATGCATTTGGAGCATAGATTAAATCCGGGAAAGGCAAAAATCAATTATATTTGGCTTCCTTTTTAACCGTGTAAATGCTCTACCCTTGTCGGATAGCCTGGTCATTATACCTACGTACAACGAGAAAGAAAACATTGCCCGCATGATCGAGACCGTCTTCGGTCTGGATTTTCCTTTTCACATTCTGATCGTCGACGACGGTTCGCCCGACGGTACCGGGGAAATTGTCAAGTCGTACCAAGAAAAACATCCGGACGCGCTTTTTTTGATAGAGCGCGGGGGTAAACTCGGCCTGGGCACCGCCTACATCGCGGGTTTTAAATGGGGATTGGAACGCGACTACGCCTACATCTTCGAAATGGATGCCGATTTTTCCCACAACCCCAAAGATTTGCTGCGTCTGCGCGCTGCCTGTCACGACCAGGGCGCTGATGTGGCTGTAGGGTCACGCTACACCAGCGGGGGAAAGGTGGAAAATTGGCCGCTCGACCGTATATTCCTCTCATACGGTGCCTCTCTGTACGTGCGGATGATCACTTGGATGCCGGTAAAAGACCCCACGGCCGGATTTATCTGTTACCGGAACAAAGTTTTAGGAACCATTGACTTGGATCGTATCCAATTCGTGGGGTATGCTTTTCAAATTGAAATGAAATTTGCTGCCTTTTCCCTTGGCTTTACCATTCAGGAGGTGCCCATCACCTTTGTCGATCGAGTAGAAGGCGTCTCCAAGATGTCCTCCCGCATCATCAAAGAGGCGGTGATGGGCGTGTTGCAGATGCGCTACCGGGCCTGGGTTTCCACCTTTGGCAAAAAAAGCTGACGGTGCTCCGGGTTACACCGCTGCTGGTTTCTATTGCCCGGTCCGCACAATTAGTTCTGGTTCCGGTCCTGAATGATCGTTTTTTCCCCCTGTCGGTCCGGTCTTGATCGCTATTTCCCACTTTTTTCCACCCTTTTTATCGCATTACTCCTCCTAAAGAGCCGCACGGACGCACCAAACTGGTCCGGTTTTGATGCTCTTGTTTACGCAAAAAGGCGATTTTTTGTAAGGTATTTGCGTATTTTTTCTTGATTTTGGTTTTCGTGGATAAAAATTTTGGAAAAATTGATAAAAAAAGTGGGAAAAAGTGGTAAGGTGTGGCTAAAGCTGTTATTTTTGAAAGGAAGAAGTGTATACCAATAGCATGAACCTACTTGGCGAATACGAATGCAAATTAGATGCGAAGGGTCGGATGCGACTTCCCAGCGGCCTGATCGGCCAGCTCGGGGAACAGTCGGTATACACCTTTATTGTGAATCGCGGTTTCGAAAAGTGTTTGATGCTTTATCCCGAAGAAGTTTGGGATCGCATTTCCGAAGAAGTGAATGCCCTAAATCTGTACAATAAGAAAAACCGCGATTTCGTGCGGTACTTTTACCGGGGCGCTCACAAGGTGGTAATGGATGGGGCTGACCGGATTTTACTGACGAAGCGGCTGTTGGAATACGCCGGGATTGAGCGCGACGCCATTTTGATGGCCTACAACGACCGCATTGAAATTTGGTCGCGTTCGCAATACGACGACTTGCTGGACGAGGAACCGGAGGATTTCTCCGACTTGGCTGAAGAGGTCCTCGGCAACAATGGAAAACAGCGGGAGGATGCCTGATTACCATCGCCCGGTCTTGCTGGAAGCGTCCGTTCGAGGGCTGGCCATCCGACCGGATGGCACTTATGTGGATGCCACTTTTGGCGGCGGCGGCCATACGCGAAAAATATTGGAACAGCTGGGTGACAACGGTCGCCTGATTGCTTTTGACCAGGATGAAGATGCCAGGCGTAACTTGCCTCAGGACGATCGGCTAACGTTCGTTCAGCACAACTTCCGCTATCTCAAGCGCTTCTTGCGACTGTACGGAAGCACCCATGTAGCCGGTATACTAGCCGATCTGGGGGTTTCTTCTTACCAGTTTGACTCGGCCGGGCGCGGATTTTCTTTCCGGTTTGACGGGGCACTGGATATGCGTATGAACCAAGCGGCCGACCGACCTACCGCAGCCCAGGTACTCCAACAATACGATGCCGACCGGCTGCAGCAGCTATTCAGCCGGTACGGCGAAGTGCGCAATGCCAGGACCCTTGCCCAGCAAGTCGTACGTGCCCGGAGCGTTGGTGCCTTTGCCACCATCGGTGGGTTTATCGCTTTTCTGGAGCCCTATATCCGAGGGCAGCGCACTCGCTATCTGGCTCAGGTTTTTCAAGCCTTGCGCATGGAAGTCAACGACGAAGTTGGGGCGCTGGACGATATGCTACGCCAAAGTTTAGAAGTACTGGAACCCGGAGGGCGGCTAGTTGTAATTGCCTACCATTCGGTGGAAGATCGCATGGTCAAACATTTTCTGAAAACTGGCAACACGGCCGGAAAGGTGGAAAAAGACTTTTACGGTAAAATATATCGCCCGTTCCGCTTGATTACGCGTAAAGCAATGACGCCAACTGAAGCGGAAATTGTGGAGAACCCAAGGGCTCGATCTGCTAAATTGCGAATAGGCGAAAAATTATAATACATGGCGCGCAAAAAAGGCATAGCACAATATTTCGAACTGCGATTCTTTACCTCCGACATTATTCTGAAGAACCTGGCTTTCGTTTTATTCCTAGGGCTCCTGGCGTTTATATACATTGCTAATGCGCACCAGGCCGAGCGCAACGTTCGCCAGATTCAGATCCTACAAAAGGAAATCAAAGAGCTGCGGTGGTACTACATGAGTTTGCAAGCTGATAATATGTACAACAGCAAACGCTCGGAAGTGACGCGCCGGGTACGCGATGAAGGCCTGCGGCCGCTGACCGACCGCCCCAAGAAAATTATCGTCAAAAAGGATTAACTGCATAGTAATTGCTGATGGACATTAAAAACGAGGTACTCTACAGAATCTATTTCATTCTTTTCGGTATGGTCATACCGGTGTCCATCCTTTTGGTCTACCGCACAGTCGATATCAGCATCTTACAGGGGGAGGAATTCCGGGAGGCGGGCCAGAAAGAATACGTTAAGTACCGAGAGGTGGAGGCCGACCGGGGCAATATCCTCAGCTACGACGGCAGTCTGCTGGCTACTTCGATTCCGTACTTCGATTTGTATTTCGATCCGTTGGCGCCGACACAAGAAGACTTTGAGGCCAACCTGGACTCTCTGGCGCTCTGCCTGGCGACCTATGTGGACGATACCTACACGCCAGGCGGCTATCGCCAATGGTTGCTGGAACTGCGCGACTCTACCAATCGTCATGTTTTAATCAAGCGCAAAGTGTCGTACCGAGAGAAACGCCGCATCGAAAATTTCCCGCTGTTCCGGCTTGGCCAGTTCCGGGGCGGCCTGATTGCCAAGCGGCGCAGCGAACGTCGCCGGCCCTTCCGGTTGCTGGCGCAGCGAACCATTGGGTACGTGCGCGAAGGCGCCAAACCGGTAGGCCTGGAAGGCTTTTATAACGACGTACTATCGGGCAATCCGGGTCAGCAACTCATGATTAAAGTCGATCCTAGCCAAGACCTCTGGATGCCGATGGAGGATCTTACGGCCATTGACCCGACCAGTGGCAACGACATCGTGACCACCCTCGACGTCAACCTGCAGGAAATCGTTGAAGAGGCCCTGCTGCGCGCCATGAACTACCACGAGGCAGAGTGGGGAACGGCCGTACTGATGGAAGTAAAGACTGGAGCCATTCGCGCCATTGCCAATCTGGAGCGGCTGCGCAACGGCGAAGGATGGTGGGAACTGTATAACCACGCTATTGGCTCCGGTTTGGAACCGGGTTCTACCTTTAAATTAGCTTCAATCATGGCCCTGCTGGAAGACGGCTATGTAGATCTCGAAGATACCATTCGAATATACAAGGGTAAGGCCCAGTTTTACGAAGAAGAAATGGTGGACTCTTCACCGGAGAGTTTCAAAACCGATACCACGACCGTGCGCCGGGCCTTCGAAATCTCCTCGAACGTAGGGATGGCGACAATGGTCAACGACCACTACGGTCGCCGGACGCCCGAAAACGATAACCAGGGGGCGGAGCGCTTCCTGGAGCGGCTGCACGATTTTAACCTGCACGTGCCGACGGGCATCGAAATCGAGGGGGAAGCTGCCCCCTATCTAAAAGAAGCATATAGCGAAGAAGATCAGTGGAGTGGTACCACCCTCCCCTGGATGAGTATTGGATATGAGTTGGAACTGACGCCCCTGCAATTGCTTACGTTCTACAATGCGGTCGCCAACGATGGAAGGGTCATGAAGCCCTACCTGGTCACGGAAGTCCAGCGCTTTGGCGACCCCCTGGAAAACTATAAACCTGTCGTCCTGAAAAACCGAATTGCCAAAGCACTGACCATTCGTCAAGCACAAGAGCTGCTAGAGGGCGTTGTCGAGCGGGGTACTGCCTACAAGCTGCGCTCGGATCGCTACCGGTTTGCTGGTAAGACAGGTACGGCGCAGATCAACTACCGCCGCAATAGCAGCGGTCGCCGCGTAGGCGGCTACCAGTCGAGTTTCGTAGGTTACTTTCCGGCCGAAGATCCAGTTTATTCGTGCATCGTCGTCATCAATCGGCCGCGAAAAGGCGGCATCTACGGTGCCGAGGTAGCGGGCCCGGTTTTTCGGGAGATTGCCGATAAGTGTTTCGGTTCGCGGATCGAGTTGCACGACCCGTATAACGCCGGTCCCAAGCCTTTGCTTGCAGAAAATATGTTGCCCAATCTCGACGCCGGCGACCCAGATGACCTGAGCGCCGTGCTCCAGCAGCTCGGTGTGCCTGTATCGGGTTTGCCAGAAAGCGTCCTGGCTGTGACCCGGCCACGAGGCGATACCGTGCTGCTGCAGCCGCGCACGATACGCGAGCGCCGGGTGCCCAGTGTAATCGGTCTCGGGTTACGGGATGCCCTGTATATCCTGGAGAATTTAGGCTTACAGGTGGAAGTGGAGGGCTACGGCAAGGTAGCGCAGCAATCGCTTAAAGTAGGTACACAAGTGCAAGGTCAATCCATCAAAATTACCTTACGCTGAGGCCTTATGGAGTTGAAAGCACTACTACAAAATATATCGCCCCAAAAAGTTGTGGGCGCTCGTGCTCTTGAAATTACGGGTTTAGCGCTCGACTCGCGTCGGGTAACTTCCGGAGGCCTTTTTGCCGCCCTGCCCGGAACGCAAGTCGACGGCCATCAATTTATCGGTCAGGCCATTGAAAAGGGGGCGGTAGCCGTCCTGCTAGAAAAGGACCCGCCGGAAGCGGCTGCAGGCGTGACCTACATTCAGGTCGGCAATAGCGCAGCTGCACTGGCCCGGATAGCCGATGTGTTCTACGGACAGCCCTCTCGCAAGCTCCAACTGGTAGGCATCACGGGGACGAATGGCAAAACGACCACGGCTACCCTGCTGTATGAAACGTTTTCGAACCTGGGCTACAAAACGGGCTTGTTGTCGACCATAGTGAATCGGATCGGCCGGCAAGATGTTCCGGCAACCCATACGACACCCGATATGATTCAGGTGCAGGCGCTGCTGCGCGATATGGTCGATGCCGGATGCGACTATGCTTTTATGGAGGTCAGTTCGCACGCGCTGGTCCAACACCGGGCCGACGGATTGTACTTCGCCGGAGGGGTCTTCACCAATATCAGTCACGACCACCTGGACTACCACGGCTCTTTTGCCAATTATATCCAGGCGAAGAAGCGCTTGTTTGATTTGCTGCCGGGAACGGCCTTCGCCCTGGTGAATGCTGATGACCGGCGGTCGGGAATCATGGTTCAGAATACCAAGGCAAAAGTCTACCGTTTTGCCCTTCAGAATCTAGCAGATTTCCGAGCGCGTGTGCTGGAAAGCAGCCTGCTGGGGTTGCAGCTGGAGCTGGACGGTCAGGTTGTCTTCAGCAGGCTAATTGGGCATTTCAACGCTTATAACCTACTAACAGCTTATTCCGTAGGCCGGCTGCTGGATCAGGATGCTGCAGCGTTGATGACGGTGCTGAGCGGTCTGCGTGCCGCAGAAGGCCGCTTTGATTGCGTTGTAAAACCTGGGGACCGTACGGTCGGGATTGTGGATTATGCCCATACGCCGGATGCGCTGGAGCAAGTACTGGCCACCATCGGTGACCTACGGGAAGCACGGCAAAAAGTGATCACTGTCGTGGGTTGCGGCGGGGATCGCGATAAGCGTAAAAGGCCACTTATGGCCAGAGCCGCCGTCACCGGTAGCGACCAGGTCATTTTGACCTCCGATAATCCGCGCACGGAAGATCCTCTGACCATCATTGAGGACATGAAAGCCGGACTGAGTCCGGAGCAAGCGCGGATTACATTGACCATTCCCGACCGGCGCGAGGCAATCCGTGCAGCCTGCCGGATGGCCGACGGCGGCCACATCCTCCTGGTAGCCGGTAAGGGACACGAAAAGTATCAGGAAATCAATGGGCAGCGACTGCCCTTCGATGATAAGGAAATTCTGAAAGCAGAATTTTTTCATTTGACATGACGACAAACGCCAAAACGAACCCACCGGAATTTGCGAAAGCCGGACTAATGCGACGCGGCACAGCGATGGTGGAAGCGTAGGTAGTGTACAATCGGTATTCGGTTCCGGATTGCAGTGGGTATTGTCTATTTTTACCGCCGCAAATCGGATTTCCAACTTACCATAAAAACTAACTTATGCTCATCCAATTCGTCGACTGGCTGGAGGCCCAATTTGGGGAATTCCCCGGAGCAGGTCTTTTCCAATACATCTCTTTTCGCGCCGGTGTGGCTGTGATTTTATCACTCATTATCTCCATGCTTTTCGGAGGACGCATCATTCGGTTTTTGCACCGACTCCAGGTCGGCGAATCTATTCGCGACCTGGGTTTGCAGGGTCAAAAGCAGAAAGAAGGCACCCCGACCATGGGCGGCGTCATCATCATTATGGCGATATTAATCCCTTGCCTGCTGATGGCGCGCCTGGATAATGTCTATGTGATCACCATGATTGTAACCACTAGTTGGATGGCCATTATTGGTTTTCTGGATGACTACATTAAGGTGTTTCGCAAGGACAAAAAAGGCCTCAAAGGGTGGTTTAAAATCCTCGGCCAGATAGGACTGGGGTTGATTATTGCTCTGACGATGACCCTGAGCCAGGAAGTGGTGGTGCGCATGGAGACTGCAACTGCCCGGGAGATCGGACTCACCGGGGAGGACATGGTCGGCCAAACGTTCACGGTGGCCGAAAATGGCAACGCGGCTTTGGAAAAAGCGGACTACAAGACCAATCTGACTAATGTGCCTTTTTTGAAAGGGAACCGGTTAGATTATGTCTGGTTGGTGCCCCTGCCAAAGTCAATCCGGAAAGACTACGTCTGGTTGTTGTTCATTCCGCTGGTCATCTTTATTGTGACGGCCGTTTCGAATGCCGCCAACCTGACCGACGGGCTCGACGGCCTGGCTACGGGGATCTCGGGTATAATCGCGGTAGCCCTAGGGGTTTTTGCCTACGTTTCGGGCAATGCGATCGCCGCTAATTACCTCAACATCCTGCACCTGCCTGGTACCGGAGAACTGGTCATTTTCGCGGCAGCCCTGGCCGGCGCTTGCTTAGGGTTTCTGTGGTATAACGCTTTTCCGGCTCAGATTTTCATGGGCGATACCGGAAGCCTGACGTTGGGCGGCATCATCGCCGCCCTAGCCATTGTACTGCGGAAAGAACTCCTGATTCCATTGCTGTGCGGCGTATTTTTGGTAGAAAGCCTGTCGGTGATCATCCAGGTTTCCTACTTCAAATACACCAAGCGAAAATACGGAGAAGGACGCCGGATATTTTTGATGTCGCCTCTGCATCATCACTACCAGAAAAAGAACATGCATGAGGTGAAGATCGTGACGCGGTTCTGGATTGTTGGCATTCTTTTAGCAGTGCTGACCATTATCACCTTGAAAGTCCGCTAAACCAAACGGCTATGGCAAAAGAAGACTGGAAAAGCATTGGTGTATTGGGCGCGGGCGAGAGTGGCGTTGGAGCAGCCTTACTTGCCCGGCGATATGGGTATGAAGTTTTTGTATCCGATCGTGGGCCAATCGCCGAGGGGCATCGGCGGGTCCTCGACGATGCCGGTATCGAATACGAGGCAGGCCAACACCGTATCGAACGGTTGTCCGTTGCCGATTTGATCATTAAAAGCCCAGGGATACCTGACCAGGTTCCCCTGATGCAAAAACTTATAGCGGCCAGAAAGCCGGTCGTTTCGGAAATTGAATTTGCCTGGCAGTTTATAGAGCGGGCGACGATCGTGGGCATTACGGGAAGTAACGGTAAGACTACGACTACCCGGCTCACCCACCACCTGGCGCTGGCGGGTGGCTTGGATGCCACCCTGGCCGGTAATGTGGGGATTGCTTTTGCCCGTAGCCTGTTGGACCGGGAAACGGCGTACTACATCCTGGAACTCAGCAGCTTCCAGCTGGACGGAATAAAAGAATTTCGTCCCGATTATGCCGCGATTTTGAATATGTCGCCCGATCATTTGGACCGGTATGACTACCGGATGGAAAAATACGTGGCCGCCAAATTTCGGATTACGCGTAACCAGGGGCCTGATGACTATTTTTTCTATCTCCAGGAGGATCCCTACGTAGCTCCCTACCTGGATGCGCACCCCACGCGGGCGCAAGTCTACGGGTTGTCGACGGACAGCGCAGGGCCAGACGGTGTTACCTACGAGGGCGAGTGGTACGATCTGGAAAGGACGACCCTCATCGGGGATCATAACGCCCGAAATGCCCTTTTCGCCATCGCGATGGTGCGCCGGCTGGGGGTGAGTCCCGATCAGATCCGCGCGGGCTTGCAGACTTTCCGCAATGATCCGCACCGGATGGAGGTCGTTGCGGAGGTGAATGGCGTGACCTACTATAACGATAGTAAAGCCACCAACGTGGATGCTGCTTTTTTCGCCCTTAAGGCGATGCGGCGGCCCGTCGTGTGGATCGCCGGCGGGCAGGATAAAGGCAACGACTACCAGCCATTGCTGGAGCTGGTCGCCGAGCGCGTCAGCGGCCTGATTTGCCTGGGCGTGGAAAATGAAAAACTGAAAGCGACTTTCGGACCGCTGGTAGATAAAGTGGCCGAAAGCCGGAGTGCAGCCGGGGCAGTGGCCCAGGCATACGAGTGGGCCGAACCCGGCGATGTGGTTTTACTATCGCCGGCTTGTGCAAGCTTTGATTTATTTAAAAACTATATCGATCGGGGCGACCAGTTCAAAATGGCCGTCCGCGAATTGCAACAACAAAATGCACCTTAGATGAACGTACTGACCAGAATCGGCGCCAATTTTCGGGGTGATCGGGCCATTTGGGCCATCATTGTGGTGCTGGCCGTCTTTTCCCTGCTGGCCGTGTACAGCTCTACGGGAACCTTGGCTTACCGCGAGCGGGGTGGCAATACAGAGGCGTTCTTGTTCAAGCACGGCATCATTCTGATGGGCGGTCTCTTTCTGGTCTACCTATGCCACAGCCTGCAATATGAATGGTACCAACGCATCGGGCCAGTGTTGTTATTGATCTCTATCCCGCTGCTGATGTATACTATTGCCTACGGTGCGGAACTCAACCAGGCCCGGCGTTGGATCGAGGTGCCCTTCGTAGGGATCACCTTCCAGACATCGGATTTCGCTAAGGTGGCCCTAATTTTATACGTGGCCCAAAAGATTGCCGCCAAGCAGGAGTATATCCGGGATTTCAATAGCGCCTTTCTGCCGCTCATTGTGCCCATCCTGCTGATTTGCGGCCTTATTGCGCCTGCCGACCTATCGACGGCTTTGCTGTTGTTTTTCACCTGCGTACTGATGTTGTTCGTAGGTCGGGTGGGCGTACCTTATATTTTGCTACTGCTTTTGCTGGGTATTGTGGTGTTCTCCATCCTGATCGTGCTGGGCGAGTTTGCTCCCAACGTCGTGCGGGTCGATACCTGGGTGAGCCGGGTGCAGGACTTTGCCAAGGGCGAAGGTGGCTTCCAGGTCGAACAAGCCAAAATTGCAATTGCTAATGGCGAGTGGTTCGGGCGCGGTCCGGGGAATAGCATCCAGCGCAACTACCTGCCCTCGCCCTACGCCGACTTCATCTACGCCATCATCTGCGAAGAGTACGGCGTGCTTGGCGGCGCGATGATCGTTTTCCTCTACCTGGCTCTGTTTTTCCGGGTGACCCGACTGGTTACGAAAAGCCCCAAGGCATTCGGCGCAATGGCCGCCGTGGGATTATCCATAGCCCTCGTGGCACAAGCATTTTCTAACATAGCCGTATCGGTCCATCTGGTGCCGGTTACCGGGCTCACCCTACCCATGATCAGTATGGGGGGAACGTCGGTGCTGTTCACCTGTATATCGTTCGGCATCATATTGAGTATCAGCAAATACATCGAATCCCTGAACCAAGACGATGATTTCGAACTGGCACTGGATGACATAGAATAACGTATGAACACTACGGCACCCACATTGAAATGCATCATCAGCGGGGGCGGCACTGGCGGCCACATCTTCCCTGCTATTGCCATCGCCGATGCACTGCGGGCCAAGATTCCCGGAGCCGAAATTCTGTTCGTGGGCGCTAAAGGGAAAATGGAAATGGAGCGCGTACCCCAGGCTGGCTATCCCATCGAAGGGTTGTGGATCAGCGGTTTTAGTCGCAAGCTGCGTTGGTCGACGCTGCTTTTTCCTGTTAAATTACTGAGCAGCCTGATCAAGGCGCGGCGGATCATCAGGCGCTTTCAGCCATCGGTGGCAGTGGGCGTGGGAGGCTACGCCAGCGGACCGCTGCTCGAGATGGCCTCGCGTTCCGGTGTGCCCTGCCTGATTCAGGAACAAAACTCTTACGCAGGGATAACCAACCGGTTGTTGGGTAAAAAGGTCGATCGCATCTGCGTAGCCTACGAGGGTATGGATCGCTTTTTCCCGAAAAAGAAAATTATTTTGACCGGCAATCCGGTGCGTCAGGACCTCACAGCAGGCGAGGTAAGCCAGAAAGAAGCCCTGGATCATTTCCAGCTAGACCATGGGAAGAAAACCGTACTCATCTTCGGGGGCAGCCAGGGTGCACGCACCCTGAATCAGGCTGTCGCCGGCGATTGGGAACGCATTGGCAAACGCAAAGACGATGTGCAGATTCTTTGGCAGGTTGGCAAATTGTACTGGGAAGAATACCGGGAAAGCCGGACGGCCAAATTGCCCAACGTGCGGGTGCTGCCTTTTATCGACCGCATGGATAAGGCCTATGCGCTGGCCGATCTGGTCGTGTGCCGTGCCGGAGCCCTGACGATATCCGAACTCGCATGCCTGGGTAAAGCCAGCCTGCTGGTCCCTTCGCCCAACGTGGCCGAAGACCACCAAATGAAAAACGCCCAGGCTTTGGTCGACCGCGATGCGGCCCGGCTGGTAGCCGACCGTTTTGCGGTGGAAAAGATGATCCGCGAGGCTTTTGAGCTGCTCGATC
The DNA here is from genome assembly GCA_964530825.1 of uncultured Saprospiraceae bacterium. Classification (GTDB taxonomy): domain Bacteria; phylum Bacteroidota; class Bacteroidia; order Chitinophagales; family Saprospiraceae; genus CAZHCA01. The sequence goes on from CAZHCA010000006.1 coordinate 31,817, forward strand.
ACCCGCAGAGCCTGACGGCCCTGCAGCAACGTATTCAAAAATTCGCCCGGCCCCGCGCTGCGACCGACATCGCAGAGCAGGTACTGGAGCTGGTTAATACAACAAATTGATGCAAGTCGATCAACTCCACACCCTGCACTTCATCGGCATTGGCGGCATCGGCATGAGCGCCCTGGCCCGCTATTTCCATAGCCGAGGGGTACAGGTCTCGGGCTACGACCGAACACCTTCGGCGTTGACCCGTGCCATGGAGAAGGAGGGTATCGCTATCCATTACGAAGAAGCCATTGAGCGGATTCCGGAAGCGGTACAAATGGTCGTCTACACGCCGGCAGTGCCGAATACCCATCGTGAACTACGGTGGTTGCGCAGCAGGGGCGTACCTGTAAAAAAACGGGCCGAAATATTGGGCATGATCAGTCGCTCCAAGCGGACCTTGGCCGTGGCAGGTACCCACGGTAAGACCACAACCTCGAGCATGTTGGCCCACCTGTTGCGCAGCGGCGGGGTGGAAGCCACCGCCTTCCTTGGCGGCATTGCCCTTAATTTCGAGTCGAATTACGTCTACGGCGAAGGCGATTGGGTAGTCGTAGAGGCGGATGAGTTTGATCGCTCTTTCCTCCACCTCGACCCCGAGATGGCCGTGATTCTATCTATGGATGCCGACCATCTGGATATCTACGGTGATTACGAGCAGATGCTGGCTACCGGTTTCCGGGCTTTTGCTCAAAAAATAAAACCCGGCGGGAAACTGTGGATCCGTGCCGGCCTGGAATCGCAACTGGTAGATGACGGTGCTGCCGTATTGAGCTTTGGGATCGATGCAGGACTGTACCGGGCCGAAAACGTACGGGTCGAGAACGGCCGCTTCGTTTTTGATTTTACAGGCCCGCAACAGCAGCTAACTGGATTGGTGCTCCCGTTGCCTGGCCGCCATAATGTGGAAAATGCTACAGCGGCTATTGCTTTGGCCTTGGCGGCCGGGGTAGATGCAGATGCTATCGGTTCGGGGCTGGCTAGCTTCCGGGGCATCAAGCGACGCTTTGAGATGATTTTCCAGGATGATCAGCGGGCATATATAGATGATTATGCCCACCATCCTACCGAGCTGACTGCTGCCATTGCTGCGGCGCGGGAGCTTTTCCCCGGTCGAAAGGTGACCGGTATCTTTCAGCCCCATCTCTTCACTCGTACGCGCGATTTCGCTGAGGGCTTCGCCCGGGCGTTGGATGACCTGGATGAATTGTGGATGCTGGATATCTACCCCGCTCGAGAGGACCCGATTCCCGGCGTGGATGCGCAATTGATTTTGGATAAAATGAAAAGTCAACATAAGCGATTGCTGGCTAAGGCGGAAGTCTTGCCGGCAATCGAATCGAATGACTGGGAAGTATTATTAACCCTCGGGGCGGGTGACATCGACCGGCTGGTAAGTCCCATACGCGACTGGCTGGTACAAACCGGAGATAACCATGTTGGATAATCGCCCGGAACTCAAAGCTTCGCTGAAGCGCATCGGCTGGACCGCACTGGCCATCGGCGCCTTCATGGTCGTCATTGCTGCCGTGGATTACAAAAAGTCGACCCGCGTGCAAAGAATGGATATCGTGGTGCATCCGCTGGGGAAAAATGCCTGGCTGATCGACGAGGAAGACATTCGCGGCGCTATCGACCTGAGCTTTGAATATCCACTGGAAGGACTGCCGGTCGGGCAACTGGATGTGAAACGCGTAGAGCGCGTGCTGGAGGAAGATCCCTTCATTTTGGATGCCGACGTATACCTGACAGCTAACAATGTACTGGAAATCGGCGTGATCCAACGGCAACCCGTACTGCGCATCATCGATCGCAACGGACTCAGCTACTACCTCGACCGCGAAGGCAACAAGATGCCACTGTCCGAAAACTTTACAGCCCGCGTACTGGTAGCCAGTGGTAATATTCCGCCGCACGTGCCCGATTTTCTGGAGCGAGAGCAGCACACACTCCATGACTTATTCCGGATGTCGGCAGACATTCGCCGCGATGAACTTTTGCATCCCCTGATCGATCAGGTGTACGTGAGTAGTAAGGGCGAGTTTATCCTGCTGCCAAAAGTGGGCGACCACAAGATCAACTTTGGCGAATACGTGGATGTGGATCGCAAATGGCGTAATCTGCGCATTTTCTACCAAGAGATAATCCCGCAGGAGGGCTGGCAACGATTTAAAAGCGTGAATTTGAAATACGATGGGCAGATCGTCTGCAGATAAACGATTCCCATAAAATTAATGAAAACCACTAGGCCGGTAGGGAGCTACCGGCAAAGCGAAAAAGGAAACATTATGGAGGTAAACAGCAAGAACAACAATCTCGTGGTGGCGCTGGACATTGGCACGACCAAGGTATGCGCTCTGGCCGGCCGGCGTGATAAGCACGGCCGCATTGAGGTTTTGGGCGTCGGTAAGGTAGCCTCAACCGGAGTCCTGCGCGGCGTCGTTTCGAACATCGAGAAGACCGTCAATGCCATCGCACAAGCAAAAGAATCGGTAGAGCGCGCCACAGGCGAGCAATTTACCAAGGTGCACGTGGGTATTGCGGGGCAGCACATCAAAAGCCTGCAGCACCGAGGCATCCTGACGCGCGACAACGACCATACGGAGATTGGGCCGGCCGATATCGACCGCCTGATCAGCGATATGTTCAAGCTGGTCCTACCTCCGGGCGACCGGATCCTGCACGTCATTCCGCAGGAGTATACCATCGATAACGAGCAGGGGATTACTGATCCCATTGGTATGTCGGGGGTACGCTTGGAAGCGAACTTTCACATCATCACCGGGCAGATTACGGCTTCGCAGAACATCCATCGCTGCGTGAAACGCACCGGCCTGAAGGTGGCAAATATGACCCTGGAGCCCATCGCTTCGGCTACGGCCGTCTTGAGTCATGAGGAGAAAGAAGCAGGGGTAGCCCTAGTCGATATGGGCGGTGGCACCACCGATATCACCATATTTCACGATGGTATCATACGGCACACAGCGGTCATTCCCTTCGGCGGTAATGTAATTACCAAAGATATCAAAGAGGGATGTACCGTGATGACCGAGCAAGCCGAAAAGCTCAAAGTCAAATTCGGGGCGGCCCTCGCCGAAGAGGTGTACGACAACAGGATCATCTCTATCCCGGGTTTGCGTGGGCACGAGCATAAAGAAATCGCTGAGAAAAACTTGGCGCGCATCATCCAGGCCCGAGCCGAGGAAATTCTGGACTATGTCATCTGGGAGATCCGCCGCTCGGGTTACGAGCGCAAGCTGGTAGCTGGCATCGTGCTTACCGGTGGCGGCGCCTTGCTGAAGCACATCGATAAGCTGGCCGAATTCCACACCGGGATGAGCACACGGATCGGGGTGCCGGTCGACCAACTGGCCCATGGCTACCACGAAAAACTGAGCAGCCCCATCTTCGCCACCGGAATCGGCCTGCTGATGAAAGGCATCGAGGATGAAGCCAGTGGCCGCCTGCAGGAGCTCGATGAGGAAGCTTCTTCGACTCCGGGTGCGCACCGAAGCGTAAATGTCGAGGCCGGGATGGCCACAGCCAATAAATGGTTTGAGCAACTGTTCAAACGCACCAAAGAATGGTTTGAGGCCGACCCCGATGCCGACCTCTAGCTCAAATAGCCGCTTTAAGTAGAAAACAGATACTGATATTTTTTAAAAGCTGCGGTAAGCAATGGGAAAGTACACGGGTAAGCCAATCCAGAGGACTTGCCCGGGCTGCAGCCAAAAAACAATGGTTATGTTATTTGATTTGCCAAAAAACGAAAGCCCGATCATTAAAGTATTGGGCGTAGGCGGTGGCGGAAGCAATGCCGTGACCCACATGCACAAACAGGGCATTGTAGGGGTCGATTTTGCCGTATGCAATACGGATTCGCAGGCGATGGAAATCAGTCCGGTGACTACGCGTATTCAGCTAGGACCTACCCTGACCGAAGGTCGGGGGGCCGGTTCGAAACCCAATATCGGCAAGCTGGCCTGTGAAGAGTCGATCGAAGATGTGCGCACCTACCTGGAGAACAACTGCAAGATGCTCTTCATCACGGCCGGAATGGGCGGTGGTACGGGTACCGGTGCGGCGCCCATCATTGCCAAAGCGGCCCAGGAGATGGATATCCTGACGGTGGCCATCGTGACGCTACCCTTCTCATTCGAAGGGCGTCGGCGAGGCTCGCAGGCGGCCGATGGACTCGCCGAACTCAAAAAACACGTCGATACGATTATCGTGGTATCGAACGATAAACTGCGCCAGATCTACGGCAACCTTTCGATCACCGAGGCTTTTGCACAAGCCGATAATATTTTAACCACTGCAGCCAAAGGCATTGCCGAAATAATCACCGTGCCCGGCTACGTTAATGTGGACTTCGAGGACGTGAACACCGTGATGCGCGATAGCGGGGTGGCCATCATGGGTACGGCCGCAGCTGAAGGGGAAGACCGCGCTAAACGCGCCGTAGATGAAGCCCTGCACTCGCCCCTGCTGGAAGATAACGACATCCGCGGGGCCGAACACATCCTGCTCAACATAACCTCGGGCGTGAAAGAGGTTACCATGGATGAAATCTTCGAAATCACCGAGTTCGTGCAGGAAGAAGCCGGACACGGTACCGACCTGATCTGGGGGAATAACTACGACGAAAGCCTGGGCGACCAGATCTCGGTAACGGTAATTGCTACCGGCTTCAAGAATAAGCGTCAGCCTGTGGCCCGGTCTTCGAAAAAAGATGATAAGGTAGTTGTCGGGCTGGATGAAGAGCTGAAGCCCGACGACCGCCAGGAGTCGCACCAGATACGGCTCTCGGATGTCGGCTTCGAAGATCCGGTAGCTACCGACCGGAAGTCCAATACCTATGAGTTTGATGATATCCGGTCGTCAATTGAAAAATACCAGCGCCGGTATAATTACGAGCAGCCTTACCCCAGTGCAGAGGAAGAGCAAGCCGCCGAGGCAGAGCGCCGCCAGCGTCAACAAAAAGAATGGGAGCGTCGCGAACGCCTGCGCAACCAAAGCAGCAATGTGAAGCTCAACAATCCGCGCGTTATCAAGGAACTGGAGAATGAGCCGGCCTACCTGCGCCGGGGCGTATCTCTCGATGCTGTGCCCGACTCAGGCGAGGAAGAACTATCACGCTGGACGATTGGCGACGAAGACAATCCCGACCTGCGCGAGGGCAACGCTTTTTTGCACGATAACGTCGACTAAGGGTAACCATAACATAACCAAGGCTTACAGTATAGCCGTTCTATCCGTTCGGGTGGAGCGGCTTTTTTGTCGCCCAACCTACGATTGGTGTCCTTTTGCCGTGGGGCATTAAACGCCGGGCACTTTTTTGCATCTATTAAAAAACCAGACCCGATAAAAAATTGTCGGTTTTTACCTAAGCAAAATAGATGGAACATAACCCATCTCAATATAAGGCAATTGGGAAAATGTTAACCAAATTAACATATTAAAAAATACGACAATTCATTTCTCCCGACAGGTTTAACATCACTTTAAAAACAGGAGGGCAACAACAGAGAATAGCACAGAGTTATATAATCGAAATTACCCATGAGCACCACAAAAACCATAACTAAAATGAATACCCGTAAAATTAAATTGGCCTTAACCGTTGGTTTGGTCAATACCCCGGCGGGCAACGTACTCCAGGTTATCAAAGAACAGATGCAAAACTTCAGCGATGAAGTTGGCCGCCTGGTGAATATCGTCCAGGTGAAAATCGCCCCACTGGATCCGCATCACAATAACGAAACTTACGACTTACAGTTTGAGCGTTGCCGCCTGACGGTAGATCTCATCTCTAATGCCGATACGCAAACGCAAGTCGTTCATAAGTTTCAAATCGACTAACTTTTTTCCCGAGTACATTCCATCCAGATTGCAAGTTGGCGCCCTGATAGCAGGGCGCCTCTTTTTTTGTCTTTACTTCAGCTCCAAGGTGGTTTGTTTTTCTGCTCCGCCTTTTTTTACCACCACCTGGTATTCGCCGGTCTGCAGATACGTTTGCCCGTTGTCGGCGGCTTCAACGCGGACGGGTTTATCGTCTGCTTCACGGTCTTTATTTAATAGTTTTTCGTAGCGGTCGGCCTGTTTGGGGTCTATCGTCAAGTCGTAGGTCAGGTAATTCAGCCCGGCCTTGACCTCGGTTTCGAAGCGCTGAAGCCGCAGGTCTTCGTCGGCTTGGCGTACGGTGATGGTGACCTTGCCGGCGGTCGCCACGTATACCGGTATCTGAATTTCGGGTTCGTTGGGTTCGCGGTAAACGGTCCGCTGCGAACCCCAACGGCTGCTGGCGCGCAGCGGGTCGATAGCGAAGACGTGCAGTTCAGTGGCCAGCATCTCGGCGTTGAGTTGCTGCAACTCCTTGCCTCGGCCTAGGTAGATGGATCGACCGTGGGTCCCGACTACGATATCCTTTTCCAACGGATGAATAACCACATCGTGTACCGGGGTAGCCGGCAGGCCATTATCCATCAGCATAAAGGACTGGCCGCGATCGAGCGAAACGTACAAGCCGTGGTCGGAGCCCACGTACAGGATATCCGGATTTTGGGCATCTTCCTTCACCACATTGAGGGGTTCTAATGGCAGTTCCTTGCCAAGGCGGGTCCAGGTGGCGCCGTAATCTTCCGACACATACAGGTAGGCGGTAAAGTCATCCCAGCGATAGCCGTTGAGACTGACGTACACCCTGTCGGGTTCGTGGGCTGAAGCCTGTACGCGGGTCACCCACATATCATCGGGCAGGTCGTCAGAGATGCGCGTCCAGGTATGGCCTCCGTCCCGGGTGACGTGCAGGAGCCCATCGTCGGAGCCGGCATAAATCAAGCCAAACTGTAAGGGTGACTCGTGGATGGCCGATAGGGTTCCGTAGGGTACGTCGCCCTTCAGGCCGCCCTGGGTGAGGTCTTCGGAAATGGCCTCGAAGTTGTCGCCCCGGTCGAGGGAGCGGTAAAGCTTATTAGCGCCTATGTAGAGGATGTCTTGGTTGTGCACCGACAGGTGGATGGGCGCCTGCCAATTCCAGCGCAGGGGCGCCTCGCCCAGGTCGTGTTTGGGGGTGATGTAGGTGCGGTCTCCGGTTTCGGTATTCAGCCGAAAGTAGTTGCCGAATTGAAAACCGGTGTAGACCGTGGCATTGTCGCGGGTATCGACGGCCACCTGCATGCCGTCGCCGCCCATGATGCGGCGGTAGGGGTACTGCCCCTCTGAGTGCCAGCCTACGCTGGGTTCGTAGGTGCTGGGTCCCATCCAGACGCCGTTGTCCTGCAGACCGCCGTACACGCGGTACGGATCGCGCTCGTCGACTGCTACATAGTAGAATTGACCGACCGGCGGGGTGTTGCAGTGGATGTAGTTTTCGCCTGCGTCGTACGAGATGTTGATACCCCCGTCGTTGCCCAGGATTAGGTGCCCTTCGCGTTTGGGGTTCAGCCACAGGGCGTGGTGGTCGGCGTGTACGTTGGGCGCATTGATGAGGGTAAAAGTTTTACCCCCGTCGTCGGACCGAATGATGGGTACGCCCAGCAGGTACAGTCGGTCGCTATTAGCAGGCGACACCCGGATCTGACCGAAGTAATAGCCGTAGGAGTTGTAGACTTCATCCAGATAGTCGTCGTGGGTGCGCCGCCAAGACCCACCCTCGTCATCGAACCGGTACACTTCCAATCCGATCACAGGCGTATCGAATAACAGGCTGTTGGCGTCTTCAGTGTATTCGACCAAGGCGACGGGGGTGATTTCTTCGTTGCGCACCAGGCTTTTAACCGTTTGCACATCGTATTTTTCCGGGAAGTCGTTGCTGCGTAGATAGTCTTTCAAGAGGTAATCTTCCAGCTCCAAGAAGTCATCGACAGCGATTTCCCGCAACTGGTCTTTCGTGAGTTCGTTCGGTTCCGGCGCTTCTTCGGGGCGGCGGAAATAATTGTCGATGGTGGCGTAGAGGATGGGCTCGCCCTTATCTTTGGCCAGGGCCAGCCCAATGCGCCCGGCGCCCTCGCCGATGGGGAAGCCACTGTCGGCGGTAGTGAGTAAGGTCCAGTTTTCGCCCCCGTCAATACTGCGATAGATGCCGCTGCCCGGGCCTGACTCTACAAAATTCCAGGCGCGGCGGGTGCGCTGCCAGGTAGCTGCATACAGGACGCCGGGCCGGTCGGGGTCGATGATTAAGTCGACGGCACCGGTGTTCTCGTCGACGTAGAGCACTTTTTTCCAGGATTGGCCCCCGTCAGTCGTTTTGTAGACACCCCGTTCGGGGTTGGGCGAGTAGAGGTGACCCAAAGCCGCTACCCAGGCGGTATTTGGGTCTTCGGGGTGTAGGACAATGCGGCCGATATGGTGGCTTTCGCCCAGACCCAGGTATTGCCAGGTGGCGCCCCCGTCGGTACTTTTAAAGAGGCCTGTTCCGGCGTAGGAGGAGCGGCTTGAGTTGACTTCGCCCGAACCTAGCCAGATGGTCTGACGGTCCCAGTCGACGGCGATGTCGCCGATGGTCATGACCATTTGGTCATCGAAAAGCGGCTCGAAGGACGTACCGTTGTTGGTGGTTTTCCAGAGGCCGCCAGAGGCGTAGGCCACGTAGAAGTGCGTGGGATCTTCGTCCCAGACCTCGAGGTCGGCCACCCGGCCGCCGAATACGCTGGGGCCGATTGAGCGGAACTCAATGCCGTGGACGAGCGAGGCTGCAGCCAGGTCTTGGCGCTGCTCGAAGCTCGCGATGCGTTCGCTGGCCGGCGTATAGGGCGGCTGTTCCTGGGGGAATGCAAAAAAAGGCAGGCAAATAAAGATATTGAATAAGATTCCTCGCATGGTGACGATTTTTTTGGCACTTTTAAATGGATTCCAATATAGAAAAATCGCAGCGAAAGACTCTGGCGGGGCGTCGGAATCAACCGGATCTTCAAAACCCTTTTACTTTTGTAAGAAAAGAAGCCATGAAGTTTTTTACGTACATGCTAACGGCGGTTTGGCTGGTTGGCTGCAGCAGTTATCGCACTAGCTATGACTACGCCCCCGATGCCGGTTTTGACCGTTACCACACTTTTACAATCGAAGGCCTGCAAAATGAAAAGCAAGCTATTGCGATCAGCACCCTGGTACAGAAGCGCATCAACCAGTCGATCACTGAGCAGCTCGAAGGGGAAGGGTTGCGTAAGGTCACCGATGGAGCCGACCTGGCGGTGATGTATTATGCGACCACGCAGGATAAGATCGACCTGACCGACATGTCTAATTACGGCTACGTACGCCGCTACCCGACTGACCGGGTCGACTTATACCAGTACACCGAGGGCTCGCTCATCATCGACCTGGTAGAGACGGCCTCGAGCGAGCTGGTATGGCGCGGTACCGCCACCGGCGCGGTCAGTGCTGGTACCCCCGAACAGATCACCAGGCAGGTGAATGATGCCGTGGCGGCCATATTGAAGAAGTACCCGCCGAGGTAGGGGAATTTGGAGTTTATCAATTCAGGTACTAAGGAATACCCAACCATCTCTGGATAATACTCCAAACAAGAAAAACCATTCGTCTTGGCAAGCCGGTCGCCTGTGCTATTCGCTAGATCTTTTCACACTGGGTGTTTTCCAGGACCGCTCTAGATTCGGATGGCAGGGACAGCTCCTCCAGGTCGATGTTGAAACCATGCTCGTCCATGACGGCCCTGATGAAATGGGATAAGTCGTCGAGGGTGAGTTTGGACCGAAGGCTGAGCATTACAAAATCGCCGCCTACTTCGTGGACCAGCAGGACCAGTTCGCGCAGCGTGCCGGCTTGGTCCTGGGTCAGGATCTCGACCTGGGTGTCGCGGTCGCGCACGTAGAGCAGATCCTCGAAGCCGTGGCGGTCCTTCAGGTCGAAGGCGAGCTGCCGCACGGCCCCCGCCGGGATGGCGCCCCCAGTCTCACTGACCAGTAGGCGCATTTGCTGCACTTTGCGGGCCAGTTGGAGTGCCTCCTGGGTCATGGGGTCGTCGACGCTGTTGTAGGCCAAGCCGCTGCCCAGCCGGATCAGCCAGCCGGGAAGCTTGATATTGGTGACGCCTTCGGCTTTTTTGTACTCGCGGTAAAATTGCTTGATCGGCGTCTGGGCAGTCATAGTTATCGTCAGACTCAATAGCAGGATTATGGTGGAGATAAGGTAGCGCATGAGTGGAAATATTAGGTTATGAGGACTCCGGCCCTGCGGTTAAATGCTGATACCGCAGCATCCGGCGCGCTCAGGTTCTTCTATTCGACGGCATTGATGAGCTTGGAAATACTATCCATACTGAGGTGACCCACAAAACTGAGCAAGACGAATTCTTGGCCTTGGCCGCCGGCCAGCAGCAGGAGTTCCTCGATTACATCGCCTTTTTCCCTGACCAAGAAATCGACATTGCCACCGTCTTTTTCGCGTACCGTCATGAGGGGCTCGTATTGTTGGGTGTCGATCCTGGCCTTGGCTTCCTTGAAGTATTTGTCGGGTGTGATATCGGTTGTCAGGATGCGGATGCCCTGCAGTTCCTGGACCATATCCATCACGGCTTGGCCTTCCTTATCGTCGTCAAGCCCCATGGTTTCGGGGTCGAGTTGGCCAACCATATCAATCAGCTTCGGACTGATGTAGACTACCGTAAAGTCTTCGTTTTCTACGTACTGCTGAAAAAACAAATCGATCGCATTGGTGGTATTTTGTCCGTAGGCATTGGCGCTACACCAGTAAGTGAGGAGTAGCAAGGCATAAATGATCTTATTCATGGTTTGATTTTTTACCATTGATAAATTCCGTGACCAGTTTCAAATGTTCCACCTCCCGTGCCGTGCGTTTGGCGCTGCTGTTTAACTCGTCGGAGGCCCGTTCTAGCGCACCCCGGGTGATTAGGTAGGCCACCTCGGGCGACTGAACCTCGTATTGTGACCAATCAATGCTGGCCTGTACGTCGGCCGAACTAGGTATCGACCAGGCCCACCACCAGCCCGACAGAGTCAGCAGGATGGAGGCGGCCACTGCCGCAGCCCAAAGGCCTAACCGGCGGGGTGGCTTGCTTCGGTGCCGGGCCTCCTTCCAAAAAGTATCCTCAAAATCTGCCGGTGGAGCGGCCCGCCGCATCTTTATCTGCCCAGCGAACAGCGGCCGGTAGAGCTCCAACTCCGGTTCTACATTTGGTCCGGTGAAGTAGGCCCGTAGGCGAGCCTCTTCTTCCAGCGTGGTTTGTCCCTCGAAATAGCGGTCGAGCAGCAGATTGATGTTACGATTGTCCATACGGTTCCGATTGTGTAAGCAATGCACGCAACTTTTTTCGGCCGCGAAAGAGATTAATTTTCACCTGTGCCATAGGCATGTCGAGCAAATCGACGATCTCCTGGTAACTTAGCCCTTCGATATCGCGCAGTTGCACGGCCAATTGCTGATGTTCAGGTAGCTGGCGCAGGGCCTGATGGATCCAGAGCACCGCTTCCCGCCCTTGCAAAAGCCGGTCGGGGGTGCGATGGTCGACTTCGCTCGGAACGGGTATCCCGTTCTGTCTTTGGCGTTCGCGCTGCACCGACCGCAACCGGTCGATACATTGGTTGCGGGTCAGCCGCAGGCACCACGCCTTGAGGTTTTCGACCCGCTGCAGGCGACTGCGCTGATCCCACAGCTTGAGCATGACCTCCTGGAGGGCATCCTCTGCTTCGCCGGGCGAGCCCAGCAGGCTCAGGGCGAAGCGGTAGAGGGGATCTTTGAGCGTTAGCACGTGTTGTTTAAACTCTTCCGCATTCATGTCGTTGAAAAGACGCCACCTCGGGCGCTTTGTTACAGGGAGTGGAAAAAAATTGGGGGATAGGCGGTAAAATGAGCATGGTTTTAAAAAACTTTTAAATATTTAGGCCAACGGAACAAACCATTCGATTAAGAGTAGATTACTCTGTAGAACGATTATGATCAAGAAGATAGACCGGCTGGTTATTACGAGTTTTGTGCCACCATTCATCGTGGCTTTCTCCATTGCGATATTTGTACTGCTGATGCAGATGCTATGGCTGTACATTGAGGACTTGGTGGGTAAAGGGCTTGGCTTTTTCATGCTGGTCGAGTTGTTGTCCTACCGAGCAGTCTCCATCATTCCGCTGGCTTTGCCGATTGGCATCCTTATTGCTTCCGTGATGGTGATGGGCAACATGGCCGAGCGCTATGAGCTATCGAGTATCAAGTCGGCGGGCGTACCTCTGATGCGCACTATGCGCACGATCATTCTCTTCGGTATTGGTGCGGCTTTCTTTTCGGTCTACACCTCGAACACGCTGATCCCGAGCGCCAACTTGAAGTTTGGCTCCCGAATGTACGATATCCAGCAGAAAAAACCGGCCCTCCAGCTTGAGGCCGGCGTTTTTAACTATGATTTTCAAGGTTTTACCATCCATATCGGCAGCAAGGAGGACGACGGTCGAACCATCAACGAGGTACTGATTTACGACCACAGCGATGTGAATACCGGCCGTCTCACGCAGATCGTAGCCGAGCGGGGCGAGATGTTTACCACGGCTGACGAGCGCTACTTCGTCATGGTTCTCTACGACGGCCACCAGTATGTGGAGAGTGCACCCCGCTACGGTGCTTCTGACGAAAAGTACCCTTTCGTACGCACGACCTTCGAGACCTGGACCAAGCTTTTCGACCTGACCGAGTTTGAACTTCAGCGCACCAACGAGGAGCTTTTCAAGTCGAACCGTAGTATGATGACGGTTAAGGAACTCCAGGCCTCGGCCGATTCCCTGCAGCACAAAATCGAACTGCGCGAGTACAACCTGGCCAACAATGTGAGCGAGTTTTTTCACTTTATGGAGCAGGACAGCGCCTACCAAGCTGAATTGGCGGCCAAGCGCAAAACCTTCCGCCCACAGACGATACCGCAGGCGAACCTAGATACCATCCCGGAGGATACCGCCGGGTCGGACGCTACTGGGCAAGCCGCCCTGGCGAAAGTGGAAGAATCTACAGAGCCGAAGCAGAAAAACTACCGCCCCCAGCTCAATAATATCATCGAGCGGAAGGTAACGCCACCGCTGCAAACGTATCCCACCCTACTGTCGACCTTCGACCGGCCCGACCAGGCCCGGCTGAAGTCGAAGGCTAAGAGCTACGTGCGCAATGTTTACAACCAGGCGCTCAGCACGGTGCGGTTCCGCGACCGTAACAGGGAGCAGCGCGTCAAGCGCATTTACGACCTGCATATGAAGTACGGCATGGCTGTTGTGTGCATCATATTCGTGATGATCGGCGGTCCTATGGGAGCCATTGTTCGCAAGGGGGGGTTCGGTTACCCCATCCTTATCTCGATTATCTTTTTTATGTTGTTCGTGGTATTGACCATCTTTTGCCGCAAAATTGCCGAGACCTTCGTGATCACTTCCGTTATGGCCGCCTGGCTACCCTGCATGATCCTGTTCCCGATAGGGCTAATCCTGACCTATCGGGCAATGAACGACTCCAAACTCGGCGGTTCCGGGCAGTACGTCAGACGTATTCGCCGTTTATTTGCCAATAAGAAAACCCCATTGAAAAAAGAGCAACATGATCCAACCCGCACCACCGTGGAAGCTTAAAGATATTGCACAGGCGCGCCCGGTGTACCACCTTGCCTTGGCCTTGTTCTTGGTATTGGCTATCGGCGGCCTGGCTCTACTGGACAAGGGCGATGCCATCTGGTTCTTCGCCCGCAACCGCACGCCTTTTTGGAATGTGTTTTTCCGGGAGGGAACGAAAATAGGAGAGGAGCCGGCCTATCTGGCTGTCTTTCTGGCCCTTCTTTTTGTGCGCTACCGCTCCGGTATCATCGTGCCTTTGATCGGGATTATCGTCACTTTGGTGGCCTTTATCCTGAAGTCGCTATTCAGGGCGTTGCGTCCCCTTGCTTACTTCCGCGAGCTGGGTCTGGACAACGAGTTGACCTTTGTAGCCGGCGTACACGTCAATACGGCTGCCACCAGCTTTCCCAGCGGCCATACCATGTCGGCCTTTGCTTTATTTACCTTTTTGGTATTAATCGTTGGACAAAAAACGGTTTGGCAATTGCTATTCTTCGGGTTAGCGCTGGTCGTTGCGATAAGCCGGATCTACTTGGTCCAGCATTTCTTAATCGATGTACTAGCCGGCGCCATCGTCGGCTGGCTATTGGGCATTGCGGCCTATTTCGCTCAATTCTGGCTGGGCAGGTCGCCCCATCGTTGGCTGGACCGCTCCCTCTTCGATTGGCGACGCGGCAGGCAACCGGCGGCAACTGTTTCACCTGCCGAAAATAAACCCTGAACCATGCAGCAAGGCATCCCTTTTACTCCGCCGGCCGAACGATCCACTACTCGATTGCAATTGCGCGAAGTCAATCCCGCAGTGTTGCGCTGGCTGCTCCACTCTTCAACCTCAGAACAGCAGACCGGTTTCGTGGGTATTCAGTCTCCTAAAGCTCTCCATTCGCTACTGACCCGCATGAGGGAGGAGCTGATGCGCACCGACACGATCTCCTTTCGCCACTGGTTTTTGGTAGAAAAAAATACCGGACAAGTCATCGGCAACTGCGGCTTTCAATCCTGGCACAAACGGCACCAGCGCGCTGAGTTGGGCTACGGCCTGCGCGCCGACCAGTGGAAACGACGAGGTTTCATGACCGAAGCTCTGGAGTGTATTTTGGCCATCGGGTTTAACGAGATGGGCCTGGAGCGGATCGAAGCTTTTATCGATCCGGATAATGTGCCTTCGCTTAAACTGGTGCAACATTTCGGATTCGGGCAGGAGGGGTTGCTGCAGGCTCGCATTCGGCATCGGGGCGACCGCTATCCCCTAGGGGTGTTCGCCCTGCTTCGCAACGACTACTTTAATCACCGCCGCCGGCCGGTCCGGCTGCGTTCGAGGTATGCCGAAACGGTTCGGGCGTTCTGGGACCGGACCCTGCCGGCAGGGGATTGGACTCACGAGGCCCACCTCCTGGTAAGCCTGTGGCAAATCCGAAACTATACCTTCGAAGAAGCACTTTACCGGCTGCGCGTCGGCATCATTCTCTACAACCAGGCCACGGGTACACCCAATACAATAGAAGGGGGGTATCACGAAACGCGCACGGTTTTTTACCTACACACCATTCGGGCTTTTGCGGCTACTCTGCCCCAAGGGATGCCTTTTTCTGAAGCTGGGGATCGTTTGCTGGCCAGCCCTGTGGCTGGGCAACGGTTCATTTTCCAGTACTACCGTCCGGAATGCCTCGCCGGTAGTCAGGCAGCCAGTCAGTGGGTTGAGCCAGACCTTCAGCCCCTCGAATTCTCCTTTCGCTAGTGGGCGGTTACGACTTTTTCACCGTCTGGATCACTCCCGATTTGATGTCGTCGGTGTACCGGCGTAACTCTTTCCGCACGACTGGCAGAAGGAACACCAAGCCGATCATGTTAGGTACCACCATCGCAAAGATCATGGCGTCGGAAAAAGCCGTTACGGCGCCCAGGCTGGCCGATGATCCTAGGATCACGAACAGGCAGAACAGCACCTTGTAAGTATAATCGGAGACTTTGCTGCGACCGAAGAGATACATCCAGGATTGCAATCCGTAGTAGGACCACGACAGCATAGTAGAAAAGGCAAAAAGAACAACAGCAAAGGTGAGAACGTAGGGAAACCATGGAATGACCGATTCGAAGGCGCGCGAGGTAAGGTCGACGCCACTGATGCCTTCCGGGTTGATATAGTTACCGGTGATGATGATGACCAGAGCGGTCATGGTACAAACCACCACGGTATCGATGAAGGGTTCGAGCAGGGCTACAATGCCTTCGGAAGCTGCGTAATTGGTTTTTACTGCCGAGTGGGCGATAGCCGCCGATCCTACACCGGCTTCGTTGGAGAAAGCGCCCCGACGGAAACCCTGCACGAGTACGCCGATGAAGCCGCCAGCTACACTTTGGGGCGAGAATGCGCCGTCGATGATGAGGCCAAAAGCTTCGGGGATTTCGGTGAGGTTGGCAAACAGAATAACCAGTGCGGCTATTACGTAAACGCCACACATGAAAGGCACGACCCGCTCGGTCACCAAACCGATGCGCTTGATACCACCGATGATAACGACTGCAACCACCGTAGCCAGTCCGATCCCGAAGATTAGGCCGGCCGCACCTGAGGTGGCGCCCACCATGCTATTGAATTGCACAGCAGCCTGGTTGGCCTGAAACATGTTGCCGCCGCCGAACGACCCGCCGATACACATGATCGCAAAGAAGGCCGCCAGTACTTTTCCCAGGCCCGCAAACCCTTTCTCGCGCAGGCCCCGCGATAGGTAATACATTGGACCGCCGTAGACAGTACCGTCGGGGCCGATATCTCGGTACTTTACCCCCAGCGTACACTCCGTGAATTTAGAGGCCATACCGATGAGTCCGACCAGGATCATCCAAAACGTGGCGCCCGGGCCGCCCAGCGAAATGGCAATGGCAACTCCGGCGATGTTGCCTAACCCTACCGTTCCTGAAAGGGCGGCGGTGAGGGCCTGAAAGTGCGATACTTCCCCGTCGTCTTCGGGGTCGGAATAAACGCCCCGCACCGTATTGACGGCCAAGCCGAAGCCCCGGAACTGAATAAACCCAAAATACAAGGTGAAAAGGGTGGCACCGACTAACAGTACGATCACAACGATCGGCATCTGGATGACATTAGGGGTGAAGCGGTAAGTGCCTTCTGTACCTGCCGCACGCTCCGGTACAATGAATTGCATACCCTCCACATCGACCGTTTCGCCAAAGGCGTAGTCGTTGGTGACCTGGTAAACGTTGCCAATATTATCGGTAAAATTGTAGGCCAGTTGGTAAGTGCCGTCCTTATGGAAATCGAGAAAAAAGGACCGGCCGTATTGATCTTTGACTTTGCTTTTCTGATCGATCTGGATATCAAAAGGTGGGTTTTTTACGTAAAACTCCAGGTTTTTGATGCCCGATTCCGTCTCTTGTGCGCGAACCTGATAGTACTCCAGCGACTTCTTAAGGGTAATGGGGTAAAAGATGACGGTTTCTGCAATATTGGTAACCGGAAGAAAACTTTTGTTGATTCGTTCGTCGAGGGTAAGTTCCTGAACTTCCTGGATAAGCATGGTATCCTGGGCACCCAGGTGAAAAAAGCAGCAAAAGAGGCCGACAACCCATAGCAGTTGTCTCTTCATCGTTGGTTAATTTTCAGTTTTACTAGGAAAAGTAGCGCCTGAAGGTATTTCATTATTTTTACTTATTCAAAGGAATGTTCCCTAAATTTCGTAGGCTACGGCGTGCATTAGGGGGGCAGAACAGGGGTAAATCAGCCGGGTTTTTACAGAAAAAACGCAGTCGTCAAGTTGAATACAAAAAGGTCAGATAGGGAACTTCGAGCGTGGCTCCGGCGAGACCCGGAAGCGGCCATTGAATCGATTTTCAAGACGCACTTTAGCCTGGTTTGCCAGACGATCTACCAGATTATTCCCGACCCCAACCGGGTCGAGGATATCGCGCAGGAAGTCTTCCTGGAACTCTGGCGACGCCGCAAACGGCTGCGCATCGATACGTCTTTGCCGGCCTATCTGCGACGGGCAGCGATCAACAAGTCGCTGAATGAACTACGGGCGCAAAAAATCAACTTTGCTGAAGAGGAGCAGATCCCAGAATTCCGCTTCCACCATGTGCCCCGCGATATCGCCCAGGAGGCCGAACTCCAGGAATTGGTCGATGCAGCTGTGGATCAGTTGCCGCCCCGTTGCCGCATCATTTTTATTCTGAGTCGCTACGAAGAATTAAATCAGCGCGCCATTGCCCGCGAGCTCAATATTTCCGTAAAAACAGTAGAAAACCAGATCAACAAGGCCCTGCGCTTGTTGCGCGAGGCCCTGGGCCCGTATCTCAGTGGCTCATGATTTTTGTTGGCCAGCGTACAAATTTGCACATTCTGATAGGTGTTGGCTGCGCTGGCGGTGTCCATTAGGTGAAAAATGAATATACTTGATCAAGCGATCGGTGCTAAGCGATTAATTTGATTGACCAACCCATTATTTTAACCAGTGGCGCAGCTTTGGCAAAGCGCCCACAAAAGCATAGTGCGACGTGCAAGACCCTGATCCAAAAGATTGGCAACCGGATCCCAAGCAAGCGATCATTGAGCGACTTACCAAGAATTACCGCCGCCGGGGATTGACGCCTGATGTTGAAGCCAATTGGCAAAGGTTTCAACGTCGGCGGACTGCCCGTCGCCGCCGCCGCCTAGTGCTGACCGGTTTGGTTATCGCCCTCTTACTGGCACTGGCCGGGTACCTGTGGTCCCTAAAGGGCAGTGCGGAAGTACCCACTTCCGACAGTCCGCAAGCTTACCGGTCCGTAGCCGTTAAGGAAGAATGGCGACTTCCGGACGGATCGTTTCTGACGGCTCGTGAAGGTACGGAATTGCGCTACTGGGAAGTCGGCGATACGCTGCGCCGCATTTCTTTCACAGGCGAGGCCTATTTCGAAATCGCCGAACAACCGGGGCAGCCCCTGGTCATCACGACTGGCCGTTCGGCTGTGCGGGTGCTGGGTACGGCATTTAATCTGCGGGCTTTGCCTGAAGAAAATACCGAAGAGGTGGAAGTCAATGAGGGGAAGGTTGCTTTTCGCGCTTTAATCAATGACGCCACCATTCGGGTGTCCAGCGGAGAGCGCGGCATCTTCAAGCCGCAAGGCAGAATGGAGCTCATTCGCTCTTCGCACAACCACGCAGCAAGCTGGCGCACCCGCCGGTTGGAGGCCCGCGGGTTGGCCATCCGGGATCTGGCAATCTACCTGAACCGCTACAGCGCATTACAAATCAAGGTGGCGGAAGGAGCGCAAGATTGCCCGGTAACCGGTCGACTGTATTTCGACAAAAAAGACTCCCTTATTCAAACCCTAGAAACGGCTACCGGCGCCAAAATTGAACATATCGGTAAGAACAAGATTCTGCTGAAAGGGCTGAACTGTGAATGACCTGCAAGCCTTCTATGATGCGCTGCTTTAACAATCCGTTAGCAAGTCGGCCCCGTACCTACCTTTGTATGGTATCGTAATTACCGTTATTTTAGCATGTAGAAAATTATTGATATGCGGTTCTTGTGACCGTAATCAAATGCACGTGTAATCACGTCGGGGTAGTATGAAGCGGATCGTAATGGCAGTTGGGATATGTTGGATGCTAGCAGTGGGGCAAAAGCTTTACGGACAGTCGGTATTAGAACAACAAGTGACTATGCCGGTAGGCGATTACACGCTGGAGGCGGTGCTGTACTACCTGCTCGACGAAGAAAACATCGACCTTTTTTTTTCCAATAGCCTGCTTCCCAGCGATACGCTTAGTCTGCAGGGTCAAACCTTGACCCTTAAACATGCTCTGGATGCCATCCTGCTTAAAACCAGCCTGAATTATCGCCAAGTGGGCGATCAACTGGTACTTTTTTCCGATCCCGCCAAAACCCCCGCGCCGCGCTATACCATCTCGGGCTATGTGCGCGACCGGCGCACGGGCGAACGTCTGTTAGCCGCCACTATTTATGCGCTTCCTACCCAGGACTGGGCGGTGAGCAACGAAAGGGGCTATTTCAGTCTGAGTCTGCCTGCCGGCAAAGTCAAACTAGTTTGCAGCCATTTGGGTTACCGCATGGATACCCTCCTTATCGATTTACGGTTTAACCTGGATTACGAGTTCCAGTTGGATCGAGGACTCACCTTGCACGAGGTACTGGTTACTGCCGACAACGACTCCCTACTCGCGGTGCCTGACTTTCGGCCCTGGAACCAACTGGACCTGGAGGGTACCGGCAATCAACCCGCTCTGGCCGGTACGGCCGATCCATTGCGGATTTTGCAACTTATGCCTGGCGTACAGACTGGGGCCGACGGCTTTGGGGGGCTTTCGGTACGCGGCGGGGGCGACGGGCAAAACCTCATCCTGATTGACGGGGTTCCGGTTTACAATGTCTACCACGGGGCCGGCCTATTCTCGATCATCGACGATAATAGCCTAAAGAGCGCCCAGTGGCTGAAAGGAGGTTTTCCGGCCCGCTACGGCGGGCGCCTGTCCTCTGTACTGGACCTGCAGACCAAAGACGGCAACCGGAACCGGCACGAGGCCCAGATTGATGCCGGTTGGTTCACCGGACGCTTCAGTGCCGAGGGCCCCATGCTGAAAGGAAAATCATCTTATTACATCAGCGGCAGGCGGTCGTGGCTAAACTGGTATTTACAGCCGTTCACCGACGAGCTTCGGGCCGACCGCAACCAGGATGGACAAACCAACTACCAGTTTTTTGATACCCAACTAAAGCTGAGCCATAGCTTCGATCCGCACAATCAGGTAGCTTTTTTTGGTTATTACGGAGGCGATGCCTTCGACAACCAAATGGACAGTATGGGCAACCGGGAGCTGGTCGACGGCGGCCTGTCGCAACCCGTCCGGTATTTTCGCAAACGCAGCTACCAGGAGCAGCTTCAGTGGGGTAATACCTTGGCTGCCATTCAGTGGCACAACAGCCAGACCCCCGGCTTATTGCTCAGTACTAGCTTGTCTTTTTCCCGCCTCGAGGTCGAGCTAGACTACCAACAATTCGATTCGCTGACAGTCAACTGGCCGGGAAGCTACCAATCGGAGCGCCGTACTATTAATCGCTTTCAAAGCCGCATCCAGGATGTAAGCCTGAAAATGGATGCCGAATACACTTTGAATGGCGACCACCGGCTGCGGGGAGGTTTTCTGGCTACTCAGCATCAGTTCCGTCCAGGTGTGGCCGACTACGATCTGCAAAGCGAGGAAAACTGGTCGGTTTTCCAGAACCAGAACCGCCCCATCACGGCCTACGAATATGCCTTGTACGCCGAAGACACGTACACTTTCCGCAACTATTTCCGTCTGGAATACGGGCTCCGTTTTTCGGGCTGGCTGGTTGACAACACCCACCAGTTCAATGTAGAGCCTCGCTTGAAGCTGATCTATGAGCCGCGGTCTCGATGGAGTTACTATTTTTCGGTCAGCCGGATGGCCCAATACCTCCACCTGTTATCCAATTCCGATTTGGGGTTACCCACCGATTTATGGGTGCCGACAACCGGAGAAACCCGGCCCGAGACGGCCTGGCAAGGTGATCTGGGTGTGCGTTTCGAGCCCCGGCCCGGGTGGACCCTCCAGGCAGAGGCCTACTACAAACGCTTGGAACACCTACTTGCCTACGCCGAGGGCGTCAACTTTTTTAATAATTGGGAAGAAAACGTCACCGTTGGCAACGGCCGGTCGCTAGGGGTAGAGTTCATGCTGCGCAGGCAATCGGGCCGTACGAATGGCTGGATAAGCTACACGCTGGCCCGCACCGACCGGCAGTTCGAACTGGTCAATCTCGGCGATCGCTTCCCCTTTCGCTTCGATCGCCGGCACGACTTTAAGGTGGCCCTCCAGCATCGCTTTGGCGACCGCCTGCGCGTGAGTGCTAATTGGGTTTACGGTACTGGCCTAGCAACCAGTTTGCCGGAAAGTAGTTTCGTAGTGCCTTCTTCTGAAAATCCCACCGACCCGACGGTAGTGATCAATTTCGGTTCGAAAAATCAATTCCGGCTCCCCCCAAATCATCGCCTGGATATTGCGCTGGCCTTCGACTTCGAGCCGGTGCGCAACTGGAGGCACGGACTGGAGCTCAGCATTTACAATGTCTACAACCGCCAAAACCCCATTTACTACCGTTCCTATCCCGAGTTGGTGGTAGATAACGGACAACTGCTCGAACAACTGCAGTTTGAGGAAGTAAGCCTGCTCCCGATCCTGCCTTCACTGAATTATCAAGCGCGATTCTAATAATTTTGCGATATTGTTATACAAAACCTAAATATTTGGTGCGATTTTTACCTTTGACACTGGTCCTGTTTCTGTGTTCGACCGCCTGCGAAGAGCCAGTTGGCTTCGCCGCTTCCGACGAAGAGCCGCGCCTCGTTGTCGTGGGGGAGTTGGTCGAAGGGGAAAAGGTCAAGGTTTTCGTATCGCGCTCCAGCTCCTCTTTAGATACCGACACCACCGATCGCTATGTGCGCGACGCTCAGGTAGAGTTGTACCAGGAGTCCGATTTTCTGGAGGCGCTCCAGATCCGCAACCTCAAGGGCAGTGCGCCATACTATAGTTTGACTGATTTTCGCCCCCAAGCTGGAGTCCAATATCGAATTAGCGTAGATGCGCCGGGTTTCGATCCCGTAATGGCTACTTCCTTCATCCCGCCGAAAATCAGTATCGAAAAGATGGAAGTGGCCGACCTTCAGATGGTTTGCGACTCTAATGGCCTTAAGCGGTACCAGGTACAGGTGCGCCTGCAATTCTCTGACCCGGGATCTACCGTTAACTACTATCACTTGAATTTCTATCGGCAGATCATACCTTATTCGGTGGAGATGGGCGACACTCTGGCGCTGGGCCCTCAGCGCGAGCGCGTTTTATTCGATCCTCAACTCAACAGCAACGAAATGACCGCCCACCTGGAGGGCGGGTTGCTCTTTCAAGATGATCAATTCAACGGCGATGTTTTCGACCGGATCTTTCAGATCGATGTGACCATTCGGCCCGAACAGGAATTGATTGGCAGGCTCATTGCTGAACTGCGGGCCGTCTCAGAAGATTATTACCTCTTTTACCGCTCCCTAAGCCGCCAGCAGTACAGTAATACGAATCCCTTCGGCGAGCCGGTCATTATCTACAACAATATTGAAAATGGCGCGGGTAATTTTTCGGGGTACAGCAATGCCCTCGACTCACTGGGGCTAATAAAAGGCAACTAACTACTCTACCGGGCAGTTGGAAAAAATCCCACGTATTGATGAAATTTTTCCATATCGTTATGGGGGGGAAACCAATGATTGGTGTCTATAAAGTTGTGCTTGCCAAATTTTAGGGACCAGCGGACTTAAAACTCCGCCTTTCCCTTCCATTGTGCGGTACAAAAAATTACATCATTCCATTTAATACCGTAGACGACATGGCTCAAGAGGAGGTTAAACAGCAATTTATTCGCCAATTTCCATTATTCGGTAAGTTGAAAGAAGAAGAGGTTCAGCAAGTCGCGGAGCTATTGGAAGTGCGCCGGAAAGACCGGTTCAGTTACGTTTATCAGCCGGGGGAGCCCTCTGACACCGTCTTTTTCCTGATCAAAGGCGCTGCTAAAATAGGCACCCATTCTCCCGATGGCAAAGAAGTGATTAAGGCTTTGGTGCACCCTGTCTCCGTACTGGGCGAGTTGGGCATTGTAGGTGAAGAACGACGCCAAGATTTCGCCCAGGTGCTCAAAGAAGATGCGACATTTTACACCCTGCCGGTTGTAGAATTCAAGCGCCTGATGCGTGGGAATTACGAGTTGTGCAATGAAGTTATGCTGCTGTTCGGTCAGCGACTAATTAAGGCAGAACGGAAACTAGAGTCGCTGATTTTTAAAGATGCACGCACCCGCATCATTGAGTTTATCAAGGAAACGGTGCGCAGTCGCGGTCAGCAGGTGGGTTATGAAATGCTGTTGAAGCATTCGCTCACCCACCAAGACATTGCCAACATCACCTGTACTTCGCGCCAAACCGTAACGCTGGTATTGAATGAGTTGAAAAAACTTGACCTCATCCATTTCAATCGCGGCCGGATATTGGTGCGCGACATGAAGCGTTTGGCCTAAATCGATGGTCGGCGGTTGCCGCTCACTGCGGTAGCTGCATGCGTATGCGCCAATTTTTGGGGTAGTAGTTATTATAGCGGTTGGTCAGGCCTTTGATCCAACCCAAGCCGAGGTTGTGGTAGGTCACTAGGGCCCAGCCTTTGGGAATACTTGTGATACCCGGATTTTCCTTTCGTAGATACTGCAGCGCCTTTTGCCGGTTCAATTCGATCGTTCGGATGGTTTCGCTTCGGGCTGCTGCGAGCGCCAGCTCGGGTGCGGGAACGAAATTCTGTCTTTGGACGAGTTTTCCGATGGGCCACCCCGGGGTAAAGCGCCGCAGGTGCTGCCCAATCCACTGTTGATCCCGCATTACAATTTTTGGGACTGCGTAAACCGTGCCTTTAGCATGAGCTATAAATTGGAATTGGTCTGCTTCATACACCCAGCGGCGGATCGGATTGCTTTGTTCCTGCGGAATTAAAGTCAGCCCCTGCGGCAGGTAGAGTTTTTTTGCGGGGATAGGAGTAGCACTACCTGTAGTCTTTTGTAAACAGGCCAGAAATAAGCCTTCGCCCCGCAAGCGGTGCGGATAGAATCGATGTCCCCATCTGGTTGCTACCACACCCCATTGGACTGGAAAGTCGATCGGAACATGCTGCAGACCGTAATCTTTGATCAACCAGCGTACCTGGTCTTCATTTTCAGCTTCGGCATAGGTGCACGTGCTGTACAAGAGATAACCGCCGGGGCGGAGCAGGGAATGTACGGCGTGCAATATCCTGCGTTGCCGCTGAGCGCACAGCTGAACCCGCTCGGGCGACCATTCTCGGCGGGCTTCGGGATCCTTTCGAAACAGCCCCTCGCCAGAGCAGGGTGCATCAACCAGAATGAGATCAAAGAACCCTTTCAAGCCCTCCAAATCTTTGCTATCTTGATTACTCAGGCAGGTGTTCGGTATTGCCCACTTGTAGGTGTTTTGTTGTAGAATGGCGTATCGCGATCGGATAACTTCGTTGGCGAGCAGCAGTCCCTCAGCTCCCAATGCTTCGGCTAGCAGGGTGCTTTTGCCACCCGGAGCAGCGCATAGATCAAGGGCGCGAATCCGGTCGACATCGAAATGCAATTGCTGTAAAACGTGAAAAATGGCCATCGAACTGGCCTCCTGCACATAGTACGCTCCCGCGTGAAAAGCCGGGTCCAGTGTAAAAACCGGGCGTTTTATCAAATAGCGGCCTTGCGGATGCCAGGGTACGGGATCGGCTACCGGCAACAGCTCCAGATTTTTTTTTAAGGGGTGCAGCCGGATGCTGGCGGGCGGTTCCGACTGTAAAGCAGCTAAAAATTCGGGCCACGCTGTGCCGAGTTGGCCCTGCATACGGTTGATAAAAGCGGCGGGCAAATCCATGGGGGCAAAAATAAAGAAATTGGGGGTGGCAGCGAAGCGCACCCCGTTGAGGTCAATTATTTAGCGCCCAATCGTAGTCCCGGTAAGCTATTCGGGTATCGGCGTTGATCTTGGTATTACTGTATCGATTTAAGTATGCCTTCAAATCACCGAAATCTTTCCTATACCAGTCGAAGATTCTGGAAACCTGGACTGAATCCGGATGGATTCGATTGTACTGTTGGTTATTGATGAAGCTCCCGGTCTGTTTCGTGAGGAGTTCGTCTAAATTCTCGGCTGTGAAGGCCTGGTTCGCGAGAGGCGGACAGGATTTGGCTGCACAGTTCACGGCAAAGTGTATCCGAGGTTCCTGGAACCGGGGGCGGATGATATCGTGCTCGATGTTATTCAGGGAGTAAGTCTTTCCGCCGATGGAGATCCACTTCGTATCCCAGGGTTTGCCGTCATCGATATCCCGGATGCTTTTTACCGGCCAGTTGTTAAGGATGAGCTTCACTGTGTATGCATTATAAGCATTTATCCAGTAAGCTAGTTTTTCGTCACGCGACCAATTGGATTGGGGCGGATTTTGTTCCAACCGATTGAGGTATCGGTCTAGCTGGGCCTGATCCTGCCGGAAGCCCTGGTAATTGACTTTTCCAGCAGTGCTGACGTGCTTCTGCAGCAAGGTGTTCCAGCCGCTGTGGTCGACCGCCGGACGCGCGGCACTACTGGCAGGCGCGGTAGCCGGTGTACTATTTGCCTTTGGGCCGCAAGCAAGCAGCAGGGCTAAGAATGGGACAAAAAAGAAACTGAATTTCATTGGGTAAATTGTTTTTTTGGATAACTTCCTACAAATGGCAATGTTGCCTTATCGGAGTCGGGTTGTTGGGCGGCGGACAATTTTCACCCAACTTTAACGCATCTCGGCGGGTGCCTGTATAATTTTTAATGGCTCCATTCGGTTGTATAGACGTAATTCATTCAACAAATACTGTATTATGCTTAAATCTAGCCTTTTTACCCTAATAGCCCTGATGCTGAGTGCTGGCCTAATCCAAGCTCAGAATTGCGACTTGTTCATGCAATTCAAGGAAGGTGTGACCACCGAGTATCAGATGCTAGACAAAAAGGGTAAACTTTCGGGTACTACCCAAAATACCGTGAAAAACCTCAAGAGTGCCGGTAGTGAAACGACAGCAGTAATTACCCAAAAAATGACTGATGAGAAAGGTAAAGAAGTGACTTCGGGTACATACGAAGTTATTTGCGAAGGGAATGCCTACCGCATGGATGTATCATCCCTGCTCCCGGCTGGCCTGACCGATCAGTTCGGCGAGAATATGGAAGTAACTTTCGAAGGGGATGGCCTAGTGATGCCTACCGATCTGAGTGTAGGAAAAACTTTTCCCAGCTCTTCTAACGAGATCAACTTCGCTTCCGGAGGGATGAACCTAATGTCGATGAAGATGGATATTACCGACCATAAAGTAGAAAGCAAAGAAGAGGTTTCTGTTCCGGCCGGTAAATTTGATGCCTATAAAGTGGTTTACAACATGACCACCAAAATGATGGGTGCCAACAGTACCTTCAAAGTTGTAAGCTGGTACGCCGATGGAGTCGGTATGGTCAAGCAGGAGAGCTACGACAAAAAAGGCAAGCTCGACAGCACAATGCTGTTGAGTAAGTTCGAAGGCAGTTAGCTAAAGACCTCCGGCGGGAGCAACACGCAAGGGACCAAAATGCAACAGCGAAAAACAAAAGGAGGCGGCCGGTGAGCTGCCTTTCTTTTTAGCGCATTAGATACAAATCGCCCGTCTGCTCTACGATCTCGGTCTCGCCGCTTTCGGCATCCGTAAAGGTATATTGCAGAAAATAGAGGTATACCGATTGCGGCGCTGGTTCGCCTTTGAAGGTGCCGTCCCAGGCCGCGGCAGGGGAGGTGCTTTCGAATACCAGATTCCCCCAGCGATCGAAAATGCGAAATGCGTATTCGCTGATCATGCATTCTGCGTTGACAAAGGCCCGGAATTCATTATTTACCGCATCGTCGTTCGGAGAAAATGCATTGGGCACGTAAACCTGGCAGGCCATGCAACCGGTTGGGATGGAGTGGAAACCGGCCGTACATACACTAGCGGGTAGTATTATCAATAAACTAAATATAAGGATAAGTCGCTTCATGGGTTATGATTTTCGGTAAAAATAGATCCGGCCCCCTTTTTATTCAAGCGAAAGCCTTTTGATTTACGGAACGGACGCGAGCTGTCAGGGACGCAAGCGTTGCCATTGCCGCCACAAGAAGTCATTGATATCCGGAGCCACCCGGAAATAGAACACCCCCGTCATATACAACACCGTTATACAAGCCGAACGTGCGACGAGGTCGATGAGAAAATGGTAACCCTCGAGCGGCAAAAGCGTTTGTAGCGTCAAAACGACTAAACCCAGCAGAAGTGGGATCCAAGTCTTGTTGGAAAATGGATGCAAGCCAAAGCGCGTATACACAAATACCTGGTTGATGGTATTGATCAGTACGATCGTGATCAGCGTGGCGATTGCCGCCCCGGTAAGCCCGAATTGCCGGATGAAGAAATAATTGGTGATAACGGTAGTCACAACGGCAATGATCTTTGACACGAGATCGAAGCGGTAGAGTCTAGAGTGCATGATGACCTGGCCTACGTAACCGTTCATGGCATTGAACACCTGAGCGATCCCCAGATAAATGGCGACCATCGTTCCTACCCGATACTCATTGCCGATGATAGCGATCAGGTTATGTAAATTAGCCGCAATGCCTATGAACAATAAAACCGAGACCACCAAATTGATGTGGGCAGAACGCGCGTAAAGATCCTGAATCTTTGCTATATCATTGTCTTTCCAGGCATTAGCAAAAAGGGGGGTTACAATAGTGGCCAAACCCCGGTAAGGCATAATGATTGCTGTAGAGACATACAGAAATACGGCGTAAATCCCCGTGCGGTCGAACCCCAGCAGCGGACCCAGCATGAGTATGTCGATGCGGAAGGTCAATTGGTTGCCAAGCTGAGAAAAGGTCGAGAAGCCGCTAAATTGTGCCATTTCCTTGATTCGGGTCGAGCGAAAAATGGTGAAATTGGGCTGCCAGTGCAATTCACCGATTCGCCAGAGAAAAAACAGGAGAGCTGCGATTCCCAAAGCGAGCCGTAAGACATACAGCACGATGAAATCGGATAAGCTTATCCATTGTAAGGCAACTGCTATGGTGAGCAACAGGGTAAGAACGCGCAGCACGAACTGCTCGACAAATACCCCGGTGCGGGGGCGCAGGAGGGCCTGCGTATAAGACTGCAATAGGGTGAAAAACGTAAACAGGACCATCATCAACGGCAATAGCCAGTAGTATGCCTCGAGAAAGGCCTCGCTCCGTTGGTCACTGAAGATGCTCACGACACTCGACCGAAAGAAGAGCACCATAATCGCAGCGATGCCCGAAAAGCCGGTAGCCAGCAAAATTAAGAAGAAGAAAAAGCCACTGTGCTTGGATTCCGGCTGCCGGAAGTAGGGGAAAAAGCGGACCGTCGTGGTGTTCAGCCCCAAGATAGATAGGGTAGAAAGCAGAAGGGTGGCAAAGGCCAGCCATTGGGTGAAGCCAAAAACCTCCTCCCCAATGATGCGCGGCATGAGCAAGGTGGTATTGATAAACCCAATCACCATACCCATGTAGAGAAATATGCCGGCACTGATTCCTTGACGCTGGACGACACCCATTTGATGCGCTTCTATGACGATTCACTATACGCTGGACACCCGGATTACGGTTCAGCCGGGCCAAAGTATCACTTTCCGGCGGCTAATTCTTTGTTGGCTAGGATTATTTAAATGAAAAGGGAAGGGTTACCTTTGCGCCATAAACCACTCCGGCTAGCTAAAGTAGCTTTACTATGGATCCTATCCAAAAGCGCATTTTTATTGTAGGTACTGCCCGTTCGGGAACCACGCTCTTACAAAGTATGGTAGGCAACCATCCGGAGGTTTTTACTTTTCCAGAAAGTCATTTTTTCTCCAAAACCATACCCTGGCCCTGGTACCGGCGCCCCTTTCACCGAATCGGCGCAGCGGAGCGCGCAGTAGTGCACCAGTTTCTGGAAAGCCAGGATCGAGCTAGCTTGTCGCAGCCTTACACGGGCAAGCCGCGCGACCTCCATCAATGGGCGCGCTACCTAATAGATACCCTCGACCGGCTGGCTGCAGTCGAAGATTACAAGGTGTGGTTAGAGAAAACGCCCATGCATCTGTACTACCGCGATCTCATCGACAAAGCGACAGATAACAGCTTTTTTCTTCAGATCATCCGGTCTCCGATCTCGAACGTAGCGGCCCTTTACGATGCCAGTAAAAAATACCCTGATAGCTTTAAGCAGGATACCCTGTCAAAAGCCTGGCGTCGCTACCGCCGCGAAATCCAACTGGCCAATCGCTACCACCGCCATCCGCATTTTGCCCTTGTCTACTACGAGCGCCTGGTAGCCGAACCCGAAGCAGTCGTTCGCGAAATTTGTGCACACATTCAACTTCCTTTTCGCCAACAGATGCTGCAGCATCACCGGATGGTCGACACCATTTTGGACCGGGGCGAAATCTGGAAAGCTGGGAATCGTCAGGCCCTGCAGGTCACTGACAAAGTGGCACAGCGACTGACGCCGGAAGAGATCACCTGGTTGGAGCAACGCATTCGGCAATTTAAAAGCCCAGTACTGGACTACTATTCATAAAATAAGGAATAACGAACCGGTGCCCTGGCCGTAATGGACCCCGCAATTAAAAATCACCCGTGTTTTGCAAGTAAAGAAAAACATTGTTCTATTTGGGATGCCGCGCAGCGGAACGACTTGGTTGTCGCAGATCCTGACCACCTCGGGCGAACTCCGGCTGTTGCACGAGCCCGATAACGAAAGAATTTCTTACCCCGGATACGTCTTTAAGGCCCGGCTGCCGCGGTTTCCCTTTTTAACGGAAGCGGCCGGGGTTCCGGCTTACCGGCACCTTTTCGACTTGGCTTTACACAATCGTTTTTTAAATACGGACCACCGCAATCACCGGTTAGCCTTTGCGCTGACGGGACAATCCAAGTCGATTATCGGGCGACGCCTGACAGCCTCGGGTACCGGAAATCTCAGACCCACCAAGTGGGAAAAGAGCTTGGTGCATTGGGTAGTTGGGGCCGGAACTACCGACCGCAAACTCATCAAATCGGTGCACGGCCTTTTGGCGCTGCCGTTTTTGATGCACCACTTTGATATCCAGCCCCTCATCCTCATGCGTAATCCGCTCAGTATTTTTTCCAGCCAGATTTTGCTCAACAGTCCCGACCGGGACCGCGCCATTTACCGGCAGGCTGCCCTTCAGGAAAAAGTGAACCTTCCGCTTGGCAAGATAGCGGATGCCAGCCCTGATCAACGAGCCGGCATTCAGGTGGCAATCTTCTACCGCCTGATCGAACAATTTCTGGTAAAGTACCCTGCTATTCAATTGGTTTTTTACGAAGATCTGCTACGAGATCCATTCCAGGCAGTCGAGCGATTAACCGGTCGACTTGGCACCACCTTCGACCAGGCGACGCGCACCTACATCGAATCCCGGATGAAGCCCGGGGAGGGCTACCAGACTTTCCGGGACCCCAAGGTCATGATGGATATTTGGAAAACCCGACTTAACGACCAACAGATTGACCATTTTCTGCGTGGGTACCGGTTGATACCCAATTCGTTTTTGTTTCAGCTTTGTTAATCCATAAATAGCAACAGCTTATGGAAGTAGCGGTATTGGAACTCGACTACCACCCCGAGGTGCTGCGGGATACTTGCCGCATTCTCGACGGAGTGGCAAGCGCTATCAATGTACTGACTACTTACGGGATTTGGAAAAAAGCAGACACTTATCCCCAAGGTATACCCAGTAACGTCCGCCTTGCCTTGCAGCAAAAGGGACAAATTGAGGCGGCGTTTCTCGCGCAGTACCGCCCGTTGGTCGATGAGGCGGATGTTCTCCTCATCAATACTGTGGCCTCCAATTACCGGCTACTGGCCCGGCAAAATTGGCGCCCCAAGACGATCCTACGTATCCACAATACCCATGCCTTTTTTGGCAAAGGCCTGCCAAGCTACCGGCCTCGTTGGTCGCGCTTTTATTTGTGGAAAGATTTATCTCACCTGGTCCGGAATACGTTGGGCCGGATGGACTGGAAGTATCGCAAGCGCTTGCTGCAAAAGATCGACTACTTTGCCTTTCCCAATGCTTTCATGGCTGGGTATGCCCAACAACAATATGGGGTAGACCCACAGCGGGCGATCGCTTTACCCCTGTCGTATGCTTCGGCGCCACCCGCACCACCTGAGGGCGAGCCAGTCACCATCACGGTGGTCGGCCGGGTCGATCCGCGGGTGCGCGACTATGAATTGTTGGCCGAGGCCTTTCGCAGGGCATTGCCCCAAATCCGGCACTCGGTCGAACTTGTACTACTAGGCGATAGCAGTTCCCCCTACGGCCGCCGGATGGTCGGGCACTGGGAGGCATTGGAGGGCGATAATTTCAGCGTGCGTACCTTCGAGCGCTTCGTGCCCCAGGAGACCTTTCAAAGATATACCCGGCAGACCGATTTTTTCGTCTTACCGATCAAAATTGAAACTCGCTATACGATTTATCGCGAGTGGTATGGCTATACCAAGATGTCGGGCGCCGTCAATGATATGCTGAAGTACGGTAGGCCCATGTTACTTTCAAAAGCCTATCCCTTACCGGGGGATTTACAACCAATGACCGCTACTTTCGAAGACGCTCGGCAATTAGCCAGGCAATTGGTGAAATGGGTGAACGAGCAGGTTTACCTCTCCTTGCCCGTCAATGAAGCATTAGCAGGCTACCAGCTGCCGGTAGTGCGCCAACAATACCAGCAGGTGTTGGAACGAGTGACCGGAGCTTCCGCCTCCTAACCTTCCCGTAGTTTCTGCAGCACCCCCTCGCGCCTGGTAAAAAACCGCTTTAGGCTGCGGCCGATGGGGTCATCGGGGAAGCTTTGCTGTTGTAAGCGTCGGGTGTAATGCAAGGTCCAGTCTTCCAGCAGCGCCGGATCGAAGTCGCGCCGCCTAGCTCCAACGGCATTAAATTTGGAAATGCGTGCCGGCACACCGGCCACTACCGCAAAGGGAGGCACGTGGGCTTTTACTGACGCCTGCATACCGACCATGGCCGACTCGCCCACTACGGAGCGCTGGTGGATGGTGCAACCCAGCCCCAGGTTGGCGTACGATTCCACTTCGGCTCTGCCGCCGAGCAGGGCACCAGCAGTGATCATTACTCCGTCGCCGACCTGCACGTCGTGGGCCAAGTAGACCTTATTCATGATATAATTCCGGTTGCCAATGTAGGTAGCGGGGTACCAGCGGGGGGCGTGTACGTTGGTATACTCGCGCAGGGTGTTACCGTCGCCAATAATCACCCGTCCGTCTTCGGGTAACAGGTCGCCCTTGGCGCCCATCTCGCCTTGAAAGCCAAGGGTAACGTAGGGAAAAATATGGTTGTGGTCGCCTAACTGCACCCGGTAGGTAGTTACTACGCCTACGCGCAAATGGTTGTAGTTGCCCAATTGGAGATCCCCCTCCAAAACGCAGTGCGCCTCGATGGTGTTGTGCCGGCCTATTTGTACTTTGGAGCCAATGATGGCAGTGGGATGGATGCGGTTCGATTCGTGAAAGCGGCTCATGGTTTCAAAATTCGTTGAAAGTTTGTATTTGCGATCGGCCAACCGATTGCGAAACGGAGTGCTGCTTAGTTATCGGGGGTAGTTGTTACCAATAATTCCAGAAGCACATCTACTAAGCGCTCGGTCAATCGGTAGCGCGTGTAGGGGGCAAGCGCTTCGGCCGATAAGCTAAGCGGTTTTCCGGATTGATACTCGGCAAAAAACCTTGCCAGGAGCTCGTAAGCACGGTCGCTATCCTCGTATCCGCAGGTACGCCCGATACCGAGCTCCTCGATTATACCGGCAGCGTCGGCATTAGCAGGGCCAAAAAGCAGGATAGGCTTGCGATTGGCCAGGTATTCAAACAGTTTTCCTGGGATTTGCGACTTAGCATTGTCTGAATTATTGACCAGTAGCAAAAACAAGTCGGCCTGCGGGTATTCGCGCAAGAGATCTTGGTGGGCCATCCACTCCCGCAGATGGACCTTATTGCTCAATACCGGATGGTGCTGCAGTTGGGATGCAATGGCCTCGTCGACACTGCCAACCAGCTCGATCCGCAGCTGGCGGTCGAAGTCGGGATTTTCCCGGCAGAGTTTAACCGCAGCATCCCAGAAGGCGGCCGGGTTCCGTATGCCGTTCAGCAAGCCGGTATGGTAAATGCGGAAAGCGTGGTCTGCGTTGGGCAGCGGATTGGAAACACAGGCGGGAAAGTCGGACTCGTCGAAGCCATTCGTGATCAGGTGGTGTTTAGCCAGGTCAAAATCCTGGTATTTTTCGTGCATGCTTGGGCTCACCATGATCACGCGATCGGCACCTTCGAGAACCGCCTTTTCCAATTTTTGGTGGCGTTGCCGGGCCCGGGCGGAGGGTTGGAAACTCGACAGGATGTCGAAGCTGGCCCACGGATCGCGAAAATCCGCGATCCAGGGCAATGTAGGGAAGTGCTTTTTAAGCCCTAACCCAATGAGGTGCATACTGTGGGGCGGCCCTGTCGTAACCACTGCATCGACCGGGTGGTCCTGCAGGTAGTTTTTCAGGAACTGCACGGAAGGGCGTACCCAAAAGCGCCGGGGGTCGGGAATAAGTACATTGCCGCGCACCCACACAGCCAGCTGTTGTTTCCAGGACTTTCGGTCGCCGAAGGTTTGACCAAAGTTACTTTGCTTATCGCGTTTGCCCTGCAGTCGGGCGTACAGGCTATAGGGTTCGAATATCTTGCGGCGCAGCACCTCGGCCGTTTCGGGTACGTCCTTTAACAGGGAAGCGTCGCGTAGCGGGAAGTCGGGATTTTCCGGTGTATAGATCACAGGCTGCCAGCCGAATTGCGGCAAATACTTGGCGAATTTCAACCAGCGCTGCACACCCGACCCACCCAGCGGAGGCCAGTAATACGTGATGATGAGTAGTCGTCTTTGGGGGCGGCGCGTCATTTATTTACGCTTGTTACGCGGCTTTTTCTTAGGGCCGCTGCTTTTCTTTTTGCTACCGGTCGTTTTTTCGCCCTTGTCGCGCGAAGACCGGGTGGACCGGGTTTTGGGTGTTGCCGGTTGTTTGGGTTGGGGTTCCGGCCTGGGCTCGGATCGTGGCGACTGGCTCAGCTCCTGGCGAATACCTAAACCGATAACGCCCAGGGTGGCCAGGATAATCAGGGAGGAGCTGGCAAAGGAAATAGTTCTGCCCACCTGGTAGGTTTTCGGTGCAAACTCCATAACTACCTCGTGGTTCCCAGGCGGAATGCGAATGCCGCGCAGGGCGTAGTTTACTCGGATGATATCTGCCGGCTGTCCGTCGATAGTTGCTTTCCAGCCCTTTCTGGGGCCGTACCAGATCTCGGAAAACACAGCGAGCTCCTCGCCCTGACTCATAGACTGGTAAGTTAGTTTGTTGGGCTGATAATCGATCAGCCGGATGCCGCCATTCCCGGTGGGGTTAAGACCGGCCACTTCGTCGCTGAATTCCCGGTGTACGATAGCCGTTGTCTTTGGGTTGATATCGGCCAGGGCATTAAATTCTTCGTTGGCCGAACCGACCATACGGATGTTCTTAACTAACCAGGCGTTGCCCAGGGCGTCATTGTTAATCTGTAGCTGTGGGGTGCCGTCGTTGCCAGGAAAGATGAAGTACTTCGCATTAAGCATGTTCAGCACATCATTATCATTTTGGGAGAGGTAGCCGTCGATAAGGTCTTGGTACCGCTGAAGCTTGGCGGCATGGTACCCGCCGATGGTTTTGTGGAAATAAGAAGTGCTGGCCGAGTTGTAGGTGTTGATAGTAATGTCGTGGACGCGGTAATGGAGGTTCTCATCCTTTAAAATTTCGCGGTCGACCGGCCGTAATTGGTAAGCGTTCTCCACCTCGGCTTTACGTACGAAATCGTCTTTGTCCAGGTAGCGCTGTCCAACCTGCCAAAGGTCGATTAGGCTAAGGGCGATGAAAATCAGAAATACCGGCATGGCTTTGATGCGGTCGCGCAGGTAAAAGAACAGGGCAGCCGCAGCGCCCAGCACGAGTAATAAGGAGCGGAGGGCATCGCGCTTCATGACCTTTTTGCGGTCGGCGATGACCGAGGCGGGGTCCAAGCCGGACTGCTGAAGCTGGGCATCATTGGGGCCGGTGAAATCAAAGAACGATGGCCCCAGCAGCCAAAAAAACAATGCCAGGCCGCCGGTGATGCCAGTTGCAATGTAAATCGCACGCAGGGCTTCGTTCTTCTCCGGTTTGTCGGTCAGTATCCGGTGCAAGCCCAGGGCGCCCAAAAGACTAACTAGGAGCACCGTCACGCTGAGGACCGAGTTCGGGGTTCGAAATTTATTGTAGAGTGGGACGTACTCAAAGAATAAGCGGTTGAACCACTCTAGGTTTTTTCCAAGCGAAAGCATAAAGGTGAGCAGGACGCCTAGGGCCAGCCACCATTTTACCGGTCCTTTTACGGTATAGAGTCCGATGAAAAAAAGAAACACAATGATGGCTCCGAAATAGGCCGGTCCACTGGTGAAGGGTAGAGCGCCCCAGTACAGCGGCGCCTTAAAATCTTCGGGAGCACGGTAACCCTGGCGTTGGAGGTTGGAAGCAATACTCGAGTTATCAGGGATGGGCTCTTGGCTGGCCCCTCCCGCTGCGGCCGGAATGAACGAGGCGAACAGGTCAATCGTGCCATTGCTCCATTGCATGGCGTAATTCCAGGCCAGTCCTTCAGTTTCGCTGCTGCTCACCTGCTGGGATACGGGCGCTTCTTTTTTTAGGATGGGCTGCCCACGCATGGTATCCCGCGAATATTCGTAGGTGACGAGCAGATTTGAAGCGGCCGCCCCGATTCCGAGAATCCCAGCAACCAATAATAATCCGGAGGCTTTAAGGAAATGGGGTAGCTCCTTTTGCCGGATGCTAAAAAGGAGTTGGGCGATACCAAAAATGAGGAGGGTAAGGCCATAATAGTAAGTCATTTGTACGTGGTTCGCCGTGATATCGAGGCCCACACCAAGGGCGAAAAGTACGGCACCCGGCAGGTATTTTTTCTTGAAGGCCAACAACAGTCCGGCGGTGATCAGGGGCAGGTAGGCCAAGGCGCGAAGTTTAGTGTTATGGCCCGCTTCGAACAAAACGAAGTGGTTGGTGGTAAATCCGAAGGCCACTGCACCGAAGACGGCTACCCAGATGTTCATACCCAGAACGATGGCCATGATGTAAAAACTGATCATGGCCAGAAAAAAGGTCCCGATCGGGTTACCGATAAAAAAACGCAGAAGGCGATCGACGTAGCGCAGATTATTACCGGCGTTCACCGTGTTGATCTGGTAAGTGGGCATGCCGCTAAACATGGCATTGGTCCAAAGGGTCGTTTCACCGGTGCGCTCCTTGAAGTCCCGGATCTCTTTCGACATGGCGCGATACTGCATAATATCGCCCTGGCGGATTTTTTTACCCTGCAATTGGGGAGAGAAATAAAGGACGCAGATCAGGAGGAAGAAGCCGATAGCTGCTAAATGCGGAGCCGTTTTTTTCAATATCCTTTCCATACGGGTAGGTCGTTGCGATCTTAAGGTGAAACAAACAAAGCGCAGTTAAAATTGCGGATGCTCCTCAAAGAAAATCTACATCCACATTATAGGGGAATGTCATCAGACTTTCGATGGCTGATTCGATGTCAAAATTCTCAAACACAATGCGATAGAGCATCTCGGTTATCGGTAGGCGCAATTTATAATATTTTGCCAAATGGTAGGTAATGTTCAGTGTTCGAACCCCTTCGGCCAATTCGGGCATGGTGGCTACGATTTCAGTTTTGCTTTCGCCCCGCCCCAACCGGTAGCCGAAGGTGAAATTGCGACTGTCTCTGCTCGTAGCGGTAGCCACCAGGTCGCCGATGCCGGCTGTGCCGAAAAAGGCGTTGCTGGTAGCGCCGTAGGCTTTACCGAAGTGGATCATTTCGACAAGACCGCGTGTAATGATCATGGCCTGAATGTTTTTTCCTAATCCGCGGCCCCAAAGTATACCCGATCCGATGGCAATGATGTTTTTGAGGGCGCCCGCCAGTTCGGCGCCCAGCATGTCGTGGTTACCGAATACGTGAAAGCGCTTGCTGCTCAGCACCAGTTTACCCAGTTCGATGACCTCGTCGAAATGGCTACCAATCACCGTAGCGGTGGGCTGGCCGCCAATGATTTCTTTGGCCAAGTTGGGGCCGGAAAGGCAACCGACCCGGCGCACGACGCTCTCCTGCACGATGACCTGACTCATGGTGACCACGTCGGCAGGCATGATACGGGCCGGCTCCGACTCCAATCGCTCGATATTGGGCGTGTCAAAACCTTTGGTGCCGTGGATCAGGATATGGTCGGGACGCAGATAGGGCGCCAGGCGATGCATCATCCGGCGAAAGTTGGCCGCCGGCACCAGCAAAAAGATCAGGGTACAACGATCGGCCAGGGTTTGCATATTTGAGGTAGCAGCAATGCGCGGACTCAGGTCGACCTCAAAATTGCGGTGATCTGCATTAATGCGCTCGACTGCTATTTCATTGCGGGAGAACAGTAAGACATCGACATTGTGCGCTAGTAGATTACCGATAGCCGTACCGAAACTGCCGGCGCCGACAACCCCTACGGTCTGATAGGCGGGGGGAATGGGCATTTTTGATGTGAAAGTACATTTTTTCCCGCCAAACAGAATAAACAACGGCAGCAGCAAGATCTATCTGCTGCTGCCGGCTGGTAGGATGCCGATCTTTTCTCACATCGGAAAATTTATACGACCCTAGCCTTCTAGGGGTGGAATGCGCAACTGCTGACCCGGGAAGATCATGTCGGGATTTTTCAGCATGGGCTTGTTCGCTTCGAAGATGATCGTGTATTTCATCGGATCCCCGTATTCGGCCTGGGCGATTTTGGAGAGGGAATCGCCGCTTTTGACTTCGTAAAACTTAGCCTCCGGGGCCGGCGCTTTTACCGTCATGCGATCATCAACGGAAGCCACGCCGGGTTGATTGCCCAACGCCAGGATGATCTTTTCTTTGTCGGCCTGTGATTCACACTCACCGTACACCGTCACTTTGTCGTCGTCAACGCTGAGGCTCAAGTCACTGACGGTCATGCCCATGCCGTTGACGATGCCCAGGAGCTCCTGCGGATTTACCTCGGGCTCGTTGCTTTCTTTTTCTTTTTTCTTGGAATTCTTGAAAAAATTAAAAAGTCCCATGATTGTTCAAATTTGGTTCTGAGATAATGTGTCTTCAGGGCAAAGATAATGGGCAATTGTCATATAGTGTAGGAGCGGTTTATTTTTTGTGCGCATATTGACGGACTAGCATAGAACGCCTCAAATTGCTTACCTTGAGCATTTTGGAAATTCCTCTGGAAGAGTATCCGGATTAGTCCCGGTAAACCCCTATATTTGCGGAGTTTTTCGTCAGAGGTGTGCTTTAAGCACGGCGAAAGGGAAGAATGAGACACGTAGCAGCGCGGGAAATCGCCCGACTTCATCACCTTTCGCTTCTGGATTATCCGACTTGGAACGCAAACCTCAAAATTGTAAATCAGAGACTATGCAAGGAAAAGGAATTGTGCGGTTCTTCCTCTTGTTCATGATGATTGTAACCCTGGTGCAGTATCTCTTCGTACTGCCTACCCAACGGGTGGAACGCCGGGCGGATCGCTACGCGGAGCAAGCCAGCGCGGGCGTTGCGGAAGAACTACAAAAGACGGTGTTTAAGCAAAAGCGCGCAGCGTATCTCGACTCCATGTCGAACGAAGAAATACTAAGTATTCCTTTGCTTAAGGACTTTACCTACCAAGAGCTCAAAGGGCAGCAGCTCGCATTGGGGTTGGATCTGAAAGGCGGTATGAGTGTCGTATTGCAGGTAGATTTGCGCAACTTCGTGCAGGCCTTGGCCGGCAACAGCCAGGATGCCACTTTTCTCGAAGCACTCGATAAAGCCACCGAAGCGCAGAAAAGTGCGCAGTCGGATTACATTTCACTCTTCGCCAGTGCCTGGCGGGAAACCAGCAACGGTGCCGATCTGGCACCTCTCTTCGCGCGTAACGAAAGCCTGCGCGACGAGATTACCTTCGATACGCCGAACGGCGAAGTTGTGCGGATCCTGCGGGAAAAAGCCGATGAGACGGTCGACCGGACCTTCGAATTGCTCAAAGAGCGGATCGACAAGCTGGGCGTTGCCCAGCCTAATGTTTCGCTCGATGCCAGCCGCGACCTTATCCTGGTAGAGTTGCCGGGTATCGACAATCCGGAGCGCGCACGTACGTACCTGCAGGCAGCGGCCAAGCTCGAGTTCTGGGATGTTTACCAGATCTCGGATCAGGGTGTTCTTGATGCTTTTGTCCAGGCCAACGAGCGCCTGGCTAAGCAGCGCAAAGGCCCGGAAGCCGAACCGGACTACGAAGTAGTTCCGGTATATGCGACCGACTCCCTTGGTAACGTAGATTCCAGCGCCGTCGAACGGTACGACACGATTCGCAACCAGCTGGACCTCAATCAAGGGCCCCTCTTTGAAATTTTCACCCTCAACAGCAGCGGACAGTTCGGGTTGGCCGCTATGGGTACGGCTGCTGGAAATCAAATGGATCAGGTCGATACCCTGCTGTCACAGCCCGATATTCAATCTCTCTTTCCGCGCGACATGCGTTT
Source organism: uncultured Saprospiraceae bacterium (assembly GCA_964530825.1). Lineage (GTDB taxonomy): Bacteria > Bacteroidota > Bacteroidia > Chitinophagales > Saprospiraceae > CAZHCA01. The sequence continues at coordinate 71,750 of CAZHCA010000006.1, forward strand.
CCGCTGGTCGCGGGACCCCGTCCAGAATTTCGAAACGGGTGAAGAAACTGACGCCTACACCCTCTACGCCATTAAACTACCGCGTGGCGGGCGCGAAGAAGCGCCGCTGACCGGCGAATCGGTGATCGATGCTTCTCCCCAGCCGGATCCTACTGGAGAAATTACGGTAACCCTGCGCATGAACAACTCTGGTGCCAAGACCTGGGGCCAGATGACCGAACGCGCGGCCCTGGACAATAATCGCCAGATCGCCATCTTGCTCGACGACGAGGTGGTTTCGGCGCCTTCCGTGCAAAATCCCATCATGAACGGTAATACCTCGATTACCGGTAACTTCGACATCCAAGAGGCGCGCGACTTGGCTAATATCCTGCAGGTGGGTAAACTGCCGGCCGAGACCCGCATTATCCAGTCGGCCCTGGTGGGTCCCTCCTTGGGGCAGGAAAATATTAACCGCTCCATTAACGCTCTGGTGATCGGCTTCGCCCTGGTACTGGCCTTTATGATCTTTTACTATGGCGGAGCGGGTATTGTATCTATCATTGCCCTGCTGCTGAACCTCTTCTTTATCTTTGGCGTGCTGGCCTCTATTGGTACGGTCCTGACGTTGCCGGGAGTTGCCGGTATCGTACTGACGATCGGTATGGCGGTGGATGCCAACGTGATCATCTTCGAGCGTATCCGTGAGGAATTGCGCGAGGGTAAAGGATTGGCGATGGCTATCCAGGATGGATTTAAAAACTCCAGTTCGGCCATCATCGATGCCAATGTGACTACGATCTTGACGGCCATCGTGCTGTTTTACTTCGGTTTGGGACCGATTAAAGGGTTCGCCGTGGTGTTAATCATCGGGGTGTTGTCGTCCTTCTTTACGGCCGTTATGGTGGGTCGCCTCATTTTTGAATGGTGGACCGATAAAGGACGCCATGTCACTTTCAGCACCGCCCCGACCAAAAATGCTCTCAGCAACCTGAACATCGACTGGCTCGGCAAGCGCCGCATCGCTTATGTCATCTCGGGTTCCTTGCTCTTGCTGGGAATCATCTCCTTCGTAGCCCGTGGTTTTGAACTCGGCGTAGATTTCAAAGGCGGTTACTCCTACAATGTTACCTTCGAACAGGGTATGGATGTCAGCGCCCCTGACTTACGCGATGCCTTGACTACTGCTTTCGATGGTAGCGTACCCATTGTGAAGGCCGTCAATACCGCAAACACCTATAATGTCGTAACCGATTACCTGGTAGATGACACCGCAGAAGATGCGGCCGAGCGCGTGATGGCCGCTCTGCATCAGGGCGTTAGCCAGGTGGTTGGGGGCGACCTCAGCCTGAAAAACTTCAGTGATCCCGACGGCGAAGGTACGCACGTGGCCAGCTCTACAAAAGTCGGGCCTACCATTGCCGACGATATCCGGAAAAGCTCAGTTTATGCGACTATATTCGCCCTCCTGACGATATTCCTGTACATCTTCATCCGTTTTAGCCGCTGGGAATACAGCGCCGGGGCTGTGGCAGCCTTGTTCCATGACACGCTTATCGTGTTGGCGGCATTCTCATTGCTGCATGGCGTTCTGCCCTTTTCGCTGGAGATCGATCAGGCCTTTATTGCGGCTATCCTTACGGTGATTGGTTATTCCATCAACGATACCGTAGTGGTATTCGACCGCATCCGGGAGTATATGAATCACTATACCAAGAAATCGAAGAAAGATGTAATCAACCTGGCGATCAACAGCACCTTGAGCCGTACGGTAATTACCTCGCTCACTACCCTGCTGGTGGTCGGTATTTTGTTCTTTTTCGGCGGTACCAGTATCCGGGGCTTTGCGTTTGCCCTGCTGATCGGTATCATCGTAGGTACGTATTCCTCTATCTTCGTAGCTACGCCGATCATGGCCGACCTTTCCGGCGAACGCAAGCCGAAATCTTCTGCCGGCGAAAGCGGGAAAAAGACTTTCTCCCGCGCCGCCCAGAAAGCCATGCGGTAACCCCAGGCAAAAACACATGATCCTCGAAGGCCGACTGGGATATAATACCCAGCCGGCCTTTTTTTTCCGTCTCATACCTGACCAACTTCCAGCGCGTTTTCAACTAAAGCGCTTTTTTCCGTATTTTATGCAATAAAGACATGTTTTTTTCCGGTCTTTATTCAACGGATTTTCTGTGGAGCGTGTCCTTGTTAACATACAAATACGGCGACCAGCCGACAAGTAGAACCCATTTATGAAGACGCATTCTTTTTTAGTAGGAATATTGGTATTGCTTTTTTTATCGGCCTGCAACTATACCATGCGCATTCGCGACGGGGAGATGGCACACGATCGCAAGCAGTATGCAGTAGCAATGGAACTGTTGCAAAAAGAAATTCGCAAGGCGGATTCCCGCATCGAAAAAGGTCAATTGGCTTTTTTGCTAGGGGAATCGTACGAGGCGATCAATCAGCCAGAAAAAGCCATTCAATGGTACCAAACGGCTTATGATAATGGGGCCGGCGTAGAAGCTTTGGAAAAATTAGCCTACGCACTTAAGCAAAATGAGCAATACCGCGAAGCTCTTGATGCTTTCAAAAACCTGGGTTTCGAAATCGGTAGTCCCTATGAGTACCGCCGCGAGATTAGTGCGTGCGAGACAGCTATGGGGTGGAATAAGATCGAACGGCCCGAGTATTCTATCGATCCTTTGGATTTTAATTCCAGCAATGCCGATTATGCGCCTGCGCCTTACCAAGACGGTCGCCTGGTATTTACTTCCGACCGGTCTACTGGCGAAAAGAAAGAAGATATTTACAATTGGACGGGCAATCCCTTCTCCGATTTATTTATCACCGATTTATCGACCCTGGCTGTCGAGCCTTTTGACAATGCTATCAATACCGAGCACAATGAGGGGACCATTGCTTTTAATGGTGATTTTACTGAGGCCTTTTTTACCAGATGCTTCGGGGGTAAAAAAGAAGACGCTTACTGCAAGCTTGTAATGAGTCGGAAAGTCGGCAATAACTGGAGCAGGGGTGAGGTGCTACCCTTTGTAGCAGAAGGTGTCAATTACATGCATCCCGCCGTGTCAACCGATGGCAATACATTGTATTTCACGGCCAACCATCCCGACGGCTGGGGCGGTTACGATATCTACGTCAGCGAACGTACGCTCGATGGCTGGACTGAACCCCAGTTGCTGAGTCGCTCGGTAAATACCAGCGGGAACGAACAATTTCCCTACCTGGATCAGGACACCCTCTATTTCTCTTCCGATTTTCACACAGGAATGGGGGGGCTGGATATCTTCCGGACCTATAAGCTGAGTAACGGCAGTTGGGCCCCGGCCTTCAATCTGAAGCCGCCGATAAACTCCGGAGCGGATGATTTTGCTTTCGTTGTGGACTACCAATCCGAACGCCCCGAGGATGTCATTCAGACCGGATATTTCACTTCCAAACGGGAACTGGGCCTGGGTGGCGATGATATCTACCGGTACGAGCGGCGCTACATTCCGCCTCCGCCGAAGGAAGAAGAGGAAGAAGAGGAAATTGTTTACCAAAACTTCCTGGATGTGTACGTTTTGGAAAAAATCTACGCGGATCCTACCGACCCCAATAGCCGCGTGTTGGGACGAAAACCGTTGACGGAGGCCAAACTTCAGGTTGAAATAGGAGGTAAAGAACAGGAAGTTGAGCTAGACGAAAGTGGAAAGTATACCATCGAACTGCAAGAAGGCATCGACTATGAATTCCTGGCCAGCCAGGAGGGCTATCTGAAAAAGGTAGAAGCATTCACCTCGAAAGGGATCGGCAAAGACCCGCTGCAGCCGGTACAGCGTTTTGAGCTGGAAATTGTATTGGAAAAAATCTTTCTCAATACGGAGATCGTCCTGGAGAATATCTATTACGACTTCGACAAATGGGACATTCGGGAAGATGCCGAGCCTACCTTAAATGAACTTGCACAAAACCTGGAGCTCAATCCTGATATCAATATTGAATTGGTCTCCCATACCGACTGTCGCGGGAATGATGCTTATAATCAGGATCTCAGCCAGAAGCGCGCCCAATCGGCTGTGGACTACCTGATTCAGCAAGGCATCAGTCCGGGACGGCTGACCGCCATTGGAGCCGGGGAAAATGAGCCGGCCGTAGATTGTATCTGTGCGCGCTGCACTGAGGAGGAGCACCAACAAAACCGGCGTACGGCGTTTCGAATTGTGCAGTAAGGTGCCTGTAATTGATGTGCACCTGGGGTCGGGTATTCGTAGATGAACTGATCGTAGGCGCGCGCAAAAGGCCCGTAAAACGAAGCAATTTCATTACCGTAAGAGTGGTCTGGATTTGGAAGTTTTTCCCTTCAAAATTAGGACAACGGGTCAGGCAATACACGGGCCAAACTGCCGGCGGAAATTGTGGCGGAAGGTGCAATCCCGCGACCGGTAAAAAGTGAATACGCTTTACCAACAAGTATGGTAGCCATATCGGTAGCGTGGGCAGTTACCGTCCCATCGGCGAGAGTAGAAAGCTTGATTTGGCCGCCCAGGTCAATATATACAGTGTCAGGGGCGAACTCTTTTAAGCCATTTACCTGGCCGGCACCATCAAGTTCTGGATAGTAAGTCCAAAAAATCCAGGGTAATTCTTGCAAGCTCCACTCTAGGGAACCCTGCGGCCTTTCCTTCTGGGGCTGTTCAGGGGCGCGGTCGACAAAAATCACTTCAGGCAAATGGAGTAAACCGTCCTGAATGGAGTTCCGGGAACCCCGAACAGTGAGCAATTGAACCTCGACAATCTACATCCACCAACTCCAAACCGGAGATACCCCTAACGGCTTGTTGGGTTTTGGTCAACTGTTGGCTGGCAATGAGGTACACTTTATCTTGTTTTGCTCTGGAGGGTTGCCCCACTATCTGTGGGCTCCACACCCATTCGAATACTGGGCCGGGGCTACTGCGGGTAACAACCAGCAGACGAGGTAAATACAAAGACTTAGACACCGGTAAGGGAACATGGACTGGAAGCGTTAATTCGGGATTAACTTGAACCGGTATAAAATACAATAAACCCGGAGAAAATTACCTCCCGTCGGGCGGATTTCTCCGGGTCGGTCCCCGTCCCGTACTATTCGCGTATGCGCAGGATGGAGCCGCTATAAATCGGCAGTCCCCCGCTCTGCAGTCGAAGGTAATAGACCTGACCTGGGTAAGCGGAGAGATCAATCTGCGTTTCCAATCTTTTAATCCTGCCCAGGTTGGTTTGCTCCAGTAAACGGCCCTGCTGATCGTACAGCTCGAGGCTCACGGCACGGGTTTGCCGCATTTGAATATTTAAGGTGGTTTGGCCGGATGTTGGATTCGGGGCAAGGCTTACCGACTCCACGATGTCCGGCTCCAATACGTTGGTTACAACGAAAACTTTACTGGCCGAGCAGTTATTTCCGTCGACGATGGTTACGGAGTAGGTACCGGGCAGCAACTGGACGGTCTGGGTCGTTTCGCCTGTACTCCAAAGATAGCGGTAGTCTGGGGTGCCGCCACTTGGAATAGCTGTTATAGTTTGAAATTGATCAGTGGTGTCGCTGTCTTGCTGTTGGAAAATGATTTCCAATGGCGGCGGTTCATCGACTGTATAGTTGCGCATCAAGGTACAGCCGTTACCGTCGATCACCTGCAAACTATAGGCTCCAGGCGATAGTCCTGTGATGCGGGTGGTGTCAATGGCAAAAATTCGGCCGCCATTTTCCCACGTGATCATAAAGGGCGGATCACCCCCATTAAGTTGTATGCTAATTTCGCCGTCGGCACCCAGGTAGCAGCGGGTATCTAATACCCGCTCCTGCGCAATTGCCAGCGGGTCCATGGGTTCCCTGACCGTGAAGTCGCCGAAGGTGAAAGTGCAGCCCTCGCTATCGGTTAGCGTCATTTGGTAGTCGCCGGCCTTCAGGTTCCGGAGGTCTTGGGTGGTAGCGCCAGTGTTCCAACGGTAGGTATAGGGCGGTGCGCCGCTTTCGAAAGTAAGGTCAATCAGGCCGGTACTATCTCCCTGGCAAGAAACGTCGATGACTTCCAGCAGCTCCTCTACCAGCAGTACGGGTGGGTTTTCACTGAGAATGGTGCTCGGTCGCAGCGTATCGATGCAGCCATTGGCGTCGGTAACACGCAGGAAATAAGTGCCTTCGGCGACATTAGTCAGGTCCTCTTGCGTACTGACGGTATCCCCTGTGGCGTCTTTCCAAACATAAAGGAAGGGCGACGTCCCACCAAATGTGGAGGCTTCGACAGCACCCTCGCCCCCTTGAAAGCATTGGTCGTTAACGATGCCGTCGCGGCGTAAGCTCAGTAGCGGCGGCTCATCGACCGGTTGGAAGTCGGAAACGACGCGACAGCCGTTCTGGTCGGTAACGGTCACGTCGTACTCATCGAAGGCGAGCCCGTCGCAGGTATAGGTCCTTTCGAAAGTAGAAGGTTCGATGCAGTTGTTGCTGAAGTGGAAGCGATAGGGAGGGCGACCGCCCGCGACGGTAGCTGTCATGGCGCCGTCGGCCTGGCCGTTACAACTGATATCGGTAGTTGTAAATGCTACCAATTGCAGAGCTTCACCAGGGGGGGTGATTTTGGCCGAAGGTGGCACGAAGGTACAGCCGTTAACATCGGTGACCGTCAGTTCATAGTCGCCGGGCGGGAGGTTATTCAGTACCCGTTGGTTGCTGCCGTTACTCCAAGCATAGGTATAGGGGGGGCGGCCACCCGATGGCGCTGCCTCGATTCTATTGGTGGTATCGCCTTCGCATACTGCGCTGTTATCTATTTCGAGTGTTACCGTCAAAGGAACGGGCTCTCCCACCTGGAAGTTCGTATCGAGGGTGCAGTTATTGCCATCCTGTGCGGAAAGGCGGTATTCGCCTCCGCTCAGGTTGTAAATGGATGGAGTGGTCAGGTCGGTTCCCACCCAGGTGTTGGAATAGGGCTGGGTACCGCCCTGCAATTCGAGCTCGATGAAGCCCGAAGTGTCACCGGCGCAACTGTTATCTCCGATCTCGATAAGCTTGAAAGTAAAAGGTTCGGGACTTTCCAGTGGTATACTGTCGGAGATAAAGTTACAGCCGTTGAAATCCGTGATCGTAAGTTGATAGGCGCCGGTGCCCAATTCGGTAAGGTTGCGGTCCGAAGAGCCGTTATTCCAGGCAAAAGCCAATGGCGGTGTACCGGACTGTAGTAGGTCGACGCGTATGCTGCCGTCGTTGCGGTCGGCACAGGTGGGTGCTCTCGGAATGATGTTGGTGCGGATGATCTGCGGGGCATTTAGTACGAAAGTGGTATCATAGATGCAGTCCTGGATATCGGTGATAGTGACGGTATAAGCGCCTACGCCCACGTTGGTGAGGTCCTTGGCCATGCTGCCGGTACTCCACTGGTAGGTATAAGGTGCCAGGTCCGGATCGGTGTTCAGGATGATAGCTCCGTCGGTAGCGCCCACGCAGCTCGGGTCGGCGATATTAGCCGTCAAGTTGAGTTCTGAATCTGCTGTCAGAGTCACGGAGAAAGTATCAGCCACACAGCCATTGGCATCCTGTAGTACCAAGTCGTATTGGCCGACACCCAGCCCACTCAGGATAAAATCGTTTTCGCCGTTGCTCCAGAGGAAGTCATAGGGTCCGATACCGCCTTCTCCGGCCACCAGGATACTACCGGTTTCGTCACCAAAGCAATTGGGTTCGACTACATCCAGCAGGTTGATGGTCAGGGAGTCCGGTTGGTTGACGGCGAAAGTATCGGTGGTGACACAGCCATTGAAATCGGTCATCGTTACAACGTAGTCCCGGCTAGTCGCATTGAGCAGTAGTGGCGTCTGGTCGCCCCGGTCCCACTGGAATTGGTAGGGGGCGTTGCCGCCCTGACCACCGACCAGAATGCTGCCGCTGGCTTCTCCGAAGCATTGTACGTCATTTAAGTCATCGGCATTGATGATCAACTCGGCGGGCGGAATCAATTCGAAACTATCGATATGTTCACACCCGGAAGCATCGGTAATGGTAACCGTATACTGCCCTCCGGTCAGGCCGCCGATATCTTGGTTGCGTCGCCCATTCGACCACAAAAAGCGATACGGTTCTACACCTCCAAAAGTAGTCAGGTCGATGCTGCCGTCATCGCTCTCCGGACAGGTAGGTATGGTTCGGTCCACAAAGCCTTCCAAAGGCCGGGGCTCTTCCACGACAATGTCTTCGATCACGGTCGAACAACCGGCATTCGTAACCGTCACCGAATAGGTGCCACCGGCCAGGTTTTCGATACAGGTGCTGGTAGCGCCGGTACTCCACTGGATTTGAGCGATTGCGGGAAAAATATCGAGGCAAATTGCACCGTCCTGGGCGTCGGCACAGCTGACATTATTGACGCTGACATCAACGACCTCTGCGCCCGGGCCGTTGACGTAGGTGTTGGGAACAAAAAACTGACAGCCCTCCTCCGAGTTATCCGTAATGGTGATACGGTAAGCGCCCTGCCTAAGATTCAAGATCTCCAGCGTATCGGCTACACCGGTGGTATCGCCGGTTGTGCCATTGCTGCTCTCCCATTCGTAGGTATAGGGTGGTATGCCATTCAGTGGGATGAGGATGATCGAGCCATCATCGCCCTGACAGCTGGTGACATCCTGGGTTTGGCGACGGATCGAGTCGATGTTGTTGGTGGTTACGACATCTACGGCACCTTCGTCGGCACATCCCTCTGCATTGGTAACGGTGAGGGCATAGGTTTCGGCTGTGCCGGCGGTATCAGCGGCCGTAACCTCGATGAAAGCAGTCTCTTCTCCGGTACTCCACCGGTAGGTGTATTCGCCCGTTGGGGGCTCGATTTCCGTCAAGATAGTTTGGGTCGCTTCTTTACAAATGGTAATGGTTTCGGCCGGCGTAAAGATGATCTCTGGGGAAGGATTGACGGTCACTAGGATGCTATCCGTATCAATGCATCCGGCAGGGGTTCGCTTGCGCACGAAGTAAATGGTCGATTCAGTGGGGTCGACGACGGTCGTATCCAGGGCGAAACCCAGGGGGGGCAACGCTTCGTAGAAAAGAAATTCTCCTTCGGCAAATATGGCATCCTCGATTTCAACTGTGGCCAGATCCACCTGCTCTCCCTGGCAGATAATAGGCGATTCGCCAACCGTGATGCGTGGGCGGGGAAAGACCGTAACGGTAGCTTCAGCGCGTCCGAGCGATTGGCACAAGCCGTCGCTCTCTTCGGCAAAAAAGCTGTAGACTTGTGGCTCGATACTATTATTTTCAGGTAACGTGGGGAAGTAGGTTTGGCCCTGGGCTAAAAACCGGCCGTCGGCGTCGTACCAGAAAATGTCGCGACCGGTCAGCGAGGAGGCGCTTACCATTGCCACCGCACCCGAGCAGGTGGTATCGTTCATGACGACCGGTGGCGGAATAAGGGAATCGACCGTCATTGGATTACAGTCGTTGTCGCGGGTATCGCAGGGGAATTCCGTTCTGCCAGGGTTGATCAATGGATCGGTATCATTACAGTCGGTACTATCGGTGACGAAGCCAGCTGGTGGTTCCGGCAGGCAGGTCGTGATGAAGTTACCAACGGCTCCAAAGCCATCTTCGTCCTGGTCGGCAAAATAGCGGAATGCCGGCAGTCCCTGGTATACCGAGCCATGCACCGTTGGGTTGTCAATAGCGATATCGCCTCGGGATCCGTTACCTTTTTCCGCAACGAAACGGAACTGCACGATTTGCCCATTTTCGTAGGCATCCAGGCTGACATAAGCTTTGCGCCAGTTGGGACTTTGGTCACCGCTGCGCTCCCACAGGGTCGTCCAGGTGTTGCCACCATCTGTGGTAATTTGTAAGCGCAGCGTTCCGATATTAATGCCGAACATATGATAATCAAAAGACAGGTGGCAGGTCGTAACGCCTCTTTTGTCTAACGAAAAGCAACCTGAGTTGAGGAATGCGGCCGTCCCCTGAGGGCAGGCGCCGCTGACCTCCAGGTAGGCGTAGTTGCCGACACCGCCGGCGTCGCCGGCCGGGCCGGTTACTGGGTGGTTAGGGGTGGGGCCGTTGTAAATGATCCAGTCAGTATCATCGCCGATGGTATTGCGCCAAACTGGGCTTTCTACCAGGCAAGTTGCCGGGCAGGTGGCTGCGCAAGTGGGCAAGGCATCAAAGGGTTCGCGTACGGCCGGATCGGGCGGATCGCACTCCGTTGCGGCACTCACCACGCAGGAGTTGTCGGTACTTTCCTGCGGCCCGCATACCCTTCGCACATAAAAATCGTATGCAAAGCTTTCCCCGAGGTCGGTCACTGCGTAGGGCGGACACACCGCGGTAATGAGGTCGCCTTCGCCGGGTTGATTGCCGGAGCCGGGCTGGAAGCCGGCCGGGCCGTATTCAATAATCGTGATGGAATTATTGCACAATCCATTATCGGCCCAATCCAAGACGACCGTGGTGGTGTCTACCCGGTCAACCTCTAGTTGAGAAACCGGCAAGCAGCTCGTAGAGGCGAAGACCAGCTCGACGTATTGCAGGGTGCCGGTGTCGGCCTCGACATCGTCACAAATGCGCAGTACCCAGGTGCCATTTGGGGCCGTAGTACCGTCGTTGAACAGTAGGAGGGATTCTTCGGGCAGGTACGATTGGCTGGTGAATGGAGCCTCACCGGCCGTTACCGAAATGCAGGAAGTTGCGTCCAGGCTGGTATACCCGGTACAGTCGGAGAGTTCGAATTCGCCGTAATTGTCTTGGCCGCCCCCGTTGTCACTGGTTAGCTCGACCGTGATGCCCCCGGGTGAGGTAAGTTCGATGTCCAGATCGGCAGCCCAAGTGTGATTAATGATAAGGCGTACTTCCTGGAGGTATACGTCAGAGCCCAGGGCAGTTCCCGGTGCATTGTTGACGACGATATCGAATTGGTCGGGCATGCCCGAAGCCCCCCCGCTGGGGCAACTGTTGTCGGTGAGGGCTAGGTTAAGACCGCAGGAAGACGGATTGGTAAGTACGGTATTCTGGGCGCTCAGCGTGCCGAAGCTGCAAATGAGCATCCCAAACCATCCTAATGTACGAAGGGACAGGTATCGCTTCATGGGTTAAATCGGAAGTTTAATTCTTGGGACTAATGTCTCAAAGGTAACATATTCAACCGATGTCGAAGGGGCAGGGCAGTAGAGATTTTGCCATCCCGAGTCTAACCCTAAATTTGGTGATGCGTTATCTGACCACGATATTGATCATTCGCTTAGGAACAATAATGATCTTGACCACTTCTTTTCCATCCAGCCACTTTTGGATATCCTGGTGTTCCAGGGCTGCCCTTTCCAGGTCCTCTTTGGAGGCGTCGGCGGCAAATTGAGCTGCCGTACGCCGCTTACCGTTCACGCTGATCGGATATTCAATGGCGTCTTCTTTCAGGTAGCGCTCGTTGACTTCGGGATAGGTCCCCAGGTGCACACTGGTGTCGTGTCCCAACTGGTGCCAAAGTTCTTCGCTAAGGTGTGGAGCAAAAGGCGCCATCAAGACGACAAGCGGTTCCAAAATGGCGCGTTTTCGACTCTTGAGCTTGCGCAGGTCGTTCCCGGCCACCATAAATGCGCTGATACAGGTATTGAAAGAAAATCGCTCGATGTCTTCCGAAACTTTTTTAATGCAAGTGTGCAGTATCCTGAGTTCCTCCCGGGAGGGTTCGACATCGGTAACCCGCCAGTTGCCGTGTTCATCGTAGAAGAAGGCCCAAAAGCGGCGTAGAAATTTGATAATCCCGTCGATCCCCTGGGTATCCCAGGGTTTGGCCTGCTCGACCGGTCCGAGGAACATCTCGTACATGCGGAAGCAGTCGGCCCCGTAGCGCGCGACGATATCGTCGGGATTTACGACGTTGAAATAGCGTTTTGACATCTTGCCTACTTCGCTCTTGGTGATAAGCCGATCTTGTGCGTTCGTGGTGAAGCGGGCTTCCTTGAATTCGGGCCGCCAACTCCGGAACTGCTCGATGCCGGACTGGTCGAGGTAAGATTCTTCCTTTCCGTACTCCTGCACAAAATCGATGAGTACCGGAATTTGGGCAAATTCGGCGTCGGGGTACTGATCGATCAAGTCGGCAGAAACAAACTCACGCACAGGGCTTTCTGGTCCCTTTTTCAGGTAAATAAATTCGATCACACCCTGGATCATGCCCTGGTTGATCAACTTGCGAAAGGGTTCCTTGGTCGGTACCAGTTTCAGGTCGTACAAAAATTTGTGCCAAAAACGGGAGTACATGAGATGGCCTACCGCGTGTTCGGTGCCGCCGACGTAGAGGTCTACATCTCGCCAATAATGGATCGCCTGTTGGTCGGCAAAGGCTTGGGGGTTGCGGGCATCCATGTAGCGGAGGAAATACCAGCTCGAGCCGGCGAAGCCAGGCATAGTGTCGGTTTCGCGCTTCCATCCGTCAGCCAGGTTCACCCAATCGGTAGCTCGAGCCAAGGGGGACTGACCGCCCGAGGCTGGTTTAAAGTTTTCCAGCTCCGGCAATTCCAGTGGTAATTCTTCAACCGGCATGGCGTGCGATACGCCCTCGGGGTCATAGATAATGGGGATAGGCTCGCCCCAGTAGCGCTGGCGGCTGTAGATGGCATCGCGCAGCTTGTAATTTATCTGTCGCTTACCGATGCCCATACTTTCGATGCGTTGCAGGGTGGTTTCGATGGCATCCGGCACCTCCATGCCGTCGAGAAAACCGGAATTAATCATGGTGCCCAGTTTATCCTGCCGCCCGGCGCCAGGGTACTTGGATTTATCGATGACATCAATGATCGGCAAGCCGAATTTTGTCGCGAAGGCGTGGTCACGATCATCATCGCTGGGCACGGCCATGACGGCCCCTGTACCATAATCTTTGAGCACGTATTCGCCGATCCAGACCGGTATTTTTTCCTCGCTGAGCGGGTTGATAGCATAGCTACCCAGGAAGCAGCCGGTTACTGCTTTAACCTCCGACATGCGCTCGCGTTCCGAGCGGCTTTTTACGTATTCCAAATAGGCACGGACTTCGGCCGCCTGATCGGGGGTCGTCAAGGCTTCCACCAGCTCGTGCTCGGGCGCCAGCACCATGTAAGTGGCACCGAAGATGGTATCGGGGCGGGTAGTAAAGATCTCGATCGTGGCATCTTGGCCGGCAATGGGGAAGAACATCTGGGCGCCTTCGGAGCGGCCGATCCAGTTGCCCTGCATTTTTTTCATTGCTTCGGACCACTCCAGGTCTTGCAGATCGTCGAGCAGGCGATGGGCGTAGGCCGTGATGCGCAATGACCATTGCAACATCGGCCGGCGCTCGACTGGGTACCCCCCCCGCTCAGAGACACCGTCTTTTACTTCGTCGTTGGCCAGCACGGTACCCAGAGCTTCGCACCAGTTCACATAGGTTTCCTGGCGGTAGGCCAGGCGGTAGTTCATCAGGATATCGTCTTTTTGCTTGGGCGTAAAGCTCTTCCAGTCCTCGGGAGTAAAGGGCTCCGATTGGGTGCTAGCCGCTTCGATACCGGCATTTCCGTGAGCTTCAAAGTGCTGGATTAAATCGTTGACGGGGCGTGCGCGGTCGGCCTCTCGGTCGTAGAAGTGGTGGTAGAGTTGGAGGAAAATCCACTGGGTCCATTTGTAAAAGCCCGGGTCGGAGGTTTTGACCTCGCGCGACCAATCGAAGGAGAAACCGATATTATCGAGCTGCTCGCGGTAGCGAGCAATATTCCGGGCCGTCGATACAGCCGGGTGTACCCCCGTCTGGATCGCGTACTGCTCGGCAGGTAATCCGAAAGCGTCGTAACCCATGGGGTGGAGTACATTGAAGCCTTGGAGTCGTTTGTAGCGGGCGAAAATATCGGAGGCAATATACCCCAGGGGGTGGCCTACGTGTAGCCCCGCGCCGGAAGGGTAGGGGAACATATCCAGCACGTAGAATTTGGGTCGGTTGGTGTCGTTAGACACCTGATAAACTTTCTGTTCTTCCCAGTAGGCCTGCCATTTTTTTTCGATGCTTGTCGGGTTGTACTCCATGTTACCTGATTGGTGTGTCATCAATAGTCGATCCTGAATTACCCGCAGTTGGGGTAAAATAACGCAATCGCATTCAGGAATTTAGCCGGGCAATTGTGGGGGCGAAAATAGGAAGATTTAGCCATATTCGCCAAGGTTGGGCCTGGCCAAGGTCGTCTAAAAAGTGTTATCTTGGCGGTAAATCCGTCAACCCGTAAAATACGGTTTATCATGATTAAGATGCTCGTGCGCCTGGCTATCGTTGTCGTCATTGGTCTGTTGGGGTATAACTACTTTTTCGGTACTACCGAGGAGAAGGAAAGCGCCCAAGAAACCATTAATAGTATTAAAGACCTTTTCGGACAACTATGGGCGCTTTTGATATCGGAAAAAGAGAAGTTTTCCGAAGGCAAATACGACGAAGCCCTCGATAATGTAGGTGACCTTTTCAGCCGCCTGGAGGAAAGGGCGGCCCGCACCGATGACCCGCAATTGCTGGAGCGGCTTGACGAACTCGAGGCCCGTCGCCGGGAAATTTCCCGTCAGGTAGCGAGTAAGCGGCTACCCGAAAGCTACGAGGATGGTCAACAGCGGGCTGCACGCGGCACCGACGAGGTGACCGAAGCGGAACACCGGGACCTTCAGGAAGACTTCAACGCCCTGTTGGACGATACCAAAACCCTGATGGACGATATCGAAAAAGAAACCCGTTAGTCCCCGATCAGCGAGGCGCGTGCGCATGATTTGATCGGGCCAATATTATCGAGCAGTAAGTTGCCCTTGTGGGAAAATTGCGACTCACTGAAATGGGCCTCCAGCAACAGATAATTCAGCGGCTTCTCCGGCGTGAAAGTAACCTTGAAGCGTTCCCACTCCGTAGAAGCGATGAAGTCGGTTTCCAACAAAAGAAGATCGTACCGGCATTTAGTGCGACCGCCCCAGATGCGGAGTTTCAGCTTGCCATTGTAGCCGGCATAGGTGCTGGAATGTGCGACGTCAATAGTAAAGGAATAGCATTCGCCCGCTTCCAGCGGTTGCCGGAAACGTTGTCCGATGCTCTCCCAGCTGCCGTCTGCACGGGTAATTAGGCCGACGAAGGTCTCTCCGTCAGCGGGCTCTTCGCGCACGCCCCAAGGGCCCGGCAAAATGTCGGGCGTAGTACCGCGGGCACACGGGAACCAGCCTACGGGAACTGTCGCATCCTGGGGCTCCCCTTCGAAGGAAGGGTTATCCAGGTGAAACTGCCCGGTCAGAGGTCCGGCAGTAGCGAAGAAAACCATGGGTAAAAAAATGGCTTGGCGAAAGGCACACATGCTCAGTTTTTTTTGGAAAAATAGAAAAAAAATGTGCTGTCCATTGCTACTCAACTGAATAACCGAAGAGATCGCTATTCTTTTTACCTTTGATAAATAAAACAGATGGATAATGGCTGAAAACCCTGGCAGCAACCGCAATCGGCCCAACTACCTGTACGCCCTGGTGAGCGTCGCCCTTGTGTTGTTTTTACTGGGTTTTTTTGTCACGATGCTGATCTATGGGCAACAACTGATCCGTATCTTCAAAGAGCGGGTTAATATTTTGGTCGAACTACAGGAAGAAGCTACCCCAGCTGAAATATCGGAAATCCAGGAGATGCTGCGTCAGGCGAGGTTCACCAAACCTGGGTCGGTAACTTACATCGACAGGGAAGAGGCTGCAGGTATCATGAAAGATGAGTTGGGCGAAGATTTTTTCAAACTGGGCTTGCCCAATCCGTTTTTTGATATCGTTTCTTTTAACGTGAAGTCAGCTTATTTGCAACCCGATAGTTTGCGGCAGATCCGGACCGACCTGCGAACCCGCTCGTACGTAAGCGATGTTTTTTACCAGGAGAGCCTCATCGACGAGGTGGCTGCTAATTTGCGCAAGCTCGGTTATTTAGGACTGGGATTGGGTGTGTTTTTTATCGTGGTAGCCGTTACGCTCATCCACAATACTATACGGCTGGCATTGTATGCCAACCGTTTTTTAATTAAAAATATGCAATTGGTCGGTGCATCCTGGAGCTACATCAGCCGGCCTTATTTGTGGCGTAGTGTGGGCCTAGGTGTGTTGAGCAGCATCATTGCCATCGGCGCCCTGTTCGGCCTTTGGCTTTATTTAAAGACGTATCTGTCCGAACTGGAGCAACTATTGCACCCCAAGTTTCTGATCCCCATTTTCAGCTTTCTGATGTTATTGGGTATTTTAATCAATTTGCTAAGCACCTATTACGTTGTAAATAAGTACCTTCGCATGCGCGTTGACGATTTGTATTGAACGCGACGGTGCGCAAATTCTTAAATGATGAGTAAGCAAAGCACGAAAAAAACGAAAGGCGGTAATAAATCCACTAATAAGAAAAAGACGGTGGTTAAGCCTCAGCAAAAGGAGACAGCGCCCAAGACCAAGCGGGTCGTAAAGACTGAAGCGCGCAAGACGGAGACCACTGCCAAAAAGACGGTAACGCCCACCACGTCGAACCGCAAACGGAAAACCGCTGCCCAGGTCAAGGAAAAAGATGTGGAAATGCTCTACGGGCGAGCGCATTATATGCTGCTGGGCGGAAGCCTGATCCTCGTCGTACTGGGTTTGTTGATGATGGGTGGGGGCGGCATGCCCGATCCGGAGATCTGGGATGAAGATTTGATCTACAGCACCCGCCGGATCGTAATAGCGCCTATCTTGATGATGGCTGGCATCATATTGGCGATCTTTACCGTATTCAAGAAATAACGCCTGGATACATGCAAGAAGTGTGGCGCACCTTAATCCTGGGTATCGTCCAAGGGCTTACCGAATTTTTACCCGTTAGCAGCAGTGGTCATTTAGAATTGGCCAAGTACATCCTAAACGACGATAGCTTGTCGGAGGAAAGCCTGCTCACTACGGTTACCTTGCACGCCGCGACCGCCCTGAGTACCCTAGTGGTTTTCCGGCGGGAAGTTGGAGAGCTGTTGCGCGGGTTGTTCCAGTTTCGCTGGAATGCGGAAACCCAATATGCCGTTCGCATTATTTTATCCATGTTACCTGCAGTGGCGATCGGACTGCTGTTCGAAGAACAAATCGAGCAGCTTTTCCACCATCGGATCGTACTGGTTGGGCTGATGCTCATCATCACAGGCCTGCTGCTGCTGCTGGCCGATCGCGCTCGAACGACCCATAAAGGTGTAACTTATAAGGATGCCTTGATCATCGGTGTGGCGCAGGCCGTCGCCATCCTGCCGGGGATCTCGCGATCGGGCGCCACCATCTCCACGTCCGTACTGTTGGGGGTCGATCGCGATCGGGCAGCTCGGTTTTCTTTTCTCATGGTGGTGCCGTTGATTTTGGGAAAAATGGTGCTCGACATCAAGGATGGCGCTTTTGCAGATCCGGATATCAACCCCCTTGCGCTGGGGTTGGGTTTTGTAGCGGCATTTCTAACCGGGGCTGTAGCCTGCCTGTGGATGATCCAGCTGGTCAAGCGTAGCAAATTGACCTATTTTTCCCTATATTGTTTTATTATCGCGGGCATCGCCATCGTGTACTATGGTATTCATAACGGACTCGTCTGATTCAGTCCGCAATGGTTTTTGGAGTAAAAAGCGATTTCATGGAGATGCAAGATGGAGAGTCGGCCAGGCCGGTCTATGACTTTGCAAAAGGCGCTTTTCTATTAGTTGACAAACCACAGGGTTGGACTTCTTTTGATGTGGTGAATAAAATTCGGGGCAAGATCAAAAAGCGCCTCGGGGTGAAAAAGATTAAAGTAGGCCACGCCGGGACGCTTGATCCGATGGCCACCGGACTATTGATTATTTGTACCGGAAAATATACCAAGCGGCTACAAGAGTATCAAAACCTTTCCAAAGTCTATTCCGGAACGCTACGTCTGGGTGCTACCACTCCTTCTTTCGATGCCGAGACGGCAGTAGATGCGACTTACCCGACCGACCATATTGATTTGAAGGCCATCCGCAAGGCGCGCAAGCAATTCGTAGGTACGATTGAGCAGGTGCCGCCGATGTTTTCAGCTATCAAAGTAGACGGGCAGCCACTGTATAAGAAAGCCCGTAAAGGGGAAACCGTAGCGGTGGAACCGCGGGAAGTAACGATCTACGACTTTGAGATCCTTGACGTCGAAATGCCGGAGGTGCATTTCCGCATACACTCCAGTAAGGGGACCTATATTCGATCGCTGGCCCACGACTTCGGGCGGGCGCTCCGTTCAGGTGCCTACTTAACGCGTCTTCGGCGTGAAGGCATCGGCAATTTCCAAGTCGAAAATGCCTGGGATCTCAACGAACTGACCGATTATATTAAATCCAGTCCTAATATTGCAGGTGCCGTGGCCGAATAGGTTCACTTATACCATGTGGCCGCAGGCGTACAAGTCATTGACCTCTTTAATCCAGCCCTTCTTTTCGGTATGATCGAGGTAGCGCTTGCCGCGCATGCCCAAGCGCATCTGCGTAAATCCAGCGTCGATCTTGCGTGCCCTGGTGCGCCATTGCTCCCCGTCCGATTTTATGAAATGCCCGGCAGAACGGTAGGTGTCATGGGCGCAGATCGCCTCGCGCAAGGCCGATTGGCCAATCTTGAGGAAATGAATGAACTGTACGACGGTCGATCGGTTGAAGCCTTCGATCAGTCGCCGCTGCACCATGTCGACGGTCGACATTTGGTTGGCAACCACTCGGTTTAACTCTGGCGGTAGGGTACGGTACAGTTGCCAGGTAGCAATGTACAACGCCTTTGTATCTTGCCAGGCGGTTAAAGCCTGATGGTATTCTTGTTCCAGCTTGTCCATATTACTAGGTGGTTTTTCCAAGCCGGCCTTACTTTTCCCTCTTGCAAGGTAAATATAGCCTACTTATCTGGATAATAGCTATTTATCAAAAAAGATTCCCAGGCAACTGATTTTGCAAGAAAAAACTATGCTGCTTGCACCCTTGACTTCAGAAAGGTTGCCACGTGTTCGATGCTTATTTCGAGTAGGCGGCGGCGCGACTCCCGGCTGGCCCAGGCCAGGTGCGGAGTAATCAAACAGTTGGGTGCTCCCAAGAGCACATTACCCCCTTTGGGCGGCTCGAGTGACAGCACATCAAGTCCGGCACCTGCAATCCAGTTTTCTTCGAGCGCCCGGCGCAGTGCGGGTTCGTCAATTAGTCCGCCCCGCCCTGTATTGATCAGGAAAGCATGGCCAGGCATAGCTTGCAGGCGTTCGGCATTGACGATTTTCCCGGTCTCCGCTGTCAGCGGAACGTGCAGCGTGAGTACATCCGAAAGGCGAAAAAGGGTGTCGATATCAACAAAGGTTACGCCAGGCCGGGCATCCCGTTCGGGGTGGCGATGTGCGGACAGGACCTCCATGCCGAAAGCCAATGCAATATCAGCAACCCGGTTGCCTATTTTCCCAAGTCCAAGGATGCCCATTGTTTTCCCTGAAAGCTCCACCAGGGGTTTTTTCCAGAAAGAAAAATCGGGTTGAGCTGCCCAGGCCCCTTCTTGCACCGACCGGTTGTGCAGGCCGACTGCATTGGTCAGTTCCAGGAGCAGAGCGAAAACGTGCTGGGCTACGGCTTCGGAACCGTATCCGACGGCATTGCGTACCTCAATTTGCCGCTGTTGAGCGGCTTGTAGGTCGACGTTATCTTTGCCCGATGCCGTAATAACAATCAGTTGCAGTTTGGGCAGCTGCGAAAGGGTAAGCGCATCGAGGTGTACTTTGTTGATCAGCAAAATCTCTGCCTCGGCACTGCGTTCAACGATAGCCTCGGGCGGCGTGCGCTCGTAAATGGCTAAACGGCCCAGGCATTGCAGTTTGGTCCAGCCCAGGTCACCTGGGTTCATGGCATAACCGTCGAGGACCACGATTCGGGGGCGGCGGGAGGCAGCTGGCGGTTTCATTTTTCGTGCGTTTTGTGATCAACAACACCATATAAAGTTGCAAACCTTAATATCTTAAGGTTTCAAAAATCAATTTGTTGATGCGAAATGCTTTAAAACATCTCACTTGGGTGCGCGGTCTGCAGGTCGGTATTGGCACCTTTGCGGTGGTTGACTATATTTTTTATTCCGGCGCACCGGTCGGATTACTTTTGGGAATGGTTTTGCTGGGGCAAGGACTTTTCAACCTCCAGCTCGGTTGTATGAGTGGCTCGTGTAAAGTGGATCCTACCAAGAGCGTACCATCGGAAAAAGCCAGAACAGAAAGTAATGCAACTGTGGAATAATACCGGTCTAATCATCGTGGCTTGCCTGACGCTCGGGCTGGCACCTTACGTCCCCGAGCCCCACATCGTTGGTAAGATCCGTTGGGTTTGGGGCGGAGCAGTTGGAATGCAGCCCATGGATTGGTTCGATTTAGCGCTGCACGGATTGCCCTGGGTGCTGCTGCTACGGCTAGGTATAGTACGGCTGGCCGGTCGTCATTCGTCCGCATCCTCGGCCGGCACTCTACAAGAAGAAGAGCCGGAATAGCCTCTATTCCGGCCAGATGCATGATTATTCGTTCAATTTTTCGATAACCCCATCAGGTAATACCTGTTCCAGCATAGCTGCTTGCATAGGGTTATTGGCGTTATACTCAATAAAAGTCCAGTTGGACTGCCCTTTATTGGAGCGCGCTACCATCGTTCGGTCGATCGCCATTTGGATTTCTTTTTTCTCTTCATCGTAGGTGATATTCCCCTCACCGTACTCCTTTTCCAGATTGCCGAGCAGTTGTTCGCGATTGCCGTCTTTGAGCAGCTCATCGTTGCTGATTTCAATCCGGCCATCCGCCTCGTAGTCTAGGGTGACATAAACCAAGCTATCGGTGTCAATAGGGGCGGAAATATTTTTTACTTCAAACTTGTCGTTGACCGGTTTGATACCCATCATTTCCATTTGGGCGAACATTTGAATCATTTGGTCTTTGGTCACCAACTTAAACAGATCGGGATTGAGCATATCCATGAGTTGATCCCACTCGCCGGCGTTGGAGTGTTGCATGTACTGCTTAAATTTTTCTTTGATGGAGGCTTCGTCGACTTCTGCCGGCTGCGCCGCCAACGGTTGAAAGCTTAACAAGCTAAAGGTGAGAAAGAGGGCAATGCCGAATAAATTTTTCATTTGAATAATTTTTGAATGAATGTGCAAAGTGAAATAGTTCGTTCATGCCCAGCAAATTTGGAAGATTCCGCTTGACGGGGCATCTTTTTTCTGTCAATATCTCGTACGTATCGATGTTTGCTTACTTTTTAATAGTGTAGCACTTTTCCAGTAAGGGAAGCCGCGGGCCCGCCCGGTCAAGTTTTCATGGCACCAGCTAGGATACAGCCGGCCTCGATTTTGACGACTGCTCAGCTTTGGCTTACGCTCGTTGCGCCAGCAATTAATAGAGTGCTTTTTCAGGGTTTCTTCAGAAGCCGGATTGTCGATAAAGGGTGTTGTATCGTTATTCAAAGCTATAACCTTTCTATGAGAGAAGCATCTTCCAGCTTCAAAAAAGTGCCAATGGCAAAATTGAATCGTAAGTAAGTGGCCATACCGGTTTGAACCGCTTTACTTCCGGCAAGGATTGGGATATGCTGGCTTTTTGCTATCGGCCCACCCAGTACAGGCTGCAAAAAAGCTAACCGCAGGATCACAATAATCTTTTTCATTTGCGTTATTTTTGAATACTTACGGGAAACGCCTTTTCGTTCCACAGCAAAACAGCAACTGAACATGATAACTGCTTACCCCGCACGCCTTTTTTCGAACCACTTTTTTTGCCTAGTTTTTTTAATCAGCCCCATTAGTATCTTGGCCCAGTACAGCATCAGCGCCACGTTGGTAGAAACCTGGGAAACCGGTGACCCACCTGCATCGGACTTTAATCTCAACTCTTCGTACGTTTATCTTATTAACGGTCAAGCTTTAGAGAAGGTATTCAGCGGAGAAAACCTGCGCCGCTCCCAGCGCAAACAGCTCGGCATCGAAAAGGGAGATTATCCGCAGTACATGTACCTGGCGGTTGGAGTGAAAAACCCCTCCAACCAGGAGCAGGAGCTCACCATTCCCCTCATGATCCACGACGTGCGCGACCCTAAAAACACTTCGCGCGTGATGGAATACGGTGGCCGCCTGTTGGAAAACATTCCGGATGAAGAGTTAAAAGCAGGCGATATAGTTGCTAAAGTTAAATTTGAAGCATTTCGCGGCAACTCTTCAAAGGAATTTTGGGAAAAAACGGCCAAGATTTCTATTGATCTGGGCAAAACCGCCACCAGCCTGCTCCAGGCGCCCCTTACCGGTGGGTTACTGGGATTGACCAACCAGATCATACCCCAACTCGACAAAGGGTTAAACTCTATGGAGAAAGTCGAAGAACCGCAGAAAATGACCAGCGAGTTTTACATCAAGTTGCTGGAAAAAGAGCTGAGTGCCCTTTACGCAGAGCGCCTGGTGAAAGCCATGCTTTACGAAGTACACTGGGATATCTCGCGCCCGCGGCCGACCTCCTATTTTGTCAACAAAGATATCGAGCGGGTCGACGACTTCAAAGAGCACATTTACCGGGCTGGTACGACCTACATACTAGTCGTAAATACCAAAGCAGAATACAATACCGACCATTCGCAACTGGTTTACAACCAGTCTTACATCGAGAAAAAATCGCGCGATTTTCGCAAGATCCGGAACGTCGAGAAAAAGCAAGTGGAAAAGGCTTTTCTGGAAACGCTGAAACTCGCCGTCGAACTGAGAAAGCAAATCGATGTTTTTCAAAACAGCCTGAATACGAAGTATCCCGATTGGCTGGCCTATTCCAAAATTATTGACCTTCACCACGATATCCAGACCCAGCGGCGCGACCAGCTCAAGCGTCTGCAGGGGCAAAGCCCTGATGTGGTGGAGAAATATACGCGGCTGCACCGCAATGTAGCCAATGACGTCGACCTGTGGTTCACGATTGAACTACTGACCAGGGCTCAAGAGATCGCCACTTACCTTTTCGAAAATGAGCCGGCCCCGGTCTACGCCAGCTTTCGCGCCAATGAGCTCTATCACCAGATCGAGCTCCTGGACTTCTATCGCGACCGGGTACAGCAAACCCAAATTCAGGGTAAACTACCCAAAGAGATCGAGACGCTCAGGACCTACAGTACCGCTAACCGGCTGTTGCGTCTTATGGAAGAGGCGCTTTACAATAAAGCCTTCCGGGTTGATAAAAGCCTGGACCCCGGTCAGCAGAAAGAATGGTTGCTCGACCGGGCCAGCAATCTTTATCCGCTTTGTGCTTATTGCGCCCAGCGGGTGGGTGAAGAAATTGTGGCTATTGAAAATGCCACCCACGAAGAAAACATCCGGACCTATAAGGATATTTCCGCTATCTATTACAATCAGTTAGAGTGCTTCGAGCGCATTCACCAAGCCCTGGAAGATAAGATCCAGGCCAATAGGGACTCACTTACCATGTCGCCGTACATGCTCGATGCCCTGAAGGCGGATAAATCCGACCTGGAGAAACTTTCCCAGGCTTATACCGATTTGGTTGGCCGTGATTACGCCCGGATGAGCCCCCAAGAGTTATCCGACCTACTCAGCCAATTTTTTGTTAACCGCGAAAAGATGCAGGGCTTAATTCGACGTTTGCGGGTGATTATGGAAGAAAGCGAAAGGTTGCAGTGTCTCTAGTAGATCCAGCCATTTTGACTTCGCTTCATGGCAGGGTTACCATTACAGGGTTTTCAGGTACTCGATGACGGCCTGTCGGTCGGGTTCGCTGAGTTTATCGCCGAAGTAATGACCGGCATTGCTATACCCGGGAATGGTCGTGTCGTAGGTCCACTTGCCGCCGCTGCCTTTTTTCTCCTCGTAGTTCCAGCCTATTTTTTCGAGGTTATAATCATCCGACTCGCCGGATCGCTGCCAGTATTTGGGGCGCTTCAGGCTATTGAGCAGGGTGGCCAAATTGGGCACCGAACCATTGTGTAAATAGGGTGCGGTAGCCCAGATGCCGTCCAGGGGTGGTGCCACGTAGCCGGCCTCCGGTTCGAGGCGGGATTTTGGATGGGAAGTAGCAAACCAGCTTTTGTTGTACCACTCGACGATAGGTGCCTGCACGGCGTATTCGGCGTAGAGCGGATCGGTTTTGACCACGTGCAGGGCGACAACTTTGTTGGGGTAGCTGACCGAGTCGCCGTAAGTGCCGTGGCACCCGCTGCAGTGCTCTTCAAATACTTTTCGTCCCCGCTCGGCCAATACGTCATTAACTTCACCCGGATATGCAGGTGGTTCCAGAGCTTCCAGCCAAGCCACTACGTCCTTGAAATTGGTTACGGCTTTCCGGGCCATGGTACTGTCGTGGATGCCCAATACCGAAGCCTGGAAAAGCAATTTGGTGAAGTCGCCGCGGCCTACGGCGGTGTAGTATAAGGCATTTTTTTTGTCGACATTCCAAAGGGGTGGTACATCCGTGCCCACCACGTAATCGGGCAGTTCGTACTGGGGCTCCTCCGTATAGGTGAGGCGCTGGGGGTCGCGGTAGGCGGTACAGGCTTCGGCCAGGTGGGCGGCTGGGTTCACACCCGGCTGGTTGGTCTCGATATGGGGCGCCATGGCTTTGAAGTAATACCCGAAGTCTTCGTAGGCTACCCATTCTTCGGAATCTTTGCCGTAGCGTAGGCGCATTCCCAGGCGCATAAGCTTGCCCATGGGCACCATGGACTGGCGGAAATCGGAAAAGCTATTGCCCAGCCCCAGAATAACCTCGCCATTCAGTTCACCGGCATGACAGGAAAAGCAATTCCCGTTGGTAACCAGAACCCCGTTTTCAGCTTCAAATACGGTAGCGCCGTAGCCTACTTTTTCATTGGGGCCGGTCCGTTGCAATACGGTGTCGGACATCTCGTCCATGCGCTCCAAGCGCTTGGCAAGCATCTCGTATGGAACGCCGGAACCGATATAATCGCCATAGATTAGGTAATCAAATCCTTTTTCCGGGTCGCCCCCTTCGGTTTGCGGTTCAGCTGGGATAATGCGGGTTTTCCAATCACTTTGAGGGGCGGGCGAAGGTAAGTTGCGGTAACTGTTGCAGGCAACTAATAAAAATAGTGTCATTAGTGCCAGTACAATACGTCGATGCATCATCGGGTGTATGTTCTATTTTTTTAAAAAACCAGTTAGCGGGAAGAGTGTTGCGGTGAGAGCCATTAAATTCCTCTACCAGGGGAGCGTTGTTTACTAGCGCTTTGGTAAGCCCGCAGAATGGCGGACACCTCCGGACTGCTTTCTACAATATGATTAATAATCAACAATTCGGTAAAGTACTCTTCGGATTGGAAAGATCTCGCATAGGACTCATTAAAGTAGAATTGCACTTCATCAAAAAGCGTGCAAAACAGAAGTTGATACTGTTGGGTGCGGGGGTCAAATACAATGACGTAGTAATTTGGATTCTCCGGATGGCGCACTTCCTTGGCGATCATAATAGGGTAGTCGAAAAAGGGCATCCGCCAAAACCCGAAGAGGTTGGCTTCGAAAAAGGGGTAGTAATAGATGCGCGCCGGTATGTCTACAGCACGGAGCTGGTGCTGCAGTTCCTTTAGCCTGGCCGACATCCGCGTAAGGGGAACTGCCTCAGCACTCAGCTTTTCGTACGGGGTCCAGGACCCAGTAGGCAGATCGAAGTACTCTACCGGTCCGATACGGAGTTTGTAGTCAAAACGCGGGTACCCCGGTACCACGTAGCCCGGATAGTAATAGCGAAATCGCTCCTGCAAACCGAATTCGACCTCCAGCAACATCGTGTAAAATCCCAGGCTATATTTCTGATAACTAGGATCATAAATGCCGGTAATGCTGGATAGCGCTTTTTCCCCTAAGTCGAAGTAACTAAGACCCACCAATTTATTGCCGTCGTAGATGGCCACCTCGTAGGTCGTGTAGATATTGTAATCTTCGCCGTCGAGCAGAGAGTCTTTCAGGGAGGGGGCCAGTAATCCCGAGAAGTTGGCTTTGTAGCGTTGGTAGAGGCGTTCTTTTTCGGCGCTGATCGTGGCGGGCCTAATGACATGGCGGAAGCGCCGTCCATTCTGGTTGCGTTTCTTGCGCAGGCTTTTGCGAAAGCTGAAATCCTTTAAATCCAGGCGCACCCAAATGGCCGAATAGAAAGCAGCTTCGAAACAAAGGAAGTGGGTGGTGAAGATCGTCTGCCCCATCCGGTACCAGCCCCTTTCCAGATAACTATCCAGCTCTTGCGGAGCAAGCCGGTCGGGGTAGTATTTGGCAGCGAACATGTCTCTTCCACTCGTTGTCATGGGTGAAAATTGCCGGTCTTACGGTACGCGATCCTGAAAACTACGAATAAACTATCAATTGTAAGTTTTCAGACTCCCGTAAAGTTCTCCTCCTTTCTGAAAAAGTGCATCTACCTTCTTTACAATTGCCGGGTCGGGAACCAGCTCGGGTGCATGATGCGGTTTGATGCGTGCATCGATGATGAGTGGGCCCCGGCATCCCCAGTGTTTGTGCTGGATAAATGCATCCACGCCGTGGATGTCGTGGGAGGGATTGGCGCGTGTGAAGGCAGCCCACAGAAAGTTGTTGAGCCTGGCGGCAAGGAAATTTGCATCGTCGACCAGCACGATCAACGGGATATGTTGCCAATCGTAACCGGCAAGATCTCTGGCCAGTCCTTCGACCTGAATGTAGCTTTCCGCTCCGGTAAAAGCCGGACCTTCGATTGCTAAAATGCCCGGTTGGACAAATCTGGGGTTGCGAAATCCGCCGGGTAGCTTCAGGTCTGGAGGCAGATCGGCGCGTAATTCACGGCGGGTTTCGCCGCAGCAGGCAATGACAACTTTCGAGCCTGCATTCCAGTCGGTGCCGGAGTAATCGAGGGTGTCGATGGTCGTATTGGTATGGAAATGCAGGTCGCGCGTCCAGTCAACTCGCTGGAGCACGTGGTGAAAAAACTGCGGGATATCGTGGGTGTCGAGGTTTGGGTCGTCCCCATCGGCGGCGATGAACAGAAACTTGGCCAGGGAAGTCTGGCCCGATCCCAGTATCCGGTTGGCTTGGGTCAGGATTTCTTCTGGTTTGCGTTCGCGGAAGGGCATGTAGCGCTCGCTTCCGATCGCCAGTAATAGCGGGTGTACCCCAGCCGCATCTACGGCATTGATCTGCTGGATACCAGGGAACTCTTGCGGGGTCAGTAATTTGACCATCTTGTGAATGAGGTACCCAAAGCTGGAGTCTTCCTGGGGCGGTCGCCCCACTACGGTGAAGTGCCAAATGGCATCCTTCCGGTGGTAAACGTTTTCCACTTCCATGACGGGGAAGTCGTGCTGTAGGCTGTAATAGCCCAGGTGGTCGCCAAAGGGGCCCTCCGGCTTTTTCGTCCCTTTGCGGATAATGCCGGTAATGACGAAGTCGGCGTCACCCGACAGATAAAATCCATTGGCACGCTTCACGCGAAAGCGCCGGCCGCCTAACATGCCCGCAAAGGTCATCTCGCTCAGACCTTCCGGTAAAGGCATGATTGCTGCGAAGGCATGCGAGGGCGGGCCACCGACAAAAACCGAGGCCCGGAATGGTTCGTCACTATTATTATACTGCGTATGGTGCACCCCGATGCCGCGGTGGATCTGATAGTGCATGCCTACTTCCTGGTTGAGTACATATTCATTACCGCTGAGCTGTATGCGATACATGCCAATGTTAGACTCCATTAAATTATTAGAATCCGGTGGCAAGGTGAAAACCTGTGGCAAGGTGACAAAGGCGCCCCCATCGTCGGGCCAGGATTTAATGAGTGGGAGCTGGTCGACCGTAGTGGTGCGGTATTGTACCGGCGTCTTCCCCCAGGCACGCCGGGGCAGAGCCGAAAGGGCTGTAAAAGGTGCACCCAGATAGCGGGCGGGGTTTTTAATAAAGTTGGCCGGGTCGGCTTTAAGTTCGATCACCCGTTGTACTTTACCCAGCGTTTTCCGAAACAGAAATTCAGTGCGTTCGAAAGTGCCGTAAATGTTCGACACCGCCGGAAAACGGCTTCCCTTGACGTTTTCGAATAAAATAGCTGGGCCCTTCGCTTCGAAGAAGCGGCGGTGGATTTCTGCCATCTCTAAATTAGGGTCCACTTCAGCACGAATGCGGATCAGGTGGCCGTGTCGTTCTAGGTCCCGGACACACTCGGCCATGCTACGGTAACTCATCAGTAGTTTTCAATGTTTTCAATGTTTTCAATAGTCGGTGAACATGGGTCGGAACAATAAGTTTAGCCTTAGCGACACGCCAGCGTAAAATCGCAATTGGAGTACCAATTATTGCGCGAGACTTGATATCTTCGCCTGGAATACGCCAGCAGGCATAAATTTTTCTTTCTCCATGCGTCAGTACCACGATCTTTTGCAACATATTATCGATGTCGGTATCGAAAAAAGCGATCGAACCGGTATCGGCACGTGGAGCGTCTTTGGTTATCAGATGCGCTTTGACCTAGCCGAAGGCTTCCCACTGGTTACGACCAAAGAGTTACACCTCAAGTCAATCATTCACGAGTTGTTGTGGTTCCTCAAGGGGGATACCAATGTGCATTATCTTCAGGATAATGGTGTGCGCATCTGGAATGAGTGGGCCGATGAAAACGGCGATCTGGGACCGATCTACGGGAAGCAATGGGTTTCCTGGCCGGCTCCCGACGGGCGTACAATCAACCAGATAGAGCGAGCGGTAAACCTGCTCAAGTCGAACCCCGACTCGCGGCGCATTCTCGTAAGCGCCTGGAATGTTGGAGCCTTGGATGAGATGGCTCTGCTGCCTTGCCACGCACTTTTCCAGTTCTATGTGGCCGGCGGTAAACTATCCTGCCAACTTTACCAACGCAGTGCAGACGTCTTTCTGGGGGTGCCCTTTAACATCGCTTCTTACGCACTACTCACCCTCATGATGGCACAGGTCTGTAATCTGGAGTTGGGTTCCTTCATTCATACTTTTGGCGACGTACACCTTTATAAAAACCATTTAGAGCAGGCAAAATTGCAGCTTTCGCGTGAACCCCGTCCGCTGCCTAAGATGTCCCTTAACCGGGAAGTCAGAGATATATTTAGTTTTTCATACGATGATTTCCAGTTGAGCGGTTACGACCCGCACCCCCGCATCAAGGCGCAGGTAGCCGTGTGAAAAAGGAAAATAAATAGCGTTAAACTTTCACTTATTTTTGAAAGTATTGTAAATTAATGTAGTTATTTGGTAGAAAGGATTTATATCATTGGAAGGCGGTAATTCGGACATTCTCTTTTTGTTTAGAATAGATCTAAATAGCTTTTTAAGCGAAGGTAAAAATTGTCACTTAGTTTCCTGGGTTGCTATCTTTACCTTGACTAGAAAATGACGATTTACGTCACTGATTATTTGAGAGTATAAACTATAAAGAAACCATACGATGCGATTGATAAATTTGGTAAGCCGAATTTTTCCCTTCTTACTGGTGCTTTTGCTGAGTGTTCCAGTACTAGGCCAGGAAGAAGGCAATGGTGATGCGGCTGCGGCGTCGGAAGGTGCTGCCGATTTGGATGCGGGTAAAACGCTTTTCCGCAACCAGTGTGCCCAGTGTCACGCTAAAGATATGAAGACCGATGCGACCGGTCCCGCGTTGGGTGGCGTTCGCGAGCGCTGGTCCGATTACCCTGAAGATGACTTATACCGGTGGATTCGCAATTCCCAGGCAATGATCGCAGAGGGGCATCCTCGCGCAGTCGAAGTCTGGGAAGAGTGGAAACCGGTACAGATGCAAGCTTTCCTCAACCTCACCGACCAGGAGATCGCAAACATCTTAGCTTATATCGACGGTGTATACGAAGGCACCTATGGTCCGAAGCCTACTGAGGCGGAGACTTTGGTCGCAGTGGAGGAAGAGGCGCAAGATAATACGCTGCTTTTCGTCCTGCTTGCCGTAGCCTTGGGGATTTTGGCCATCGTATTAGCTCGCATTCTTTCCAATCTGAATTACATGCTTCAGGTTAAGGAAGGCAATGCTCCGGCGCGTCGCAAAACCCTGGTGGAGATCCTGACCAGTAAAGGCGTGATTGCCTTTCTGATTTTCGCCCTGGTAGTATTGGGCGGATACACTACGGTTAACCGTGCAATTATGCTGGGCCGTCAGCAGGGATACCAACCTGAGCAGCCCATTAAGTTCTCCCACGCTACCCACTCGGGAATGCAACAGATCGACTGTCAGTATTGCCACGATGGTGCGCGTCGCTCCAAGCACTCGGTTATTCCAGCGGCTAACACCTGTATGAATTGCCACCGTGCGATCAAGGTTGGATCGAAATACGGCACGGCCGAAACGGCTAAGATCTTTGCTTCCATCGGTTACGATCCGAGTACAGACTCCTACATTGAGGACTATGAAAATCTGGATCGTAGTGAGATCGAAAAAATCTATAAGAAGTGGATTGCCGATACTTACGTGCGCCAAAACAACGCGCTAGATGCCGAAGGTGAAAAGCTCATTGAGGAGCAGTGGGAAGGAATCGTTAATGCGTTGACTAACGAGCAGCACGGGGATAATAAAATTGCCGGGCCGATCGAATGGGTGCGTATTCACAATTTACCGGACCATGTTTACTTCAATCATGCCCAGCATGTATCGGTGGGTAAGGTAGAGTGCCAGCAATGCCACGGGCCGGTCGAGGAGTACGAAATTGTCGAGCAGTACGCACCCCTGTCTATGGGTTGGTGCATCAATTGTCACCGCCAGTCGGAAGTACAGTTCGAAGATAATGAATACTACAAAGCATACACGCGCTACCATGAGCAGATGGCCGAGGGCGAGCGCGATGCCGTAACGGTCGAAGAAATAGGCGGCTTAGAGTGCCAGAAATGCCACTACTAATTGAAAACGAATATATTAGCTCCCACGCCAACAGTGGGAGTTTCCTGTACAATTGCGTATTTGAACAACTATGAAAGACAACAAAAAACATAATGGCATCTGGGTTGGTGATGCTCAATTACAAAACGACCCAGCTTACCATAAATCGAGCGGCAGTGAATTTTTCGAACTTCCTATTGTCGATCAGTTTTCCAAGGAAGAGCAAATGGAAGCCGGTGCCAGTCGCCGCGATTTCCTTAAATACGTAGGTTTTGGCCTGGGTGCGGCTACCTTAGCTGCGGGTTGTGAAATTCCTGTTAAACGGGCCATCCCCTATGTCGTGAAGCCAGATCAGATTGTGCCGGGGGTAGCTACTTACTACGCATCCACTTTTTCTAGAAGTGGTGATTATTGCCCAGTTTTGGTCAAAACCCGCGAAGGGCGGCCGATCAAGATTGAAGGTAATCCTTTGTCAGCTGTTACCAGCGGTGGTACCAGCGCCCGTGCCCAGGCAGCTGTTCTGGAGCTCTATAACAACAGCCGTATCACGGGTCCCTTCCGCATCAAGGACGGAAAGATCGATAAGCCGTCCAAAAAGTATGCAAAAGGGCCCAGCTGGGAGGAAATAGACCAAGAAATTACAGGAAAGCTGACACCGGCTTCCAGCATTCGCATCGTTACACATACCTTGATGAGCCCTATTACCAAGCGGGCAATACAGGATTTCAAAGCTCAGTATCCGGACACGGAGGTCGTCACCTACGATCCGGTATCTTCAGCTGCATTACTTGATGCCAATCAGCAAAGCTTTGGTGAGCGCGTCATCCCGGGCTATCGTTTCGACAAAGCCGATGTTATTGTCGGTTTTGATTGCGACTTTTTGGGCACCTGGATTTCTCCAATAGAATTCGCAAATCAATACGCGCAGAATCGCCGCATTAAGGATACCAAAAATGCGACAATGTCGCACCATGTGCAGGTAGAAAGCCATATGTCTCTTACCGGTTCGAACGCCGATAACCGCATTATGGTGAAGCCTTCAGAGCAGGGTGCAGCCATTGCTACACTTTACAACGAATTGGCGCGCCTAAACGGTCGTTCGATCATCAACGCACCCAAGCTCGACGGAGAAAAGACCAAAAAGACCAAAAAGCTGGCCGGGAAGCTCCACAGTAACCGCAATCGCTCGCTGGTAGTCTCGGGCTCTAATAATCTGGGAGAGCAGGTATTAGTCAACGCGATCAACGACATGCTCGGCAGCTTCGGCAACACTATCGACTTCAGTCGTCCTTCCCTGCAGCGCCAGGGTGACGATGCTGCTATGCAGCAGCTCGTCAAAGATATGGCAGCGGGCAAAATCAATGCCCTTTTCGTAATGGACGGCGCCAATCCCGCCTGGGATATTCCCAATGCTGCACTATTCCGCGAGGCCACTTCGAAAGTGGGTCTTAAAGTAACCTTTACGGGCGTTCCCAACGAGACGCTGACCGTGTGTGACTATGTGACACCGACCCACCACTTCTTGGAGAGTTGGGGCGATGTAGAGCCCAAGCGCGGATCCTTCAGCCTGGTTCAACCGACAATCAGCCCGCTATTCAATTCCCGCCAGGTAGAAGAGACACTGCTTCGGTGGGCTGGTAGCGAGAAGCTCAATACGGAAAGCGATCAGCCAGTTTACGATTACCTGCGGGCCCATTGGGAGGAAACGCTTTTCCCTCAACAAAGTGAATATGCCACTTTCCAGGTATTCTGGGACAATACGGTGCACGACGGCGTTTTTGAAATTCCGGCTCCGGAATTTTCCCTCGTAGCTTTCAACGGTGATGTAAATCGTGCAGCAACGCAGGTGCGTAGCCCGCAAGACGGCGGTCTGGAGATTTCCTTCTACGAAACCGTCAATATGGGTGGGGGGCAATATGCCGATAATCCCTGGTTGATGGAAATGCCCGACCCGGTGACCCGCACCACTTGGGGGAACTACCTCAGCATTCCAGTGAGTTGGGACGGGGGCAATTCTTTCGATGCCCTGAACGGTCTCAACGGTCGCGAGATTTACGGTGAAGCCGACATCGCCGAATTGACCCTGGGCAATCAGACCAGCCCGGTAACGGCAGTTCGGTCCTTCGGACAGATGCCGGATACGGTAGCTATTGCCATTGGCTATGGGCGCCAGCTGACAGGTAACCTAGGCGATGCGATCGGCGAAGAGATTGGTGTGGACTTTTATCCGATGCTTAGTGTCGACGCAAACGGTCACACCCAGTACTACGCTACCGACGCCTCCCTGTCCAAGGCAGTAGAAAAAGAAAAGCTGTTTGCCTGCGTCCAGTATCACCACAGTATGGGACTGAAAGGCATTGATCCGAAGACTAACGAGGAGATCAACGTCGATGAGAAGACCGTTATGACCCTCGGAAGCGGTTTCCAGGGCGGTCTTACCGATCGTTCGATTATCTATCAGGGCAGCCTCAAGGATTTGAGTGACCTAGAACACCATATAGAAGAGCGCCGGGCGGAAGCTGCCAAGCTCAATGAGAACACCCTCT
Source organism: uncultured Saprospiraceae bacterium (assembly GCA_964530825.1). Classification (GTDB taxonomy): domain Bacteria; phylum Bacteroidota; class Bacteroidia; order Chitinophagales; family Saprospiraceae; genus CAZHCA01. Next base: position 105,141 of record CAZHCA010000006.1, read on the forward strand.
ATCCGTACGAAGAATACAAGGAAGAAGTCTACAGCCAAGGGCATCACTGGGCTATGCACGTGGACTTGAACGCCTGCATCGGTTGCGGGGCTTGCACGATTGCTTGTATGGCAGAAAACAATGTACCGGTAGTTGGTAAAAAAGAGGTAGCTCGTCACCACGAGATGACCTGGTTGCGCATCGACCGGTACTTCTACGGCGACCTGGAAAATCCCAACGTGGTTTATCAGCCGATGATGTGCCAGCACTGCGACAATGCGCCCTGTGAAAACGTTTGTCCGGTAGCGGCGACCAACCACAGCGGGGAAGGGCTGAACCAAATGTCCTACAACCGGTGCATTGGCACCCGTTACTGTGCGAATAACTGTCCTTACAAGGTGCGCCGCTTCAACTGGCTGGATTATACTACGGCCGACTTGTTCCCCGAGAATGAGTACACGGTACAGGACGAGGAACTGCCGTTTGGTGCTGATAATCTAACGCGTATGGTGCTCAACCCGGATGTTACGGTGCGTTCCCGCGGTGTTATCGAAAAATGCAGCTTTTGCGTTCAGCGTATCCAGGAGGGAAAACTTACGGCTAAGCGCGAAGGACGGCTCTTACAGGATAACGATGTGAAAACCGCCTGCCAAACCGCCTGCCCGACCGAGGCCATCGTCTTTGGCGACCGCAACAATAAAGAGGGGCTGCTGGCCGAGCGTTTGGAGAATCCGCTGAACTATCTGGTTCTGGAAGAAACCAACACACAATCCGGCGTCTTCTATACCGGTAAGGTCAATAATCGTGACGAAGAGCTGGATGCATAAACCCATTGATCAATATGGCGGTACGTGCCGCCTTAGCTAATAAAATAGAATCATGAGTGTAGCAGAATCAACGATCCGACAGCCGCTGATCACCGGTAGCAAAAGCTATCATGATATAACGGAAGACATCTGTTCGCCTACCGAGCGGACGCCCAGTGCTGCCTGGGTGATCGCCTTTATTGTGGCGGTGACCTTGCTAGCTTTTTATGTGTTTTGCGTGGCATGGACCGTGTGGTTCGGGATTGGTACCTGGAACCTGAACCGGACCATCAACTGGGGTTGGGATATTACCAACTTCGTGTGGTGGGTGGGTATCGGGCACGCCGGTACGCTGATCTCAGCCATCCTGTTGCTCTTCCGCCAGAAGTGGCGTACGGGGGTTAACCGAGCGGCAGAGGCCATGACCATCTTTGCTGTAATGTGTGCGGGTCAGTTCCCACTCATTCACATGGGACGCCTGTGGTTGGCCTTTTTCATTTTTCCTTATCCAAATACGCGCGGACCGCTGTGGGTAAACTTTAATTCGCCCCTGCTGTGGGACGTATTTGCCATCTCAACCTATTTTACGGTATCTTTGGTTTTCTGGTATACCGGCCTGGTGCCCGACTTTGCCACGGTACGTGACCGGGCGAGCGGTATCCGCCGACGCATTTACAACTTTCTGTCATTTGGATGGACGGGTGCTGCCAAGCACTGGCAACGCTGGGAGAGCCTGTCGCTGGTCCTGGCTGGCCTGGCCACCCCCCTGGTGCTTTCAGTACACACCATCGTATCTTTTGACTTTGCCACCTCGGTAATTCCCGGCTGGCACACGACAATTTTCCCGCCTTACTTCGTAGCCGGGGCTATTTTCTCCGGATTTGCGATGGTGCAAACGCTGATGTTGATCACCCGAAAGATTCTGAAGCTGGAAGATTACATCACCTTGGAGCATATCGATAGTATGAACAAGGTGATTCTCTTGACCGGAACCATTGTAGGGGTTGCCTATCTCACCGAGCTGTTCATCGCCTGGTATTCCGGTTATATCTACGAGCAATTTGCCTTCTACAACCGGGTCATGGGGCCCTACTTTTGGTCGTACGTCGGCATGATGTCCTGTAACGTACTATCGCCTCAGATTTTCTGGTGGAAAAAAATCCGTCGCAACGTTACCATCACCTTCGTGATGTCCATATTCATCAACATCGGTATGTGGTTTGAGCGCTTCGTAATCATTGCCACTACTCTGGCGCGCGACTACCTGCCTTCGAACTGGAGCTACTACACACCCACGTGGGTAGAAATCGGATTGTTTATCGGTACCCTGGGCTTATTCTTTACATGCTACCTCATCTTTACCCGGGTTGCTCCGGTGGTGGCGGTGGCCGAAGTGAAAGCCATCCTGAAGTCAAGCGGCGACCAGTACAAGCAGGAAGAAGTCAGAAAAGTGGCTGCCAACGGACACGGCACCGAAGTAGAAGCACACTAATTGTAAACGACACCGATTAACTATAAACAGATGAGTAAAGAATCAAAAGAGGTGTTATACGGGCTTTACGACGACGAAGAAAAGTTGTTGAAGGCCATCGGTCAGGCCCGTGACGAGCACTTGGAAATCATGAATGTGTATACGCCTTTCCCTGTCCACGGATTGGAAGATGCTATGGGGCTCGCAGAAAGTCGTTTGCACGTAGCCGGCTTCGTTTACGGTGCAATTGGTGCCGTATTCGGGTTCTTGTTCATGACGTGGGTGTTTACCCGTGACTGGCCCATTATTTTTGGCGGTAAGCCTTATTTCTCGGCGCCGGCTTTCATTCCGATCACCTTTGAGCTGACGGTATTGTTGTCGGCAGTTGGGATGGTGGTTACTTTTTACACCATCTGCGGTATGGGGCCCGGGATTACTAATCCGACCCTGGACGACCGCATTACGGACGATAAATTCTGCCTGGCTTTCCAAACGAACGGCCTGACAGATAGTGATGTCGATCGCATGCGTGGTTTCTTCGCAGAAACCGGCGCGGAAGAGGTCAACACGAAAACGATTTAAAGACGCAAAAGAATAAACGCGTAATGAAAAGATTGAAGCAATTTTGCTTTGCCATAATCGCCGCCGGCGTCCTCTATGCTTGCAAGCCGGCAGGTGGCAACCACCCCGGTAGCGAGTACATGCCCGACATGGCGCACTCAGTGGCTTACGAGGGCAACGTCTATACTTACTATTATTATAATACCTGGGATAGTGCCAGCACTTTCAAGCTATATGATCTGGCACAGCCCGGCCTGCCCGCCGAAGGAGTTATACCACGTGGGTATGCCGGTATTGCCGAAGCTGCCGGCCCGGCCGAACGCAAAGCTGAGTTGGAATCACTGCGCGGCGAAAACAAGGTCAATGCTATTGCCGTGCCCGTGAACGGACACGTGCCTTTCCACTACGAAGATTCGGAAGAGGAACGCACCCGCGCTACGGAGGAAATTGTTGATAACCCATTCCCCATCACAGCCGAGGGCCTGGCGAAAGGGGAGGAATTGTATAATGTCTTCTGCGCAATCTGCCACGGTGAAAAAGCTAACGGCCTGGGTTATCTGGTTGCAGAAGAAAATCCGAATGTGGCCTATCCAGTACAGCCGGCCAATTTGCTACTCGACGATTATCTGTATTCCTCCAATGGCCGCTATTACTACTCCATCATGTACGGTAAAAACGTGATGGGTGCCTACAAAGACAAGTTATCGTACGAAGAGCGTTGGCAGGTCATCCACTGGATCCGGCATTTGCAGGCCGAAGAAAAGGGCCTGCAATACGATGAAAACGGCAATACCCTGCAGCCGGAATTCGGTATGCCCGGGGCCGAGGTGGAGACTCTGGCCGATGCCATTCCCGGCCCGAGCCTACCTGCAGGAGAAGCCGCGGCAGTAGAGCAAGATGTGTCTCATTCAGATGGCGAAGACCACGGGGACGACCACTAATTTCTATAAACAAACGAACAAAAACAGCATAATGAATCAGTTCACCTTCGAATCTAGGCAAAAAAGCGTCCTTTTGGGCTTTATCATTCTTGGACTATTATGCCTGGGCATCACCTTTTTCGTGGATGATGAACTGCACACGCGTTTCTGGACGAATTACCTGCACAACTCCGTATTCTTTCTGGGAATTGCCTTTATTTCATTGTTCATCCTTTCCGCTTTCATAACGGCCTGGGCAGGTTGGTACGTCGTCATGAAGCGCGTCTGGGAGGCTTATTCCCTGTTTATTATTCCCGGACTGATTCTGATGGTCCCGGTGATTTTGGGCGTTTGGGGGCATTTTCACCACCTCTATCACTGGACCGATGCCGAGGATGTAGCCAACGACCCGGTCTTGCTGGGCAAATCGGGCTTTTTGAATAAATATTGGTATACCTTCGCTACGTTGCTAGTCGTCGGGCTCTGGGGCTTTTTTGCACATCGCCTTCGTCAGTTGTCGGTCGATGAAGATGCTAACGGAACGACCGATTTCCGTCACCACCACCGGATGCGGATCTGGTCGGCGGCCTTCCTGCCTATTGCTGGATTCACGAGTGCGGCTGTCATCTGGCAGTGGCTGATGTCGGTAGATGCACACTGGTACTCTACCCTTTATGCTTGGTATACAGCAGCCAGTTGGTTTGTAGCAGCTATGGCCTTGACGATCCTTACGCTCGTCTACTTGAAATCGAAAGGCTACTTTCCGCAGGTGACGGCCAACCACCTGCATGACCTGGGTAAATACTTGTTTGCGATCAGCATTTTCTGGACCTATCTCTGGTTCTCTCAGTACATGCTAATCTGGTATGGGAACGTAGGGGAAGAGACGGTGTATTTTCACGAGCGTCAGCAGCACTATCCCGTTCTGTTTTACGGTAACCTGGTGCTCAATTTTGTACTCCCTTTCTTCGTGCTGATGCGCAATGATACCAAGCGAAAGTTCGGTACCATGGTTTTTGCCTCGCTCATGGTATTCTTTGGCCACTGGATCGATTTCTTTTTGATGATCAAGCCGGGAGCCCGCCACACTGCACACGAGGCAATGGCGCATGGGGCTGGGCATGGCGAAGAAGCGGCAGCCCACATTATGGGTTTTGAGTTGGGCTTCACGATTCCAGGACTTCTGGAAATCGGTACTATGCTGGGCTTTTTAGCCCTGTTTATGTACATCGTATTTAGTCGTCTGGAAAAGGCCGCCTTGGTGCCGACGCGAGATCCCTATCTGGCGGAGAGCACGCACCATACGGTTTGGCCTTATGCAGAATAATTCTAAATAAGGTTAGTTGGGAATACAAGATTCCGGACAAACTGTTAGGGAGAGTATAAATTGTAATAAAAAATAAGAGAATCAATGACAGCTTTATTAGCTATCATCAGCATTATTCTCATCGCAATTGTGGCAGTCCAGATCGGTAAGGTGACCGAGCTGGCAGCAAAGATTCGCGGTGAAGAAGAAATTCAGAACCAAGCTAACCGCCGTCAGGCGCGTTACCTACTGCTGTTCATGGTTGCCTTTTTAGTGGCGACGATTGTTTCGGGTATCTATTACCGGGATTACTTCCTGGGCTTCGGTCCGCAAGAGTCCGCTTCGGCGCACGGTAAATCCCTGGATCAACTCTTTAAAGTAACCTTATTCTTTACTGGAATCGTCTTTTTCATTACGCAGATTTTGCTCTTCTGGTACGCTTATAAATACCGCGGACGTGCCGGCGGCAAAGCTATGTTTGTATCACACAACAACCGGCTGGAAATTATCTGGACGCTCATTCCCGCTATCGTTATGACCTTCCTGGTTGTCAGCGGTCTGGATGTGTGGAATGAAGTGATGGCGGACGTCAATCCCGATGAAGAGTTTATCGAAATAGAAGCTACGGGTTACCAGTTTGCTTGGGCCTTGCGTTATCCGGGTCCCGATGGAAAACTGGGCGCCAAAGATTTTCGTCAGATTACGGCTTTAAATCCGCTGGGCCAGGACTGGGAGGACCGGAAAAACCTCGACGATACCCATCCATCTGAGATTGTTCTGCCGGTCGGTAAAAAAGTGCGCGTACGCATCACATCGCGCGACGTGTTGCACAACTTTTATTTGCCGCACTTTCGCGTAAAGATGGACGCTGTGCCTGGTATGCCCACGTATTTCGTATTCACGCCAACCACGACTACTGAAGAATACCGCCAGCGCTTGAGTACGCAATCAGAATGGCAACAGCCACTCGATCCGGATGATCCGGAAGGCCCCATGAAATGGGAAGCTTTTAACTTCGAATTGGCCTGTGCCGAGCTTTGCGGTAAAGGTCACTGGTCGATGAAGCGAATCGTACGCATCGTGAGCGAAGAAGAATACGAACAGTGGCTGAGCCAGCAGTCTTCTTATTACGCGACTTCTATTCGCGGTACTGAAGAAGACCCTTGGACCGACCGGTTGTTTGACTTTGAGATCGAAGAGCGCAAAGAAGCCTTTGACAGCCAGTTACAGGAAGCTTTTGCCGCTAACGACGGGGATGGCGGTAATGTCATAGATCTGGAGAATATCCAATTCGAGACCGGCGAGGCCAGTCTGACCTCTAAGTCGACTTATGAGATTCAGGCACTTGCCGAGGTGTTGAGGAAATACCCGGAACTTCGCCTGGAAATTGCCGGCCACACTGATGATACCGGGAGCGAAGAGACCAATCTAGAGCTTTCCCGAAATCGGGCCCAGGCAGTCTTGAATGAATTGGTTAGCAACGGAGTAGATGGCGACCGACTGATTTCGAAAGGATATGGCGCTACTCAACCCATCGGTGATAATAGTACGGAAGAAGGGCGTGCAGAAAATCGTCGCACCGAATTTAGGTTATTGAATAAGATTGCTTTAAACGAGGAAGGTGACGAGAGTGTTAATAGACAAGAGAGTTGATCACATTAAGTAAAAACGCAACAACCTATTTTCATATATTTGGTTAAAGTCCATAGAGGTTTTGTCCTTCATATTAAGAAAATAACAACACTTCAGCGAAAATGGCTAATATTCTAGAAACACCCACGAAGACATTTGATCAAGACGTGCTGATCGAAGAGCTGGGATATGATGATCATTTTCATGATCATCACCACGGCGACAAGTACCAGTCGAATTTTATCACGACTTATATTTTCAGCCAGGATCACAAAATTATTGCTAAGCAATTCCTGATCACCGGAATGTTCTGGGCGATTGTTGGGGGGTTAATGTCCATCATTTTCCGTTTGCAACTCGGTTTTCCGGATGAAAGTTTGGCGTGGCTGAAGCCTATTCTGGGTCAGTGGATTGAGATTAACGAGGCAGGTGTGGGTACCCTTTCTCAGGATTTCTATTATGCACTGGTAACCATGCACGGTACGATTCTCGTTTTTTTCGTACTGACAGCCGGGCTTAGTGGTACTTTCAGTAACCTACTGATTCCATTAATGATTGGTGCAAGAGACATGGCTTCGCCTTTACTCAATATGTTATCGTATTGGTTTTTCTTCCTGGCCGGTCTGGTCTTGTTCGCTTCTTTGTTCTTACAGACTGGTCCGTTCATGGGTGGGTGGACTGCCTATCCGCCGCTGAGTGCCCTTTCCGAGGCGTCTACCGGCTCGGGAGCCGGCATGACCCTATGGCTGGTTTCGCTGACCTTGTTCGTAGTATCCATACTTTTGGGTGGTATCAACTATATTACTACTGTTTTGAACCTACGTACTAAGGGTATGAGCATGTGGCGTTTGCCGCTGCCGATCTGGTCTTTCTTTATCACTGCCATTATTGGTCTTCTGTCATTCCCAGTCCTAGTATCTGGTTTCCTATTGCTGATGCTCGATCGCGGTCTGGGTACCAGCTTCTACCTGAATGAAATATTCATCGGTGGCCAAGCGCTGGATCACGTCGGCGGTAGCCCGGTATTGTACCAACACTTATTCTGGTTCCTGGGCCACCCAGAGGTGTACATTATTGTCTTGCCGGCTATGGGTATGGTTTCTGAGGTGCTCTCAGTCAACTCTCGTAAGCCGATCTTCGGATACAAGGCGATGGTTTATTCTATCATGGCGATTGCATTCTTGTCGTTCATCGTGTGGGCTCACCACATGTTTATGTCAGGTGTGAATCCTTTCATTTCAAATTTCTTTGTGATTTTCACCCTGATCATTGCCGTGCCTTCGGCTGTGAAAGTATTTAACTGGATTGCAACGCTCTACGGCGGTAATGTCCGCTTCAACCCGGCGAGTTTGTTTGCCATTGGTTTTGTGTCGATGTTTATCTCCGGTGGTTTGACCGGTATTTTTCTAGGTAATTCTGCCATTGATATCCAGCTGCACGACACTTATTTCGTCGTAGCTCACTTCCACATTGTGATGGGGGTAGCGGCTTTCTTCGGGATGTTTGCCGGTATTTATCACTGGTTCCCGAAAATGTACGGTCGCTTCATGAACAACACACTGGGCAATATTCACTTCTGGGTTACGCTGATTGGATCGTACGCTATTTTTTGGCCGATGCACTACATCGGCATGGCAGGGGTGCCGCGTCGCTATTACCGTTTCGATGCCTTCGAATCTTTCGCCCACTTTGCTGAGATGAATCAGTTCATCACCATTGCGGCGATCGTAACTTTTGCGGCTCAGATTCTTTTCGTCATCAATTTTTTCTACAGTATCTGGTATGGTAAGAAAATGACGGAAAAAAATCCCTACCAGGCCAATACCTTGGAATGGACTACTCCAATTGAGACTGGTCACGGTAACTGGGAAGGAAACATTCCAGCCGTTCAGCGCTGGCCCTACGACTACGGTAAAGACGGGGTCGACTATATGCCTCAGACGATCCCCGCACAGGAGGGAGAGAGTGAGGCTGTACACTAAAAAGATTTTGCCAGCAAGCGCTATTATTTGATGGCTTGCTGCTACTACATAATAAGCTGAAGTCGATGAAGGAGGTTACCGGCCGGGCTGGTGCCTCCTTTATTGAAAATAGGAAGATGGAGAAAGAGCTCAACATTGTGGCGAACAAGCAAGAAGTAAGCATGGTGAAAACCGGTGCGTGGGAAGCATTTGCCCAGCGGCTACAGGATTACAAATTGCTGGTCAAACTACGCCTGTCGCTGACGGTCGTATTTTCCTCCGTACTGGCTTACCTAATCGCGCAATCGGGCCCCATCCAATTTTGGCCTCTTTTCGTCCTAGCGCTCGGTGGTTTCCTGGTCACTTCGGCTGCAAATGTGTTGAATCAGGTTCTGGAAAAAGACTACGATCGGTTGATGCGTCGAACTGCTGACCGACCTTTACCGGCTGGCCGCATGACTTCTTCGAACGCCGTCCTGCTGTCGGGATTTATGAGTCTGGCAGGTATTACCTTGTTGGCGCTGTTCAATCCCTGGACCGCCTTCCTGGGTATGCTTGCTATGGTTACTTATGCATTTCTGTACACGCCGCTCAAACGCGTTTCTCCGGCTGCAATTGCCGTAGGCGCTATTCCCGGCGCCTTACCTACAATGATCGGTGTGGTGGCGGCAGAAGGACAAATGAGTTACCTGGCCTTGGCCCTCTTTGGGCTACAGTTTTTCTGGCAGTTCCCTCATTTTATGTCGATTGGATGGTTAGCCTATGAAGATTATCAGCACGCGGGGTACAAGCTTTTGCCAGCGGCCGATGAAAGTCAAAAGCGCAACCTTGGATTCCAATCCATGGTTTACGCCGGGTTCTTGCTACTGCTCAGTTGGTCGCCCTACTGGTTGGGCACCTGCGGAATACTTTCCGCATTTTTCGTGACCGCTTTAAGTGCGGGCTACTTGTTCTTTGCCTGGCGTTTTTACCGGCACAACGATCGGCGGACGGCCTTACAATTGATGTTTTATTCTTTTTTATATATACCAGCCGCCCTATTGACCTATTTGATAGATAAAATTTAGAAAACATGAGTACGACTGTGGCGGAATATCGCACGAATAATAAAATACACCCTAAGAAATTCGCTTTGTACGTGGCCTGTGCCAGTATTGCCATGATGTTTGCTGCGCTCACCAGTGCTTACGTCGTGCGGATGGCAGCAGGCAACTGGCTGGAATTTCGCATGCCCCAGATTTTTTACGTTAGTACGGTAGCCATTCTGGTGAGCAGCGCTACCCTCCAAGGATCCTATGCAGCCTTCCGGAATAAAAACCAACAGCTCTATCGCGGATTGTTGGTCGTTACCTTCATCTTGGGGATCACTTTCTTGGTGCTCCAATATCAGGGTTGGCTGGCCCTGCAGGCCATCGGGGTGGAGTTAACGACCAATCCTTCCGGCTCGTTTGTCTATACCATCTCTGGTCTGCACGCGGCGCACATCATCGGTGGGTTAGCAGTACTGGCGATCGCCCTGCTACACGCTTTTGCCTTGCCCTGGCCTCCTAACAAGGGCCGCAAGCTCCGCTTTGAATTATCGCTGATATATTGGCACTTTGTTGACCTGCTTTGGGTATATTTGCTGGTGTTTTTGGTAACCACCCGCTAGTTTGGTAAAGTTTTGATTAAAGAACAACTATAAACAACACGCAAAAAATGGCGACTTCAGAAACCCTGACGGATCAGAATGTGCACGAGCAGGACCAACAAGCGTCTTGGGAGGGAGCTTCCGAACCGTTTAAGGCCAGTTATGGAAAACTGATGATGTGGTATTTTCTGCTTTCGGATGCTTTTACCTTCGCCGGCTTCCTCATTGCTTATGGAGCTTTGCGCTTCAGCAGCCCTACCTGGCCGGTACCCGACTTTGTTTTTTCGACAGCTCCTTTCGGTGTGCATAATGCACCCCTGATCTTCGTCACGATTATGTCCTTTTTGCTGATCGTGAGTTCTGTGACCATGGTGCGTGCCGTACAGGAAGGGCACCGGGAAAATGCCAACGGGGCTGTATTTTGGCTGTTGCTGACCATCCTCGGCGGTATCGGCTTTCTGAGTTGCCAGGCCTGGGAGTGGACCAATCTGATTGCCACGGAACATATGACCCTCTCTACTAACCCTTTCGGCACGCATACCCAAGGTGGTGTATACCTGGATGCAGCAGGCAACCCGACCGACGAAACGTTCGATGCCGGTGACTCCTACCTAATCCACAAGGGAGGCGCAGGGCACGGTGAAGGCCATAGCGAAGGGGAGCATGCCGAAGAACACGATTACTCCCAGGGAGACCATCCTGGCTATTACGTAGATGAAAAAGGATTCGTTCACCGTAAATTTATGGTTACCGAAGGCCCTAACGAGGGACAAATCATGACCCAGAATTTTGGCCCGCAGGCGTTTGGTTCGCTGTTTTTCTTCATTACCGGATTTCATGGCTTTCACGTTTTCTCCGGAGTCGTATTCCTGATTATCATCTGTATCAATACGGCGAGCGGCCTTTACCTCAAGCGCAAAAATGGCCACGAAATGGTAGAAAAAGTGGGTCTGTACTGGCACTTTGTGGATTTGGTCTGGGTATTCGTCTTCTTGGTGTTCTATCTTCTTTAATTTTTCATTGACGACAAAAAACATTGCAATATCATGGGCGAGCATCTCACCTACGAAGAAAGTAAAAAGCGTGTGCGCTACGGCTTGATCCTTCTGGCGGCTGTCACGCTGATCGAAGTATTTATCTCTCTCCTGGGAAAGGGCCATATTATCCCGGGTGCCGAGGACTACGCCTGGGTGCTGTATCCAGTAGGACTGGCCCTGATTGTGCTGTCGTTGTACAAAGCTTATTTCATTGTGTACGAATTTATGCACATGAAATACGAGGTAAAAGGTCTGGCGGTTAGTGTTTTATTACCCACCGTACTGCTCATTTGGGCGCTGATTGCCTTTTTCCAGGAAGGGAATTCTTGGAAAAACCGCCGCCAATTGATCGAGGAGCGCAACAATGAACAAGTCGAACCCGAAGAGGAATCTGAGGTAGAGGGCAATGCGTTACCCGAAGATGTCTACGTTCCCAAAAACGCAGGCTAATTAATCCGACTGGTTCACGGAAACGACCCACCGTTTAGCTGCCTCGGGAGCATTCGTTTACTCCCGAGGCAGTTGTGTATTCCTTACTTTTTTGTGGCAACATTGGTCATCTGGCAATTGTTATTTTATCAATTACATGTACATGTATATGAGCAAAAAAAAATTCAATATCCGAGGTTTGCTTCCTTCACTTGCTCTGTTCTTGTTCTTGGTAGGGCTGCCACTCGGCAGCTGGTACTACCTGAAACAAGGATACAAATACCGCAAGGCGGCTTTAGAGGAATTGAAAGATTACGGTGCTTTGCCAGCTTTCACTACTACGACGCTGGGCGGTCAGCAAGTAGAGATTGCTGATCTCGATAGCGGTCTACTGGTGGTTTATCTGGCCGACCCCGCCGAGCCTTTGGCCGATACGGCAGGCAATCGACTAACCCCCATCGTCGATCAATTTTCAGAAAGAAAGGATATACACTTTCTATTTCAATTCACTGTACCGGAAGGCACTGCCACTGCGGTGCTGGAAAGCTACTTGGAGCGTTATCAGTTAACCGTATCCGAGCGGGTGCTTCCGGCATACAGTGCGCCCGGAGCCCAGCAAAAGCTGGCGGAAGCATTGGGCTTTCCCTATCCGGAAGGTCAGGACCATGCCAACAACACTTTTGTTTTACTAGCTCGCGGTGGGGAAATCCGGCGTTATTACGATTTGCGCGAAGCGCCCGAAACTGAGCGCCTGGTCACGCATTTGGCTATGCTCATGCCGACCGATGATGTGCGCGGCGATATTGTTTTTCGACGGGAAAAAGAAAAATAGGTAATTCGATGGAAGCAAGCGTTAAACTCGAAAAGCGACTGAATACCTTGGCCTGGATAGTCACGGGTATCGTTCTCATTTTGGTAGGATTAATGCGGCAGGTAAAAATTCCTTTGCCGGAAGGTGTAGATTTGAGCTTCTTACCTCCGTTTCACGCGACACTCAATGCCATTACAGCGATCGTACTTCTAGCGGCCTTGTATTTTATTAAAAACAAGCAGGTAAACATGCACCGTAATATGATTTACGTAGCGCTGTCCCTGTCCGCGTTGTTTTTATTATCCTACGTGGCCTACCACTTTACTACGCCCTCGACGATGTATGGTGATGTGAATCACGATGGAGTGCTGAGTGCGGCAGAAAAAGCAGCTGTAGGGAACAGTCGTACCTGGTATCTTGTTTTACTATTAAGCCATATAAGCTTGGCAGGGGTTATCTTACCCTTCATTTTGTTTACATTTATTCGGGCCTATACAAAACAGTTTGACCGGCATAAGAAGATGGCACGGTGGGTTTTTCCAATCTGGTTATACGTAGCCATCACCGGGCCGGTTTGTTACTGGATGTTATTGCCCTACTATCCATAAAAAAAATATTATGCATAAGGAATTGCAAGTAAGTTTGATCATCCTGTTCGTAGTGGTACTGGTGGCCTTTCCCAATTGGTTGGATGCACAATGCCCGATGTGCCGGATCGCTGCTGAGAGTAACCTTGAAAATGGTGGCTCGGCCGGTAAAGGCCTTAACAATGGTATTTTATACATGCTCGCCACGCCTTATCTGATTGTAGGTGCGCTAGGCTTTATTTGGTGGCGCAACCGGCGGAAGGGTGAAGACCATGATCAACCTGTATTTGATGACTAAACGATCGATTAAAGCGTAAAATGATCTATAAGAGCGCCGGTTCTGTCCAGAACCGGCGCTCTTATGTTCTATTTTAAGGGTATTAGCAATCCGCCAGAGACAGTGTAGGCACTGTGCCGTACGGCATCGTCTGATTCAAGTATGTTGTTCAGCCCAAGATGATAGCGAAAGTCGATAAAGGCGGGTACGTCTATAAAGTTAAAATTTAAGCCGGTACCGAATTGAACGCCGAAGCTCTCGCGGTTGGCACCCACATCATCGAATTCGAGGCGTTCGTCAACTTCATCGCCTCTGATATTGATATCACTGAGGGCCCAGCCTAAAAAAGGCCCGGCCAAAATGTGGATGCCCGTGGTATTGTTGATGGAGAATTTAGCTTTGGCTAGCACATTCACATCGAGGTACATAGCGGAAATGCTTACTGACTCAGGGAAAAAAATTTCATCACTGAAGCCACGGATAATTAATCCTACTTCTGGCTGTAAAGCAAAGGGCCCAGGAAAATCTAATTCGGCTACTGCCCCGGCCAACAAGCCGGCCCGTGTTTCCGCACTTTCGTCAACGCCATTGCCGTAAATATCGGTCAGGGCCGATCCGAACCGCGGTCCGATGCTCCATGTTTGTGCCTTTACGGAAAGGATCAAACCGGCGCAATAATAAGTGGTCAGGATAAGGGTAATAGCTGTTTTCATAATGTTTTTTGGAAAGAGACGACGCGTACGGGCAGGAGGTTGTTCACTATGTAAAAAAAACCGCCCGGAGGGAACAGGCGGTTCTCGGTAAGAAGAATGTAGGAGTGGTGCGGTTTTTAATCAAATAGCAATACTCCCACAGTAATGATGAAGGCATTGTGGCGCGCTTCGCTGGTGCCTTCAAGAATGTCGTTGATGCCGATATGGTACCGCAGGTCGGTGAAAGTTTCGAATCCGGCAAGATCAAAATCGATGCCGGCGCCGAATAGCAGCCCGAAATCGCCTCGGTTGACACCGGCGTCATCGAATTCGAACTTGATGGTATCATTATCTATTTTTTGGCGGACATCGCCGATGCCAAAGCCAATCACTGGTCCGATTAAACCGTGAAAATCAAGGCCCCTCGAAATGGCAAACTGTGCCCTGGCCAGAGCATTGAGGTCGATATAATTGGCTGAGATTTTTACATCCTCGCCAAACGTTTCCAGTTTGTAGCCCCGAGTAATGAAGGACAGTTCCGGCTGCAGAGCGAACCAGCCCCCGAAGTCAATTATGGCCACTCCGGCTAGTTCAAATCCCAGGCGGGCATCAGTATTGTTCACGTCATCGCCGTAAATATTGGTAATCGGGAGTCCGATACGGCTGCCAAAAGTAATGTCTTGCGCCTTTACCAATAGGGTAGAAAAAATTAAGCTAGCAATGAGGAGTGTACGGATATTAGTTTTTATGGAAATCGTCTTTTGCTGATAGAGCATGGTTTGTATTTTTTCAGGTTGTAATTAATTCAAAGGGAAAAAGGCGCCTGCCGACAGGATAATTCCGGCATTTTTGGTGTCGAGTACTTCGGTATCATCAAGGTTGATAAAGCCGCCGGAGTAGCGGGCGTCAAGGTAGAATTGCATATCGTCAACGGCGATGAATCCGCCCAAGCCAACGATGATGCCCAAGTCAGTCCGGTTGAGTCCTAAGTCGTCGAAGTCGAGGTCCATTTCGTCTTCTTCGCCAAACAGTTCGGTGGTAATGGTGCCACCCATGCCTACCGAGGCGTAAGGGCCCAGCAGCCCATAAGCACCAAAGCGATTGCCAACTTTAATTTTTGCCAATAGATCCAGCTCTAAATAGTTGACTTTGAATTCATTATTTGCGTTGTCGAAGCCTTGGCGCCAACCTTTTTGCTGAAATCCGACCTCGCCGACTAAGGAAAAGAAATTATTTACCCCAAAATTAACGGCAGCGCCAAGATTTAATCCGACTCGGTCGACGGGTTCGGGGTCCTCGTTGTCATCGGTGCGCTGAAAGAATCCGACGCCGACACGGGGACCGATGGCTACCTGCGCTTCGGCAGAAAGGTTAAACAAGAGGCACAACAGTACCATCATGGATAAGATGCTCCACTTCATGGTTTTTTTTTTCGTGAATGAAATTGAATTTGAAAATATGCCGGACCTTTACACCTCGGAAAAGACCAGCTTGACCACCGGAAGAACTTCTTTAGTATGTCCCACGAAAGTCATCGACGGTATAATGGAGCAGGCAAAAAAGGTGAACAGGGGGAGGCATTTTCTTGGTCGCTCTTCATTGCAGGGGACCGATGAAGAGGAAAGAAACACGCACATTCAGCTTTGAGGACAACAGCATCATCCGGTCCGGAACTTCTACCGCGCCTAGGGTAATGCTTGGTACATCGCCTCCTCATGGGTGCTTCAATAATACATGTTGCTTTCTTGGAAACAGGGCCTATATTTTGAATTAATTATTTCCGCCTCTAAACGAGAACTTAACTGCCAGAAGATGAAAAAACATTTATAAGAGGGGCGAAGAACCGTTCACACAATGGTATGGGAATACATATTGCAAAAAGTAATGAAAGTCCTGATATTTAAAGATCATAAATAACCTAAATATTTCGCTATGCTTACATTAAAACACCTGTTAACCATGCTTTGCTTTTTCCTCCTTCTGAGCTGTGACCCCTGTGGGCCGGACCAAACGCGCAATACCACATCCGATAGCTCTTTGCCTGAGTTGATGTGGGAAGTGGAAGTCGGCTCTCGCACGGCCCCCGGAATCAGTACGGCCCTATCGGCTTATACCGCCGATTCTACGTTGATACCCATTTCCGGTATGGATTCCGTAAGGGTGCGGCTGGTAGGGCGCGACCCCCAAAGCGGCATTAAGATGATGGACGTAGAAGGTGAACGCAGTTTTATTTGTATGACGGATTCAACGGGCACGGGGTCTGCCAATCAAATTCCTTCGGCCCCGGAAAATCCGCCTGTAAGTGGTTCTTGCGCGCCCGTTTCCTACACCTTCAAGGAGTATGTCATTGCACCGGCCAATCTGTGTGGCCCTGCCTCTAATCTGTCGAAGGGGAACTGGAAATTTAGGGGTCAGGCTGAGAACCATTCCGGCCTAATTAAAGCATCAATCCTGCAGTTGGAATGGACGCCGTAGACTTACGCGGGGTGGCGGGCGCAATGCCCGCTGCTGATTACCGGCCGTATACCTGCCTGTATTTCTCCTGTGCGTATTCCATGAAGTAGGCAAAATTCAGCGGCTCGCCGGTAATTTGAATACACAACTCTTCCGCGGTGTAAAGCCGGCCGTGTTGATGGATGCTATCGCGCAGCCATTCTAGCAAGGGAGCGAAGTTACCCGCTCCAAGCTGGTCAGTCAAATCGGAAATATCGTGTTGCGCTTGACCGAAAAATTGAGCGGCGTAGAAACTCCCTAGCGAGTAGGTTGGAAAGTACCCCAGGCTACCGTAGGCCCAGTGGATATCCTGGAGCGCACCCGACCGGTCGTCAGGAACCTCAAGATCAAGGTACTCCCGGTATTTTTCGGCCCAAATTTTGGGAATGTCGTCAACGTCGATTGCATTTTCGAGTAGTCCTTTTTCAATTTCATACCGGATCAGGATATGGAAATGGTAATGCAGTTCGTCCGATTCGATACGGATCAGGCGGGGAGTGATTTTGTTGATGCCACGGAAAAACTGATCGAGGGGTATTCCTCCGAGTTGACCGGGAAAGCGGGCCTGTAATTCTGGATACAACGATTGCCAAAAGACTTTACTGCGTCCTGCATTGTTCTCCCACAGGCGCGATTGCGACTCGTGGATGCCCAGGGAAACGGCCCTTCCCAGGGGCAAGCCGTAGTTTTGTTCTTGCAGGCCCTGTTCGTAGAGTGCGTGTCCGCCCTCGTGGATGCAACTCCAAAGCATAGAAGCGACATTGTGCTCGTCGGCGATAGTCGTTATTCGTACATCAGTGGGCGCGAAATTGATGGTGAAAGGGTGGGGCGAATAGTCCTGGCGGCCGGCGTCGAAATCGTAGCCCATCTTTTGCAGCACGTAAAGACTGAAATCCCATTGTTGTTGTTGGGGAAAGTGCTGATAGAGGAAATCATCCTCGACCTGCGGTCGCTGCCGGATGGCCCGCACGAAATCGACGAGCTGTGCCTTCACGTCTTTGAAGAGCCTATCGAGCTGGGCGGAGGTATACTCCGGTTCGAACGTATCGAGCAGGGCGTCGTAGGGGTGGTCAGCGTAGGTTAACCGTTCGGCTTCTTCCTTTTTGATCTCTACGATGTCCCGGAAAGCGGGCGCAAAAACGGAGTAGTCATTGGCTTCCCGCGCTTGCAACCAGGCTTGGTAAGCCGCCGAGGTTGCCTTCGAGCGGCGAACGACGAAGTCGTGGTCCAAACGGAGGGCTTTTTCCAAGTCTCTTCCAACCAGTTCGACGTTGCGGTTTTCTGCCGGGCTCATCTGGTCGGTAGCGGTCTGGAGTTCCTGTACCAGCTTGACCAGACTAGGGGCGGTCATTAGATCATGGGCCAGACCGCTGAGGGTTGCAATCTGTTGGGCGCGGATGGCTGATCCTTTAGGCGGCATGTTCACCTCTTTGTCCCAGCTTAGCACGGCAGCACTGGCTTCAATATCAGTTACTTTTCGTAAGGTTCTTACGAATTCTTGGTATGGTTGATAGCTCATCGCAGGAATTTGGGAATAACGTAATCAGTCCTGATCCTTTCTGCGAATATAGTGGGTACCGTTTTGAAAAGAGGATAAAAAAAGGAAAATCCATCCCAACATCAAGAAAATGCCGCCAACCGGCGTGATGGGGCCTAACCAAGCGGGAAAAAAACGCGTTAAATCGCGAATGGCGAGCAAATACAAGGAGCCGGAGAAAAATACAACCCCGATCGAAAAAGCCCATGCGGCGTAAATTAGAAAAGGCTTTTTACTGAAATACAGTAAGATGCTGACTCCTACGATAGCCAGGGCATGGAAAAACTGGTAATCAACACCTGTCTCGAATACGCGCAGTTGCTGTCCCTCAAGCATTTCGCGTAGGCCGTGCGACCCGAAAGCGCCCAGTGCTACGGCTGTGAGGCCATAGAAAGCGCCGACGCGAAGGAATGGTTTTCTCATAGATTTCATCCGTACGACAGTGATTTTTGGTTTTCTGTATTTGATGATGGATCATCTACGGGCGACATGTTTTTATGGTGGCGCCCAACTGTGTTGGGGGGTAAGGTGTACGTTTTTAGTTGCCGCGGAATGTGAAGGATATAACGGGTAAGGGGTGGGAACACGACTATTGGGGCTTAGCTTTTAACAAAGTGCCCACAAAATAAGTATTTTCTATCATTTTTCAGTACCCCGCCCCTACAAAGTCGGTAATTGCCAATGAATAGGGGTTTTTCCTTGCTCCTGCAGGTAGGTATTGGCTTTAGAAAAATGCCGGCAACCCATGAAAGCACCGCCCGCAAGGGGCGAAGGATGAGCGGCTTCCAGAACCAAATGTTTCTGGTTGTCGATCAGCACCTTTTTGCGCCGGGCGAAACTACCCCAAAGCAAAAACACCAGGCCCTCGCGTTCGTTCGATAGCTTGCTGATAACGGCATCGGTAAAGCGCTGCCAACCGATCTTTTCGTGCGACTTCGGTTGTTTCTTTTCGACCGTCAGCATGGCGTTGAGCAAGAATACACCCTGCTGCGCCCAGGAGGTCAGATCGCCGTGATTGGGAATGGCGGCGCCGGTGTCGGCGTGAATTTCTTTGAAGATATTGCGCAGTGACGGCGGAATCCGAACGCTGGGCGGTACCGAAAAACTCAGCCCCATTGCCTCTCCTGGATTATGGTAGGGATCCTGGCCCAGGATGAGTACCTTGACGGTTTCGAAGGGCGTCTGCTGGAAAGCATTGAAGATCAGTGATCCTGGCGGGTATATCGTTTTGCCGGCTTCTTTTTCGCGACGCAGAAAGCTGGCCAGTCCCTGGAAATACGGCTGCTTAAATTCATCGGCTAAAACGGCTTTCCAGCTGGGTTCTATCTTTACATCGCTCATGGTAAAAGAAAGGTATTTTGGGAAAGAAACGGGTAGCTGGCCGATAGGTTTATTTACTCGGCCGATAATGACCGGATACCTAGGGTCTGTTCTGCCCCGATTAAATTGTAATCGATGAGCCGGTGGAGCGACTCGATTAGTAAAGGTCGGGCGGTCCAGAGCAGATCGTGCCCGCTATCTTCGACTAGGACTAATTCGGCCGAAGCGGCGCTGCGTAACCTTTCGTAGGCAAAGGAAGCGTTCTCGGGGAAAATGAGCCGGTCGCGCCGACCGTGCAAAACAATGCAATGGGCATCAATGCGGTACCAGCGATCTTCCATGCGTCGGAGTTCGTCGGCGTGGGAAAGTTTCTCCGCGTTGGCTACCTTGAGCGCGCCCGGGACCAACCACTCAAGCGCCCAGTGGCTGGAGGGGTAAGAAATGGAGTAGGTGGTTTCCAGGTCAGGCGCTACCGAAGCGGATTGCAGGAGCAGCCCGTCGACCAGATCGGGAAAATCTATGGCCAGCCGGGTAGCTACCGATCCACCATAGGACGAACCGTGTACAACAATGGGGAAATGCACTTTGCGCTTTTGGCGCAAAAGTTTGGCAATTGCCGCGGCCTGTTTTTTCAGCGAGGTAATGGGGCGGCCGTAGTCCGAGTAGCCATAGCCCAAACGATCGACGGCCATGAGTTTGGCACGCGCCAGCAGGGAGCTGTCCTTCAGCAAGCCTAGCCAGAATGCTGATGATGACGGGGCGCCGTGCACAAATAAAACGAGGGGCAGGGAATCATTGCCGATCTCTACGTAACGCATCGAGTGCTCCTCGAAGGAGTAATGGTGTACGGCTGCCTCCAGTTCCAGCGCATTTTTAGCGAGCTTGCGCATTAAGGACTGATCGTTGTACCGCAGGTCTGAGGCCTGGTACAAGGCCAGCAAACCGCCAATCAGCAGGAGCGAGAAATAAAATCGTTTTTTTCGTAGGAGGGAATAAAATTTGCTCACGGTAGTTTAGCTTTCATCTAAAAAGGAAACGCAACCCGTTGGGCGAGGTTGTATCCGATAACTTAAAGTTATACAAATGCCGGGTAATTGCTTTATCGGCCAAACTTCGCTATTTTTGCATCTGCCATCAGCCACAACAGGCTTTTTCCAATGGTCCATTTGGTCCCGTAGCTCAGTTGGATAGAGCAACTGACTTCTAATCAGTAGGTCCCAGGTTCGAATCCTGGCGGGATCGCTTTTTCAGGTTTGAGTGCCAAATCCCATAACCCTTATTCCCTGCACCACCAATCATCGCACACGCCTTTTCTTGCCGCTTTCGGCTTTTCCTTCTTCTGGGCCCTTACCGGCGTCACCGTCCGCCTTTTGCCTGCTTTATCGGGTTTGACGATAACAGCTTTTCGCTGTTTGTTCGCCGCGGCACCACTTCTGCTCCTACTATGGTGGCGAGGGGACAGACAATGGTGGCGAAGCGGGTGGGATCCGATTGCGGGCTTGCTTATCGTTATCATGCTGGCCTATACCCTTACCGTGGTGTTGGCTTACCAGCGGGCCCCGGTAGCCGAGGTAGTGCTGATCAACGGTAGCTCGCCCCTTTTCGTCCTGGTCTACCGGGGATTGCGTCGGCTGCCGCTGCGCAGGGGTGAGGTAATGGGTGCTCTGCTGGCCCTCATGGGATTGGTACTGGTGGTGATGCCGGGTCTACGGTCACCCGCAGCCGGTCTGCCGTACCGGTCGCAGGGTTTGTTGCTGGCCCTCTGCTCTAGCCTCCTGATCGCCGTGTATGCCATGCTGTATTTTACCCGGGTAAATGGTCGCCCCTTGCCGAGTCCATTGCTACTGTCTGCCCGTATTTTTGCTATCGGTGCGCTACTGTTTCCGGTTTTGGCCTGGAGCAGAGCTCCGAGTGATGTAGCTGTTTACTCACTTTCGGCCATCGACTGGATCCTTCTGGTCAGCTTGGGAGCGCTGTCTACGGCTTTGCCTGCCCTCTGTTACAGCTTTGCCGCACAGTGGTTGCCGCCCCTCTGGACGACTTCCTTCCGTTTGCTGACTCCAGTTTTGGCGACTGGATTTGCCTTCTTGCTTTTTGCCGAGCGCCCAGGTATTTGGGTATGGCCGGGCGGGGGGTGTATTCTTCTCGGCCTGTGGTTCATGACTGGGCTGTATGGTAGAAGCGTCGGCTAATTTCTTTTTTGTGAAAAATGGCATAAATAAAGCAGCCGTTGGAGTAGGTATTTCTACCTAAACCACTAAAATCCTTAGCTTTATGGAGTAGTTTGCGCGTAAAATTCCAGGCTTTGTCGAAAGAAACGTTTTTGCCGAGTTGGAGTTTCTGGTTATTTCTCCTGCTGATAATGGATAATCCTCACCCGCTGCAAGGGCGGGAAGCGCCTCGCATTACCAACTTTACGGAGGCTACCGCCGCTTACCGCCAAGTGTGGTCGGTCAGACAGGCCGCTAATGGATTCTGGTATTTTGGCACCTCAGGTGGCATGCTGGAATACGATGGTACCTGGTGGAATCGATTTCAACTGCCGAATAGCCAACCGGTGCGCGCCCTTACCTGCGGCTCCAATGGTAAAATCTATACTGGTGGTTTCGAAGAATTAGGATACTGGGCGCCAGATCCGGACCTCGGGTTGCGGTATCAGTCATTGGTCGAACTGGTCGATCCTGCTGCCCTGGACAAAGAGGAAATCTGGAATATCGTACCCTACATGGAAGGGATTTATTTTCAATCCTTTTCCCGGATTTACAAGTTCCGCGGTGGCCAGGTCTACGCCATACAGCCGCCGCAGAATATCATGTTTATGCGGGTCATTCACGATAAGTTAATCGTGCCCGTCATCGATCGGGGACTGTACCAGTTAAACGCCGACGATACCTTTACCTTCATTCAAGGCAGCGAGCGTTTTGCCGGTACGGAAATCAAATTGCTCATCGAACAACCGGGCGGCGCTTTTCTGATCGGTACCGAAGACGATGGCGTCTTTCAGTACCGGGCCGGCAAATTCCTCCCTTGGAATATTCAGCTCAACGAGCAGTTATTAACTTACCAGCTCAATACAGGCGTCGGGCTGCATAATGGCGATCTTGCATTGGGTACGCTACTCAACGGGGTTTTCATCGTCGACGCTCAAGGCAATATCCGCTACCACCTCAACCGTACGGCGGGCCTGCAAAATAATACCGTCCTGTCCTTGCACGAAGATCAGCGAGGTGACCTTTGGATCGGCACCGACAATGGGATCGACCTGGCTGAACTGAGCGCGCCCCTGACGTTTTTTGACGACCGCCTCGGCGCCATCGGTACGGTATACTGCGCTGCTCGCTTCCAGGATCGCCTTTACCTGGGCACCAATCAGGGGCTTTTCCTTCGGCGCCTCGATGCTGCCTCCGATGCGTTTACGTTGGTTGCTGGGACCCAGGGCCAGGTTTGGAGCCTAAAAGTCGTCGACAATCGTCTGTACTGCGGGCATAACGTGGGTACCTTTCAAGTTGAGGGTGACCGCGTACAGCTCATTTCCGAAGTTAACGGTGGTTGGGAAATGCATTCCCATCCGGAAGATCCGACGCTATTTATTCAGGGTACCTACACCGGGCTGGTTGCTTACCGGCGCACCCCCAGCGGATTAAAATTTCTGGGCCGGATTGCAAATTTTCCGGAATCTTGCCGTACCCTGGCCTTTGATTCGAAAGGTCAGCTGTGGGGTGCCCACCCCAGCCGTGGCCTTTTTAAGGTGCAGCTTGATATCGACCGATTGCAGGTAAGTAATGCCCGCGAATTCGGAGAGCAAAACGGTCTACCAACAACGTATCAGCTTTCGCTGGTAAAAAACGACGGGCAGGTGCTCGTCAAAGCAGGCGGAATGTTCTTTCGGTATCATCCCATCGCCGACCAGTTCATTGATGCCAACTTTCCGAAGTCCAGGCCGGGGGAGGAAATCCGGTTAAATGCTCATTTTATCTTTCCCCGGGATACTTTTTGGGTAGGAACGAATGAGGTCGCATGGCACTACCCGGGCGGTAGGCGCAAGCTGCAATTATCCCTAGTGCCTCGCTATCCGGAAATCATTGAGCTGGGGGCAGGCCGCTATTTGTTCGGGTTGAAAAATGGTTATGCCGTGCTGGACACCCGGAAAAAAGGAAATAAGCTACCTTCGGGTCACTTGCACATCAGAAGGATCGAGGCTCCAAGTCGCACCGTGCACCTTACTCAAGAGGACGCACTGGTGCATTTCGGATCCAAGGATCACAATCTCGGCATCTATTTCAGCCATACCGATCCGGCCAGGACCGTACGATACGAATACCAACTGGAGGGCTTGTCGGAAACCTGGCATTCCGTAGAGCAAAAGGCCTATCAATCGTTCACAAACCTGCGGGGCGGACAATACACTTTTCGGTTACGTACCCAGGAAGCTCCCGGAGAGGTGGCCACGGTTGCCATTTCCATTGCCTACCTGTGGTGGGAAACCCCGTTGGCTAAGTTCGGGCTGATCGTTTTTATTTTTGGGTTATTTTTTCTGATGCACCGGTGGTATCAATACCGGCTACAACAAATCCGGCGCGTTAAGGAAAAACAACTACAGGAGGAGCGCATCCGCAGCCGGAATGAGAAGCTTCAGGCCGAGATCATCGCAAAAAGCAAGGAACTGGCCAATACGGCCAACAACCTTATCCGGAAAAACGAGCTGCTGATCGAACTTCAGTGCCGGTTGAAAGATTTAAAGCCGAGAAACGGACAAGGCATAGATGCTGATGCCTACTACCGGCTGTACCACCTGATCGACCACAATATTACCAATGATGCAGACCGGGCTCTTTTTGAGACCAATCTGGAAGAGGTTCACGAATCTTTTTTTAAGGCGCTGCTGCAAAGCTTCCCCGACCTTACTCCCGGTGATCTTCGCCTGGCCGCCTATTTACGTATGAATCTCACGACGAAAGAAATTGCACCCTTGCTCAATATCTCGGTGCGCGGAGTAGAAAATAAACGCTATCGATTACGAAAAAAAATGGGTCTCGACGCCGATGAAAACCTCACTGAATTCATGATGCAGTTTTGAAAAACCGTCTTTTTTAGGTTAAAATTGACAAAAAAGCCCTGTTGGTGTAGTTATGGTGAGGTGTTTTTCTTTCTTGTAGTCCTTTTTTTTACCAACTTTATTTGGCAATGGATCGTGGCAAAGTTTTTTTGTTTGGAATCCTAAATCCGTTTTGGTCACTGATTGGGAGCAATACATTTGCGCTGCCGTTGGTGGCTGTGATGGCCAAAACAAAGACCGCAAATGAGAGGGCTGCTTTACCAATTACCTGTACTTGTTGTAGTTGTACTGGTTTCCTTCATACCCAACTTGCTCTGGGCGCAACCTGAAGCGCCTACAGGACTGACTGCCAAGGGTTACGACAGCCATGTCGAACTGCGCTGGGATCCTAGCTTTGCGCCCAATTTATTCACTTATCGCATCTACCGCTCTGAAGACGGTGGCGCAAATTTTGAGTTTGTCAAATCGGTCGGTGCTGACGAAGGTATCTGCATTGACTTTGTGGGCCGGCGCGACGCCGACCTGGTCTACCGGATAACCGTCATCAATTTTTCCGGTCAGGAGAGCGACTTCTCCGGTACGGCATCGGCATCGACGCGTGCGTTCACTGATGAGGAACTTCTCACGATGGTTCAGGAGTACACTTTCCGCTATTTTTGGGATTTCGCCCATCCGGTCTCCGGCTTAGCCCGGGAGCGCAATACGACGGCCACAGTAACCAGCGGTGGCAGTGGTTTTGGCGTTATGGCAATACTGGTCGGGATCGAGCGCGGTTTTATTACCCGTAAGGAGGGACTGGACCGGCTACTCAAAATCGCTACCTTTTTACAGGAGGATGCCGATCGCTTTATGGGCGTTTGGCCCCACTGGATGAATGGTGCGACCGGTGAGGTCATTCCCTTCAGCCGGCTTGATAACGGAGGCGACCTGGTAGAGACTTCTTTTCTTATTCAGGGGCTGCTGGCGGTGCGTCAGTACTTTGATGGCGAAACGCCTGAAGAAATAGAATTGCGCGAACGCATTACCCAAATGTGGGAGGAAGTAGACTGGAACTGGCACCGCAACGGCGGGCAAAATGTGCTTTGGTGGCACTGGTCGCCCGAATTCGGGTTTGAACTCAACCTGCAGATGCGGGGCTACTACGAATCTTTGATCACCTACCTGCTGGCTGTAGCTTCCCCGACCAAAGGCATACCTGCTAACGTGTACCACGATGGGTGGGCTGGACTCGATCGCTATACCAATGGCAATAAGTATTTTGGCTACACCATTTACGTCGGGCCTCCTTCCGGCGGCCCGCTATTCTGGGCCCACTATTCCTATATCGGTTTTGATCCCCGTTTCATTAAGGATCCCTATGCCAATTATTTCATCCACAATATCAATCATACCCTGGTTAACCGGGCGTATTGTATCGCCAACCCTGGCGGATACGAAGGATACGGGGAAAACTGCTGGGGGCTCACCTCGAGCGATGATCCCCTAGTGGGCTACCAGGCCCACGAGCCAAGGCGCGACAATGGCACAATCGCTCCCACGGCAGCGCTGAGCTCTATGCCTTATACGCCCCAGGAATCCATGGGGCCCCTCCGGCATTTCTACCGGGAGCTAGGCGATCGCTTGTGGGGGAAATACGGCTTCTACGATGCTTTTAACTTGACTGAAAACTGGTTTGCCAACTCCTATCTGGCAATTGATCAGGGGCCAATCATTTGTATGATTGAAAATTACCGCAGCGAATTGCTCTGGGACCTCTTTATGGCTAACCCGGAGATTCCAGTAGCCTTAGATAAAATTGGTTTTGAGACTGATTCAACGGTGGTCACTACTACCCAAGCTAACCCGGGAAAACAACCTTTAAGTGTCCAGGTTTTTCCCAATCCCTTGGGTGCCGACGAGGTCCTTTTTATCGAACTGCGTCAAGTGACCGCCCTTCAGGCGCAATTATACACCCTTGACGGTCGCCAATTGGACGAATGGCGGCTAACCAAGGGGCTTAATCATCAAATCAGGTTGAATCGCGAAAGCCTACATGCCGGGGTTTACCTGTTGCGTTTACAAACCAACTATAGCACCTATACCCACAAAGTTTTAATCGCCAAATAAATTATGTAACCAAAAATGTTGATATGAAAAAGATTGTACTCACCACCTTGGCTCTAGCCCTGACGCTAACTATCTCTTGGAGCCAAGGTCTCGTGATCGAAGATTTTGAAAACGGCGGACAGCTCAGCTGGAACGATGGAGAAGGCGAAGGTGAATTTTCCATCGTCGATAACCCTGTTTTGACTGATACCCTCGCTGACCCGCTCGGCATCAACTCCGACGGTAGTGTCGGGCAGTACGTAAAGCAGGAAGGCTCGGCGTTCAGCCTGCTGCTGGCTCGCCTCGACCAGCCCTTGGACCTGAGCACCAATAACCGATTCACCGTTCAATTTTTCATGCCTAAAGCAGGCGATGTTATTTTCAAATTGGAAGGACCAGGTCAAGCTGTGGAAGACCGGGTAACCATTCCTACGGGAGGTGCATGGAGAGCATTCACCTTCGATCTGAGTGCCGGCGCCGATTTGGACTCCCTGAATACCGTTTTGCTGTTCTTCGATCCGGGAATTGCCGAAACCTCCGATACCTTCCTTTTTGACAATATTACCGCTTTACCGGCTGACGAATGTGCCGGTGTAGCCGAGGAACCAGGGATCATCGACGACTTCGACTGTCAACGCAACGTGCCGCTTAATCTCTTCACAGGTTTGCTTGATTTGACCATCGTTGACAACCCGGATCCCGACGACGTTAACGGGCCCAGCCAGGTCGGAGAGTACCGCGATACTTTCGGCGGGTTCCACGCGTATGTGTACAACTATGTAACACCCATCGACCTGACCGAGCGCAATGTACTCAAGTTTAAAGTCTGGGCGCCGGTAACTGGGCGCCTTTTGACCAAGCTGGAAGGTGGAACTTCACCGGCCGTTGAGCGTGACGTACAAGTGGAAGAAACGCAAACTTGGGTTGAATACACGGTAGATTACAGTGATCTGGCCGGTGCAAATTATACCCGGCTGGTGTTCTTCTTCAATGCCGGCCAAGACGGTAACGGTGATATTTACTATCTCGATGATTTCCGTTGGGAAGAACCACCTATGGGCGAGGTGCTCGAAGACTTCGAAGACGGTCCGAACTTATTCTGGGAACCGCTCAACGGAAATACCGCCGTACATGGTACCTTCTCCGTGATTGCTAACCCAGACATGACCGGTAACGAAAGTGAGAATGTAGGTTCTTACACCAAGGGGTCCTCTGCTTTTAGTACCCTGACCGCCACCCTCAACGAAGGGCTGGATTTGTCCACCTTTTCACAGCTTAACCTGGATGTTTGGGCTCCGACTGGTTCGCAAAGCATTACCATGCAACTGGTGAGCGCCACCCAAGGAGTACAGGAAGTTACCCGTGATGTGACAGCAAATGAGGAGTGGATCGAGTTGAATTTCAATTTTGAGGACTTCTCTTCTATCACAGATTTTTTCCAGGTTAACCTGATCTTCGACGGCGGTACAGCTTCCAGCGACACTTATTTCTTCGACAACCTGAGCCTAGGCGCGGGAACGGTCGATCCCTGTGAAGGTGTGGAGCCTATTGCTTTCATCGTAGACGATTTTGACTGTCAGCGCAACGTGATGCAGATCAATGCCGATAACGATATTGAGATCATCGACAACCCCGATGATTCCGGCGACATCAACAATAACCCGCTGGACAAGGTTGCCCGCTATACTGACCCACCCGGTCCCTTTAGCAACATCGGTTACCAGTACGATGGGCCGATTGACTTGTCGTTCCGAAACCAACTGGTGGTACGCATCTGGTCGCCGGAAATTGTGCCCATGGGCTTCAAACTGGAAGGCGGTAGCGGCCCGGATGTAGAGCAGGTTGTAGAGGTGCCGGTTGCCGAAGAATGGGTAGAATACCGCATCGACTTTAGCGAGCAGGCGATGGAAGATTTTACCCGTCTGATCCTCTTCCTGAACTTCGGTAACGAACCTACCGGTCAAGTCTACTTCGTAGATGATATCCAGTGGGATCCGGCCCCTTACGATGCCTGCGTGGTGAACTTTGAAGAACCTAACTTTACGCTTACTGATTGGGGGTACTTCGCCAATGGTGATCCCGCGCCCGAATTCACCTTCATCGAAAATCCGGATAAGAGCGACATCAATCCGAGTGATTCAGTAGGGGTGTTCATAGAAAGCGCCGACGGACCAGGCGTCAACACCTTTGCCGGTCTGACCACTCTTTTGCCGGCGCCGATCGCGCTGCCGAACGATAACAAGACCATCAGCATGAAGGTCTGGGGACCGGTAGCCGGCCAGCAGGTTGCCAAGGTCGAAAACCGTCGAAGCGATAACAGCCAATCGGGCGACGTTTTCGCCGACTATACCACGCCGGGCGAATGGCAGGAGCTGACCTTCGACTACTCGGCCGTAGTGGCCGACGACGGTCTATACGATCGCTATACCATCATCCTCGGCTTCGGCGAAACGCCTACCGAGGAACGCATCTGGTACTTTGACGATGTCGAAATTGCTGGCTCTTCCTGCAATATGGTAACCAGCGTATTTAATCCGGTAAGGGTAGAAGAACTTTCCATTATGCCGAACCCGGTCAACGACATCCTCTTTGTACAAGGAACCGATGACATCAACCACTTTGAGATTTTCAACTCCCTTGGTCAGCGCATCCGCATCATCAAGACCAACCAGGTGTCTGGGGTCGAGCTGAACGTAGGTGACCTGGATCAAGGTATTTACACCCTGGCGGCCTTCGATCGCTCGGGCGCCTTGATCGGTAATGCCCGTTTTGTGAAGAACTAACGATGTTCGATTAAACGAATTAGGGAGCCGTCCCACGGGGCGGCCCCATTTTCTTTTGCAACTGATGGTCTCGCCGGGCGATACAGGTCGTTAAAACCCTAACCTATAACCCCAAAAGATAAATGCGCTTCCCAGGGAGCCTGGAAAGGAAAACTAAACTCCTGGCGGCCGACTGCCTGAAACCGAACCATTGGTACGGAATCAACTATTAAAAATGAGCGCCATGATTAATACTTTTTACAAATTCGGCTTTCTCTTGATGGCCTGCCTATTCAGTTGGGAGTTAGCCGCTCAGTCAGCAACGGTCACTGGGAAAATAGTCGACAAGCAGGGCAATCCGCTCATCGGCGCCAATCTCTATCTACCCGATGCCGGGCGGGGGGCCGTGACCGACCTCGACGGAGCATTCACCTTAGAAGTTCCCGATATACAAAACGATACCGTACAGGTGAGTTATACCGGATATGCGCCTCAAAAAATTGCAATTAACGGGCGCAGGAACATGGAGATCACCCTTACCGAATCGGCTGCTGTCCTCGATGAAGTGGTGGTCGTGGGGTACGGTACGCAACGCAAGAGCGACCTGACGGGCTCTATCTCTTCGGTAGATGCCGAAGAGATTCAGCGCATTCCGACGGCCAACGCTGTACAGGCCATCCAGGGGCAGGTCGCTGGTGTACAAGTGACGCCGACCTCGGGCCGGCCGGGCGAAGGCGCCGTGGTCCGCATTCGCGGTACCGGTACGTTTAATGATTCGTCTCCGCTTTACGTAGTGGACGGTATGTTACTCAATGACATCGACTACCTCAACCCGGGCGATATTGAGTCGATCGAAGTACTCAAAGATGCGTCGGCTACCGCCATTTACGGATCGCGGGGGGCCAACGGGGTGGTGATCGTAACTACTAAGAGAGGGCAATACAACCAGGATGCTGTCATTTCTTTCGATGCCTACTACGGTTGGCAAGAAGTGACCGACAAGGTCGACGTGGTGAACGGGACGCAATATGCCCAGCTGACCAATGAGGCGGCCATTAACGAAGGCGGAACACCCCCTTATGACAATCCGGAAGTGTTTGGCGAAGGGACCGACTGGCAGGATCTGATCTTTCAGACCGCTCCGATCCAGAATTATCAAGTAGGGTTTAACGGCGGTTCAGAAAAAATGACCTATAATGCCTCCTTTAATTACTTTCAGCAGGATGCCATCATCCGCGGTTCGGATTTTGAACGCTTTACCGTACGCTTGAATAATCAATATAAGGTCAAGGATTATCTGTCACTTGGGCACAATATTGCCCTGGTATACGACGAGCGCACCAACGGCCCCAACCTCGTAAATAA
Source organism: uncultured Saprospiraceae bacterium (assembly GCA_964530825.1). GTDB lineage: Bacteria > Bacteroidota > Bacteroidia > Chitinophagales > Saprospiraceae > CAZHCA01. The sequence goes on from CAZHCA010000006.1 coordinate 135,858, forward strand.
CGCCCTGCGCTCGGCTCCAATCGCAGAACCCTTTGATAGCCTAGGCAACTTTTCACCTTCTACGGCCGAAATCTCCTCTACGGGTAACCCGGAAGCTTCTATATTCTACAACAACGATAATCGCTTCGGCTACCGGGCCGTAGGTAATGTATATGCGGATATTCAATTTCTCCGAAATTTCACCTTCCGGAGTAATTTCGGTCTGGACCTGTCACAGCGTCAGAGCAAAAACTTTACCCCTGAGTTTATGGTCTCGGCCTTGCAAATGAATGATGTGTCACGTCTTACCATTGGTGAAACGCGTTCTCAGGATTGGTTGTGGGAAAACACCCTCAATTACAATCTGGACCTGGGTAATCACCGAATCGACGCGCTGGCAGGAATTACCGCCCAGGAATTCGACTTTGAGTTTCTGAATGGGGGGCGGACCGATTTCCTCGGCGAAGACGAAACGTTTTTTTACCTCAACGCCGGTGATGAAACCACGGCGAGTAATAGTAATAATGCCGATACCTGGAGCCTAGTGTCTTACCTGTTCCGGGTAAATTATACCGCATTCGACCGCTATTTGCTTACTGTCTCTTTTCGGGCCGACGGATCCTCTAAGTTCGGTGAAAATAACCGCTTCGGGTATTTCCCATCGGTAGCCCTGGGTTGGAATGTGACCAACGAACCCTTTATGCAGACCCAGGATTGGATCACCCGCCTCAAAGTACGCGGTAGCTGGGGGCTGGTTGGTAACGAAAAGATCGGGACCTTCGCTTATTCTCCACTGGTTACCAGTAACTTAAATGTCATTTTTGGAGATAATGAAAATCTCGGGAATGTGCAAAACGGCGCTGCTGTACTCAACCTGGCCAATCCCGATCTGCGTTGGGAAGAAACCGAACAAGCAAACATCGGAGTAGAACTCGGGTTCCTCAATAACCGGTTGACCGCCGAGATCGATTATTACACCCGCACAACCAACGATATTCTGGCGGCCATTCCGATCCCCTTTTACATTGGTTCGGAAGCCAATCCAATCGTCAATGCAGCGACTATGCGCAACCGCGGTTTCGATTTCAATCTGGGCTGGCAAGATAATATCGGCGACTTTTCCTACAACGTCAGCGTCGTCGGTTCGACTGTCGATAATGAAGTACTGGATCTCGGTGGTGGCCGGACTGAAATTTTCAGCGGAGGTGTACAGGGTGGTTTTCTAGCAACCCGTACGGTGGTGGGCCAGCCCATCGGTTCCTTCTATGGCTGGCAAGTGGAAGGCGTTTACCAGAACGAGCAAGAACTCGAAGATTTTCCAACCCGCGGTACGGAAGGCGGCCCCGGCGACCTGCGTTTTGCCGATCTGAACGGTCGCGATGCCGAAGGTAACCTAACCGGCGAACCGGACGGGATTATCGATGATGCTGACCGGACGTTTTTGGGTAGCCCGATCCCCGATTTTATCTACGGATTCAGTTTTGGCGCCCGGTACAAAGGTTTCGATCTGGCAGTCGACTTCAATGGTCAGGCCGGTAACGAAGTCTACAACGAAAAGAAAGCTTTCCGCTTTGGGAATTACAATTTTGAGACCTCCTTCCTCGACCGGTGGACCGGTGAGGGGACGAGCGATTTTGAGCCCCGCGTGACCAATGCCGGACATAACTACATTCCTTCCGATCGTTTTATTGAAGACGGTTCCTTTTTGCGTCTGCGTAACGTAACTTTAGGGTACACCTTGCCCGATGCATTGCTGGAACGCGTGAATATCCGCAACTTCCGGGTATTTGTATCGGGAACCAATTTGATTACCTGGACTGATTATACCGGTTTCCAGCCGGAGATTGCTAGCGAAAATCCGTTTGATACGGGATTCGATTTTGGGGTTTTCCCCATCGCCCGTACCTATACGGTAGGTATAAATTTCTCCCTATAGTCATTCATACAAAAAGTGACCATTATGCGAAAGTCTATTTTATTAACGAGTCTGCTGACCCTGGTCATGCTGTTCTTCAGCGGTTGCGGCGAGGACTTCTTGGAAAAGGAAGCGCCTGGTCGGCTGACGGAAGATAATTTCTTTCAAACGCCCGAGCATGCAGTGTTGGCTACCAATGCCGTCTACGAGCACCTGCGTGACTGGCAGGTACATGTATTCAGTTTCATCGGTGTAACCGATATCATTTCGGACGATGCCGATAAGGGTAGTACGCCGAATGACGCTTCTTTTCTGCGCGAAATTGACGATTTCACCTTTGATGCTGGTAATACCGCCCCGAACGGGGTATGGACCGGCTACTTTCGTGGAATTTACCGGGCCAATGTCGCCATCGCCAATATCCCGGATATCGATATGGATGAAGACTTGAAAGCACGCCTGCTGGGTGAATGTAAATTTCTGCGCGCTTACTACTATTTCAATCTGGTGCGTTGGTTTGGCGATGTTCCTTTGCTCACCGAGCCCCTGAGCCCAGACGAAATTAATCGTCCGCGCGATCCGGTCGATGAGGTGTACGCACAGATCATTCAGGACCTGATGGATGCTGCGGCAGCGCTTCCGCGTAAGTCGGAATACCCTTCATCCGAAATCGGCCGTGCGACAAGGGGTGCTGCCGAAGGTTTCCTTGCCAAGGTCTACCTGACCCTGGGCGACTTCGCCCAGGCTGAGGAGTACGCCATGCGGGTGATCAATTCCGGAGAATACGCCTTGACCCCTAATTTTGCGAATATTTTTACTCCCGAAGGCGAAAACAACGAAGAGAGTATCTTTGAGGTGCAAACCGCTGCTTTCGAGCCTGCAGTGACGGGTAGTCAGTACAACGAGGTGCAAGGTGTGCGGGGCACCCCCAACCTAGGTTGGGGATTCAATCGGCCATCCGACGATTTGATCGCCGCATTTGAACCCGGTGATCCGCGTCTGGCAGCAACGGTGCTTTATCCCGGGGAAACTTTACCCGATGGCTCGGATGTAGTGCAGGACAATCCCAATATTGTCAATGAACGCTACAACCAAAAAGCCTTCGTTCCGGATCACCCCGGTTTCAATGGCAATGGTCCCGGTAATATCCGTCGATTGCGTTATGCCGATGTGCTTTTGTTGGCTGCTGAGGCGATGAACGAAAACGGTAAAACCCAGGAGGCCCTCACGTTTTTAAATATGATCCGCGACCGGGCCCGGGGTAGCCGTCCCGATTTCATCCTGCCGGAAATTACCGAAACTAACCGCGATGCGCTTCGGGAGCTGATCTGGCAGGAGCGTCGGGTAGAGTTAGCTATGGAGCAGCATCGTTGGTTCGATCTGCTGCGCCAGGGCCGGGTGGCAGAACGCATGCAAGCTGTTGGCAAGGATAACTTTACACCTGGCAAGAACGAGTTGCTGCCGATTCCCCAATCGGAAATCGATCTGACCAGTGGCAGCCTTAACCAGAATCCTGGCTATTAATCTTTTTTGGTTCTGCTGAATGCAGGCCGCTAACCCCGCACATCCGGTGATGCCCTAGAAGCATCACCAGGGCGGCAGGGGGTAGGTGCTGTTTCACTTTTTTCACCTTTAATCCTGCGTATGAGAAATATAATCTTATCGCTCGGGTTGGGATGGATAGCTTTTAGCTGCACGCAATCCAGTAATTCCCAAACCACGGCTAATATCACAACGGAAATCGAGTCTTGGTGGAAAGGCAGCGATGAACAAATTCTGGATTCCATCGCTAAGCATACCTTCAATTACTTTTACGAATTTGCGCACCCGGTTTCAGGTATGGGGCGCGAACGCAGTCATTCTTCCAAGCATGGGCGTCGCTCTAATGCCTACGACGTGGACGAGACAGTAACTACAGGTGGTACAGGGTTCGGTATCATGGCCTTTCCGGTGGCCATCGAACGCGGCTGGATCGGTCGCGAAGCAGCTGCCAATCATCTTCTCAAACTCACCAATTGGTTGCGCAACGATGCCGAGCGATTTCACGGCATGTTTTCCCACTGGTACGAGGGTTCCACTGGTAAAGCTTTTGCGTTTTCGGAAAAGGACAACGGGGGCGATGTGGTCGAGTCGGCCTTCATGTTCCAGGGATTACTTACGGTTCGCCAATATTTTGACGGCCCCGGCGCCATCGAGTCGAAGATTCGAGAGAATATTACCGCCCTCTGGGAGGAAGCCGATTGGGATTTTTACCGCAATGGTAATCCGTGGATTTTGTGGCACTGGTCGCCTGAGTTTGCATTCGCAATGGATATGCCGGTAATGGGGTTCGACGAAACTCAAATTGTGTACATCCTGGCTGTTTGCTCGCCTACACACTCAGTTGATCCGGAGATCTACCACAGTGGTTGGGCCATCGACTTCAACAAGCGCTATAATAAAAAAGGTAACTACGTGCAGCGCTTGAAAATCCGGAACCGGAAAGACCTGGGCGGACCGTTGTTTTTCATTCATTACTCCTATCTAGGTATGCCGCCCTATTTCCGGGATAGCTACGTCACTCAATCCGGGTATGAAGATTACTACGCCCACCACCGAGATATGGCGATGGCCCAGGTGGAGTATTGCCTGGAGGCGGGGTATCCTGACAGCTGCTGGGGACTTACTTCGAGTGATAATCCGTGGGGCTATAGCGGACACGCCCCCGGCAAACGCGACAACGGTACCATAACTCCGACAGCTTCTGTTTCGTCCATCGTATATACGCCAGAGGAATCGATGCAGGCCATTCGTTACATGCTGAATAACCACATGGATTCTTTGTACGGACCCTATGGTTTTTACGATTCTTTTAATTTGGAAGAAGACTATTTTGCGCCTTCTTACTTGGCGATCGATCAGGGCCCCATTCCGGTAATGATTGAAAACCATCGAACCGGCCTCCTCTGGAGGTTATTCATGCAGGACCCTGATGTACGTAAGGGGCTGGCAAAACTAGGTTTTGAAATGACAAAAAACTTCGCGTATGAATAGGCTACGATTTATTGGGGCTACTTTCCTGTTGGCCCTTTCTTCCTCCTTTGTTTTCAGTCAAATGGATGATAAGGACACGATGGAACGTTTCATCGATGATCTGATGGCCAAGATGACGCTGGAAGAAATGATCGGTCAGACCGTGCAATATACCAGTGGCTACGACCAAACGGGGCCGGCACTGAGTACCGACTACCAGCGCTACATTAAGGAAGGAATGGTCGGCTCATTGCTCAATGCTCATGGTGCGGAATACACTCGCAAGATGCAGCGCATCGCGGTAGAGGAATCGCGGTTGGGAATTCCCCTCCTGCTGGGCTACGATGTTATCCACGGCTACAAGACCATTTTTCCCATCAACCTGGGCAGTGCAGCTAGCTGGGATCTGGAGCTCGTCCAGCAGAGCGCCCGCATCGCCGCTGAAGAAGCTGCTGCTGCCGGCCTGCACTGGACATTTGCGCCTATGCTCGACATAGCGCGTGACCCACGCTGGGGCCGGGTGATGGAAGGCGGGGGTGAAGATCCCTATCTTTCTAGCCGGTTGGGCGAAGCTTACGTACGCGGCTTCCAGGGTGATGATTTAAGCGCTACAAATACCGTTTTGGCCTGCGCCAAACACTTCGTTGGTTACGGTGCCCCCCAGGCCGGACGCGATTACCACACCGTGGATATGAGTGAGCGCCGACTGCGCGAGATCTACCTGCCGCCCTTCAAGGCGGCTGTCGATGCGGGGGTGCAGACCTTCATGACGGCCTTCAATGAGTTGAACGGCATCCCCGCCAGTGGCAATGAATTCCTGTTCAAGGATATCTTGCGGGATGAGTGGGGCTTTGACGGGTTCGTATTATCCGATTATACTGCCATCTACGAATTGATACCACACGGTTATGCACGCGACAGTGCCCACGCCGCCGAACTAGCCATGAATGCCGGAGTCGAAATGGATATGATGGCGAGTATTTATCGCCTGTATTTAAAGGACCTGATCGAATCTGGAAGGGTGCCGCAGGAGCGGGTCCAAAAAGCTTGCCGGCTAATTTTAGAAACCAAGTACCGGCTGGGATTATTTGAGGATCCTTACCGCTACAGTAATGCGGCACGTGAAAAAGCTACGATCTACCGAGAAGACTTTATGCAGGCTACCCGTGAATTGGCTGCACACTCCATGGTGCTGCTCAAAAACGAAGAGCAGGTGTTGCCATTGCGAGCGGATCAAACAATTGCATTGATCGGTCCGCTCGCCAAAGACGATTTTCATATCATCGGTTCCTGGGCCGCTTCTGGAGATCGCAACGGCAAAGCGGTCAGTGTGTATGAAGCACTCGTTGAGCGTCTCGGCGCCGATCGCATCAACTATGCCATGGGTACGGATATCGATACCGAGGCTACCGACGGGTTCGCTGCCGCTGTGACGGCGGCGGAATCCAGCGACGTGGTGATCATGGTGATGGGTGAATCGCACCAAATGAGCGGGGAAGCAGCTAGCCGCACGGAAATTACCCTGCCTGGCAATCAACGCGATTTGATCGAGGCCGTATTGGCTACGGATAAGCCTGTGGTATTGGTCTTGATGAACGGGCGCCCACTGGCCCTGCAGTGGGAGCATGATCATGTCCCTGCCATCCTACAGGCTTGGTTTCCGGGAACGATGGGTGGAGCCGCCATTTCTGATGTGCTCTACGGCGACCACAATCCAAGTGGAAAGCTGCCCATTACCTTTCCACGTAATCTCGGGCAGGTACCCATTTTTTACAACGTAAAAAATACCGGCCGTCCTAAAGATGACGAGGTGGAACCGAAATACCGGTCCAAGTATTTGGATGTGCTCAATACTCCCTTGTACGCCTTCGGTCACGGTCTGAGCTATACGACTTTTGAATACGGCGATTTGGTCCTTTCCTCCTCGATTATGAGCGAAGGTCAGCCATTGCGGGTGAGCGTTCAGGTTACCAATGCTGGTGCGCGCGCGGGTCACGAAGTGGTACAGCTCTACACGCGCGATCTGGTGGGTAGCGTGACGCGGCCTCTCCAGGAATTAAAGGGTTTTGAAAAAATCTATCTGGAACCCGGACAGAGCCAGACGGTAACTTTTGAGCTGCATCCGGCAGATCTTGTCTTCTGGGGTAAGGACATGACGTTTGATTATGAACCCGGTCAGTTTGAAGTGATGGTCGGTGGCAGCTCCGACCAGGTAAAAAAAGATTCCTTTGCAATCATACAGCCTTGATATGCGCTATCTCATTCATCTTATCCTGTTCTTGTCCCTGACCTGGTTTCAGGGCCAAGGGCAGGACATCCAAAAAGCTACTTTTGCCTATGCCGAAAAAGAGGGCCGGGCGCTGCTGCTCGATGTTTATCAGCTGGCCGACAGGGAGAAGACGGATCGTCGTCCTGCACTGGTATGGATGCACGGGGGTGGATTCGCTGGCGGCGCCCGCGATAACCCTGATGAGGTAAAGTTGATGAAAGAAGCTGCGGGCCGTGGTTATGTGGCCGTGTCGATTTCTTACCAGCTAACGCGTAAAGGTAAAAGCTTCAGCTGCGATGCTCCCCGCTCCGAAAAGATGGCAACCCTTCATACAGCGGCAGGCGACCTTTGGGATGCTATTGCCTACGTGCACGACCGGGCAGCCGATTGGCGCATTAACACCGACCAGCTCATCGTCGGTGGCAGTAGTGCCGGAGCGGAAACCGCCCTCATCGCCCTCTATATGCGCGATTGGTTGTATGAGGGGCCGCATAAATACGATACTATTAAGCCCTTGGCCGCTTTTACGCTGGCGGGGGCTCTGGTCGATGTGCGCTACCTCAACGCTGCTAATGCCATTCCAGCTGTGCTTTTTCACGGCGCTAAAGATAATCTAGTGCCTTACGCAACTGCGCCCCACCATTACTGTGCTACCGATGCTGTGGGATACCTCATCCTGGATGGCTCTCGTACGCTGGCCAATCGTCTCGACGCATTGGGTACTCCTTATCTATTTTATATCTATCCCGATGCCCGACATGAGATTGCCCGCATTCCCTTTGATCGATTAAACGAAGTCTTTGCCTTTTTCGAGCAGTTGATGGAGGGCAAGGAAATCGTGCAGCGGGAAGTTATAGTCCGTCAGTAACGGCGGGTTTTAGCGGGGAAGGAAGCCCATTCCGTTAATTTTTTACCGCTTAGACTCGCAGCCAACACGAAGTACCGGCGTGGTAGGGCTAAGGGATGGACTTCCGCTCCCACACCTTTTAACTCACCGCTCTACAGTAGCTAAAAAATCAATCAGCAGTCGATTGACCGTTTCCGGTTGGTCGAGCATCATCCAGTGAGAGGAGTCCTCTACCAGGTGGTAAGTCCAGGGGCCGTCGATCATATTATCACAGTCTTTGACGTGCTTTTCCATCAGGAAGGTATCGCTGTCGGCGGCCAGGCCCATAGCGGGCACTTTGATCCGCGGCGGATTGGATTTTTTATTCAGGGAGGCTGGCGAAAAGTTGGCGCGGTACCAGTTGAGCCCACCGGTTAACGCCATGGGCTGGTCCAGGACCTTCTTGTAGTTCTCCAGGTCGCCGTGACCGCGTGTCCATGCCCGCAGCCCCTGCCAATCGTCGCGGCGCAGCCAGGTTTCGGCGACGCCTTCGTTCTGGAAGAAAAATACGTACCATAGCTTTTCCAACTGATCCAGATCTCGACGCCCCTCACCCCCTGGGGCGCCTACGGTCATACCCGTTACACTGAGGCAGCGCTCCGGGAAGTTGCCAGCGAAAAGCCAGGCTGTCGTCCCGCCCCAGTCGTGCCCGATAATGTGTGCCTTTTCAATAGATAAGGCATCCAGCAGGCCTGTCAAATCTTGCAGAATATTGGGCAGCGCGTAGGCTGCTACAGCTTCGGGTTTGGGAGCATCGCCGTAGCCCAGCAGGTCGGGAGCAATAACCCGGTAGCCGGCATCGGCCAGAGGCTTAAGTTGATGGCGCCACAGGTATTTGGAATCGGGAAAACCGTGCAGTAGTAGGACCGGCGTACCGGAGCCATAATCATAACAGGGAAAGGTGTCGCCGTCGAGTGTAACCGTTTGGGTAATTTTTTCTAGATCCATAGGTGTGGTTTGGGTTTTAAGAACAGCGGGCGAGCAAAATAGACAGAGCAGCCCGACTAACAATTTAAAAAACGCGTGGTTTTGCATTGAATGAGGGTTGATTTTAAAACATCGAGACGACCAGCGGCAGGGTTTACTATGCTATTCACTTAAGATCATCCCCTCAAAGCCGCCGACTGCCATTTTTTGAAATCCGATTCTTTTTATGTTAATACAAGGACACATCATTATAAAGGTTGTGCGCTTGCCTTTTCCCGCAAAGGTAGACCAGCTCTGGGTTTCTGAAAAAAACGACTATCTCTGTCTTTACAGTTAAATGTCGAGCAAAACTGCAGTCGTACGACTACACTGAAAATCTAAACACCGGAATCCCTTCTTGTGAAATTCTTATCAATTGCCAACTATAAATTAACATACTCTTTTTTATACAATGCTTGCAAGGCCAAATCGACTTCGATTTATAAATCCATACAGTACTAAAGAGCCAAAAATATCGCCTCGTTTCCCGATAGCCTCCAGAGTCTTCTTTTGCGCTACCCTGTAACCAAGGAAATGAAAAGGAGCGATCCAGAAGATCGCCCACTGGTTATCGGTTGGTGGTTTCCGCGAGAGGACAACCGCACGGGCAAGGGAACATGGTCCGCCCAAGCAAAGTATATAAAGCCTCTCCAGGGTGAGGGTGCGTTTAAACTGGCGATTGGTCATAAGGGATCGGACATTCATACACCGCTAAAATACAAAATGGGAGGTATTTTGATGCTTCCCATTCGAAATAGAAAACAGGGCGGTACGTAAACTTGCCTATTTCCAAGTTTCAAGAGGTTAATTGGGTAAACAATAGGAATTGGTATATCCCTCGAGGGTCGCACTATTGACCCACAATACGTCAGCGCCTTCTCCACAGACGCGCTCGGAGATGTCCGTTCCGGGTGCATTCCCGAAGCCGTAGCAACTGTAGCAGTTCTCCTCCTCCTTTTCATCGCTTCCGAACAGAAAGCAGCCTTGCAACAGAATTGACGATAAAAAGAGGGTGGCGAGAAGGACTAGGATTCGAAAAGGTTTTTGTACTTGGCGTTTCATGTTATACCATTTTTAGTTATGTGTAAATAGGGGTTGCTAGCGCAGGCTGCAGGGACCCGCTCCGGGGTCGAGTTGATGGACAATAACTTCCTGGCCGTCGTTACGAAACTCACCGCTGATCAGGTTGTAATCCTCGAAAGGTGGCTCCGTCGGCAACTCCACAGGGAGCTGATCGCCGGCTAACTCGGCAAAATCCTGCAGCAAGCGGAAAGTGGCAAAAAACTGATCGCCATCCTGCCGGTAAATGCCCGTTGCGCGCCGGATTAGGGGGTTGGTCAGCCCTTGCACCCAGGTTTCCTGGTGCCGGAAGATGGAGCCCGGCACGGGAAACTCGAACGGTACATTGGTGAGCATAAACTCGATGGCATTGTCCTCGTCGGTCGCAGCTTGGAAGTTGATATTCGGGCAATCGTAGTTGGCGTTGGTCTTGGGCGGATCTTGAGGATTCAAATCATGACCCTGGCAAATACACACCATTTCGGAGGTAGCAAAGGCGCCAATTAGTCCGAACTGGGGCATGATCACCGTGCTGCGCTCATCCAATCCTTGTGGGAAAGGCATACTTGGTCCCGCCGGCATCATCAGGTGCAGTTGGTCATTCTGGTAACTATAGGAGCCATCGAAAACGTAATCCTCGTGCGTATCAGTGGTAAATAAGACTTGCAGGGTATTGTCGTCATGAAAAAGAAAATACCAGACCAGATTCGAATTCAATCGCCCGCAAGTGTACAGGGCATTGAAGGGGGTGTTAGGGGTAAAGGTGAACCGGTCGTTTGCCACTTGACGTACGGCTTGTTCAGATTGACCTAATTCGAGAGCCTCGGTGCCTTGGTGGTCTTTGTTACATGCGGTTAGCCACAATATGGCCAATAACAGGGCGATGGGGAGTATATATCTATTGATCATCGTATTATGATTTTGGTTTTGTTAAATGTAGTCGGCGCCGGTCAATCGTCGTTTGCGGTAAGTGCAAAGGCCGGTTTGCCGTAGTCGAAAACTGCTTCGCTGAAATCGACCCAATCAAATGCGTGTGCCTGATCAAACTGGGCCTTGCCGGCAAAGGTGCAACGGCAGAATGACCCTCGCTGAACGTGTAACTCCAGGAAGTTGGCCGTACGGGCAAAGTGGGCATCGTTGAAAACGGCCCTATCCTGAAAACTGCTGTAATTGAAGTAGGCATTTTGGGAACTATGGATGAGGGAAAAATCGGCATAGCCGGCAAATTCCGCCAGGCTGAACTGCGCATCACCTTGGAAAACAGTACTTTGGAAATAGGCATTGCGCTCAAAGCGAGCATCCATAAAGTGGGCCTTTTGAAGAAAAACCGCATTCTGCCAACGGGCTGCTCCGTTGAATTGACAGGCGTTGAAAAAAGCCTGATTGTAAAAGGTGGCCTCTTCGAAATTCACTGGACCCAAAAAGGTCGACCGGGAAAAGTCTGACCGGCCGATCAGGCTGGCGCCACGAAAGGATACGGTATCGCGGAATTCACAATTCAGGAAACTTACGTTGCACAACAGTTGGGTGATCACGGTATGGTCGGGACGGTCTTGGGTGAAAGCCAATACGGGCTTTTTGAAGGTGCAATTCCGGAAGGTAATGGGCGATGCGGTCTGCACTTGGTAGATTCCTTCGCTTACCAGTTGAGCCGACAACCAAAGGGTGAGGTCGACCGGCTCTTCGAAGGTCTGTCCGTCGATAAAGACCGGCTGGCCTGCTGATAGTTTTTCGGCAAGTGTTAACCCGGATTTTCCGGCCTCGCGAAAGGCGCATAAGCTGGCGAACAAAAGTGTTATCAGAAGTAGGTATTTCATGGCAGTTGGATTATAGTTTACGGGGACGGGGGGGTAAGGTATGCGGGCGTAAATCCTTACCCCATATGTCCCTCGCTATTATTGCTTGATGAATACGTTTTCTGGGTTGCCTTGAATATGAGCTTTGATCTTGTCGTCGAGGCGGCCGCTGCGTTTTTCATGGCGTAAGAAATCGCTGATTTCCCTGGTCGTGTAAGCATTTGGGAATTTTGCCGTGACGACCGAACTGAATCGGCTGTTTTTCAGGAAGCGTTCTTCGGGTTGCAATTTGTTTTGGAACTCGAAATTGGCAGGGCCGGAACCGTTGCGGCTTCTAGCATAACCGCCGTCGAACCAAATGGGATCCATGGAGGTATAGAATAGGTTGTTCAGCTCGTCGGATTCGCCGAATACGTCGCCCGCATCGGCTACCATCACTAGATAGTAGTATCCGGTAATTTGCGGCATATAGTAGGTGCGCCCGACACTTTCCCATCCGAAGGCAGAAGAAGCGAAGTCAGTACCGGGTGCCAAGTCGAGGTTAAAGATGCAATTGTAGGTCGTCGGGCAGTCGTAGGTGTTTGTAGCTACCCTGGTATTGAATTCGTCGTAGAACAGTACGCCGTAATCATTGGCGTCATAGGCATTGAAGTAGATGTAGTAAACCGACCAGTTGGCGCTGGCGGCGGCTACCTGGTTGCCGATGTTATAAATATTGAGGTCAATCAGGCGCTCGCTGGGATCGCCAGAGGTCCAGTAAGTCGACTCGTCGGAGAATACCCATGGGGCTAGGTCGACCCCGGTCACAACCGGGTCGGGGTCGGTTGGCGGATTATTGTCGTCATTGTTGTTGTTGCCGCCGTCGCCGTCGTTAGCTACGATGAAAAGAGGATTGCTACCGTCAAAGCTTACACAGAATTCATTGATGAAATAGTTGTAGTCGATCCAGATGTAGCCGCGGTCGCCCCAATTGGTTCCCCAGGAGTTGATCACCCGGAATGCACCGTTAGGGCCGCGGTTATCGTCGTAGCCCGATACCACGATAGCGTGGTAGGCGTGCTGACCTACGTTGTTGAAGGTGGTGCCCGAGGTAAGAACGTTGTCGCTGTTCCAGGTCATGAAGTTGTCAGCAAGGCGGGCACCCATAATAACCGGAATGTTATTCGCCAGGTTCTGTTTGATACTGGTGACGGTCGGATCGATTTTGCGCCAATACTGGATGCGGTGTTGGGCTGCTTCCTGTGTCCAGCTAGGGTCCAGGTTAGCCTGAGAGCAATCGCCCAGGTTGGTGTAGGGCACGGTCTGCATCGTTGCCACACCACGGTTTTGCAGCACGTTCAGGGCAAAGGAAAAGTTGGTCCCGTTGCAATCCGGCGCCTTTTCGTTGTCGGGAATCGCCACGAACAGGTCTTTAGGGCTGAACTGGTTAGCGGGGTTGGATAACGCATTGGTCGATAATCCACGGTCCTGACCGTCGACAGCCGATTTGATATTGTAGCCTACGGCCCAGCTTACACAGGTGCCGTATTGCCCCTGGTTGCCGATGGGGGGGAATAGACCGTTCAGGTCGACGCTGGCAGGCAGGTTTGTATTACCAAAACCAAAATTGGTAGCGGTGGGGATTTCGTCCAGGTTGTCCTCGCCCGTCCAGCCCAGTCCGAACGATAGGGTGTCTGCGGCGTTGTCTGGTGCAGGATTAGGGTCCATGGTGTCCATGCTGTCCTTTTCACAGCTCGAAAAAAGGAGGCCTGCAAACAGGAGTCCGATGAGGATAGGATTAAGGAGTTTCATGATTATTCAGTTTAAGAGTTTATAATTGGTGTTCTAAATAGGCGTAGATGTCGGTAAAAAGCGCCCCGAAATCAGGGCGCCAATCGAAAACGTACGGGTAGTAATTTCCAAGTCGTTACATTTTTACCGTTGAAGACAGCAGGTTCCCATCTGGGCATGCGTTCAATGGCGCGTAGAACGTTTTCATCAATGCCGCAGCCTAATCCGCGCAAGATATCCGTCTGGGTTATTTGGCCATCCTCACGGATCTGCAGCAACAAGATGAGGGTGCCTTCTATACCATTTTCTTGAGCTAGCTCGGGGTAGTTTATGTTTTCCCGCAGAAAAGTAATCAGGGCCGACTGACCGCCTGGAAATTCGGGATGGCAGTCCAGCTTCCATATATCCACAGGAGCCTTTCCAGCTTCTGAAGATTCCTTGGTAAGCCGGTCCGGATCAACAGCAGCGGAAGCTTCCGCTAGGGTAGCCGAAAAAGGAAAAGACCACTGACCATTCAGAAGAGTGGACGTGATGGTCAACAGGAGAGTTATCGACAATACTTTCATCATTTTGGGTTTTTAGCATTTGGAATTGGTTCCAATGTAGCTGGAAACCCAAACCGAAGTTTTGGCTTACGTTCCAAAGGTTTTACCTTATGTCGTTTGGTTGAAAGTATTTGAAAATCAATATTTTATAAAGGAAAAAGGAGAGGAGTGCGGCAGCATTTTTTGTTCGGTGGCCGTCGTTTGCACATATGTCGCATCGATTGTGCAAAGACCTCGAAGCGGAGGCAAAGCCCCAGTAGAGAAGCTTTGCTTTTATGTCGCAAGTTGAAGTAAAATGGCGGTCAGTTGCGTTGCAGTAATTCGCTGGGTGGAAACCCAAATTGCTCGCTGAAGGAGCGGGAGAAATAAGCCAAATTGGGGATGCCGACCTGGAAAGCAATTTCAGAGATATTGCCGGACCGCTGCTCAAGCAATTGATAGGCTTGCTGCAACCGGTAGGTGCGCACGTATACCGAAGGCGACATATCGGTGATGGCTTTGACTTTGCGGTGCAGCTGGCTGCGGCTCATACCCATCGCACGGCCCAGGTCTTCAATGCTGAAGTTTTCATTATCGAGGTTATCGCGTACGGTCTGTTCGATTTTTTCCAGAAAGGCCGCTTCAGTCGGGCTGACAAAATCGGCTACCGGCTGCGACCGCGGCATTGCCATGTCGGAAGCAAACTTTTCACGCAGCCGGCGACGCTGCTCGATCAGGTTGCCGACCATCAATTGCAGTTCCCGCGGGTCGAAGGGTTTTGTGAGGTAAGCATCTGCTCCCATACTCAGCCCGGATAGTTTATCCTGCTGTTCGGCTAGGGCGGTAAGGAGTACAACGGGAATGTGGCTGGTGACCTCCTCGCTTTTTAGGGTTTGGCACATGGTGAGGCCATCCATCTCAGGCATCATAACGTCAGACAGCACCAGGTCGGGAATATATTTTTCGGCAAATGCCAAGCCTTTTTGTCCGTTATTGGCTTCAATCAGCTGGTAATCGTCCTGCAAATGGGTTTTGATGTAGGAACGCAGGTCGGCATTATCCTCGATGATTAATACGACCGGTTTTTTACTATTGGTCCGGCGATAGGTATCCGGAATGTCTTCCTCTTCCAGAAATAAAGTAGGGGGCGGGACTTCGGTCGCCTCGGTCAATTCCTGGAGGAGTGCTTTGGGGAAAGTCATCAAAACGCTAAACGTAGAGCCCTTTCCTATCTCACTTTCTACTTCTAACGAGCCGTTGTGTAACTCGACCAGTTCCTTAGTCAGAGCTAATCCAATACCACTGCCTGGAATGCCTTGCTCCTCTCGCGGCGGACTGTAGAAGCGGTCAAAAATATGGGGCAATTGATCGGTGGGAATGCCCGGACCCGAATCGGAAACGGTGAAAGCAATACTCCAGGTATCAGCCCCTTCTTCCTTCAGGTTCATATTGAAATGCACTCGTCCTTGCTCAGGGGTGAATTTAAGGGCGTTAGAAAGTAAGTTGCCCAGGATTTTTTCCAGCTTATCGGCGTCCACTCTGGAGGGAATGACTTCCTTGGGAAAATCGGGTTGAAAAAAAATCTGCTTGCGCATAGCCCAACTTTCGAAAGAGTAGACGATCGAACGTACCAGCTGGGTAAGGTCCATAGGCCGGGCTTCCAACTCCACCCGGCCGCTTTCCAAGCGGGAGAGATCGAGCAGCTGATTCACCAGATGCAATAAGCGTTCACTGTTGCGAATCATCATCGCCTGCGAAGGTTTAGGATCGCCTTTAAAAGTGCCTTGGTACATTTCCCGCAAGGGACCTAAAATGAGTGTGAGCGGGGTTCGGAACTCATGGCTGATATTGGCAAAAAAGTTGGATTTGAATTGATCCAATTCGCGCAGCTGCTTGGCTTCCGCTTGCCGTAGCTGCAGCTCCATTTCGGCCTGTCGCTGTCGCTGGCGGGACCGCAACTGAAAAAAGCGAAAAACGCCACCCAGCAACAACAAACTGCCTAGGCTTCCAAAAAGGACGAGGTTGCGCCGGTTCACCTCCTTTTGCAGCTGCAGTTCTTGCTTGGCGATCTGGGCTTCTTTTTGCTGGGTTTCGTATTTGACCATAAGCTCGGAAACATCGTCCGATTGGCGGACGATGCGTTGGGAATCGACCAGCGCATTTACCTGCAATTGCTGTTCGAATGCCTTTTTGTAGTCACCCTCGCGCTCGTAAATGCGTAGTAAATTGCGGTTGATATCCAGTTCTTTTGTCAGATCACCGTAGGATTGCGCTTGCTCGAGCGCTAATTGGCTGAAGTGTTTTGCACTATCAAGCTGCCCGAGTTCGAAAAACAGAGAGGACAAAGCATACAGGCTATAGTATCGGCTGAGGGGATCATTATCGATACCAATGGCTTCTGCTTGCCTGAAATGGTATTTAGCCTTCTCAAAGTCTTCATTATAAAGGTAGACTGCTGCCAGGTTGTTGTGGATCTTAGCCAGGTTGCGCGTCTGACCGTAAAACTCCGCTGCCTCCAACAGTTTTTTGCCGTAGACCAGCATGGAGTCCGGTTGCGACTTTTGTTCGTAGAGGACCAATAGCTCGCCTAGCGCAAAGATTACATTATCCCCATTCCCTTGTGCTTTGTGGTAGCGTAAAAACTTTTCGTACGCCCGGCGCGTTTTTTCGTACTCTCCGTAGTACATGTATACACGACCCATTTCGAAATCCGCATCGAGCTGGCCTGCATAATCGCCGATCGCTATGAAAATAGCCCTTGCTTTCAGGAGTTCCTCGACCGATTCACTCAACGCATCGGCGACAAAATGAGAAACCCCCAAGCGGTAGTGACTACTGGCTAACTTGTTACTATCGCCGATTTCCTGTGCCAGTTCCAATCCTTTTTGGCTCCAGCTAAGTGCCGAATCCGCCTGCACCCGACCGTAACCCTTAGCGATCGCCTGGCTGAGTTCCCATCGTTGTGCCTGGTCTGTAGTAGATTGAAACGCCTCCTTTAAACTGTCCAATGGCGGCATCTGGCCGTACGACGTAGACGGATACAGCAAACAAATCAGGAAGGCAAAAAAACGTGCTTTCCAACCATCATGTTTGTAACGACTTGTGAAGCAACCCGTGCAGGTATTACATGCGTGCTTTTTGGAGCTTGCTCTGAAGATAAGAAGAATCCGGGATAGATGGAAGCAGACGGAAGTTTCTAGTTGGTCTGCCCGCACCGAATATCCCGAAGAAGCGGCAGCACGCCCAAACTAGTAACTGACAAACGGCATCTGCGAGGAAAAACGTTCTTCCTGTACTTCGCGCAAAATGAAATCGGCAAGATCGGCCCGGCTAATGGAGGTGCTGGCGTTGACGCCCACCCAGCCAACGCGGTATTTGCCGGTATGTGGGCCATTGGTCAGTCGGGGACCGCGGACGATCGTCCAGCTTAGCCCGCTGTTGCGCAACACCTCAGCGTGGCCGATAGCATCATTGAGAACCTTCGGGACCGCAATTTTCATAATGGTCCGGATCATCTTATCCATAAATTTGGGTTGATCTTTCTCGGGAAAAGGCAGCCCGGCGCCTGAAAGAGAGATAATGCGTTCTACGCCGTGGCGCTTCATCGCATCGACGATATGCTGTGTACCTCTGGTTTGCAGCTCAGCGGGCGATCCCTTGACATGGCCAAATAGGCTTACCACTAAATCGGCGTTAGCTACCGTACGCTCCACGTCATCGGGATTCAGCACATCGCCGGGAAGAATGTGGAGCTGAACTGATTGTTGCGGAATTTTTTCGGGCGCGCGCGCCAGTGCTTGGATGTAGTAGTCTGCTTCTAATGCCTGTTCTAAAAATTGTTGACCAGTGCGGCCCGAACCGCCGAATAGCGCAATGGTAGCCATGATTTCTTTCTTTTATTCCGAAAAGTAGATACCTTGTAAGTACTAAAAAAATAGTAAAGTACATACCTTTTGGTAAGTATTAAAAAACGGCCTATAAACATCACGCCAAAATGTCCGATCCGTACTACCCTAGAGTTGGTTGGGGGAAAATGGAAATTGCTCATCATTTACCAGTTGGCCGGCGGTCCGCTTCGTTTTTCCGACCTGAAGCGTAGTATTCCCGATATTAGCGAAAAGATGCTCATCCAGGAGCTGAAAACTTTGGCCGACAGTGACTTGGTATACCGGCAAAATTTCGGCGAGGTGCCGCCACGTGTGGAGTACCGCCTATCCGACCGTGGACAGGCCGCACTGCCATTGGTCGATGCCATGGCCCAATTTGCCGATCACTACCTAGCCGAGAAGTAGGATAACACGGAGAAATAGTGGACAAAGGGGTTTTCTGCTTCCTGTCCAAGGCTGCAGAGGGGGCAAGGGTATTGGGATAGGAAATCGTATCCTAGTGCTCTGTTACTGTCAAGGAATACTCCGGCAACACAGCGATACCACCTCCGGTTCAGTCCTGCCTAGGGGGCGGGTTCCATTCCACCCCGTTGATGCTTACCTCCCGTGCCAGAACACCTTTCGTACCTTCGGCCACATTACCATCGCCTGCCTCACGGATCCGGATACTTTCCAACCATAGTTTCTGTATGGGGTTATCTATGTTACCGAGTATTTGGAGGCCGGGTCCCTGGCTTACCCTGGTTTGCCAATTTTGAACGTACACCTCCTGCAAAGGCGGCGCGCTGGCGCCCGGTCCTTTGATCTGCAGGACTCCGGAGCGGACCGTATCGGCTGTTACATTCCGGAGATAAATTCTTTCAATGCTCCCCAGTTCCGATCCGGTGATTCGCAACGCATGACCGGCATCTAGAATGTAGGCGTCTTCAATGAAGATATCCCGAATTCCGGCAGCGGTGTAGGGGCCGATTCCAAAGGCGTTACCATTGGTTCGCAGTGTGCATCGCCGCAGGATAACCTGCTGGGTAGCTGGTCGGTCTACGCTGGGCTGGCCGCTGCCGGCTGCCAGCTGGAAGGCGTCGCCTGGGCCTTCAAAATAGCAGTTAGTCACCAACACCTGTGAGCTGCCGTCGACGCATACCCCAGCCCGGTCGGGGGCCAGGCCGTACATGCGCAGATTGCGCAACACTACGTCGCGGCTAAAAACCGGATGAACCGTCCAGTAAGGGCTGTTGCGCAGGGTCAGGTCACTTACCAGCACATTACGGCAATCGACAAAAGAAATAAGTGCCGGTCGCAAGTAGTGCAACTGGCCATCGCCCAGCCCCTCGTCATCGCGGTCATCATAATCCCGGTCTAGGATGCCGCTTCCGAAGATGCGGCCTTCAAGGGGCACCGTATCGAGGCGGTAGGCCCTTATTCTTTCCAGGTCAAGCCCGGATTGAAGTGCCCACTCTGTTGCGAGGTCCTTGGCACGGGCATCGATTTCACCTTTTCCGGTCAGGGCAATGTTGCGGCGTTGGTAAGCGTAAATGAAGGGCGTGTAGTTCCAGACCAAGATCCCGTCGTAACGCACCCGGTCGAGGGGTGAGAATTTTTCTCGGCTGAACTCGAATACCAGACGAGCGCTATCGGCCAGATGCAGCTCTACATTGTCGCGCAATTTTATGGGTGAGGTCGACAAAAATACCCCTTTTGGGATGACGACTCGGCCTCCTCCGGCCCGGTTGCAGGCGACAATTGCATCGTAAATGGCGCGGTGGCTGTCCAGCGTACTGTCATTTTGGGCGCCGTAATCGGTAATGAGGAACACACTATCCTGAATGAAAGGCGGCTGGATGCGCTCTAACGTCCGGGGCAGTAACCCCCAGGCTCGTGCCACCTGGGTTTGTGCCACCCGGTCGGAAAAGGGGCGCTGAGCCGGTAAAGGCAATACTGCGATTGTCGTGATCAGTGCTGCTAAGGGAAGTAAAAACCAGGACCGGAAACGCTGCATAAGTGCTCTTTTAGGCGTAAACTTAGCTAATATCCTGGCCAGGATAAAATAGGTTTGGCTCTCTTGTGCAACAGGTTTGTCGTCTTTCCAAGAACAAGCCGCGTTTCTGAGGCTTGTCCTAACCTAATCACTGGGCCTATCGTG
Organism: uncultured Saprospiraceae bacterium; assembly: GCA_964530825.1. Lineage (GTDB taxonomy): Bacteria > Bacteroidota > Bacteroidia > Chitinophagales > Saprospiraceae > CAZHCA01. The sequence goes on from CAZHCA010000006.1 coordinate 156,061, forward strand.
ATCGGGCCTGCCCTGTTCCTTTGGCTTGCGCTTGTGCGCCACATCCTCCTTAGCGAGTTCCTCCAGTTTTTCTGGATCGCCCTCGCGAATAGCTTCGATTTCTTCCTCGGCTACTTTAAAGCGAGGCGGTTCCGCATCGAACATCGTGACCGTAAACAAGGACGAACGAAAGGTCTCGCTGTAAATTTCCCAGGCAGTGATAAACAGGGCAGCAATGAGCGGGCCGAGAATCAGCCCCGAAATGCCGAAGACTGCCAGCCCCCCCAGGGTACCCAAAAGCACCATGAGGTCGGGCATTTTGGTGTCTTTGCCGACAAGGATGGGGCGCAGGAGATTGTCGACTGTCCCTACAACCAGTATGGCAGTAGCAATGATGGCAATTCCTGCTACCACATTGCCAGAAATAATGAGATACGCCCCGGCGGGAAACAGAACGATCCCCGGTCCTACGGCAGGAATAGCCGATAGTACTACCATGACAACGCCCCAGAAAACCGTATTGGGTATTCCGGCTAAAGCCATGGCTACCGCTCCGATCGTTCCCTGGATTAACCCAATGATGACGGTCCCTTTGAGCGTGGCGCGCGTCACAGTGGTAAACTTGCCAAGTAGCAAGCGCTCTTCCGCATCGGCCAGAGGTAGGTAATAAAGTCCCAGCTTCAGATATTCTTTTCCGTTTAAAAGGAAGTAATATAAAGCAAAAAGAAATATAAAGGCCTGTAAAAAGAAATTAACCGTTCCCGAAGTGATGTGCGATAATCCATTTACAATGAAATCGCCCATGCTATTGATGATATTCCGCAAGCGTTTAATTAGGGCATCGCGATCGGGAAAAATATTTTCCAACATGGGAAACTCTCCGAATAGATAATCCAGGTCTTTTTCCAGGTCGGTAACGTTTCCGCTAACGGTATTTTCAGCTAGGGGTGCCAAGCTTTTAGTAATACTGATGGCCTGTTCGACCAGCAGTGCTACAAAACCAACAAAGGGGATAAGTACCACCAAGATCGTCAAGATCAGCGTGACCATACTGCCAATCGAACGTCGGTTGCCCAGCCATCCGCAAATACGATCGTTCACTGGATAGAGTAGCCCCGCAAAAATAGCAGCTAGCACCAAGGCAATAAAAAACCCATGAATAAGCTGGTAAAAGAGGAAGGAAATACCGATCGCTAAAATCAATACGGTGATGCGATTAAGACTGTAAGGTGGTTTTTGCTGCGGCATGGCTGCTTTTAGGATTGGTTTCGACCTAAAGGTAAAAAGCAATACGATTCTGGAAGCCATTAAAAAATGTTTTCGAGCCGGAATGGCTAGATTTCGCCTCAGAACAAGGGGGGATAAACACACGAGCAACGGAAGTTCCATGGGTGGAACCCCTGGAGGATACCTATCAGTAAGAAAAGGGATTTATTCCGGAATGCGAAAGCCGGTAACGGCAAAGAGTGGGTCGTTGCCATGGGCAGGACTACGATCGAGGGCCTCGATCGGCGAAAAGACTTGGGCCGCTTCCAGATATTTTTCGACCAAAGCTACACGGCCCCGGTTATCTAGCGCATGCCAGACGGCCACAGCTTTGGTGGGAAAACACCGGTTGGAAAAAGTGATCACCACTGGAGCTCCCGAGACCAGGCAGCGACCCACCTCTTTCAAGACCTCGACCGGTTGGATAAGGTAATCGATCGACACGCAAATTGCAGCGCCGTCGAATGATTGGTCGGCGTAGGGGAGTACTGGGTTTTCATTGAGATCCTGCACCAGGTAGTTGTCGAGCCGGTCGTTGGCCGCTAGCTCTTGCGGATTCATACCCAGGCCGCTTACTTGGGCGTACCGGATATCACCAGGTAAGTGCGAGATCCAGCTGCTCATCAGATCCAGAATGTGGCCGTTGGGCGGAAAGTATTCCCGGTAGAGCTGGGTTACGGCCGCGATGGCTGGGTTATCGATGTGGGTGACAAAGCGGGGCCGCTGGTAAAACTCCGCATCTGAGCGTTCGTCGGCTCTTCGGAAAGCGTCTTTAGGAAACACGGGCAAGACCGTTAATCCAAACCCATTAAACGGCCTGGACAGTTTTTACAGCGTTTGCCTTTCTTGTATTTCTTACAGCACTTTTTCTTGTATTTCTTCTTGCCCATTTGAAGAGGCGATTCCGCAATTGGAAACGGTTGAAAGTTAGGATCCGCCTGGGGCGTCCAACCCGGGATGGGCTTTGGTTGATAACTCATGTTACGGCTTGGGCTTTATCTAGACTCATTAAGAATAGTTTCTTAAAAATACAATCTCCTGGCAATGGAGGTTCATGATTTTTGTCATTTCCGCACTGATTTTTGTTAGCGTAAATAAATGACGGCGATCGGCAAATAGCTGAGAACAGAACGAAAGGCAAAGCTGATAAGCTAAAAAGCCAATATAAATTATCTATATTACCTAGTATTATCAAACAGTAGACACCACAACAACTCCTCTTATGCATCTATCCCTTCGTTGGAGTCTAGGGCTCCTGATCCTTTGTCTTTTTATCACCACCTGTTCAAAAGAGCCTGCATCTACTGCGGAGGTAGCAAAAAAAACAATGCCCGAAAGCGAACGCCTTTTTTCCCGGCAGTTTTTTACAGGCGAACCGGCCGAGCCCAAAATCAAAGAATTTCTAACGCTGCTGAAATCGGCCCAAACGCGGATCGGAGAGCAGCAGCCGCGCTACCTTACCGGCGATATCCGGCGCGAGATGGAGCAGGCGCGCCGCACCGCTTCGAATGCCCGTAGCCGGGAGGTGACCTTTACGCAATGGGGGCCGCTGAATACTACTGGACGCACGCGGTCTATCGTTGTGGATATGCGCGACTCGACACTAGGCACCTATCTCATTGGTACCGTAGCTAGCGGGGTATGGAAAACGGAGGACAATGGACAGAACTGGCGCCTGGTTTCCGAGGATGTGCCTTATCCCTACAACAGCATCATTGCCGCTTCGGAAAGCGACCCGACGGTCATTTATATGGGTACCGGCGAAGTGTATCCTTTTCCAGGAAGCATAGCCTCTGATGGACTGGGGCTTTACAAGAGCACCGATGGGGGCGAGAACTGGGAACCCCTGGAAGGTTTAAACCCCGATTCACTTGGCTCCGTGATGGACATTGCGGTCAATCCATCCGATCCCGATGAGCTTTACGTGATCTCTATACGGCACGACCGCTTTTCCGTAGCCTTTGGATTGGATCGCAGCCTCCTTTGGTACAGCGATAACGGGGGCGGTACTTGGACGTTACTACTGGAGAGCGTCGAGTACTTAACCGATATCGCGCCCCATCCGGATAATTTTGAGGAATTTATTTTGGGAGAAGAAAATGTCGGCATTTTACGTACTGCGAATCGAGGGCAGGATCTAACTCCTGTATTCGAGCTACCCGATAGTCGCCGCATTGTGCTCAAGCGGGCGCCCTCCGACCCCCGCATTGTCCACGCATTGGAGGTGGCGGCCGTGAGCGAGGACGGGTTCGGCGTTGAGCGGGTGCGCTCATATCGCTCGACCGATAGTGGCCGCACCTGGTCGGGGGTGGAACCCTCGACGATCGATTACAGCATCATTGCGAGTGGGCAAGGTAATTTTTCGGTAGCGATGGGCGTGCACTCCGAGAATCCCAATCTTATCTACGTCGGCGGAACCGGAGGCATCGTTTCAGCCGAGGTTGGAGATACTGAAGAACTGGATTTCGACTATACGGCTTCATCTACTTTTCCCTTTTTCCGGGAAGCCCTACCTACCGACGGTCAATTGGTTGCGTTTACCCCTCTGCTGGTCGAACAGCTGGATTTACCGTCTACACCAGCGATTGATCCGGACACGGTGGGCCCCATCGAATTGGTATTCGGAGACGGTCCACAAATGGTCATGCGGCATACCAATGATACGCCCGCCGATTTCCTTGGTACTTATCAAGACTACGTTGAGGTACCCTTCCAGGCCTTCATTGCCGATAGCACGCAGCAATTGATGGCGTCTTTTCTCGATGAGAACCGCAATGGCCAATGGGATCCGGAAGGCGTAACGCTCGACGGCCGCACCCAAATCGGAGAAACGATCATCGTCCACACCATTCCCTACGATGCATCGAGACCAGCTAGTGCGATCGTCAATGGCCGTGTGCTGGATTTCAGTGCCTATACTATAGGGTTGATCACTAATCCTGACTTTTCCATTCCCTTTGAAAGAATAAATGACCGGCTCAAAATACAGCCCATTTTTGGGCAGGTATTGCGTTCGGAGGAAACCGTCCTGGTCGACGGCTATTTTCAGTTTGGGGCCTCGCACGATTTTACGATCGATGGTCGCAACGTGCACCCCGATCACCACGATTTTATCATTTTACCCAAACCGGACGGTAACTTCAAAATCCTTGGAGTAAATGACGGTGGCTTTACCAAATCGGAAGACGGCGGCCAGACTTGGCGTTCTACCGGGTACAATTTCGATCTTTTCGAGCCACTGACCCAAGATGCGGGCGGCCCAACCCTGGGTGGATTTACCTCCGGCCATTTTTACAAGGCGGTACGTGCGCCTCATGCCAATCAGTTCATCGGTGGTACCCAAGACAACGGCAGTTGGATGGCCTTCACTCCCCGTTCCGAGAATTCGCGTTTCACCAAAATCGGACCCGGCGATGGCTTTGAAGCCATTTGGAATCCGGGCGACTCTAGCCGCATGGGCCTCAGTGTTCAATTTGGCAACTATTATTTTGGAGAAGAAAACGGTGCGGTTTGGTATAACAGCATTCTTCCCGGAGCCCCTTTTTACTCAAGCCTGGAGAATCCGGTTCAAGACCCTGGCCTAGTATATGCTTTGACCGGCACTTCGGTCTGGGCTACCCGCGACTACGGTCGTACCTGGGTCGAGCATTTTGTGCAAGACCGCTTTTTTCTGCAAAACCTGGAAATCTCCCTAGCTGATCCTTATGTGATCTGGGTGTCGGATCGCAATGCAGGGGCTGTTTTTGTCAGTCGCAACGGCGGGCTTTCCTTTGAGCCCGTTTCGCCCCTAGGCGGCAACTTTCCCTGCCTGGGACAGACTAAGGACGTGTATAGCCACCCCACCGCTCCGGGCACGGCTTTCCTGGTCAGCGGTGCCAAAGGATGTCCCAAGATTCTGCGCACTGAGGACTACGGGCAGAACTGGACCGACATTACCGAATTCGGCGAAGACGGGCAAAGCGCTAATGGCTTCCCCGATGTACCGGTCTATTCAATGATTGTCATGCCTCACGATACCAACTGGATATGGGCAAGTACTGAGATCGGCCTCGTCGAATCGCGCAATGGCGGCGACTCTTGGGCACTTGCCAACAATGGATTTCCGGCCATACGCGCTTGGAACATGGATCATACTGACAACCAAGTCGTATTGGCAACTCATGGATTGGGCATTTGGTCGGCCACCATTCCGGAACTGGGGAACTTTGAATACCAGTTGCCGGAAATGCTTACCCCTCTGTTGGCGCTAGACGGCGAGGCTGCCAACGGGGAACTTAACGGAAATGTGCGGGTACGGTCGCCCTTGGACTCTTTGCGCATCCGCGTAATTGGACAAAGTGATGATTTTGATGCGCCTTTTGACCAAGATTTAGGATCTTTTATTATCGAACGCAATATCGATGTGGGCAATGACATTGCCTTTACCGTGCAGCTCGAGAATCTGCCTACCGATAGGATTCTGCGAGCAAGGGTGTTTTGCGAAGGCTTCCGGCGAGGACGCCGCCTGCGCGACGAAGCTTTTACCTGGGCCTATACCTTGGAAAGCGAGCCATTGGCAGGAATAGAAGAGGACTTTGAAGACGGGAATCCTTTCAAAACCTTCGCCTTCCGAGTACAACGACCAACGGGCTTTTCCAATCAGGGTTTGCACTCCGATCATCCCCTGTTCGACAGCGAACCGGCCATAGCGATTATCGGACGTCCCATAGTTATAGCTCCTGACTTTACCCCGTTTTTTTTTGATGAGATCCTCATTCATCCCTTTACACCAGATAGACAAGTGACCCAGGAATTTGTCATTTTGCGTGACCAGGGGTTCAGCAAGATAGAAGCCAGTGCAGATGCCGGCAAAAGCTGGGAATCCTTGGCCAGCTATTTTTCCGATGCAGCAGCGGGTGGAAACGGCAATTGGACACAGGCATTCTTCAATGGCGATCCTATTGAAGATAATCTCTACGCGACGCGCGATATCAATCTTAATGATTTCTTTGAGTTTGGCGACACTGTTTACCTTCGGTTAAATCTACGCATGACTAATGCCAATGGCGGTTTTGGAGAATCGCGTTGGGGCTGGGCCATCGACAATATGATTTTTGGGTTGCCGACAAGTACGCAGGAAGCTGCCGGACATGCCGTGCCCACAACGGTATTTCCCAACCCTATAACGGATGCGTTCCGGGTACAATTTCACAGCCCTAAAAGCGATAAGGCAACTTTACAGCTATTCGACATCATGGGCCGGCACCTGGCTGATCTCGATCAACAGGTAGCCAACAGTGGTTTGAACATGTTCGAGGCAAACCTGGGGACCCGGGCAGCGGGGACCTACTTGTTGTGCCTGCGGATTGGTGAGCGTATGGAATGGTTGACGGTGGTTAAGAAGTAACCGGGTGTTTAGGGCACTGCCTTTAATGGATTACACCAGACTGGAAAGCTAGTGAGCCCGTAACATGGGTAAGTCAACAGTACATATTGGCGTGCTGCCCGGAGGAGATGATTACCTTTTCTTGCGGGGCCGTCCCTTCCCGCGAGGCTGGCGGCCGCCCCCGGATTTTCGGTGACCGCCGCTTCGGCCCTTAGGCGGATCGTAGGCGGCGTATTCCAGATCCGGCGGCAAGGGTTGGCGGCGGATCTCGGTTTCTAAAACTTCTTCGATGCGCTTGAAGCGGTGATAGTCGGTGCGATTGACGTAGGTAATGGCGATTCCCGAGGCTTCGGCCCGAGCCGTACGACCTATGCGGTGTACGTAATCTTCCGGATCGCTGGGCACGTCAAAATTGATGACCAAATCGATACCGGTGATGTCGATACCGCGGGCCAGGACGTCGGTCGTCACCATAAATGGGATTTGACCGGAACGGAAGGCCAACAACCGACGCTCCCGCTCGTCCTGATCAAGGTCGGAGTGGATAGCTCCCACCGTCATGCCGCGCTGGTTGAGTCGCTCCGAAAGCTCCTTGACATTTTTCTTGGTATTGGAAAAAATGATGACCCGGTTCAGGTTTTTACGCCCCTGGAGCAGGTATTCGGTCAGCTGGATTTTGCCTTTGTCATGGATTTCGTAGGCGCCCTGCATAATATTCGCTGCCGGTTTGGAAATAGCGATGTTGACTTCGGCCGGATCTCGCATAATCTGCTTGGCGAATTTGCGGATCTCACTGGGCATGGTAGCGCTGAACAACAAGGTTTGTCGATCAACGGGTAGTTTATAGACGATATTCATGATGGCCGGTGCAAATCCCATATCCAACATGCGATCAGCCTCATCGAGAATCAGGCACTTTACAGTGCTCAGGTCGGAGTAGCCCATATCGAGATGGGCGGTCAGCCGGCCCGGGGTGGCGACAATGATATCGGCGCCTTGTTTCAGGGCGCGTTTTTCCTGCTCCATACTCTGTCCGTCGCGTCCCCCATAGATGGGGATAGAGCTGATTGGGGCGAAATAAGAAAATGCCTCCAACTGCTGGTCGACCTGGATGACCAGTTCGCGCGTGGGGCCTACCACCAAGGTATGGATACCTTTGTGCTCTTCTTTTGCCAGTTTATTGATGATGGGAAGTAAAAAGGCAGCTGTTTTTCCCGTACCCGTTTGGGCACAGGCCAGCACGTCACGGCCTTCCATAATCAGGGGTATAGACTGCTCTTGTATTGGGGTAGCTTTCTCAAAACCCATGCTATCTAGCCCTTGCATCAGGGCCGACTCAAATCCAAACTCCGAAAATTCCAAGTGATTGTATTTAGTTAACTACTACCGATCCGACAGTCGGGTCGGGTATCGATCAGGATACGATTGGCTAAGGATCTTCTCTAAGCCGCCTCTATAACCTCTTCCTCCGAGCCTTTGTTTGCTGCGGTGCTTGGCCGTTGATCGTAACTTACTTGTTGCCAAAGGTAAATAAAGCCGAGGATACTCGCCACGGCAAAAATCATCCCACCTACCCACCAGAGCGAAAATGCCCCAGTTAGCACCCATAATCCTAACGGAATGGTTGCCAGCCGTAGTATCTCTGCCCCGGCCAGCCAGCGGCGGCACGACTCGAAAAGCAAGCCGAACATGAGGGTGGTTAAAATGATCCAAGCGGCAAAACCAATCTTTACCAGTGGGGTGAAATTGTCACTGCTGAAAAAGAAATAGGCATTCAGTCCCAGTGCTACTAGAAACTGAATCAGGATGTACACGTTAATGTGTAGGGCATAAGGATGCACGTTGTATTTTCGGTAATCATCCGGCACTTCCTGCGGTTTTTGAACGCCACCCAAATATTCGGGGTACCAACCGGGCGGATTAAACAAAATGCGCAAGGCATCGCCGGTACTGCGTGTCTGGCGAAGTGCCTGGTAGAGGTCCATATAGTGCGCAAAGTTGGCGTATACGGGATTCCAGCTATTAAGAGGCTTGGTAATACCATAATGGGGGCGTTCTTCTTCTTCCTTGAATGTGCCGAAGAGCTTATCCCACACAATGAACACGCCCGCATAATTCCTGTCGATATACTTCGGGTCGCGTCCGTGGTGTACCCGGTGGTGGCTAGGGGTATTCATCACCGCCTCGAACCAACGCGGCAGACGATCGATATGCTCGGTATGGATCCAGAACTGATAGATTAGATTAAATCCGCCGGCCGCGACCATCATGAGCGGATCGAAACCCAGAAAGGCCAATGGTGCATAGAAGGGAAAGCTCCAGATGAAGGCCGTTGAGCTCTGGCGCAAAGCCACCGAGAGGTTGTAGTCTTCGCTCTGGTGGTGCACTACGTGCCCCCCCCAGAACAAACTCACCTCGTGCGCCATCCGGTGACTCCAGTAGTAGCAAAGGTCGTAAAGGATAAATAACAGTACAAAAGTCCAGCCATTGTTGGGGATCTGGAAGGGCGCCAGTTTTTCGTAAATGAGCACGAACAGTCCAATCTCAACGACCTTAAAAAAAGTGCCGGTCAACTGTTGGAGTACGCCGGTATTGATATTGGTTACGGCATCGTGTAAGCGATAGGTCCGCTTGCGACTAACGCTCTCAACCACCAACTCAATTGCCATGAGGGTAAAATAAAGTGGGATTGCAATGATAACTGGACTAAGATCCATAACAGTTCGAATATTAATTTACGGGATAACCCGCCTGACGAACAAAATTGCGAAAATTCGCGGAAAAATGGAAGTCGGTCCTTTATCAAAGCCCTTAATTTTCACCGCGTATGCGGAAACTGCCGTTCCCGCCCTCTTCGCGGAAACGTTCTAATTGCATGCGCACCATTTTGTTGAATTCCTGGCGCGTGATTGCCTTGCCTTTGGTGGGCGCTTCCAGCGCTTTGGGTTCGGGCGCCTCCTCGATAATCTCAGTGGCAAAGTAAGTTAACTCATCGCCATTGATCGAAACGGCCAGGATCATTCCCGGCAGTTGGTGGTAGTTCTCCGGCCCGCTGGCCACGGGAATCTGCAGGGTGAACCAGGCCTCGGTATTGCGGTCGGCAGTGGTATCCTGTAACACAGCTTTGGTGCACAGGTAGCCGGCGATTTTGGCTTGCTCGCCAGTGATTTTCCAAGTCGGTGGCGCTTCGCTACCAGCGATTAGGTAATTCTTACCATCCCATTCGCGCGATTCTACGGCATCGCCAGAGCGAAGATTCCGGAATACTTCCCGGTTGGCTTGCATCATACCAAAGCGACCTCCCCGCCCGGAAGGTGGCTGGGCCTTGGGATCTTTATGGCGCCGGTAGACGGTCGCAGTGGGGGTAAAGAGCAGCTCCATTTTGCTGGAATTATACTCGGGAATCAAATCTTTAAGCTCGGGGCGCCGGTCACCGATACGCTTGTGCATGTTGATCTTGCGCTCGTAAATGATAACGCCTGATGTAAGCTGGGCCTGGGTTTGGCAGGTGAAGCCTAATACGGCTAGGATGGCGATTAGATTCTTCATAGTTATTATGGATTGGTTTAGTGTTGATGGTTTAATCAATGGAATTCGATGAGGTCTTCTAACCTTAACATCGCCCAGTGTTTTAGATCCTTAAGACGGGTTGCCTGCCACCATTGCATAGGTCGTGCATACCCTCACTCTCAAACTAAAACAATCTCCAGGTTAACCAATCTGGATATATGGTTAATTTAGGTTAATCGGACTGCTAAGCGGAAAGAAACCTCGTACTTTTAGAAGTATGAAGGCGGAGAAGCGATATGGATTGTTCCGGATACTGGCCATTACGACCACCAGCTTGCTACTGGTTTTTCTGGTTTATTGGGTATGGAGCGCCTGGAAGGTCCAATACTGGCAGCTGGGCGAAAATGTCAACTCCATTTTTTCCCGTACCATCAGTCATTTACAGGATTCGCTGGTGCTAGGGACACGCGTTTTTATCCTGAATGATTCGGTGTTGTTAGATACGGCGCAGAGCGAACGCTTGAGGAATCGCCTGCAGTTTTTTGCGGAGCGCGCCAACGCCAATCTATCCCCAGGCCATCATAGCCGCCCCCACCTCGAAGTCATCCGGATCGGGGGCGAGGAACGGGAAGGCCGCAGGCCCTTTCCGACCGATACCTCCGGCCAGATTAACCGGATTTTTTCCATGATTCGCGATTCTTTATCAACCGATACGATTCGAATGGCGCTAGCCCGGCAGCTGCAGGAAGCCGGTGTTCCCGTCCGGTTTGAGCTCCTTCGATTTAGGAGGGAGGACCGGGCATCGCTTCCGCAAACCGGGTCGCAGGAAAAAAGCGGTCAGCAATTTTTCGGCCCGGTATTCGCCGGCATGCCACCCATCGACCGGTACTATTTGCGGGTATATCCTTATCATTGGTTGGTTCTACGCTGGATGTGGCCAATGCTCCTTGCTGCTGTTCTTTTACAATCCCTTACCGTGCTTTCTTTCTGGGCTTTGTTGCGGACTCTACGGCGGGAGCGGCAGTTTGCCCGGATGAAGGATGATTTCATCTCCAACATGACGCACGAGCTAAAGACCCCCATAACCACGGCCAGCGTGGCCCTGGAGGCGCTCGATGATTTCCATGCGCTGGCCGACCGCGACCGCACCGTAGAATATCTCGATATCTCGCGCCGCGAGCTGGGTCGCCTGGGCCTGTTGGTCGATAAAGTCCTGCAATACAGCCTAATAGAAGATCGACCCATCAAGTTGGAAAAAAGGCACTTGGACTTAGGCCTGCTGGTCGAACAGGTGCTGGAATCGCTGCGTCTGCGCGCCGAACAACTCGAAGCTGATGTGCATCTTATCCGGCCACCCCGACCGGTTTACTTTGAGGGGGACCCCATGCATCTGAGTAATCTGGTGTTCAACCTAATCGATAACGCACTCAAGTACGGGGGCGAGCCGCCCCGGATTGAGGTATCGCTGATACCTAACGGTCAGCAGTTGCGGCTACAGGTAGCCGATCATGGCCCCGGCATCCCTGGGGCGTATCAGGAGAAGGTGTTCGAAAAATTTTTCCGCGTCCCGGCCGGTGATCGCCACGATGCCAAGGGGCACGGACTAGGGCTGAGCTACGTGTCCAGTATCGTGCGCCTGCACGGTGGCCGTATCCAGCTCGAAAACGCTCCTGCCGGGGGCGCCGTTTTTTCTATTGATTTACCCTACAGCACATGAATACCACACGCATTCTCTACGTAGAAGATGAGCCCTTTATGGCCAAGATTGTGAAAGAAAGCCTGGAAAGTCGCCGCTATCAGGTGCGCACCCTGACGGAAGGAACTCAAATCCTGGAGGTCCTAAGTGGTTTTCAGCCCCACCTTTGCGTGTTGGATGTGATGCTGCCCAAGGTAGATGGATTTACCCTAGCCCAAGGTATTCGCACCCAGTATCCGGACCTGCCCATTATTTTTCTGACCGCAAAATCGCGGGCCGAAGATGCGGTTAAGGGCTTTCGCTCGGGTGGTAATGATTACTTGCGCAAGCCTTTCAGTCTGGAAGAACTGATCGTACGTATTGAAAACTTGTTGCGCCTCCAGCGCGATACTGGGCAGGCCCGGGACGACGCACGGGAAATTACTATCGGGGACTATACTTTTTACCCCCAGCGCCTGGAGCTGCATTACGGTGCTCAAGTGCGCCAGCTATCGCACCGCGAATCTGAACTTCTATACATACTCACTGCCAATCTGCAGGGGGTAACCTACCGCCGGGATATTCTGCTGGAGATCTGGGGCGACGATCATCTGTTTAATTCCCGTAATCTGGACGTCTACATCAATAAGCTACGCAAATACCTGGCTGCCGATGAGCGGGTACAAATCGTGACCCTGAAGGGTGTAGGGTACTTGGTGAAGGTGTTGTAGCCAGACCAGAACTGCGGTATTCGGCACGCCTTATTTTATCATCCGGAACATTCCCCTTCCGCCCTTCTTTTCGGGGTTCAAGGGGGTGAGGGAATAGGTCAGTCCGGCGGTAAAAAACCGCCCCAGTGCATTGGTGTTGACATCCTCGACAAAGTTGACATTGGCGTTCTGGCTGACGCGCTGGTTCTGGTTTAATAGGTCGCGTATGGCGAAGCTCAGTTCGAGGCGGTCGCCCGGTAAAAAGAACCGGGAAAGGCGTGCATTCCAGATCGGAATGTCTTGATTAAAATCATCCTGCAGGCCTCGGTTAAAAGTATAGTTCAGGTCGGTACCCAGAAAGAGGCGGGCCGGCAGGGTGAGATTCAGCTCCGAAAAAACGACGTGCTGCAAGAAGTCGCCATTAGCCTGGACGCCTATTTCGTATCGCGTCTGGTTATAGCCCAAGTTATAACCGGCATTGAAATCTATCCGCTTGTTGGGTTCGTAGTTCCAATTGAATTTGGCGTTTGTGTTGAGCTGACGTTGCTGGCTTTCTTCGCCTTCTACCAGGTTGAATCCAATATGGTAAGAGATGTTACCGCTAAAATTCAGGCGACTATCCAGTCGAGGAAGCTGAAAGCCATAGTTGAGAAAAGACCGTAGGTTATAGTCATTATCGACGTTTAAAGGGGTAGATACCCGCACCAGGTTTTCGTCGATTTCCACAAAGTTTTGAATCTTATTTCGGGTGTAAATAAAAGATGTGCTGAAGATAAACACCCTATTGGTGAGTGTACTAAAGGCAAAGTAGCGAGCTGAAAGCCGATGGCGATAGGCCGGCTCCAGGTTCGGATTGCCGATATAAATGTTCAGCGGGTCAGTATTGTCGATCACGGGCGTGAGCTGCTCGATGCTCGGCTCGTCGATATTGGTGCGATAATCGATACGTAGATTACGGCTGGAGGAGAAGTTGTAGTTCCAGGTTAGTCCGGGCAAAAAGTTGGTAAAGGACTGGTCCACCTTAGCCTCGATTAGTGGGAGGTCGCCAAAGAGGTCGGTATGTTGTAAGCCCGCTTCCAGACTAAGGTTGGATGCGTCGCCCACAATGCGGTAGCGCAGGCCACCTCGGTGGTAGGTGTAGGTGCCGTCATACCGGTTGCTCAGGGCTGGATTGAAACTTTCCTCACCACCGTTGGTGCTGGTGCGATCGAAAACGGCACGTTCGAAATCGGTTTGGCGGCGGGAAAAATCGTAAAAGGTCTCCAGGAATTGATCTTTCCTCATGGGTTCGGTATAGCGCGCCTCGGCCCCGAGGGTGCGGTTATCAGTCCGTTGGTCAAAGCGCTGTAGGATACTATCTGCTCGTTGCCCTCCACGGAAGAAAGTGTTGACCGAGTTGTTGAGGCCGTCAATTTGGTTTTTGTTGAAAACAAAGCGAAGTTCGGTTGTGAGTGTCCGCCCCGGCTTTTCGAACCGCTTGCGGTAAAGTAAGTTGTTGTTGATATTGAAAATATCGCCTTCGGCCGTGTTATCCTGCACAGTGGTGTTGCGCGGGTCGCCCTTGGCGTCGATGCTTTCGGCATCGAGCTGGGTGCGTGATTCTGTCTGGTTATATGATAGTCGCGTGATAAATTGGATATTGCTGGTTGAATCCAGCTGGTGGTCAAGCTCTACATCAACCCGGTGATTATCATTGATGCTGTTCTCCTGGGTCTGCTCATCGGTTAGAAAATTCTCATCCGACAGGAACGTCTCCCTTGCTACATCGGTTGCGATGTTTTTGTCGAAGCGAGCGTAGAAATAACTAGACTGGATTTCGGTTTTGGTACCGAATTCATGGTTGAAGTTCAATCCGGACGCATAAGTGGTGGTAAATCCAAGTTCCGGTTGCCCAAAATTAATGGGCACCCCAGTGTCTCCCTTTCGGATCCTACCACTACGCATGGCTTGCGCACCGCCCATGAAGGACAAATAATCGCCAAACGAGAAACCCTGCTGATTGATGTTATTAGCTTGGCTCAGGAAAGAAAGTTGGGTGCTTTCTTTGAACCGATTGATATTCGCATTTGTCTCGAAACGCCCCTGATCGCCATACCCGCCGGCGATTTTACCAAAGGCGCCTTTCCTGCGATCGGGCTTAAGTTCAAGGTTGATGGCTTTTTGCTCCTGGCCATCGTCGATGCCTGTAAATTCCGCCTGGTCGGATTTCCGGTCGAAGACCTGCACCTTATCTACGGCATCGGCCGGTAAGTTTTTGATGGCCACCTTGGGGTCCCGGCCAAAAAAGGATTTGCCATCCACCAGGACTTCCTTGACATTTTCGCCCTGGGCCTTGATGTTGCCGTCATTGTCGACCTCCACGCCCGGTAGTTCTTTGAGGAGGTCCTCCACTGTAGCGTTGGGCCGGGTACCAAAGGAAGCGGCGTCGAATTCGATGGTGTCTTTTTTGAGTAGCACCGGTGGTCGTTTATCGGTTACCGTGACCTCTTCGATTTGGGAGCTAGAACTGCTCAACCGGATCACGCCGAGGTCGGGATTTTTATTCGCTTCGTTCAGCATTAGGGTGTCAGTGCGGGTGGCATACCCTACATAGGAGATCTGTAATAAGTAGCTGCCTGGGTCGACCTTTTGCATTTGAAACCGCCCCTTATCATCAGTGACGCCGAATGATGCCAGAACCGAATCCTGGACTTGTAATAGCATTAGGGTAGCACTCACCAGCGGTTCACCCGTCTCACTAGTCACTATTCCACGGGGAATAATGGTTTGTGCTGAAAGGCCGGTTGCCAACAAAAGAGCTATCAATGAGGGAAAGAGTGCGCAACGCATAAGCCTGAAATTGATTCGAGGTAAAATTACTATGAATCGTCTAAGCCTACGCTTAATTTAGCTTGGTGATAGTTAATTTAGGTTAATGAGGGGTAGGGGATTAAGTAAAGGCACTCTTTAGGTAGTAACATGAAAAACGTATCAAAGCCATACGACGTCCAAGGGCTGGAACTCGACCCGCAGACCCGCTGTCGGCACTGGAACTCGGAGCGCGACATTGTTGCCATTCGGCTGCCTTGCTGCGATGCGTACTACGCCTGCTACGAATGCCATGTCGCACTGGCCGGCCACCCAGCAGCGCGCTGGCCAAAATCCGCTTTCGCTACCGAGCAGGCTGTACTTTGCGGCGCCTGTCGAACCACGCTCACCATTGAAGCTTATCTCCGTTGTGGAGACGCCTGTCCCCACTGTGGGGCCGCCTTCAATCCCGGATGCCGGTTGCACCGGCATTTGTATTTTGAAAAAAGCTAGAAATGAGTAGAGAATTCCTTACTTTTTCTATACAAACCAAAATTTCGCTTATGATGAAATGGATCGTTTTTTCCCTAACCATTCTGGCAACCTCTACTTTTTCGGTCGCCCAATCGGTCCTGACGCCAATGGATGTTGCCAACATCAAAACCGTTAGTTCCGCTCTACTTTCGGACGATAGCGGTACCGTAATTTATACCCTGCGCGTATATCCCTACCCGACGGAGGAAAATGCGCCGGCCACCATCCAGATGCACCTGTTGGATGTGGACCGCGTCGAATCTCGCCCCTTCCTCACGCGTAGCAGCGCTTCCCAGGTTGCCTTTCGGCCCGGCCACAATAGCGTGACCTTTCTCGCACGCCTGGGCCAGGATAAATAAATCTACGACCCTCTATGAAATATCGCTCGAGGGGGGCGAGGCGACTCCCCTTTACCACCATTCCACTTCGATCCGCTCGTACGAGTGGTCGGCCGACGGCCAATCCTTAGCCTTCATTGCTGCTGAGCCTAAGACGGAAACGAGTGAGGAGAAGCTCCCCTATGGACCTATTGAATACTAGCAAAACCTGACCTATGCCCATGGCTACCTACTCGATCTCGAGCAAGGTAAGCCCCAGAAGATTGGTCTCGAGGGACATGTTTCCGGCTTACACTGGAGCCCCGACGGTGAACATGTAGCCGTGGTGGCCTCGCCTACCCCTTTGGTAGACGACTTCTACATGAAGCGGGGCGTTTTCATCTTTTCAACCGATGATCCAAGTGCGCCCAAAACTACCGTTGACCACAGCGCTAAGCTCGGTGCTATGGCCTGGAGCCCCAATGGTCAGCAACTGGCTATGATTGCCGGGGCCCACATTAATGATCCCATCGACGGGCGGTTGTTTGTGGTCCCCGTAGAGGGAGGTGAGCCAACTTCCCTTTATCCTGACTATAAAGGGAAGTTTGAGTCTATCGAATGGGTGGATAACGAAACCATAGTCTTTCTGGCTAGCGAAGGCGTGTGGAGTGTTTTAGGAACTACCAAAGCAGACGGCACCCGTCGGAAAATGATCACCGAAAAAGAAGGTCCGATTATCCGACAGTTCCATCGCAATCCGCAAGGGCATTATGTTTTGGTGGCTGATACGCCCCAACACCCCGCTGAGGTGTACCTGCTAGAAGAAGGTAGCAAGCGCCCCAGGCGCATGACCAACCACAATCCCTGGCTGGACGAGCGCGATCTGTCACAGCAAGCGGTCGTGAACTACAAAGCGCAGGATGGGATGGAATTGGAAGGATTGCTGATCTACCCCAATAATTTTGAAAAAGACAAAAAATACCCGCTGGTCACCGTGGTCCACGGTGGCCCCGAATCGCACTACAGTAACGGTTGGGTGACCGGCTATTCCGCTCCCGGCCAGATGGCTGCCGGTGAGGGAATGGCGGTTTTTTATCCCAACTATCGGGGCAGCACCGGTCGCGGTGTTGCATTTGCCATGTCTAGCCAACGTGATCTGGCAGGCAAGGAATTCGACGATGTGGTCGACGGGGTAGACCACCTGATCGAGATGGGCCTGGTCGATGGCGATAAGGTTGGTGTAACGGGGGGCTCTTACGGCGGCTACGCTACGGGCTGGCTGTCAACCAAATATACCGACCGCTTCGCCGCCGGTGTCATGTTCGTCGGTATCAGCGATAACATCTCAAAATGGGGGACGAGCGATATCCCCGAAGAACTTTATCTCGTACATGCCCGTAAGCGCATCTGGGAAGACTACGAGTTTTTCCTCAAGCGCAGCCCGATCTACTATGCCGGCGAGGCCAAGACGCCCCTGCTCATTATGGCGGGAGCTGAAGATACCCGTGTCGACCCTAGTCAATCGATGGAACTCTACCGCCATATCAAGACTCGCACCGACACACCGGTAGAGTTGATCCTATACCCCGGCGAGGGGCACGGTAATCGCAACTCGACCGCGCGCTATGACTATAGCCTGCGTATGTTGGGGTGGTTTAATAAGTATTTGCTAAATGAGGTGAAGCCGTAAAAGCAATTCCGAATAAAAAAACCGCTTTCCTATTTTGGGAAGCGGCTTTTTTAAGTGGTCCCGCTAGGAATCGAACCTAGATCTCAGGCTCCGGAAACCTGCATACTATCCGTTGTACTACGGGACCTACCTAAGATAGGAGTGCAAATATACGACTTTTTGGGTTGTTGAAGCAAGGACTTTTTGGGGGGATAGGAACGACAGAATCGTTTTCCGCCAACCGCTGCGCGGGCCGGGAAGTGTAGGAGCTACCTTTGGTGCCGGGTCAATGGAGGGTAGGGCATTATCTTGTGCATTCTCCACCTCGACCGAAGACTGCTGTCCTTTATTAACCGCTTGTCTCAACAAGCTCTATCCTTCCACCCTAGGTTGCGCGCAGCATGCGGCCGACCCTCCCTCCCGAAACCAATTGCGCAACCTCCCGGGCGCATCCCCAGCATAACGTAAATCCCGCTCCTCCGTGTCCGTAATTATGCACGATGGCACGGTCCGGCTCCCGTTCCAACCTTACGGAGGGGCGACCAGGCCGTAAACCTACCTGTACTGCTTTCAGGGAATCGGAATGAAAATTGGGTTCGATGCGGCGGCATCTTTCCAGGATGGCTTCCTGAACGTCTTTCCGGGGCCTCAGATCATATTGGTATCGCTCGGCGGTGCCGCCCAGGATGATTCCATCGGATCGGTTGATGAGGTAGGCCAACGCATTGGGGCCGTGGTCGTCGACCCAGGAACGCAGGCCTGGTTGCGGCTGCAACTGCAGGACTTGCCCGCGCACCGGAAAAAGGGTCTCATCCTGTGCTAGCTGACGCGCCCCGAGGCCGCTGCAGTTGACCACCCAGTCGCAGTGGTCCAGGAGTTTGTCTAGGGATGCTACGGTGACCTGCTTAAGTTGCCCCCCCTCGTCTTGTAACCGCTGGACCAGCCAGGGCAGGTAGTGCTGCGTTTCGGCAAGTGGTACGCGAGCAATGTAGCCTTGGTGATAACCCTTGGGGAGTTCTTCGGGATTGGCTGCCCGAACGTACCCATCGGGTATGCCCTTCAGCCAGGCCGTTTCGGCCGGATCGCTGGTGAGTACCAGGAAATCCGTCAGGTAAACTCCCGAACCTGTGGCCTTAGCGTCCACCAGCAATTGGCGAAAGGTAGCCAGCCCCCAAGGGTTGGCCTTTTCCATGGGCGCGACCGCATAGGGGAACCAAATGGCGGCAGCTACGGCTGAAGTGGTTTCCGCCGGTAGTTCGCGGGTCAAGACGCGGACCTGGTGGCCGGCAGCCTGCAATGTCAGCGCAGTAGATAAACCGCTGATCCCGGCTCCCACCACGATTATACGGTAAGGCATGCTTTTGCTTTTTCAAAAATAAGAAACAACCCGAAGAATGGTTTGCGATCCGTAAAGGTGGAACATCGCAGAGCACTCGAAATTTAGTAGCTTTACAAATCGTTTACGGAGGGAAAAATGCACGGGTATGTCGGTTGAAGTAAACCAGTTAACCAAAATCTACAACGAGCAGCGCGCGGTCGACAACGTGACTTTTCGCGCTCAACCGGGCGAGATCCTGGGGTTTCTGGGACCCAACGGGGCGGGTAAAAGCACGATCATGAAAATCATCACCTGTTTTTTGCCGCAAACCGGAGGGCAAGTCGAAGTGTGTGGTCACGACACCATTCGGGCATCCAAAGCTGTGCGTCGCCTCATTGGATACCTACCGGAGAACAATCCGCTCTACAAAGATATGTACGTGCGCGAGTATCTGCGCTTCGTAGCACGCCTGCACAAGCTGGACCGCCTTGATGCACGCGTGCGCGACATGATTGAACGCACCGGGCTGGAACGAGAGCAGAAAAAGCCGATCGGGGCCCTCTCTAAAGGCTACCGGCAACGGGTAGGATTGGCCCAGGCGTTACTGCATGATCCGGAGGTGCTCGTCCTGGATGAACCCACGTCGGGGCTCGACCCTAACCAATTGGCCGAAATCCGCCGGCTGATCCAAGACCTGGGTAAGGAAAAAACCGTAATCTTTTCCACCCATATCATGCAAGAGGTACAGGCACTCTGCGACCGCGTACTGATCATCAATCAGGGCAAGATCGTAGCGAACGATCCCATCGAGCGTCTGCAGGAGCGCATACAGGGCGAAATGGTGATAACGGTCGGATTCGATAGCGCGGTGCAGGAGGCCCAGCTACGCCGTATTGACCACGTCAAGCGGATCAAACACTTGGGTAAAAATCGTTGGCAGCTAACCTCCGACCGAAAGCAGGATATCCGGCCCGATGTGTTCCGGTTCGCAGTCGACCGGAAACTGGTCCTCCTGGAGATGCACCGTGACGCTTTCACGGTGGAGGACGTTTTTCAACAACTGACGCAAACGCAAGCTGAGCATTCATGAACAATCACCTTATACCTTTAATCTTGTCCCTCCTGCTGCTGTTTCCATCCGCTGTGCAGGGGCAGGTGCCCAATCTGACCGAAGGTATTTATTTTACCTTCGACCAATTTCGGCAAAACCGTCCCGCCATTACCTGGGATAAGCTGCGGGGCAGCATTGCCGTCAATGACGAGACACGTACCCTCCAAATTGAAGATTTAATGATGACCGAAACCGGAGCGATCATTCCCCGGGATACGCTTTGGGGACTTACGGTAGAAGGCGAGGTGTATGTTCGGGTCCCGGCCGATACCCTGGGCAAGGACCTGTCGATCTTCGCCGGTCTCTACGAATGGGGGCAGCTCACACGTTTCTCTTACGAAGCGTTGGTAGCTCGTGAAGTCGAAATTAGTGCTTACAACCCCTTGACCGGTAAGCCCTTCCGCAAGGGTAAGGTAGTGCGCAAAGACTACGAGCGCCAGCATGCTTTGCTCGACCTCAGTACAGGGGAAATGATGCTCCTGCAGCCCAAAGTTCTGACGGCTTATTGGCGG
The DNA here is from genome assembly GCA_964530825.1 of uncultured Saprospiraceae bacterium. Taxonomy (GTDB): domain Bacteria; phylum Bacteroidota; class Bacteroidia; order Chitinophagales; family Saprospiraceae; genus CAZHCA01. Next base: position 176,814 of record CAZHCA010000006.1, read on the forward strand.
CAGTACGCGCCCTCTCTCGCCGACCGGGCCGAGGAACTGATTGGCGACGAACGGGATCGTACGCCCAGCGAGTTGCAGGGTTTGGTAAATGCCTATAATACAGTACACGAAGTAACGTTTCCGAAAGGGGAGTAGAAGGGGCAGGGCGGGAGCCTTTATCCAACTGCTTGTCCCCAAAATAAGCACTATGCTAACCATTTTTCGCAAAGAAATTAATGCTTTTCTGAGCTCCCTGATTGGCTACATCGTCATCGGGGTTTTTTTGGTGGTGTTAGGGTTGGTATTGTTCGTTTTTCCCGACACCAGTATTCTGGCATACAATTACGCCACGCTGGGGCCGTTATTTGAAATGGCGCCGGTTATTTTTCTCTTCCTAATTCCAGCCGTTACCATGCGGTCGCTGGCAGAGGAGAACCAGGCCGGGACCATCGAATTGCTGGCGACAAGGCCCCTGAGTGATCTGGAGATTGTGTTGGGAAAATTTTTGGCTTGCCTGTTGCTGGTGGTTTTTGCCCTGCTGCCAACTTTGTTGTACTACTACACCGTTTACCAGCTCGGCTACCCTAAAGGCAACCTGGATAGTGGAGCTATTCTTGGTTCTTACATCGGGCTATTCCTGTTGGCTGCTGCTTTTGTAGCAATTGGTATATTCGCTTCGGCCCTCACCCGTAACCAGATTACCGCTTTTATTCTGGCCACCTTCCTGTGTTTTTTCTTGTACTATGGCTTTTTCTATCTGAGTAAGCTGCCGGTATTTGTAGGTCGGGTCGACGATATCATTCAGATGTTTGGGATCGACTACCACTATAATTCAATTAGTCGCGGCCTGATCGATAGTCGCGACGTGTTGTACTTTTTTTCCGTCATAGCCTTATTTGTTATGCTGACAGTCCTAGCTCTGGAAAGTAGAAAATGGTAAAGGAATCTATGCGCAAAAAAAACAATCGACGCAATCAGGCAATTCTGCAGTTCGTATTGTTCGCAGGCATCCTGTTATTCCTCAATATTCTGGGCAATGCACGTATCGGCGGCCGGGCCATGTATGGCTACATCGACATGACCGAGGACCAGCGTTACTCCCTCACTTCGCCCACCCGCGAACTCTTGCGGGATCTGGATGATGTGGTATTCGTGCGGGTACTGCTCGATGGTAAATTTCCGGCCGGATTTAAGCGTCTGCAAACCAGTGTGCGGGAGGTGCTGGATGATTTTCGATCGGAGGCGGGGTACATCGAATACGAGTTCGAGAACCCACGCGAGGGTTCAGTAGAAGAGGTCAACGCCCGTACCGATCAATTGGCTAAAGACGGCATTCAGCCCATCAACCTGAATGTACGCGATGCCGAGGGCCGTGAAACCCGTCTGATATATCCCTACGCTATCCTCTATTACAAAGGCCGTCAAGAGGTGGTCAATTTGCTGGAAAATGAAGTGCCCGGTGTCAGCAACGAGGTAATTCTCAACAACAGCATCGGACTGCTGGAGTACAAATTCGCCAATGCCATACAGAAATTGCAGCGCGATATCCGCATGGCCATTGCCCTCACCGCCGGACACGGAGAGCTGCGCCCCGAGGAGACGGCCGGCTTAGAACGCGCGCTGCGCGATGCCGCCTACCTAACGGGGCGCATCGATCTGGACACCGTACTGGCTCTTCCTCCTGGTGAAATCGCCGCCCTGGTTATCGCCAAGCCGCGATCGCCTTTTTCCGAACAAGAAAAATTCAAGATCGACCAATACGTAATGCAAGGTGGCAAGGTGCTATGGCTGCTCGATCCGCTGCGCATCGATCTGGATAGCCTTCAGCGGCCCGGGGGGTATGTGCCTATTGAATACGATCTGAACCTCGAAGATTTACTCTTTCGCTACGGCGTGCGTATTCAACCCAATTTGGTACTCGACTTACAGAGCTCGCGCATCCCCCTGACTATCGGTCAGGTGGCGGGGCGGCCCCAGATCGAGTTATTTCCCTACCCATACCATCCGGTGGTGTCGCCCTCGTCGGATCATCCGGTGGTCAATAACCTAGGGCCAATCAATCTTTTTTACCCGGCTACCATAGACACCACGGTACGCACCAAACTGCCGGTAGATCAGACCGTGCTGCTGGCCTCCAGTCCGACCAGCCGCCTCCAGTATCCACCCTTGAATATGAACTTTGACTTTTTGCGCTACGAGCTCGATCCCGACAAATTCGACAAGGGCCCTCAGCCACTGTGCGTACTGCTCGAAGGCGAGCTGCCTTCCCTCTACGAAAACCGCATCACACCCAGCATGGAGGCAGGATTGCAGGAGTTAGGTATGGAATTCCGGGAGCAAAGCGTTCGCACACGAATGATCGTCGTGTCGGATGGGGATGTGGCGCGCAACGAAATGGACCCGGAAACCAACAAAATTATCCCACTAGGCTACAACCGCTTTGAGAAATACCAATTCGCCAATAAAGAGTTTTTGGTAAACGCGGTGGAGTATTTACTCGACGAAGGAGGCATCATTGCAGCCCGCGGAAAAGAAGTGCGCTTACGGCTGCTCGATGCTGCCAGAGCCCGGGAAGAAAAGCTCTTCTGGCAGCTGCTTAATATTCCGCTGCCACTAGTATTGGTCGTGGTGTTCGGGCTGGTGTATAACTACATCCGCCGCCGCCGCTTCGCTAGGTAAAATTTTCTAACAAGCTAGACAATTGCCATAACGATGAAGGGGAATCGCACTGTTGTATTACTGATTTTATTTGTTTTACTGGGGGGTGGCACGCTCTGGTATCTCAATTCCAAGCCCGAAGAGAAGACCACCCTGCTGGGTGCCGATCGCGAATTTGCTTTTGAAGACACGAGCCGCATCCATAAAATATTCCTGGCCGACCGCGAAGGGGAGACCGTAACCCTTGAGCGCGATGGGAAATACTGGACCTACAACGCTCAGTACCGCGCCCGGCCCAATGCTGTAGAAAACCTGTTGGATGCTATTCGGCGGGTCGAAGTGAAATACAAACCACCTCAGGCTGCCATACCCAATATGGTGCGCGATTTGGCTGCTTACGGTATAAAAGTGGAACTCTACGATCGGCGGGATCAGCTCCTTAAATCGTACTATGTGGGTGGAGGTACGGCCGACGAGCGCGGCACCCATATGATCATGGAGGACGCCGAGCAACCCTATGTCTGCTACCTTCCTAGCTGGGAAGGAAATATTCGCTTTCGCTACAATCTCAAAGGGGAAGATTGGCGCGACAAGACCATCTTTCAGGACCGGCCCCAAGAAATTGCAGCGATCAGCGTCGAATATCCCAAGCAGCGCAGTAAGTCGTTCAGGCTGGAACGGACTGCAGGCGGTTTTAAGGTGCGCCCCTTTTATGCTACTACACCGGAGATCAACGGGCGGGTTAATGAGGGGTTAGTGCGCACCTATCTCGACGGCTTCCGGTGGATTGCCGCCGAGGCTTTTGAAACTACCAATCCGCTACGTGATTCTATCCTACAGTTAGTGCCATTTAGTACCATTACGCTGAAGCGAACCGACGGGCAGGAAAAAACGGTGCGGCTTTTTCCCATTTTCCTGGAAAATGAAGTGCTCGACCCTAAGTACGGGCTGCGCACAACTACACCCAATGTGCCGGCAGAGCGGTTCTTCGCCGATGTGCAGCACAGCGGCGATTTTATGCTCGTCCAGCAACGTGTGTTCGGCAAGCTGTTGTGGGCCTATCCGTTTTTTTATGAAACACAGTGACCGGGAAGCGTTGCGAAGCATTCGCCATTTTCCCTAAATTGATGCTTACAAAACAGCACATATGCGGAAACTAGTTGTCTTGGCATTGGGATGCATCCTGTTGTGGCCGGTAAGCGCCAATCACCAAGAAGAATGGGGCTTCTTCGGGCACCGGCGGCTCAATCGGTTAGCCGTATTTACGCTGCCTCCGGAGATGATTGTTTTTTTCAAGAAGCACATCGAGTACGTCACGGAACATGCTGTCGACCCCGACAAACGGCGCTACGCAACCAAGCACGAGGCGCCCCGCCATTACATCGATATTGATAAATGGGGGTCTTATCCCTTTTCCGATCTGCCCCGCGATTGGGACGCCGCCCTAATGAAATATACCGACGTCTACATCGTGCCGCCCGGTGACGATACCCTGAAAATTTTCGGTCACCATCTGACGCACGTGCAGGCGCGCGATGTGGTGCTCGATTCTGTGGCCAACCTCCGGGCAGCGGCCTTCTGGGAAGGACGCACGCTTTCCACTTCACGTTACCGCCAGTTTTTCAACGATAATATCCTCAACCAGTATTACGAAGAGAGCTGGATCATTGAGCTGGACAGCCTGCGTAGTTTACTTGGGCCCGATATTGAAGCAGAATCCATTTTTGCCATCGACCGGTTTTCGGAGCACGGTATTGTGCCTTATCACCTGTTGAGTTTTTATTCCCAACTGGTGGAAGCTTTCCGGCAAAAAAGTATTGACCGCCTATTGCGCATCGCCACTGAGATGGGCCATTATATCGGCGATGCGCATGTGCCCCTCCATACGACGGTCAACTACAATGGACAACTCACCGACCAGGTGGGGATACACGCCTTCTGGGAGAGCCGGATCCCTGAGCTGTTTGCCGATCGCACGTTCGATTACTTCGTGGGCAAGGCCGAGTATATTGAAAATAAAAAGGATTACTTCTGGGATATCGTCCTCTCCAGCCACCGGCTGGTCGATTCGGTATTGCTGATTGAAAAAGACCTCAGCAAGGAGTATCCGCAGGATCGGCAGTACTGTTTTGAGGAGCGCCTGGGGCGTACGATCCGCACCCAGTGCACCGAGTATGCTGCCGCCTACCAGGATCGCCTGGATGGTATGGTGGAACGGCGTTGGCGCGAGACCATCCATTCTATTGGAAGCGTATGGTTTTCGGCCTGGGTCGATGCTGGAAAACCCGACCTGGCGACCCTGGCCGGCGTAGCTATCACGGAGGCTGAGCGGCAACGCCAGAAAGAATTAAACCGCGCCCTACAGTCCGGCGAAGCCAAGGGCCGGCCGCACGATCAATAGGTTTGGTCCGGTCCGTTCTATTGTAGACCGTTACTTAGGCAGGCTTTTCAAAACCAAGGCATCGGTAATCAGGCGACGTCGACAGGCCCCTACATAAACCTAGATTTTCTATTTTTGCCCCATGAAAAAATTACGTGATCAAATCCTGCTGGCCCTGAAAGGCATAGCAATGGGCATTGCCGAGGTTATCCCGGGGGTTTCCGGGGGCACCATTGCCTTCATTACCGGCATTTACGAACAACTGCTTAACGCAATTAAGAGTGTGCTGGGGCCCGAATGGTTCCGCGCCTGGCGGACGGGCGGGCTGGCACTGGCTTGGCAGACCATCGACGGAGGTTTTCTTTTGGTATTGGTGCTGGGTATGGCCATCGGGCTAGTGACGGGCGTCTTTGGGGTAACCCATTTTCTAGAGACCTATCCCGTGTTGCTCTGGGCCTTCTTTTTCGGCCTGATTATTGCATCGACAATTTACATCGGACGCCAGGTCAGCCATTGGAGCGGTCTGGAAGTAACGGGCATGGTTTTAGCTGCCGTTGTTGCCTACTGGATTACCGTGGCTACCCCTTCCCAGGGGAATGGCAATTTGTTGTTCGTGTTTTTGGCGGGTGCAATTGCCATTTCTGCACTGATTTTGCCGGGAATATCGGGCAGTTTTATATTGTTGTTGCTCGGCATGTACACTCTAATTATTCCTTCGTTAAAAAGCCTGCTGGCGGAAGGCGACCTGTCGAGCTTGGTGATCCTGATCGTTTTCGGGCTAGGCTGCCTGACCGGTTTGGCGACTTTCTCCAGGCTCTTATCCTGGACTTTCAAGCATTATCCCAATCCTACACTGGCCGTCTTGACTGGGTTTATGATCGGGTCGCTGAATAAAATCTGGCCCTGGCGCAACGTGGTTTCCACGCGTATCGATAGCAGCGGCGAAGAAGTACCCTTTCTCGAACGTAGCGTGCCACCCGGTCAATTTGAAGGGGATCCCATGATTGCAGGTGCAATACTGATGATGATTGTCGGTTTTGCGTTGGTTTTGTTATTGAGTCGTTTGGATAACGGTAAAGCATTACAGCCTACAGCCTAGCGTATGGAACATCGGGCATTACAAGGTTACGACCGGTTATTCGGGCTGATAGGCTACCCACTGGGGCATTCCTTTTCCAAAACGTACTTCGTAGAAAAATTCCGGCTAGAGGGAATAACCGGCGCTTTTTACGAGAATTTTCCGATACCCTCCATTGAGATGTTCCCGCAATTGTGGAAGGATTACCCGAATCTGATCGGCTGCAATGTGACAATACCTTACAAGGAACAAGTGATACCCTACCTCGATGCTCTGGATCCGGGTGCCTGGGCTGTTGGCGCCGTCAATACGGTCAAGCGGGAAAAAGGCAAGTTGACCGGTTACAACACCGATATCATTGGTTTTGAGCGATCGTTGCGGGAATTAATTGGCACACCCCCCTCCGGCCTGTGTGCCCTGGTATTGGGAACCGGGGGCGCTGCTAAGGCAGTGATTTACGTACTGGATCAATTGGGTATTACATCCGCCAAGGTTTCGAGAACCCCCGGCAAAGGCGACTTCATCTACGAAGAGTTGAATCGGGAAGTGGTCGCTAAGCATCGATTGATTGTCCAAACCACCCCGTTAGGAATGTCGCCTCACAACAATACATTTCCAGCTTTGGCTTACGAGGGAATCGGTGGCCAACATTGGTGCTTTGACTTGGTGTACAATCCCGAAAAAACTTTATTTTTAGATAAAGCAGCATCGCAGGGCGCTCAAACAATGAATGGCCTACCCATGTTACACGGACAGGCCAAAGTTGCCTGGGCAATTTGGAATGCTTAACCAAGTTTAAACCGAATTTATGGAATCGGCTGGAAAACCAGTGATGGATAAGACGATCGAAAAATACGACGAAATTGTCCGCAGGGTATGGGGAAAACCGCAAAATCTGAATATCGATTTTTCTGATACCCAAACCGCTTTTGCCCACCTCAGCGACAAAGAGCTCAAACGCATAGCCTGGATGTTCGGCCTGATGAACAAAGGCTGGCTGGTTAAGCTGGGTTCGCCCATCGGTATGTTTGCTGCTCGCTTGAACATCGGATTTATTGAACGAATTATAAAAAATACCATATTTGAGTTGTTTTGTGGCGGTACCAGCCTGCTAGAGAGCCAACCCTCGATCGATAAACTGTATGCATCTAACGTTTACGCCATTCTCGACTATGGCGCCGAAGGCAAAGAACGCGAAGAAGACTTCAACCAGACCATGACCGAAACCATTCGCGCCCTGGAATTTGCCGCTCGTAATGAAAGCGTACCCATGGTTAGCTCTAAGGTTACCGGTCTGACTCGCAATGGGCTGCTGGAAAAAATCAGCCGGGGCGGATCGCTCTCCGAACAGGATCAGGCCGATTACCAGAGCCTGTTGAAACGATTGGACAGTATGTGCTACGTGGCCGCTGAGAAGAAGGTGGCGCTGGCCTTTGACGCCGAAGAAAGCTGGATGCAGCAGGCCCTTGATGACTTAGTGAATAAAATGATGGCCCGCTACAATAAGGAGGCAGTCGTGGTATACAATACTTTCCAGATGTACCGGCATGATCGATTAGCCCACCTGAAAGCTTCGCACGAAATGGCCCTGGAAGGCGGCTACCTGCTGGGTGCGAAGCTCGTGCGTGGCGCCTATATGGAAAAAGAGCGTCGGTACGCCCAGGAACAAGGCCGCCCCAGCCCGATCCACCCCGATAAAGCCGCTACCGATCAGGCCTACGATTCAGCAGTAGCCTACTGTGTAGCGCATTACGAAACCATCGGGTTCTGCAATGCCACTCATAACGAAAAGAGCAATATGCTCCAGGCAAAACTCATGGCCGAACACGGCATTGATAAACACCATCCTCACTTGTTGTTTTGCCAGCTCTACGGCATGAGTGATAACCTCACCTTCAATCTGGCTAAAGCCGGATACCGTGTAGCAAAATACCTGCCCTACGGTCCTGTACGCGATGTCATCCCTTATCTTATTCGGCGGGCTCAGGAAAACACCGCCGTGACGGGAGACGTGAGTCGGGAGTTGCAATTGGTGCAGCGTGAAATGGCGCGTCGAGGACTTAAATAGGACAAAATTAGGCGGGAATTATCGGGAGGCGACTTGTTAGGTCACAATAATTAAGAAATAATTTATAACTTGATCTTGTATATTAGTTACCGCAGTATGTAGTCCATACAATCCGTACAATCGCCATGGGGTAGGCTGCACCCTTTCAATCATTCAACGCGTCGTTCGAGGAACCCAGGATCAATCGTAGCCAACAAAACGAAATCCACGCCGACGACTTGCAAAAGTCCCGTTTCTCTGTCCATGTCCAAAACGATAGTTGATCCTCCGCGCTTTTGCCGGAAACACACATTCTTTGGGAAAAATGAAGAAAAATGCGGATTAAACCGGTATCCCAAATACTATTACTATGGACACTATTACTCACAAGCTCTAGTATTCTGGGACAAAACAATGTAGACTGCGATAAGTCGGTCATCATTTGCAGCGATTCCACTTTCACGTTTGAACCTACCGGCCCGGGTTTTGACGACTTTGATTTGCCGAATAATAGCGTTTGCTTCGAAGAGCAAGGCATTGACTTTGGGCGTAACCACGAATCGAATGCGGCATGGTATTATTTTGAGTTCAATGACTCTATGCCTCCTAATAGCGTAATCGAATTCGTAATCTCAGCCCAATTGCGGCCCTATCAGGACTTTGACTTTTCGCTATTCGGACCGAATGTGCGCTGCGATTCCCTTGGAGAACCCGTCCGGTGTTCCTACTCCCCGGTTGGTTCGGGTGAAGATTGTGATGTACTCAACGTAACCATCGAGACTGGGCTGGTGCCGGGTGCGACCGATTCGATCGAAAACCTCGAGTCTTTTGCTGAGGCCCCCATTCCAGATGGATTACTGGCGCCGTTAGTCGTTCAGCCAGGCGACGGCTTTTTTCTTATTATCGACTTTTTTAGCGATAATTCGCAGTGCGACAATACTGATATTGGTATCGACCCTACGCCTTTTACTATGGATTGGGACGGTAGCGCGGCGCCCTTCCTCAATTGTATTGCCAACCCTTTTTGCTACACGGCCAATGCTGATGCCGGTCGCGATACGACGGTTTGCGCCGGCAGTACCGTCCCATTGGAGGGCATTGCTACCAATGTCTTCTTGCCAGGCAGTGAATCCTACCGCTGGAAGAGTTCACTGGACGATCCGTCTATATTTGAAAACCCCAATGCGCCCAATACCAACCTGCGCATTCCGCCGGATTTTTCCGGGACCCTCACGGTGTCGTTATCGGTCGCCGAGGGCAATTGCGTGCTCGATGATCAGCTTACCATAGAGGTGCTACCAGCGCCGGTGGTTAGCCTGAGCGGTGATGATTTCATCTGTCCGGGTGAAACAGCGGTGATCTCGGTCACGCCAGGTTACGATAGCTACATTTGGGAGGGACGACCCGAAACGACCCCTTCCATTACAGTCGATCAGCCCGGAGTATACCGGGTGCGCGTGGTTGACGATACCCTTTCTTGTGACGGCTTTGGCCAGTGGGAAGTTGAGGCGCCATCTTTACCCGAACCGGAAATCACCGGCGACTCCATCTTGTGTCCGGGAGAGGCAGCGGTACTCGACGCCGATAATGGCATCGGGTTTCCTAACTATCTTTGGAGTACAGGCGAGACCGCCCCCAATGTGACCGTTGATGCCACCGGAACCTATTCCGTAACAGTTACTACCCCGGAGGGCTGTGATTTACAGGACGAAATCTTTGTGGAAGTCAAACCCACCCCGAGTCCGGTTATTGCAGGTGCTAACTTTTGCTCCGGTGCCGAGACGACACTTAATGTGACACCCGGTCCTTACCAGTCATTCGAATGGAACAATGGGGTGCTTTCGGAGAACCTGACCATCTCAGACCCGGGCAGTTACCAATTGACGGTCATCGATACCTTCGGGTGTACAGGCAGTTCGAATATACTTACCATTGATACTCTGGAAAGTCCGCGCCCCCAAATCAGCGGCGATCTGGCATTTTGTATAGGGACCAGTACCGAGCTTGATGCAGGTGCAGGATTTATCGACTACCGGTGGTCCGATAACTCTACCGGTCAGAATATCACCGTCGACAGTGTAGGGGACTATGCCGTCACCGTGACGGCGCCAAACGGTTGCCCCGGAACGGACACTGTCACCGTAACCAACTTTCCAGTTATTACACCGGACATTCAGGGCGATACGATTATCTGCACGGGAGAAACCACAACCCTGAGCGCTCAAAATCCTGCCTTTCAATCCTACCTCTGGCCCGACGGCAGCACGGCGCCAACCTTCACCACCGGCGTTGGCGGAACATACGAAGTATCTGTGGTGGATAACAATAATTGCACCCTTATCGACTCTATCTCCTTGCAAGTGCGGCCCTTACCCGTGCCCGAGATTACCGGTACGGATTACTTCTGCGAGGACAATACCACGGAACTTATCGCCAACGATGGTATGAGCGCCTATCTTTGGTCCACCGGCGATACCACCCGCAGCATCGATCTGGATATAGCGGGCAATGTAAGCGTGACCATTACTGATAATTTTGGCTGCCAAAACCAACTAGACACCAACATCATCGAACGGCCCAACCCGGCGCCCGACGTCATCGGAGAAACGCGTTTCTGCTCCGACACCCTCGGCACAATTCGCACCGATATCGATTTTGCATCCTACCAATGGAGCACGGGGGCCAACACCCGCGATCTGGTGGTCGACCAGGCCGGGGCTTACTTCGTGACCGTAACAGATGATTTTGGATGTGAGGGTGTGGGGTTAGGGCTGGTAGATACCTTCGAGGTGCCTCGTCCACGAATTGTCGGAGACCCGAGTTTTTGCACCGGCGACAGTACCCTGCTGGCCGCCGATCAGATCTACAGCGCCTATCGGTGGTCGACCAGCGCGAGCACACCTGAAGTGCAAATCGATCAGCCCGGCGTTTACCGGCTGGAAGTCGACAATGCAAATTGCACCGGTGCAGACAGTATTGAAGTACTGGAAAATCCATTACCCACGGTAACCATACAAGGAGATACAGCCCTTTGCCCTACAGAAGTCACCGACCTATCGGTACCCGATGCTTTTGCTGCTTATCAGTGGGAAAATGGAGAGACCGATACCGGCCGGATCGACCTGGGACCGGGGACGTACAGCATTACCGTAACCGATGCCAACGGCTGTGCCGGCTCGGATACGCTGGACGTACGGGCTTTTCCCAATCCTACGCCCCAAATTATTGGCCCCGACACTTTTTGTGCCAACACGACCGTTGAACTACGCTTGGATCAATCGTATGAATCCTATTTCTGGGCCTCCGGCACACAGACCTCTTTCGATAGCGTATACCTGGCTCAAACTCCTGAGGTTGTAGCCGTGCGCGTTTCCGATATTCGCGGCTGTACAGGTGATGACGTTATACAACTGGATACTTTTCCGGTGCCGCAAATACGCCTACCCCAAGATACCCTCATCTGCGAGGGTACAACGGCTCGTTTTGATCCGGGAGGAGGCTTCGCTCAATACCAATGGAGTGCTGGCCAAAGCACGGTGTCAATCACGCCTAGCCAGCCGGGAAACTACAGCGTAACCGTCACTTCGGCCGATGGTTGCAGCAATACGGATTCGGTCCGGTTGGCAATTCAGGAAAACCCCGAACCGCGAATTACTGGTCCTGATGTATTATGTACGGGCGACTCCATCGTCCTGACCGGTGATCCGGGCTTTTCAATTTACGAATGGAACGATGCCCCCGGTAGCGATCAGCTGACCGTTTTTAACGGCGGCACATACGCTTTACAAGTTGCCGACTCGATTGGGTGTGTGGGGACGGATAGCTTCGCTGTGCAAGCTTTTACCAGTCCCTCGCCGATCATCAGCGGCCCACCAGAATTCTGCGAAGGGGAGGTAATTGAATTACAAACCGTAAACGGCTATGAAAGCTACCAGTGGTCCGATGGATCGGTAGCCCCGACCTTGAACGTAGATTCCACCGGGAACTACACCGTGCAAGTCACCGACTCAAATGGTTGCCGCGGAGCCGGAGCCTTTCTGGTTACCGAGCGACCTAATCCCGAGCCGGATATTCAGGGGGATTCCATTTTGTGTCAGGGAGAATCGCGCACTTTAAACGTGGGTACCGGTTTTGCCAGTTACGAGTGGTCCAATGGATCAACGAACGCTTTCATCGAAGTGACCGTCGGGGGATCCTACTGGGTTGAGGTGGCGAATGATTTCAATTGTACAGCCCGGGACACCTTTTTCTTGGAACCTTTTGAGGTTGACCGTTCCAATCTGAGTGAAGAAGACCGCAGTCTTTGCACCGGCGATACCCTCACCCTCGACGCCGGCTTCGGATTGGAGCAATACGTATGGTCGACCGGTGATACCACTCCGGTCATTCAGGTGACCTCTGGAGCTGACCTCCGGTTGCGCACCCTCGATCAGCGGGGCTGTGCTGATACCATCGATATCCGGGTCAATGAATTCATCCCGCAACAGCCTTCAATTGGGGGTGGGAATAATTTCTGCAGAGGTGAATCCCTCATTCTGGTGGCTGACGGTAACTTCCAATCCTACCAATGGTCGACTGGTGAGGTAAGTAAGGGTATATTGATCAACCGGGGGGATACTTACGGTCTGACGGTTACCGATTTTAATGGTTGTACCAGTTCGGTAGAAAAAGAAATCATCGAAAAAGCCTCGCCTCCAGTTGAGTTTGTAGGCGATACGGTCATTTGCGAAGGGGATACCGCTACACTTAGCGTGCGCGTGCCAGGAGAGGGCTACCTCTGGACGACCGAGGAAACCGATTCGGTTATTAATATTACCCGGGGCGGTTTTTACGGGGTTCAGGTTTTTTACGATAACGGATGCATTGCCGCCGGCCAGCTGGAAATTCTAGCAGGGCGCCGTCCCGAAACCTTTATCCGGGGCGACCGTGTTTTTTGCCAGGGGGATAGTACTGTGTTACGGGCAGCCAATACCTTGCCGGTTTACCTTTGGTCCGACGGAAGTACGGGCCAGTCGTTGGTGGTGAGGGAACCAGGGGTTTATGCACTTACGGTAGCCGATTCTTTGGGCTGTTCCAATACCTTCCAGGCGTTGGTGGAGGAAGCTGCCCTTCCCGAACCGGAAATCTTAGGCGATCGGGGAATTTGTCCGGGCGACAGCGTACTGTTGCGCATCACCGGTGCCCTTAGCGCCATTCAGTGGTCCAATGGGGAAAATGACGACCGCATCTGGGCCGATAGTGCCGGGCTTTACACTATTGAGGTTACCGATCTCAACGGTTGCCGGGGTGCCGATACCGTTCAGGTCAGCGATCTTCCGGCGCCTGATTTTACCATCGAAGGCGATCCATTCTTTTGCGAAGGGACGGAAACCGAAATTGGGGTCTCGGCATTTTATCCCATATACCGCTGGGCAGATGGCCCGGTGACCCGTACGCGTCTCGTCAATCGGCCCGGCGATTACGCGGTAGAAGTGACCGATGAAAACGGTTGCCAGGCAAGTCGTCTATTAACTGTCGAAGAAATTCCTGATCCGCAGGCCGATGCTGGCCCGCCTGCTCGTTTGGATTGTTACGAGCCGACCGTTCGGCTGGGCGGACCCGCCACTAGCGTAGGGGATAACTTTGCCTATGATTGGACCGGTCCCGGGATCACTGACGAACAGCGCAGTCAACCCTTCCCCCGTGTCAATCAGGCGGGTACGTTCCGCTTGGTGGTTACAGATACGACACACAACTGTGCCTCGACTATTGATGCGGTGACTATTACCGATGAGCGGTTTGTGCCCAATTTGCAGGCCCGTGCCCTGGATACCTTCGATTGCATCACCGATGCCGTGGTTGTAGATTTTTCCGGTTCCTTCGCCGGCGACCAGGCATTTTATCGGGTTTATCCCAATGGTTTTCCGCCGGCCGCCTTTTCGGCCAATACCGCTTTCGAAATCAACCAACCCCGGGCTCACCTGGTAGAGGTGATCGACAGCTTGACCGGCTGCCGCACAGTCGACACCTTAATACCGATAGTCGACCGAAAATTGCCTTTTGTCGATGCCGGCCCGGATCGACAATTGACTTGCCTACGCGATTCGGTGGTCCTGACGGCGCGTGCCGACGGGGGCGTTCGGTTCCCATTTGAATGGATCGTACCACAAAACGCTTTCGTAGAGGGGCGCAACACCCTGCGGCCCACTGTGCGCAGCAGCGGCATCTATCGTCTGCAAATACGCGACCGCAACAACGGCTGTGAAAATACCGACTCGGTGCGGGTGGTCTGGGATACCTTGGCACCCCTTGCCGATGCCGGGCCGGACCGGCTCATCGACTGCGCAGTGACGGAAATAACGCTGTTGGGACGGGGCGCGGGTGCCGACGGCTTGAATTACCGATGGACTGGGCTGGATAGTCTGGACTTCAATGCCAACGTTGCCCAACCCACGGTTGATCGTCCGGGTGATTACCTGCTCAAAGTGATTAATATCGAAAACGGGTGCGAAGGTACAGACAGTGTGCAGGTCAACTTGCTAGACAATGCACCCGAAGCAGCCGATGTGTTGGCTACTAGCACCACTTGTTTCGATACGGAAGATGGGATCATTGAAATCTTCGGTGTAGAAGGCGGCACAGGCCCCTTCCTTTACGGACTTCTCGGGCAGCCCTTAGGTACCGAACCGCTGCTGCAAGATTTGCCTGCCGGCACGTACGACCTGATCGTGCAGGATGCCAACGGTTGCGAATTAGTGTTGGCAGCAGAGGTGGGCAGAGGAAATGATTTAAGCGTCGACTTAGGGGAAGATCAATTCATTGACTTAGGCGATTCTGCAACCATCCAGGCCTTGGTCAACATACCGAAGGCAGAAGTGGGTAGCATTGAATGGTGGAGCGAGGATACCATCAATTGCTTGCGCGATTGTGACCTCATTGAGGTAGGCCCGATCAGCACTACATCCTACCGGGCTACGGTGCGAGATCTAAATGGTTGCGTAGCATCTGATATCGTGACTATTTTTGTCGACCGCAGCCGGAATTTGTACATCCCCAACGCTTTTTCACCAAACCTGGACGGCCGCAATGATATTTTTTACATTTATTCCAACGAAGAACAGATTGAGCGCATCACCACCTTCCAAATCTATTCCCGCTGGGGCGAGATGGTCTTCCAGACTGAGGATTTCCAACCCAATGATCCGGCCTTCGGCTGGGACGGTAACCACAAAGGTAAACCAATGGATGCCGGAGTGTTCGTTTACTACGTAGAAGCCGAATTTGTCGATGGCTCGACCAAATCCTACGAAGGGGAGGTGATTTTGGTCAGGTGATAGATAGGTTTCTGCAAAAACAAGTCAGCCAGCGAACCATCTCCCGGCTCCGAGGTAGGCGTTTTTGGAAAAATCACCCCCTGGCTTCTGCCTTTTCCCAAAGGGGGCTAGGCCAGGTGTCGACTTGAGCGCATTCGAAGTGCGCTTTTGAAGCCAGGGGGTGGTTGTTTCTTCGGAGTCATTCTGAGCCTAAAGAATATCCTATATTAAATCGAATACGACAAACCTACGGAAAACACCCGTCCCGTACGGAAGCGTGTGATGTCGAATCTATTGCCACGGTACTCCATAAAGGTACGCGTATTGGGGTTGAGCAAGTTCTGAGCCGAAGGCTTAACGCCGATGTGATCACCGAATCCTTTACTGATAGAGAAATCGAGCTGCGGGCGCGGCTGTTCAAAAATATCCGGGTTGGTACCGCTGGAGATATCATCAAGACGCTCGCCGAAGATATTGAAAGCAATGATCGCATCAATGTCTAAATCAGGGTTTACATAGTTAAGAGCGGCATTGGCTAAGTAGTTGGACTGTCCTTGCAGTGGTCGGGTGGTTCCTTTATCCGGGTTGAACGCTTCGATTACTTCAATTTCTTCCGGCGCGATATCCTGTTCAGAATGGATCAACGACAAATTGGTGATCAATTTAAAATTGTAGAGGCTTTCCGAAATGAAGTCGAGGCGCTTGCGGAATTCAAACTCCACACCATAGACAAGGGCATTGTCTACGTTTTGGTACTGGATAAGGGGGTTTGACACCTGGGGGAGGAAGGTGGTGATAATCGGATTCGTGAAATCCTTGTAGAAACCACTTACTGCTATAATTTCACCCGGACGGGTGAACCACTCCCAGCGCAAATCAAAATTGCTGATGAGGGTACGCTCCAAGTCGGCATTACCCTGGATACGGAAGTCACCTCCGAAGTCGAAGGATACGAAAGGTGCCAGTTCGCGCATGTTGGGCCTTGCCAGAGTGCTCGAGAAGGACCCGCGCAGGTTCATATCTTCGGTGATCGGGTGAATCAGGTTGATCGAGGGTAAAACATCTGTAGCATTGATTTCCCCGGTTTCGCCTACTAAGTTCTCAATCGAGATATCGGTCACCTCGACCCGGGCGCCGGCAATCACTTTCAGCCAGCTAAAATCGTAATTCACCATACCATAGTAGGCGGTGATGGATTCATTATCGTCGTAGGAGTTTTCGTTAGTCGACTTGGCGAAGCTAAAGGGGAAAAGACCGATCGTGTAGCGGGGAGGATCCGTATCTGAGATATCGATAATACCCGTGTTTTCATCGCCAAAGTAGGCATCCGGATCTCCATCGTAGGGAGCGGCATTGCCGGTTTCTGTCTGAATTACGTTATCGCGGAAAAAGCGGTCTTTGGTTGAGTAAAAAGCACCCACCTTAAAGCTGTTAAATTTGGAGCGATCCTGGGCAAAGGGTATGGTGAAGTCACTTTTGATATTATATTGGTCGTCTTCCAGTTCGCGATAAAAGGTAAACGGCAGGTCTACCTCGGCAGGGTTGATCGCGTACGTGGTATCCATATTGACAATGCGCCGGGTATTGGAAAATTGGCGGAAGTCGGGGTCTTCCTGGGTAGTGCGTACATAACTACCGCCCCATTCGAACTTTAGGCCGTTTTCGTTCAGCACGTGTTCACCACTTAGCTGATAAGCCTGAAAGGAACGTTCCTGCCATCGAATATTTTCGGTTTGGAAAATACCATTACCGGAAATAATGGCTGGAAAGGGACCTTCGAGTTTACGGGCATCATTTAAACCAACGTGGTTATACAGTGCGACGAAGGAAATTTTATTGTTGCCGCCGATCTTATAGGACAGGCTAGCTATACCGCCCAGTTGGGTTTGTTCTTGGCTACGTGCATCGTTTAAGTTGCGATCGACATTCAACTCTGGGGCCTCTTGGTCGGTAAGCTCCCAATAAGCAAAGGTACCGTTATTGTAGAAGTCAAAATTCTTGCGGTAATTGATACCAATTAAAACGCCCAACGGATTTTCGCCAATCTGGTATTGATTACCCACCGAAAAATTAACGGCGTGATTCAGGCCAGAAGTTTTGGAATCCGGTGAGCGATTGGGAGTCATGGCACTAGCAGCGTCATCGATTAAAAATGCTAGGGAAGAGTCCCGGCGTGCTAAGATAGCGTTAGATTGGTTCACCTGGGTAATAAAAGTAGAGTCCTGAAAAATGGCCGGGAAATCGCGGGAGCCGTCGTCAAAGCCCAGCCAATCCCAGTCTCAGCGGTTTTCTTCGGTCAGGAAATTGTCGCGCAGAGAACTTTGGGTGTTGTAGCCTAGGGAAATACCGGCATTGAGGGTGAAGCGCTCAGGGAAATCCTTGGTTTTCAAATTGACGTTACCGCCGGTGAAGTTGCCCGGTTGGTCTGGGGTAAAGGTTTTGGAGGCGATAATGTTGTCCAGTAGGTTCGAGGGGATCAAGTCCAGCTGCATCTGGTTGCGGTAAGGGTCGGTACTGGGTAATTGTTGGCCGTTAAGTTGGACGCTGGAGTACCGGTCGCCCAGTCCGCGCACGAAAACATATTTACCGTCTACCACCGAGGCACCAGTTACGCGTTTCATGGATTCGGCGGCGTCGTTACTGCCGAAACGACTGATTTCCTGAGCAGAAATACCATCTTGGATGGTCGTAGCCCGCTTCTGTAGGGCCAACAGGGCGTTTTCGGTACGGTCGATCTGCCGTGCGGTTACAACGACCTCTTCCAGGGTTTCACTTTCTTCTTCCATCAAGAAGTCCACTACCGTCACTTCGCCGGCAGTTACCGTTACATCTGTAATGGTTTTCGGTGCATACCCAATGTAGGTCACCTTCAAATTGTAGGTGCCGGGCTCTAATCTCAATTCGTAATTGCCGTCGAGGTCGGTTTCGGCCCCAATAGGGGGATCGGAATCTTTGACAAAGACGTTGGTGAACATCAACGGTTCGCCGGTCGTCGCGTCGGAAATCGTACCACGTACGGTACCTCGTTGGGCTAGCACTGGCGCCAGGCCCAACAAGAGCATAATCAAGACTAATAAGTGTTTTGTAGACTGCATGGTATATGATATGTTTTAGTATTACTAAAATTGCCAATATCCAAGAAAAAAGATGCAGAGACTGTTTTTGGGAGGACTATCAATTAATTAGGATACCATCATAAGGTTTACCGGGGGCAAAATAGCAAAGAAAAGTGCAATTTCTTCTTTTTCTAAAAGCGTAAAGACCTCAAAAATAAACTTTTGGAGTCTCTACTACATCTTATCGTATTATTTCAAGCGATAGGTCGCTTCGCTATGCCTAGCGATTTACGATCATCGGCTTGGTAATTTCAACTTCCTCATTTTCCAGCGTGTAGAAGTAAATGCCGTTCGCCAGGTTAGAAGCGTTAAAGCTTACGCTTTGATCGCCGGCCGACAGGCGTACGTTATCCAGGATAACGCTAACCAGTTGACCTTGGGCGTTGGTCACGTACATGTTCACGCGGGTCGCTTGAGGTACGGTGAAACGGATTTCCGTGATGCCACTAGCCGGGTTAGGCGCGTTTTGCGTCAGGCTGTAGCCGTTATCGTTAGAAACCACCTCGTTGGTGCTGGTCGCTACATCGCAACCGCCAGCGCCTTCGGAGTCGGCAAAAGGCACATCGGCCAGGATGCCGTAGAAGGCAAGGGCGGTCCAGTCTGCCAGCCAGGTACCGGCAGAGCAGAAGGCACCTTTGAATATAACGCGGCTGTAGAAGTCGTCCTCAGCCGGGTAGATGGCTTGCGGGAAGTTGTAAGCTGCACCATCCATTGCCGGACGCGGATCCAGGCCGCCGTCGGTATTGCGAGAAATGCCGTTCAGTTGTGGGTCTTCTACCACGTTATCGTTGTCGATCAAGTGATTCACCAGGAACATAGCCATGGGATCTTCGGCATCTTCGGTAGCTTGGATGAAGCCATTGTCGCCAACTTCTAGTT
>CAZHCA010000007.1:0-177450 GCA_964530825.1 uncultured Saprospiraceae bacterium
CGCACCTGCTTTGGGAGCAGGGGGCCGCAGGTTCGAATCCTGCCGCCCCGACTTTAGCCAAGCTCAATTAGCTGTAAATCAGTTAGTTGGGCTTTTTTTGTTCAAGTTTTACCCCTTGATAAGTTTAGATTCTAACCTGGATAGTAACAAACAGGCTTCTGCCGTCGGCCGGAATAATGCCCGGTCCGGGGTACCCTTCAGCCCGGCGTGTAAAGTAGGCGTTGTCGAATAGGTTATTGCAACTCGCTTCCAGGGTAAACCAACGCCAGGTGTACGCCGCGGTTATGTCCGTTACGGTATAGGCGTGTATGATGCCGTTTACAGCAGAAGCAGTGCGCTTGGCATTCGTGGCGTCGGTGTAGTGTTCGGCGGTGTAGGCAAAGGTACCGCCTATACGGAGGTTGCGGTACTGGTAGTTTATCCCGGTGCGCACCGTTAGGGGCGGAACCAATTCTACCCTTTTATCGCGGATGCTGTTGTCTTGGGTATTGATGTAGCGCGCATCGATAAAGGCTGTATTTAAAAAAATCGAAAGGCGAGTATCTCGCGCTTCGGGCTTGATCCAGTGCCAAAGGTCGGCCTCGGCGAATGCTTCCACCCCGATATTGCGGGCATCGGCGATGTTGGTGCGCAGCCGGAAATCGTTGAAGAGGGGCGGCTCGTCGGCCCTTAGCAGTAACCCGATTCGGTCGCGGTAGGCAAGGTAGAAAGCCGTCACATCGGCGTAGAACCAATCGCCAATCTTGCTGCGCAGCCCCAGATCGGCCGTATAGCCTTCTTCGTCTTGGATTTCGGGATCGACGCGCCCGTTGGGGTTATCGATTCGCAAGTCGGTGAAATTGATGGCGCGGTAGTTCTGCGAAATATTGCCGTACACCTCCAATTCGGGCTTGGGCTGGTAGCTCACCCCCAAGCCAAATAGTAAAAAGGAACGGGTACGGCTTAGTTCTTCTTCTTCCCGGGTTTCGGTGATCAGGTTCCCCGCGGCGTCGAATACGCGCTGCTTAAAATAGCCCTCGGCATCGGTCTGAATGTTTTCGAATCGGATACCCGGTGTTATCGTCAACTGCGGTGTCAGGTAGAAAATATTTTCGGCAAATAGCGCAACGTTAGCATTGGGAAAGGTATAGTCCGATTTTTCTACATCGTCGGGATTTAAAAATGCAAAATCGGGCCCATCGCCCTCGTTGGCCTCGCCCTGGCGGGTATCGGTTGTGCCCCGGTAAAAGCGGGCGCCGATAAGCAGGGTGCTTTCGCGCTCGCCGATCCGGTAGCGATGCAACAATCGCGTTTCGTTGCCGAAATTGTTGAATGCGCCGTCGATCAGATCGCGGTTGCCCCCGAAGTCGATGTTATTGATGGGCGATAAATTGCCCAGTGCTTGCCGTTGAGCGCGTAGGGCAAAGTTGCGCACATTCAGACGGGTGCGCTCCGAAAAGCGGTAGTCGGCAGTAAGCGCAAAAAGGTTCCAGTCGACCGCGAACCAGTTGCGATCGCGGATCGACTGTTGCGGGTCTTGCTCGAAAAAGGCATCGGTGAGGCCGCCAGGTTGCTTGGCCAAGTACTCCATTAGCGTGACCTCGGCCCCGATCGATAGCTTTTCGGAAAAGCGGTAATTCACCGAGGCGAAGCCGTTGTCGAGCTCAAAGCCGGCATTTTCGCGCCAGCCGTCGCCCTGCTTACGTTGATAGTAGGCGTAGTAAGTCAGCTTTTGATTGGCCAGGGTGCCGCCCACGCTGTTAAAGGAGTTGAAGAAGTTGAAAGAACCCAAGGTCTGTCGTGAAACAATCTCTATTTTTTTATCCCTGGGCGGTTTTTGGAAAACAAAGTTGACCATACCCCCGAACTGAGTGCCATACTGCAGTGCAGTGGCGCCGCGCACCACCTCGATACGTGACAAAGCCTCGGCCGGTGGCGTGTAGTAACTTTCTGGATACCCAAGCGCATCGGCGCTAATATCGTAACCGTTCTGGCGAGTGTTAAAATTACTGGTGCGGTTGGGGCTGAGACCGCGACCGCCGATCCCCAACTGGAGGCCGGCCCCGTCGCTCTCCCAGATGTTGAGCCCCGTCACTCGGGCAAATACCTGTCGGGGATTATTGGTGGCCAGGTTGGCCGTGATGTCGTCTAGCACCACGACTTCACTCTTTTTTCCTTCATAAATGGCAGTTCCCTCAACGGCATTCAACCGGGTAAGGCCCAGGGTGCGCTCGCGTTCGCGCTGTACGGTGACCGCATCCAAATCAGCAGCAAGGTCTTTCAGTTGAGGTCGCACCTGGACTGCTTCCTGACCAACGGTTACCAGCTTTTTCCAGGTGGCTTTTCCCATAACGAATACGACCAACTGGTAAGCGCCGGGCTCCAGGTTACCGATGCGAAACCGGCCCTTTGCATCGGTCTCCGTGGTGCGCTTGTAGTCAGGCAGGGCGGCAATCGCTCCGGCAATAGGGCCACCACTTTGGGCATCGACTACCACACCTACAATACTGCCTTGTTGACCGGTGGCAACCGAGCAGACCAGCAGGGCGAGGAAAAGCAGGACGCCTTTCCGCCAGCATCTCCTATCGATAATCGGTTGCTTCAGCTTCTTCATAGGGTAGAATCCATTTTTTGGGTTTCCAGCTGTCGGAGACTTGAGTCAGGTCTACTTCAGGATCAATTAACAGGCGGCTGGGCCTTGCGTTCAGGGTGACGTATGCCTCCACCCGCACTTCGGGGTCGCATACCCCCTGATTTTGGTAGTGATCACGTAAAAAGTGGGCATACTGGACAATCATATCGGGTTGCATGGCCATTTGTTTTTCCTGATGGGGCCGCAGAAACTCGCTGTTGTCGACCACGCCCTCGCGGCCGCTACAGGTGTCTTTCACGTAAAAAAGCGCCGTGCCGGCTTTTTCCATCAGCATTACCCGCCAGGAAAAGCGGTACCCTTCTTCGGTCCAGAATAGGTTGCCGGGATATCCTACATATCGCCAAGGCAACAGGAGCTGGAAGATAAAATGGGCGACCAGCAGGGCCGTTATCCATACTGGTGTAGGTCGCAGGGAGGATGCTGCCGGGGCAAAAACTGGCTGGGCAGACAACCGGCTGGTGATCTTTTCCATCCCCAAAAGTAGTCGCTCATGAAATTGCTCTGAAAAGTAGATCCAGGTAGCGCCGATCATTACGATCGGAAACACACCAATTTGAAACATGAGCCCGGTCAGAACGTGAAAGGCGATCACCGAAAGGTAGGCAAGCAGACGGGTTTTGCGCCAGCTGAGCCAAAAAACAATGCTGGTATCATATAACATGCCGGCCCAACTGAACAGGTAGGGCGTAATTTTCCATTTGAATAATGGACCGATTAACGGCAGGGTATCATTAGCTGGCACCCATATCTTGAGCGGGAGGGCGCGAACCAGCCAGTCGTAATTGAGCTTGGCCAGCCCCGCGTAGACGTAGACAATAGCAATCTGGAGCTTAAATATACCCACGGACCAGCGGGGGGTCAGCCGACGGTAGATGGCGGGCTGCAGCCAGGCGTCTACCGAGAAGCGGCGGTTGGCCGGTACAAAGACCAATAACAGGCTGACGATGCTGACGAAGTAATAGTGATTCAGGTAATAGGTAAGATCGATGAGTTCGGTGTAAGTGAAGGTCAGAAAATAAAGCAAAGCCGACCATCGGTAAAAAATACCGATCGTTATGCCAATGGCGCCCAGTAACATCAAAGCGTGGATCGCGTACATCCACTGCGGAGCGAGCAGTTCTACCCAATAAAAACCAAAGTACTTGAAAGTAATCTGGGTGTTGATGAAGTGATCTTCGATCCAGCCCAACCACCAGAAGCGTACCACACTGAACACCATCACTGACCCAAAGACCATCCGGAAGGTGATCAGCGGTGCGATGGATACTGGCTCATCCAGGTAAGCCCGCCACCGAGATGGGTGTGGTATAGTATTCTGTTGGTGCATATCTTAAAACAGGTAAGGCGTCCCGAAAGACGCCATTTTCTACGACAAAACCCTTTACAGACGGCGTTAATCTCCGTCTCCGCTATTGAAAGTTATGGCGATACCCAGGAGCGATGACATATCGCTCTTGAAAAAGCGGGTATGGCGTTGCAGTTCGGTATGGAGCGCATCCACTGACGGGTGCTGCTGTGCGACCAGTTCCGAAAAGGCAGTATCGGTTGGTACATCATCGAGTACGGTTTTGATCACCTCCAATTGCGCTTCCGTCAGCTCGATGAGCTCCGGTCCACCCTCTACGCTTTCCAGGTATTCTTGAAATCCAATACCGTCTCCGTTGGTTGCCGAACGACCGTAGTAAATAGCTTCAATGGCGGAAAAGTGAGCTTTGATCATACTTAGGGATTTACCAGAGTAAAATGCCTCCACCAATTGAGGTTCGGATTGCGTCTGTCCGGGCCGTTTACCGGCGGGAAGGCCCACTTTGAAATTCTTGATGCTTTCAAAACTTTTTACAAATTCATTGTAGAATTGCGAGGTAGAACTTCCTACGTCCGTACCGTCGTTTTCGGTGAAGGTAGTGGCGTAGCTGCTCCAGCCCGAGACGACTTCATCAACCCGGGAGCGGATATTGGCGGCCAAGGCTTCCAAGTGGGCGCGGCGGGCGGCGGCGGCTTCCAGCCCCGCCACCACCTCGGCTGTCGTTTGGTTTTGGCCAAAAAGCAGATACTCCAGAGCCAAAAAACCACGTGCATCGCGGTCAAAGTTATTGAGGGAGTGATCGCCGGCATCGATCGCTGCCTCTATCTTTTCGGTAGAAGCCGGAAAAGTGCCGATTTCTTCAATCAAACCGCGCTGGGTGCCCGCCGCTCCGGCAGGACCAAAATTAAAGGCATTAGCCGACTGCCACTGGGAGTAGGCGAGGGTCCATAGGTCGCGCGCCGTTTGTAAGTTCGCTTCGTTGGGGGTCTGAGCAACCTGTTCGACGGCTATTTTCAGCTCGGCTAGGGTCGAAGCCAGGTCGTCGTAAGCAGGCTGGATAATATTTTGGGCATAATTGCTCAGCATAGCTTGCCGGTCAAACCCACTTCCGACTGGATCGCTATTGTCTTCATTACAGGCACTGAGTGGCCCGATAACGGCTACAAGAAATAGCCAGATCTTGGTCTTTTTCATTGGAATCAGTGATTTTTTTGGTAAAAAGCAATGTGGAGGCGCGATGCAGGACGCCTCCACAACATTGAGTCCGGGTGCGGGGCCCGTTTAGCGGCCCTGATCTGTGACCCAGTTAAATTTGAAATCTTCAATTTCCTGATCGGTGAAATTGTAAATCGCTTGCAACTGTTCGATGACCTGCGTCAGTTGGGGCAGTTGGTTCACCGGATCGGTGGCGAATAGGTAAGACGTCGGAGGCGTATTGTAAGGGGCGTTCATTAGCTCCAGGATCTGATCGATCTCGCCATCGGTAATGGTACGGTAAGGCGAATTCAGGGTGCGCCAGCCGTGCAGGAAACCGACACCCTCGGCGTAAGCATGCATGGCTGAACCAACCTGGTTTTCGGTAGGGTTGGTAGCACTCAGTCCATCAATGGTCTGGTGGCAGTAATTGATGACCGTCGCGGCATTGATTCTTTCCCAAGCTGCAAAGACATCCTGCAGTGCCCCATCGCGCTCGGAGGAGAATGCTGGACCGGCATTTACTGCAGCTTGCAGAGCGATAAAGGCATCGCGGATTTGAGTGTACAAACCCTCGCCATCGTTTTTGTCACGACGGGCAGCGTAATTGGCCAGGAATTGGTCCGGGTTATCGGCCGTAGAGGAATTGTTGGTGTTGGGGAAGTCCGGATGGGCACCGAAGATGCTAACCATTTGGTCGACGGTAGCAGCCGTGATTTCGCCCTGAGTCAACGCAACAGCGTGGTTGTACATGGCTGCCCCAAAAAGCCCTTTTTCCATGACTTGTTCCAGCTCCAGTCCATTCTCATCGAACAGATAATTTCCGTACACGCCGCCTTCGCCTCCGTTAGGTGGCCCGGGCGTATATGTACCGCCGCTGGCATTAGCTAGTTGATTGAGCCAGCCCTGCGTACCCGTTAAACGACTGTCATAGTAATCGGTCGTAATGGATTGGATGCTTGGACTACCCTGGATGTAGAGTCGGTCGAGTTCGCTGAATGCTACGATAACGCCCTGGGTACGTCCGCCATCAGCAGCGTCCTCAAGGGCAGCCATTTGAGTGCGTACCGCTGCTTCGGTCGTCGTGTTAGCGTTAAAGTTAGAACCGTCGTAAGTCGTGGGAATAACCAACTCGCTTTCCTCATCGTCATCGTCGCAGGCCGCCAGCATCAATCCCGCAAATAATAGTAGCAAAAAGTAATGCAATGTGTTTTTCATAGCTTAGAATCGTATTTTTTATTTATGCTGGGGGCAAATATAAGGAGGTAGTTATTTTATTTAGACTAGCTACAAATAAATAACTTAGGCGTAACGTTCCACTGACAGATGAACCGAACGATGAAGCAGGCGGGTGAACTTTGCCCGGTCTACTGACCGTTTTAGAACAAACGAATTCAACCATGCTACATGTTATCAATCCGGCCACTGGTGTTGCTATAAAACAGTATCCGCAACACGACGAACGGACAGTGCAACAAAAAATTGAAGAAGCACACCGGCAATTTCTGGAATGGCGCAACTCCTCCTTTGTAGAGCGATCACGACGTATGCAACGCGCAGCTGCCATCTTGTTGGAACACCAGGACCGGTACGCCGAACTCATGACCGTTGAAATGGGCAAACCCATAACTCAGGCGCGGGCAGAAGTGAAAAAATGCGCCTGGGTTTGCGATTATTATGCGGAAAAAGCAGAAACCTTTTTGGCCGATGAGCTAATTGAAACGGAAGCTCATAAAAGCTTCATTCATTATGAGCCGTTGGGGGTGATCCTGGCGGTTATGCCTTGGAACTTTCCCTTCTGGCAGGTTTTTCGGTTCGCCGCCCCGGCCCTCATGGCTGGTAACACAGCGGTGCTGAAGCACGCCTCTAATGTGCCGGGCTGTGCACTGGCGATCGAAGAAGTGTTCGAAGCGGCGGGTATTCCGAAGGGGCTTTTCAGCACTCTTTTGATCTCCAGCGGTTCGGTAGAAAAGGTCTTGGACCATCCGCACGTGCGGGCAGCAACCCTGACAGGCAGTGAATCGGCCGGAAAAGCAGTCGCTGCGGCTGCCGGCAATCGAATTAAAAAAACCGTTATGGAATTAGGTGGGAGCGATCCTTATCTCATACTGGAGGATGCCGACCTGCCCGCTGCCGCTAAGGCTTGCGCGCAAAGCCGGCTCATTAATTCAGGGCAGAGCTGTATTGCTGCCAAACGCTTTGTAGTATTGGATGCCGTATACGACGAGTTTTTACGGCTGCTCAAGGGGGAATTGTCGGCGGTAAAGATGGGCGACCCTAGGGATCCGCAGACCGATCTCGGGCCACAGGCCCGGGCCGACTTGCGAGATGAACTGCACGAACAGGTACGCAAAAGTATTGCTGCCGGTGCTCAATGTATTTTGGGAGGCGTTATTCCCGAAGACCTGCCTGGAGCTTTTTATCCGGCTACCATCCTGACGGAGGTAGGCCCCGGTATGCCAGCTTACGAAGAAGAACTCTTCGGACCGGTAGCGGCCGTCATCCGCGTCCGCGATCAAGCAGATGCTATCCGGATTGCCAATGATAGCCCATTCGGACTGGGTGCTGCTGTGTTTACCGCCGATATAGACCGGGGAGAGCACATCGCCGCCCGGGAACTGCAGGCCGGTTGCTGCTTTGTCAATGCCTTCGTTAAGTCTGATCCTCGCCTACCTTTCGGAGGCGTAGGCATAAGCGGCTACGGCCGGGAGCTTTCCCGTCACGGCATTCGGGAGTTTGTCAATATTAAATCCATTTGGGTAGAGGGATAATTGCCTGCAGGCAATCGAAGGTCCTCTTTACTAGAGCCGGTACCGCTAGCCTGCTAAAACTCCCGATATTATTGCCTATGCCTTCAAGTAATAGTATTACTATCAAATCTTAGTCTAGACTTTTTTTTCTTCCTTAATTCGGCTATATTGGTAATAATATATTGTGCAAGATCTAGTAATTGATTGCCAAAGACTTAGAATAAGTATTCAAGAAAAAGGGTGACTGATATTAGTTTTTGTACCATTAATTTTGCTGTGGGGCTGCTGCAAAAGTGAACGTACCGGCCCTTCGCTGTTGACCCAAAATCACCTAACATGCTAGGCCACTTACCGGTTACCACGGTGGAACATATGCTGGAGTCTTTACCTTCCGGCGCGGTGTTTTACCGTGGTGATGCCATATATCTGAACTCCATGGCGGAATCCATCACCGGATATGTAAATGGAGAGCTAAAGACCTTAGAAGACTGGCACCGCCGTATTTTCCGGGATCAGAAAGAAATGTTCGACCGGCTGCGCCGCGTTTTATACCAGGACCAGCAACCGCTCACGGGCGAGATTGTGCCAATCGCGCATAAGTCCGGACGGGAAGTCTGGGTAGAATATGCCGTGCAACCACTCGAAGATGCTGCCTTTTGCCTAATGCGGGATATGACTGCTTATTGGGAGCGGGAAGTGCAATTGGAGCGCCAGATTCGCGACCTGCGCGAGGAGCTTGACAACAAGGCGGCGGAAGTGGAGCGACTGATGAATTGGGTGCTGAAACTGCGTTTACAAGCCAAACAAGGGCGATTGGGCCCAAAAGAACTAGCCGAAATTATCGAAAAGGATCTACCGGTTATTCCTTCCGAAGAGGAGCGCTCCACAACTATCGATTCCAGGGATATTCATCTGCCCCTGCAGGTCATTCAGTCTACCGTCTCGGCAATGGAGAAACTCCCTCCCGGAGAGCACGATGAGCTGAACAATCACTTAGCCTACCTGAAAAAGTCGGTTCAGCGGATCATAGACCGGTTAGAGCGCTAAACCTTTTTCTGCCCTTTGGCCTTTACAGGAAAAGAATGCTATGCTAGCAACGCCGCGTGCGCTTTCTCCGGAGCTCTTCGTAGTTGAAATGACCCTCAGCCCTGGCGTCGTCCTGCTGGACGTACGCACTGCCGAGGAAGTCCGCGAAAAACCTGCCTTCGAAGGCGCCTTGTGCGCCGATTACCTTCAGGATACGTTTTACGAAATTTTGCAAAAGCTGGACCGGTACGAAAATTATCTCCTCTATTGCTCTACCGGAAAAAGGGCGCGGCTGGCGGCCCAGGTCATGATCCGTCGCGGATTTCCGATGGTTGCCTATCTGGATGGGGAGCAGGACGTGGTTTCTGCTTTAAAGGTATAGACAAAGGTTGCAAACCACCTGTACAAGCTCCAGTGTCCTGTAAAGATTGAGGCGGAAATAAAATGGGTTACATTCGACCTCTTTAGTTTTCGCTGAACATGCATGCGTGCTCAAGAAGTTGACTGCCTTACTTTTAGACCTATCCTTTTCCGCCTCGCGGTAGTTACTGCCATTTAAAAATCTCTTCCCCGCAACATGCCGTGCCAATAAATACGCGGCAGTCCGTATGCTTTCAATGCGTACATAGAATAGCGTTCTTTCGATTGGTCGAAGGGAAAAGATTCCATAGGTTCTTTGTTGTAATCGAATTCGGCCAGGACCAGCCGACCGTAGCCGGTAACCAGCGGGCAAGAGGTATAACCCTCATAACGGCTGGTGAGCTCACGCTTTTGCAAATATGCCATGACATTGTCGGCGGTCACCGGTGCCTGCTTGCGAATGGCCGCTCCCGTCTTGGACGTTGGAAGGTTGCTGCAGTCGCCCAGCGCAAATACGTTAGGGTACTTTGTGTGCTGGGTCGTTTCCTTATCGACAGATACCCATCCGGTATCGGCCGCCAGGGGACTGGCTTTGATAACTTCCGGCGCACTCATGGGGGGCGTTACGTGAAGCATGGAAAAAGGTTTGTCGTGTTCGGCTCCTGTCTGGTTATTCCGGAATCGCGCAACCTTATCCCTGGGATCGATACTGATCAGGTCGGTATTCCAGGTGCATTCAATATGGTAACGCTCGGCCACCCGCGTCAGGGTTTTCGCGTATTTTGGAACGGCAAAAATACCGCCGCCGCCTTTTATAAAGTTGACGTGAACATGAGACTTAATCCCTTGCCGCATCCAGTAATCAGATGCTAAAAAGGTGATCTTCAATGGGGCGCCCCCACATTTGATGGGTGTAGAGGGGTGGGTAAACAATGCGTTTCCATTTTTCACCTTTTGGATGGTACGCCAGGTTTTCTCAACCGTGTCGTAGCTGTAATTGCTGCACACACCGGAGTCGGGATCATGCAGCCCCTCCTGAAGGCCTGGAATCTTGTCCCAATCGACTTGAATGCCTAAGGCTACGACCAGGATGTCGTACGTGACGGTCTGGCCGTCGGCTAAAAGCACTTGATTTTGTTCGGGTTCGAACTGGCTTACGGCCGACTGTATCCATTCAATGCCGTTGGGCATGTAGTCGGCCATCTCACGCTCGGATTCTTCGCGCGGGAAAACACCTGCACCGATCAGTGTCCACAGGGGTTGGTAATAGTGCTTTTTTGCCGGGTCAATAATAGCAATGGAGGGAGCGTCGGGCTGCTGTGCCAACTTGGCCGCCACGGTCAGGCCGGCGGTGCCGGCTCCGGCAACGAGAACAGAATAATGAGACATGGTGGTTGTTTTTTGCCTGTTTTGTGAAAAAAGATTAAAGTTGCTTACCCAATGATTTTGTGACATTAAGCAGCCAGTTAAATGCCTTGCGACGCTCGGGATCGCGGAAAGCGCGCGCCAGCCCCCAGACGGAAGTGACTTGATCGGTGGGCATGCCAGCTGCCTCAGTTAGCGCGCGTGCAATCTTCGTGATCATTTGACCCAGGTGGGGCGGATGAATACCTGCTTCCTCGGCATGCTGATACGCTTCGTCGAGCATGTCGGTCACGGCACCCATGAGCCCCGGTGCCTGTTCCAGCAGGGTAGTAAGCTGATGGAAGGCTTCTAAATTTTCGGGTCGTGTGATGTGTTCTGTTAGGCCGAGCAAACCAATGAGTCGTTGTTCGACATCAATACCGCGGGCCTGCGAACGGGTCAATACTTCGTCAACGCTATCGGTGGCCATACTCAACAGGCCGGGCGCCTGCGTGAGCAGACCCTCTATCCGGTCGGCCGTTTGTTCGAGCCGGTCCAGGCGGTCGCTAAGCCGCTGTAGCGCATCGTTCGATCCATTCCCGGCAGAATGTGGGGCAACGCCCGTCTCAGAATGGGAGGATTGGTGGTTCATAAGTCAATTTTATTAGAAATACGGTTTGGGAGATGGGGCGATTCGGGAGTGCTGATTTGGCAATACCTCAAATATGCCTATGTTTATTTCATACTAATATATGAACTTACTTTTGTTTATTCAAGTAAAATGGGATAAGACGCCATCTGCATCCGGCTCGGAACTGGGGAATTTCCAAAAAGCCCGTATTTTGGAGCATTAAGATGCCGTATCCCAATGAAGAATGTCGACGAACTCCTGGAACTTTTGCACCTCGAACAGATCGAAGAAAACCTCTTCCGGGGTTATAGCCGGGGAATGGGAAGCAACTACGTTTTCGGCGGTCAGGTCCTGGCTCAGTCCCTGAACGCCGCCATGCGCACTGTACCCGAAGACCGGCACGTGCATTCCCTGCACGCTTATTTTCTATTGCGAGGTGATCTGGAGCTGCCTATTATATTTCAGGTCGACCGGATTCGCGACGGTGGTAGTTTTACCACCCGGCGGGTATTGGCCATTCAAAAAGGAGAGGTTATTTTCCTGATGTCGGCCTCCTTTCAGCTTCAGCAGGAAGGGTTTGACCATCAGATTCAGATGCCCAACGTTACGCCTCCGGAAAGCTTGGTCAGCTGGGAAGACCTGGCCGAAAAGTACGGGGAAATGCTGCCCGAAAACATCCGGAAATTTCTCCACCTAGATAGCCCGATTGAGTTCCGCCCGGTAGAAATTATCAATCCGGCCATACCAACCAAGAGCCAGCCCTTTCGCCACGTCTGGATGCGTACCAAAGGCGAGATGCCGAAAGCGCAGAAACTGCACCGGTCCGTACTAGCCTACACCTCAGATTACAATCTGCTGACCACTTCTCTACTACCGCACGGCAGTGAAGCCAGCTTTGGTAATGTACAGCTGGCAAGCCTCGATCACGCAATGTGGTTTCACCGCAACTGTCGTGTCGATGAGTGGCTGCTGTACGCGATGGATAGCCCGTCTGCATCGGGCGCCCGGGGCTTCACTCGGGGCACCATTTTCAACCGGGAGGGGCAACTGATTGCATCGGTGGTGCAGGAAGGCCTGATTCGGCCCAGGAAGGATAAATAGAAAAATTTGTAGTAATAATACTACATGTCAGCCGTTGGCAATCGGCTACTTTGCCACGAGAAACAGCAATTACTACGATCTCCTATCCTTTAGACTGTTACGAGAAGGAAACGCGCTTTCGAAAGGAATCGAAAGTTCACCAGTAGGCCATTTACTGCGATTCCACATGAGTCAGCGCCGCACACCAGACTTTTGGAACTTCCAAATATCAGCCCGCTATGCGATTTTTGTTGCTTATCACTTTCTGGGTAATTTCAACTGCCGGGGCATCGGCAAACCCGGATAGCCTGCAAGCCTTCCGGGCAATCAATCTAGGCGATTCGCTCTGCGCCGTCGAAGACTATGTAGGTGCTTATGCCGCCTACGAGCGAGCGCGCCCGTATATCGAGTCCAGGGGAAGCTGTTATGATCAGACCTATCTTTACTTTTGGCTGGGAGAGACCCACTACTACACTGGAAATTTTCAAGCTGCTATCGATATAACCCACCGTGCTGATTCGTTGAGCCGATCTTGCGGACTGGCCGACACGCTGTCCTTTTTTCCTGTTATCTTGCAAAATTTGGGGGTATTTTCCTCTACCCTGGGGCACTTCGATGATATGATGCACTACTACCGGGCCGCCTTTCAGGAATCCAAAAGGCGGGAAAAAACGGATAGCGAGCGGCTTGCCGATGCCTACGAGTCTCTGGGGGTGGGGTACGGCAGAATGGAGAAATGGGATAGCTGCATCATTTATGTTGATACGGCCATCGCGATTGCCCGCCGGATCGGCTACGAGGAGGGGCTGAGCACCTGCTACCTCAATATCTCTTACGCTTATTCCGTCCAGCAAAACTATTCCAAAGCCATTGACTATCAGTTGCGAGCATTGGAAGAACTGGAGCAATCACAGGTCATCCGTGCAAACGGCCTCAACAACCTGGGGATGTATTATCTGGATTACGGCGACCCACAGATGGCGCTGCACCATCTGGAGCAGGCCCGGGTGCTAAAGGCACAACTCTATCCGGAGGGCCACCCTTTCCGTTTGGTTACCGATTTGAATATCGCACTAGTTCATACGGAACAGGAGGATTACGAGGCAGGCATTCCTATGCTGCAAGCCATTCTTCGCAAAAGCAAAAACGATCCGGAGAATCTGGATATGTATAAACTGAGTTTAAATTACCTGGCTACCATTTACCTCGAGCAGGGCGATTTCCAGCGCGCCGAGTCCCTCTGTGCGGAGTTGCGATCCCTGAACTCTCAAAACTTTTTCGAAGAATGGGGCGGAAATTATTTGCTGGCCCATATCCGGCTAAGGCAGGACAACCTGACCGCTGCGCGTTCAGCCATTGATACGTTATTGAAGCAACAATTACCGGCAGTCGCACCTGCATCCGAGATCGATTACCATGAGACCTTACTGCAAGACCCGGGCAAATCCATCGATATTCTGAGCTTTCGGGGGATCGTATTGCTGGAGTCGGGAAAAGATCGCCAGGACCCACAGTTGATCCGGGAAGCGCTCGAGCATTTTGAGTTGGTCGATAGCGTAGTGATTCTGGCTCGCCAGCGAATGCGTGATTACACGGCCCAACAGGAAGCCAATTCGCTGTCCTATTTTGAGAATTACCAGGCGGCCGTGGAGGCCTGTTACCAATTATTTCACCTTGAGCAGGATTCCACGTATCTGGAAAGAGCTCTGAATTTTGCCCAGCGCAATAAATACCTGCGGGTATCGGATCGCATGCGCGCCAACCGGTTGGAGCAGTATGCCGGTGTCGATCCTCAGATCCGGTCCCAGGAACGCGACCTTTTGCAGAAAATCAATTTCTACGAAGACCAGTTGCTATACTACCGGCCTTATTACGAAGAACCGGTTGTAGAAGAAATGAAGCGTAAATTGGCCGACGCACGCCAGCAAAGACAGGTACTGCTCGACAAGATTGAGGACCAATTTCCGCAATACTTCAAACTCGTTTTTCAGCCGGAGTATTATCGCTTAGATGCCATCCGCAGCCAAGTATTGCAGCCCGACGAATTATTGCTGGAGTTTTTTCTGGGTGGAGAGTATCTCTACCGCTGGGTATACGGCGAGGGGGTAATGGAATTCGACAAAAAGCCCCTCCCCGACAGCCTGAAAGAAAAAATCCAGCACTTCCGTCGAAGCTTACGGGAGCAGCACCCGGAATTCTATGCCCAGGCCCAGGACCTTTATGACTTATTAATTGGCGATATCGGGCGTCGCTTTCCCCGCCGTAATTGGTTGGTCATCCCGGATGCCTACCTGGGGTATATTCCCTTTGAGGCCCTCATCGCAGAGCCTATAGCCAAGCGTGACTTCGAACGGCACAGCCGGATCGCTTATGTGGTCAAAAATCACCGGGTACGCTACCAGTTTTCGCTGTTGATTGATGGTAGCGAGCCCTCTAAATCGGCAAACCGTTTGCAGGTGCTGGCTTTCGCTCCTGAATTTTCGGCCGACAGCCTGCCCAGGCTAGCCTATAGCAGCGTCCCGTTACGGCAGACCGTTTTTGGCGAGAATGAGCTGCCGCAACTCGTCGGGGCGAAAGCAGAGCTAGCAGCCCTTAGAGCAGCTTTTCGCGGAGCATTTTTTACTGGTAAGGAAGCTACGGAAGCCGAATTCAAAGCATTGGCCAGCCGGTATAACATGCTGCACGTCGCTACCCATACACTAATTAATGACCAAATTCCGGTAGACACAAAATTGTTGTTTGCGGCTGATCAGAAAGAGGATGGAGCACTGCATCCTTACGAAATTATGGGGTTGCCCCTTACGGCCGAACTGGTAGTTTTGAGTGCCTGTAATACCGGTACCGGACAGCTTCAACGCGGCGAGGGGATCAACAGCCTGGCACGTGCCTTTGCCTTCGCCGGCGCTCCGAATATCGTCATGAGTCTCTGGCCGGTACGTGACCGGACCACCGCTCAAATAATGGCATATTACGTCCAAGAGTTGGCCTCGGGTGCGACAAAACCGCAAGCCCTGCACCGGGCAAAAATGAATTACATCCTGGCATCGGATGAACTTTTGCAACACCCTTATTATTGGGCCGGCTTATTGTACACCGGCGATGCGGAACCGCTGCAACTGCGCCGGGTAGGGTGGCCGGCATGGGTGTGGGTATTGTTCGGGCTCATCGGCCTCGGGGTACTAATCGCTCTTTATCGGCGATTGGCTAGATAGTTTTTATCTTCTTCTCCAGATCTTGTAGCAGGGCTTTGATTTCACTGGAAGGGGCAATCGCATTCAGTTGAATCAATTCCTGGCGCGCTGCTTCGAGGCGATTGGTCCTAAGATAAGCCAGGGCGAGGTACCAACGCCCCCGCTCGGCCCGGACCGGCGATACGCTTTGGGCAATGGCCATTTTTAGCGGTTCTACCGCCGAATCAGCGTCACCGGCAGCCAACAGACTGATGCCGTAGTGAAATTGCACAATATCTTGATGCATCAGGGAGTCAGATGTGAGGGCAATAGTGAAATGCCGGTTTGCTTCCTGGTAACGACCCTGCTCGTAGTACCTAATGGCTTGTTGAACGTGGGGCGATGGGGCGATGGTATTATCCTTCGCGCCGCGGTTGATGTTGGTGCTGCTTGCGGGCAGAGTACTGGGCAGTACTTCGAAATGAGCGGCAAATAGTTCTTCGTAGGACGGCGTTTGCTGGTAGTAGGACCAAACCGCAAAAACAACCAGGCCGATGACCAAACTGGCTGCGACGGCAAACTGAAGCCGGCGCAACTTGACTATGCGCCACTGATGGACGTGTGCATCAATCTGCCCGTTTATATGTTGCAACCAAGCGTACCGTTCTATTTCACTACCCGCCCAATTTTGCCAACCTTCCTCGGCGTCGGCAAGGATTTCAGGGTCTAATTCTTTGGGGTAGTGTGGTCGTCCGATGAGCTCTCGATTGCTAGTAGCGTTCTTTTTTTCTTCTTGCTGGCTCATGTATATTTCTTGATCGATAACTTCAAGTTGCGCTTTCCGTTCTGTATGTAACTTTTTATTTGTTTAGTGGTAAAAGAGGTCAACTCGGCAATTTCCTGATAACTCTTATTTTCTAGGAAAAATAACTTTAAACACTTTTTTTGTTTATCGTCTTTCAGGTTATTGAGTGCCGTATGCAATTCAAGAAAACGCTTTCTATCAGATTGATCCGGATCAACCGGATTTTCCACAAATGCTGTCCCATTAAATTGTTTTACCTGCTGTTGGCGGTTCACCGTTTTTTTCTGGAGCGCCTTTAGACAGTGGTTTTTCGTGACCTGGTATAACCACGAAGAGAAATTATCGATCTGGTAGCGCCCCAAAAGCAGCGGAAGGTTGGTAAAGATTTCCATGGCAGCATCTTCACTGTCTTCTTTAACCTTAAAGTACCTTAAACAAATGCCCAAAACCCAGGTGATATGCCGTTTATATAACTCGCCCAGGTACACCGGGTCCTTTTCGACTTTGTACAATTCGATTAATTTCTCATCCGAAAATCCGGAAAGATTTTTTTTAAACCACTTGCCCATGTATCGTAAAAATCTGTTTCTGACAATTACCTTTATTAGTAGTATATACGGAAACACTTATAAAAAGGGTCTATTTCAATTATTTTTTTCTTCCGGAACGGGCCGTTTGAAGAAAACGAAGCCGTTTTTCTGGCCGATCTCTTCCAATTCTTCGTATTGACGCAACTCATCAGCGCGGTGGACTTTCGTAGAAAAATAAGCTGGTTTATCGATATCACCGGTAAGCAGCCATTGCTTGTCTCTGCTTTTCGGTTGCTCTACACCGGTTTTTTTGCTGTAAAAGAGATGAGCATACGACTTATAGCCGGAGGTGGTGACGTAGACCTCCTTGCCTTCCAACTTCTCAAAAAATTCGATAGCCGCCCGCTGCGAGTAACCCTCGATCCGTTTGATGAAGAAAATCAGGGTCAGGAAAACGAATAGGGCAGTGCCGCCGAATAAAACGCCGACGCCTTTGGTGAATCGTCTGCGATTCATCAACATGATACTTCCGATCAGGACGCCCAGCAACACCAGCCCCGGAATAATCTCCCAGCCGGTCCACCGGACATCGGCTTCCAGGTTGCCCAGCGCAAAGGGGTCTTGCTGAAAAAGTGGCCTGAGCCATTCAATATTTTGTCCTATTAAGGGCAAAGCGAGTGTGGTAGCTACGTAAAGGCCGCCGATTGCTATGAGACCGAAGCGCATCCAGGGTCCAAAGCGGACCTCGCCCTTGATTAATTTTTCTATAGTGAGGGCTGCCAGGTAGGTGATGGGAAAGTAACACATTGAGGAATAATGGACAATCTTCGACCGAACAATGGTAAAAAGGATCAGGACGGTCCAGAATAAAAATTTCATCCAGAGGCGGAAGTCGCGCTGGTAATCTTTTTCCTCGGCAGGGAACTTTGCCAGGGAGCGGAGCATGAAAATGGAAGCAGGGAAGCAACCCACCATCAATACTACGAAGTGATAACCGGGAAAGCCAGCATGTCCGGCGTCGGGGGTGCTGAATAAACGGTATTGGTAGCGGTTGAACTCTTCAATAAACCAAGTGCCGTTCTTGTAGGTCTCAATGCCGTACCAGGCCAAGCTCACCAGGCTAGCCGAAAGAGTGAAAAATAGAAATTGTGGCACATTTACGTAAAACCGGAATCGCTGATACGCCCAATAAACAAACATGGTCAGGGCCGCAATCAAATAAGCCACCTGCCCTTTGGTCAGTACCCCCATTCCGATGAAGAAGCCCGCCCAGAAAAGGTAAACCAGGGGCTTCCGCATCAGCTCCAGGGAAAAGCCATCTTTTTTCCAGTAAAACAAAATGAAGAAATACATCCCTAGAAAAATGAAAAAGTTAAATACCGGATCGATGATGCCCGATTTGAAGTATAAAAAGGGCAGAACTGTGCCGAAGTAGACCGTCGCCCACAGGATGCCAAAGCGCAGCCCGTTGAGGCGATAACCGATCAGGAACAGCATGACCAGGGTGGCCATGCCGAAGAGGGCATTCGGAAGTCGAGCCGAGAATTCATTGATGCCGAAGAGCTGCATAGCAATCGACTGCAACCAGAAAAAGAAGGGGGGCTTCTCCCAGAAGGGTTCAAAGTTGACGTAAATACGGGTATAGTCGCCGGTAATGATCATTTCCCGGCTGATCTCTGCGAAATTGATTTCGTCCCAATCAAAGAGGTGAACCCCGCCGAGCAAAGGGATGAAGAAGATGGCCCCGAGCAGGGCAAATAGGAGAGAATACTGCAATCGTGGTTGCATAGTCTTGGTCCTGGTCAGTATATTAAAATGATGGTGCGCACGCATTTCCTTTTTGTGAATCACGCACGCGCAATGATTTGCCGGTTAGCGCAAATCGCAGGGGTAGCCCTGTTTATTTTTTCTTCTTTTTTCCTCCGCTCAACCGATTCAGTACATTACTCACAAAGTCGTCGTTGATACCGAGTGTCCCTTTGAGGGTGTGGTACGCCGATATCAATTGTTTGTCGAGGTAGATCAATACGCGCTTAATTCCGTCGTCGGGGCGAGCCCGATAGTTGGTAGCCCGCTTGCGTGGCGCCTTATCCTCTTCGGTGAAATAGTACAGGGCGATGGACTTGCGAGTCATACCCTCGGGGCACTGAATAGGGTCGGGCAATCCGTGGTAGGAGTCCTCATCCGTGTTAAAAATGACGCACCGGTTGAAAGTGGGCAACACCTTCACAGCGCATTCTTTCATGTCGCGGGTCCAGAGTTCCAGTTCGCCCCGATACTCGGGCTCCCATTCGGGATTGAGGTAAACGAGTACGTTCACGCGACGGCGCCAGGTACGCCGGTGCGGGTGCACCGTGAAGTCGGCATGAATATTGAGAAATCCGCCGCGCTGGGTTTGGTGCAAGCCGCCTCCCTCA
Organism: uncultured Saprospiraceae bacterium; assembly: GCA_964530825.1. Classification (GTDB taxonomy): domain Bacteria; phylum Bacteroidota; class Bacteroidia; order Chitinophagales; family Saprospiraceae; genus CAZHCA01. The sequence goes on from CAZHCA010000007.1 coordinate 19,246, forward strand.
AGCGAGGAGTCGGCTTTTAGTCCGGGAATGCCGGTCAGCTCACTGAGCAGGGCTACAAATTCATCGCTATTCAACTGGTCGATGACTTGACCCAGGAAATCAGGAATCAGATCCTTTTTGTTGAGGCCGTGTTTCTTTTCGTTAACGTGAACGTAGTGGATCCAGCCTGCATCCTCAACGGCTGGAAATGCTTGTGTTGCTTGCTTGGCCGCCCAGTCTTCTAGGAAGTGATCAAACTGGGTGTAAGGGTAAGGATGCGCTTGCTGATAGTGCGGCGCCTGTTGTCTAAAGCGACGGGCAATTTTGTTCAAGTCTAGAATCTGCCCTTTAGTTGGCGATTGAACCATGAAAAGAAAGTCTTTGGTGGACAAATGTTGGTTGCCGGATCGCGACAAATATACTCATTCAATCCAACACACCTTGAACTGGCCAGCACTTATTGGCTGCAGATGCGGCCGAGCGCTCGGATTTACTGGCATAGCGCCTTTTGAATAACCTGTCTGATGGTCCAAAAAGAGCAAAGACCAAGTTACTTTCCCCACTTACGCAGTTGTTTCAGTACTGCCGCTAGGTCTTTGGGTAGGGGCGCCGTAAATTGAAGGCGCCGGCCGTCGGCCGGATGGAGAAGGCCAATTTCGTAGGCGTGTAAGGCAATGCGATGCAGCAAGGGGCGCTCTGTTTTATCGCGGCCCAGCCGAAAATTTTTGGTTTTTATTTCCGATAAGTAAAGCTCCGCTCTTCGGCCGTAGAGTGCATCTACGGCCAGGGGGTGACCTATGGACTGGAAATGGACACGGATCTGGTGGGTGCGCCCGGTCAGTATCCGAGCATCTACCCAAGAGAAAGCGCGGAACACCTCCAATACCTGATAATGGGTGATGGCCGGCTTTCCCCGGGCTAACACCGCCATTTGCCCCGACCGGGTGGGGTGGGGACCAATCGGTTCCTCAATGACACCCTGCACCGAAAACGGTTTGCCTTCGATCAAAGCCCGGTAGTGTTTATCCACCTGACGATCGGCAAACTGCATCGACAAATGGCGGTGCGCTTCCTCGTTGCGGGCAAAACAAATGACACCGCTAGTTTCGCGATCGAGCCGGTGGACTACCCACACCTTGCCGTGCGTGGCTTCCAGCCAGCCTTGCAGGTGCAGAGGTGCCTGCCGAAAACGATCGGGGATCGTCAGCAGGCCGGAGGGTTTGTGGACCACCAGCAAGTCTTCATCGATATGCAGGAGTTCTGGTCGGATGGGCTTCATGGCTATAACTGGTTGAACTGTTTCTTCCGGCGGAAGAAATAGTCCCAGACTATACTGCCCAGGTAGACGCCCGCCAGGTTGGGCTTGTTACTCACGCTGATCTTAGCGATGAGATCATTGTTTTGCCGTCTTTTTTCAAGCGTCTTGCGAAACTGGCCGTAAAAAGTGCCGTGGGCCCGAAAGACAGAACGAATATGGTCCAATTTTCCCTGGGAAAGAAAGAGCAGTACCGCTGCTAAATCCAGCAAAATGCGCAGCGGCAGGAGCCAGAAGAGCTTGTTGGCTGGTTCGTTTTTGAGGATGGTAAAAAGCGTATTGCGAAAATTGAGATAGGTCTTGCGTGGCGTATTGTAGTTGAGCGTGCCCCCGCCGACGTGGTAAACGACCGAGCGCGGACGTACCATGATTTTATACCCTGCCCTTTTCAGCCGCCAGCAAAGGTCGATTTCTTCGAGGTGGGCAAAGTAGTCGCTATCAAAACCACCAAAGTCGTGGAAAAGTCGAGCCCGCAGGAGCATGGCGGCACCCGAGGCCCAGAATATTTCTTCCGTAGAATCGTACTGGCCATTGTCTTCTTCGACGTGCATAAAAATGCGACCGCGGCAAAACGGATAGCCCAAGTAGTCGAGCCACCCGCCGGAAGCGCCTGCGTACTCGAATCGTTTTTTTTCTCGCTGGGCCAAAATTTTGGGCTGGCAGGCGGCTACCGATCTATCGCGTTCCATCAATTCTATTAGGGGCTCCAGCCAGCCGGGCGTCACCTCTACGTCTGAATTGAGCAGCAGGTAATAATCGGCCTGTATCCGGCGCAGCGCCTGATTGTAGCCTTCGGCAAAACCATAGTTTTGCTCCAACTCCAGTACGGTGACCGAAGGGTAATGGGTGCGAACGAAATCCAGCGAGTCATCGGTCGAGGCGTTATCGGCCAGGTAGATGGCATAATTCGGGTAGGTGGTCGCCGTCAGTTGCGGCAAGAACTGCTCCAAGAACGGCCGTCCATTGTAGTTCAGGATAGCGACTGCGACCATTGGATGCGCGCGAAATTTTTTTTCAGCCTCTTGGGCTTCGCTCAGTAGTCGGTCAGCGGTGATGCGGTCGCGCTGTAGTTGTTCGCGCAAATGGTCGAGCCCCGAAAACTGCCGGTCGTGCCGTATAAAATCGACCAACTCAATTGTGAGGGGGTCACCGTATATGCGCCGGTTGAAGTCGAAAATATTGACCTCAATGGTGCGGTTGTGGTACTTGCGCAGGGTGGGACGGTCACCGATATACAGCATGCCCCGGTAGCGCTGCTCCTGGTGGATTACCTGTACGGCATAAATTCCGTTGGGCGGAATGAGCTTTTCGGTGCTCTGCAACTCAATGTTGGCAGTGGGGAATCCCAGGTCAGTACCGATGTTATTGCCGTGCACCACTGTCCCGGAAAGGGTAAAATAATGGCCGAGCAGCTGGTTTGCGGCGCGTATATCTCCGCGCTGAATGGCTTCCCGGATCTTGGTCGAACTGACGGTGAGATCATCCACCATCTGGGGTTCGATCTCAACGACTTCGTAGCCTACCTCCCGGCCGTACCAGCGCAGATAATTAATGTCGCCCTGGCGGCCCCGCCCGAACCGGTGATCGTAGCCAATGACAATGTAGCGGGGCTGAAACTTGTCGACCAGGAACTTTTGGATGTACTCGTCGGCAGTTAGCTGGGAAAACTCAATAGTAAACGGTACGACCACCACGTGATCGAGTCCCAGTCGTTCGAGTTGTTCTACTTTTTCTCCGGTTGTGGTGATGAGCCGCAAACTATCGTCTTGCGGATCGATTATCTTTCGCGGGTGCGGATGAAAAGTGACCAAAATGCTTTCGCCCTGAATGCTGCGGGCTAGCTGCTTTACCCGTTCGATAATAATACGATGCCCTTTGTGCACCCCATCAAAGGATCCGATGGTGATGGCGCTGCGTTCGAAAGTCGGCAAATGATCCAGGTCGTGGTGTATCTTCATGGCAGTGCAAATGTAAACCCTTTTTCATTTTCTCTATAGGTAAGCCGGCGGCTTCTGTCCGGTCTACGGGCGGAAAACTGTTTCCAGTCGGCCATTGTTTGTATTAATGATAAGCAACCACTACTGTTTTTACGGGAAGTAAGTCTTTTTTATGAGTGCAATTGATACGAGTATGGTCGTCAAAGCCCTTTCAAAGGTGAGGGATCCACAATCTGGGCAGGATCTGATCACCATGAATATGGTCCGCGATCTCAAGGTGGAAGAAAATGACGTAACCTTTACCCTGGAACTGTCAAGCTTGAAGACAGAATACAAGCAAGAGCTCAATTTTGCCTGTATCGGCGCTGTCCAGGAGTTGTACCCGCAAGCCAATGTGCACGTACACATGATGTCGCGCACCACCCAGTCGCAGGAATCGACCAGTCCACTGCCCCACATTAAAAATATCATTGCCGTAGCCTCCGGAAAAGGGGGGGTAGGAAAGTCAACTATCGCTACCAATCTGGCACTTGGTCTGAAGGAGTTGGGCGCCAGTGTCGGCCTGCTGGACGCGGATCTATATGGGCCTTCCATCCCTACGATGATGAACCTTAAAGGGAAAAGACCACAGGTTACTAAGTTGTACAATCATCCCAAGATCATGCCGCTCGAAGCCTACGGAGTGCCGGTCATGTCGATCGGATTCATCGTAGAACCCGAGCAGGCAGTCGTATTGCGTGGCCCCCGATTGGCCGGGATCATCAAGCAGTTTTTCAACGAAACCGTCTGGCCGGCATTGGATTACCTCGTTGTTGATTTACCCCCCGGTACCGGCGATATTCAGCTAACCTTGGTGCAGACCGTGCCCGTAACGGGAGCGGTTATGGTGACTACGCCGCAAGAGGTGGCCGTTGCCGATGCCGTGAAAGCGATGAATATGTTTCTTCTGCCCACGGTTAACGTGCCGGTTCTGGGTGTTGTGGAAAACATGTCGTGGTTTACGCCCAAGGAACTGCCGGATAACAAATACTATCTCTTTGGCCAGGGAGGCGGCAAACAATTGGCGAAGATGAGTAAATCAGTCTTGTTGGGACAGGTGCCTATTGTTCAAGGCATACGCGAGGGCGGCGACAGCGGCCAACCGGCTATCCTGGATGAACACTCCCTAACCAAAGAGGCCTTGTTAAATGTTGCAAAAAATACCTTGCGCCAAGTCGCTATCCGGAATGAGATGCTGGGACCGACGCGCGTCGTGAATGTGCAGTAGGAAAACGCTAATTTTGTGAATTGATTTTACTAAATTGAAAGCATAGATCGGCGGTTTTCGTCGGCTAACATAAAAATTATGCCTATGTCGTCAGCGGAAAAACAAACGCTTATTAAACGGGTTGATTCCGCCCTCGATGACGTGCGGCCCCATTTGGAAGTAGATGGCGGCAACGTTGAAGTCATTGATGTGACGGATGATAAAGTGGTGAAAATCAAATGGCTGGGTACTTGCATGACCTGCAGCATGTCGGCGATGACGATGCGGGCCGGTATTGAGGAGGCCATCAAAGGGAAAATTCCCGAAATCATGGGTGTAGTAGCAGTCAACGGCATTAAGGTCTGATTGCTATCCATGGATCGCGCTGCCCTCTTTGCTAATATTGTATCGAAAGCTTCTTTCCTGTGCATCGGACTGGATACCGATCCTGCGCGCCTGCCGAGCCACTTAACGAAGGAACCTGATCCCGTTTTTGCATTCAACCGACAGATCATTGATGCTACCTACGATCTGTGCGTAGCCTACAAGCCCAATCTCGCCTTTTATGAAGCGCAGGGACCCGCTGGGTGGGCAGCTCTGGAAAAAACCATTGACTATCTTCCGGATGACCAGTTCATTATTGCTGATGCTAAGCGAGGAGATATCGGCAATACTGCTCACCAGTATGCCCTCGCCTTTTTCGAAAAGTTGGGGGTAGATGCCTTGACCATCGCGCCGTATATGGGGGCTGATTCCGTAAGACCTTTTCTGGATTTTCCGAATCATTGGGCCATTGTGTTGGGGTTGACCTCCAATCCCGGTAGCGCTGATTTCCAGCTGCAGGAAATGGTTCAAGGGCAGCCGCTATACCAGGCGGTCATTCGTCAATCGACGGCTTGGGGGCATCCCGACCAGCTTATGTTCGTAGTAGGGGCTACCCATCCAGAGCATTTTTCGACCATCCGGCAGCTGGCGCCCGAATATTTTTTCTTAGTGCCCGGCGTGGGTGCGCAAGGGGGGGATCTGGAAGCCATTTTCCGCTACGGCAGGAACGACCAAGTGGGGCTGCTGGTCAATTCGTCACGGGGTATTCTTTACGCCGGTTCAGGCAAAGATTTTGCGCACAAGGCCCGAATGGCTGCCCAAAAGTTGCAGCTGCAGATGGCGGCTTTGCTGGAGCAGTAGTCTCCGCCTGCGCCAGTATTTTTCCTCAAACGGAAAATATTCACATCCTCTCAGGCACAGAACGCCTATCCAAAATGAGGCGCACCCCCTGTACGATTACCTTCTATTCAGGGTTACCTGCTTGACGTGCGGATTTTTGTGCAAAAACCGCCGGATGATGCGCTTGGTCTCTACGTTATCCTGGAAAGGCTGAATGCAATCGCGTAAGGACAATGGGTCCTGGCTGTTTAGGAGTTCGGCTTCGACGTAGCCGAAGCCCCGGTATTGCTGGTTTTCTATCAATACGATGGATTGTTCCTCGGGGGTACGCCCCTGGTCCAGGATGAAAAAATCCCGGTCGAAAATTACGCTGAGGTCCTGCAGCGCCTGCTCGGCCCGTGCATTGTAGTCGGCGGGCGTTTCAAGGTGTACACAGGCGCCGTGGCACTGTCGCAAATGGTAGGGAAAGCAGGGACCTCTGGTTTCCCGCTTGCCAGAGCAGTAGTTGGCGCATAGCTCGTAGCGGTTCTTGACAACATCTAGGTGGCGGCGGGCGTTACTGAGCCGGGGATATTCAGCGATAATCGTCAAGCCTTTCCGTTGCTTGGCAGGCATCTTATCGGCCCCAAAGCAACGGAAACCGTTACTGTTGATCCAGGTATAAATTACGTAGGGGAAAGAGCGCACTCGCTGCGCCCGGTTGATGGGCGGCTGTAGCCTTTTGATCTCGTGCGATTCCAGCAACAGGGCGACCAGTTCACTACCCGTGAGCTCGTAAGATAGGTCGTACACCGCCGCCTGCATACGTCGTGCTTTCTCGGTCTTGTCAGCAAAATGACCGGCTACACGCTTTTTGATGTTCAGGCTTTTTCCCACATATACTACATCACCGCGGTCGTTGTGAAAGTAGTATACACCGCAGGATTCAGGCAGGGCGTGAATTTTTTCCAGGCTCCAGTACTTGGGCAGCAGGGCTTCGCGGATCCCCATATTGATCATTGCCGTGGCGGCAGCTTGGTTTTCCTCCCTTGCCAAGATCATGCCCAAGATACGAGCAGTAGTCAGGGCGTCACCCATGGCCCGGTGCCGAGCGTGATTGTGCACCTTAAGCGTACGCGCCAGCTTACCCAGACTGTAGGAGGGTAGGCCTGGAAAAGCCTGTCGGCTCAGTCGCACTGTGCAGAGTTGCTTACGCGTGTAGGTGTAACCCAAACGGCTGAATTCTTCCCGCAGAAAACTGTAGTCGAAACGCACATTGTGGGCGACGAAGATGGCCCCCTCGGTCATATCGACCACCTTGCGCGCAACCTCGTAGAACTTAGGCTTTCCGAACACCATATCCTGCGTAATGCCGGTAATTTCGGTAATGCCCGCCGGAATGTAGCACTCCGGATCAACTAGACTTTCCCATTGATCTACAATCTGCTGCCCGTCGTGAATGACAATTGCGATCTCAATAATCCGGTGCTTGGCGGCTTTACCGCCGGTGGTTTCCAGGTCGACTATGGCGTAGCGCTTAGAATGGTCCATATGATCTTCCTATCTTGTGCCTAAATGGTACGCGTATGCGATTGCTTGCTTTTTATCCGAAAGCTCGGTCTTCAAAGTTAACACTTTTTGTTGCAATTTTTTGTTTCTTTTCGTGTTCTTCCAAACTGGAAGAAGATACCGGAAAGCTAGCCGCCGGCAGGACCGCGTTGCTGGTGGGTGCGGAGCGTACCCAGCAGTACGCGCCAAAGCTACAGGGGAAACGCCTGGGACTGGTCGTCAACCCGACTTCGACCATTGGGTCGGTCCACCTGGTCGATACCTTGCTGGGGGCGGGATTGACCATCGACAAAATCTTTGCCCCTGAGCATGGCTTTCGCGGTACGGCCGACGCGGGCGCCACGGTTGCCGACGGCTACGATCAACGCACCGGTTTGCCGGTCGTATCGCTTTACGGAAGTAAGAAAAAACCCGATGGGCAAGATCTATCGGGCATCGATGTGTTGGTCTTCGATATTCAAGATGTTGGTGCGCGATTTTATACCTATATCTCTACCCTGCACTACATTATGGAAGCGGCGGCCGAGCAGGATATTAGCTTATGGGTTTTGGACCGGCCTAATCCGAATGGCCACTACGTCGATGGCCCGACCCTTGAGCCGGCTTTCCGATCCTTTGTGGGTATGCACCCGATTCCGGTCGTCCACGGCCTAACGGTGGGCGAGCTGGCGTTGATGATCAACGGCGAGGGTTGGTTAGCCGAAGGCAAACGGTGCTCATTGACAGTTGTACCCTGTGCGAACTACGATCACCAGAGGCGCTACGACCTGCCCATTACGCCTTCTCCCAACCTGCCCAATGCGCGCTCGGTATATTTGTATCCTTGGTTATGCTTTTTTGAGGGGACGACAGTCAGTATTGGCCGGGGAACAACAAAGCAATTTCAAGTTTACGGCCATCCAGACTTTCCGGGTGGTACGTGCACTTTCCGTCCCGTTTCCAGGCCCGGGGCCACCAGCCCAAAGCACGAAGGGCGGGAATGCCGCGGCTTTTGCCTTGGGGATATGTCGGTGGCAGAGATCCGCAGTCAGGCTCGTCTCGACTTATCCTACCTGTTGGATTTTTACGCATCCTTTCCGGAAGGAGCGCCCTTCTTCCTCGCCAACAATTTCTTTGATCGCCTGGCCGGTACGGCTCGATTGCGAAAGCAGATCCTGGAAGGTTATTCTGAAGCGGAAATCCGCGCGACTTGGGCTGCAGACCTGGCGGCTTACCGGGAGATGCGGAAGGCTTATCTGATATACGAGGAGTGAGGAGGGCCGGATAACGATGTGCAGACGCTTAGCCCGCTTCATTTGCCCATCAATTCTTTTTTCTTATTGCCCAAAAACGTACCGGATCTGGGCCCTTGCCTCAGTGCGTACCCGACCGTTGATGGTCTCCAGGCCAGAGCCGATTTCGTTCCGGTTTTGCCAGTAGGTCTGGGCAATGCGGCCTTCGATGGTAAGGTTGCGATTGACCTTGTAGCGGGCGTTGAGGTAAAAACGGGTACCCTTATTGTAATAAGCCGGGATGGAAAAGGTGTACAACAGATCATTTTCGAAGTGGTAGAAGCGAATGTCGTAGCTGTCGGTATCGAAAATTGCGAACCGGCCGGTAAATGCTATGGGAAAACTCAGCGGCCGATACAGTACATCCTGAACGATGGCAAAGCCGTATTCCCGGTCTTCGACCTGATTGTCGAAAAAGCCCCAGTCGACGCGCGTACGTAGCTCTAAAGCTTTGCTCAACTGGTTGGAGATATGCAGGCGGGTTTGAAAAGTCTGCCGGTTGGTGAGAAAATTCAGCTTGGTCTCATTCCGGGGTGCATTCTCTTGTTTGATTTCGTTTCGTACTTCGGCATAGACCCGCATGCGACGCTTTTTGAAGTAAGTGATCCGGGCGCGGTATTCGCTTCCGGTAGAGGGTGCATCCACCTGGAAGCGCAACCAAGGGTGCTCCCAAAGGTCATAGTAGGCGTTGATGATAAAATTGCCGGTGGGGCGCACTTCGATGCCCATATATACGCCGGTTTCGTTGCGGGCGCCTGCAGTCTCGGCTAGCGGGTTCGCATTGTTGGCTTGGTAGTCGCGAGGGAGATGGCGCATATACAGGGCCAGGTCGACCTTGCGATCGAGTCCCAGCAGCAGGCCGTTAACGGTGGCAATGGCGCCATTACTGCTGCGGGCGGTCTCTCCGAAAAAATTAAAATTGCGATACCGGAAAGAATAATCGAAACTCATATTGAGCAGCCGGTCCCCCTGGAAGAAAAATTGATTGTAGGAGCGGGGGGTGAGGGTAAGTTCTTTATCGAAGCGATCGTGCAAGACATTAAAAGCAATGTGCCCGTAGTCGCGAATTTCGTACTTCATCTGACCACCTACGCTGAACTGACGAATTGCTTTTTCATCGGCGATCTCGGCCGGCGTGCGGTGGAATCCATTGTCTTGAAAAGAAGAAAAGAATTGGATCGTTTGGTCGGATAAAATGGTGTCGGGCTCTACCAAATTAGCATCGCGCCGTCGACGAGAGACAAAGGCGGTTGCTTCCCAGTTTTCTCCCAGGGCCACGGTAGCCGCCGCCCCGCGAAAAAAGAGCGACTCATTGACCGAAGTGTAGGGAATGACCGCCCGGCCCAGGCGCTTGATATTGGTCGTAATTGCGCTCTTGCCGTAGCCGAAGCCGGAGTATAAAATCAGGCCTTGGCCGAAACTGATATTATAATCGCCGATGGCCAGCGACCGCAGCCAACGGTTGTAATCCCGCAGGTAGAAGTGAGCGGAATAATAATCGAATCCGTTGGGGTTGCTACCACGAAAGAAGTCTTCACCCCGGTCTTTTTCGGCCGTGAAGCCAAAGCTTAGCCGGTTGGAGTAGCCGTGTTTGAAGCGCAGGTACAATTGGTTTGGATCGCCGGCATAGCGGCTTTGGCCTTCGTTTTCGGGATCAGTATAACCGACCTGTTCGTTGAGAATGCGGAACCAGCGCAGGTAAAGCTCGTTGCGGCCGCGCGCCAGCATTTGGGGCAACGATACTTGAAAATCGTCCAGCCCGGTATTGACGGTTACAAATGGCAGAATACGTCGGATGGTTGCCAGATCGAAGGAGGGAATGGACTGAAGTTCAAATAGATTCATGAGCGGGCCGGCGGTTTGGCGGTAGGAAATGAGGTCGAGGATTTGGGCATCGGAAAGGAGCTGGAGGGCCCGCAATTCTACCTCGCCGGCTTGGTTGAGGTTAAGCGGCCGTTCGCGGTAGTATTCCAACTGTGCCAGCAGGGTGTTGAAGTCGAAATCTTCTTGGCCGGTATTCAGCAGGAAATCCTCCAGCGCCTCCTGGTTGATTTCGGGAATATCGAATTCCTGAAGGGTGTCGATTTGCGCAAACGTATTACCAGCCAGCAGCCCGAAAAAGAGTGTTAAGGCAAAACGCATAGGGTCGGGGAGTGTTTGGGGTTTAAGATAAGGAAATTGGCCGGACCCATGGGTTATTCTTCGCGTTGCGCTTGCGGATTTTCCCGGTCGGAGAGGCTGTGCGGAGCCCCTGAGTGTCGTGGCAAATTTTGCTGATAAAGCGCCTCGATGGGTACCCTGCGCAGGTGGCTGTCGTACCAGTCGAGCACATTGAGGTAGGTAAGGGCTTTACACTCATAGGGCGACTCGGCGAACTGCCTTAAATCCCGCCCCAATTTTTCCAGGAAGGCAGATCTTTCTCGGTTCGGAAGCGCCGCTGCGCGGCGAATAAAATTCAGTGTTGACCGGTGCACCGAGCAGGCGTCTTTGGAATGTTCCAGCAACTTATCCAAGGGCGGAAGGAGGTAGGCAATGAGATCGTAATTCTGCAGCTCGTAGTGTGCAAGCAGCTGGAGCAAGCGCGCATTGATATGCAGGTCGTCGCGCAGATAGCCGCTTTTTAAATGAACGATCTGATTGAGGTAATCCAGGGCTTTTTCGAAATCACCACGCGTAAAATACAGGGCAGCAAATTTGTAGTAAAACAGTAGGATTCGGTGCACATCGGTGTAGGGGCCAAATAATTTAAGCTGGTCTTCGATTTCGGAAATCAGGTCCACACCCGCTGAGAACTGTCCGGTAATGAAGTGAAAATTGAGTTTGGACAGGTATAGGTAAACGAAAGCAATCATGCGGGAATTGACGTTAAACTGCTCCTGGTGCTCCTCTACAAACCGCTCCATTTTACGCAGACCCACTGGGAAATTACCCGTATCCCGGGTGAAAAAGAGAAAGGTTTGCTGGTAGTAAAGAGCCCGCATGTAAAGGTCGGGATCCATGTTTTTCATTTGGGGGTAGACCTCAAATAGACCGACCCACTGTTGTGCGTATTGCAAGGCGGCTGGAAAATCGAGTCGAATGTAATTCAGCCAAAGCAGAGACTGCAGCCAGTTGGCTTTTTCAAAAAAGGTCATCGACTCTTCGGTGAGCAGACCGGGCCGGTGTGCTTCAAAGTAACGTTGCACGGCACCCTCGTCTTTGGGGCCATTCACATGCCCACGCTGGATGTACCAGCCCTGAATCTGAATGTTAAGATTGGAAAGGCGGCTCGTCGAATAGGTGATGCGGCTGCGGCGCTCGGCATCATCGATCAATTCCTCCATTTTATTGGCCACCGTGCGGCTGCGAGTAATATGGCGGGCCTCGATAAACTTCTGGAACTCTAGGATTTCCAGATGTAGAACGTCTTGATTGTTCTCCTGAGCAATCTGTTTGATGCGTTCCAGGATCTTCAGGCTCTGCATATACATCCCCTTCCCGTAGAGGATGCGCGCAAAGTCGATCTGTTCCCGGATCTCGATATCGATATTTTTATTGATGTAAATCAAGCGCAAGCTTGTCAGGATTTGCCGATACAGATGGCGCTTCAGGTTGGCCAGGTGGCGCTTGCGTACATCGGGCATTTTTTTCAATATGCTCGCCTCGTCATATTCGGTTAGCTTATCCAGCACATCGAACAGTTGCAAGAACTTTAAATCATGGCTGTTGGGAAACCGCTTGGCGTACAATTTGAAATTGCGCTTTTCCGACTTTGTCAGCGATTTAATCAGGGTAAATAACTGATCTTTTGACGTATTGAATATCACAGTCCGCTTTTTGGTAACTCGCTGATGATCAACAAGAAATGTTGAAGCCTGTTCGTTTGAATATCACACGGGCCGAAAAAAAACAATGGTAGAATCAGCGCGCTTCTCTTATTTTTAAATCATTACAATTAAAGTCAATAAGCAATTGCCTGTTTTTTCCTGCCGATAGACAGTAAGATAGGAATTAACCTGTATTTGTTGAGCGACTTTATACACCTTGGTCAAAAAAGAGCGAAATCCATGAAGAAGATCGAAGCCATCATACGGCTTTCCTGCTTCGACCAGATCAGAGATGCATTAGCAGAGATTGGGGTGCGGTTCTTCACCATGAAGGAAGTCAAGGGGTTCGGTCTGGAGCAAGGGGAAAAGCTAGTTTACCGCGGCAGTATTTATGATGCCAACTACATCGCTCGTTTGCAATTGGATATTCTTACTACGGACAATATGGTCGAGCCTATCATTAAAGCCATTACCGAATCGGGGCGGACCGGTGAAGTGGGTGATGGTAAGATCGTTGTACTGGACGTACAGAGTATAACCCGAATTCGAACTTCGGAAACCGGGGCTGATGCTATCTAATTAGATTTAAGCCCGCCTTAACCAACAATCCAATTTTACGCGACTATCAGGGGTTCGTCCGCAGGGCGAGGGTAATTGTTATTGGTTACATAAAACAAACATAAGCCTAAGCTATGAATGAGGCATTATTTACCGCAAATAATGTTTGGATGCTGGTTGCTACCGTATTGGTGTTTGTGATGCACCTCGGATTTTCCTGCCTGGAAGCCGGGTTCGTCCAGCAAAAAAATACGGTCAACATTCTCTTTAAAAACGCCATGATCATCAGTATCGGTCTGCTGACGTATTTTCTAGTCGGCTTTAATCTGATGTATCCGCAAACGAATGTTGCCGGCTTGATCGGCTTTTCAGGCTTCGGTCTTTCCGTACCGGAGGGGGCAGCCGGCGGCATTGACTATGCCGAAGGAGGCTATACCTATTACACCGATTTTATTTTTCAGGCCATGTTTGCCGCCACGGCTGCAACCATTGTATCCGGAGCCGTGGCCGAGCGCATCAAGCTGGAGGCCTTTCTGATTTTTGCTACCGTCTTCGTGGCGATCAGCTATCCCATCACGGGTATGTGGAAATGGGGAGGCGGCTGGTTGGAAACAGCCGGATTTTATGATTTTGCCGGCTCTACCCTGGTTCATGCGGTAGGCGGTTGGGCAGCCCTGGCTTCGGTCATCGTTCTGGGGCCTCGCCTGGGTAAATACACGAAGCAAGGCATCCGCCCTATTCCGGGGCATAGTATGCCACTGGCTGCCATTGGTGTTTTCTTACTGTGGTTTGGCTGGTTTGGATTTAACGGCGGTTCGGTGCTTTCGGCTAATCCGGGTGCTGTTTCGCTGGTATTCGTCACGACCGCCCTGGCAGCAGCCGGCGGTGCCGTAGCTGCATTTTTTGTTTCTTATGCCCTTTTTAAATCGCACGACCTCTCCATGGTGCTAAACGGAATACTGGGTGGATTGGTCGGCATTACGGCCGGGGCAGATCTGATGTCGCCCGCCGAAGCAATCTTGATCGGAATCATTGCCGGCGCCATTATTCCCGTTTCCGTGGTTTTCTTCGATCGGCGCAAAATTGATGATCCGGTTGGGGCCACTTCGGTACACCTGGTATGTGGTCTTTGGGGTACGCTGGCCATTGGCATTTTCGGTGCCAAAGCGGGTTTGGCGCAATTGTGGGTACAGTTATACGGCACCCTGGCCATCGGTGTATTTTCCTTCGTGTTTGCCTACGGTCTCATGTACTTGTTGAAGATGACTATAGGCATCCGGGTGAGCGAAGAATACGAGCGCCGCGGACTGGATACCGCCGAGCACGACATGCATGCCTACAAAGCGGCTGTCGAAAGTGTCAGCTACGAGTGGACTGCCGAATAAAAAACAGAATGGAACGCTTCCGGATAACCTGCAGTTGGTTACCGGAGGCGGGGAAAATATGTTGAAGACGTAATCAGCTCTAGTTCCTGCATAGGACTTATGCCATGTCCTGTCCCCTAAGGGGGGCAGGCTTTTAGGCAAGCTGGTATAAAGCGTCATTAAGGGTAAATTTTTGCAGAATTAGAACTGAATTTAAAAATCCAAATTAATTAGCATGGCAAAGTTCAAATTTGAGTACATCTGGATGGACGGCTACACGCCTGAAGCCAACCTGCGCAGCAAAACCAAAATTCTGGAAATGGACTATTACGACGGGGATGTCAAAGCCTTGCCGGAGTGGTCTTTCGACGGTAGTTCGACCAAACAAGCCGAAGGGCACAATTCGGACTGCCTGCTTAAGCCGGTACGCGTGTACCACGATGGAGGACGTAAAAATGCTTATCTGGTAGTCGCCGAAGTGCTTAATTCCGACGGCTCGCCTCATGCCTCCAATACCCGCGCCCTTTTCGATGATGATCCGGAATATTGGTTCGGCTTCGAACAGGAATATGTCATTACCCGCGAAGGGTTACCTCTGGGTTTCCCCGAAAAGGGCTACCCTGGACCGCAGGGACCTTACTACTGTTCGGTGGGATCGTCCAATGCTGCCGGCCGCGAGATGGTGGAGCGCCATCTGGACCTTTGCCTGGAAGCCGGTATTGACATCACAGGAATCAATGCCGAAGTAATGTTGGGCCAATGGGAATACCAGTGCTTTGGTAAAGGAGCAAAAAAAGCCAGCGATGATTTGATCGTCTCGCGTTACCTGTTGCACCGCGTGGGTGAGGAATACGGCGTGACGATCGAGTTCCACCCCAAACCCATCAAAGGCGACTGGAATGGCTCGGGTATGCACACCAATTTCTCGAACCGTGAAATGCGCGAAGAAGGTGGTCGCGACCTCATGGAGCGCATTCTGGAAGCTTTCCGCCCGGTTCACGAAGAACACATTAAAGTATACGGTTCCTTCAATGATCAGCGCCTGACCGGGCTGCACGAGACCCAGTCGATCGATAAATTTAGCTACGGTGTCTCTGACCGAGGAGCTTCTATCCGGATTCCGGTTTCAACGGCCAAAGAATGGAAAGGATACCTCGAGGACCGCCGTCCGGCATCGAACGCCGATCCTTACCGCGTAGTTGCTCGCCTGATCAAAACCATTAAAGAAGGCATGGCCGAAGTGGCAGTCTAAAATATTGGTTATTTGGTGATAAAAGAAATAATGGCTTCTATCCGGTCAGGATAGAAGCCATTATTCTTTATCGCAAGCGGAAAGCTATTGGCAGATAGTAATTGGTTTCAATTGCGTAGGGGCCTTGTTGCGCTGGGGTCCATTTTGGCATAAGGTCAACGACCGCAAGGGCCGCCCGGTCGCAGCCAAAGCCTACGGATTGGACCACTTCGGCAGTTTCGATACTACCGTATTCAGTAATATGCAGTCGCAGTACTACGGTACCTTCCGCGCCGTTTTCCCTGGCTAGTTCCGGATAAGGCAGGTTGGATTGCAGGAAGGTTTGCATGGCATCTTCACCACCCGGAAACTCCGGGTACCGCTGATAATCTAAGGGTACTTCGGCGGAAGCTTTTTTGTAGGCCGCCTTTTTTGCAGGCAGGTCGGCGAGCTTGGCTTCTTGGGCGCACAGCATAATAGGCACCCATAGGAAAAAGGTGCACGTCAAGAGGAGAAAACGTCTCATGGGTATCGGGTTTGATGGAGTAATGAATGTTAACCTATTCCTTATATAAAAACGAGCGGCAGGGCCGTTTCGTTCCCGTATTTATTCGCTAAAAAACTGACATTTAGCACTTTAAATCGTGTTTTCCGTATGATTTACCGTTTTTATCAAGCAGGCCGACAATAATCGGGTGCGGCCTGTTGCAGACCGAATTTGGTTCCAGAAAAAAAAAGGGCTGAATGGCGAAAAATCTTGGCCGCGCGATGATCTCGCGTTGGTTTGCTAGGAGGAAACGAGCCGGATGGTCCGCTGCTTTCCATCTCTTTTAGCGCCTTGGCCCACCATATTGTTGTTGATTACAAGATGGAGTATTTACCCGGGTAACTATTCAAACTAAAGTATTAGATGTTAAAAAACTAGCTGGTGAAGATGACCATTGCGTGCGGGCATACGATTAAGGCAGTGGCAGGGAAAAAATGCCCCGCCTACTATGGAAAGTGGCGGGGCACAGAAAGCTTATCTTATTCTTAAACGGTGGCCTATTTGTAGGATGCCTTCAGCAAATCGGCAAACTTCTTTTCAACTTTCTCCACCTTGGGGCGGCTCACATTTTGGATGTAACGGTTATTCGGATTGTTGACGTAGTAATTTTGGTGGTATTTTTCGGCTACATAGAAGTTTTCATACGGCGTAAGTTCCGTCACGACCGGCTTGGCAAAGACGTTCTCCCGGGTCAGTTTATCGATATAGTTTTCAGCTTGCCGCAGCTGTTCTTCGGTCTTGTAAAAAATAGCAGAGCGATACTGCGGACCAATATCGGGTCCCTGGCGATTGAGTTGTGTGGGATCGTGGGCAGTGAAAAAGATTTCGAGCAGTTTCTGATAGGTAATCTCGTCGGAGTTGTAAAACACCTCAATCGACTCGGCGTACATGGTCTGACCGGAGGCGACTTCGCGATAAGTAGGATAGGGCTTTTCCCCTCCGGAATAGCCGCTCACCACATCTACCACGCCCCGGATGCGCTCGAAAGAGGCTTCGGTGCACCAGAAACAGCCCCCGGCGAAGGTAGCCCGGCTCAAATCTTCCAAGTTGTTATCGGTAATGTAGGTTTCAATTTTCTGAACATCACTTTTTTTCTGCCCTTCCGATTGCTGAGCTTGAGAAGGGTTGCAAGCCATAACGGTGATCAGGCTTAGTACAACTAAAATGGAAAAACGCATAGGTGTTGATTATTTTGATTGTTGGAGAGGTAACAGCAGGGTAGCGGCTAAAGATCAGTCCGAGGTGTTAGGGAGGCGTTAAAGCTGGAAGAGAAAGACGGTTGCCCGCAATAAAGCCAGGCAACCGTCCGGAAAGCGACGTTTATTCAAACGGCACTACAAAAGGAGAAGTCTTATTCTCTACAATGATAGCATTCATGTTGAACAACATGGTTACCACGTTATTGGCTTCGTCAAAAATGAAATCGTCCATCCCGAAGTCGCCGGGGATGAAATCCGGAATTTGGGCATCGAGGAATCCGTTAGATACGTTCGGATTATTATTAGCCTCGTTTTCAGAAACCGGAAACTTAATCCCCAGGTCGGCCTGGCGTCGGCCTTCGGCAATGAAGATTTCCTGACGCATCAGATAAACAATTTCGAGCAGCCCATCAGTGTTACCAGCGGCGTCGATTTGCTCGGCTGTCACGGACGTTCCGGAAACGGTGGGCACGGTGATGGGACCTGCCTGGCGATCCAGGATGAAGCCATCGCGCTCGGGTGCATCCGGCGAAAACTTCACAGCAACATCGGCGCTGAGGGGGTAGTCGTCGCGGTTACCGCCGTCGCGGTTTTCTTCCGCGTCGCTAAAGGTAGCGGTGGGGCGGTTATCGATCACTGTGGTCAGCAGGTCTTTCAGCGTTGCTTGAGCACCCCCCAGATTGCCGTCGGCCAGTTGGGCTTCAGCCAGGATCAGGTAAGCCTCTTCGCCTTTGAAAAGGGATACCGGTGATTGCTCAAGGGTAGGGTTGTCCACGTGAAAGTATTTCGGATCCAGGAAATCGAGGCGCGGTAGGGGGGCGAACTCATCTCTTTCCGAATCGAAAATATAAAACTGGAACTGGTTTGTCACGCCGTTCGCACCGTCGTAAAGCGCCTGGTAATTCAGTAACGGATCGCCGGCAATGACGGCCTCGGCAGCTGCGACTGCTTCGGCTTGGTTGCCAAGGCGATAGTTGGCGCGCGCCACGCCCAACTGGGCGGCAAGCTCCAATTCTTGGTCTTGCGTCAGGTCTTGCACTTGCTGGAATTGCTGGGCGGCAATTTGCAGGTGCTCTTCATCAGAACGAACCGGGCCAAGTTCTTCGGCGGGCAGCCCTACAAAGAATTCACCCATCCAAAGGTGTGCCAGCCCCAGGTAGAGGCGCAGGATAGCTTCGTCTTCAGCGGTCGATTCAGCGTCGTTGGGTAACACCTCATTGAGTCCGAACTCTGCCGTCTTGCGCAACCGGTGCAGGGAAGTCTGAACCCGGTCGACATCGATGTCGAAAAAGTCGATTTGCGGAATGTCGAAGACTTTACTACTCAGCGTACGGTTGTTGAAATAGTTATCCGAAACCAGCTCGGTAAATTCCATCATCGTATTGGTGGTCAGCGATACTTGGCGACGCGCTCCGTTGATCCAGGAAGCGGCAGCCTGGGGGGTATTCACGTACGTTTCATCGTTGACATTGGGGTTTTCCACCTCGGCCAGATCACATCCAGCCAGCAAAAGGAAAACCAGGCTTAAGAAGAATATATGCTTCATGATCGATTTTAAATTTTGATGAATTAACCATTCGGATTAAAATGTTACGCGCAGGGTACCTAACCACTGGCGAGGAGCGGAAACCACACTATAGTTGATACCGCCAGTAGTAGCTGAACCTTGGCCCTGAGCACCACCTACCTGCGTGGCCTCGGGATCGAAAGAGGTACTGGTGATGTTGATCGGATTAAGCGCCGTGAAGCCAACCTGGAGGCGACGGGCGAAACTGTCAATCCATTCTTTGGGGAAATCATAGGTGAGCCCGATTACCCGGATTTTCAGGAAATCAGTTTCTTCTACGAATTGGTCCGTAAAGTTCAACCAGTTACCACGGCCGTTCTCGTCAATTTCGGCTTGGGGAATGCCTTCGTTGTCTACGCCGTAGAAATAGCGGAACTGGCGGTCGAAAGAGTGGGCCACAGCGCCGGCCTGGTAGTCGGCATTGGCAAACAGGTTAAAATTGCGGTAGCGAGCGCTAAAGGTCAGGTTACCGAACAGGTCGGGCAGGGTCGACCCCAAAATAGCTTGTGCCTCGGTAGAAGTGAAGACCCCGTTTTCATCAAAGGTGCCGCGGTTACCGCGCAGGGTGCCGACCGGTTGCCCTTCAATTATAACCGTCTGTATGGTACGGCCGCTGAAACCGTTGATCGGGAAAGGAGCTGCTCCGCCAGCGTCGGTCACTTCATTATCGAGTGTGTTCAAGG
Source organism: uncultured Saprospiraceae bacterium (assembly GCA_964530825.1). Taxonomy (GTDB): domain Bacteria; phylum Bacteroidota; class Bacteroidia; order Chitinophagales; family Saprospiraceae; genus CAZHCA01. The sequence goes on from CAZHCA010000007.1 coordinate 38,661, forward strand.
AACCGCCAATGCGTACGTCCCAGTCCCGGTTTTTCACTGCCACAATATTGGCGGCGATTTCGAAACCTCTGTTGGTGATCTCCCCGATGTTTTCCAGGTTGAACGATGCCTCCCCGTTTGAAGGCGGTTGAGGAACGGTAAAGAGGGCGTCCCGTGTTTCGGCATCATAGTAATTTACGGTCAGGGCCAGGCGGTCTTGGAAAAAGGAGAAATCGGCACCGACTTCGAAAGTGTACGTTTTTTCCGGCTTCAAATCGTCGTTGCCGGGAGTACCGAATACAGCGGCTTGCTCATCGAGAAAACCGGTGAAGGCAATGGTACGCTCATTGGCGAAGGGCGTCGGAAAGTTTCCGGCTACTCCGTAATTAGCACGCAGCTTCAGATCGGAAATGAAGGGTACATTGAAAAACGGTTCGGAGCTTAGAATGTAAGAAGCGCCGACTTTGGGGAAGTATTGCACCCCGATATCATCACCGAAGGCCGAGTTGCCATCACCCCGGATACCGAACTCTAGGAAATAGCGATTCTGAAAGCCGATATTTTCCTGAAAATACACCCCGTAGTTGGCAACTTCAAAGTACCGCTCATCGCTTTCTCTTATGGCCGCCTGACTAATGATGGTGGCCCCGTCGCGTATGTTACGGCCGATGTAGGCGATTTGCTGGTCTTCGTTGCGGAAGAACTGACCGCCCAGTGTAGATACGAAAGAAAAGTTGTTGATCTCGGCACGGTGCTGACCGTTGACCTCAAAAGTCAGGCCCAGGAACTTGCGATCGTAATTCTCGATACTTCCCTCAGTCGAGGTTTCCTCACCGGGGGCTGCATCGCGCGTATGATTCAGGTATTCGTTCGTAACAATCTCAGTTTCGCGTTGCACCCGGTAGTCCAAACCACCCAAGGCTTTGAACGTCAGGTTGGGCAGTGGTTTGTATTCAAAAGTTTGGGACGTCTGGAAGCGGTTGACTTCCGTGTTGTTGTCCTGCAGGCGCTCGGCTTCGTTGGCGTAGAACTGCATCTCCGCGAATTCTTCATCGGTCAGCTCATCAATCCGGTTGTTAAAACCGGGACCGGTAAACAGGGAAGCGCCGGCTTCGGCAAACCACATACCGGTATACCCACCCGCGTTACCGTTACGTACCCGGCTGAAATCCTGGCGGGAATAACCGAATGAAGAACGGTAGGTGATATCCTCGGTAATCGCCGCACGCAGCCCCGTACGCAGGTCGATGTTAAAGCTCTCGTTCTGATTGAAAATCCGGATGCCCTCGTTGTCACTGATGCGACCTCCAAAGCTGAAACCAAACTTTTCGGATCCACCGTCGATACCGATGCTATAATTTTGCACGAAGCCATCCTGGAACAGCAGGTCATCGGTACGGTCAAAAAACAAGAAATCGTTTGTAGGAGTGGTTACGCCCAGCTCGGTACCGAAAGTGATATTGGTCGGGCCGGTTGTCCCTTTTTTCGTGATGATCTGGATGACCCCGTTAGCTGCATCCGAACCGTAAAGGGTAGTAGCGGCGCCACCGTTGATAAATTCGATCTTTTCAATATTTTCGACTGGAATGTCGGTCAACGCAGAAGTGGCGGCGCCCTGGTGGATGTTACCCGATAGGTTCATACCTAGTGCGGGCGCAGTATTCAGGTTGTCGACCCGCACCCCGTCTACGTAGACGATGGGGGTGGAGTTGGTCAATGCCGATACAATACCACGGGAGCGAATTGTAGAGGCTGTGCCCGGCTGACCACCCGTGATGCGGATCTGCACGTTGGGTAGCTGCGATTGTAACAATTGGTCGATCCGCCCGCTCGGAATGGCATCCAATTTGTCGCCGTCGACAGTGACCACGTCGGTAGACAGGCGACGCTTGTTAATGTCGATCCCCTGACCCGTGACGATGACCTGGTCGAGATTGATCAGGTCCTCCTCCAGTTGGATGTTCAGTTCAGTCGTGTTCGACTCCATATCGAGGTACTTCGTTTTGTACCCGATGTAACTCACCGCCAGGGTGATATCATCGCCCAAGATGCTGGGGGCAACAGTCAGATCGAAATACCCCTCGCCATTGGTAACGGCTCCGATTGAGGTGCCTTCCAGGGCCACCGATACCCCAGTGAGGGGTTGCTGGGTTACCGCATCGGTCACGGTTCCGCGGTAGTGAACTACCTGACTGAAGGCTAATGATGGAATGCTCAACCCAATCAACAGGATTAAGCGTACTAAGGTAAGCTTCATAATTAGTGAGTGTTTTGGTGATTGCGAAAATTAGAAGCGCACCTTTACGCGTGGATTAAAGGCAGGTGAAAATTAAGTTGCGTTTTTGTGAAAAAAATTAAGCAAAACTTAATATCAGTAACAAGATGTATTCTAAAAAAGGTATTGGTTTCGCTTTTGGAAGAGATATTATGGATTAATTGCGTTTTATCGAATTAACTTTTTGCAGAAAGGCTACATTGCGCAAATGCTATTCCGAACTCCAGGAATGGGCGGTAACCAGGTGAAAGAAACTTTAGTAATCCGTATTTCTCGCAACCCGGCGTTGTATGCTGTAATACTCGTCGTCCTCGACCCCATCGCCATCCCAGTCGATGGTTGCGCGCCAGTGAGCCTGGCCTTCTTTCAATAGGACGCGGTACTGATAGGTGGCTTCCGGTTCGATCAGCATGAGGGTGTCACCGAACACATTGTACATTCCGCGGGTGACGCTTACCAGGCTATCGTTGAGCCCTCGGTATTCCGTGCGGTAGGTATTATCGGGCTCAAAGTAAGTCCGCACGGGTTTAACCTGAAAGCGATCTTCCCAATATTCTTCACTTACTTCAAAGATGTAGGTGGAGTCCGCTCCGTCGGCCGTGATTACCATGACTTTAAAGTACTTGGTCTCCCAGGTGCCAACCAGATCCTCCTTTGCGAGTGCAGTCGTTGAATTTTCCGAAGGGTTACTGTCCTGATCGTTTTGACAGGAAAGCAGGATAGAAAGGCTACAAGTCAATATGCAGAAAGCGATCGAACGGTCCATCTTCACGTTTTAGCCACGAAGATAACGTGCAGGAACCAGTAACGATAGGAGGAATGGTGAATATTTTGGGGGAAAGCATCGACGCGCACAAGCGCGCCGCCGCCATGTTAGTCTTTGCTGTAGACATCGCCCGAGCCGGAAATGTTAGAACGTACACGCGGACGCCCGCGGTAAGCAACGTCGCCCGAACCGCTGGTTCGCACTTCGAGGTTTTCTTCGGCATGTACCGCAACGTCGCCCGAGCCGGAAATGCGGACCTGGACGTTTTGGGCAACCAATTCATCGGCATCTAAATCACCTGACCCGGTTACCTGAAGCTCTACATTATTGGCCTTACCGCCGAGCTTCATATCGCCCGAACCGCTGATTTTGCCTTCTAGGTCTCCGGTTTCTACGCGGAGCTCCATATCGCCCGAACCGCTGATGCCGACCGAGAAGTTATCGGTACCGGTGAAGGTCCCCTTGCCGACCATATCGCCCGAACCGCTTACATAAGCCATCGACAATTTTGGTAAGGTGATGAAGATGTCGATCGATCGACGAGTCGAAACCGATCCTTCAAAGCGAATCACCAGGTCATCGCCTTTTTTATCCATGATCAAGGCATCGATAATATTTTCTTGGGCTTTAACCCGCACTTCGTAATCGGGGCCTTGCTGTAAAAATACATTGCCACTAATGGCTAGTTTGACACCCGTAAAATCGCGAACGTCTAATTCGCGCTCGACTAACGGGCCTTCGCCGCGAACCCGGCTGTTCCAGTTTTGCGATTGTCCGTTGCAGGCCATCAGGCTCAAGAGGAGTATGGTCAATACGAGGTTTTGAAGTTTCATAACGTGCTTTTGTTTATAAGACGCAGGAAAATGGGGAGGGTTGCACTCCAAGGTCAATTCCCTGCCCGAATATGAAGCCAAGATTGTCGGCGGCTGCGTTGCAAATGGTAGCGCAGCTTCTAATTTTTTGCAGGTAAGGGGACAGGGGTGTCGCTGTGAAATTGACAAGGGATAGAGGAATAATCCAAGGCTGTATCGGGTGGGACACTCGATAACACGGGTGGAGACGATGAAAGACTGAGCAATCAGCAATCTTCTGTGAAACCCCAAGCCCATTGGTCTTTAGCAAATGGGTAGTTCACATCAGCACACCCATCAACGCATGGGGCATCCGTTTTTTGGTGCATCGGTCATGGTTTCAGATTCCGGTCGGTTGGCTTTTGAGCAGGCTAAAAATAAGGAGTTAAAGATTTTTTGCTGGGGCTAGGGACCACGGTTTTATCTCCCGGTGCATATCGCCCGGATAAAGTCCCGCACCCGACGCGGAAAGGGGAGGCAAGGGCACTTCCAAACCCTGGTTTTCCAGGGATTCCTACACCGAGCGATTGCACAAAGGGCAGAATCGTCCGGTATGCGTTGATGATTGAAGATAAATTGTAAATTAGGCACAAAGTCTATCGCGCATGATAAGCCGGATACTGGTTTTTTTCTGCTTGCTTTTTGCCATAATGACGTCTTGCCGTAAAGGTGAATATGGCAATTACTATGAGATTCCTACCGTGTCGGAGGGCGCCATTAATGCAGTTATCGAAATCCCTGCCGGTACCAATGCGAAATTGGAATATGATCCGGCCTCTAATAAGTTCCTTCAGGGTGCCCAAGACGAAAGGCCGCGGGTGGTGCGGTTTTTACCTTACCCTGGTAATTATGGTTTTATTCCTTCTACTTATATGGATACTCAGCGCGGAGGCGATGGGGATCCGCTCGATGTATTGGTCATTAGCGAGAGTGTACCTACCGGGACCGTACAGTCTATCCTGCCGATTGGCGTACTGCGACTGAAAGATGAGGGGGAACTCGATGCCAAGATTATTGCGGTGCCGGCCGATTCGACCCAGCAGGTTTTACCAGTCGATAATTTTCGGGACTTTTTGATCGACTATGATCCGGCCCGGCTGATTATCGAAGAGTGGTTCTTGAGCTACAAAGGGTTGGGCAAAACCGAACTGCTGGGTTGGGAGGACGAGCAATACGCCAAGCGGGAAATCCGCAAGTGGATGCTTAAACAATAAGCTGACGTATGCCACCCATTCTTCATACGGAACGCCTGCGCCTGCGTCCACCACGCAAAAATGATTTGGAAAATATCTATCAACTCGGGGCTAACCCCCGGGTTATGCGTTACATTACTAGTGGCCGTACCCAAACGCGAGCCGATGCCCGGAAGGACCTGCAGCGCCGCATGCGAACTGCAAATGACCCACTCGGCTACTGGATCATAGAGCATCGCGAGGATGATGCCTTCATTGGCTGGATAGCGCTCAAACCGCTACCTGGTTTTACCGACATCGAAATCGGTTACCGCTTACAAGAAGCCTGCTGGAGTCAGGGCTATGCCACCGAAGCTGCCCGGGCCGTATTGCATTACGGCTTCTGCGAACTCCAAATAGCTAAGATTGTCGCCGTAGCTCGGGAAGAAAACCGCGCCTCTACCCGCGTAATGGAGAAGCTGGGTATGCGCTACGTGAAAAAAGTATTCGCCTACGATACGGAGTGTGTCTATTACTCCATTTTGCGGTCGACCTATCAAATGGGGTGATAAGTTTCGGCCGATTGCGCCCTCATCCCCAACCCCTGAGAAGTTTTACCGCGAGCGGTAGTGAGTGGTCACCGTCAGCTTTTTATCCGGTTCGCCCTCAGCTATGGGCTGGGACAGGCGGTCCTGGTGACGGCGGGTGAAAGCTACCTTTTCCAGTAGCACGGGGTCGCTATCCTCTACGTGCAGTTCTTCGAACTGGCGCGGCAGGGGCTCGCTTTCCGAAAGCATGGGCGCCGGTTGGCGATCGAAGAGCAGGGCAAATAACATGGCAATCACGGCTATCAGAGCAATAGCTGCTACCATGCCGAGGGAGCGATAACGCGGTTTCATTTGGCGCCGGCGCCGGCGGGCGTCGAGGCGCCGCTCTAGCCGCCGCCAATTTTCGGGACTAGGATGCTGTTGAAGTTGGTCGCGTTGTTCGCGAAAGAGATCGTATAGATTTTTGGGTTGAGCCATGGCTATTGCTTTTTTGTTGGATACATTTCCAGCAAGCGCTCTTGCAGGCGCTTCTTGGCAAAGATTAATTGGGACTTAGAGGTGTTTATACTGATACCTAAGAGTTCGGCGATTTCACGGTGTTTGTAACCCTCCATTACGTAGAGGTTGAAAACCGTTCGGTAACCAGTGGGTAGCTCGTCAAGCAAATTGTATATTTCTTGGGCCGACAATTGGGCTACGATGGTTTCGTCCCTGGGAATTTCCAAGTCGTCGATGTCAACGGTGCGACGTAAAGCGTGGTTTTTGCGCAAAAACATGAGCGCTTCATTGATGACGATGCGCCGCATCCATCCTTCGAAACTGCCGTTGCCCCGGTACTTGTGGATGTTGGTGAAGATCTTGAAGAATCCCTCCAATAAAATATCTTCAGCATCTTCCCGGCCCGAAACATACCGTCGAACAACTCCGAATAGCGTTGGTGCGTATTGCTCGTAGAGCTTTTTCTGCGCTTCTGGTTCCTCGCGCTGGCATCGTGCTATGAGTTCAGCTTCCGTCACAGGTTGCAATTTCGCTATGTTCCAGGTCAGGGTCACGGGCTCGGTGGTAATTTTTTGATTTACGTCTTAATGATTAGATGCAAAATCCACACTTTTTGGCGGCTGCCCGAAACCACCCTTCCTTCTACCCTCAAAAATGGCTAATTTAGCGGACTTAAAAACCAGCGTCATGATATTGAAGGAAAAGCACTACGAAATGAGTGGTGGGGTAGACCCCTTGCTGTTGATCGAAAAATACGATGCTCCGTTGTACGTGTATGATAGTCAGATTATGGAGTACCAATACCGCCGGTTGGAAGACGCTTTTCGGAAAGCGCCCCGGCTGCGTATCAACTATGCCTGCAAGGCATTGACCAACATCAGCATTTTAAAATTATTTAAAGAATTGGGCGCCGGCCTCGATACGGTTTCCATCCAGGAAGTGCGCTTAGGGCTGCACGCCGGATTTGATCCGGCAGATATTATCTACACGCCCAATTGCGTAAGCATTGACGAAATCGCCAAGGCCGTTTCCCTGGGCGTGCGGATCAATATTGACAATATTTCCATTCTGGAGCAATTCGGCCAACTGTTTCCCGATTATCCGGTTTGCGTGCGCATTAACCCACATATCATGGCGGGCTTGAATGCTAAAATTTCGGTTGGCCATATTGATTCCAAATTCGGCATTTCCTTTCATCAGATGCCCCTGGTACACCGCGTGATCGAAGCTACCGGATTGCAGGTGGAGGGGCTGCACATGCACACCGGGTCGGATATCCTCGACGCTGATGTCTTTTTGAACGGCGCCGAGATCCTTTTCAACCTGGCGAGCGATTTCGAAAACCTGGAGTATCTCGACTTCGGTAGCGGCTTTAAGGTGCCGTACAAGATGGGCGATGCGGCTACCGATATCGAAGAGTTAGGGGATAAGATCTGCGGTCGGTTCCATGACTTTTGCGCCGAGTACGGCCGTGACCTGACCCTTATATTCGAGCCCGGAAAGTTTCTGGTCAGCGAAGCCGGCTACTTCATGGCGCAGGTTAATGTGGTTAAGCAAACTACCTCAACGGTCTTTGCTGGCTTAGACTCCGGTCTCAACCACTTTATTCGGCCCATGTTTTACGATGCCTACCACGAAATCGTTAACCTGAGTAATCCGGTCGCCCGCCAGCGTTTTTACACCGTTGTCGGCTACATTTGCGAGACCGACACCTTTGGCATCAACCGTCGAATTTCCGAAATTCGAGAAGGCGATGTGCTCTGCTTTAAAAATGCGGGTGCCTACTGCTTCATGATGGCGTCGAATTACAATTCGCGCTATTTACCGGCCGAGGTGCTCGTACATGACGGTCGAGATTACCTGATCCGGAAGCGCGAAACATTTGACGACCTGTTGCGGAACCAGATCGAAGTGCCTGAGCTATTGCCCGCAGCCCTTAAAGGATAACCGAAAATTAGTGTTCACCCACATAGCTGTACTATGAATCTTTCTAGCCGTTATCACCCCCAGGAGACGGAAGCCAAATGGTATCGTCACTGGATGGAGCAGAATTACTTTCACTCCGAACCTGACGAGCGCGAGCCCTTTACCATTGTCATCCCGCCGCCTAATGTGACTGGAATGCTGCACATGGGGCATATGCTGAATAACACCATCCAGGATATTCTAATCCGCAAGGCCCGTCTCGACGGTAAAAACGCCTGCTGGGTGCCGGGTACCGACCACGCATCCATTGCCACCGAAGCCAAAGTGGTGAAAAAGTTGCGGGAGCTTGGTATTAAGAAAGGAGACCTGAGCCGGGAAGTATTCCTGGACTACGCTTTCGAATGGAAAGATGAGTATGGCGGTATCATTCTCCAACAGCTTCAGCGCTTGGGTGCTTCCTGCGACTGGGAGCGTACGCGCTTCACTATGGAGCCCGCAATGTCGCGCGCGGTAATAAGGGTGTTTGTGGATCTCTACCGCAAAGGAAAACTCTACCGTGGTCTGCGCATGACCAACTGGGATCCTGAGGCCCAGACCGTGCTCTCGAACGAGGAGGTGATCTACCAGGATGAAAACTCCATCCTTTTCCACTTGCGCTATCCGCTCACCGACGATCCCGAGCGCCACATCATCATCGCTACCCAGCGCCCCGAGACCATTATGGCTGATACCGCCATCGCAGTCCATCCGGATGATGAACGCTACCGGGATCTGATCGGCAAAACGGCTAATATTCCTTTGATCGACCGCCCGGTACCGATCATTGCCGACAGCTACGTAGAACCGGAGTTCGGCTCGGGAGCCCTGAAGATCACGCCCGCGCACGACCCCAACGACTACGAAGTCGGGCAGCGGCACCAATTAGAGGTGATCGACATTCTCACGCCAGACGGTAGGCTCAACGAACAAGCCCAGATCTTAGTCGGTGAGGATCGTTTTGAGGCGCGAAAAAAAATTAAGAAGCTGCTCGAAGAAGGTGGATACCTGGTCGAACTCGAACAATACCGCACCAGCATCGGTCACTCGGAGCGCACCAACGCCGTAGTCGAGCCCCGGTTGACCGAACAGTGGTTTGTGGATATGAAAGACTTCGCTAAGACGGCCTTGCAAGCTGTGGAAAGCGGTGAGGTGCAGTTTTTCCCCCAACATTTCTGGAATATGTACTACAGCTGGCTCAACGAAGAAAACGTGCGTGACTGGTGCATCTCCCGCCAGTTGTGGTGGGGGCAGCGCATTCCGGCCTGGTACTACGGGGATCAAGTCTTTGTAGCGGAGACCGAAGCCGAGGCGCTAGCCCAAGCTCGGGAAAAGACTGAAAACCCTGACCTTCAAATCAGCGATCTGAAGCAGGACGAAGACGTAGTCGATACCTGGTTCTCGTCTTGGTTGTGGCCGATAAGTGTATTTGACGGGTTTGAGACGCAGGAGGAATTGGCTTACTATTACCCGACCAACGTGCTGGTTACCGGGTGGGACATCATGTTTTTATGGGTCGCCCGCATGATCATTTCCGGATACGAATACGCCACCGAATTACTGGGCCAGGAGCATACCTCGACCTACGGTCGACAACCCTTCCGGAGCGTCTACTTCACAGGTATGGTACGCGACAATAAGCGCCGCAAGATGTCTAAATCACTGGGGAACTCCCCCGATGCAATTACCCTGATCGATACTTACGGTGCCGATGGCGTACGCTTTGGTATGTTGTCCTCGGCAGCAGCCGGTAATGATATTGTCTTCGATGCTCCCTTCGATCCGGAAACCAATACCGTCCTCAATCAGAGTAAGTTATGTGAGCAAGGCCGCAATTTTTGCAATAAAATGTGGAACGCCCTACGTCTGATTAAGGGGTGGCCCGTAAGCCAGGAACCGGCTTCGGGTGCAGCTGCTGCGATCAACGACATGGCGGCCACCTGGATGGAACAGCGCGTACGCCAGGCAGTGGCGCAGCTCGAGCAGCTTTTCGAAGACTTCCGCCTTTCGGATGCCCTGATGGCTACCTACAAGTTGATTTGGGACGACTTCTGCTCGTGGTACCTCGAGATGATTAAGCCCGAATACGGAGGATCGATTGACCGGATCACCCTTAACCGGACGCTGGATATCTTCGAACAACTGATGACCATCCTGCATCCCTTTATGCCGTTTGTTACCGAAGAAATCTGGCATCAACTACGCGACCGGCTTCAGGGTGAGGATTGCATCGTGAGTGCTTATCCCAAGCCGGCCGAATACGACGAGGCTTTTATCCGGAAGGTAGAACAGGCAAAAACGGTCGTTTCCAACATTCGCGACACCCGCAACGCGAATGGGATTAAGCAAAAAGATTTACTCGAAGTTTTTGCCCAAAAAAATGAGCGTACCGGGGCGCTGCTTTCCGTACCGGGTATTCATCCGATGATTATCAAGATGGCCAATCTGGATTCGCTGGAGCTCGCCGTAGCAGAACCCGGCAATGCGGTTTCTTTCTTGGCCGGTACCGAGAAATTCTACGTGGTGCTCAACCAGCAGATTGATGTAGAGGAGGAGCGCAAGCGATTAGAGAAAGACCTGCAATATTATCAGGGCTTTGTCCAGTCGGTTGAGAAAAAGCTTAGTAACGAGCGATTCGTGAACAACGCCCCGGAAGCTGTGGTTGCCAAGGAACGACAGAAGCTGGCCGATGGCCAACTGAAAATAAGGAGTCTGGAAGAAGATTTGGCGAAGCTGTCCAGTTGATAATCGATTCGCTACAAAAAGAGATACCATGAAGACATTGACCTTTTCCAATGGCGATCAAATGCCCATTATCGGTTTGGGTACCTGGAAATCAAAGCCCGGCGAAGTACATCAGGCTGTGGCAGAAGCTATACAAGCCGGCTATCGCCACATCGACTGTGCGCCAATTTACGGCAACGAAAAAGAAGTAGGCGCCGGCATCCGCGAGGTGATCAACAAGGGCATCGTTAAACGCGAAAAGCTATGGGTGACTTCCAAACTGTGGAACACCCACCACCGGGAGGAGGATGTACAGCCGGCTATTGACAAAACCCTCCAGGATTTAGGTCTTGATTACCTGGATCTCTACTTGGTACATTGGCCGGTACCTATGAAAAAAGATATGGGCTTTCCGCCGAAGGCAAATGATTTTTACTCGCTGGAGGAAGTGCCCATTGCGGAAACGTGGCGGGGAATGGAGCAAGTGCACCGCAACGGATTAGCGCGCCATATTGGGGTGTCTAACTTTATGCCGCAAAAGATCAGCTCGCTGCTGCAGCACTGCACCGTACGGCCGGAAATGAACCAGGTCGAACTGCACCCCTACCTCCAGCAAAACGATCTGATCGCTTACTGTAAGGGTGAAAACATCCAAATTACTGCTTACTCGCCCCTGGGAAGTAAAGACCGCTCCTCGGCCCTGAAGCGCGATAACGAGCCGTCCCTGCTTGAAGACCCTACGATCGAAGAAATTGCTCAAGCCAAAGACTGTACGCCCGCGCAGGTGCTCATCAGCTGGGCAGTACACCGCGGCACGGCGGTTATTCCGAAGTCAGTAAATCCGGAGCGTATCCGGCAAAACCTGGCCTCGAAAGAGGTCGAATTGGATGCTGGTGATATGGAAAAAATTACTGATCTCGACCGCCATTTTCGCTACGTCGACGGCGGCATCTGGGCACCAGAAGGCGGGCCATTTACGGTGGAGTGGCTGTGGGAAACGGTATGAGTGTAGGCAAAAAATACCATGGCTGGAGTACGTAATGGCTGCAGCGCGGAAATCGTCCCAACTAGTTTACGCAATTTCAAAGGTTAAGCGGCAGATTGATCACCTTACCGTAATCAATCTGCCGCTTAAGCTATTGAGGGATGTTCCATAGACTGTTTATTACCCATCCGTTACGGATGCTGCACCACTACCGGAAGGCTACGCCCGCCGTTTTCGGTTCGCAAGTGTAATAAATAATGTCCATTTGCCAGGGCAGCAGTGTTTAGGTTAAGTTGCTGGCTATCGACACCTTCCACGTCCACTTCACGAATTATTCTACCCAGATGATCGAACAGCAGGAGCCGTCCCTGCTGCGGAGCGATATCTAACTGGATATTGACCAGGATATGATCGTCGGCTGGGTTGGGGGTTACCTGGAGTGCCGATTCCGGTAACTGCTGATTACGAGTAGAAGTCGGTAGCGGATCGCTTAGGAATAGCTCCACGCGGGGAACAATATCAAATCCAAAACCAAACAAGTTGAATTCGGGATTCGCTTCTTCACCGACCGAAATCGCCGAGGCGTAGACTGGTCGTTCATCCGTCAGAGTGGACAAGAAAGCAGGTTCGTAATTGAAAAGCTGAGATGCCAACATGCTCATCTGGTCGATATCATTGTCGGGAAAAAATGCGATGGCAGCGATGTAGTACCGGTCATCCGTTAAAGCTACGCTGTCATTATCGACATCGACCGGCAGCCGAATCAATTGCTCATTTTCTGTGCCATCAAAGGTATACACATTGAATGCGATCGGGGCGCCACCGTACTCGTCCGGATTAGCGGCAAAGTCGCCATTGGCATCACCTTCCCATTCGTAGAGAAAAGTCGTTACGGCAACACCGGCCAGCTCATCGGCATTGGTGATCTCAAAGCCGATTTCTTTTGCAAAGTAGCCTTCCCCGTTCGGCACGTAGAACACATTGCCGTAGGTATATGCATTATCGTCTTGGGGAGAGATACCATTCAAATCGTAGACGGTCGCTTTCGTGAATTGATTATCCGTCACGGCGAAGGGAAAGGTGCGGATGTTGTCTTCCGGGTTGCCATCTTCGTCTACTGTCTGAACAACATAGTTGCCGATGTAGTTATCGGCGACCGGCTCGGGTGTAAATGGTGACAGGATGAGATCGAATGCCGTAGAATCCGATTCAATTGCAGGTACGGTTGTGCTGTCTTCGAATACCGTTTCACTGGCAGCATTGAAAATGACTTGTCTCAGCTGAGCGGTATTTTGCGTCATGGACCCTGCGTTCTCCACGTCGGCCAGGAAAAAAATCGGTGATACCTGCGACCGTGGTGTCGCCGCATTGCGCGGGATGGCAAAGAAATCGGTAATACGAAGGTCGGTAGCCGGACGCGGATCGCCGGAAAATACGGCAACATCATCGATTTGCCAGCTGTAAGCGCACCCAATCTGGCTTTGAGGTCCGGTGCTTTCATCGGAGAGGAATTGAAAGGCGAAATAAACGGTCGTTTCCTCTTCGATGTTTTCGGTCAGGTCGAGCGTAATCCTAAAGGGATTGATTTCTGCCGAACCTCCGCTGAACTGATTGTCATCTAGGTCGGGAAACACCTCAATAGCATCCCAACTGTCGAGATCATTCAGGTCGGATCCGATGCGAACCATCGGCATGTCAAAAAATTTGCGGTAGAAGGTTTCGAATTGGAAGAAGAAGCTTTCGAAGTCTGTAACATCGATCGGGGGCGAAATGATCCAGGCATCCTGGCCGGTCCCGATGTCACAGTACAGATCTGAGTCGAAAATGATCCAGCCGTTATTATTGGTGGTAGAGGCTAGGGGGGCAACCGCAAATTGACCCTGTGGGCCGGCAGTGGTATAGCTCCAAACCGAAACATTGGGATTATCGGCCAGGCGGGTGACAACGGTCCAGTCGTCGGGGATGCCATTGGCAAAATCTTCCTGGAAGGCGGGGTCCTGAGCGCTTAACCATAGGGCGGTGATGCCAAAAACCAGCAGAAGCAAAAAGCGATGGGTAAAAAAGTGCATAAGCAGTGTTTAATTTGAAATAAGTTAAATTACCGGGCAGCGGAGCGGGTTTACTTTGGCCGGTTGATGACTCTCTTTTAATTTCGGCAGCTAAGCTCGGAAAAAAATGCTCTGCTTGCCGCAATAATTTTGTCCTCCTATAGACAGACCAACGATCGATCAGTTTTGTGTACTCCGCTCCTGGTATTGCGTTTCGTAATATTGTTGATAAACCCCTGAAGTTACGTGCTCCAACCATGCCGTGTTGTGGAGATACCATACGGCAGTACGGCGTAAGCCTTCAGCTGGGGCCACGGAGGGCTCCCAACCCAGGGTCGCTTTGATTTTGGAGGCATCAATAGCGTATCGCCGATCGTGCCCGGGCCGGTCCTTGACAAAAGTGATGAGCTTCCGTGAGAAGCCCTTTGGCCTTTCGAGCAGCTCATCCATGATATCGCATAGTCGTTCTACGAGGGTCAGGTTTTTCCATTCGTTATTGCCGCCAATGTTATAGGTTTCGGCGATTTCTCCCTGGTGAAAAATAAGATCGATGGCCTCGGCGTGGTCTCCTACCCAGAGCCAGTCGCGCGTATTTTGCCCGTCACCGTATACGGGAAGGGGCTTTTGTTGCTTGATGTTGTTAATCATCAATGGGATGAGCTTCTCGGGGAACTGGTAAGGACCGTAATTGTTAGAGCAGTTGGAGATGAGGGTGGGCAATTGAAACGTATGCTGGTAAGCGCGTACCAGATGGTCGCTGCTGGCCTTAGACGCTGAATAGGGCGATCGCGGGTCGTAGGGCGTCTGCTCGGTAAACAGCCCCGTTTCCCCTAGGCTGCCGTACACCTCATCGGTTGAGATGTGGTAAAAGACACGGAACCGGCCTTCGTCGTAGGCACGGCGGGCCACATTGAGCAGATTCACCGTACCCATAATGTTGGTCTCGATGAAAGCCGTTGGGTTCAGGATAGAACGGTCAACGTGAGACTCAGCGGCCAAATGGATAATGCTATCAATCTGGAAGGCTTCGAATGCAGCTTGAATATTCTCCACGCTCCGGATATCGCCTTTGAAAAACTGATAATTAGCAGCCGATTCTACGTCCTGAAGATTTTCTAAGTTGCCTGCATAGGTAAGGGCATCGAAATTAACGATCGTGTAATTTGGATAACGGTGAACCAAGCGACGCACTAAATGGGAACCGATAAATCCGGCGCCGCCGGTAACGAGGATATGCCTTTGGGCCATGGGTTAATTTTTTGTAGCAACGGGGTTAGGATCGACTACCGATTTAAAGTATTCAAGGGTTTTGGTCAGCCCCTCCGCTCTGCTGATTTGAGGGGTCCAGTCCAGCAACTCCTTGGCTTTACTGATATCGGGCTGGCGCACCTTCGGATCATCAACGGGTAAGGGTTTGTGCACGATATGCGCCTTGGGGTTTTTAACTAAGTCCAAAATTTCCTGTGCAAATGCATAGATGGTTATTTCATCGGGGTTGCCGATGTTAATCGGTAGATGGTGTTCGGATAGCAACAATCGGTAAATGCCCTCTACCAAGTCATCTACGTAACAGAAAGAACGCGTCTGCGTACCGTCTCCAAAGACGGTCAATCCTTCCCCCCGGATAGCTTGCGAGAAAAAGGCGGGCAGGACCCGGCCATCATTGACCCGCATGCGGGGGCCGTAAGTGTTGAAAATGCGGACGATCCTGGTTTCTACACCATGGAAATCGTGGTAGGCCATGGTGATCGCCTCTAAAAACCGCTTGGCTTCGTCGTATACACCGCGCGGACCGACGGGGTTGACGTTCCCCCAGTAGTCTTCGTGCTGGGGGTGTACCAGCGGGTCGCCGTAAACTTCAGAGGTGGAGGCAACCAAAATGCGGGCATTCTTGGCCTTAGCAAGACCCAGGAGGTTATGGGTACCTAGTGCACCCACCTTGAGCGTTTGAATCGGCATTTTCAAGTAGTCAATAGGGCTTGCCGGCGAGGCAAAGTGTAGGATGTAGTCCAGGTCACCGGAGACGTGGACAAACTTGGTGACATCGTGATAGTAAAAATCGAAATGCTGGAGCGGAAAGAGGTGCTCAATGTTATTTATGCTGCCGGTCAGCAAATTATCCATCCCGATAACATGGTAGCCTTCCTCGATAAACCGATCGCAGAGATGGGAACCCAGAAAGCCGGCTGCACCTGTGACGAGTACTTTTTTCACGACGCAAATTTTAATCCCCGCAATTTGTCGAAGCAGTTGTCAGGGCTAATTTCGGGAAAATATAGGTAGAACTTCCCTTGCTTCAAATATAGGTCGTTTTGGTGGATTGCTAAGGTATGCGATGCAAAAGCTGATGTTATTTAAATCCTCTCCGGCCTGTCAATACGAAGCTCTCCCGCTCCTTTACGCCCGCTGGTTTGTAATAAATGCGACCGAGGTATTACCTTAGCCAAAATTATGGTTTGTATGTGGCGAATACTATTCCTGCTGACCCTAGCTTGCTGGATTTTGGTAAGCCGTTTGCCGGCCCAGTCTGCCGTGCTCAATCAGGGCGACGCATTGCTCCTTACCTTTTCTTATGGGTTTCAGTCCCCGGGGGGAGACCTTATCGACCGGTTCGGTAATAATTCCGCATTGGGCTTAGGCGTAGAATGGATTACCGAAGAATCCAATTGGATTTTCGGCTTGCAGGGGCAATTCCTGTTTGGCAATAATGTGAACGAAGATGTTCTGGCGCCGCTGCGCACCGACGAGGGGTTCCTCATCGGTAACGACCGCCGGCCTGCGGATCTGCAGCTACGCCAGCGGGGTTGGTATGTAGGCGGTGAAGTAGGTAAAATCTTATCCCTCTCGGATGTTAACCCTCGCCTGGGTATTCGCGTTTCGCTGGGTGCCGGAGTATTACAGCACAAAATTCGCATTCAGGAAGATCCAGAACGCTCCGTACCCCAGACGTTGGGCGATTACGAAAAAGGGTACGATCGCCTGTCCAATGGCATTGCGTTTAAACAATTTATCGGCTACCAGCAGCTATCCTTAAACCGACGTATCAACGTGATTGCCGGGGTTGAAATCATTGAAGCCTTCACCCAGAGCCGCCGGGATTTCAATTTTGATACCCGAAGCGCGGATACCGAGATGCGCCTGGACTTGCTTTTCGGTTTCCGCGTGGGTGTAATCCTGCCCTTTTACTTCGGCTTCGGTGAGGAAATCAATTATTGAAAAAGATTATTGTAGTCGGGGGCAAAATCATCCAGCATGACAAAATGCTTGTACACCTTGGGAATCTGGCTGTACTATTTTGCCATTCGGTTGGCTGCTTGGCGCCGGCCCAAAGCCCGCCAGTGGGTGACTGGACGCGATGGCTGGCGGGCCGGTCTGCGACAACGGCTGGCTACTCGCCGGGCCGGTCAACCCTTGCTGTGGATGCACTGTGCTTCCCTCGGTGAGTTTGAGCAAGGGCGCCCCTTGCTGGAGATGCTTCGGGAAAAACAACCGGCTACTTTTTTGTTGCTGACCTTTTTTTCACCCTCCGGATACAACATACGGAAAACCTACGCCGGTGTGGACGTGGTCACTTACCTGCCGATCGATTTGCCTGGAGCGGTCAAGGACTTCCTGGATCTCGTTCGCCCTAACCTGGCTGTCCTGGTTAAATATGAATTCTGGTTCAATTACCTGGCGGGTCTGCACCGCAGAGGGGTTCCGGTAGTGACTATTGCAGCAGTATATCGCCCACAGCAATTGTTTTTCCAACCCTGGGGTGGTTACTTTCTTCGGCAACTCCGTCCTTTTGCGCACCATTTTGTGCAAGCCGGCAAAGATGAACAACTACTCCGGCGGTATGGAATTGACGCCGTAACAGTTGCCGGTGATCCGCGCGTGGATCGCGTCTTGCAGATTGCTCGCCAGAGCGATGATCTGGAAGAGATCCGCCAATTTGTGGGGGAACGCTCCGCAATTATCGTCGGCAGTTCCTGGGAGCCTGACGAGGCACTGCTGCAAAAATGGTGGTCGGGCCGGCAGTCCGAAAATTGGTGCATGATCATTGCCCCTCACGATATCGGAGAACCCCACCTGCAACGGATCGCCGAACGGTTCGGCAAAGACCGGATCGTACGCTATGCCGGGTTGAATGGTGCGACCCTGGGAGTGGAAAAAATCCTGTTAATCGATTCCATCGGTTTACTCGCCAGCATTTACCGCTACGGTCGCCTCGCCTACGTGGGTGGTGGCTTCGGTGCAGGTATTCACAACACCTTAGAGCCCATGGCTCACGGGTTACCAGTGATCTTTGGACCCCGCTACCAGAAATTTCCCGAAGCGGTCGAAACGGTACACCAGGGTGGTGCGTTTTCGATCCAGGATGCCGATGAGTTGGGAGAGGTTTTTGAGCAGTTGCTCGACCCGGAAAAGTACGACCGGGCCCAGCAAACCATTTACCATTATATGCAAAAAAGCCAGGGAGCAACGCATACCATCTACCGTACGTTGCAAGCTCTGCTGCCGACGCCTTCTTAGCAACAAACTTTCCCTTTTTATACCCGGCCGGTATCCGGCAGGTTAGCTTAATTGAGCTACATTTGGTATTTTTGTTTTCTTTTTAGGTAGGGAAATTATTTCAACTTTTTTAATCGAGCTGCAACCAATAAATTTAAATCAGTTTCCGCTTAAACGACAAACGAGGCTGTAATCGAAGAACCGCTCATGGTGACTACCGAAAATCTCTTTGACGCATTTTCCAAACTCAATGTCTTAGTACTTGGCGACGTGATGATCGACCGTTACCTGAACGGTGAGGTAAACCGCATTTCGCCCGAAGCGCCGGTGCCGGTCGTTCAGCTGCAGGCCCGCGACAGCCGGCTGGGGGGAGCGGCGAACGTGGCGCTCAATTTGCGGGCATTGGGGGCTAATCCCTTCCTTTGCAGCGTTATTGGTGACGACCAACGGGGCGAGGAGCTTTTGAACATCCTGCCGTCCCAGGGGCTTTCCGCTCGGGGTATTTTGCAGTCCAAAAAACGGAAGACAACGGTTAAAACTCGGGTCTCGGCCAGTAACCAACAGCTTTTGCGCGTCGATGAAGAAGATACCCACGATCTGAGCCCGCAAGAGCAGGAGCAGTTTTTGGAAAATATCCGCGATCTGCTCGACCACCGCGATATCCATGTCATTCTTTTTCAGGATTACAATAAGGGTGTTTTGCCGCACCGCGTGATCAACGAGGTGATTCTGGAAGCGATTAAACGGGATATTCCCACTGCTGCCGATCCCAAGTTTAAGAACTTCTGGTCCTACAAGCATATAACGCTCTTCAAGCCCAACCTGAAGGAGATCCGGGCTCAGGTAGAAGGTCTGGACGAGGTAGATCACACCAAACTGCTGCATGCCGCGCGCCAGATTCGCAATAAATTGGGGAATCAATACACGCTGATTACCCTTTCCGAGTTGGGATTGTACATCGAGGATGGAGAACGGGGGCAGATTTATCCCACCCAGGCGCGAACCATAGCGGATGTCTGCGGCGCCGGCGATACGGTCATTAGCGTTGCTTCTCTAGGGCTTGCGCTGGGTTTACCACTCTATGAGATTGCGCATTTATCCAACCTGGCAGGTGGTCAGGTGTGCGAGCGGGTTGGGGTCGTACCGGTAGATAAAGGCCAACTGCGCGCAGAATACGAACAACTGATGGGCAGGCAAAAGCCTGCTTAGAGGTCCAGGAGATAGTACGCCTCGCAAGCATTATGGCCGGTATTACCCAGGGGCTGATCCAACAGCCGAAACCCCATCTTTTGATAGAGCCTGTTGGCCTCTTGCATGCGCACTACCGTCTCGAGGTAGCACTGCCAGTAGCCCAGGGCTCGGGCCGCATTCAAACAACGGTTCAGCAGTTGTTTGCCGAGACCGCGCCCGCGCAGACCGGGCAGGAAGTACATTTTTTTCAGCTCACATACCGAAGGGGGTGCACCCACTAAAGGGCCGATTCCGCCGCAGCCCTGCACCTGACCATTAACTTCCACCACAAAAAAAGCACTGTTGGCCGGATCATAAGCTTCGAACATGTGATCGACTTCCGGATCGTTGATACTGTAGCCAGGGCCCACTGTTTCGTATTCGGTCATCACTTGCCGTATGATGGCTGCTACGGATGGATTATCCGGCTTGGTGATTGGGCGAATAACGGGATCGTAAAAAGTGATTTTACTCATAATGATAAGACACTTAACGCCCCAAAAGGGATTTCCATTCAGAAAATAAGGTAAATTTCGGAAACCGTTCTCACCATGAACTGCCGAAAACTAAAAATTAAAAGTCATGGCTATACATCCCGACCACATCATTCACTACTTCCACCACGGACTGGATCAGCTCCGCGATGAGCTGCTGGCTTACGAAGCAGAATCGGATCTTTGGGCCGTAGCCGGTCAGATCAATAACTCGGCGGGTAACCTGGTACTGCACCTGGTAGGCAACCTACAACACTTTATCGGCGAGGGCATCGGAAATAGCGGCTACGTTCGGGATCGTGAATTTGAGTTCTCTGCAAAAAATGTAGACCGCGCTACCCTCCTGCAAGAGATTGAAGATTGCAAAATGATGCTCACCGAGGTAATCGGCAAAAAGGCCGACTTCTCCGCGCCCTTTCCTTTTGATTTTACCGACACTCCGGGCGGCACGCAGGGGTATTCCATTCTGCGGCTGCTCACGCATTTCTATTATCACCTCGGCCAGGTAAATTACCACCGTCGGCTCATCGGTTCATACCCCAAAGCCAAGGGATAGCAAATAGGTGATCACAAAGGGCAAGACGAGCATCCCATTGACTGCTCCGGTGAAATACAGGTCAGTTCGATCAGGCTGTGCGCTCCGGATGACGAAAGCAGCCATTCCCAGGCTGCTTACCCACCCGATCCATAGCAACCAAGGATACCAGCCCAGCATGGCCAGGGTTCCGCTAAGGACACCACTGAGGCCGAGCGCCCGGTAAGCTAGGTTTTTGGTGCGGTCGACGCCCAGACGCGTCGGCAGGGTAGGAACTCCAAACTGCCGGTCAAAGGGGAGGTCCCGGATGTCGAAAGGCAGACCTATGGCAAAAATGTAAGCCGTCCGTTCGGCGGTCAATAATAATAACTGGGGCCAAGGACGCCCGAGCAGGCCGGCCGGAAGTAGTGCAGTAAAAGCGCCCCACATCAGTGCCAGCAAAAAGACCTTCAGCAACGGAACATCGCGCAGCCGCCGGCTTTGGCCAAAGACCGGCAGAATGTAGGCAGCTGAAAGCGCGACGAAAGGCAGCACTATCCAGCGCCATCTCGAGGGTAATGCCAAAAAGCTGTGCAGCAAAAAAGGGAGACTGACTACACAGGCAGCGAGGAGCCAGCCTCGCCAACGGTAGAGCTGCCGGTAGCGCTCATTGGTTCGGTATAATGGGTACCGATGCATGCCGATTAAACGGTGTGCAGCGTAAAGTCCCAGTGTGCCGAAGAAGACGAAAGTGTGCACCTTTTCCCAAGCCGGGGCATCCTCTAGCAGTAGCCAACGCGTGTGTTCAGTCATCGCGACGGCGCCCACAGCGATCCATAGGTTGGTGTACAGCAAAAAGCGAATTACTGGGTTGATATAAACCATGTAGCGGGGCCGGAACGGCGACCGAAAGGTGCTTAGAAATACTTGAAGTTGTGCCCGTTCTCGATGTTTTTCAGGGTGGCAAAAATAAGGTCGATCACTGCTTCTACATCCTTTTTGTGAGCGGTCTCCACCGTGGTATGCATGTAGCGTAGCGGTAGCGAGATTAATGCCGAAGGTACCCCCCCGTTAGCATAGGCAAAAGCATCGGTATCGGTACCCGTCCTGCGGGAGGCAGCCTCCCGCTGAAAGGGGATTTCATGCTGTTCGGCCGTGTCGATAATGAGGTCCAGCAACTTGCGATGTACTGCCGGAGCGTAGGTCACCGTTGGGCCATTACCGGCTTTTACATCGCCGTTTTTCTTGATGTTAACCAGGGGGGTATTAGTATCGTGGGTCACGTCGGTGATAATCGCCGCATGCGGCTTGATGGTTTGGGCGATCATTTCGGCACCGCGCAGCCCGATTTCTTCCTGGACCGAGTTGACGATGTACAGCGAGAAGGGTAGTTCCACCTGCTCCTCGTGCAGGCGGCGTGCTACTTCGGCAATACAAAAGCCCCCCATTCTATTGTCGAGCGCCCGCCCCACGTAGTAGCGGTCATTGAGCACCATGACTTCATCATCGAAGGTCATAACGCAGCCCACATGAATGCCTAATTCGTGAACTTCTTCTTTATTGGCGGCGCCCACATCGATGAAAATATTTTCCAGCTTGGGGGTCAACTTGGCATCATCGCCGTAGCGGGTGTGGATAGCCGGCCAGCCGAAGATGCCTTTGACGATACCCTTTTTTGTCTGGATGTTAACCCGCTTGGAAGGAGCGATCAAATGGTCGGAGGAACCGTTTCGGATGACGTTGATAAAACCATCGTCGGAAATGTAGTGGACAAACCAGGATATCTCATCGGCGTGCGCCTCGATTACAACCCGGTAGTCTTTTCCGGGGTTCACGACCCCGTAGGCAGTACCATAATTGTCGAGATGCCATTCGTGTACAAACGGTTTTAAATAATCGAGCCATAGTTTCTGCCCGGGGTCTTCATAGCCGGTAGGAGAAGCATTATTTAGGTAGGATATCAAAAACTGTTCGGATTGGGCATTTATCATAGTGTGTACTTTGAGTTTTAGTACAAAAAAGTCTAACGATTTTGCCGGTATTATGTTGGAGTGCCGAATGTCTTCGACCAGCCGAGGTGGTCCCGGTGCCATTCTTGCAGCATTGCAAGATCGTCGGGCTGGATGTATTGCTGACTTTCGGCTTCTTTCAGTAAGGCCGGGTATTCGGTTAGGGTGCGGTAGGGGCAATCTGCGGCGGTGAACCCTTCTGCCACCTGCGGAAAGCCGTAGGTGAAGATCGCGATCACGCCCTGCACCCGGCAGCCAACTTCGCGGAGGGCCGCGACGGCCTTCAGGCTGCTGCCGCCGGTCGACAATAAATCTTCGATCACCAATACGCGAGCCCCCTCTTGCCAATCTCCTTCCACCTGGTTCTGGCGCCCGTGGCCTTTGGGTTCGGGCCGGACGTAAATAAAAGGCAATTTCAGTTTTTCTGCTAACAGGATGCCGTGCGGTATGCCCGCAGTTGCTACACCGGCCACCACGTCGAAGGGCGCAAAAGACTCGGCAACATCGGCAAAACACTGAACGATAAACGAACGGATGGCGGGATAGGAAAGAATGATCCGGTTGTCGCAGTAAATAGGCGCTTGGAGTCCCGAAGCCCAGGTAAAAGGCTTTTGCGGGTTTAGTTTTATTGCCTTTATTTGCAATAGGTGACGAGCTACTTTGGCTTGGGTTTCCATCCGTGTCCCTGTCTTTTCATCTTTAAAATTGCTCGGCAAATGTACAAAATATACATTAACGAAACGCCCCTCTTTCTTTTAGATGCCGATAAGCATGCGATTCCAGACGCCGGGCCTCAACATTTGGTGGCCCGTTATACGGGGATGCAAAAGATTTTGTTGAACTATGCCGACATGCTCGAAAAAACCAATCGTTTCGAAGCCATCACCTTGTATGCCGAAGACTACGAGCAACTGGTAAGTGATTTTCACGATCATTACCGGGAGGAAGTGGCAGCCGGCGGTGTGGTAGAGAATCCCGAAGGCCAAATTCTGGCAATTTTCCGCCGTGGCTACTGGGACCTGCCCAAGGGAAAAATCGATACCGGCGAACAGCCCGCCGAAGCAGCCCGACGAGAGGTGGAGGAAGAAACCGGGATTGCCCCCGATTCAGTCGGCTCTAAGGTCGGCATGACCTACCATACCTACCGGGAGGGGAGCGGCAAAAGAGTGCTGAAGAAAACCCACTGGTTCGCCATGCAAGCTAAGAGTAGGCCGCCCACTCCCCAAACTTCCGAAGATATTGAACTGTCGATCTGGATCGCTCCCGCCGATTTGATCGCGCACAAAAGACCGATCTACCGGAGTATTTTGGATTTATTGGAAGCGCGGTATTCCTAGGTGGGAAAAACTTCCTGCGGCCTCCACTCACCAAAGCATGGCGGTGATCCAAGGGCGTTTATTCCGCTTTGCCCCCAAGGGCCATTCGCAAGCGATCGAGTATGACGCCAGTGGGGTAGAAATTTTCCGGCAACAGGTGTCTTTTACCATTAACTTCTTCGATCACCAAGGCGCGGTGGGTGGTAGAGGAACCTGATCCGGGTAAGGTACTACTGCGCCTTTGGTCGACATAAACCCTGCGGATGTCGGCGTAGGCAACGGTACCATATCCGGTGGTTACCCGATCGGCTTCGACGATGACCGGTTGGATCTTGCGTATGGCCAGCCAATTGAACAGTGCGGTACCGGTAGCGACTAAGAACAAGACAAATGCCAGTAGTGCCAGTAAGGTGTTGCGTCGGTATACCGCCCGCTTGCCGGGGTTGCGCAAAAGCAGGATGACTGCCAGTAAAGCGGGGACCGCAATTAGAGTAGCGGTGGTGACCACATTGGGCAAGTTGCCCAGTAGGGGATCAAAAGTGAAAGGATAATCGTTCATAGCAGGCGGGGCGCGTTTTACTAAGTTTCTTTATTTATTGCTGCGCAACACTATCCGGTAAAAAGATGTTGCTGGTGTCGGGCCAAAACAGGCTGTCTGGTAAGGCGAGTAGGCGCTCGAGCGGCTCAAAGAGCACAGTTGCCGCATTGTCCTCTTTGCTGAGAAAATAGTTATAGGGATTTAGGGTAGAATGTAAAATTGCTGGTGCTTTACCGACGGTGTCCACATAAAGACTTATCGTTACCGGCATTTTTCCAGCGAACCGCAGCTGTTTTTGCCAGTACTCATCCGCTTTGCTTTCGTCGAATTTTTCGGCAAAACAGAGTGATGGCAGGTCGGAGAGGGTTTTGACGTAGGTTTGCCAAGCCGTATCGGCAAAGACAACGGCATTGCTTTGCCTTTGCAATAGATTGTCTGGTAAAAACCAAATAGACGTGTCGGGTAATTCCAGTTCGATGGAGTCCGGGAGCGGGAAGTTGTCTGTAGGAAACAGCCGGGGATCGAGGTAGGTGACAAAAGAGTCGCGTAATCCCTGCAGCCGATAGGCATCGATAGCAAATACTTCTTTTTGTTGGGCAAGTCGGAAATACGTGATCGACTCCTCCAGCGCGGGTTCAAAATGAAAACTACCCAGATAAAAATCTTCCAGTAACTTGCTTTCGGCGTACAGTTGGATATGTAGCCCAGAGGTAGGATCGACTGCATACTCCGGATGGTCGTCCGGGCGTTGACTGACCAACCGTTCGGATGGGATGCGCCTAAGGTCGGCCAGGATCGGACCTATGCGCCGGGCGGGCACCGGAAAAGAACGCCGACCATCGGTGGCGTACCACCGTTCCTGCTCCCGGCGGATCAAAAACTCATCCTCCTTATCCGTTTGGATGACGATGGTCGTCAGTCGTGCCGTATCGACCTGGAACAAAAGGGTGGCGAAGGGAGCCCTGGGCTGAAATGGTCGGGCAACCCATAAGTAGATGCCTGCAAAAAGGATAAAGGCAATAGCGAAAAGCCAAAGGATGCGCATAGTTCATCGGGTTATAATCGGGGCCTACAAAAAAAGCGCTGCTATTCCCTTAGGGTAGCTTTGTAAAAAGGGCTAATTTTGCTTTCCTCAATAGTCAAATACATCTAAAATAAACGAAAAAAATAAGGATATGGAAAGATGCTTACTGTTTGCCGCCTTATTACTGTTGGCGGGCTGTAATGCCGCCGGCGGAGACGAGCCTACTAAGGTGGATGGTTACCAGGTAGCGAAAGTACCCGGAGTGAAGGGACTGAAGCGTTTGGAGAAGAAAAACAATCAGCAGGCCGTTATCGAAGAGGGGTTTGTAGAAAACGGAAAGCGCACCGGCACTTGGGTTTTTTATGATAAAGACGGCAATTTCCCGGAAAAGGTGATCAGTTATATGGAGGGTAAGCGCAATGGGCTGTACATGGAGTTCAACGAACGCGGGGCTTTGGTCCTCAAGGCTTCCTACCGGAACGATAAACTACACGGACCCTGGGCCCAATTTCAACTCAACCGGCCCGTCAAACAAGCCAACTATGTCGATGGGGAACTGGATGGAATCTACCGGGAGTTTTACATGACCAATGGCCGGCTCCACAAGCTGATCAGTTACAAAAATGGCGTACAGAACGGTCCATTCCGCGTTTATGACGAGCGCGGTCAGCTTACATTAGAATATCAGTATAAAGATGGTGAAAAGGTGGAAGGCGGCATTGTCAATGAATCGGCAACAGAATAACTTGCCGCTGTGCTACCACGCCCGGCACGAAATGCGGAGAGCTTTTCGTGCGGTCGGGGTGGCCAGCAGGAGATTAATGTTGGTTAGTCGAGTTGTTGTAGTTAGCAGAAACGTGTCCGTTCTGGGAGCCGTCGGTCTGTAAGGCCTTCAAAATCTCGGCACGGTGCTTGGGTATGTGCCGCTTATTCTCCAAGAGCGTCTCCAGGGGAATCCTTTTCGAATTATCCAGCCAAAAAACGAAACCGAGCAAATCTTTGATACCACTCATTATTTTTTGTTTGCGGATGATGCAATAACCATTAAAGGCTGGATGAAATACTGCTGCGGACAGTACGTCAAGCTTTAATAGCTTCGTTTTAAAACGATTGATCGGCAGGAAGGCGCACCTTCCTTTACAGTAACTCGGAAAACCCGTTCGGCCGGTAGGAGGCTTCGGAGCTTCCGAACCCCGGCGCCATTGAGGGCCTATAATTTATTCAACTATTCCCCACCTGCTGGCGCAGGGAAGCAGCGAAGCATTCTTCGCCCTTTGTTATGTTCAAGGTCCGTTAAAATTATGGGAAAAGCTATTATTGCCGGCACGACAAAGTATGTATTCACGAATGAAATCACGAATACTACTTATTGGAAATCAAAAAGGTAGAGGGGCTAGGCGCTGGGCTTCCGATCGTGCTGTTTCAAGTAATCCCGCGGTGTCTGGCCGGTAATTTCTTTAAATACTTTGTAAAAAGTAGACTTATTTTTAAATCCGCACTGCAAAGCGATGCCAAAAAGAGTCAGAATGGACGAGGCAGGATCCAGGATTTTTTGCTGTACCTCCTGCACTCGGTAACGATTGATGAATTGCTGGAAGTTTACGCCTGCCTGGTGGTTGACGACTTGTGACAGATACTTCGTATTAGTCGCCAAATGGTCCGAAACTTGTTTTAATGTCAGGTCAGGATCCAAAAAAGGGCGGTCGCGTTCCATGTATGCCTGAAGGCGGGCAAAAAGTTTCATCTCCTCGAAGCCTTTTAAGCTGCTGGTACTATATTTCTGGTGAAGTTGTAAAATCGGATACTCTTCGTGGTCGGGGACACTCTCTACATCTACCTCGAAGGCAATGAAGTTGGTCAGATTGCGATCTTTGCTGAAAATAGGGTGGATGACCAGCTTACACCGGTACTCCTCCCCATTTTTGCGGTAATTGGTTATCTGTTCCTGGAAGGGAGTTTCCTCGTCCAGTCCTCGGCGAATGCGGGCAATAACCTCTGGCTCCGATCCCGGCCCCTGCAGGATGCTAGGCTTTTGGCCGATCACATCTCCGAGCTGGTAGCCGGTTATCGTCGTAAAATAGTCATTAACCCACAAAATTTTTCGGTTGGGGTCGGTTAAAATTACGGCGATATTCGGAATCGTTTTTTGTTTGTTTAACTTTTTGATAGCAATGTGGTTTATTTGTTAAACAAAGCCAATGTGTTGACTTTCATAAGATAATATAGGCATTATACAACCAAATTGTAGTCTTTGGCAATTTATTGGTCATGTTTCCGGACTGATTTTTATCACCTACCCCAGTTTTGTTGAATAAAAAGTCATTGCTGCGTCAGCGCTGCATCTTGCCATTGCAGTTGCTGTACGACGTATCTTCCAACCTTTTCACCCTGGCGTACGCCCTCGTCAATAGCGGGTCGGTAGTGAATTCCGCCGTACAGCCGACTGATGGCGGCTTCCTCCGAGGCCTCCAAAAAAGAGTTGTACGACCGCATGGGCAGGCCGAAGGCTTCTTCAGTTGTATCGTCAAATGCAAAATGGTCGCCGAATAAGTCCGTCAAAACTATGGCTGCCGCCCGAGAAATGACACTGTGCCCGCTGGTGTATTCCGGAAAGGGTGGTGTCTGTAAAAGCGGGCGCCACTCCTCATCCAGGTATTTGTTAATTACCGTTTCGGGGCGCACCAGATTCGAGCGGTACTTCTCATCCCAGCAACTGATGAAGGCATCGGCTAGGGCGATGCTCGTTAGAGCGTAGGCCTGCGCACTGGTTATGAGGTCGGCCGATGCAGTCTGGCAGGCGATTTTGGTAATGCCGATCCAGTGGCCTCCAGGGGTGATTTTTTTGGTGGCGTACATGACGTGCCCGGTTGTGTGAGAAACGTAAGGGTTGCAATCCCAAAACTTGGCGATCTCGATTCGTTCTGATTTTTCGTCGGGATCGTCAGTTTTCAGGGAATGGTAAACTTCCATGACTTCCTTGTAAAATGCACTGCCTTGGCTGATGTCGACGGGAGTCGGACGTGGGGGCACGTATTGTTGGGCCGAATCCAGCACAAAGGTCCGTATCTCGCGCCAGTGGGGCTCGATTCCGTCCATATAGGCCGGCGGCGTGGGCTCCCAGCGCGTAGGGTCGGCCGAGATGGCGTATTTGGGATAGGTGCGCGTTTCCTTATACCGGTCTTGATTGGCCCATGCCAATATATGGCCGGCGACGGCTTTGCCGTAGTCCATGGACCGGTTGTATACATCGTGCGGCATATTCAGCGCTTCGAAGTCCGCATACATTGCTTGTTCAAAGGCAGCCATTTTCTCTTCAGAAAAGATGAGGGCTTTACCTACGGTTAGAAAAGCGTGGGTAGCTGCCAAGGGAAAGCAGTATTCCACCTCGAGATCGGGCTGCGGCAATGGCTTTAATTCGTTGAGCTGGCCGGCGAGGGATCGATATTCTGGATGGTCGTGGCGGACAATCTCGTAGGCCGCAATACTGGGATAAGCGTAGATGCGGCTTGCCACCGGTGGGGAGAAGATGTCGTGCACGATTACATCGGTAAGTTGCTGCATAGAAGTGTGCAAAAACTCGGGATCAGCCGCCTCCTTCTGATAATTGGGGTTGACGTCCTCCGCACAGTACGACAGGCTGAAAACCAGTACAGCCAAAAACAACAATCGCTTCATCATAGCCTCTTCCATTTTGTAGAGTAAAGATACCCATTTTTCTGCGTTAGCAGTGGAAGCCCGAAGACAGCTCGTGTCTTTGAGCTTCCGTTTCACACAGGGGCGTTGATTACTCAAGCTCATAGGTAGCTTCTTCCTTGCCTACCCCGGTAATGGTAAGTTTTTTCCAATCGAGGGGCAAGGGGTATTCATTGGCTTGGACAATTCCCTCATCGGTTACTTCCAATCCGCCAAACCCAAACAACAGGGCTTGTAGCATACCACCGGCACCGGTGGCGAAATACGGGTTGGTGCCCCCTGCGGTTTCGGCCAAGACGCCGAAGGGCGGAACCCGGTTCGGTTGGTAGCTTTTTAAAAACAATTCGTAGGCTTTTTGGGTGTTGCCCAGGCGCTGATGGAGGATGGACAATACGCTGTACCCCATGGCCGGTCCATCGGGGGAGATCCGCGGTTCGTAATACTCCAGATCTTTACGTATCGCTTCCTTATCCCTCACAATGTCGAGGGGGTAGGCCAGTAGGTTGGCATCCGCTTGCTTGATCATCTCACCGGCATAGGTCTGGTTCTCCCGTGTAACGCCATTTTCGAACTGAACGATCGGGATGCGATCGGCTACATGGGCCCAGTCTGGGTCGGGTGTCTTGCCTAACGCCTGGGCGGCCTGGCTCCCGATGCGCAATGCAGTGATGGCTATGCCGTTCGTAAAGGCGTTGTCGTCGATATTTTCGAGCCACTCATTGGCACCTACCACATTATTGATATGGTAAGTATCGCCCGCACTTCGGTCGACCCGGCTGGCCCAGAAATCGGCCACCGCTTCGATGATGGGCCAGCCGCGCGTTGCCAGCCACTCGCGATCATGGGTGACCCGGTAGTATTGCCAGCAAGCCCAGGCAATATCGCCGCTGATATGGTGCTGGAACGGCCCGGTCAAAGCCCAGACGGGGGTGTCCTCAGAGCCGTCGTCTGCTGATTCCCAGGGGAACATAGCGCCGTCGTAACCGTGGGCGAAAGCATTCTGCATGGCGGCCTCCAGGCGCTCGTAGCGGTACTCGAGCAAGGAGCGCGCTATATCGGGCTGAAGCACCAGCAAAGGAGGAAACATCCAGATTTCGGTATCCCAGAAAACGTGTCCGTTGTAGCCCAGGCCCGATAAACCCATAGGCGAAAGGCTGTAGGCGGTTCCTTCGCGGGCAAAGGCGTAAAGATGATAGAGCGCCGACCGTACATCACGCTGTACGTCCATCGGTCCGTCGATTTGAATATCGCTTTGCCACAATTCGGCCCAGGCCGCTTCGTGCCGGTTTACTAAACGCTCGATGCCTTCTAGTTTGGCGAAAATGGTCAAGCGCTCGGCCTCATTGTGGGGATCGGAGTAATGCTCGGAAGAGACCGTCGAACCGACAACCGCGAAAGTGTAGCTTTCCCCGGCCGCAAAGGTTTTGCGGAACTTTGCCAGGTGACGGTTGTAATCCCAATCCTCATGAATGATATCGGGCTCCTCGCCGTGCGCTTCCGGAAAAATAAAGCTATTGGATGCAGCTAGGGTGTACCGTCCGGTTGGACTCTCGGCGACCGAGGTCAACAAGGGGATGAGCACATGTGGTCGGTCGATCTCGCTGTAGTAGTTGCGTACATCGCGCAGGTGGTCAGGGGCCTGAATAACACTGGAAGCTGAAATGACTACTGCTTCCCGGGTCGTAATGGTAACTACAGTTAGCGAAGTGTAGGGGAGATGCCGCAGCGCCATCAGCTGTTGCTCGACCTCGATCTGATCGTTCCAGTTGAAGGTTGTTGACAATGTGGCAGTGGGCATATCCAGCACCTGGCGGTAGCCGGTCATCCGGTCGCGCGTCACCATAGCCCCTCCGACTTGCAAGTTTAAATCGGCATGGTTGAAGGTTTGTAGGATGTTCGATACGCGACCGCGCTGGTAGGCGTCGTATACTCCATTCAGAACGACCTCGCCCACCCGCATGGGCTCGGGCGAAGATACCAGGCCGATCATACCGTTAGCACAGGTGATGCCGTAATAATCATCGGGGTCGATATCTTCAGCTAGGATATGCCAAGCGGAGTTGCTGGTCTGGGCTATGCCTGCTGTGCAACAACATAATAGGAAAAGTAAGATATGGAAACGCATAGATGTTGAGTTTGAGTTAGAGTGTGGATGTTAGGGAGGTCTTTTAATATAAAACTTTTAGCCCTAAACGTATATTTCCCATACCCTACACCCAACACCCTCACCCTATCTATCAATTAATTTTCTGGATTAAAGATTATCGCACCGCCCCCCCCAGGAACCATCGTTAACTCCAGGGTAGAATCGGCGGTCACCTGCCGCTGCAAAATGTCGATCGCCAGCGGATTGGTATCGTAGTGCGCGTTTGCGGCATCCCAGTACATGGTCGCCCGGTAGGTTTTGTCCGGATCGAGAAAATCGAGGGGTACCGAAATGTCACGTCCCTGTTCGTCGGCCCCGGCACCGAGGAACCAGCGGTCGCCATTTTTCTCTTTTCGTACGATAGTAAGGTAATCGCCGATTTCGCCATTCAGCACGCGCGAGGTTTCCCAGTCCAGGGCCACATCGCGAATAAACTGGAAAGCAGGCTCTCCTTCATAGTGCTCGGGCAGGTCGGCGGCCATCTGTAGCGGGCTGTAAAGGAGAATATAGTGTGCCAGCTCCCGCGCCAGCGTAGACGGTATCGGTCCAAAATTGGGGTAATCTTCCAACTGGATATTGAAAATGCCTGGCGTATAGTCGATCGGACCAGCAAGCATGCGCGTGAAGGGTACGATCAGGGTATGATCGGGACCGTTATTGGGCTTACCCCAAGCGTTGAACTCCTGACCACGCAGGCCCTCTCGGGCGATCATGTTGGGGTAGGTACGGCGCAGACCGGTCGCCTTGATGGGCTCGTGGGCGTTGACCATGACCTGGTGCTCGGCCGCCGTTTCCAGGACTTTGCGGTAGTGGTTAACCATCCATTGACCATGGTGGTACTCACCTTCGGGGATGAGTGGCCCCACATAGCCGGTTTTCACAGCGTGGATGCCCAGGTTCTCCATCAGGGCGTAAGCGGTGTCTAATTGTTTTTCGTAAGTGCGTGGCGCAGCCGAAGTTTCGTGGTGCATGATAATCGCTACCCCATTTTCTTTTGCGTACCGCACGACCTCTTCGAGGTCATAATCTTCGTAAGGTGTGACGAAGTCAAAGATACCTTCATGGTCGGGGAAGCCGATCCAGCGCTCCCAGCCGGTATTCCAACCTTCGATAAGTACGCCGTCGAACCCGTTGGCAGCGGCGAAGTCAATGTAGCGTTTGGTGTTTTCCGTGGTAGCACCGTGTTTGCCGGCCGCCAGGTCCCAGCTCGATTTCTCAATGTGCATCTCCCACCATATTCCGACGTATTTCATGGGACGGATCCAGTCGGGATTACCCAGCTTGTTGGGTTCATTTAGATTCACAATGAGTTTACTTTCGATGAGGTCACCGGCGCGATTGCCCACCTGAACGGTGCGCCAGGGTGTATTGAAGGGCAGCGGAATAAAGGCCTTGACGTTTCCGCGCCCGCCGACCAATTCGCTTTCCCAGCGCATCTCCTCGGCGTTGACTTTGAGGGTCATGCCTGCGTAGTTGGTGAGGTTGGCTTCATGAAAGCTCAGGTGTAGACCCTCGGCGGTGCGCATCGTTACCGGCGTGTTGACGGCATTTTCCGGAATATACGATTGGGCCAGTGCATCATTATTTCGGTACTGGGGAGCGTTAATTTTGGAAAAAGGCGTTTGCTTATAGAGGTGTTCGTAGATCTCCCAGTCGCCAGGGATCCACCAGGTTGTGTGGTCGCCGGTAAGGGCAAACTCGGTGGTTTCGTCCATGATGACTACGGTGTCCAGGTCTTCCTGAGGGGCAAATTCGTAGCGAAAGCCCAGCCCGTCGTCGTATAGCCGGAAACGAACGGTAAGCTGACGGTTGGGGGCTTCGGTTTCTTCCAGTTGCATCGCCAGCTCCCGGTAGTGGTTGACGACTTCAGCATCTTCGCCCCAGAGGGGTTCCCAGGTTTCCTTGAATTCATCGTCCTGAACGCTCAGGAGTCGATAGCCTTGGCCCATGGGCTGCTGGTCACGGAAAGCGAATTGGGCAATCGTAGAGGTGTCAATGATATTGTTGCCCTGGAAGCTTAATGTGTACTGTAGGGCACCTTCCGAATTTAAAAATGCGGTGAGGCTGGTCGCCCCGCCAGGAGATTCAATTTGGTGGTCGGTTTTGGTCATTTGCTGTGGTTCCTGTGCGCACCCTGCAAGCAGCAGGATGGGAATAAACCAGATGAATCGTTTCATGTTTTTCGTTTTTTTAAGAATTAATCCCGTTGCGTAAGCAGCGGCGGTTTGGTATATGTGAGCAATTGAACCGGAGCATTGTTTTTTGCGATAAGGTAACCAGTGCGTTCGCCAATTCGGATGGTCGCTATCCGGCGCACTTGTCCCTTGACCGGCATGGGGTGAGGATGAATGAGCTTTTGGCGCCCTGAGGTGTCGACTTGGAGTATGTGCCCGTAACTGGCGTCGTATCTACCCATTTCGATATTGTTTTCGTAAAAATTACCGGCCAGGAACCAGTTGCTGTGCACGCTATCGATTCTAGGCAGGGCTACCCCTGTGCGCAGAGGAGAGAACTGCAGGCGGTCGGTAAGCGGCGTTGCTTTGAATGCTCCCTGACCCGTGTTTTCCAGTAGCACACTGGCAAAGGTCGTGACCTCTAATTGCACGGCACTATCAAGTTGCGACCGGGGGAAGAGATCGGTTAGGGAAGCCCGGGCGAAGTCTTTAGCGTAAAGGAACTCTTTTTTCAATTCAGGCATTTGGCCAGTCAATTCCCGGTAAGTAGCAAATGGTCGTTCCTGACCTGCCTGATAATGGGTCAGGATCTGATCTACTTGCCCGTTTTGATCAAAATCGTGTACGTACAAGCGCACCGGTTCCTGGTCAGAGGCTCGTAGTTTGGAATTCCAACCCAGGTTGCCAGCGATCAAATCCATGTCGCCATCACCATCGTAATCCAAGGGCAGGATCATATTCCACCAACCGTGAAGAGGGTACAGTTCTTGCTTCTCGAAACGTCCGTTTTCGTTTTCGTACATCAGTAGGGGCCCCCATTCCATGGCCAGTAAGAGGTCGTCGTCTCCGTCTTGGTCGAGATCGAAGAAATCGGCATTTTTTACCAGGCCAACCCTGTTTAAACCCTTGGCCAGCTCTTCCGTAACTTCTTCGAATGTACCGTCGCCGCGATTGCGCAACAAATAAGAAGGCGGGGTATGCCCGTAGTTCCATGGCACGGCTCGTCCCCCAAAGAAAAGGTCGGGGTCGCCGTCGCCGTCGATGTCGCTGACGGTCACACTGGAAGCCGTGAGGTAGAGAGCGGGCAATGCCGCCGTGTCTCTTACAAACTGTCCGTTTCCGTCGTTTTGGTAAATGCGCGGCAGGAGGGGGGCGCTTTCCCCCGCATATTCATTGCCGCCGCTGGCAACGATCAGATCCAGGTCGCCATCGCCGTCGGTATCGGCAAACTGGGCGTCTACATCCTCATAGATGCTGTCTTTGGCAAGAGCAGGCTGTTCGGTGCGGAAAAAGCGTCCGCCCGCTTTTTGTACGTACACAGCTGAATGGGTACGCTTAGCACCGCCTAAGAATATATCTTCCAGGCCATTACCGTCAATGTCGCCCACGGCTAGTGCGGGCCCTTCGGCCGAGACCATATGAGGGATGAGCCCTTCGCGGTTAAATTCGACAAAGGGGTTTTCCTCATGCACAAAATCCAGCCCGGATTCCCGGGTTTGATCCTGCCAACCCGTCGCCAAGGCGGAAGGGTTGGTTGGCAACAATTGGGTCCTGTCAAAATCAGGTAAGTCGGGCTTCCAATCCAGGCGCAAGGTGCGGTTGTAATCCCCTTTCGGCACCTGCTGGTAGGTTCCGTCTGGCCAGATTAGGAGTATCGAGTCTACCATCTTCGGGTCGCCCAGGCCGAGGTGTAGGTGGTGCAACATGCCCGACTGGTAGCCGCGCACCGGATAATGTTCGTAGACCAGTTGTTCTTCACCTTTAAAAACGATGGCAGTAGCACCTACGCCATTAGGGTTTTTCGCAGTCCCCTTCAGGTCGAGGGCCAGGTAGCTTCCTTGCGCTGAACCCTGTTCGACAGTGTTATTGCGGTAGATAAAGGGAGCGTCCTCCAAATTATTAACGACCAGATCCAGGTCGCCGTCATTGTCGAGGTCAACGCTGACGGCGCCGTTGGAGAAAGTTTCCTTACCGTTGGTGATTTGTCCGGTCAGGTCTTCGAACCGCAAGTTGCCGGTGTTGCGGAAGAAGCGGTTGGGAAGCTTGATGCGCGGCATTTTTTCGACAATGTACATATCGTCTTCGCTCATATGGTCAAATTGGATCTTGTAGCGCACCTCACTGGAGGTGCGATAGTCGATGTAATCGATATCGTTCATGCGTCTGGGAATGCCGTTGCTGACAAAGAGATCTTTGTAACCATCATGATCAAAATCAAACAACAAGGGCGCCCATGACCAGTCGGTAGCGTAGACACCGGCAAATAAGCCAATTTCGCTGAAGGTACCGTTGGCGTTGTTGAGTTGCAGGTTGTTGCGGGAGTACTGGTGGTTGTATCCGAATCGAAGTTTGAATTGAAAAATATCGTAGTCATCCTCAGCCAGGGAGCTTTTTAGAATGAAAGGGTCGTCAGGCAGCATGTCCAGACTGACTACTTCATTGTAGCCGTCGTTGTTGATGTCGGCCATATCGACGCCCATCGAGAAGCGGCTGGTGTGCTGGACCTGTTCGGTGAGGACTTCCCGGAAAGTACCGTCCTGCTGGTTGAGGTAAAGGTAATCGTTTTCGTGAAAATCATTTCCTACGTAGATGTCCGGCCATCCGTCGCGATTGATGTCGCCGGTGACGACGCCCAAGCCATATCCGATGACGGAGCTGCGAATGCCGGCCTCGAGGGTGACATCGGTAAAGCTACCCTCATCATTGCGCAGTAGCCGGTCACCAGCGGTTTCGTGCAGGCTGTCTTCGAAGACCTGACGCCGCCCGAAGGTGCCATTGTGGTGAAGGGAGTGGCGAAGGTGAAACATGTCCAGATCGCCGTCGCGGTCGTAGTCGAAGAAGGTCGCCTGGGTACCAAAACCAGCCAGGTTGAGCCCGTATTTGGGGGCTTCATCCCGAAAGACCGGAATGCCGTTTTGGATCCCTTGACAAATGAAGAGCTGGTTTTCACCCTCGAGTACTTTATAGGTGCCTACCTGGGAAACGTAGATATCGAGCAGGCCGTCGTGATTAATGTCGACCACAGTGGCCCCAGAAGACCAGCCGCCCCGCTGGCCAGCTACACCTGCTTGTTCGGTGACGTCGCGAAATTGCAGATCGCCTTCATTGAGAAAGAGTCGATTGGGCCCCATATTGCCGGTGAAGTACAAGTCGACCAGCCCGTCCTGGTTATAGTCGCCGGCAGCTATACCCCCGCCATTGTAAAAATACATATAATTAAAAACGTTGAAGTTGGTGTCGGACTTCAGGACGTTCTCAAATGTCAAGCCAGTTTGATCCGACTCCAACAAGGTAAAAGGCGCCTCCTGGTCGTTGGACCCGCAGGTACAACACAAAAAGGCAATCAACAGGAACCCGGTAAACCGGTTCCACCATGGGCTGGCTTTTCTTTTTTCCATCATCATAACGGATTGTATAGCATAGATCCAAAGATTATTGAATATCGGTATTTCTGACCACCGTGTAGCGATACATTGCTGGTTGCTCATCGTTACGCGTGATGAGCAGGTGGGGGATTCCTGCCCGTTCCATCTCTACAATTTGGCGGATCTCGCCCCGCAGGAATAAACCCGATTCCCAACTGTTGAGCCGACGGTATGTTCCCTGGCCATCGTTGAGTAATACGTGGCCGAAACTGGCATCGAGTTTTGAAAATTGGGGCATGAAACCACTGTAATTACCGCCCAATACCAGGTCTTTTCGTCCATCCTGGTTTAGGTCGCCACAAAAGATATCGCACACGCAAGAAAACTGCACTTCCTTTGGCAAAGGCTCCAGGGTAAAACGCCCTGCTCCATCATTCAGGGCAACAGCCGATTGGAAATATGTTCCTTCTTTGACGAGGGCCTCTTCCAGGATGTTTGCGGGAAAGAGATCCTGGATGGTTTTCTCGGCATATTCGGCATGTCGCAGGCTTTCTTTTTTCAAACTCGGTATTTGCTCGGTCAGTTCGCGCTTCAGCGGTATGGGAAAATCACGGCCCTCAAGCTGGCGGGTTATTATTTTCTCGATCGTGCCGTTTTTATCAAAATCAGCTACCCACAGTTTAGCCGGGGCCTCCGGAGTACCTGAAAAATAAAAGTTTTCGCCCCGGTTACCCAAGATGAGATCCTGGTCCCCGTCTTGGTCGATGTCATCGGTGGCGGCCGTATACCACCAACCGGTGTAGGCGTCTAGGGTTGTTTTTTCCAATTGTAACCCAGCGGGGCTGATGGAAAAGACTTTCGGGCTCATCCATTCTCCCAGGACGAGCAACTCGGGCTGGTCGTCTCCACCCAGCAGGTCGACCAGCAGTCCGTCGGTGAGCATACCCAGTCTGCGAAAATCAGGCGCTTGTGACTCCGTGACGTCGGTAAAATTTCCCTGTCCGTCATTCCGGTAAAGGTAGCTGGTCGGATTGGTTCCGTATTCTTGTGGAATGCTACGGCTACCGACGATAAGGTCTTCGTCTCCATCCTGATCGTAGTCATAAGCGATGACCCATCCGGTATTGTAACCGTTGGGCGGCAGCGCTGCAGTCGCTAGTTCGAAATTCCCGGTGCCGTCGTTGCGGTAGATGCGATCCTGTGCATTACGCGACCGGCGCGCCATATGGTTGCCGCCGGAACCGACAAAGAGGTCGAGATCGCCGTCGCCCTCCATATCGAAAAAGGTGACCGCGGTGTCTTCAAAGTCGGCATTGCGGGCCATGGCCGTCTCCGGCTGTAAGGTTAACCCCTTGGATGTTTGCAGGTAGAGTTGGCCGGCTTGTCCGGCTGCACCGCCGATGTAGAGATCATCGTTACCGTCGGCATCGACGTCGCCGACGGCTACAAAGGGCCCCTCACGTGAAACCATGCGCATGGTAAGACCTTCCTGAAAAAAGTCGATGAAGTCATCCTCATCGTGGGGGATTAGGGGGGCATCAACCCCTTGTAACAGCGCGCCGTTCTGAGGTTGGTGGTAAGCAAAAGAGGAGGCTTCCTGCTGGTCGACCGCCACATAGGATATCTGGAGCACGGTGTCGACTGGTACCGAAGTCCAGGTCGTAGCCGATCGATCCGGCCACACCACCACCATGGAATCCAGCGTTGCCTTTTTACCCAACCCAAAAAACTGCCGGTAATCGACGGAGGATTGGAATCCCCGGCTAGGAATGACTTCTGCCTGATAGAGTTGGTCGCCTTGGTGAAGCCGGATCTTAGCGCCTACGGCGTAGGTATTGGGTGCCGGACCTCGCAATTCGACCATGAGGTAGTGGGTGCTGTCCCTTGGCTGGGTTTCGTTGCGGTAGACCATGGAGGGCATGTTCAGGTTGTTGATGACCAGGTCGAGGTCGCCGTCGTTGTCGAGATCGCCGTAGGCCGCACCATTGGAAAAGGTGGGCTGGTCGAAGCCCCACCGAACGCCGGCATCCTCGAAGGTTAGGTCGCCCCGGTTGCGAAAGGCTTTATTGAGTTGGGGTTCGGAAGGCATGCGGGCCACAATATTCTCCATGGCTTCCCGCTGTCCGGTGAGAGCCATTTTTTGCGCCACCTCATTGGCGAAAAAGTCCATAAAATCCTGATCGGTAACATCGTGGTAGACCCCGTTACAGACGTAGAGGTCGCGCAGACCGTCATTGTTGGCATCAAACATTAAAGCGCCCCAGCTCCATTCGGTAGCCGCTACGCCACTGTAGTAGGCAATCTCGCTGAACGAACGGTCTCGATTGTTGTATTGTAGGGTGTTGTGCATGTATTGGTGGTAAAAATCGCGCTGTAGCTTGAGGTAGTAGGTGTTGTAATTCTCAAAGGAGATGGCGGTTTTGCGGCGGTAATCCGTTTCGGGCAACATCTCGGTAACAAAAATTTCGGGATAACCGTCGTTGTTGATATCGGCCATATCAGCTCCCATGGAAGCCAGGGAGAGATGCTCCATGTAGTCTTTAATTTCCTCCGTAAAGGTTCCATCGCCTTGGTTGATGTAGAGGTAATCGCGCTCGAAAAAGTCATTGGATACGTAAAGATCGGGAAGGTGATCACCGTTGACGTCGCCCACGGTAATGCCGAGCCCAAAGCCGATCAGGCTGCCGTAAATACCGGCTTCGCGGCTTACATCAACAAATTGACCGTTATCGTTGCGCATCAGTTTGTCGCCACCACCGCGCAGGAAAGGCTTAACGGGCCATTCTTCTGCGTAGAGTTCCCGCTTGTTACTGTAGTTCAAGGTATTGACAGGCATGAAGCTATTGTTGAGGATGTAGGCGTCGAGATCCCCATCCTGGTCGTAGTCGAAAAAGGCGGCGTGCGTGGTGTAGCCATCTTCGTCGAGGCCGTATTCGGCAGCTGCTTCCCGAAAGGTTCCATCGCCCTGATTGAGGAAGAGTTCATTTTCCGGTGTGTTGTCGGGGTCGTACCCGGCATTGCAAACGTAAATATCGAGCAGGCCGTCGGTATTGATGTCGACCATCACCACGCCGGTGCTCCAGAACTCATTACCTGCTACGCCTGCTAGCTCGGTGATATCTTCAAAGCGGAAGTTGCCCCGGTTGAGGTAGAGTTTATTGGGGCCCATGTTGCAGGTGAAGTATATGTCAGGCAACCCGTCATTGTTGATGTCGCCGATGGCTACGCCGCCGCCGTTGTAGAAATTGCGGTAGCTGAAGATGTTAAAATCTTCAGTCGGCTCAATGGCATTGATGAAGTCGATGCCGGTCTGCTCAGGCGCCATCAAAGTGAAGCGGGGCGCTTCCTCCTGGCCTTCAGGCTGGCAGGAGGCGAGCAGTACAATACCCAGCAAGTAGCATAGCGTCGCTCTCATGGTCTTTAATTGGTGTGAAATATCTGTAGGTAGGGGAAGATGGTTTTCCCTGCATTAATACCCTTGATCTCAGCTGTTCCCCTAATCTACAAAAATAGGCCACCCACCGGAGTTTTAGGTGGATGACCTATAGGTTTTTCGATCAGGGAGGCGGGGCTCCCT
This sequence comes from uncultured Saprospiraceae bacterium, assembly GCA_964530825.1. Lineage (GTDB taxonomy): Bacteria > Bacteroidota > Bacteroidia > Chitinophagales > Saprospiraceae > CAZHCA01. The sequence goes on from CAZHCA010000007.1 coordinate 79,043, forward strand.
TATGGTATCGATTAATAGCCTGGGTTCTGCGTTAGGTTCGGGTTTACGGCAAGGGCCGTAGCCGGAATCGGGAACAACAGGCGTGATGGATCAGATTGCGGTTTGTCGTCGTAGGCATCTAGGAAGCGACCGAAGCGGATCATATCCTGCCGGCGGTGCCCTTCCCAGTACAGTTCGCGACCGCGTTCGTCGAGCAGTTCATCCTCAGTCAGGGAGCCCAATTCAGAAGTGCCGCGCTGGGTGCGGATCTGGTTGACAATTTCCAATGCTCCTGCCTCATCGCCGGAACGCAGGAGTGCTTCGGCTTGCATTAGGAGTACATCGGCATAGCGGAAGAAAACGAAATCGTTGCCCGATGGATCGCGGTCGTCCGTTCCGTCAGCATTAAAGTCAACAGGGTACTTAACTACACGGATACCCCGGGTTTCCAGGTCTTCGCCCGTTTCGGTCAGATCGATCTCGGGGGTGAAGATCAGGGGGTTACCACGGCGGTCTTCAAGTGGCGTACCGCTCTCGTCAAATTGCTGCCCCACCAAAAATCCAACCTCCAGGCCGCTGACGTCGGTTGTACCTTCGTAGTCGCCGCCCAGGCGCTCGTCTCCTTCTTCAAACTTGTTGTAGAAGTCGGCCAGCGTCGTGAAGCCGTTCCATCCGCTTGGATTTTGGTTGTAGTGGATGGTCATCCGCCAACGTGAACGCACGTTACCGCCATCGGAGCCGCCGATATTTTGGTTCGTAAAGATCAGCTCCGGAGAGATTACGTCATTGTCTGGCGCAAAGTTGTCGAAGTAGTTCTCGGCCAGGGTGTACCCGTTAGCCGTAATTTCTTCGGCCAGGTTAATCACCTCCTGCAGGTCTGCCTGATCAAAGGTAGGATTCTCGCGATTCAAGAAAGCGCCTTTGTTCAGCAGGGCTTTCATCTTCAAGGTGCGGGCTGCATCCTTGTTACCGCGGAACGCTGGACCGTCAGGCAGGTCGTTGATAATTGCATCAATTTCGGATACGACAAAATCAATTGCTTCCTCGGCCGTCAATACCGGGGGCGCTTCCAACAGATTGCCGCCAGCTTCGCGCACCGGCACCTGCCCGTAAAAGTCGGCCATGTAAAAAATAACAAAGGCGCGAACGAAACGGGCTTCGGCTGCTTGCTGGGGCGTTGGATTGAATTCCAGCAGGTTGGTCGTGTTGAAAACAACCTGTAACAGGTTATTGAAGGTAAAGGTAATAAACTGGTGCTCAGGCGTCCACTGGTGGTTGTGCAAAACACGCCAGACGCCGTTATCGTCCCAGTCTGGTCCGCGAGTCGGGCCAATTACCGCATCGGAGGTGTGTTCGGCTAGCGCAAAAACCTGGTCTTGGTTCTGGAAAGGGTTGCGCAGACCTTCATATACCCCCTGGAGCAAGGCGTTTACATCCTGATCCACGTTTTCGCTCAATTCACCGTTGAGATCCTCCTCCAGATCGGTACAAGCGAAGACGCCGAACGCCATCAGGGCTAATAAAAGAAATGTTTTCAGTTTCATGATCAATCAGCTTTTTTTAAGCTTTTATAATGAGAAGTTAACACCAAATAAAATATTTCTAGGAGTAGGGTAGGGAACATATTCGATACCGAATGATGGAACTCCGTCTACTACGTTCACTGTATTGATTTCCGGATCGAAACCAGAGTAGTCGGTCAGCACAAACAAGTTTTGACCGGTCACGAATACGCGCAAGTTGCGTATGGTGTTGCCCAAATTGCCGAAGTCATAAGACAAAGTGGCATTGGTGAAGCGCAGGTAATCTGCATCCTCCAGATAGCGGTCAGAGGTTTTCACCGAGTTGGCGATGCTTTCCTGATTCTCGCTATCGAGGAGGGCGGCATCGATGTTACGCGATCCCAAGTTACCGATCGGCAGAACGGTATTGGCCGTGTTGTTGTAGATCTGGTGACCGAAGGCGCCGTTGAAGTTGGCAATCAGGTTGAAGCGGCCGAAGCGAACGCTGGTATTGATCCCCAGGAGTACATCCGGGTTGGGATCCCCTAGGAAGAAAGAAGTATTACCGTCATCAACTAATACGTCAAGTCCATCCTCGCCAATGCGTTGCCAGTCGCGCACGAAAAAGGCATTCAAGGGCTGGCCGTTCTCCAGACGCTGTACGCGGGCACCGGTTACCCCTTGACCGAAGATGGCGCCGGTCTCTACGATCGGACCGTTGTAGTCGCGCAGCTCATTGTTCAGGAAAGCGACGTTACCGCCCAACTGCCAGCTGACGCGCTCATTGTCCACTAGGAATCCATTGAGGGACAATTCCACCCCGTCGTTTAGTACGTTACCCGGCAAGTTGACCCAGAAGCGGGTAGCAGGCGCCGGCTGAATGGCCTCAAAGTTGAACAGCAAGTCTTCGGTCTGGCGGTTGAAGTATTCTACTGTACCGGTCAACTTGTAGTCGAACAATGCAAAATCAACACCTACGTTGAAGGTAGTCGACGTTTCCCATTGCAGTTCAGGGTTATCTACGTTAGCCTGCGAGACGTCGCCCTGGTCACCCACCGCAAAGCGGGCTTGGGCCGAACCAGCCGGGAATTCCTGGTTACCAACCTGACCCCAGCCTACGCGCAGCTTCAACTGGTCGAAAAGCCCAGTACCAAGAAACGGTTCGTTGTGGATATTCCAGGCTGCAGCAAAGGAGGGAAAGACTCCGTACTTATTGTCTTCACCAAATTTTGAAGAGCCGTCGGCACGCACGGTTGCAGTAAATAGGTAACGGTCGGCAAAATTGAAGTTGGCGCGACCGAAAAAGGACTGCAACTCATTGGTAGGATCTGCAAAGCTACTAATCGCACGGGTTTCGCGATTCGTACTCTGGATGATATTAGTCAGATCGATATCGTCGGTCACAAATCCGCGACCCGTCATACTGCTTCCTTGATTGCGGAAGTCCATGTATTCGTAACCGATTACAGCATCCAGGTTGATGGCGCTAGTTAAGTCGGTGTTGTAGCTTAAGGTATGGGTGAATTGCTGGGTGGTCAAGGTGTTATTGGCAATGGTAGCCTGCCCCAAGTCTTCAATGCCCTGAATATTGAGGAAAGATTTGACCGAGGCGCGGCGTTCGCCCACCTGTTGATTGATACTATAGAGGAAGCGGTAAGTCAGTCCGTCTATAATTTCGAAGCTGGGAGAAATACTACCTAGCACGGTGGTGATGTTTGCCTGGTCATCGTGCGCGGCCAGCATACCCAGCGGGTTGATCTGTGATCCGCCCCGCTCGATAAAGAGCGTACCGTCCGGATTAAAGAGCGGCTGGGTGGGATTCCATTGCAGGGCCTGGCCTACTAAGGAGCCTTCAAATCCAGCGTTCGTGGAAATCGGAGCAATGTCTTCGATGGTATGTGCAGCCAGCAGGTTGAAATCCAGTCGCAGGCGCTTACTTTCCAGAAATCTGTAAGAACCATTAATGCTACCGGTAAACTTCTCGAACCCACTTTCATCGATAATACCGGCCTGGTCGAAGTAGCCGGCCGAAACGCGGTAGTTGCCGTTTTGATTACCGCCCGAAATAGAGAAGTTGTAATCCTGAATCGTTCCCGTACGGGTAATTTCGTCGAAAGCATCGACGTTATCGCCGAAGTCGCCCCCGCTGAGTCCGTATTGCTGGAGTGCGTCGCGGTATTCATCACCGTCGAGTACGTCGTACTCTTTCAATACATCACTCACACCGCCGGATACATTGAATTGGATAGTAGGATCGCCGGTTTTGCCGCGCTTGGTCGTAATCAGGACCACCCCGTTGGCACCCCGAGCCCCGTAGATGGCGGCTGCTGATGCATCCTTCAGGATCTCGATCGATTGAATGTCATTCGGGTTAATGAAGTTGAGTGGGTTGGCGCCGGGGGTGTTATCACCCAGTCCAAAGTTGGCTCCCGGGCGGGCATTACGGCCGTCGAGTGGGATCCCATCCACCACGTAGAGTGGCTGGTTACCCGTACGTACCGAAGCGTTACCCCGGATACGTAAGGTAGCTGCACCACCTGGCTGACCAGAGTTGTTGAGAAACTGCACCCCGGATACCTTACCTTGTAGCAATTGGTCGGGAGAAGTGATGGCTCCGTCCACGAAGTCTTCTTCCTTCAGCGAAGCAACGGCACCGGTCAGGTCGCGCTTTTGCACAGCGCCATAACCGACGACGACTACCTCATCGAGTACCTCGCCGGCCTCCAGTTGGATGTCCATGACGTCAGAGGCCCCGATTTGTACGCGCGTGGGATTGTAGCCTGTGTAGGAAAAAATTAACTCGTTGTACCCTTCCGGTACACTTACGGAATACTTCCCGTCAAAATCCGTTACGGCACCCGAGCTGGTTCCGGCCACCAATACGTTGGCACCGATCAGCGGTTCACCATTGCCGGCATCTGTCACCGTACCGGTGATAGTGCGCTGAGCTAAAGCGGCTTGTGCCATCAGCAGGAAGACGAGTAGCGGCAACCACTTCATGTAGTTTTTCGTGTTAGGCTTCATACAAGTGTCCAAGTTTAGTTAGTGTTTTATAACACAGCGTAATCGCTGTGTCATTATCCTGAAAAAAATGAATTTTGCCGTTTAATAGTCAAAAAGAAATTTACTTGGATGCGCTTGCCACTCTCACCGCTTCTTTTACTACTGCGCTTTCACTGGGGAATAAGCAAATGGCTATTGCCTAAGGAAAATTACTTGTTGCTAAGTCTCTGATTAGCTTTTTGTTATTCATACACTAACTGAGCAATGACTAAAATTGCCGATAACTTTTGAAATATACAAGATTAAGAACAAAAGATTTTGTCACAGAAGAAGCAGTGAAATAATGTTGGGATTTTACCGTACTAAGTTAAAGTAAGATAATGGATCTAATACAGCACCTCCAAATTTTCAACCCTAAAAGCAGAAGGGGTGTCGTTGAGAACACAATTACTGGAGTAGACCTGCCACCTGCGGTCATGAAGCTCACGCGCTAGGATTATGATTACCTTTTACCTATCTTTCGTAATTATCCAATCTAGTGCAACCCCATGCAAGAAACTGCAGCTAATTTTGATGGATCCGTACCCAACCTCTTGCCAACGGTCACTCCCGGTCGCCGTGTTTTATTCAACTGCTGGGCCACGAATCCGCACATTGTCGATTTGGCCGATTTCACGACCGTTGTTCGGCAAGAGCAGCGTACCTTGCCGGATCATCGGATCACTATCCCGGCAAGTGCCGGACCGCACGCGCAGTTCCAACACCTCTACCACGAAAGCCGCAATCGAGAGCGCCGGACCGGCGCTTCTGACCTTTACCTAGCCTGGCCCATCCTGGCGGGCATAGAGGCGGACACCCTGTATGCCCTTCCCGCCTTTTTCTGGCCGGTAAAGCTCGAGCCGCAGGCCGGACAAACCTGGGTGCTGACCCTGCTGCCCCGGCTTGGAGTACGCCACCCTTTCCACGCCCGGATCGCAGACCAAATTCCTGCATTTCAAGACCTGCCTGGTACCCTGGATTGGTCTGCGGCACCTGCTTTCTGGAACCAATGCACAGGAAGCGAAGACGCTGATCCCTGGCGTCTGACCCCCTTGCCTGATCCGGTAGCTGTTGCGGAAAATGCGCCTGCAGGAACGTGGCAATCCTCCGCTGCCCTGAGCATTTTCCCACTGACCCCCCATCCGGACCTGTACCGGGAACCCGCAACTGTTTCTTCTGTTTCCAAAGGACACTCATTTGGGCCTCTGCCGCTCGATCCGTTCCAGGCCAGTGCTGCGGCCGGCACCCTGCAACAAGGTGTAGCCAAAGTGGCGGGCCTGCCGGGAAGTGGAAAAAATTACTGGCTTTCGCATCTCATCCACCGGGCTCTGAGCAATGGTCAAAACGTTCTGGTCGTCAGTGAGCAAATCGGGCTGCTGGAGCGCCTGGCGCAGCAACTCGACCGCACCGGACTGGAGGGCATGTCTTTCCTGCTCGGCAATTTCGAGCGCGATTACCCACTTTTGATCGAAATTTTGCGCAGTAAACAAGACGCGCGTACGATACCTGTCGACCCCGACAAGCACCAACAGCGAGTACGCTCCTTGCGCGATCGGCACGACCGACTCCGGGCGGCTTTTCGGGCGAGCCGCAACTCGGTTTTCGACCACTATTCGTGGGTTGAAACGGTTGGGCGCTATTTAGAACAGCGACAAAAAGCCGATAAGGGCCTGCTGGCTTCTCATTTATCCTACGCCGATTTCACCCTGACCCACGAGGAGTACGAACAAATCAGCTATGCATTGGAGACCCTGCGCCCGCTCTACAACCGCTTGGGTACCCTGCGACATCCCTTGCAGCAACTCCATCCGCATTGGTTTACCGAGCAAGAAAAAGAAACGGCCCGCGCCACACTCCGGGAAGCACTGGAGGGCCAACTTGCTCGCTTTGAGCAATTACATTTGCGCTTTATCCAGCGCGTGCACCAATACGCCGATGCACTGCGCATGCATTACGAGGTGTATTACCGCCGGTTCCGCGATGCGATTGATCGTCTGCGTCGGCGACTTCAGGAGCACCAACAAACCTACGGCGAGGATTTTGACCTGACCTCGCGCACCAGCCTCCAGCTTTACGGGCTGGTGTCGGGCCGCTACCGGGAAATCCTGGAAGCCCGGCGCGAGGTGGGGCAGTGGTACGGCAGGCTGCGGGATGACTTTCAATGTAACCCTTATTTTGATTTTGCTTTTGCTTCGGCTTCGGAGGTGCAATCGGTACCGTTTATCCGTAACCAGGTGGCGGAGTTTGACCAGCAACTGCGGTCGTGGTACCAGCGGGTGGGCGATCTGGTGCAGGAAAGTGTGACCCGCCTGAGCAGTACTAATCTACACCCGGAGGTAGATCAGCAGGAAGTGATAGCCGATTTGGAAAAAGCCCTAGATCGTCAGCTTGCCAGTCTCAACGAAACCGGGATCTTCGCGCAGCCTACCAAAAACCCCATGCTAACCGTGGCTAAGCGACAGCAACTCATGGAGGATATCATGGATCGTCTGGAGCACGTGCGGCTGGATATGCGTGACTTCGATCCCTTCTACGATTGGCAGCGTGCTTGGCTGCCGTTGCCCGGGAATGCGCGCCAGGTGGTGCGTGCCCTGGTGAAGGTGAAGCCCCTGGATTGGGGTACGGCCTTCAGCAGCTGGTATCTGTACGGGGTTTTAGAAAATCGGCAACAGGAAGCCTTGCCCGAACGTAAACTAGAGCTGGCTGCCTATCATAAAGCATGGTTGCAGGTGGCCGACAATATGGGCAAGGAGACGCGCGGGCAATGGCGAAGGCGATCGGAAAAGGCAATCCGCGACTTTCGACGCAGCGACCGGCGCCGCTACCAGGAGTTGTTTCAAAAGCGTACCGCTACGCTTTCCCCCGAAATGCTGTTCGGCGAGTTGTGGTATCTGGTGCGGGAATACATACCCTTGGTGCTGGCCACACCCGACAGCCTGCAGCGTATGCCATTTTATGCCGACCGCCAACCTTTCGATTGGGTGGTTAGCTGCGAGCATACGCATCAGCCCCGGCGCGATAAGGTACTGGGCGGTCACCTGGGTAAGCGCATCGTCCGTCTGCGGGAGACCCTGCAACTAGAGGCGGCAACGGAAGAAGCTTGGCAACTGGCGCATAACTACCGGCAGATTCCCGGCTTTCCCACTACATCTACCCCTGACGGCTACCCGTACCCCAGTGCGCCCGGGCAGGTAGAATGGCACGATGCGGAGGGCTGGTTCGATGACCAACATGCGGTGAATGAAAAAGAGGCCGAGAAAGTTATCCAGCTCTTGAACCAAATTGAAGCAACCCCCCAACGGACGTTTCCCTCGGTGGGGGTTCTGGCATTGACCACCGCCCAGCGAGACCTGCTGCTGGAATACTTTCGGCAAATACGGGCCGCCGGCGGCGACGGCGCCGAGCGCCTAAGCATGCTGGAACGCAATGGGCTGGGCGTGTATACGCCGGAAGAAACCGCCTTTTTGCAATTTGATATTGTAATATGCTCAACGACCTATGCCCAAGAGGAGGCGCTGCTCGCCCATTGGGACCGTCCGGATACCGTGCCACAGATTCAGCAGATGGCCTACCTGCCCCATCAATCCCTCTGGGTGGTGACCTCCCTAACCGGTGCGCTGCTCGAGCAATTAGCGGCCCGCCCACCGGGGTCGGGTGCTTTTTTCCTGGCCAACTATCTCAGCGGGGTTTGGCAAACGGCGCGCGGAGAAACGGCAACGGCAAGGCAGTATGCCAAGCATATCGGGCAGGAGATCGGTGGGGCGGTGGTTCCCCACCGGTATGCGGGCTTCTTCCAGCAAGTGGTCAAATATTTGTTACCTTACCTACCCGGCGCCCGCGTCGAATGGAATGTTTGGCTGGGTGGCTATCAAGTACCCATTGTGTTGGAGCGCGGAGCAGAACAAGCACCCTTAATTCTTCTGGCCGATGGCTTTTGGTCGGACCAGCCGGCTACTGATTTTGCCTGGGAATACCGGCAACGGCAGTGGTTCACGGAGCTCGGTTATCGGGTAGTCCCCGTATGGAGCGTCGATTGGTTTCGGCAGCCCGAATTGGCGGCCCGCCGACTAGCCGGTCAAATTCTCGACCGGCCGGTAGCATAGGAGTAGCTTTTAACGACTCAAATGCTTATATTTTAGGGGCAAAAGGTCAGGTCGAGCAGGTTGCCTACCTAAACCATTGATCGATGACCGTAGAGCAGTTGCAGAACGACCCTGCATACCAAGAAATTTCACGAGTAGAACACCGCGACATTATCCCTTTTGTGTTGGAAGAATACCAGAGGGGAGGACGGTTGGTACGCCTGTTCCGGTGGCTATTGGGCCTGTCGGTACTGGTAAGTGTCCTGATCGCCGCTTATTACATCAGCACGGGGGTACTCCCCATGGGCCGGTGTATAATGTGGTGGCTCGTCGGCGCGTTGCCGGCCATGGTGCCGGTCGTCCCGCTACACGAGGGAATACACGGCCTGGCATATTATGCTTTTGGGGCACAGCGGGTGCAATTCGGAGCCGTCTGGTCGAAGTTTTACTTCTACGCGGTGGCCGACCGGTTCGTAGTCGACCGGGTTGCCTTTTGGTGGCTGGCCCTGGCCCCATTCATTGTGATTAATAGCTTTTGCCTGATCGCCATGGCTTTTGCGTCGCCCGTTTGGGTAACCGTATGGAGCGGCTTGTTGGTCATGCATACCATGGCCTGTGCCGGAGATTTTATTTTACTCAATTATATGGACCGGCAGGATAAACCGGTTTTCACCTACGATGAGTTGGCCGATAATCAGGCTTACTTTTACGTCAAGCAGGACTAAACGTATGAAACGCTTTCTATTTTGGGTTTTGCCATTCCTGGGGCTGCTGGGTTGCACGGCTGGGGAGCCACCCCAGCAGAACGCTTCTCCCTTGTCGGAGGTGGCCCGGTCAGCGGTCGATTCGATCCTGGCTACGCGCCCCTGGGAGGAATGGCAGGCCATGCGTTTGGTGCTCCGCCTGTCCGGCGACCAGCACAAGGTGCGTCCGGCCTTGTTGCAGGCGGTGGCTGCCGGCCATTTAGGCGGCGTGCTGCTGGAAGACTTCGAACTAACGGCGTATTTACGGTTGCAAGATAGCTTGCGGGCTTTGGGCCCCCTTCCCTTATTTAACCTGACCCAGGCTACCGGACTCTTACAGGAGCAGTTCACGGACTTGGATTCGGCGCCCGGCATACACACCTGGCCGAGCGAGCTGTCGGATACCCTGCGCCGGCCGCTGGAAATGATCCGAAACCAGCAGTTGCAAGCGTTGCGCGTGAACCTGCCGGTACAGTTTACCCTGAGGGCCGCCAGTGCAATGCATATTCCCGACCGGGTGGAGGCGATGCATAATGCCGGCCTTTTGGCGATGGCTAAGGTCGATTCCATTTTCCTGGGCCACCTGCGCGCCGGGGAGTCGGGGCCGGTCGACTCCCTAATCGACCCCTACCGTCCTTTTTTTGATGCAGGTCTTTCCGCACTCTATCTCGATAGCAGTGCGATCAGCGCTTCTGTTGGAGCGCCGCCGGGTTGGTTGCGAAATCGCTTGAGCCAGGCTTTTGATTTCGACGGCCTCCTCGTAGCGGAGTGGTCCGGGGAGCTGGCTATGGAGCCTATCGAGGCGGATGCTTTAGTCGTCGATTCCGCCACCTGGGGCAAAGCCCGGGAATGGTTGCAGGAGCAGCGCCAGCCTGCCGGTGTTCGGCAGCGGGCACATATGCGCCGGATTATACGTGCGAAGTGCTGGCTGGACCGGTCCGTCGCAACACCAGCGGACAAGCGCAACCCGGTGCAGGCCATCCAGGCCGCCCTAATGGGTGGCGGGCAGCCAACTGCCGGGCGTGAGCTGCTACGTCCCAATATCCACGATCGGGTGATCCAGCATTTTGAAAGCCGCCATTGGACGATGGTTCGCCATCAATTGTACGAGCGCAATACCATTCTACTGCTTAACAAAGCGGGTTTCCTGCCCATCGGCAATACCCATACCCATCGCTTCGAGCTGTTGCCGCTCGGCGCTGATTTTAACGCTTTTCAAAAGGCGTTTCGACAATATGCGTCCTTCCGCTTATTGGAGCCGGCCCCAAACGGCCGGTTGCCAGTAGTTTCGGGGGCCAATAAAACGGTAGGGGTGCTGGTCGGGCCGACCTATCCGATCGATAGCAACCTCATAAATTGGCTGGACACCCTTGCTGCCGACCACCGGCCAGTGGTTATCCATTTTGGGGTGCATGAGCGGCTGCAGCGATTGGCCGAAGTTCCGGTGTTGATTCAGGGAGCGGACACGGACGACGGTGCACAAACTTATTTGGTTGATGCCCTCTTCGGTGGAAGGGCTTTTACCGGAAAATTGCGAGCGGATAACGGCAACGGCTGGCTATCCGGCTCGGGCCTGTTGACCACGCCCGACCGACTGGCCTACACCTCTTCCCTGGAAGTGGGGATTGCGCCCGAGCGCCTCATCGGTATCGATGCCATCGTGCGATCGGCCATCGATGCCGGGGCAACACCCGGCGCCCAGGTACTGGTTGCTAAGTCGGGCAAGATCATCTACCATAAGGCCTTCGGGCATCACGACTATACGCGGCGCGAGCGCGTCGGGTTGGATGACGTTTACGACTTGGCCTCCCTCACTAAAATGCTGGCAACCACCCTGAGTGTAATGAAACTGGAAGAGCAAGGGGCAATAGATATCAATGACCCGCTCGATGCCTACCTAAACCTGGATGATTCGGCTACTGTAGGAGATATTCGAATCCGAGAGCTATTGACGCACCGCTCGGGATTGCAGCCCCACTTTCCGGTGGGTAACATGCTGTTTTACCGCGATAGCATCAATAATGGGTGCGACAGCATTTTTTGCCGGGAAAAGACCGATACCTTCCCCACCCGGGTGGCTGCGCGCTTTTTCCTGCGGGCCGGGTACCAGGACTCCATCCGGCTGGCCGTGAGCCGCCTGCCACTGCGCGAGGCGCGCTTCCGCTACAGCGATGTTAACTTTTATTTGCTCCAGCAGGTGATCGAAGCCCAAACCGGTCAGGGCCTGGATCGCTTCGCCCGCCGAAATTTTTACCGGCCGCTGGGCCTGGTCACCATGGGTTACTTGCCCCTTGATCACTTGCGGAGCCGGCAAATCGTTCCTACAGAGCTCGATGCCAGCTGGCGCCGCCAGGTGCTGCACGGAGACGTGCACGATGAGGCGGCTGCCCTACTCGGCGGCGTGGGTGGCCATGCCGGACTATTCGGCAATACCTACGCGGTAGGCGTGATCGGGCAGATGCTCTTGCAACAGGGGCGCTACGGGGGAATCACTTGTTTCCGAACCGAAACGGTTCGGGAGTTTACCCGTACTCAACCTGGAACAAAGCGCGGTCTGGGCTTTGATAAGCCCAACCGGTACAACGCCAAATACCGGGCCTATCAAGCATCGCCGGCTACCTTTGGCCACCTGGGCTTCACCGGTACCTCGGTCTGGATCGATCCCAGCGCAGAACTGGTCTTTGTGTTCCTTTCCAATCGGGTCCACCCCAGCCGTAAAAACCGCAAACTACAGGCGCGCCGCGTGCGCAGTCGTGCCCACCAGATCGTTTACGATGCGCTGGATTCCTACCGGTTTGAATGGCCCTATCTGGAGGAGGTGTAGCGCTGCTGTGATGGCGTTAAGTGGATGGGATTTCTTTTCGGTCCAAGGTCTGATTGCTAAACCTGTACACTGTATAGCTGGCTTTTCCGATACCCCATCAATCACGCCAAAGAAAAGGATAGAGTACCAGGGCTACGGCCAGTAGCACCAGGTCGATGCCTACCAGGATCAGTACATCCGAGTCGGTGCTGGTATCGGTGAGCAGGCCTAGGGCGCTGGCCGAAAGTTTGATGAGGGTCATCAGGATGGGGATGACCAGCGGAAAACTCAGAATGGCAATGAGGGTGGCATTGTTAGAGGCCTTAGAAGCGATGGCCGAGATGAAGGTGAAGGTTATGGAAAAACCTGCGCTGGCCAGAAATATGGCCGTGATGAACTGACCCGTACGGCGCACCGGATTACCGCCCACCACGCCCAGGCCAAACCAGATGAGCAGGCTCAGCAAGAGTAAGAGCAATACGTTGTAAATGATCTTCGCCAGGATGACAGCAATGGGGTGGGTCAGGGTGTAATAGTAGAGCTGGCGGGCGCCGCTCTCCTCCTGAAAGCTCTTGGTGATAGCATTGACCGAGGCGAACAGCATGATGATCCAGAAAGTGACGTGCCAAACCTGGGGGTCGAGATTGATGAAGGCCGAATAGACGATAAAAATGGTCGAGAATACGTACAATAGAATGCCACTGATGGCGTAACTCGATCGCCACTCCAGCAGCAGCTCTTTGCGCAACAACCAGTACACCGACGTCCAAAGGTTCATGGGCGGAAGATACGAATTTCTAGAGGGTGCGCCTTTTCGCTAAGCTTTTCCGTTCATGGTAATTAGGAAGAATATGAAAAAAAAGTAATTTAGGAACTATCCTAAACCTCCGCCCCATGCAATTTATGCCCCAACACGAGTCAGCCATCTTCATCAATTATCGCCAAGACGATACCGAAATTTTTGCTGATAAACTCAAGGATCTTTTTAATTCCTACCTGCCGCCCCGCTCCTGGTTTCTGGATACCGAATCTATTGATTACGGTGAGGGTATTCCCGAAGCAGTGCTTCGGCATCTGGAAAAGTCAAAGGTGTTGTTGGTATTGATCGGGCCGCAGTGGGTTAACGCGACAGACACCGATGGCGATCGCCGTCTGTTGCAACCATATGATTGGGTGCGCCGGGAGATTGAAATAGCCAAAGAACAGGAGAAACGCATTATTCCAATCGTTTATGGAAGAGCGGATTTCAAAAATAAGGCAGCCCACTGGCTGAAAAAGAAAGTACCCAGCCTGGATTTCTTGGAGAACTGCAAGTTCTTCACGGTTTCTCGTGAAAATATCGATGAAAAATGCCAAGAACTGCTTGCATTCATTGCCAGTGAGGCGGGTTTGCCTTATCAACCTCCGCAACCTTCGGCCCTAAAACCGGCAGCGTCAACCACACCTGAAATACTGGACCGGCATTTTCCCATCCATGAAGATTTCCAGAAGCCCGACCAGACCAAACCGCCTTTCAAAGGATTGGAACATTTTGAAGAATCTGAGGCATCCATTTTCTTTGGTCGGTCGGCTGAGATTTTGAAGTTGTGTCGCGCTGTGACGACCTATCCGCTGGTGTTGTTGTACGGGCAATCCGGGGCCGGTAAATCCTCCTTGCTTTATGCTGGGGTGCTGCCCCGTATGAAAAAGCACTACCACGGGGTGTATCTGCGCCGCAAGCGCTCGCCTGGATTCCCGCGCCAAATAGATGATAAATTGTCCGAGTTAGCAGTTGGCGAACGCCCCACGCTGTGGATCCTTGACCAAGTAGAGGAAATCTTTACGGATCCCGGTCCGGACAAAGTTGGCGAATTAAACGGAATGCTGGAAAGACTAAACCGGATGGAAGCAGATCGGCCCAGCGATGTGGTGGTATTGGGATTTCGTTCCGAGTTTTTCTCTAACATTGAAGCGACGCTGATCGACAGTAAGGGCACGATGTTGACCCAAGACCAAAAGGTTTTTCTGCAACCCCTCCGGGCAGCGGGTTTGCGGGAGGCCATACTTGGTATTGCGCACCATGCGGAGCTAAGCGAACGGTTTAAGCTGCGCGTTGAAGAAAAGCTGGCCGAAGCAATGAGCCGCGATCTGTTGGCGCCCCAAACCGAATCCGCCCATGTGGGACCGCTATTACAATACCAGTTACGTAAAATGTGGGACCTGGCTGAGCAAAAGCGAAGTGCTGATCATGAGTATATCCATTTTAATGAGGCCGATTACCAAAATATAAAAAAGGACAGCCTGGATGCTTTATTCGACGACCAGTTGGACGAGCTGCGGGCTGATTGGGCTAAGGCCGTGGATAGTGGCTTGGTCCTGGATGTGTTATACGGTTATACGACACCATCACAAACGGCCGCTTTCCAAAAGGATGAGGCGGTCAAAGGTCGCTACCGGCACATCGATGGCTTTCCGAAGCTGTTTCTTCGATTGAAGCATCACACTAAATTACTGATACCCGGCGGCACCAGCAAGTCCCCCGGCGCTCGACTTGCCCACGACGCTTTGGCCAAAGTGGTGCATCTGCGACACCTTAATTCCGATGCGCCTGGCCAGCGGGCGCAGCGACTGGTCAATACCAAACGGCGCGAGTTAAAATTACACCGGTCGGCTACGGGCCAACTGTTTAGCGAAAATGAGATCATTACCATCCTGGCCGGACGAAACGCCATGGAAGCCGTCCCGTCTGAAGTACAGCAACACCTCGAAACCGATAATCAACTGTACCAGGAACAAAAACAGAATCGCTTTAAACTCGCAATGGAGGCGGCCCGGAACGATATAAATAACTTGGACTACGAAGCTGCCTTAGACAACCTGGAGACCGCCGCCCGCGAGCAAATAGAGCTATCTCAGGTAAGCAGTTGCGCACTGCGCTTGCCCTTTTTCTTTAGCCTGCAGCAAGCGGGCGACCGTTTAGCCCGGGCTTTCGACTTTTTGAGCGACTTACCGACCGGACCGGAACAACTGCTAGCCCTAAAGCAGGCCAGCCAAAAACCTGCAGCCCTGCGCTCCGGGCCTGCCCAATTACCCCAGCAGTGGCATCCGGTATTCGAGGAAGACCAAAAACGGCACCTGCCGGAACTGAAGCCCATACCGGGTGGCGCCTACAAAATGGGCAGTGAACATGGATACCCCGACGAAAAACCTGTACATGAAGTCACGGTTAGCGACTTTTATATGAGCGCTGCCCCCATAACCTGCTGGCAGTACGGTCTTTTCTGCCGCTTGGAAGGTAAAAAAATACCCAACGATTCGGGCTTTGGCCGGGCCGGACGGCCGGTCATCAACGTCACCTGGTACGATGCCGTCGACTACTGTATCTGGTTAAGTAATTGGCTGGGCCTTCCTCCCGTGTACGAGCGGGAAGGAGATGGCATTACGGTCCATTGGCAGCGCGATGGTTTTCGCCTGCCCACGGAAGCAGAGTGGGAGTACGCCGCCCGGGAGGGCGGTAAAGACGTACGCTTCGGCAATGGTAAGCAAAAGGCCAATCCGGCAGAAGTAAATTTCAACGCTGATGCCCAATACAACCAGGCTGCGCGTGTGCCAGCGGAATGGTATGTGCCCGGAGAAGCCCGGGAGTGCACTACGCCCGTCGGGACTTTTCCCCCAACGATTTAGGATTATGCGACATGAGCGGTAACGTGCTGGAGTGGTGCTGGGACCGTTGGAGTGAAGGCGATTATTACCGGGAAAGTGAGGGGGCTACGAATCCAACAGGACCAGAAGAGGGAAAAGAAACCGGCCGGGTGGTTCGTGGCGGGTCCTGGTACCTTACTGCAATTGCTTGCCGTTCTTCGTTCCGCCTTGGGTACCTTCCGATCTTTCAGGTTTACGATATTGGCTTTCGGGTTGTCCGGCGCCCGATTCCCTCGGGTTCTTTTACCCTTCCGTAGCGATAGCGAAGGAAGTGTGGGAGGGGATGGCGGGCGGCCCGATTTTTTTGGAAGCGGTTAATTAGGTAGTTTTTTCAGCGAGAGATTGGCTTTTTTCAGAAGGAGTCTTTTTTCTACAGTGGGGGCATGGTAAGCTTCCAGGTACTGCTCCAGTAGGTCGCCTAACAAGTGCTGGATGCGATCACCCAGGGTAAGTTTGAAACCAACAGGAACCATCCTACAAATCGGAACAATAATGTCGGTTTTCGGGTCGTCCGGCACTTATCACCTTGGTCAGTATTGCTCCGCCGACATTGCCGGTTCATGCGTACCATGGTAAGCGCGAGTTTTATCCCGTCTCGAGCCGAGACCAATAAGTCGAGCAGCGCGTGCGGCTGGTACCTTTGGGGGGGAAGGTCGTACGCGTTTTTCAACCCATGCGTAATCCGGGTTAATGTAGGGGGCTTACGCCACTAGCTGTAGCCAGCACATCGGCATAAGCTATTAATTGCTGCCGTACGCCAGCAATCTCTTGGCGCAGTTCGCCGGCGTGGGGCCATTGGCGCTCGTACTGCGGGGCCGAGATGTCGGGGGGCTTATGATCCTCGTAATCTTTCAGGAGAGGGTGCCATTTGGCGAGTAACGGGCGCAGCACCTTATTAAGCACGCCTACGGCGATATGTCCCAGCGTAGTGTCGTCTTTCGCGGCCGGCGTAGCGATCGAAGGACCGTATTTTTTGAGAATCCCGCGCGTTGTTTCAAACAAGGAATAGAAAGAGGCAAGCGCTTCGCGCAGCAACCCTTCATTTTCTTTGAGTTCTTGTACAGTGACACGGGTGACCAATTCCACATAAATTTCCCAAGAGGCATTGCGTTGCTGGTCGTCGACTTTCCAATTCGTTTCGATATTAAGGAAAGGTAATTTCACGCCAATGTTGAATCCGGTGAAGGTAGCTGAAGGCATAGTGCGACTGGTTTGCAAGAAATATACAGTTTTTGCATAAAATGAACGGAATGGCCCAGACGTATTTTAGGGGAAGCTTACACCAGCATTTGCCAGTGGCTAAGCGTTTTGACAGTCAGCAACAAATGTTGGCGGTCAAGGATGGGCATGCGGCCTTGGCCGGACCTACGACAGCACATCTGGCGTACGCGAGGGGTAAGAAGCAGCTACAGGAGCCCCTATGTAGGGTTGCAGCCTGTGGCTTGCGGGAGCGCGATTATTGGATATCTAGGGAAATGTGCCTATTTTTTCCATCATGATTGCAGCTGAAGACGTACTATGAACAAAACGATGTTGTTTCGTGCTCTTTTCGCGCCGTTACTACTTTGGTGCCTGCTGTGTTACCGGACCAGTGCAGCGGCGACGGCACCCCCAGCCGAAAACTATCTGCAGGTCGAGGCGCAGCAGGGCGATGGTATCTATGCGCTGCTGCGGCGCTACCAACTCGACGCCCACACCTGTAACTTCAGCCGGTTTTACGAACTCAATGAGCTGCAAAAAAACGCTCCGCTGTATTCCGGCAAGTCCTACTACCTACCGGTACTGCTGGTCAATTTTAACGGGCGCACCATTCGCTCGTCCGTCGGGATCGACGACTGGAGCCTGGCCGTGCGCATTCAGGAGTACAACGAAGTCATGTACGAGGCCGGGCTGCGGGCAACCTCCTTTCGCGACGACAAGGTACTCTGGGTGCCGTACCACTACCTCAACTGCCCCGAAGAGGTCCTGCCTGTAGCCGACAAGCAAGAACCGGAGGAAGCTGACGATCCGGTCGTACTCAAAACCGACCCGGAATACGCCGAAAAGGTTAGCCTGGGCAACCGTACTTTTCCTATCTTTGGCCCTGACTACCAAAAGACACCGCTGCGCTCCAATGCGCTGGCGGGTCAGGTTTACTACATTGTGTCCGGCCACGGCGGGCCCGATCCTGGTGCTATCGGTAGGGAGGGCTCCCACCAACTGTGCGAAGACGAATACGCCTACGACGTATGCCTGCGCCTGTGTCGCAAGCTGATCGAACACGGCGCGAGTGCTTACATGGTCACGCGCGACGAAAACGACGGCATCCGCAGCGATCGACACCTGGGCTGCGATACCGACGAGGTGCTATGGGGCGGCATCGAGATGTTTACGGGGCACCGGGGGCGCTTGTACCAACGGTCGGGAGTCATCAATAACCTCTACCAGGAGAATAAGGAAAAAGGGGTAACGGTGCAGCGGATGATCATCATCCATGTCGATTCCAGAAGCAAGGGCGAACAAATCGATCTGTTTTTCTACCACCGCCAGGGCGACCCCGACAGCAAAAAGCTGGCCAAGCGTATGTACCAGACCATGGCTGCAAAGTACAAGAAGTATCGCCGCAGCGGCCAATATCACGGCACGGTAGAATCTCGTGATTTGCACATGCTGCGCGAAACCTTGGTGCCGGAAGCAGTGTACATTGAGTTAGGCAACATTCGCAACAGCTGGGACCAGCAGCGCATCTTGCTGGAAAGCAACCGCGAGGCCCTGGCCCGCTGGATGTTCGAAGGTCTGAGCAGAAAGTAATTATTGTTAAGCATTATATCATTTCATATCCATGTTACACGCCAAGTGGTGGAAAATTCTAGGGGTTGTACTGCTCATATACACTTTTTTCGCCGGCATGCTGGTGCCGCTGAAACCGGGCATCGTCAAGGTCGCCCCTAACAGCGTACAGACTGGCGAGACGGTATCTTTGGAGATCGAAGGGTACAATTCTCATTTTGCGGCCGGCGAAATGCGCGCCTGGTTAAAACTCGATAACGAAAGGGCCCTGGCGGCAGAATCGATAGATGTCTTGGACGACCGTAGGCTGACCGCCACCTTCCGCATACCGGCCTATTTGCCCGTGGGCCAAAAGGTGCAGGATTTCGCGGTTATCCTCGATAATCCGGTTGACGGCGCCTCCGTGCTGCCGAGCGCCGTTTTTGTCACCCAGGATTCCGTCGACAGCCAACGGGGCGAAGCGGCCTGGGTGAACCAGCCGGTGGAGCACCTGCACGACCAGCAGGGCATGACCTTTCCCTTTCGCAACATTCTTTCGGAGACCATACGCAATACTTACTTCCACGTACCGTTATGGTTGGCCATGGTGCTGATCTTTATTGGTAGCGTGATATTCAACATTCGGTTTTTGACCGGGTTGGGAAAAGAAAATGAAGAAAAGGCTGCCGCCTTAATCCAGATCGGCGTGTTATTCGGCCTACTTGGCCTGATCACCGGCGCTATCTGGGCCAAACACACCTGGGGCGCTTACTGGAATTGGGATCCCAAGCAAAATATGACTGCGGTGGCCCTATTGATTTACCTGGCCTACTTTGTGTTGCGCGGATCGTTCGAAGACGAAGAAAAGCGCGCCCGCATTTCAGCGGTGTACAGCTTATTCGCTTTCGCGGCACTAGTCCCGCTGATTTACGTCATTCCGCGCATGGTCGATAGCCTGCACCCCGGAGCCGGCGGCAATCCCGCCTTCGGTTCGCAGGACTTGGACAACACCATGCGTCTAGTCTTTTACCCGGCGGTGATCGGCTGGACTCTACTCGGCTACTGGATAGCTACGCTGGTATTCCGTGCACACCGATTGGAACGCCGTTTACTGGAAGCCTGAAACCCTTTATTAGCAAGGCTTTACGTCCTGGTTAACTAGCTGGGAATAAAAGGGGTGTCGTATTTGCAGTTTCAAAAAATAAAGCGACTTTTAGCCCACCAAATTGTAGCTAATGAGAGGGATAAACCGTCTATTGCTTGGCCTGATCGGGCTGTTCACTCCCAGTTGGAGCTGGGCACAGGATTCCGATTTTTTTCGCAGTATCGGTAAAATCTACGTCGTAGTAGCCGTCATTGTCGCCATTTTTATAGGTCTGGTGTTGTTCCTCATATATCTCGATCGACGACTAACCAAATTAGAGAACCAAATTAATGACAATGACTAGACCAATCCCTAGCTTCTATCAAAGTGTACAATCCTACTTTGATAAAGCCGCGCAGCACACGGGCTTGCCCGAGGGGTTACTAGAGCAAATCAAAGCCTGCAATGCTGTATACCGGATGCACTATCCGGTGAAGATCAACGGTGATGTAAAGGTAATTGAAGCCTACCGGGTTCAGCACAGCCACCACCGCGCGCCGACCAAGGGTGGTATCCGCTACAGCAATCACGTAAATCAGGAAGAAGTTATGGCGCTGGCCACGCTGATGACGTATAAGTGCGCCATCGTAGACGTGCCCTTCGGGGGGGCCAAAGGGGGCGTGAAGATCAATCCTTGGGAGTACTCTCCTGCGCAATTGGAACGCATCACACGCCGCTACGCCACCGAGCTGATCAAGCGAAATCTGATCGGCCCCAGTGTGGATGTACCGGCGCCGGACTACGGTACCGGTGCCCGTGAGATGGCCTGGATCTTTGATACTTACCGCACCTTTAACGGCAATGATATCGATGCTACCGGTTGCGTGACGGGTAAACCGGTTAACCAGAGCGGCATCCGCGGTCGGACCGAAGCTACCGGCCGGGGCGTTTTCTATGGCATCCGCGAGGCTTGCGAGATCGTAGAAGATATGAAGGCATTGGGAATGCCGGTGGGCATTCGCAACAAGACCATGGTCATTCAAGGCCTGGGTAATGTGGGATCTTTCACTGGTAAGATCGCTCAGGATGAAGGTGGTGCCGTAATCGTCGGTGTGGGTGAGGTAGAAGGCGCCATCTACAAAGCCGACGGTATCGATATCCACGATCTGCTGAAGTACCGCCAGGAAACGGGATCGATTTTGAATTATCCCGGGGCTGTTTCCTACGAGAAAAAAGACCGCCGCAAGGTCATCGAATTGGAATGTGATATCCTGGTGCCTGCTGCCCTGGAAAATGAAATCACCTCTGAAAACGCCCACCTCGTAAAAGCGAAGATCATCGCCGAGGCGGCCAACGGTCCAATCACTTCGCAGGCGGAAAATATCCTGCTTGAGGCTGGTAAGCTGATCATCCCCGACCTCTACCTCAATGCCGGCGGGGTAACCGTTTCATACTTCGAATGGTTGAAAAACCTCTCGCATATGCGTTTCGGTCGGATGGAGAAACGATTCAACCAGAATGCCTACACGCGCATCATCGACCTGATTGAATCGCAAACCGGGCGCCCGATCAATGAACAGGAGCGCTCGATCATCGCACGCGGAGCCGACGAGATCGACTTGGTGCGCTCCGGGCTGGAAGAAACCATGATCCAGGCCTACCACCAAACACGCGAAATCATGGCCCAGAAAAACAAGGTGAACGACCTGCGCACCGCCGCGTTTGTCAATGCTATCAGTAAGATCAGTAATGATTACCTGGCGTTGGGCATCTTCCCGTAAGAGCGGTTCGTACCGGTTTGAAAGCACTCGACAAATATCGTTTTGCCGGGTGCTTTTTTTTCATCGGGAATTTGGGGGGATGGCCAAATTTCCTTTTTATTTAACCTCGCTTTTTGGGAGAAAAAGATTAACAACAGGAAATTTGGTGCAAGGCTTGTGATTTATTTTTCGGCAACCTATCTTGTGTCAAAATATAATTTTGTGCTATGACAAAGCCAACACCCGAGAAGCTGGACAAGATCGACTTAAAGATCTTGAAGATTTTGCAGGAAAATAGCAAGATTACCAACCTGGATCTTTCCAAGAAGATTGGTTTGTCGCCTGCCCCCACCCTTGAGCGGGTCAAGAAGCTGGAGAACAGTACGGTCATTGAAAGTTACCACGCCAAAGTCAACCCACAATCTATCGGTCTGAATGTCAAGACCTTTGTATTAGTGTCCCTGGCCTGGCACATGGAAAATGCCCTAAACCATTTTCTGGAAAAAATCAAAGAGATTGAAGAAATCACGGAGTGTTATATCATTACGGGCGAGGCCGACTTTCTGATGAAGATCGTGTGCAAGGACATACCGACTTACGAGCAGCTCTTGTTCAAGACGCTTTCCCAAATCGAAGAAATCGAGCGGTTGAAAACGCTGATGACCCTTTCTACCGTCAAGGATAGTAAGCTCCTGCCTTACCGCTACGACTAGCGCCGGGGCCATCAACGGAACCACGTCACGATCTGCAAGTAATTGGGGGCAGCAATGGCTGTACCCCAACTGTGTTTTACCCTGCTCTCTTACACGACAACAAAATGCATGGCAGCTCACCTGCTCTGGCGTATACGCCATCCTGCGATTGATTTTTCCTCTTACGTTTTCGGTACAGCCCATTTGCGCATCCGGCGCCTGTTGGATCTGGCGGCTATGGCTTTGCCTTACCTACTCGAATGCCGGCGCTTTGCAGCTGAAATCACCCTGGATGCAGCGGCCAGTACGACGCCGCCGGTACTTACCGGGCAGGAGCAGGTACGCTTCGCCAACCGCTTTACCGAAAAGAACTGGAGTAAAATGCGGCACTTGCTGCTCCGGTCCACCGGGCTGGATATCGATCAATGGCAAGGTGTGCCGCCAATTTTTATTCAGCAAATGATTGACGAACGACTGTTGATGCCCGATGCTGCTCATACCGTTGACAGCTGGCTGTGGCAGCGGGCCCGGCAGGCTGGAATGGAGACCGCAGGTCTGGAGCGGATCGAGGAGCAGATGGCTACCCTGGGTAAGATATCGGAGCAGGATCAGGCGGATATGTTAAAAACCTTGATCCGGCGGTTGCCCCGCCACCGGAAACATCTGTGCCAGGCGGTCGACCGCTATCTCGAACAAGACATTCGGGGGCTTTATCAGTTGAGCCGCCGTGGGCTGGGAAAATACCGACGACCTTTTCTATTTGACCGTAACATCGTCATGGCCGAGGGCATTGCGCGAATGAGTCGAGAGGTTCCCACCTTTGCGGCGGTTGGCGCCGCCCATCTTTGGGGAGGCAAGGGCGTACTGCGCCTGGTCAAACACCGGGGCTACCGGTTGGAGCCGGTGGCACTGGATGCAGAGGGCTGAATGAGAACTTCTGGGCTATACATTTGCCTTTTGGCGCCGGGCTTTGTCCCGCAAAACGCCGCCCCTCATCTGGTAGCGGGATACCTGATTTTTGCAGCCCAAAAGACAATTATGAAATGGCTTTTAGACAAACCTTAGTTTTTACCCGCCACCAGCGTCCAGGGCGTTTCGGGCGTGAAGGTGTCGAGGCGGCGGAACAATTTCACAAAGCGCGCACCCACCGCGATAACATCTTTCATTTCCAGCAATAAGCTGAAGTACAGCAAGCTGTTGACGGCGCTCACGCTTTCGTCTTTGATATCGTCGGCCTGCTCGGCTAGTTGCTGTTCGATGTAGGTGAAAAGGTTATGCTTTGCTTCGTTGATTTTCGCCACGTCCTGGTAGCGCTTTTCCCGTAAAATACCCTCTACTTCTACGAGATAACGGTCCAGGTCGCGGTGGGCGTGCTGCAGACTTTCACGCTGATCGGGCAGGAGTGGTGCATGCAGGTTATCCACGTGGCTGCGTGCCGAGTCGGTGATGAAATTGGCCGACTGCAAGAAGTCCTGCATAAGGTCAAAGACCAAAAGGTAGGTGCGGCTACCCTCTGCGGCTAGCTCATTGATGCGTTTGATTTTTCCGTAAAAGCCGTATTTAAACTCCTCGTTTTGCTTTTGCAGTTGTTCTAGTTGGCGATCGGCTTCGCGCAGTTGGCGGCGGTCTTCACGCAGCAGGCCTTCGAAGACAGAGGTGATCCCCTGGCGTACGGTAGCTACCGTAGCTGCGATATCCCGGGCAGAATCCTCGATCAGGGTGGTTGCTTCGACCTGCCCTTCGGAACGCAGGAGCGCCTCGCGTCGCGCTTTTACCGATTCGCGTTTGCGGTGCACTGAAAAACTTCGATAGATCATATATGCGGCCAGCAAGACCAGGGCACCTACCGCGTAGATCTGAAAGCGATGCAGCAGGATGGCAAAAATACCCGCCACGGTAAAGGCAATCAAGGCGGTAGCAAACCAACCGCCGATCACGCTGATCACGCCCGAAACGCGGTATACGGCGCTATCTCGGCCCCAGGCGCGGTCGGAAAGGGAGGTACCCATTGCTACCATAAAGGAAACGTAGGTAGTTGAAAGCGGCAGCTTGTAAGAGGTGGCCAAAGCGATCAGGGCGCTGGCTACCGTGAGGTTGACCGATGCCCGCACTAAGTCAAAGGCTGGAGGTGGACCGTCTTGATCGTCAACGGATGATCCGTTTAAGGTGAAGCTATCTTCGGCCTTGTCCAGCCAAGTATCGGGAATGACACCCGTCATGCTCTGGCTAAGCCGGTAGCTGCCCCGGACAATGGCACGCGAAAGCCAGGAAGGTGAAAAACGCTCCAGCCCCTCGCTCTGGCGACCCAGGTTCACCTCGGTCTCGGTCACCGAACGAGCTTTTTTGGAGTACCAAAGCGTGAGGATCATGATGATGCCGGCGCCGACTAGCAAATAGACTTTGGTCGGGTAGGATTGACTGAGCACCGTCATCGGGAATGCCTTGGGAGCTTCGCCCGATGCGATCCAAGCGTTGTACGACTCGAAGCCGGCCACTGGCACTCCGATGAAGTTGACCAGGTCGTTGCCTGCGAAGGCCATAGCCAGAGAGAAAGTGCCGAAGAGCACGACCACCTTCAGGATGTGTACCCTAGTGAAATGATGGAGCAGCCCCATGATGAGGGTCCAGAAAACGGCTCCTGCGCCCAGGATGAGCCAGGTGTTCCCCTCGATCCAGGCCCTGGTACCGCCCGAGATGAAGCCGCTCCCCTTCAGGCCTTTGAAGAGCAGGAAGTAAGTTAGCAGGGACAGGGCGATCCCCGACCATATCGTGCCCACCCACTGCAGCTTTTTTTCGTAATTGAAGGTAAACAAGAGGCGGGAAATATATTGAACCAGCGCCCCTACCGTAAATGCGACCCCCACCGACAGAAATATGCCGGCAATGATGGTCAGGGCACCCGAGGAATTAATGAATTCCCCCACTTCGGCCAGGTTGCCACCGGCGGCAAAGGTTTTGATGGCCGCAATGGCTACCGCCGCTCCCAATAATTCGAAAACGATGGAGACCGTGGTGGAGGTAGGCAGCCCGAGGGTATTGAAGGCATCCAAAAGAATGATGTCGGTGAGCATCACCGCCAGGAAAAGAAACATAATGTCGTAGAAGTAAAACAACTCGGGATTGAAAATCCCTTTCCGGGCTACCTCCATGATGCCACCCGAGAAGCTGGCACCAAAAAAGATGCCCAAGCTGGCTACAATCATGATAGTCCGGCGGCTGGCTACCTGCGAACCGATGGCGGAGTTGAGAAAGTTGACGGCATCATTGGAGACCCCCACCATCAAATCGACAATGGCCAGTACGAAAAGAATGATGACAACGTACAAAAAAAGGTCGGGCATAGGTGTAAGGCTTGTTAGCAAAACCCTAAAGTGAATAGGTGCTTTTTTCAGCCTTTAAATTAGGTGGTCTTTTTGATGCATACCAGTTTTTTGGCAGGGATATTCTACGACTTTGACAAAAAGAGGTTGTCAAGGTTTGTTGCTCCTTATTTTTTGAGGGCTGCAAGAAAAACAAAAGAATTTGCAGGATTTACGAAAGTCTGGAAGAATGCTTTCCGACATATTCCCTCTGAATTGCTACTACTAAGTGGAATAAACCTATTTGTTAACACGAACACATTAAAAATGAAAAAATTGCTTTTAGCGGGTCTTTTGGTTGTTCTCGCACATTCTGGCGTTTTTGGTCAGTTGTCTTTGCGTCCGCAGGCAGGGATTAATTTCGCCTCTTTTTCCGAGGATTTGCTTGACGGTGATTGGTCTTCCAATGTAGGTTTCCAGATCGGCGCCGACCTACAAATTGGTTCTACTTTTTACATTCAACCGGGGATTAACTTCCAATCCCTGCGCTTGACTTTCGAAGGGACCGAAGATATTGACTTTACGGCTAATCGGTTAAATATTCCGGTACTTGTCGGCTACAAGTTTTTTGAGCAAGACAGCCGTGCTTTCGGGCTGCGCCTCTTCGCCGGGCCCAACCTGGCCATCCATGTCAGAGAGGATTTTGATGACGCGCTAGAAGGATTGTCCGGTGATGATATCAAAAACGCGGACTTCAGCCTGCTGGCTGGTGCGGGTCTCGATATCTCCATTATTTTCGTCGACCTGGCCTACAAATTCGGTCTGGGCAATGCCATCGAAATTGAGAGCATCAATGAAGACACCAACATTAACGTCTTTCTGATCAACGCCGGTATCAGAATCGGATTTTAAAGACACACTTGCAAAACGGGAAAATACTTCAAGCAAATGGATGAGGCCTTGGGCAGTACTCTACTGCCTGAGGTTTTTTATCTTACCTAAGTGCCGTATTTTCTGGAGTAACTGTGCTCCGGAAAAATACAATCAGGACACTTGTTAATTCAAATCTATGTCCCGCCCAATCCCGATCGTTTTTTTGAGTCTGTTGCTGGCGGGCTTTGCCTGCGGGCAGTCGGCCTATAATCCCAATATTCTGCCCTTAGGCCACAAGGAAGCGCTCATGGCTAATACGGGCACCGGCGGCATTGGCTCGACCGGCGCCGTCTACTACAATCCAGGAGCGCTGGCCAGTCTGGAAGAGGATTACTTTTCCCTTTCCGGGGCGGCCTACCTGCGGTATACCTTTGAGGCCGATCCCATCGCAGTGATCAACGGTAGGGAGCTTACCTTCGAAGGCGATGCTTTCAGGTCGATTCCAACTAGTGTTATCCGGGTAAACCGACTGGGGGACTGGCGGTTGGCTTTTTCAGCCTTGATCCCTATGCAATTTAATTACGAAGGTATCCAGGAATGGGAGGTCCCTGTATTCGACGACGTGCTAGCCATCACCAGCGTACAAAACTACCAGCCCGGGCAATAGCAGCAATCGACTTGGAATACATTTGGGGTCGAGCTTGGAGCAGCGGCGCCTGATCGGGTTGGAATAGACTGTTGCGCGACTGTTGCTTGTACAGTTGTGTCTGGGCTTCCAGTTCGTTGGTGCGAATGATGGTACTGGTGATATGATCCTGCACCAAAGCCAGGGTGAGTAGGCGCGTCCGGATCATGGTGTCGACCTGGATATACTTGGCATTCAGTAAGTTGCGTTTTTGCAGATATGCTTTGCGTAGTTCTTCGTTCTGGGGGACCAGCCGGTTCAGCGAGTCCTGCCCGATTTTTTCCATGGTCTCCCGGTAGGTGGCCAGTTGCTGGTTATATTTTAAAAAAGTGGCTTCTCGTTCTTCCAGTGCGGCGTGGATTTGGCACAGGATGGCTTCTGAGGAATTTAGTTGTCGTATATCCAATCGCTTCTGAGAAATACGGGCATAGTATTGCTGGATGAAGTCGAGTTCTTCGTCGATGCGTGCCAGTTGAAAGTGAAGGGTGGTGGTATCCATGGGCGTGCTCAAATGCCGGCTGAATTGGCTGAGGGTCAACGCCAAATCCTCCAGGCGCTGCAGCAGCAACACCGACAAGGTATCGGAAGCGAATAGAGGGCGCTGTTGCATGGCCTCGATCGGTTGCAGGGGCGCCTGAGGCAGTTGCTTGGGTAGGGCCGTTGCATCCAGAAAAGAGTCGATGAGGTGGATATCAAATCCGCTGGGCCCTTGCTCTGACGAAGCAGCGGCCGTATCCAGACCAACGGAATCAAGTCGCTGACTGTGTAGCGGCAGGGCAACCAGGCATAGGAAGACCCCTGTGACCATCCGGTTAAAAAATACTTGCACGCGCTTCTAAATCCTTGTTTGACAATACATTGACTAAACCTAAGCAATATTTTCAGCATTTGGAGGAGAAAACCGCATTTTTAGCGTTTAACGGTTTCTACCACCGACTTCCCGGTGCTTTTTCCTCGATAGCACTGGAGTGGCTTCCAGTACTCCGTCTTTATTGGCCAATTGGACCAGGATGTTCGGACCGTGCTTTTTCTCTTTGTAGTGGTCCAGGGTCTTATCACTCAACCCACCCAATTTAAAGACATTGATCCAAGGGATTTCGAATAGTAAATTGGTATTTCCCGAACTGGAGATGTCAAAATACCCGTCTACGGTGAAGCCAATGGCGCTGGAGGCAATGGTGAGGTCATCGATGACTATTTCCTGGTCCCGTACGAGGAATCGATTCTCGATGGTGGCGAACTGGATGTCGTCCAGGTCGCGATGTTTGAACAGAAAGCCTTGAATGTCGGAAATACCCGGGAAATTGATCAGGCGGCCGTCGTGCATCACCAGGTCGACCTGGGCTTTCACTGATTCGGATTGAATCAGGTAATTAGAATCCGCTTTGGCCCGCAATTGAATGTCGGCAGTCATAATTCCTTGAATGTTTTCGAAAGTGACTTGCTGAAATCCGAAGTTGTTAAACGACCAGAACAGGTAGGCCACATCGATGCTATCGCACTGGGTTTCCAATCGCAGGCTGGGCTGCTGTCGCTGGAGTTCGGTTAACTGGCCTTCCAGGTAAAATTCGCCTTCGCCGTATTGCAGCCTTGCTTCGTGAATGTCTAAAGTATCGGCATTGATGTGAATTTTTCCCGTTACCCCCCGGGCATCAAAATTATTACAATGGAGCACATCCATTGAAATGTCCAGCTGGGCATCGAGTTGGTCTACCGCCTTCTGGATAACCTGCCCGATCGGATTGGACTGGTACGTGGTATCTTCAGGTGGTCGCTCCAGGGCGGCCGGTGGCTCGAGGTAATCAAAGTTGAAGTAGTTCGATTGGAAGACAAGGTCGGCCTGCAGGGGGCCTTCGGGGCCCATCAAAAAGGGCAGAAAATCGTCGAACTGACCGCGTAGTTGCACAGGGTTTTGGTTGAGGCAAGTCTCCATGTGCGCAATGCTTAGATCGTGCTCATCGAATTGAAAATCCACCATTAAATCCCGGAATTCCAGTCCTTTGGGAATGAAGTCGATAGCGGCATCGCGGATTTGGGCATTGCCCGAGAAAGTTGCGTTGATCTTTTTTTCTTCGAAGTTGAAACTCTTGTGGGGTTGCCCCGCGTACTGAAGGGTCATACCTAATTGGCCTTCGTGAAATAGATATTTGTGGTTGGGCAAAAGGAAGTTGAGGTCGATCAGGGGCAAATCCATCTCGGCGTAGGCTACGAAGCGGGGATCGTTTAGGTTTTCGACCGAAAAACGGCCGTTCACGGGGGCATTGCCAAACAGGTTACTGGAAAACGTATCGATCGTCGCACAGCCCACCGGTTGACTGCTATTGGAGCAATGCAGCCGGTATTTACCGTCGAGGTAGACGTCGTAAGCATCTAGCCCGATATAATGGATCGTGTCGGCTGTAAAGCGCAGGTCGGCAGATAATTGCTTGAGGGCCTCATTAAATTTATTGTTGATGGTAGACTTGGGCGCTTTGGGTATTGGGGAGGACTGCTGGTTGAGGCTGTCTTTTGCGGATAGTGCAAAACGATTGAAGTCAAAGGAGGGGGTATGGGCAGCTAAAGTAATTTCCAGGTCGTTTTTCCCGGCCAATAGGAAAGGGATAAAATTACCGATCTGGCCTTGCAATTGAAGGGGGTTTTGGTTGAGTCGTAGTTGGAGGTCATCGAGGTATAGGGTGTTGGTGTCAAAGCGCAAATCGGCCTGCCAGTCTCGTAGTTGGTATTGGTTGCTCTGGTAATTGGCATCCACATTTTGCAGACAAATCTGACCACCGATATTTGCTTTTTCCAGCATGTCACCTACGCCGAAGTAAGCGTCGAGGGCGCCCTGGTATTGCAACTGAATATCTATTTCGCCCGTCTCCACCTGAATTTTGTCGGCAGGCAGGTACTTATTGATCGGGTTAAGCGGGCCATAGACCAGCAGATGCATATCCAACTGTGGGTTGGTCAGGTCGACCAGTGCTCCCTCTGCTGCGATGGGTACCCGGTCGTATACCACGGCCGTAAGCGTGTCCAAGTCAAAACAACTTTTGTTTTCATGCTCAGGGCAGCGGTAGCGAAAGTGCGTACGCAGGTTGACATCCTTGGCCTTGTGGCCCCGCACGAGAAGTTGTTTGGCCCGCAAAGCTAGCTTGCCATTGAATCGCTGAGTCAAGCGGTCGAATGCCGCGCTTATCCGTTTAAACTTATCGTCTGTTTTTTGGGTGGCGCCAACCTTCTTAGGAGCCGGTTGCCCGGACGGTGGCAAGAACTGATCTAGGTCGAGCGTATGGATGTCGATGGTTAAGTCGGTATCGAAGCGACCGCCCGGAAAGATAAGGAAAGTAATCAGGCGGGGAAATTTACCCGAAAGGCGGACAGGGGTGCCGTTTAAAGTGCCTCGCAGCCCCTGCAGATATAAATTGTAGGTATTAAAATGCAGGGTGCCGTCGACATTTCTAAAGTTGAGCTCGTTGGGGCGGTAGGTGAAGCCGGCGTTACGGACTCTGGCCGTTCCAGTAATTTGCGGGATGCTGTCGGCGCGGAAGCGTTGAAAGAAAAACTTGGGTTTGCCGCGATGTTGGAATTCCAGCTCGACTTGGCCGGTGGCGAATTGCAGCTTAGGAGCCGGCAGCATATCGTTCAATGCGGCCATGTCTGCTTCGGCCCATCCATGAAGTTCCATGTGTGGATCGTTGAGGTCGGTCAGCATCACGCGGCCACCTATGGGGAAGCGATCGAATACCCGGGTTGTAAAGGTATCGATCTCTAGACAGCCGCTGTGCGGATTGGCAGCGCCATAGGGGTTACAATTATAAAAATGGGCGATGAGCGAGGTATTCGTCAGCTCGGCCTGCGGCGTAGTCACGGTAGCATCGAGCATGCGGAAATACCCGTCGATGGGGGCTGGCGTGCCAGGGATCAGTTCCCCTTCGATTATCACTTTGGCGGTGATTTTCTTGTCTACGTCGAAGTTGCGCAGGCCGTGGGCAATATTGGGGGCAATGACCTCTTTGGCGTCGGCCATCAGAATACCCGGCTGGTCGATGATCAGCTGCAGGTAGGCTGGCTGCCCGAAACGCAGGAAGCCCGAAATCTGGTGGGTATACCGGTCGACTTCGACGCCTACGTCGCGAAATTCGATGCGCTTGCCGTCGGCATTGTAAAACAGCTCCCAATCGATTTTAGCCTCCTTACCAGCCAGGAAGGGGCCGTTGCGCATTTTGAAGGTGAGGCCTTTGAAAAACCAGTTGCCCTTAACGAAGATAAAGTTGTCGCGGTCGGGCTCACGGTTGAGGCGCACATCGGTTTGGCGCAGCTCTACGTGGTAATGCTTTTCGCGTAACGAGTCGACCATAAAGAAGGTGAAGTTGTCAACTTCCAGGCGGTCCAGGGAGAAAACGGGGTGGCGTTTTGCCGTATCAGGCGTAGCGGTGGTCGTATCTTTCCCGGCTTTTAGGAAGTCCAGGTTGAAGTAACTGCCGTCGGCATTGCGGAAGAGGGCGACTTTGCCGCCATTGATTTTAACTGATCGCACCATCACTTTCTTTTGCAGGAGGGGCCAGAAACGCAGGCTGATCCGCAGCTGATCCATGCGTAGGAGGTCTTCGTTAAAGTGGGGGTCTTTAGGTGCATTCAGGCGCACATCCTCCAGGATGATGGCCAGGTTAGGGAAAGTACTACGCAGGTTGATGCGGTAGTGGGAGATATAGACGTCCCCGCCGGTGTGTTCGTGAAAAAACTCGTCGAGCAGCTCGGGAACGCGCTCCTGGTCGCTGACCGCGATCCAGTAGACGAAAAGCCAGAGGCCGGCCAGGATCACGATTACCGATCCCATGGTCCAGAGGCTGGCGCGAAGTAGTCTGAATCCGGTGCTTTTTCCGCTCATTTTGTTAGTGCGTAATTTTCTCAATTAATATAACGAAAAAGTACCGCGATTGTGAGAGACGAAAGGGGCTGGAGGTGGAATTCGATAGCGTGGAGGTAGCCGTGTGTGCAGATATCCAACCATAAGGAGATTCTGACTGAGCCTTTATTACCTGCCCTACGGCTTTAGTTAGCTTATACTGCCCGGCCGGCGTCAAGAAAGTCTACCTTTCGGTGGTCTGCTGGGTAATGCTTTGCGGAGGAGGAGGGATTCGAACCCCCGGTAGGCTCTCACCTACGCCGGTTTTCAAGACCGGTGCAATCAACCGCTCTGCCACTCCTCCGAACGGTTAGTTGTTTTTAACGGACTGCAAAGGTAGCACGCCCGTCAGATAAAGGCAACAACCAAGGGGGATATTTTTTACTGCGGCATGGCTTCTTGCGCGATCATCACGGCGGTCTGGCTGCGTTGCACGGCGTACTTTTGCAGGCGCCGGTCCAACTCGGCCGGTTCGGGCAGCTCAAAGTACTGGAAGTCCTGCGCCTCCAGTGTGGCGATTGTGGCTTCGGGTTTTCCGGTCAGGCTTCGTTCCTGGGTAAAGAGCTTGCCTTTGATCTCGACGACGGCTTCGGAGATGATATCGCGAGCCTCGCGGGCAAGGTAGTTCTCGTCGGTCAGTAGTAGCATCTGGGCTTCTTTCAATAATTTGGAGCTTTCCTCCCAGGCCTTGCGGCGTCCGGTATCTTCGATGAAGGGGTCGTTGGCGGCGTTCTCGGCGATGATTTCGGCCTCGCGCAAGCGTTCGTTCCATACGGCGCCATTACTGAGTTGACGGGTTCGGGCGTCGACCCGCCGCACCTCCAGGATGACGTACGAGAGCCCCTCGGCGGGTTCGCCCCGGATGAGCAGTTGCTGATTGGTAATTTCCACGTTCTTCGGATCGCGTATGGCCTCAATGGGCAAAGGATTGGACGGGTCGCGTGTGCCCAAGATAATGTAGTACCCATCCTTGAGGCTTTCGCCATCGATGTTAAAATCGCCGCCAAACTCGAGAATAGGTTCGCGGTCCTTAGGCTCCAGGAAGGTTTCGACCAGCTTTTGGGAAATTTCGCCTACGGTCTGGGCAATAGCTGCCGCACCCGGCGCCAGGGAAACGGCCGAAATGAAAGTCTCTTGATTGATCAGGTTGCCGAGTTTATACAGCAGGTTCTCTTTATCCAGGACGTATTCCAGCGATACCGAGACGTGGGTCATGGTGGCGGGAATCAATGACACCAGGTTGGGACTCAGGCCTAACTTTTCGGTGTAGTTCTTCTTCACCTCGCGGTAGGTACGCAGGGCTTTAAAAGGCTTGTTGCCCAGTTTGGAATGGTTGAAGCTGACTTTGGAGCTCACTATCAGCCGCTTCACTCGGTCCCAGACCGAGCCACGAAAGGCCGCCTGCGCACTGTGTATTTTTATATAAAAGTAGGAGTTGCCGGGCAGAATGGGGCGTTCGGGCTCGCTGGAGCGTGGAACGTAAATAGGCGTGGTGGTGCCAAGGGTTTCCATAGGAGTGTTTTGGGTTACATCATCTGCGATTAAAATAATGGATTTTGGGAAAGTAAAGGAAAGGTATCTGGTTTTTCAGCGGAATACGTCTGGGTAATTATCTTTATTGGAAAAATAGTCTGGTATGCTGCGTTATTTTACCGTCCTGCTGGCGCTGTTCTTAGCGGCTTGTCAGGGGCCGCAAAAGGAAACGACCATGGAGAATGAAATCGACTGGCAGGGGCACCGTGGTGCGCGCGGTTTATTTCCCGAAAATACGCTGCCCGCATTTGCGGCTGCGCTCAAGAATCCCAAGATCCAAACCCTGGAAATGGACGTCGTCGTCTCGAAAGACGGCCAGGTGGTGGTCTCGCATGAGCCCTGGATGTCTGCCATGATCTGCCGCCTGCCGGGCGGGGCGCCCATCAGAGAGGAGGAGGAAAGAACCCACAATATTTTCAAGTTTACCTACAGTGAAATCCAACAGTACGACTGTGGATCGAAGGGGCACCCTTGGTTCCCGGAGCAAGAAAAAATGTCCGAATCCAAACCCTTGCTGTCTACTGTGTTGTCTTTTGCCGAGGCCGAAGCCGAACGCTTGGAGCGCCCTGCGCCCCGCTACAATATTGAAATAAAAAGCCGCCCGGAGTGGGATTCCGTTTTCACGCCCAAACCGGAAATCTTTGCCCGCTTGGTGATGCATACAGTGCGCGAAGCCGGTCTCACTGAGCGCACCTGCATCCAATCCTTTGACCCCCGTGCCCTGGAAGAAATCCATGAGATCGCTCCTGATCAGACGACTGCCTTCCTGGTGGAGGAGGTTGGCAATCCGCGAATCCAGATTACGGAGCTGAGTTTCCGTCCCGACATCTACAGCCCCAACCACGAAGGCCTGACCGCCGAGATCGTTCGCCAGGCCCACGATCTGGGCATGCAGGTCATTCCTTGGACGATAAACGAAACCGGCCGGATGCAAGCGCTGCTGGACATGGGCGTAGACGGGATAATAACGGATTATCCCAACCGGATACCCTAGCTTTTGGTCGCTTGTTTTTGTCGGTAGTGGTGGGCCAGGGCCAGCCGAATTTTTTCGTAGGGCATTTCCCCATTGAGATATTCGTAGATGGACCGCAATTTGGTCGCATCGGCTACGTAGGGTAGGCACTGAGTGACCCTTGCGATTTCTTCAGGGCTGATGAGGCGACTGATATCCATATCTTCCCCTTGCTGGTAGATGGCTGCCAGGTGACTGATGACAGTACTTTCCTTGATGCCACGCTCCCGGGCGATCTCTTCGGGGGCGAGGCCTCGCTCGTACAATGCCAGCGAGACTTTATGGGTGCCGCCGGTTATGAGGTTGCTTTGCCGGCTTATGAACTCCACCATGGCATCGAGGAAATAGCTGCCGTAGCGTTGGATTTTTCGGGTGCTCATCCCATCGACCCGCTCGAGTTGCGTCTCGGTGGTCGGCTTTTTCTCCACCATATCGCGCAGATTGGCGTCGGTGAGGATCATGTAGGGCGGTACGCCAAATTGTTGGGCCAATGTTTTACGCAATTGACGGAGTTGTTCGAAGAGGTCGTCGAATGCCCGTTGCTTTTTGGAGATCTTCCCCGGCTGCTTAGCCTGTTGTCGTTCTTCCTGGACCTGTCGTGTGACCAGCTGGACCGTTTGGCCCTCGAAAAGGAGCCGCCTACTGGCAGGAGTGAGCCGAAGCACCCTGTTTTGATCATATGCTATTTCTAGATAGCCCAAATTGATCAATTGTTGAATGTAGTACTGCCAGTCGCGGAAAGAAATGTCTTTGCCCGCCCCGTAGGTCTTGATGTGGTGTAGGCCGTTTTCCAGGATGGTCCGTTTGGAGGATCCGCGCAAAACATCGATCAGCAGGGTGGCGCCTACGCCTTCCCGCAGCCGGTATACGGCCGAAAGCGCTTTTTGTGCGATCACGGTACCATCCATAAATTGAGGTGGGTCAAGGCAGATATCGCAGTTGCCGCAATTGCGGTCGTAATCTTCGCCAAAGTAATTGAGCAAGATTCGCCGCCGGCAGCCCAGTGCTTCGGCAAGCTGTTGCATGCGGTCAAGTTTGGCCAGTTGAAAGGCTTTGTGGTTACTTTCTTGCTTATCGAGGATTTCCCGTAGGGTGAATACGTCGCCCAGGTTATAAAAAAGTAAGGCATCGGCCGGGTCGCCATCCCTTCCGGCGCGACCGATTTCCTGGTAATACCCCTCGATATTTTTGGGCAGGTTGTAGTGAATGACCCAACGGACGTTGGATTTGTCAATACCCATACCGAAGGCGATGGTAGCACAAACAATTTGTACATGGTCACTGATAAAGCGCTCCTGCACTGCAGAGCGGATACCGGATGACAATCCGGCGTGGTAAGCTTCGGCCGAAAAACCCGCCTTGCGGAGCTTCTCGCTAACACTTTCGGCGCTCTTTCTGCTCAGGGTGTAAATGATGCCCGGCTGTTCGGGGCGTTCGCGCAGAAATTGCACAATCTGTTGGATGCGTTGCTGCGCGGGGCGCACATCAAGGCGTAAGTTCGGCCGGTCGAAGGAGGCAACGAATTGTTGAGGATTATGCAATTGTAACTGCTTTAGAATATCCTGACGGGTCAGTTTGTCGGCCGTAGCGGTGAGGGCGATAATGGGGGTACCGGGTAAAAGCTGGCGCAGGTGACCAAGTTGAGTGTACTCGGGTCGGAAGTCATGGCCCCAAGCCGAAATGCAATGCGCCTCATCTATTGCGATCAAATTAAACCGGGCACTTCGCAACAGGGGATGGAAATCGCGGCCCAGCAGCTTCTCCGGCGATACGTAGAGCAGCTTTAAATCCCCATCGAGTAACTGGTCTTCCACCTGCCGCTGTTCGGCGGCAGGAAGCGAACTATTCAGGTAAGCAGCCCGGATACCGTTTTGACGCAAGCCTTCTACCTGATCTTTCATCAGCGCGATCAGGGGGGAAACGACTAGGGCACAGCCTGCTTTTACTAAGGCGGGTACCTGGTAGCAGATGGATTTGCCGCCCCCGGTTGGCATCAAGACGATTGTATCATTTCCGCTCAGAACAGCTTCTATCACTTCCCGCTGTAGAGCACGAAAGTGATCATAGCCAAAATATTGTTTTAGCGCTTCTTCCGCAGTAATCATATCGGCAGCGTTTGATTTACAACTGGAGGTACTCGCCTAGCGCACAGGAAAAGTAACAGTTTTACGAAAAGGTGGCAAATGGTCGGCGGCGGAAAAAGGGATTCCCCCAAGGGATAAGGGGGAATACCCTAGCAAACACGCTTATTTAAAAAGTGAAAAGGAAGGACAAATTTTACTAACGTATTATTGAGCAAGTATACAGCTAATAACAGCGGAGACAAACCCCATTTTTATGGGGTTTAACGGAGACCGCAAGGGGAAGGTGGGAAGGAAGGTTGGTTAGGATTCAAGGCGGAGCGATCCTTTCAAGAAGCGGCTGAAGGCCCCCTCAAAGCGTTTATCTATGAGTTTGGGGCGGCGCAGGAGAACGGTGAAACCAACCCCGTTTTTCAGATGCAGTTCCCCGTCAATGCGGTGAGCGCGCATCCGCATATTTACGATACCGTTACTAATCGATTTTTGTTGAATGTCGGATCCGGTGCCGTTATCCCATATAGACAATAAAAAGCCGGTTGTTTTATTGCCGAGGAATATCTCTACCCGGTCGCCGTTCGAATGTTTGGCGATGTTGTTGATAGCCTCTTTGAAGATAAAATAAACCTCCTGGCGTATGGTAGGTGAAATTCTGGCCTGTGGGTTGATCGAGCCTACATCCAATTGATAGGTAAAGCCCAGAGGGAGCAAGATTTCTTCTACATGCTCCTGCATACGGTCGATCAGGTTCTGGATTTTATCTTTGCGCGAATCGACCGACCAGATTACGTCCGACATTTTAGATATCGCCTTGCGGGAACTCGAGGCCATCCGTTGCAGTTTTTCACTTCTTTTTTGGTCTTTCGTATCCAGCAGCATGATCTCAGACTGGATGGCGATGCCGGTCAAAAGTCCACTGAGCTCGTCGTGCAAATCGCTGGAGATTTTGGTGCGCAGCTGTTCTAAGCGCAACTGCTGAGTAAGGCGATAACGCGTAAAGGCATAGATCAAACCCGAGATTAGGAGGGTGATCAATGCCCAGAAACCAAAGGTTTCATAGAAGTAAGGTTTAACCTCGATATTCAAGGTATAAACTTCGACGGTCGGATTGCTGTTCGGGTCCAGTGCCTTGACGTGCAGGGTATAGTTACCGGCCGGCAGGCTGTGGTATTTGACAAAGTTTTGATTGCCCAGATCGGTCCAGCCATCCTCCTTTCCTTCCAGCCAGACCTGGTATCGGTTCTGTTCGGGGTTTAAGTAGAAAGGAAGAAAGAAGTCCAACTGAAAGTAGTCGGTCTGGGGCGGTACGACTATTTTTTTCAGATTGACCAGCCCCGTATCTCTCACAAACAGGCTGTCGAAACGTGAATCAAAGCGGACGTACCGGTCGAGCCGTATCCGGTGGGTTTGTTCTTTTTTCAATAGGCTTTCCGGGCGGAAGATGTTTAAGCCGTTTACCGTACCGAAGTACAGGTTACCATCCTGGTCGCCATGAAAAGAAAGGCGATTGAATTCGTGATGGGAAAACCCATCGGTTGTAGAAAAAGAACGAAAGGTTGCCCGTTCGGGATCGAAGTAACTGAGGCCATCAAAAGTGCTAATCCAAAATCCGCCCTCATCAGAAGGCTGTATGCCCGCCACGATGTTGCTGGCCAGGCCGTCGTAGGTGGTATAGGTAATTATTTTCCGGGTTTGGGGATCGAGCATGGATAAGCCATTGGTCGTTCCCAGCCATATCTGACCGTTGCGGTCTTCGTGTATGGTATAAATGGTGTTACTCAAGAGTTCATTGTCGGGACGGGCGTCGATGGTATAAATGCGTTGTCGCTGGGTGGATAGGTCGATTTGAAAAAGCCCGCCGTCCGTTCCAACCCAGAGTGTCTGGCCGGACTGGTGAATAAAATGCGGCCGCACCTCCGACAGCGGATTGTTGCCTTCGGCATCGGTATAAGGCTCAAATTGATCGGTCGATCGATCGAAATAATACAACTGGCCCTCCTTGGGAAGTTTTCGCCGGGTAGAAGCCGCTACCCACAGATTGCCCTCATTATCAAACGTAAAATGATCGATAAGGCCCGGAATGGAGAAAAAAGCGAAAGAGTCCGCTTTCATATCGTAACGTACCAAGTGGGCCAGGTCATCGTAGGGTTCACAAATCGATCCCCACAAATAATGGGGCACCTGGAATTCCAGGCCATAGCCACAGCGAAAATCGATCCGGTTTCCGGTATGAGGATGGATGATCTGGATGGTGTCCAGCTGCCAGGTTCGGCGGTCGATTCGGTACCAGTTTCCTACTTCCTGAGCGAAGTAGATGGTACTATCCGGGCCCTCAGTAATACCTCGGATAATTTTGCCCCAATTGCCATTGAGGTGATCCATATTGAGCAGTTTGCGCACCCGAAACTGATTATTCCGTACGATTTTCAGGCCGTTATCCAGTCCCAGTACAAAAAAATCCAGGAAGTTTTCCGACCATAAGCTTAAAATCCTGGGGCTTTCATCGAGGAGCTTGCTGAGAGTCTCCCATTTGCCGTCGTTGCGCAGGCAGCGCAAGTCACGCGGTATATAAGGGGTAGTAGCACCACGGGAAAAGCCAAAAATGACATTTCCGCTCTGATCCTCCCACATTCGGCTGGCCTCTGTACCATTGAAATCCTCAAGAGCGAGCTGAATGGGCTGTTTATCTTCTAGCGCAACGATCCGGAGTAGTTGTTGCTGGCGTTCGAAGCTCAACCAGATGCGTCCGTAGTTATCTAACTCCAGGAGGGAAGCAGGGGCCGGATACACCTCAGGGCGGGCGGCTTCGGGGAAGTCTTCCGGTTGAAAAATGCGTTTTAGGCGTCCACCGGCGGAGAAAAGACGCAGTCCTTTCTGGCTATCGTTGAGTAGAAAATCGCCGTTCGGGAGTTCGAGGTATTGCAGTTCGGGCAGGGGCGATTTTCTTTGTTCCTGCAGTTCGAAGACCGGCTCGAGCTCCGCATCAGAGCTCAACCGGTAAACATAAGTACCTGTGGTATTCAAGGATGCAAAAAGTATGGAACCGCCGCAGCTTTTTCGCACACCTGCCAGCAAACCTTTGAAGTTTCGGGACGGTAACAGATCAATTTTTTCAAGCCGGAAAGTCGACGGGTCGATTCGGTCTAGAAAGCGAATATTGTTTGCATACTGAATAACGATTTTCCCGTTTCCGTCGACGAAAAGTTGCTCGATATTATGGGAAGAAATCTGGTGGGGCTGGTTGGGGGCATCAGAAAAATTTATGAAGTTTTGCCCATTGAACCGGCTCAGACTGTAGGGGGTGCCGATCCACAGGTAACCTAGGCTGTCTTGCACCACAGAGTTGATGTGCGTGCCCGCCAGGCCATCGCGAATATTATAGAATTGGGTGGTGGCTAGCGTATATTGTGCTTGCACCATTTCGCTCATCAGACTCAAGAAAAATACGCTCAGCAGCAGGTAGATTTGCCGATTCATGTTTCCCGTTTACTTCGAGCTTATGCAAAATGCCCGCCGAAAAATGGCAATTGAGCAGGCGATTCTAGATCTCTCCTCGCATTACTTTGCTAATGACTTCCGCTTTTGAATTGACTTCCAGGGTTCGGTAGATGTTTTTTATGTGGTCGCGAACGGTTTCCACCGAAATAAAGAGCTCGTCGGCAATCATCTTATAACTATAGGCTTTTACGATTAAGTCGACGATTTGTTGTTGGCGTGGGGTAAGTTTGTGCTTTCTGGCGGCGCCGCGCCGGTTAAAGAATTCCACTACATGACGCGCAATGGTGGGCGACATGAAGGAGCCGCCCTGATAGACCGCGCGGATAGCTTCCAGTATGGTGTTGATATCCGACTTCTTGGTTATGTACCCGACTGCCCCGGCTTGTAGGGAGCTGAAGACTTTTTCCGAATCGTCATTGTTGGTGAACATGACAATGTCGGCATCTTTCAGGCGCTGGCGGATGTAGGGAATACCCTGCAGGCCGCTTATGCCTCCCGGTAAGTTAATATCCAAGATAACAATATCCGGTTGTAGATTTTGTTGCCGGATGTTCTCTAAAAAGTCTTGCACCGTAGCAAAGCTACCTACTACGTTCATCCATTTTTCCCGCTTGAAAAGCTCGGCCAGGTTCTCTCGTACGAGTTCTTCATCTTCAACAATGCAAATATTAATAACCGATTCCATAATAATTGATCACTCCTTTTTTGAGCAATACATTATATTAGCGAAAATATACTTTTTTTTAGGAACAAAACTACGCTAAAATCATATTTTCCGATAGATAATCGGGTTGTCCGGCAGATAAGTAACCAGTTTTTTGGGCGCTTTAGGAGTCGGCAAAATTCCCTAACCAAATTTCTAAGTTTAAATTATACGCATGACTATGTTACGCGCAAAAATCGGCGGTATTGGCTATTACGTTCCTGAACATATTATCACCAACCGCGATTTGGAAAAAGTGATGGATACATCGGATGAGTGGATTCAGGAGCGCACGGGCATACAAGAACGGCGTTTTGGGACTCGGTTTGAGGAGACGACCACCACGATGGGGGTGCGGGCTGCAGAAAAAGCGATCGAAAATGCGGGTATCACCAAAGAAGATGTCGACTTTATCATTTTCGCTACGCTTAGTCCGGATTATTATTTTCCCGGATGCGGGGTATTATTGCAGCGCGAGATGGGGATTACCCATACAGAAGTTGGTGCGCTCGACATCCGGAATCAATGCTCGGGGTTTATCTACGGACTGTCCATTGCCGATCAGTTCGTGCGCACGGGCACGTACAAGAATATTTTGCTGGTCGGCTCGGAAATGCACTCCATGGGATTGGACTTTACCACGCGGGGCCGCAATGTCTCCGTTATCTTCGGTGACGGCGCCGGGGCGGTCGTGATACAGCCCACCGAAAACGATAATCAGGGTATTCTGACCACCCATTTGCATTCTGACGGTACGTACGCTGAAAAGCTGGCGATGATCAATCCGGGTTCACACAGCGGGTACCACTTCAATAAGCTGGGTGAGGAAAAAGACTTTGGATACAGCGAGGAGCCGCCTTATGGAGAGACCTTTATCACGGAGTATATGGTGAATAATGCGCAGATGTATCCCGTGATGGAAGGACAGTTCGTCTTCAAGATGGCCGTCAAGAAGTTTCCAGAGGTAATCATGGAGGGGCTGCAAAAAGTCGGGCTACAGCCCGCCGATATCGATCTGTTTATACCCCACCAGGCTAATTTAAGGATCAGCCAGTTCGTACAAAAGGCCTTGCGGCTCCAAGACGACCAGGTCTGGAATAATATTCAGAAATACGGCAATACCACCGCCGCTTCCATTCCTATTGCTTTAGCCGAGGCTTGGGAAGCAGGCAACGTGAAGACTGGCGACCTGGTGTGCCTGGCCGCATTCGGCAGCGGATTTACCTGGGGAAGCGCCTTAATTCGCTGGTAAGCCCGCTGGCCAATAAAAAAAAACGCCGCCTCCGGTTATTGCGGCCGGAGGGGGAGTTTCTTTCCGTCCTGGTTGGTCAGCGATTCGTAGTGTCGGACCAACCGAGCCTGGTGCGCTGCCAATTTGTTGAGCACCCGTAGTTCCTCTTGAATTTCTTCGCGCTTTTGCCGGCTGTGTTCGAGGTGAACCAGCCGTTTTTTGAGAGAACTGATATCCAGTATTTTCTGAATGGTATGACCCAATGCAATTCGGGCTTTCAAAAGCTTCTTCTTAATCGCTCTCGACTTCTGCATACCCATCGGTTTGGTAAAGAATTAAAGGCTTTTGTTTGGATTTCGTTTTAATAACGCCACGAACCTCATTTTTGGTTGACGGCTTACGGATAATATACAAAAAAAAAGCGTATTCCGGCTAATTAAATGTCGGAAAACACTTTTTCGTAAAAATGATGTTTGGAAAATGGGTTATGGAAGGGACTGCTGATGCTAGGATCAGGTAGTTTTTTCCGCTTTAAATCCGGTTACCCCACTTACGGTTGTGTATTTGAGGCTGTATTTCTTTCCGGGGAAAACAATTTTAAAAGCCGATTGGACAGCTAGTGTTGCTTCGTGAAAGCCGCATAAAATGAGCTTAAGCTTACCCGGATACGTATTTATATCTCCAACGGCAAAAATGCCCGAAATATTGGTTTGGTAGTCGTAAGTGTCAACCACCAGACCGTTTTTCTCGATGGCGAGGCCCCAATGCTGCAATGGGCCTAGCTTTGGTGTAAGACCAAATAAGGGCATGAAATAATCGGCGGCTACGGAGAACGGTCCATCCGTTTTGTGCTGAATGATTACTTCCTCCAGCCAGTCCTGGCCGTTCAGACCAACAACCTGTGCGCTGGTTAGCAGTTTAATGCTGCCCCTGCGGTCTAGGGTCTTGACTTTTTCAACGCTATCGGGCGCCCCCCTGAAGCCCTCGCGTCGATGGACGAGGAAGAGTTCTTTTACCATGTTGGCCAGGTAAATGGTCCAGTCCAGTGCACTATCGCCCCCACCGGCGATTACTACCCGCTGGTTGCGGAAGTGTTCTGGTTCTTTAACCATATATTCAACACCTCGGCCTTCGTAGGCTTCGATATTCGGGATCGGTGGTTTACGTGGCTCGAAGCTTCCCAGACCGGCGGCAATGATAACGACCGGCGCCTGCAAAACCGTACCGCAGTTGGTAGTCAGTTGGAAGTGGCCATTTTCCAGGCGCTCCATGGTTTCGGCCCTTTCGCCCAGGGTAAAGCCAGGCTGAAAAGGAGCGATTTGTTCCATCAAGTTATCGACTAGCTCGCCTGCCAGAACAGCGGGAAAGCCGGGAATATCGTAAATGGGTTTTTTGGGGTAGATCTCCGCCAACTGGCCTCCGGGTTGAGGTAAGGCATCGACCAGGTGGCAGCGCATCTGAAGCAGACCAGCTTCAAAGACGGTGAACAGTCCTACCGGACCAGCTCCAATGATGATTATATCTGTTTTGATCATTCGACGTCTTTTTTTGATTAATGGCACATGGGAAGATTTTCCCAATTTTCCCAGAAGCGAAAGTCGGCTGGAATGTTGAACTGCATGCCCCGGTAGATAAACAGCAAGCCGAACAAAATCAGAAATACCGGGAAAAGCTTACGCAGTCGGGCCCGCCACCGCAGATTGATAAATTGTCCGGCTAAGGCTGTAACCAGCATAAGTGGGACGGTACCCATTCCAAAAAAGGCCATGTATCCGGCCGACTGCAGGAGGCTCTCGCTGGTAAGGGCGCCTACGATAGCGACGTAGACCAATCCGCAGGGCAACAAACCATTGAGCAGCCCCAGGCTAAAGAGGGTGCCCCTCCGCTGCGAGCGCAACAACTGGGCCATTTGTTTTTTCACCCACATATTCAGCCGGAAAAGGGGTGGCCAACGCAACATGTAGCTTTCCAGGTTGATGGCAAAAAGGGCTACGATTAGCATCAGAATACCGATCCCGATGGAAAAGTAAGTCTGCAGGCCCGCCAGGAAGACGCCGCGGCCCAGGGCCCCGATCAGGACACCCAAGGCCGTATAGGTGAGGACCCGTCCTAGGTTATAGGTCAGGACCTGGGCACCCGCGCGCCAGCGGGACTGGTGCTGATAGGGCAGGGCCAGTGCTATGGGGCCGCACATGCCTACGCAGTGCAAGCTGCCAACCAGTCCGATGGTAAATGCGGTCCAGAGAAACATAAGCTTTTGCGTTTACAGGTGCACGACTGCTTCTTTAAAGAATGCTTTGCCATTGGCCTGCCAGTCGACTTTTACCTTCCACAAGCCCGGCTTGAGGTCGGTGGTTGGAATCTGCATTGTTGCACCGGACTCAGCAGTAATGGGCACCCGAAAATCTTGGTCACTGTCGGAAGGGCAGAAGAAATGAATCTCTCCCGTCGCTTTACTGCGCAGGTCGGCGGGAAAAATGAGTTCCACACGCTCTTTTTGCGGGTCTTCGCGCACAATGAGGTCCTGGGCCAGCGACTGGCTGTTAACCAATTTATTGTAGTGCTGCTGGTAATTGAGATCATCCTGGTAATAGTGATCTGATACCAAACTGTTGTCGAACTGTGTCGACCTGATCACGGCAACAATCAGTACGGCCATGAAAGTCAGATAAAATACGGCTATGCCGGTTCCCCAATTGAATTTCATAAGCTCTAAGGTTAAGACGGAGGGTAGAATTTGCTATGCTTGTTCGCGGACTACACCCCAGCCAGTATCATCATTGAATCGGTCCTAGGAAATTGGTGTTGACCCGGTC
This sequence comes from uncultured Saprospiraceae bacterium, assembly GCA_964530825.1. GTDB lineage: Bacteria > Bacteroidota > Bacteroidia > Chitinophagales > Saprospiraceae > CAZHCA01. Next base: position 123,775 of record CAZHCA010000007.1, read on the forward strand.
GATCAGTTTATCGCCGGAGTAAACCTCAATCTGGACCTTGGTTTTGCGATCTGTTAGGAAGGCTCTTTCCAGCTCGATGAATAGGGCGCCTTCGACCACGTCGCCGGCCAGCGTTGTAGGGGTTTCGCCTACCAGCTTCAGTCGGCCGTGTTCGGCAAAGTCGCCGACCAAACGGAATTCGACCGGAAATTCTTCCTTTGTTTTATTGATGACCTGATAGTTGTACAGGTTGCTGACGTAAGTGTCATCTACCTCCTGATAAAGCATGCCGGGTGTGCGCAGGATCAGCGCTTCCACATCGGTACGGCTGGTGAGGAAGTACACGTTCAGCCCAACCAAAAAGGTCAGTACCGCCGTGTAAGCGATCACGCGGGGCGTGAAGATCTTCTTGGTCTTCGTGACGATACCATTCTCGCTGGCGTAGCGTATCAGTCCCCGTTCGCGGCCCACCTTATCCATGACTTCATCGCATGCATCCATGCAAGCCGTACAATTGATGCATTCCAGCTGTGTGCCGTTACGGATGTCGATGCCCGTAGGGCATACCTGCACACAAAGCTTGCAATCGATGCAATCGCCAAGGGCGTTTTGGATCTGTTCGGTCGGAGTTACACCATGGGGTAGCGCTTCAGCCGTAATGGTTTCCGTGGTCGTTGCTGCATTTGCTACCGAGGCGGCTATATCGCCTATTGGGTTGGAAGGAGGGGCTTTGGGCGTTGATTTTTTCTTTATCTTTCCACGTGGTTCCCCCCGCACATGATCGTAAGCCACTACGATAGAGTTGTTATCCAGCAGTACGCCCTGCATCCGGCCGTAAGGGCAAATCGCTACGCAAACCTGTTCGCGCATGTAGGAAAAGACAAAATAGAAAGCGAAGGAAAATGCCATCATAGCAGTAAATCCTTGCCAGTTTTGCGAGACGGGCTCGGTAGCAATTCGGAATACTTCCTCCACCCCAATAATGTAGGCTAGAAAGGTGTTGGCGATCAGCACTGCGATACCGAAAAAGATCGCTTGCTTAGCGGTCTTTTTCAGGAGCTTTTCGCGGGTCCAAGGCCCTTTATTCAGGCGCTTTTGTGCATTGGCATCCCCCTCGATGAAGTACTCGATCCGGCGGAAGACCATCTCCATGAAGATCGTCTGCGGGCAAATCCACCCGCAGAACAGGCGGCCGAAAACGACGGTAAACAAGACGATAAAAACCATCAGGGTGAGCATACCTAATACCAGGATGTGAAAATCTTGAGGCGCGAAGACAATACCGAAAATGATGAAATGGCGCTCCAGAACGTTAAAGAGCAAAAGCGGTTCTCCGTTCACCTTAATGAAAGGTGCGCCGAATAAAAACGCCAACAGCAGGTAACTGACGATTTTTCGCCAGTTGTAAAACCGACCTTTTGGCTTTTTAGGATAGATCCAAACCCGTTTGCCCTTCTGGTCGACCGTACTTATTGCGTCGCGGTAGGCTTCCGTATCTTTAGTGGGCTGATTGAGCGTATCCATTTGTTGTACATTCTGATGTTGATAATTGGGCGTGCCCATTTTTTTATAAAGTAACCTGCGGCCTTGTAATCCAAGGCCGCAGGCTTTTCAAAGCTAACCTGTCAAATGTCAGGCTGATAGGACCGACTACCTTTTGCCCGGTACTAATCAACCATACCGATGGTCTCGTCGGTAGCAGTGGCGCTAGTATCGGCGGGTGTAGCGTCGACCTGGTATCTCTCACCTTGCGGCTCTTTTCCGTTAGGCGGATTGGTCCCCTGGAATGTCATGATGTAGCTCGCCACTTTTTGCATTTCAGCCGGCCCCATCTGTGTTTTCCAGGCTACCATACCTTTTTCAGGAACACCGTACTTGATCGTTTTAAATATATCTTTAATGCCTCCGCCGTGGAGCCAGTATTCATCAGCCAGGTTCGGCCCAACGCCGCCTTCTCCGGACGCACCGTGGCAGGCTATACAGTTGGCATCGTAGAGTGATTTACCGATGGCGAGGTCCGCTTCTTCGGTCAAGGTCACCACATTGGTTTCGTCGACCAAGTTGGCTTGTGTAGCCAGATAAGCCTGTACCTGCTCTTCGGCACGCTCCATTTGGCGTTCGTACTGTTCGGCCGATGACATCCCCATTCCAGTAAAGTGGTAATAAGTCATATAGACACCGGCAAACAGAATGGTCACGTAGAACAGGGCGACCCACCAAGGCGGGAGGCTATTGTCGAGTTCCTGGATCCCGTCAAAGGCGTGTTCGAACATGATGTCCTCTTCCTTTTCTACCGGGACGGCCTTGGTCCAGCGCTTTTCTAATCGCTTCCAGAAGCTTTCCCGTGGTTTTTTGACGGACTCCAGGTAGGCCTCCAAGCCACTTTCTTGGTAAATCTGAATTTGCTGCACTTTGATGATGACGTTCATCAGGTGGAAGATGGCGGCCACGGCTGCGAGTATGGTCACCAGTCCGGCAATGAGTAACCCATTGGTTAGGAACTGATCGTAGAATTTGCCGGCAGCGGAGCCGGTAGTTTGGCCTGCGCTCGCTGCTGCCTCCTGGGCATGGGCCAGGGTAGTCGCCAGCAGTAAAACGACCGATCCCGCCAGTCGCGTTAGGAATTTTTTATTCATCATTGCTGATCGATTTCAGAGTTTAAGGATTGAGGGTTATCGTCTAGCGGGAGATGCGCCATTTTATCGATATATCCCTTGTCGCGACGCAAAATGGTAAATGATCCGATCAGGAACATGAGCATAAACGTAACGAGGGCGAAAATGGCCATCCAGTTGATGTCTCCTGCGTTTTCTAAAATGTACTTATACATGGTTGTTGTTTTTTAGCAGCCCCGCATCTGGGCGGGGCCGGCGGATCATTTATTCTTCTGCTTCTGCTTCTGCTTGCGGTTCGGGTTTGATATCGGTACCTAGTCGTTGCAGGTAGGCGATCAGTGCTACTATTTCTTTTTTCTCCAGATTTTCCTGATTGATGCCGTCTTTGCGCAGGTTGTCGGCTACGGTTTGGGCTTGCTTCTCTAACTCCTCAACAGCGATATCTTCGAAGCCATCCGGGTAGGGTGTACCCAACATTCGCAGCACCTCAATCTTTTTCGGCATGGAATTGGTATTCAAGTCGCGGGTCAGTAACCAAGGGTAAGGCGGCATAATGGAGCCCGGCGACATGCTTTGCGGATCCAGCATGTGGTTGTAGTGCCAGCTGTCGGGATATTTTTGGCCTAAACGGTGCAGGTCCGGCCCGGTACGCTTCGAGCCCCATAAGAACGGGCGGTCGTAGATAAACTCACCTGATTTGGAGTACTCGCCGTAGCGCTCGGTCTCCGACCGGAATGGACGTACCATCTGAGAGTGGCAACCCACACAGCCCTCGCGGATATAGAGGTCGCGTCCGGCCAATTCGAGCGGTGTATATGGTTTTACCGATTCGATCTTTGGCACGTTGCTCTCGACCATGATCATGGGAAAAATTTCCACCAGGCCGCCAATTAAAATTACGATAGCGCTACCAATCAGCATCTGGATAGGACGACGCTCGATCCAGCGGTGCCAGTGACCGTCACTGTGTACGGTTTTCGGACGCGGCAGGGACTCTGCACCTTCATTGGCTACAAAGGAGCCGGTGCGAACGGTTTTGACCAGGTTGTAGACCATCACCAGCACTCCGGCAAAGTACATAGTTCCCCCGGCGGCACGTAAGGCGTACATCGGCAGAATCTGGGTGACGGTCTCCAGGAAATTGCCGTACTTCAGGAAGCCGTCGGGCGTGAATTCCTTCCACATAAGCGACTGGGTCCAGCCAGCCCAGTAGAGCGGGATAGCATAGAACAAGATACCCAGGGTCCCGATCCAAAAGTGGGCATTGGCCAGCTTCACCGAATGCAGTTTGGTATTGAAAATGCGCGGCAACAGCCAGTACAAGATTCCGAACGTCAGGAAGCCGTTCCAGCCCAGCGTACCCACGTGTACGTGTCCAATAGTCCAGTCGGTAAAGTGACTGATGGCATTGACGGATTTAATGGAAAGCATGGGCCCTTCGAAGGTCGACATACCGTAGGCCGTAACGGCAACCACCAAAAATTTTAGAATAGGATCCTGGCGTACCCGGTCCCAGGCACCTCTAAGTGTAAGTAAACCGTTCAGCATACCTCCCCAGGAAGGAGCGATCAACATCACGGAGAATACCGTGCCCAGCGACTGCGCCCAGTCGGGAAGGGAGGTGTAGAGCAAGTGGTGCGGACCGGCCCAGATATAGATAAAGATCAGGGCCCAGAAGTGAATGATGGATAATTTGTAGGAATATACCGGGCGGTTGGCCGCCTTGGGCAGGAAGTAATACATCAGGCCCAGGTAGGGCGTGGTCAGGAAAAACGCCACCGCGTTGTGACCGTACCACCACTGGATCAGAGCATCCTGAACACCGGCAAATACCGGATAGGATTTCCACATGTTTACCGGTACTTCCAGGTTGTTCCCGATATGGAGTACCGTAACGGTGATCCAGGTTGCGATGTAGAACCAGATCGCCACGTAGAGGTGCGGTTCGCGGCGCTTGGCCATGGTACCGAACATGTTGATACCGAAAGCCACCCAAACCAAGGCGATTGCGATATCGATAGGCCACTCCAATTCGGCGTACTCATGTGAGCTCGTAATGCCTAAAGGAAGCGTGGCTGCCGCCGCAAGAATAATAGCTTGCCAGCCCCAAAAGTGAAATTTGCTTAAGAAATCGCTGAACATCCGCGCTTTCAGCAGGCGCTGGAGGGAATAGTAAACCCCCATAAAAATACCATTACCCACAAAGGCAAAAATCGCTGCATTGGTATGCAGCGGGCGGATCCGACCAAAAGTCGTTTCGGCTATGCCCAGGTTGAGTGCGGGGAAGATCAGCTGAAAAGCGGCGACCAACCCCACCAACATCCCCACGACGCCCCACAGTATAGTGGCGTACGCGAAGTTGCGGACAATGGCATTATCGTAATGAAACTTTTCTACCTGTGCCATCAAGAAGGATTTTTAAGAATTATCGTTTTCTTTTTGTTTATTTTCATCGTCGAAGAGCATGCGTACCGCCGGCGTGTAATCATCGTCGAATTGTCCAGAGCGAACGGCCCAGATGAAGGCCCCCAGGAACCCCAGCGCGACGACCAGGCTGACCAGGATGAGCAAAAGCATAATTGTCATGATATTGCAATTTTTCGCAAGTTAATTGATGACCCTATCGGGCCGGATGATCAACCTCAAATTGGGGGTTGACTTTTATCATCTAAAAATCACACCCGGTGTAAGCCCATTCTACGGGCTAACATACTGGAACTGAACGTTCCAAATAAAACAATGGTGATGGAACTCAGCGGCATCAGGATAGCAGCGATAACGGGTGATAACGTACCCTGAACTGCAAAACTGAGGCCGATCGTATTGTATATAAATGCTAGGGCATAGGCGGCAAAAACCAACCGGATGCTTCCTTTGGCGAAACGGATAAATTGTGTGAGGCGCCCGAATTGATCGCTGCGCAGTATGGCGTCAGAGGCGGGAGTGAAATTATTGGTGTCCTCAGCCACGACTACACCCACGTCGCTCTGCTTGAGGGCTCCAGCGTCATTTAAGCCGTCGCCGATCATGATGACCTCTTTTTGCTTGGATTGTAAATCCTTGATGAAGCGGAGCTTATCGTGGGGGCTTTGTTGAAAATGCAGGTTTTGGGATCCGCCGAAAATGGGTGCGATAAGGTCTTTTTCCCGTTCATTATCGCCCGAAAGCAGATAGACGGATTTGTCTTGCTGGAACTCGGAAATTATTTCCCACAGCCCTTCGCGGAAGAAATGGCCGAGCTGAAAGCACCCCCGTAGCTCCCCATTGATTTGGAGGTAAACGCTTTTGGAGGGCCCGTCGCCGGCTACTGGTTGGTCCATGAAATGACGGGAGCCCAATTTGATCTGCTTTTGACATATAGTGGCGGCAACTCCTTTGCCGACGATTTCTTTCCAATCATTGACTTGGCACCACTCGGGTAGTTCGCCGTTGCCGATTTCCTGGTTCAATTGCCGGTGGATGAGCTGGCTGGCCGGATGTGCCGAGGATTGCGTCAGGCGGAGTAAGATTTGCTTTTCCAGTTCACTCAGCGGTGCTCCTTCGAAAGCCACTGTGCTGTCGGCCCGGGTGGTGATCGTACCGGTTTTGTCAAAAACGACAGCCTGACTGCGTGCCAGCCCCTCAATTACCCCCGTATTTTTCAAGTAAAAACCGCGTTTGCCCAGTACGCGCAGTCCGTTTCCGAAAATGAAAGGGATGCTCAATGCCACTGCACAGGGACATGCGATGATTAAAACCGCTGTGAAGGCATTGACCGCAATGTGGACATCGCGCGGTAGCCAATAGGCTAGGGTAGCCGCCGCAATGGTGAGGATCACCATGGTGAAATACTTTCCTATCGTATCGGCTAGACGGGCGGCTCGCGTCGTTCTTTTTTTGGTGAAGGCATCGTCATTCCAGAGCTGGGTCAGGTAACTCTGCGATACTTGCTTGACCAGGTTTAACTCGATGGTGGTACCCTCCTGTCGGCCGCCGGCAAAGATCTTTTCCCCGACCTGAATTGGCACGGGTTGCGACTCGCCGGTTACGAAGCTGTAATCGATACGACCTACGCCCCGCATCAGGTAAGCATCGGCCGGAATCAGCTCTCCGTTGCGGATGATGATGGTGTCGCCGGGTTCGAGCCGGTCCAGTGCCACTACTTCTTCCTGTCCCTCCTGCCGGCGAAGGGCCGAAATGGGGAAATAGGATTTGTAATCGCGTTCGAAAGAAATGTTGTGGTAAGTGCGCTGTTGGAACCATTTTCCGACCAGTAGGAAAAAGACCAGGCCGGCCAGACTATCCATGAAACCCGGGCCCGTCTGGCTCAGAATTTCGTAGGCGGAACGCAGGAAAAGCGTCAGCATCCCCAGGGCGATGGGTACATCGATGGTAAGTTCGCGCTGGCGCAGGCCCGTCCAGGCAGAAGTGAGGTAGTCGCGTCCGCTGTAAAAAACCACCGGAATGGAAAGGAACAAGTTGAGGTAACCGAACAGACGATAAAACTGCGCGTCAATCTGGGCTTCCAGCCCCAGATATTCCGGAAAACTCAGTAGCATGATATTGCCAAAGGCAAAGCCGGCAACCCCGAGCTTGAAAAAAAATGGGCGGTCGACAACCGGACGATGGTCGCGATCCAGGTCGGCTAGGTTGATGCTCGGTGCATAGCCAATGCTTGCCAGCAGCTCGACTACCCTTCGCAGGTTGGTATCGGCCGTCCGGTAGGTGAGGAATATTTCTTTCTTCAGAAAATTTACTCGGGATTCGGTGATGCCCGGGTTGAGTTTGTAAAGGTTTTCAAGCAACCAAATACAGGAAGCGCAGTGGATCTGTGGAAGGTAAAAAGACACCTTTTGGCAGGTAGTATCCTGAAAGTCGATCAGGCGGTCTATGACTTTGGGGTCATCGAGATATGCATAAATGGCCTGGGCCTTACCCTTGAGGCTGATACCGGCATTCTCGTCAATCTGGTAATAACGGCAAAGGCCATTGTCGTGGAGGATCTCGTAAACCGTCTTACAACCCTCGCAGCAGAAGAATTGACCGTCGAGCTGGACGCGATCGTCGGGGCAAGGATCTTGGCAGTGGGCGCACACGTGCGCCTGATCCACACCTGGTGAGGTGAGTACTGCATCCGTTGGAGAGGACTTGACATTTGGCATAATACTGCGACTCCATTGATTTTATTCAAATCTAACAGTGAAGCAGTTGAGGATTGGTGATAATCGTCAGCGGGTTGGGGTGATAAATGATGGGGGAGTGAATGGATACTAAAATAGAAAGATAAGGAAACCAAATATTATTTGCAAGAGCTGTTAGCGCTTAAGCGCTGTTAGGGCTTAAGCGCTATCAGCGCTATAGCCCTAACAGCTTTTTTACGCACCTCCTTTTTACTACTTACTACCCTCTCTACCTACTCAACCACCCTTTCACCAAATATCCTAAGGTGTTTTGAGTTAGAGGTGAAGTTTGCGCCAGGCACGCCAGAGAAAAAAACCACCCCCAACGGTTAACAAGCTGGCCAGCGTAGCCGGGAAGTAATTGCCATAGAGTAGAAAGCCTGTGGTGAATAACGCACCATAGACGGTCGCGCAGCCAGTCACCATACAGGTGAGTTCTAAGGGTAATTGGCCGGGGGCTACCTCCGACCGTTGGAGTGTGCCATCTGCAATAGCTTTGCGGACCACGGGGCGCCAACCGCCCGGGGCGGGTTTGATCAACCGATAAAAATCCAAAAGGGTATCCTGTTTATCTGCGGGGGTGAGTAAGGTCACCGACAACCAGCTTGCAGTGGTAATGCTTACCCCCAGCAGTAACTTCCAGTGGCTGGGCAGCCCGTGTAGATGCGAAAACTCCAGCACCAGGGCCACGATAAAAGAAACGACCATGGCCGTAATTTCGCTATAAGCATTGATCCGCCACCAGAACCAGCGCAGAATAAAGATCAGGCCAGTACCGGCACCGATCTGCAGCAGAATGTTGAACCCCTGCAGAGCAGTCTCCAGCGCTAGACCGAGAACCGCGGCGATCACCATCAATAAGACGGTTGCAACCCGGCCCAGCGCTACCAGTTGGCGGTCGGTAGCCTGGGGACGCAGAAATCGTTTGTAGACATCATTTACTACATACGACGACCCCCAATTTAGATGGGTGGAAATGGTCGACATGAAGGCCGCAACCAACGAGGCGAGCACCAGGCCTGCCAGGCCGTTCGGCAGCAGGGTGAGCATGGCGGGAAAAGCCAGATCCTGACCAAGCTTATCGGCGGTTACATTCGGAAAAGCTTCCTTCAGAGCGTTCAAGTCGGGAAATATCACTAACGAAGCCAACGCTATCAACATCCAGGGCCAGGGGCGTATTGCATAATGAGCAATGTTGAACAATAGCGTGGCGCCCACTGCATTCGACTCGTTTTTGGCCGACAACATGCGCTGCACAATATATCCCCCGCCCCCGGGCTCGGCGCCAGGGTACCAAACGCTCCACCACTGCACCGCCAGCGGAATGATGAAAAGTGGGATCAATTGAGCCGGATCGTTGAAATCTGGCAGGAAGTCCAGCTTGCCGACCACGCGTTCGTGGGTGAGCAAATTGGATAAGCCGTCGATCTCGGGCAAATTGACCAAAAATACTGCTGCCCAGATGATCCCACCCATGGCGAGAATGAACTGGAAAAAGTCAGTTAAAATGACTCCCCGCAGTCCCCCCAGAGCGGCGTAGGCAACTGTGGTCACCGAAGCTAGCAATACGGTAGCCAAGGGCGATAGCCCAAGCATCACCTCCCCGATCTTGATGGCAGCCAGGATTACGGTAGCCATGATGACCACGTTGAAAAAAACGCCCAAATAGACGGCCCGGAAGGCCCGCAGGAAGGCGGCCGGTTTACCGCCGTAACGAATCTCGTAAAACTCCAGGTCGGTGAGGATGCCCGACCGGCGCCAGAGTTTGGCATAGACGAATACGGTGAGCATGCCGGTTAACAAAAACGCCCACCACACCCAGTTACCGGCAATGCCGTTGTTGCGTACAATATCGGTCACGAGATTGGGCGTATCGGCCGAGAAGGTAGTAGCAACCATCGAAATGCCGAGTAACCACCAGGGCATCTCCCTGCCGGACAAGAAAAACTCGGAATAATTGCGCCCAGCCTGGCGGGCCACCCCCAGCCCGATGGCAAGGGATAGGGCAAAGAAGCTAGCCAAAATACCCCAGTCTAATGGTGTCAGTTGCATAGGCTTGGCCTCAAGGCTACTTCTTCATCTTTGCCCAGGTATCCTTGAGGGTCACCGTGCGATTGAACAGGAGGTGATCGGGTTTGCTATCCTGATCGACCACGAAGTATCCTTTGCGAATAAACTGTAGACGTGTACCTGGTTCTGCGGTTTGCAGGCTGGGCTCTACGTAGGCGCTCTCGATAACCTGTAGAGAATCCGGGTTAATAAACGCCATGTAGTCTTGATCCTCGTGACCCGCCGGATCAGGATCGGTAAACAGGCGATCGTACAAACGCACTTCGGCCCTTAGCGCATGCGGAGCCGACACCCAATGCAGGGTGCCCTTGGCTTTGATGCCGGAAGTGTCCTGTCCCGACCGGCTGTCGGGAAAATACGTAGCATAGATCTCCTGAATCTCGCCGGTCGCCGCATCTTTCTTATAGTCTTCGCAGTGAATAATGTAGGCCCCCTTTAGCCTTACTTTTCGGCCCGGCCCCAGGCGGAAAAACTTTTTGGGCGGATCTTCCATAAAATCATCGCGCTCTATGTACAGCTCCCGGCTGAATGGCACGGTACGGGTGGTCGGGTGCTCGTCTTCTGGATTGTTTTCAACCTCCATCGCTTCGGTCTGGTTCTCCGGATAGTTGGTAATAATGAGCTTGACTGGATTCAGTACGGCCATTACCCGGTCGGTGGTTTTGTTTAAAACCTCCCGCACCGAAAATTCAAGTAGGCCGTATTCAATCAGGTTGTCGCGCCGGGCCACCCCTGCGCGATCGCAGAAGTTGACGATGGCCTCCGGCGGAAATCCGCGTCGCCGCATGCCGGCAATGGTGGGCATGCGCGGGTCGTCCCAACCGTCGACATACCCCTCCTCAACCAGCTTGCGCAACTTACGCTTGCTGGTAATCAGGTAAGAAACATTCATCCGGGCAAACTCAATCTGCCGCGAGGGGAAAATCTCGAGTTGTTCGATAAACCAGTTGTACAAGGGGCGATGGTGAATAAACTCCAGTGAACAAAGCGAATGGGTCACCCGTTCGATGCTGTCGGATTGGCCATGCGCGAAGTCGTACATCGGATAAATGTGCCACTTGTCGCCCGTCCGGTGGTGGGGCTGCCGTTTGATGCGGTACATGATGGGGTCGCGCAAATGCATATTGGGCGAACTCATATCTACCTTAGCCCGCAGTACGCGGCTGCCATCGGGAAATTCACCGTTTTTCATGCGCTCGAACAGGCGGAGACTTTCTTCGACCGGCCGGTTGCGGTAGGGACTCTCTTTGCCGGGTACGTTGGGCGTGCCTCGCATTTCGGCGATCTCTTCGGGCGTGCTGTCATCGACGTAGGCCAGACCTTTGCGGATGAGCTGGCGCGCCAACTCGTACAGTTGGTCAAAATAATCGGAGGTATAAAATTCATGGTCCCACTCAAACCCCAACCAGGCGACATCGCGCCGGATGCTGTCGACGAACTCTGTGCTTTCTGTCTCGGGGTTAGTGTCGTCGAAGCGCAGGTTGACCTTGCCACCGTATTTTTCGGCCAACCCAAAATTGACGACAATGGCCTTGGCGTGACCAATGTGCAGGTAGCCGTTGGGTTCGGGCGGGAAGCGGGTCTGAATGGAGCCATTGTGCTTGCCAGTCTTCAAATCTTCTTCGATGATTTGCTCAATAAAATTGAGCGATTCTCTTTCCGTTGCGGGTGACTCGTGGTTACTCATATCCTTTAACCCATTTTGGGGGTGTTAAGAAAGAAGGTTTTACATGCGGTTCGGTAATTCGATACCGAGCAGGTCCATGCCAAATCGAAGCACCTGCGCCACAGCTGTACTCAACTGCAGGCGGAAGGCTCGTGCCGCCTCGCTCTCGGCTTTTAAAATAGCGTGATCGTGGTAGTACCGGTGATAAGCTTTGGCCAGGTTATAGCAGAAATTGGCAATGACCGAGGGGTCGTAGTTGGCGGCTGCTTCTTCAATTTGTTGCGGAAACTGGTAGACCATGCCCAGTAGTTTCCGCTCTTGTTCTTCAAGGGGGCCGTAGGCTTTAGGGTCAGCCGGCGGATCCTGCTGGGCTGCCTTACGTAGTATTGATTGTATCCGCACGTATGCATTCTGAATGTAAGGCCCGGTCTGTCCCTGCAAGTCGACCGACTCTTTGGGATCGAAAGTCATGCGCTTGCGAGGCTGCACTTTGATGATAAAAAATTTCAGTGCCGCCAGACCAATTTGCTGGATGATGGCTTCCTGTGCTTCCGGGGGGAGTTCTGTCAGGGTGCCACGTTCCTGGCTATTCTTGCGCGCTTCCTCGGTCACCTCGGCTATCAAATCATCGGCATCGACTACCGTGCCCTCCCGCGATTTCATCTTTCCGGTGGGCAGGTCGACCATACCGTAGGAGAGGTGATACAATCCATCGGCATAGGGTTCGCCCAAGCGCTTAAGAATTTCAAAAAGCACCTTGAAGTGGTAGTTCTGTTCATCGGCCACTACGTAAATCATGCGGTCCACCCTGTGGTCCCGGTAGCGGAGCTGAGCGGTACCGATATCCTGGGTCATATATACCGAGGTGCCATCGCTACGTAGTACCAGCTTATGATCGAGCTTGGCATCATCCAGGTCGATCCAGACGGATCCGTCGGGTTTACGGTAAAAAATACCTTCTTCCAGGCCCCGCTTGATGGTATCTTTCCCCAGCAGATAGGTATCGGACTCGTAGTACAGTTCGTCAAAGCTGACTTGCAGGCGTTCGTAGGTGGCATCGAAGCCTGCATATACCCAACCGTTCATCTGTTTCCAAAGCTCGATAACCTCGGGGTCGCTGTCTTCCCAAGCGAGCAGCATCGCCTTGGCTTCGGCGCCCAGTTGGCTTTGTTCGTTGAAATAAGTGTTCTTGTAAACTTTGAAAAAAGCCTCCCGCGTCTGATCTCCTTTTTTCTGCGTCTCGTAAATTTCCTGCGCTGCATCGGTCTGCTGCCAGGCCTTGTATTCCTCCTGGAACTTCTGCTCAAAGAGCACGTAATATTTTCCTACAAAGTGGTCGCTTTTGATTCCAGTAGACTGGGGTGTAGCGCCCTCGCCAAACTTCTGCCAAGCCAGCATGCTCTTACAAATGGCAATGCCGCGATCGTTGATAATTTGCACGCGTACGACTTCGTATCCGGCCGCCTCGTAAATTCGCGAAGTTGCCCATCCCAGCAGAATATTCCGGATATGACCCAAGTGTAGCGGTTTATTGGTATTTGGTGAGCTGAATTCCACCATCACCTTTTCGTCGCGCTTCGGATGCTGACCGAAGTCGGGGTGGGTCGTTACGTAGTCCAGAAACTGTGTCCAGTAGGCGTCGCTTACCACCAGGTTCAGAAAACCTTTGATGACGTTGTAGGCCGTAAGCTCTTCCGTATTTTCGACCAGGTAAGTGCCCAAGCTTTCAGCTACTTCCTGGGGGTTCTTTTTCAGCGATTTAGCCAGGGGGAAAACGACCACTGTAAAATCTCCCTGGAACTCACGCCGGGTAGGACTGATATTGACCATATTCGGCGCAATGGCCTGGCCGTACAACTGATCCATTGCCTGGATGACTTGCTCCTGGATGAGTTCTTCGATATTTGCTGAGGCACTGACGTTCGCCATAGGAAATGAAAAGTTTAAAAAATGGACTACGGTGCAAATATATTGCTTTTTAAAGCATTACCGTCATCAGGCCTGCGGTGCCTGTTTGTAAAGCCGGATATCGCCAGGAATACAGGAACCCAGCTCGGAAATTCCCTGCCAGGGACCGGTCAGGCCCCATTTCGAGCCGGAACGTATCAGGCGCAATTGGGCAGTTTTCAGGCACCAATACAACCCCTCTTTTTGGGTTGCTGTAATGATCCGGCTTTCCTTAATGTACAGTACGCCCTTGATGATGCGCCCTTCGAAGGCCATCTCGGCGTGCAGATCATCAATGTCGACCACGGAAATACCCTTGACCCGCTCCTCTGTTTCGTAGATATACAGCTCAAACTGGTAAATTGTCCCATAACCACCGGATTTTTGGGTTAGTTCCCCTACCCAGTTGCCTGTCCAATCCGAATTTTGGGCCAAAGCCACACCCGGTAATACGAGCAATAAGAAAAAAAAGTGATGCATAAGGGTCAATTTGTCGAAAATTACTGTTCTAACCATGGATGCCAGGCATTTCCTTCGTCGATTCAAGATATCGTCGTAATATGGAATTTCACCCCGCTCCCGGTTGTTTAAGGAAAAATTGATTTCGTGCGAAAAATTGCCATATCTGATATCCATGGTTGCAATCGAACCTTCAGAAATCTATTGGATAAAATTGAACTTACCCAATCTGATGAGCTCTATCTGCTGGGTGATTATGTCGATCGGGGTCCCGACTCGAAAGGTGTAATCGACACGGTTTTTGAGCTGCGAGCCCATCAGCATAAGGTGGTTTGCCTGAAAGGCAATCACGAAGAATATATGATTCGCAGCCGGCAGGATGAACAGACCTTCCTCAGTTGGTTGGGGTGGGGGGGGCTGGAAACGATTCAGAGCTTTGGGGTCCGCTCAGTAACCGCTATTCCGGAGCGTTATTGGATCTTCCTCGATGGTTTATCGCTTTATCACGAGACGAACGGGTATTTACTTGTCCACGCAGGGTTTAATTTCCACATTGAGAACCCGTTCACCGACCGCGATTCAATGCTGTGGATTCGCAATTGGCATCCGGATATTGATTACGAATGGCTGGGCCAGCGAATCATCGTTCACGGCCATTCCCCGCGGCCAACCCGCTACATCATGGAGGATCTGGAAATGCTTGACGACCAACGGGTAATTGATATCGACAACGGGTGCTTCGCCCGCCACCTGGAAGGACACGGTAAATTGTGTGCCATCGACCTCACCAATCGCGAATGCCATTTCGAGCTCAATGTCGATGACATGAGCGCCTATCTCAGTCGTCGTCAGTAGCGGTAGTGCTTTGTTCGAAAAAACTGAAAATGGTCGTACCGTAATTGCGTACTTGCAAGAAATGCGGGTGGTCCTGGAATTCGTGCCGGGGATTGTGCTCCAGGACGAGCCACCCCCCAGGCACTAATAGGCCCTCGGCGAAAATTAAATCCGGAATCTCCGGAATGTTGGGCAACGGATAGGGTGGGCCGGCAAAAATATAATCAAATTGATCATCGCAATGACGGGCAAATTTAAACACATCGGCCTTGACAATACGGATCGCACCGGTCATCTCTAGCGTCTGGGCGGTTTGTTGCACAAAACGAACGGCAGGACCAAATTTATCGACATAAGTGACATCCCGGCAGCCGCGGGAGATAAACTCGTAGCTGTGACTGCCGGTGCCTCCGAACAGGTCTAGCACTTTCAGCGATTCGAAGTCGAGGTGATTAGCGAGAATATTGAAAAGCCCTTCTTTCGCAAAATCTGTCGTAGGCCGGGTTGGCCAGTTCTTGGCAGGCGGGTAAAACTTGCGTCCTTTGAAATGACCACCGATGATGCGCATAGGCTTAGGTTACAATGATCTGGCGAGTTGAAAATAGGGGACGGCGCAAAACAGGGGAAACAAGACATGAGGAGCCAGGTTGTGTATGACCTGCTCGTTGCGCAGCCAATCGGGCCAAGAGGTAAATCGAAGGTGATTTAGGTACTGGTTCAGGAGCTGATAATTGGCATCGCCCGACTCGATCTGGCCACTCAGCCATAGTATGGTCGACTGCGGTGCGAGCTGAAACTGGTCGGCGACTAGCATAACGTAGTATAGTAACTCTTCTGGGGTTTCGTAGGTAAAAATATTGGCAAACTTAAGTTTTTCTTCCTGCACCAGGACTAGGTAAAGGTTGGTGGGCTCCAAGTAGAGCAAAAAGGAAGCGTCCTGACCATTGCGGTTGGGCTGAACCTTTAAGTGTTGGATAACCGGCTGCAGAAAGTGGGCCTGGCGAAAATGGGTTAATTGATCGGACCAAAGCTCATTTAAATCGCGGTGCTGCGTATATAGCAAAACGAAATCGAGCTGTTGGAGGGTATCGGTCCGGATCAGATCCGAATCGGTTAACGGAGTGATTTGCTCGAGGTAGGCTCGTTGGTTTTCTGGTAAGTACAGTCGTTTGGGCACCATAGTGAACCGCCGGCTTTTATGGAGTATAACAGCTTCTGGGTAGGTGCGCGCCAGGAACTCGTCGGTTTGAAAAAGCTGGGTAGTCTGCGCTACGTAATCGGCAGGATCCAGATCGTAGCCGCGCAGAAGCGGGGTGTCGCCCTGCTGGTTGAGGAGCATATAACGGAAACTGTCCATCCCATGCAGGATGGACAGTTTATAAGATGGCGCATGTTCCGGCCGGAACCCGGTTTCTTGGATATTCAGGACTAGTTTTCCCAATTGCCTGATAAATTTGGTCGGTTCAAATCACCAAATTTAATGACTTTATTGGGATCGTAGCGTTGGTCGTAGCGCTGGAAGCGTTCGTCACCGTATCTACCCATAAAGGATTTGTAGGGCGTGCCTACTTCTACAACATTCACATCGGTGTTCTGGTATTCGATCGTATCGGCTTCGACCTGGAATTGTGCGCCGCCACTATAAGGGACAAAGCGTAGGGTGTCAAGATCTGATAAATCCAGGACCGAGCGCATAGAGTCAAAAGCCGGGCGGTAGGTGGTATCGTATTCAATGGTGCCCGTAAAGTCAGGATCATCGGGGTCGCCGATCACACTGATGATGCGGAAGCTGTCGTTTTCTAACTTGTTGATCAACGTGTCAAAGCTGCCGGCGAAAGCGCCCGTCATGTCGCGGTAAGCCTCTTGAGCAGTGCGGACTTTCATCAATCTATCTTTAACGGCATTTTCGCGTCTTTGTAATTCCCGTTTGAAAGCGATCGGCTCGCGAATACTGCTGATCAAGACCCAAATCAAGCCAAGGATCAAGGCGACAAGCAGAATGTTGATGACTAATCTCATTTTTCGATTTGTTTTGGTGCAATGATAGATGTTTTTCGAATACTTGTAGGCTTACCCCTCACAAGTTTAGGGAAATTGGGGCATTTACGAAAACAAACCGAATGAGAAAAGCTGCGGGAAAGCATATCCCCTAGGCCGGACGACCGATTTCGCATTTGCCGGTGTAGCGTGCACCTTCGTCCACAACTACCTGTCCGGCGCGGATGTTGCCGTTGATTTTTGCAGTACCTTTTAAGTGTAAAGTACCTTTGATCTCCATGTCGCCGCGTACTTCACCGAGCATTACCGCTTCGACAGCCTGAATGTTGCCAATGATTTCACCGGTCTCGCCCAGTACCAGTTTTTTATTGCAAACCAGGTCGCCCGTCAGTTTTCCATCCATCCGGACACTTTCTTCTGAAGTGAAGATGCCGTCGAGATGGGTTTTGGCGGTTATGACGCAATTAATTGCGCTATCGGGAGTATAACTATTAGTGGGCGAATCTTTTCGTACTTTGGAGGTTGGTGTTGCCGTTGCCGTTGCCATGAATGTTGTGTTTATCGGTTATAGTATTGGAATTTTGTCTTTGGTATACGGAACCCGCATGTCGGGGTTTGGATATCCCGCCGCTTTTTAAATCTTTTTCTTATCCGTATGCGTTTCCGCATAAAAATCAGCGGCTACCATTCGGCTTTAATTTGTGGCCGTTGCAGCAATCGATTGCTGATGTCGTTTGTGGGTAGGTCGCCTCAGGTAAAAAATTGGGTCGATGTCGATTACTTTACTTGCTATTGAGTCTTCTTGCGATGATACTTCCGCGGCCGTCATCCGCGATGGGATCGTCCTCTCCAATTTGCTAGCCAGCCAAGACGTCCACCGCCAGTACGGAGGCGTTGTACCGGAAGTGGCTTCCCGAGCCCATCAAATTAACATTGTTCCTATAATAAATATTGCCCTGCGCGAAGCAAATGTTCAGCCCGCTGACTTATCGGGCGTAGCTTTTACCAGGGGGCCGGGCCTGATCGGCTCACTCATGGTGGGGGTGTCTTTTGCCAAAAGTTTTGCTATGGCCCTCGGCATTCCTCTCGTAGAAGTACATCACCTGCAGGCGCACGTGCTGGCACACTTTGCGGAGCCCCCACACCCGCGCTTTCCCTTCCTTTGCCTAACCGTCTCGGGCGGCCACACACAGATTGTATTGGTCCGCGATTACCTCGATATGGAGATCCTCGGGACAACACTCGACGACGCTGCGGGCGAGGCGTTCGATAAAACGGGGAAACTCCTGGGTCTAGACTATCCGGCCGGGCCACTGATCGACCGGTACGCACGAGAGGGGCGCCCGCGCTTTTCTTTCCCGGAACCTCAGATCGATAACCTGGACTTCAGTTTTAGCGGCTTAAAAACCGCTATTCTCTATTTCTTGAGAAAGGAAAAGGCCGCACAGCCTGGGTTTATTGAGCAGAACTTTCCGGACATCTGCGCGTCGGTGCAGCGTACTATCGTCGATATCCTGTTGCATAAGCTGGAAAAGGCCGTCTTGGAGACAGGCGTATCGGAGGTGGCCATTGCCGGGGGCGTATCGGCCAATTCCGAACTGCGCGAACGGTTGGAGCAGTTGGGTACCGAACAGGGATGGCATACCTATGTTCCGCGTTTCGAATATTGCACCGACAATGCAGCCATGATTGGCATAGCCGGATACTATAAATTTCGCCAGGGAATTTTCGCCGACCTGTCGGTAGCGCCAGCCGCCAGGTGGGCTATGTAAAAAAACACCCCGGACAAGATCGTTTCCCGTCCGGGGTGCTTAACAACATCTACTTAATCTCCTATTTAAAGGCTGCAATAAGCTTCTGTTTCAGATCTTGAAATTCTTCTTCGGAGATGATGCCGTTGTCACGCAGCTCGGCTAGCTCACGCAGGCGGTCCAGAACGTCTTTCTGGTCATCCTCCTTTTGGGGTTTTTCCTTTTGCCCGGCAACCGTTCCCACACGCTTAATCTCTTGTGGTGTTTCTTCGGTAGCTTCGGCTTCTTCATCTTTCATTTGCTTAGCCACCTTCTTGCCTTTTTCGAACTTTTCTTTATACATTTTCTTCAGGCGCTCGGGGTCGAAATCAAGAACGGTGCCGCCGGATTCGAAGTGTTTTTTGAATACCTCGCCCAACGCGTAGGTAGAGGCGCCAGCAAAAACAGAAACTGTCACGCCCCCCAGGTAAGATCCCAGGATAGGGATCAGCTTGACGGCGCTGCCCGCACCGACCCGGGCAATGGCTGAACTGGTCAGGGAGGTTACGATGGCTTTGCCGCGGGTTTCTGAGAAATCCACCTCGTAGACGCGGCACAGTTGGCGGATCATATCGAGTTGGAGCGCACTTACCGCCAAAACATCGGCCATAATTACGGGGATAAAGCCGGCGCCCATCGACCAGATAACGTGATTCCGGATGACCGTATCGGCGTGCTTGCTGCGTTCGCTTTTACCCTTACTCATGATGGTTCCTTTGATGTATTTACTGCCGTATTTAAAAATATCTTTTCCTTTCAATTTTTTGCTATTTAAAATGACCGATTTTGCGGGGACTTGCCAATGATATCGACCATTACCCCACAAAATCGGATGATTCCCGCCTAATCTACTACAATCTGCTGCCCCTGTGAATGGCTGGTGTAGGCCGGCGCGTACATGCACTGTATGCTGGATAACCCATTTGAGAAGGTGCCGCGGTGAACAACCCGAAGATCGTACTCAAATACATAATTACCCTTCGGTAAATAGGCCATAAAGAAGTGCGTGGCGGCATCGCCCGGACTCTCGTAGTAGCCGAGGCCATCCTGAAAGCGGTACTGACTGAGCGTAGATATCGGCTCCAGGGCTGCGGCCCGCGTGTCTTTCAAATGGACGTATTCCATATCGCGGTCTACCCGCAACTCGAGCCGCACGGTGAGTAGCTCGCCCGGCTCCAGGCGGTCGTCTTCGTTGATGGGCCGCAGCTCTTCACCACGGTCGGTATTTACCTTTTGGTATAGTGCTTTTTGCAGCTTCAACGGAGTTTTTTCAAAAGCATCTACCCTACCCATGTCTTCCAGGTATTGCCAATAAAGGGCTCCCCAAGCTGGCACTTCATTTTTATTGCGTACGCGTACCGATGCAAAATCAGTGCTTACAGCATCGCCCGTCCAGCTGGCCTTGAAGTAACCGGTGCCTGCTTCCGCCTGATCCATAGCCGCTTTTAGCTGGCTCTGGTAGGTCGATTTCGGGGCTTGCTGAAAGTCAATATCGATTTGCTCCACGTCCTGCACCCAACTGTCACCGGGTGTGGTCAGGAGCAGGGCATACACAGCCTCGGCTGTAGCTTTGGTGGTTTTCCAGTGATTGGTTTCTTTATTTTTAAGGAGCCACAACTGGAGCTCCTCAACTGCAGCCGGGTCCTGAGCGACCTGGTCGAAGACTTCGATCATCAGGCTGTGGGTTTCGATCGGCGCCTGGTACCAGTAAAAACCGCTCGAATAGTTCCAGTACATGCCCAACTCCTCGCGGTGCAAAGCACGTTCTTCGAGGCTGGCAATGATAGCATCAGGCGTTTCTACGTCGCCCATACGACTCAAGGCCAGTGCGATCATTCCCTGCTGGTAAATGCTGCGGTCGGTCCAATATTTGCGGGCCTGGTCCTTGAAGAATTCCAGCGCCTCCGAGATTGGTATCTCCTCATTACCTTCCGGATAAAAACTCCGTGCATACAGGTAGTGAATGATCAGTGCAGAAAGGTGATCATCATTCAGCGACGAATCACCTTTTTTTGCTTTGGCCTTCAGTTGGCGGTAGTAATCATTGGCTTGCTCATCGACAAAATACAGGGCCCGGTTGACCCAGTAAGGATAATCCTTGACGCCCAGGGCATCCAGGTGGCCAAATCCGGTTACCAGGTGCTGCGTGATGTACCAGTTTGAGCGGCCGCCGGGGAACCAAGCGAAACCGCCGTCAGCTTCCTGCCGCTCTTGCAATTGTGCCAGTGCTTTTTCCTGCTCGGCGGCCATGCGATTGAGATCAAACAACAGTCCGATGCGTTTGCGTTGTTCGGACTCGGTTTGTGCTGCCATCACCCAGGGCGTCTCTTCCAGGATAGCCGATTTGAGCTCCTGGTTTTTCATGAGTTCGCTTTCCAGAGCGTCGGTGTCTTGTATTTTCCAGGCTTCGAAGACGTGCTTGATTTTAGGGTGTGCATTGGCCACCTGGGCAGCCAGGGTATTTGCGTAATAACGACTGAAAATTTGCTCGGAGCACTGGTGCGGATATTCCATCAAATACGGCAGCGCCTTAACGGCTAACCAGGCCGGATTGGCGGTGAACTCCAGGGTCAGGGTTTTGTGCTCCAGGGTGGGAGACCGGTCAGCCGTGGCCAGCGACTCGTGGGTGAACGTCTTGGTTTGTCCTTTGCGTACCGATAGCGGAAGGGTTTCCGTCACCAGGACCCGGTTGGTGAGCACCGGCAAGCTACTGGCTTCGCCGTCGGCATAATCTCCTGCCTGTGCTACTACGCGGTGGGTAACCAAGGAGGGGCCGCTCTTTGGGATATTAATCGACCAGCGCAAATCCTGCGAACGGCCCGGTTCAAGCGTAAAGCTTTTTGTTGAATCCGCCAGGGCGTAGCTGTCGTTTAAGGACTGCTCGTTGAGCGTATTGGACAAATCCAGCCGGGCCTGACCGGTCAGAGTAGAGTCGGAAAGGTTGGTCACTTTTGCGGTGTATTCCATACGATCGCCCTCACGGAAAAAACGCGGCGCATTGGGAACGATCATCAGGGGTTTCTGGGTGACGACTGTATTTTCGGTCCGACCATATTTCAGGTCTTTGGTATGAGCCAGACCCAGGAAGCGCCAGCGTGTAAGCGCCTCGTTCATCGTAAAGCGGATGATGATGCTTCCCTCTTCATCGGTGCGGAGGTCGGGCAGAAAGAAGACCGTTTCGTCTAGGTTAGTGCGAACCGGAATATTTGCAAAGGGATCGGTCTCGGCGGTATCGGATAGTGGTCCTTTCCTTGGTGCTACATCTTCCACTTCTTTCACATCCCTGGTTTTTTTAGCCATGGACTCCGGTGCGGCTTCGTTATACGAGGCCGGGGGCGGGGGTGATGCCGCTGCATTGTATTCGTAAGTTTCCGGGTCTATGATAATGCCACTAGTTCTCGAACGTAAACCTACATCTTGTCCGAAAACACGGCGGCCAAACGACCAGTAGTTGATCAGTTGCGGTAGGCGCCGCGTTTGGAGGGTGGGTATCTCCACTACGGCCTGCCTCCAGTTGACTTTACGGACGCGATAATTCAACGCCATCCATTGATTGGAGTGACCCAGCCGATTGGGGTAGATGGGGAAGCTCCAGGTATTGCTCGCGAACTGCTCCAGAGAGGCATCATACAAGGTAGCGACCACTTCTGCAGCGGCGGCTTCTTTATCGGGGCCGCTGATTTTGATGCGCCATTCCTCCTGCTCGCCCGGCAACAAATGGTCACGGAAGGTCTCGTAGCTGATGTCCAGCTTCTTATTGCTGAAGGGCACCTCCAGCGTAAAGCTTTGCTGGTCTTCCCGATTGTTCCGGTTGCTGGTCAGCAGGAAGTGGAGGTTGCCGCGGTCTGCTTCCTTTACCTTGTATCGGATGCGCTCCCAGTCATTGGCGGTTATCCATTCCTGACGTAAGACCTCGGTACCGCGCGTAATTTCCAGCAGGACCGGCTGCTGGCGGTAGCCGGTAGCAATTTGCAGTTGGGCCTGCTGACCCGGCTCCAAGCGGGTTTCCTCTAGCCGCCCCCAATGGGCTACTCCGCTAGGTAATTTGCCAGCCTGGCTGTCGTAAACCTGAAAATAGTATTCCAACTCTACGGGCCGTGCCTTGCTATCGGTGGCGTTAAGAACGAGCAAGTAATGACCGGCGTCCCAACCGTCAATATCCAGCTTTTTAAAAGTTTCGGCATTACCGCTGATCTTACCCGAACTCATCGAAACCCCGCGCTTCCAACTCGCTATGTCGTCTTCGTTCTGGTAGGCATAGTGCGGAAAATCTTTGTGGTACTGCTGTTTGGGGATAATCCAGCGATCCGGCTTTTGCCAGTACCGGTCAATAAATATAGCGTCGGTAGGCCGATCGAGCGGTAAAATGGCATATTCAATGTCGACTGCCTGGGGCGTGCCTTGCAAATTGGTTGCCAGAACACGCAGGTCGAGTGGCTTTTTGTTGTCCACCTCTTTGGGAATGTCGACCTGAAATTGCAACCCCTGATACCCTAGGCGAAGATTTAAAGTGGCCGAATGGGTCTCGCCGGTAATGTCGATTACATCAGCCTTAACCTGATAGGTATAAATGGGGCGCTCATCGGGATCCAGGTTCGGATCGGGCAGGGCGGGAAAAGTAATCTTGAACTTTCCTTGCTCGTCGGTGGTGGTAGTCCCTTGGGCCAGCACCTGGCTGCTGCCCCGGCTGGGTGGGAAGTAACCGCGCCACCAGGGCCAGAAGGGAAAGCGGGCCTCCCGTTTGACCTGGTAAACGACTTCGGCCCTTTCGATGGCGTTACCAGCATAGGCTTTGGCGTTTCCCTCGACGGTGATCTCGTCATTGATTTGGTAGTCGCCTTCGGGACTGGGCAGGCTGACCTCAAATTTGGGCCGTTTGTATTCTTCCATGCGGAAATACTTGACTGCGTTGCCGATACTGGAGCGGATAGAGAACTGGCCACGCAGCCCTCTCTGCGGCAAAATAAAGGAGCCGTTAAACGAACCATAGGCATTGGTCTGTAGATCTTGGCGGCTGACTTCCTGTCCGTTGGCATCGATTAGGGTAACGGTCACAGAGCGGTTGGGGAGGATCTCGGGACGGCTGTTCGGCTCCAAATCCTGACGCAGTGCAATACCCTTGAAATAAGCGGTTTGTCCGGGGCGATAGATTGCCCGGTCCAGGAAAAAATGAGTCATTTGCCGCTCGGGATTATAGTTGTAGCTGCGGTTGAAATAGTTATACACTTGCTGGCGTAAAAAGAGGGTATCCCTTCCTTTGTGAAATCGCAGCTCGATGTAATTATCTTGTTTGAAATCGGTGCGAATGAATCCGTTTTTGTCGCTCTGATATTCATCTACCTTTTCGCGGCGATAATCGCGGGTAGCACGGCGGTATTTGTCGACGAATACCTCGGCGGTGACATTTGCCAGGGGGGCGCCGGTTTGGCGGTCCGTCACCAAAAAGGTGGTTTGGCTACCTTCCTGGCGGCGAAGAACACTGATGTGCGAACTAACGAAACCCGTGAACTCGTAAACGCTCGTCGTATCGCTCAGTGCTTCGTTGTTAGAGGCCAACAGCAGGTAATATCCTTCTGGAAGCGGCTCCAGTGCCAATTCACTGTGGTGCGTCCAGTAATCTCCTTCGTTGGGGATGGATTGCTCCCAGGCGCGCACCAGCTCCAGCTGCTCTAGGCGCTTTATTTTTTCTTCTGGATCGTAGATAGACCGGATCTCCCGAAATTGGCCTTCTGCAATCCGATAAATTTTAAGGTATAGCCGGTTGAGGTTGGTGAATGTCAAACCTACCAGTTCTGGTTGATTGGGAACAATTACTTCGGGTACGGATAAAATCATATTGCGCCGAGTAATGTCAACCAAAAGCGATTGGCATCGCTGAGCGCCATAGCTTCCCGGATAGGTGGCAATGGCTTGCTCACAGAGCGCCTTAGCGCGCTGCGGGTAATCATAGACGGGATTATCCCTGACGGGATTTTCCTGGTAAGCGGTCTTGTAGTCGCTGGCCAGGTGCTGGGCCAACTTGTAATAGATCTCGGCCCGCACCGGATGGTCGGGCGCATTTTCCAGTAGGTGTTCGAGTGCCTGGCGGTAGGCGGTTGCTTTGCCGGCAAAAGCCGCATTGTCGTATACGAACTGCAGACGGCTCAGGTCGGCATGGACATAGGCCGCCGGTGTACCGTCACCTTCGTGGAGGCTAAGCAATTGCTGATAAATCTTCAGTACGCGATGCTGATCGCTTAAAGTATCAGCGGTTTCCAGTGGCATATCCACAAATCCGGAGGCGGGCTGCAGCAAATCGGGGTTGTCCATCCGGAAGCCGTAGACAGGCTCGGTAAGGTAATTGGTCGGAGATTTGAGGTGAACGATGGCGCGCTGGGCCAAAAAATCGAAAAGGGTAGGACGCAACGCACCGGCACTGACACCGGTATCCACAATTGCCGGTAACCGGTCGATCGGGTAGGTCAGGGTGCGCTCTTCTTCGAGTGAAGCCAGGTACAGCTGACGGGAGCGTTGGTGCAATTTGGCCAGCGACCAGGTCTGAATATCGTCCGAATTATCATCGGCCACGGCGGTGCGTTGTTCGAACCGGTAGTAGTATTGATCGGCGTACTTTTGAATGGCTTCGGCAAGGATCGATTGCAGTACCGGCTTAGCAGGAAAACCGGCCTGCTGCAATTCCCGGCGCACCAGGTCCACGGCCTGCTGGATGCCTTCTTCCTCTAGCATTTGGGTGAAGCGCGCCTGGTACATCACCGCTTTGAGGTATTGGTCCGTCCGGTTGTCGGCCTGGGCACGCCGGTAGAGGCCATTGACTTCTTCTAAAGCCGATCGGTAGAGGCCACGCCCTTCGAGGGAATCGATTTTCACCCAGGTTTTTTGGTATGGGTCATTGGCGGACATAGGCAGGTCATTGGTTTGGAAGCTCGTTAGCAGCAAGGTGAGCCCGAGCAAGGTGAGCAGTGTCCATGGAAAGTGTCGAAAATTCATAATCTTGATTTAGCAACGTTTCTACTTGATGAAGCAGGATGCACATGCGGGCCATTTCCCGTGACGCCCATCCCGGTCTAAGGATGAGCATTTTCGATAAAATACACAAAATGAAGCTGAAGGCGAATCAATTTTCCCATAATTGCCTTTTAGGTGCCACCTTTATCTGGTCTACCTTAAGGAAGGCCGCCAAAAAGCAACGACCTTCCCTTTTGAAATATTGCAAACGACTGATGTCAGGCCCCAGCGGGCGAAAAGCGGTTAATATGGACCGCCTCATCGATCGGAGTATTGTTGGTGAGGTGGTCAACCAGCTGACGGGCGAAAAACGGCCCCAACGAAGCACCCTTTGTGCCGAGCCCGTTGAAGAGGTATAGCGCAGGGTGCTCGGGATGAGGACCTAGAAAAGGGCGGCGGTCCTTTACCGTGGGTCGCACGGCGGCTAAGTGCCGGACGACCTCATAGGGCGTGCGCAGAATATCGTCGAGGCGTTCGCGCAAAAAGGTGCCGCCTTCCTGGGTAGGAGTAACGTCGGAGAAATTATGCTGGTAGTTCGAGCCGACCCAGTAGGTTCCGTCGGGCAGGGGTACGATGAATACCCGATGCTTCAGAATCTTATCGAACCGTACTTCGGGTAGACGGATCAACAGTACCTCTCCTTTGGCGCCTCCGAAAGGCAGGTAATTGAAATAGGGATTGAATCTGGCGGCATATCCTTCGCAAAAGATACAGCGCCGGGCGCTTATGCGGCGGTAGCGAACCCCGTGGACGCCTACGTTGAGCTCCTTGGGGTCCATGCGTTCGGGGATCAATAGATTTCGTGCGTCCAGCCAATCGCGGAAGGCCTGGGCCAGCGTACCGATATTGACCTGTGCGCTGTGTCGTACTTCGCCGTAGCTGAAAGCGGGGGTGGTGTAGTGGGCGTAATTTCCAATATCGACTTCTTCCTGGAAATAAGGCTGGTAGCCGGGTTCAGTACTCCTGGCCCACCAGTCATTTTCTTCCCGTTGGTTGAACAGCGCACGTAGGATGGGATTGGGGTGAAAAATGCGGATACCAAGCATAGATTCCAATGTGGTAAAGGTCGTTCTTGCCGCCGGCAGGATTTCGTCGAACCGCCACGATTTGACGTAACGCCGCCCGGTGATAGGATTGATTAGCCCCGCTGCTACCTGGGTGGCGGCTGCCGGAGAGGGCTCGTCCACTACTAGGAAGGACTTACCTGCCTGGTGCAGAAAAAAGGCCATCAGAGTGCCGGCCAAGCCCTGGCCGATAATCAAATATTCCGTTTCCCGGGTGGTTTCCATTACTCCATCTTGTTTAGCAAGTCGCGATCCCGTTTGGGTAGTTTTTGAACAACCAGATCATAAGAATGATCGATCAATTCGATCAATAGCGTCTCTTCCAGTTCGCCATCGAACTGTACGGTATTCCAGTGGCGCTTGTTCATGTGGTAGCCGGGCCGGACATCAGTGTACTGTTCTCGCAATTCAATGGCCCGCTGGGGGTCGCATTTGAGGTTGACGGTGAAGGGTTCTGCATCAAGTCCTGTTGCGGCAAACATTTTGCCCATGACCTTAAAAACCAGGGTCTGGTCGTCGAAGGGCAAGGTTTCCTCCACTCCCGGTTTGGACAGGCAGTACGCCCGAAAAGCTTCAATGTGCATAGGCTTAGAAATTTAAGCTGTTGGCTCAAAGATAATTGTTGCCGGACAAAGATGGCTCCCGGGTGTTGACTGGGTTGTCGCCCGCCCTATCGCCTTTTTCCTTGCTGCAAGCTCTTCCCATCCGCTTCATTCCTTATCTTTGTTACCTATGGAAAAAGGACGCATCATTCTGGGCCCAGAGAAGTTTGCGCTGACCATTGAGCGCCTGTGTTACGAGCTGATCGAGGAATACGACACCTTTGAGCGCACCTGCGTGATCGGCATCCAGCCGCGTGGCGTCTTGCTGGCGAATCGGATTGTAGAGCGGCTGCGTACCATTGCCAAAGTGCCGGATTTGCTCTACGGCAAGCTAGACATTACTTTTTATCGCGATGATTTTCGCACGCGGGAAAAGCCACTGAAAGCTTCCCCCACCGAAATAGATTTTCTGGTGGAAAACCGCAAGGTTATTCTGGTTGATGATGTGTTGTACAGCGGACGGACGGTGCAGGCGGCCCTTACCGCTCTCAATCACTACGGTCGGCCGCAAAGGGTCGAGCTGGCGGTACTGGTCGATCGCCGTTTTAATCGCCACCTGCCGATCAAGGCGGATTTTATCGGGATGACGGTCGATGCCCTCGACGAAGCCTACGTCGCAGTCGATTGGTCGCCCGGCGACGTGGGCGGTCGCATTGTGTTGTACAGTAGTAAGAAAGAGGCGAAAGCATAAGCTTATGACAACTATCACACAATCGCTCAGTACACCGCACTTGCTCGGTATCAAGGATCTGACGGAGGAAGATTTGCGGCTTATTTTTCGAACCACCGCCGATTTTAAAGCGGTGATCAACCGGCCAATCAAAAAAGTGCCCTCCTTGCGCGACGTGACGGTAGCCAACTTGTTTTTTGAAAACTCGACCCGCACTCGCATCTCTTTCGAACTAGCTGAGAAGCGGCTCTCTGCCGACACGGTGAATTTTTCCGCCTCCTCGTCATCGGTCAAAAAGGGGGAGACCTTGCTCGATACGGTCACTAATATTCTGTCGATGAAAGTCGATATGGTAGTCATCCGGCACCCGGCGCCGGGTGCGCCCCGCTTTTTATCCCAACATATCGACGCTAACATCATCAATGCCGGCGACGGTACCCACGAACATCCGACCCAAGCCTTGCTCGATGCTTTTTCCATGCAGGAAAGGGTGGGCGACCTGGAGGGGAAAAAAGTAGCTATTGTGGGCGATATTCTGCATTCGCGGGTAGCGCTCAGTAATATCTTTTGCCTGACCAAACTCGGGGCCCAGGTAAAGGTATGCGGTCCGCCCACCCTCATCCCCAAGTATATTGGGGAGTTGGGTGTGGAGGTAAGCCACCGGATCGGCGAAACGCTAGAGTGGTGCGATATCGCCAACATCCTGCGCATTCAGCTAGAACGCCAGGATATCCGGTATTTTCCCTCTCTGCGCGAGTACGCCCAGTATTTTGGAGTGAATAAACGATTGCTCGAAGGGCTGGGAAAGCCCATCGTGATCATGCACCCCGGGCCGATCAACCGGGGCGTGGAGATCACCAGCGATGTGGCCGATAGCGACCACTCCATCATTCTGGATCAGGTGGAAAACGGGGTAGCAGTGCGTATGGCGGTTCTGTATTTACTGGCAGCCACCCGCACCGGCGATTTCGATAAAAAATAATGCGGTACCTGCAACGTTGAAGGGGGGAGAACCATTTGGGGCTGTTGCCCGTTTTTGCCCTTGTAATGAACTATCAATATGAAAAAGTTTGGATTGATGAAAGGTTTTACTTGTCTGCTGACCATCTTATGCCTCAGTACTTTCGCGAGCCTGGACGGACAGGTGGGCTACCGGATTGAGGTGGAACTGAATAACTACGACCAGCAGGAACTCTACCTGGGCTATTACTTCGGTAATAATACTTACCTCAACGATACAGCCCGTTTGAATGCAAATGGCCGCTTTGTATTCGAAGGGGAAGAACCACTAGCCGGCGGGGTCTACCTCTTGGTGATGGCACCTGATAATCAGTACTTTCAAATTCTGGTCGATCCGGATAACCAAAAGTTCTCCCTCAAAGGAACGGCACCCGACCCAACTGCAGATGTTCAATTCGAGGGCTCGATCGACAACAACCTATTCTACGATTATCTGCGCTTTCTGGGTGATCGCCGCCCCCAAGCTGAGAAGCTACGTGCAGATATCGAGGCCGAAATCGATCCTGGGAAAAAGGCGGCACTCACCTCCGAACTGGAGGATATTACACAATCAGTAGTAGAACGGCAGGAAGCCATCATGCGCGACCACCCCCGTACGCTTACAGCAGCCATCGTACGCGCCAACCGGTCGGTGCAAATGCCGGAGTTCGATGGTACGGAGGAAGAGCAAACCATGAAGCGTTGGTACTACACGCGCAATCACTATTTCGACGACGTCGATCTTTCGGACCCGCGCCTGTTGCGTACGCCTTTTCTGTTTCAGCGCATCGAAGATTATGTGACGAAGCTCCATTATCAGCATCCCGACTCGATCGTGCAAGCCATCGATACGGTGCTGCAGCGAGCTCGGCCGGCTGAGGAAACCTTCAAATACTACCTAATTCATTTTCTCAATAAGTACGCCGCCAGCGAAATTGTGGGTATGGATGCGGTCTATGTGCACTTGGCCAAAAACTACTACGGAAAGGGACTGGCTACCTGGTCGGATGAAGAGAATGTAGAACGCATTCTCAAAAACGCAAAGGAATTAGAACCGACCCTGATCGGCAAAATGGCTCCCGATATTCAATTGCAGAAGCGTGACGGCAGCACTTTTAACCTGCACGATATCGAAGCGGCCTACACGGTGCTGTATTTCTGGCGTTACGATTGCGGGCATTGCAAGGAATCGACCCCCCACATGAAGGCTTTCTACGAAAGCTTTAAAGATAAAGGCGTCGAGCTGGTAGCCGTTTGTTTCAAAGCCAGCGCCGACATACCCAATTGCTGGGACTATATCGATGAAAACGAGATCGGCAACTGGACACACGGGGTAGATCCCTACTACCGTTCCCAATTCCCGCAGAAGTACAATCTAAAAACCACCCCACAAATCTTCGTCTTAGACAAAGATAAAGTCATACGCTCCAAGCGTATCGGTGCCAAGCAGCTAGAAGAGGTGGTGCAGGAGATTATGAACTTCGACGCCGAACAGGACTCGGCCGAGTCGGGCCGGCGATAAGCATTAGGGCAGGACCTCCATGCCGCGGGCGATGCGCCGGAAAATGTTCGGAAAGAAGCGGTTCAGGTAGATGCCGGCGATTTCGCGTTTGCCGATCCAGGCTTCGGCCTCCCCCCGGATGATAGCTTTGATCGCTCGCTCGGCGAATACCTCCGGGGTGAAACCACCCTTTTGCGGGTCGCGCCGGATGTTGTTTTTGGTGCCGTCTCCCTTCAGGGCATTAACGGCTACATTAGTATGTACGTAACCCGGACAAATGACGGTTACCTCGATGTTGTCGCGGTATAATTCGGCACGCAGGCAGTCGTAAAATCCGTGAAGGGCATGCTTGGAGGCCGCATAACTCGTACGGCCCGGCACGCCCAGTTTACCTAGTACACTACTGATCGCTACAATTTGTCCGGCCCCTTTTTCCAGCATTACCGGGAGGACCGCCTTGGTAAGGCTCACAGCGCCCAGGAAATTGACATTCATGATTTTTTGGTCGACCTCAAATTTGGTGTTTTTGCCGAATTCACGCTGTGAGATGCCTGCATTGTTGATGAGCACATCGATCGTTCCCATTTGGACGATGACCGTTTGCACGGTTTGCGGGTGCTGGTCGAAAGCGGCCACATCCAGCGGCAGGGTCATGGTTTCGGCATTGAATTGCCGGCGGGCCTTATCGCTGACCCGTTCCAGCTCGGCCTGATTGCGGGCGGAAAGCACCAGTTTGGCACCTGCACGGGCGCAGGCATAAGCGAGGTGTTCACCGATGCCTGAAGAGGCGCCGGTAATCCATATTACTTTGTCGTTCAAATTCATAATGGTGGTTGATCATCTCGTGAGTAAAGCAGGTTGGTATTGGGATCATTGAATCTTTAAGTCGTTTGCAGGCATTCGGTTTTAGAGTAGTCTGCTTATTTTAACATTTTATTTCCCGGTTGTTTTCCAAACAGGCCGACGCGGGGGATAGCTACAAATGTTGTAAATTTTTGTAAAATTTGTGAGGAAATGAAAGAGGTCTATTTTATCCGGCATGCTAAATCGAGTTGGGAACATCCCGGTTTAAACGATATAGAGCGTCCCCTGAATAAACGCGGCAAGCGCGACGCCCCGTTCATGGCCGAGTTGATGGCTAAGAAAGGTATTCAACCCGATCTTTTGATATCCAGCCCGGCCAAGCGGGCCCTGACTACGGCCAAGCATTTTGCAGCGGCGTTAGAAATTGCTGAAGCCGATATTGTCGTCAAGCGGGAAATTTACGAAGCTTACACCGAAGAGATCATGGATTTCGTTAAAGAGCTTCCCGAATCGGCCCAGATTGTTTTTATTTTCGGCCATAATCCCACTTGGAATGCCCTAGCCAACCGGTTTTCGCGCTCACCGATCCAGAATGTGCCCACGACCGGCATTTTTCAAGTGGTCTCCCCGCATAAAGCCTGGCCCCAGTTTGGTGAATCCGGCACCGAACTGAAGGCCTTTTACTATCCCAAACAATTTTTTAGCTGATGCACTTAAGGTGGTTATTTCTGGCCCTTACAGCCTGGTGGATGCTGGCCGGCTGCGGCGAAGAAGCGGAACCGCTTCCCATCGAAAAGACAAAACTGAAAGCCATCCTGGTCGACGTACACGTGGCCGAAGCCGCCCTTTCGAACCTCTACGGTCCCGTGCGCGACAGCATGGCCACTATCTACTACGAAGAGATCTGCACGATACACGAAATTTCTCGTTCCGAACTGGATACGACGCTCGAACGATTGCGCCGCGACCCCGATCTGCTCTACAAAACCTACGAAGAGGTAATGGAAGCTCTGGAAATGCGAAAGTAAGCTGTGGAAAACGACTGCCCGTTTAATGTAAGAGATTTATTAACTTGCCTTTGCGTTAGCCTACACATCAACTTACTATGTCTGTACCCAAAATTCTTATCGTCGACGATGAGCCCGATATCTTGGACTTCCTGCGCTATAATCTAGAGCGGGAGGGATATAAAGTATTGACGGCGTCGGATGGAGAAAACGGCGTTTCGCTCGCCGAACAGGAAAAACCGGATCTCATCATCCTAGATATCATGATGCCCAAGATGGACGGGGTAGAGGTCTGCCGTACCTTGCGCGCTAAGCCGGAACTGGACAACACCGTGGTGGCTTTCCTCACGGCCCGCGAAGAGGACTATTCGCAGATCGCCGCACTCGATGTCGGCGGGGATGATTACATCACCAAGCCGATCCGTCCTCGGGTGTTCGTCAGTCGGGTCAAAGCCTTGCTGCGGCGCAGCAAACGTCAAGAACAGGTGGAGGAAGCCAACGTCATCGTCATGGGCGACCTGGCGATCGACCGCGAACGGGTGAGCGTACGCCAGGGCGACCAGGTCATCGACTTGGCTAAAAAGGAATTCGAGCTGCTTTATCTGCTGGTATCTAAGCCTGGCAAGGTATTTTCTCGCGAAGAGATTTTCAACAAGGTCTGGGGCACCGATGTTATTGTTGGGAACCGAACAATTGATGTCCACATCCGGAAACTTCGAGAAAAAATTGGCGATCACTACATCAAGACCATCAAGGGCATCGGGTATAAGTTTGAATTCTAGCGGCCCCGGATGCCCGGAATGAAGAGCTATCCGTTGCTCGTGCCACGGCAACTGCTTCGTTATGCTTAAGAACCCGACTCCCCAAAGAATTGCGCTTTTTTCTTCTCTTTATATTCTGCTTTGCGCAGCCATGGGGTTGCTGTTTTTTCTTATCCCTCTGCCCTTGGGCAGCATGCCCCGCTGGCCGCAGGCGTTGTTGTGGGGTGCGGTGGTTTTCTTTGCCAGCTATTTCATTCAAATTTACTACCTGAAGAAATACATTTACCGCAAGATCAAGCTGATCTATAAAACTATCCACAAGCATAAGGTAGCTCCCCAGGACAAGAATAAAAGCATAAATATCCGGACCGATATCATCGATGAGGTAGGAAAGGAGGTGGCAGAATGGGCCGACAACCAGGCCAAAGAACTGGCGCGGTACAAGACTTGGGCCGAATATCGGCGACATTTTGTCGGCGATATCTCCCACGAACTGAAAACGCCCATCTTCAATATTCAGGGCTACGTCCACTCGCTGCTCGACGGCGGACTGGAAGATGCCAACGTGAACTATAACTTTTTGTCGCGGGCAGCTAAAAACGTAGACCGCCTGCAGACCATCGTGGAGGACCTGGAAGCCATCTCGCGGATGGAGTCGGGCGAGCTCATCCTC
This sequence comes from uncultured Saprospiraceae bacterium, assembly GCA_964530825.1. Classification (GTDB taxonomy): domain Bacteria; phylum Bacteroidota; class Bacteroidia; order Chitinophagales; family Saprospiraceae; genus CAZHCA01. Next base: position 157,378 of record CAZHCA010000007.1, read on the forward strand.
GAGATCCAGATATTTGATATCCGTAAGCTGGTCGAGGAAGTATTCGAGGACCTCGAGATCAAGGCCAGGGAAATGAATATCTGCTTAGAGCTGAAAGAGGGCGCTTCCACTGGTTACAAGGTGAAGGCCGACCGCGAAACGGTGCGGCAGGTGCTGAGCAATCTCATTCTCAATTCCATCAAGTACGGAAAAGAAGGCGGTCGTACTAAGGTGGGCTTCTACGACATGGATAGCAATGTACTCATCGAAGTGGCTGACAACGGAATCGGCATCAATCGCAAGCATATTAACCACGTCTTCGATCGCTTCTACCGGGTCGACAAAAGCCGGTCGCGCGACCGGGGCGGGTCGGGTCTGGGCCTATCGATCGTCAAGCACATCATTGAGGCACACCACCAGACCATCAACGTGCGCAGCACCCCGGGGCTGGGATCAACCTTTGGCTTTACCCTGGAAAAGGCTTGATGCTTCCGGGAAAACCGCCTTTTTTTGCAACCGAACTGAAACGCGGCGGATGATTAACGCAACTAACATTTATATACAATACGGCGATCGCATATTGCTGGATCGCATCAATCTGGTTATTGGCGAGCGCGATAAGGTGGGACTGGTAGGTCGCAACGGAGCTGGCAAATCGACCTTGCTGAAAATTATCGCCGGACACCAGCGACCCCAGGAGGGAAGCGTTAGCCGGCCATCCAGCAGCACCCTGGGCTTCTTACACCAGGAAATGGATCTACCGAAGGGTAAAACCATTAAAGAGGAAGCCATGACGGCCTTCGAAGAGCCGCGCCGAATTGAAAAGCGCATTGACGAGATCAACACGGAGTTGGGTGAGCGTACCGATTACGAGAGTGACGCTTACGCAAAGCTTATCGAAGAACTGGCTGACCTCAACGATCGCTTCCTGTTGCTGGGTGGTAACACCATGGAGGCCGATACCGAGCGCATTCTGCAGGGCTTGGGTTTTAAATCTACCGACATGGCCCGGCTGACCGATGAATTTAGCGGCGGCTGGAAGATGCGTGTCGAACTCGCCAAGATGCTGCTGCGGCGCCCCGACTACCTGTTGCTCGATGAGCCCACGAATCACCTAGATATCGAATCAATTATCTGGCTGGAGCAATTCCTGCGCGACTACCAGGGAGCGGTGGTGGTCATCTCCCACGATAAAGAATTCCTGAACAATATTACGCAACGTACTATAGAAGTCGAGTTGGGCAAGGTCTACGACTATAAAGCTCCTTACCAAAAATTCGTAGCCTTGCGGGCCGAGCGGCGCGAGAAACAGCGCGCTGCCTACGAAAACCAACAACGGGTGATTGCCGACAAAGAGCGGACCATCAACCGCTTCATGGCCAAGGCTACCAAAACCAAGATGGCCCAATCGATGCAAAAGCAGCTCGACAAAATGGAGCGCATCGAGCTCGATGATGTGGATAACGCTGTGATGAATATCCGCTTTCCGCCGGCGCCCCGCTCCGGTCAAATAGTGGTGGAAGCAAAAAATCTGGTCAAAAATTACGGTGAATTGCTGGTGCTGGACCAGGTCGACATCAAAATGGATCGGGGCGACCGGGTTGCTTTTGTCGGCCAAAACGGACAGGGCAAGACCACCCTGGCCAAAATACTGGTCAATGAGCTCAACCATACTGGTGGCGAACTGGAAATAGGGCATAACGTACAAGTGGGCTATTATGCCCAGAACCAATCCGACACCCTACAGCACGACCTTACAGTGCTGGAAACCATGGAAAACGCTTCTCCTCCAGAAATGCGCCCCCAACTGCGCAGTATCCTGGGTGCTTTCATGTTCAGCGGCGAAGACGTCGACAAAAAAGTGTCGGTCCTGTCTGGAGGCGAGCGAGCTCGCCTGGCGCTGGCTTGTCTTTTGCTTAAGCCATTTAATCTGTTGGTACTCGACGAACCGACTAATCACCTCGACATCCAATCGAAAGATGTACTGAAGCAGGCCCTGATGCATTACGATGGCACAATGATCGTCGTCTCTCACGACCGCGAGTTCCTGGCAGGTCTGACCAACCGTACCATCGAGTTTCGTAACCAGCAGCTGCACGACCACCTGGGCGATGTCAATTTCTTTCTGGAAAAACGGCAGCTCGGCGATATGCGCCAGGTGGAGATGTCGAACCAGTCAAACGGCCACACCGCCGACCCGAAGCCGGAGCTGAGTTTCGAGGAGCGCAAAAAGCTGATGCGTATCATCAGTGGCGCCGAGAAAAAAGTGGAAAAGCTGGAGGCCGAAATCGCCCGCCTCGAAGAGCAGATGGCAAAGCCCGACTTTTACGACCAACCCGAAGCACCCACGGTAATGCTACAATACGAGGAGAAAAAACAAGCCCTCGAAGCCGCCATGGAGGAATGGGAAAACGCACAACTCGAATGGGAAGCCTATGAATAAAGTATCCAAATATCGACTACTCTTATGGGCGGGCATGGTACCCCTAACAGCCGGTACCTTGATCGCGCAATCCGATTCGATCGATTACAAGGATACGCGCCAGTACGAAATCGGTTACGAGATCGGAAGCTGGCTGCCTTTTATCGTTATCTTCGGATTGGCTTTATTGGTTATTATCCGCACTTACCGGCTCTCGCGGCGCCCACCAGGCGAAAGTTAGTTACTGGGGCGGTGGGTCGCTACATGATTGAATTGGGCGCCGACCACCTGCTCATCAGCCCGGATCTTTTCGATCATCTGCTGGGGGGCCATGGCTACCGTATCATAGGCGATTAAATAGTAATTATCCTGGCCGGTGAACTGCTCAAGGACGCGAACATGCTCTTGCCGGTATTTTTCTTTCCAAAAATAACCGCTCACACCTGGGACTAGATGGACGACAATCTGGTCCCGAAACGTCTGCCGCAAGGGCGCCCCGGTAGTGCGGGTATCGCCTTCGGCTGTTTTTTCCTCCCAGTCTCCGGCCGTGGCGATGTCCCAGAGGGCATCCCGCAAGTCTACGAATGCATCGGGAAACCGGGATTTTCCTTTCAAAGTCTTTTCATATTTACCATCGTGTAGGACGACCGTCGACTGGGCAAGGTCTGCAGGTTCCATGCTGAAAATTTCTTCCATGACCCAGTAGTTGTTGGCGGTCAGCAAGTCGCGGACTGACTGTATTTCGGCCTCGCTCAGCTGGCGAATATAGGTCCCTTCCCTTTCACTGAATTGGCGCCCTTCGTAGGTGGCAATCCCATTTTCGTAGATCGTCAAATTGAACACCGGGCAGGTGCCGAAGCAAGGTCCCATTTTCAATTCCACCCAGGGCGTAAGCTCATCCAGGGGGATCTCGGTTAGTTTGGGATTACACATGGCGCCCAAGCCGATCAGGCTCAGCGCGACAACCATGCTTCTAATACCGGCTTTCGAGAAGGTCATATATGTCTTTTAAGTTGGGTTTGATGATGATTTCGGTACGTTCGTTGATAAGTTGCGCATTGGGGTTGTTACCGCCGGCGAGGGGTTCGTAAAAGCCTTTGCCGGCCGCTGTCAATTGCTGGCCGGGTACACCCGCCTCGATGAGCGCCTGAGTGACCAGCAAGCTTTTCTGCATGCTCTCCACCCAGCTTGCTTGAAGGCTCCCGCCGCCGGTGTCGTGGCCGACCACCGAGATATTGACGTCGGAATAGCTACGCAGGACGCCGGCGACCAACTGTATTACTTGTTGGCCTTGTTGATCGAGTTGCCCCGACCCGATGGCGCCGATCACCTGGGGGTTGATGGCTACAAATACCTCCAGGCCCCGGCGGGTCATGCTGGCGTCGCGGCCCAGGTGGTTGACCAATACCTGGTTCAGTTCGTCGTAGAGGGTACTCATGGTATTTTGCTTGCGGCCCAGGCGGGCCTGCAGTTCGGCGAGTTTCCAATTCTGCGTCTGGCTGCGGCCGGCGTTGCTGGCCGCTGATGGCTGCGGGGTTAACCCAAAGGGGTCCTCCTCGCCCGTAAAGGACGGATTGCTCGGCGTTACGGAAACGCCCGATTTCGGTGTGACGCTGTTGTTTTGAAGGTTAAAATTGTTATCGGCATTGGGATTGGTGCCGGTTTGCTGCAGCAGGGCGTCGTAACGCTGTTTGAGGTCACGGTAGCTGTTGTGCAAATTGCGGTTTTCCGCTTTCAAGGCCTCCGCCAGCCGTCCGGTCTCGCTGAGCAGATCGCGGAGGCGCTCTTCTTCAGTTAGGTCACCCCCTTCGTGGGCAGGTTGCCCGTTGGACTGGCTTTTAGGTTGGGTTGTTTGGCGGGAAGCTTCGGCCCGGGAGGGAACGCCGCTAGCAGATTCAGGTGTTTTACACTGCCAAAGCAAAAGCGTCAGGAAGAGTAAAAGAATAGTAGGGATAAATCGATTGGATGTGTACATGGTATTGAATATTGGTCCTGGTTCAGGAATCCAAAATAGGCATTTTTCCCTGGAAACGCATGATGACCATTAACCATCCATTAACGTTCCGGTCAGTAAACCGAGGCGAGGGCAGACCGTCCAAAAAGCGAAAATCATTATCAACAAAAACAAAACGCCATGATTAAAAAAATCTTTTTAATCCTCGTCCTTATCGTAGCGGCTTTTTTTAGTGCACAGGCGCAAACCGGCACCCCGAAGGTAAAAGAACGCCAAGTGAACCAGCAGGTTCGCATTCGGCAGGGGGTACAGCAAGGCGATCTTAACCGCGTCGAGCAGGCGCGCTTACAAAAGCAACAACGCAGTATCAATCGCCAGAAAAAGGTTGCTAAAAGCGATGGAATCGTAACCAGAAAAGAGCGCGCCAGCATCCACAAACGCCAGAGTAACGCCAGTCTACGCATCTATCGCCAAAAAAATGACGGCCAAAATCGAGACGGGAATTAAAAAAAATGGAAATTAACCAACCGCAAGACAACTCGTAGTGTCTTTAGTGTGAGTGTTAATCAATAGGCTAGTGAGTGTAAAGTAGGGGTTCGCAGCAATGCGGATCCCTTTCTTTATTTTTGCCGGTAAAAAAACCGCATGTGGATAGCTCTTTTTTGGTGTTTTGTGCAGGCGCCCGCATCGGCAGCCGGGCAAGAAACGCCTTCTGTCGACTCGCTCCACCTTTTTATTGACGATCAGACCCTGAAAGTCGGATCGGAGGTATGCATTCCGGTGCGCGCCAGTTCCGCCTCTCAATTGCTGGGGATGCAGTTCACGCTATTTTGGGAAACCGGCAAGCTTGCTCTGACCGTTATTCAGGGCGGTGTATTGGAAAAACTAAACGACCAAAATTTCGGGAAGCGCTTGCAGGATAAGGGGGTGTTGACCTTCAGCTGGATCGACTACTCCTTAGAGGGGGTGAAACTGGACGAAGGTGCCGTTTTGTTCCGGCTCTGCTTCGAAGTAAGAGCACCTGCCGGAAGCCGAATAGCTATTGGCTTTCGGCAGGCACCTACCCCCTACGAGGCGGTCGATCGCTACGAGCGTTTGTTGCCGGTGCGTACTCGGGACGGCACGCTCCTCGTCAAATAGGCATTAACCCCCTGGGGCGGCTTCCTCTAGGCTGACTACGAAGCCATTGATGTTGTACTTGCGTTTCATGTTGTCTTTGTAAGCATCCGCTTGCTCGCGCGTCTCGAAGGGGCCTAAGATGATTTTGTAAATCGGCTTGTCGTTGCCCGGCTCCACGTTGATCATAATATCTTTGAACCACTGTGCCTGCAGGTCGGCGATGTGCTTGAGCACGTTTTGGTAGTCGGTCAGGGAAATGACCTGCACACCAAAACCCTCGGCCGGTACCCGGTTGAGCGAGATTTTATACAGGCCGTATTTTTGGTAGTCTTCGCCAACCCGGCCTTGGGACGGCATCGCTTCGGGTTGCGCAACCGGGCGGGCCGGGGTTGCGACCGGGTTGGTTATTGCTGGCGGTGACTGGCGGGCCTGGTTGTTTTCAGAGGGTTCGGAAAGAAGCGGGCGCTCCGGCAGCTGATTGCGGTTCTCGTAACTTTCCGGCGCATCGCGGATGGCGTTGCGTTTGTCTTCTTCCTGTTCGGCTACGCGGGCAGGTCTAGGGTCGGCCGTTCTGGCCTTGGGTTTTTCTTGTTCGCGCTCCGCCACGCCGGGCTTTCCCCTTTTGACAACTTCGACCTTGACGCGGGCCTCGCCGTCTTTAATCAGATCAAGCGCAGCAGCAGCGGCCCGGGAAAGATCGACAATCCGCCCTTTGATAAAGGGGCCTTTATCAATAACTTTGACCCGTACGGAGCGGTTATTATCTAGGCGCGTTACCTTCAGCAAAGAACCGTAGGGATGAACTTTGTGGGCGCAAGTGTATTGGTTTTTGTTGTAAATATCGCCGTATGCGGTCTTGCGACCGTGGTAATCATCGGAATAGAATGAAGCCATACCGTATTCCTGAGCGGAAAGCCATGCCACGGAGCAAATCACCAAACAAAACGTCAAGACGGATCCCAAAGCTTTCATAAGACTATTTTTTTAGCTAAACGAAAAACTAAAGTAGAAAATTCCCTGGATTAAGTTACCCGTTGGTGGATAGCAGGTATCGCAACTCTTAATTTTTGTGGCCGGCTGCTACAACTGAACTAAAACCTGTATCGTACCATTTACAATAAAATAAACTGATAATGAGCCAATGAGTAAGCACGGAAGAGTATTGGTGGCCATGAGCGGCGGGATCGACTCCACCGTGACGGCTATGATGCTACACGAGCAAGGATACGAAGTGGTGGGCATCACTATGAAAACCTGGGATTACGCCAACTCGGGCGGCAGCAAGAAGGAGACGGGCTGCTGCAGCCTCGACTCGATCAACGACGCGCGCCAGGTGGCGGTAGATATGGGTTTTCACCATTTCATCATCGATATTCGGGACGAGTTTGGCGACTACGTCATCGATAATTTTGTCGAGGAGTACATCGCTGGTCGTACGCCCAACCCTTGTGTACTGTGCAATACGCACATTAAATGGAGTGCCATGCTCAAGCGGGCCGATGCTCTCGACTGCGAATTCATTGCCACGGGCCATTACGCCATTATCAACGAGCGCGCAGGGCGCAAATACGTTAGCAAAGCCGTAGACCGCAACAAGGATCAATCCTACGTGCTTTGGGGCCTTAGTCAGGAGTGCCTGAATCGCAGCCGCTTTCCGCTGGGTGGCTACACCAAGCCCGAAGTGCGCCAGATGGCCTTCGATGCCGGTTATACCGACTTGTCGAAAAAGGGCGAGAGCTACGAGATCTGCTTCGTACCCGACAATGACTACCGCGGCTTCCTGAAGCGGCGCGTCGATGGGCTGGAAAAACGCGTGGCAGGCGGCAACTTTGTGAATACAAAGGGCGAAGTACTGGGCCAGCACCAGGGCTATCCCTTCTATACCGTAGGTCAGCGCAAGGGCCTGGGTTTGGCTTTTGGGGAGCCCATGTACGTAACCGAAATTCGGCCCGAAACGAATACCGTCGTACTGGGTACCCAGGACGAGTTGGTGCGCAACGGGATGCAGGTCTACCAGATCAACTCGATGAAATACCCTGCCATCCCCGACGAACTGGAGGTAGTGACCAAGATCCGCTACCGTGACGGTGGCACTGTGAGCCGACTGCGCAACCAGGGCGAACAGGTAGGCGTGGAGTTCTATGCTAATGTCAAAGGGGTAGCTCCTGGCCAATCTGCCGTTTTCTACGAAAACGATGATGTGATCGGCGGCGGCATCATTCACTCCAGCGTGCTGATCGAGCAGCCGCAGGTAGCGGCGAACAGCGAGCAACGCTAAAAATAAACTGTTGCTACTAATCCCTCTTTTCTCCTATAATTTAAGGCCTGTGGTTAACTGACGCTTATGGTTCGATCCACTTTCCTGCTATTGCTTTTCCTTCTTCTTACCACATGCACCGAAGAGACCGAGGTTGTCCCTATCGACTTTGGTTACGACTATTTTCCGCTGGGCGTCGGCCGGCAATGGACCTACCGCACCGATTCCCTCATTTACCGGCCCGGTGCGGGTAGCAACCAGGTCGATACGCTACGCCGTATGACCCGGGTCCGGCTCACAGACACCTTGCGTGACAATACCGGCGCCCTCCTCTACCGGGCCGAACGCTACGGCCGCACCGACAGTACCGGCTGGCAACTGCAATCCGTATTTACCCTGGGCCGCGAGGAGCAGCGCGCCTTCACCATCGAGGGGAATCTGCGCTTCATCTCTTTAGTCTTCCCAGTCGAGACCGGCCGGACCTGGGAGGGTCATGCCTTCCTTGATTCCTTTCAATTCTTTACAGTAGCGGGTAACCAGATCCAGCTGCTCAAGAACTGGGATTACGCCTATGAGACCGTCGATGCCCCGTTCGCTTTGGAGGATACCAGCTACGGCCACACCACCACCGTACGTCTGGCCGAAGCCGAAAACATCATCGAGCTGCGGCGGGGCCGGGCTGTGTACGCCCGTGGGGTGGGCCTCATCTACCGCGAGCTCGACCTGCTCGATGCCCGCTGCGCCCTCTGCTGCGGTGGTGACCTGCAGGCCTGTCAAGCGCTGCCCTGGTCGGCACGCGCATACGTGGGTTTCAGCCTCCGGGAAGTTCTGATCGACTACCGTTAAAGTGGGTCGATACCTGGCGATGTACCTAGTGCACAAGAATTGACCGATTATCCATAATTTCGGCCCTAACCAAGCAGGGATTCGCCTCAGCCTGGGGCTGTAGTACAACAAAATGCAAGACCTCACCCAAATCGGCTATACCAAAAAGACCTACGGCGTACGTGGCCAACTGCGCGTATACGTCGAGGGCCGCTATGAGGAGGCCTTGCTGCAGGCCGAGGCTCTCTTTCTGGAGATCGACGGCCAGCCCGTGCCCTACTTTATCGAGACCATCGAGCGTAACGGCGATACATTACTCAAGCTCGAGGAGATCGACGTACGCGAGGCGGCCCAGCCCCTGACCGGCAAGCCTCTTTACCTGCGCACGGCCGACCTGCCCGCCGCCCCGGTTGCTGCCACAACCGATTACACCCTGCTGGTGGGCTATACCCTTGTCGATCAGGAACAGGGCCCGGTGGGTTTCATCGCAGAAGTGCTGGTGCTGCCCGAACAGTACCTCGCCCTGATCGACCGTGGCGGGGCCGAAGTGCTAGCTCCTCTGCACCCCGACCTGATCGTCGAGATCGATCCGGAAGGCAGGCGCCTGTTAATGCGCCTGCCTGAGGGGCTGTTGTAGAATCCGGGGGGAGGAGCAATACCAATCAAATCCCCGCGAAAATTAGGTTCTTTGCGTTAAATCGAGGGTCGCTCAGTGCGGTAATCTATTCTTCTACTACTGCCACGCCTTCGATCTCTATTTTCCATTCGGGCAGGCCCAGGGCCTGGACACCCACCAGGGTACTGGCCGGCATATCAGTATTGCCCATCACCTCGCGGCGCACTTGGCGAAAGGAGTCGAGGTGGGCCGGTACATAGTCTACGATATAGGTATTGATCTTGACTAGGTCGTCGAGGGTGGCACCAGCTTCGGCCAGGTGAGTTTGCATGTTAGCCAGGGCGCTGCGCAGTTGCGCTTCGAAGGTGTCGCCCGTGCCGACCTGGCCTGAGATGTAAAGGGTGGTGATGTCGCCCCGGCTCACCGCCACAATCTGCGAGTAACCGTTGAGGGGGCTGATGTAGGTCTTAGTCAATGGCGCGGGCTTGGTGCAGCTCGCCTGGCAAAGCACCAGCAGAATAGCGTATCGAATTTTCATTATGGGTATTTGGATTGGTATTACGTTGCAGCAGAGTGGAGTCCGCCCATTTCTGCTTGAGTTTTCCCCGAAATTATCGTATTTTAAAATCTTATCCCTATTAAAGGAAAAGAAAAAAAACGACCATGAGCTATACCATCCAAACCAACGCACCCTTCTTCCCGGAGGTCAATCGCGTGGCCGATAGCCAGGCCTGCCAAGGGCTGGAAAGTATCGCCAGTGGGCAGGATACCGAAGAGACCATCCACGATCTGCGCAAGCGCTGCAAGAAAATCCGCGCCGCCTGGCGCCTCGTCCGCGACGACTTGGGCAAGCGCGACTACCAGCGCCGCAATCGCTACTACCGCGATACGGCCCGCATCCTGAGCGACCTGCGCGATGCCACAGCCATCCTGGAGGCCCTGGATCTGCTGGAGGAGCAGTACTGCGAGGTCGTTTATCAATCCGCCTTCCAGGAGCTCCGCACCGCACTTGAAAAGCGGCGCGACCAGCACCTGGCATCGGTCGAGGGGGCGCCCCAGGCTATTCGGCGGGTGCGCAAGCGTCTCGAAAAGGGTATCGACCAGATAAACCCCATCGAGCTGGCCTTCGAGGATTGGACCGGAACCACCGCCAGCGTACGTCGCACCTACGACTGCGCCTACACTTGCTACCGGCAAATGCTCAAGCGGCCAAGTCCGGAGCTGATGCACGAGTGGCGCAAGCGGACCAAATATTTGCGCTATCAATTGCGTATGCTCAAACAGGTATGGCGCCCCCTATTCAAGCCATGGTACCGCGAGCTAAACCGCTTGAGCGACCTGCAGGGCGACCACCACGACCTGCACGTGTTCAAGCAGGTACTAGAATCCCTGCCGAGCGTTTCGAAAAATACGCGCCGCACCTTATCGGCCCTGGCCAACCAACATCAGGCCTACTGCTACTCGCAGGCGATGCCCCTTGGAGCAAGCCTGTACGCCGAGTCTCCCAAGGCTTTCGGCAAGCGGCTGTACGCCTATTTGGTAGTATGGGGAGTGGAGGAGAAAAACCGCCGGCAGGTGGTGACTCAACCGGGGCACTAGCGGATTATCAGGTAAGGGTATTGTATTATTAATCTATCCCCGGTTGCTTGATTTCGTATTCCTCCCTGGTCTTGGAAACCCGCACCATCTTGCGTACGTCTTCCAGTAGTTGTTTAGCATCGAAGATAATACCGTCTTTGATTGTGTACTTCACGCCGCCTACGCGCGTCACCTGATTGTCTTCGGTGAGCTTGATGGCACCGGTGCCGTAGAGAACCTTGAGGTTCTGCAGCGGATTTTCTTCCACAATTACCATGTCGGCCAGTTTACCTACCTGGATAGTACCTATCTGGTCGTCGAGGCCCAAGGCTTCGGCTCCGTTTAAGGTGGCCGAGCGGATTACTTCCAGCGGGTGAAAGCCTGCCTCGCGAAGCAGTTCCAACTCGCGAATGTAGGCAAAGCCGTAAAGCTGATAGATAAAGCCCGAGTCGGACCCTGCCGTGACGCGCCCGCCTCGGTTTTTGTATGCATTGATGAAGGTCATCCAGAGCTGGTAGTTCTTTTTCCAGGCTACTTCCTCTTCCGTACCCCAGAAATGCCAGTAGGAGCCGTGCGATATTCGGCTGGGTAAGTAGAAGCGCCAGAGTGAAGGCAGGGTATATTCTTCGTGCCACTCGGCCCGGCGGGCCCGCATGAGGTCACGGCTGGCCTCATAGATGTTGAAGGTCGGATCGATGGTAAAGTCGAGCTCCAGCAGTTCGTCCATTACCTTGTTCCAATGGTCGGAATAGGGCTCGGCGGCCTGCTGCCAGAGGCGGCCGGCCTCGCGGAAGCGGTGCTGTTCGTTTTGGTAGTTGTAGTCGAGCGGGTAGTCTTGCACGGTGCGTTCCTCGAAGAGTGCCTCGGGCAGGCCGTACCAGTGCTCCATGGTAGTGAGGCCGGCGCGGGCCGAGTTCAGTACATTCCAGCGAGCTACATCCATCTGGGCATGGTGGCAGGCCGAACGCAGCCCCAACTTTTTATTTTCCTGCAGCGCGGCTTCCATGATCTCGGGCGGCGCTCCGAAAAACTTGATCCCATCAGCACCCCGGTCAGCGTTTTTTTGCACCCATTCGCGCGCCTCTTTGGGGTTGCGGATGCCATCTTCGGCCCCCTGACCAAAGACGGTGTAGGCCTCGATGCGGGGTGCAGTTATGGCGTTGTTGGCACTGCGCTCCTTGTGTTTTAGCACCCAGTCGAGGCCATTGCCGCAGGCCGGATCACGGATGGTGGTGATGCCGTGGCCCATCCAGAGCTTGAACACATAGTGCGCATTAGCCCCCTGGGCGCGCCCCCCGATGTGGCCGTGCATATCGATGAAGCCCGGCAACAGGTACATACCCTCGCAGTCAAGCTCCTTACCACCGGCCAGGAGTTGGGGGCGGTTGTCGGGGGCAATCGGTACCCCCGGGTAGCCGACCACCTGAATGTCGACGATGCGGTTGCCCTCCACTACGATATCGATCGGTCCGCGCGGCGGTGCTCCGTTGCCGTTGATGAGGGTCACCCCCCGTATGATGAGCTGATCGTAGGGCCCTTCGCCCCGCACCCGGTCAGGAGCCTCCTCGACCTGGGCGGAAGCATGGAAAGGAAGCAAGAGCACTAGAAAAAGCAAAAGATCCTTCATCGAAAAACAATTTACGGTCGTAAATACGGGAATTTTCTTTTAACTGGCCGATCATTTTCCCTCTCTTTAAAGTCATGGGCATGGGGCTTAATGCCGTTGCCTTCGAGGCCAGGCTAAGATACCGAGGAAAATAATCAAAAAGACCGAAATGCCCGAAAGTTGGTAGTGATAAGGGCAAAGAGCAGTGTGGTGAAAAAAGAGAAAAGGGCGACGACTAGAGCGGGCTGGGTCATTTCATTGTTACCGAGGATGGTGCCGGTAATTAGGATGGCCAGGGTCGTATTTTGCAGGCCCACCTCGATGCCGATGGTGGTCGAAGTGAGGTTGTTGGAGCGGAAGATCCAGCGCGCCAATGCGTAGCTGGCCAGCATGGACAGAAGATGGATAGCCGCGGCGCCGGGTAAAATGGCAAAGACTGCTTCAGGTGAAATGCCGCTGCCTCCGTTTTCCTCGCTACCGAAAAATTTGATACTGTAAATGATGGCCAACAGTGCAATGTTTATGCGCTTAAGGGGCTTTTCTAGGCGCTCGGCCAAGCGATGAAAAAGCCGGCGAAACCCCAAGCCCAGCAGCGCCGGGAACAGGATCAACAAGAAGACTTGCCCGAAAGCCTGCTCCAGTGAAAGAGAAACCTGGTTAGACTTGCCGAGGAAATATTCAAGCGAAAGGTTGGTGTAGAGCGGAATGGTGAACAGGATCAGGACGCTGTTTACAGTGGTCAAGGCAATGGACAGGGGTACATCGGCATTAACGATGTAGGAGATGAAGTTCGAGTTGGTGCCGCCAGGACAAAAGGAAACAATTATCAGGCCCACCTTTAGGATGGGGTTCAGGTCGGTGAGCAGAACTACCCCGAAGGCCAGGGCAGGTAAGAAAATCATTTGTAGGCTCAGACCGAGGATGAGGGATTTGGGCGGCTTGAAAACATGGGTGAAGTCCCGGAATTCCAGCGAAGCGCCAATGCCGAACATTACAAGGGCAAGTACGCTACTGATCAGAAAATCAATCCATTGCATAAAGTCGTCTTGTGTTGGGTCGCCCAGCGTTCGCTCGATGGGGTAAGATGGTGATCGAGATCGCTAGATACGGAATTTTGACTACTTGGCCCGAGCTGCAAATTTTAAATGTGCACCTTTTTCGGTTGGATTAGTGTGAGAAATGGGCTAAATTACCCTTTGGAATCAAGCAAAAAACCCAAATCCTCTTTCAATCCTATCGCCAAAACACACCCTTCACAAACCACGGTAGTTGCGTACCGGGTAGGTGTACGGTTGATACTCGTCCGAGTGATTAAACTACACTTTATTCTACCCTGAAAAACTTTACTATCCCCACTTGCATGGTGGTCAGAATCATCGTTGCCGGCTATCTGACCTGTTAACCCGATACCCCAGCAAATAGAATTGCTACCTCTATCGGAAACAAATTCTTTGTCGATATCGACACTGAAGTTTTTTTCTATTTCCCAATTTATAAACCTCTAATAATGAAATACTTTTACCTTCTTCTGCTAATATTTAGCGTCTTTTGTGAGCCGCTAAATGCGGGGGAATTAATAGGTCATGTTAGTGAACCCGCCTCAAGCGAAAAGGAGCTAAACCTTTTTATGCCATTTGCAGGTACGCAATTTTCTCCGGGGCAAAAAGTCATTATCCGGTGGCAAGCCGATGACCCCGAGCGAGCGGTGCGGATCGAATTGTTTTTGCTGGGCGCCCGGAAACAGGTGATTAAGGATGCCGTAATTAGTAGAACCGGGTCTTTTCACTGGGAAATTCCGGATGATCTGCCCAGCAGTCACTTTTATACCATCCGGGTCCGTAACGGTAACGGCTGGGAAGAAGGGGACGAAACCGGCTACTTCTCTATAATAGACCGATACGGCGATCCCGATGCCTGTAAATGCGAGGGCATCAAAGGAGAAATTCTTCTCTGCGACGAGTTCGTAAATACCCTGAACGGCTCTTCCTGGACTGGGGGGAGCGGGCTGAATGCGCCGGATCGCAACCAAGGCACTTATGGCAGCTACTGGACATTTAATCAAAATCAGGGGGCACAACTAGATCTGGGCAACCGCACCGACGGGCGCTATGTGCTCGCCTTCGGCGTTCGCCCCAAGTCGGGAGGATCGGTCAGCGTTTTGTACGGCAACAATAATGCGCCAAATCCTACCGCTTATACCCTGGATATCGGAGCCGGTGGCAATGTGCAGCTCAAAATCGGTGACCCGGAGTCACCTGTGCAGACCGAGTCTTTCAACCTCTATGCCAAAGACCAATGGTCGATGATCTATCAGGTGATCGACCTGCACAACGATCAGGTACAACTGTACAACGGCACCCAACTCGTAACGGTCTGGCCTTACAGCAGTGGCCTTAACAATGGAACCGCAGAACTGGGCAGCCTCCAGGTTGCAGGTACCGGCAGCAAGAGCGAATTCGCACTGGATGGTTTGTGTTTTGTGAAAACAGGTAAGAAAGGCCCCCTGTATCCGGATCTTTTCTGCAAATCAACCGGGCGGTTTATCAAATATCCTGGGAATGATCACTACTCCATCAACGAAGTCTGGATTATCAATATGGGGAACATGCGGTCGGAAGCCGCAAGCGTTTGTTTCTATTTGTCGGAAGATGAGATTATGGGTAACGAAGGCGATATCCCTCTGGGGAGTGTCGATATTCCGGGGCTTAACGTCAATAACCGGGCAGCGGTCACTTTTCAATTCGACCCCGACGATTACAATTTCCCGGGCGGAAGTTATTTTGTAGGGTATCTGATCGATTGCGGTAATAAGGTGCCGGAGTCGGACGAGGTCAACAACAGTTGTTACTGGTCCCACTTGAAAATCGATAAGCTACCGCCGGCCAAACCCAACCTCTTCTGCAAGTCGGTTGGTAATGGCTCGGTAAGCGACGATCAGTTGACTGTTTCCAATATCACCATCGGCAATAATGGCACAGCCACTGCCGGTGGCAGCCGTATTGCCTACTATCTTTCTATCAATCCTACCATTACCGCTGATGATATTTTGCTTGGAACCGATCAGTTGGGGGCCATTCCGGCCGGTGGTCAGGCGACTACCTCCTTCTCGGTAGGCCTCTCCAGTCTGGGACTAGAGGCCGGAAACTACTATGTAGGCTATCTGATCGACGATAAAAATGAAGTGATGGAAACCAACGAGAGCGACAACACTTGCAGCTTCTCTTTGCAATACCAGCCGTTACCTCCCGCCGAGCCCGACCTGGCCTGTAAAGAAAGTGGTACGCTCTCGGTAGAGGGCGATAACATTACCATTAACGGCATCTGGGTAGCCAACATGGGCAATGCCAAGGCTGGTGCAAGCAACATTGCATTTTTCCTGTCCAAAGATACGGCCCATGACCCCTCCGATATTCCCATCGGGGAAAAAGACCTGCCTATGATTCCGGCCGGCGGCCAGGAATGGGTTTCGTTCCAGACCGATGTGTCAGAACTGGATTTGGAGGAGGGTTCCTTCCACGTCATTTACATCCTCGACTTTGACCAGAAAGTCATGGAGTCCGATGAATTTAATAATCTGTGCAAAGCCGAAGGACAATTCTCTAATCTGCCGGATAAAAAACCCGACCTGGTCTGCAAAGAACCCGGCTTTTTGAAAATCGACGGTACTGAAATAGAAGTTCAAAACATCTGGGTGGGCAACATGGGCGATGCTGATGCCGGCGCGTTTAAGATTGCCTTCTTCCTTTCTGCCGATTACAGCCTGGAAAACGATGATATTCTGATCGGTACAAAAAACGTGAGCGGTATTGCAGCCGGCGGTCAGAAGGCCGTCACCTTCAAAAAAGATGTAAAAGATCTGGATATCCCGCCGGGCACCTACTATGTAATCTATCAGTTGGATGCCCACGGTGACGTGATGGAGTCGGATGAGCAGAATAACATCTGCGGTAACCAGGATACCTATGAAGAACTGCCCGATGGCAAACCCGATCTCCTATGCAAAGAACCGGGCAAACTCATCCAGACCGGACATCAGGTTTTCCTGCAAAATCTCTGGCTGGCCAACATGGGCGATGCCGATGCCGGCGCCTACCACATCGCCTTCTACCTGTCTCCGGATAAAGATTTCACCGATAAGGATAACGTCTTCCTGGGCGAAGCCGCCCTCGAATCGCTGCCTGCAGGTGAAATCGACGCCCTAAACATCGCCTTCGACCTGGATGAGTACGCTATCGCCAGCGGCAATTATTTCATTGGTTACGTCATCGACTACAAGGACGAAGTCATGGAGTCGGACGAAAACAATAATGTATGTTACTGGAATCAGAAAGTGAAGGTAGAGCCCAAGGGCAAACCTAATTTAGTGTGTTCGAGCACCGGAACCTTCAACTTTATCCAAGATACCCTGATTACCTTTTCCGGATTCATCATCAGTAATACCGGGAATGCGCCTTCCGGAGTCACGCAGGCCCGGTTGTATCTATCGGATGATGACAACCTCACCACGTCTGATCAGGTATTGGCAACCATCGACGTTCCCGCCCTGGATCCATCGGCTAGCTTTGAAGCGCCGGATCTGGAAATCGACCTGCAGGCAAATCCGATTCCGGCGGGTACTCTTACGGTTGGGTATATCATCGATTTCGAGGACAAAGTCGACGAGTCTAAGGAAAATGATAATGCCTGCAATTTTGATGTACCGATTGCTAATATTCCAGAAGGTAAGCCCGATCTGCTGTGTAAGGAGACCGGCTTCTTGGATATCAAAAACGGGGTGGCCAAGATCCGCAGCGTGTGGATCGCCAACATGGGCGATGCCGATGCCGGCAGCAGCCACCTGACCTTCTACCTGTCGACGAATAAGACCTTTACCACCAGCGATAAGAAGCTGAAAGAGGTAACCATACCGGCCCTCAAAGCCGGCGAGCAGTACAGCGTCGATGTGGATATTGACCTGGGCGCCTACGATATTCCGGAAGGTCACTACTACCTGGGTTACATCATCGACAGCAAGTACGAGGTTCATGAAGAAAATGAGCATAACAACGTCTGCTACTGGAATACGGTGATCAAGAAGCTGCCCGACGGCAAGCCCGATCTGCTGTGTAAGGAGACCGGCTTTTTGGATATCAAAAACGGGGTGGCCAAGATCCGCAGCGTGTGGATCGCCAACATGGGCGATGCCGATGCCGGCAGCAGCCACCTGACCTTCTACCTGTCGACGAATAAGACCTTTACCACCAGCGATAAGAAGCTGAAAGAGGTAACCATACCGGCCCTCAAAGCCGGCGAGCAGTACAGCGTCGATGTGGATATTGACCTGGGCGCCTACGATATTCCGGAAGGTCACTACTACCTGGGTTACATCATCGACAGCAAGTACGAGGTTCATGAAGAAAATGAGCATAACAACGTCTGCTACTGGAATACGGTGATCAAGAAGCTGCCCGACGGCAAGCCCGATCTGCTGTGTAAGGAGACCGGCTTTTTGGATATCAAAAACGGGGTGGCCAAGATCCGCAGCGTGTGGATCGCCAACATGGGCGATGCCGATGCCGGCAGCAGCCACCTGACCTTCTACCTGTCGACGAATAAGACCTTTACCACCAGCGATAAGAAGCTGAAAGAGGTAACCATACCGGCCCTCAAAGCCGGCGAGCAGTACAGCGTCGATGTGGATATTGACCTGGGCGCCTACGATATTCCGGAAGGTCACTACTACCTGGGTTACATCATCGACAGCAAGTACGAGGTTCATGAAGAAAATGAGCATAACAACGTCTGCTACTGGAATACGGTGATCAAGAAGCTGCCCGACGGCAAGCCCGATCTGCTGTGTAAGGAGACCGGCTTTTTGGATATCAAAAACGGGGTGGCCAAGATCCGCAGCGTGTGGATCGCCAACATGGGCGATGCCAATGCCGGCAGCAGTCACATTGCTTTCTACCTGTCGACGAATAAGACCTTTACCACCAAGGATCTGAAGCTTAAGGAGGTTACTCTCCCGGCCCTCAAGGCGGGCGAGCAGCACAGTCTGGATCTAGATATCGATTTGAAGGGATACGATCTACCAGAAGGTCACTACTACTTAGGCTACATCATTGACAGTAAGCATCAGGTGCACGAACAAGACGAGCACAATAATATATGCTACTGGAACGAGCGGGTAGAAATTATGCCAAAACCGGTATGCAAGGCCCCGAAAGGTATACACCTGGTGGAAAAAGGCTATGCCCATTTCTACTTCGCTTGGGACGGAACCGATCCGTCAACAGTATACCAAATTCGGTACCGTAAGAAGTATGGCAGCTGGACCTATCTCAACCACTGGACGGGCGACACCCACGTTTCTGGGTTGAAGGACCCCTGCACCACTTACGAATGGCAGATTCGCGTCGTCTGTGGCGATAATTACTACAGCTCTTGGTCGACTCTTTACGAAGTAAAGACCGGTGGTTGCGGCGATAAGTACTGTCCAAGCTACGCTCTTGGGTTCTACGAGTGGATCGACCGGATCGAGTTTGCAGGCATTGACCACAACAGCGGTAAAAACTACGGCTACGGCCATTTCACAGATAAAAAGGCGGTAGTAGATGCCGGTGAGGACTACCCGATCACCTTAATTCCGGATTATCAGATGGGATACGGCAAAACGGTGTACTGGCAGGTATGGATTGATTTCAACCAGGATCATGACTTCAATGATGCCGGCGAGCAGGTACTGCAGATAAAAGGGTACAGCGACGAAATCATTCATGAGAATATCTCTATTCCCGCAGACGCCAAAGACGGGGAAACCCGCATGCGCATCACCTTGTCGACCGACAGCTATGTCGATCCTTGCGCTACCCATTTCCGTGGCGAAACGGAGGATTACAAAATCCATATCGACAATACGGACGAGGCAATTGTGCACAAAGCCGATCTGCTTTGCGGTTCGGGTGGTCATATCAGTGCAGCCGGAAGTACCTTGTACCTGGACGATTTCAAGGTCCAAAACGCGGGCAAAGGTGCCGCGGCAGGTTTCAAGGTCGGCTTCTTCCTGTCGAAGAATAAAAATATTACTACCCAGGATGAATTCATCGGTAGCGTTACGGTCAGTCACCTGCCGGGCAATGCGCTTGGTAAAATCGACTTCTCGACTGATTTGTCGCACTACCACGTGCCGGCCGGAGAATACTACCTGGGCGTGCTGATCGATTACCTGAATACGGTTCACGAAACCGAAGAGTACAACAATAGCTGTTACTACAACACGGTAATTAAAGTAAGCGTAGGCAGTGCTGCGGGTGCAGGTCCTAGCTATCTGTTAGGCGCCGGCCAGCCAAACGGACCGGAAGCCCTGGAGCGTGCGCGTCAGCATTTCTCTGAACCGGAAACGGCGCCGTTGAACCTTCAGCTTTCGCCCAACCCTGCCTTGGACTATGTGCAAGCTACCATTACCAGCCCCAATCTGGGACGAGGTATGCTGGAAGTGATGAGCATGACCGGTCAGGTCTTGCGCACCATTCCGCTGGATAGCAATACCGTATGGACGGAAAGCTTCGATGTGTCGGATCTGCCTAAAGGACTTTACCTGGTGCGGGTCACCATCGACGGTCGTCAAAAAATTGAGAAACTGAACGTACTTTAACAGGGATAAGATTTATGCGATAAGGGGGTAGGTACTCTACCCTACTAAAAAGTTAGGAGGGTGAAAAAAACATAAGGAAGCGTC
>CAZHCA010000008.1:0-170753 GCA_964530825.1 uncultured Saprospiraceae bacterium
CTCCATCTAAAAGGCTTTCTTAATTGTAAAAATTTTTTGGGGCTTTCGTTCAAACACAGTCGAAATAAAAGGATTTTGACACAGTTCTGCGAATTCGAGCTACTTTGCTTTGTTAATTTAAGCAAAATAATGATATAATTTCACTAAAAAGACGAAAGCGGTCTTGGCTGCCGCATCCTAACCTTTTATATTTGGTAAAAACCTCCCGTATTGAGCAAGCAAGATTGGCATGTTGTCGACCGTACGGAAACCTATGTGCAGGTAGTATTGCCGTTGCTTTTGGCAAAAGCCTATACCTACTATGTGCCGGAGGAGTGGCTATCTATGGTGCAGTTCGGAGTACGGGTGGAGGTACAGTTTGGAAAAAATCGCCATTACACCGGTCTGGTCGTTGACATTACCCGGGAGCCGCCCGAAGAATATCAGGCAAAACCCATCCTAGCCGTAATTGACGAGAACCCTATCCTGCGAGCTGAGCAGGTTCGTTTCTGGCAGTGGTTAGCGGATTACTACTGTTGCAGTATAGGTGAAGTCATGAATGCGGCATTGCCCGCTAATCTCAAGCTCAACAGCGAAACCCAGATTACCCTAAGTCCTCTGTTCGACGGTAACATGGGCGGACTGGGCGATAGTGAATTTCTGGTCACGGAGGCACTCACTATGCAGGAAACACTTACCATGGAGGCGGTTCGCCAGATTCTGAACCGTAAAACCGTCTATCCGGTCATTCGCCGATTGCTGGACAAAAAGATAATTTATCTCCAGGAGGACCTCCAGGAGCGTTACCGCCCTAAGCGGGTACGTTGTGTACGTTGGCAACCGCCCTATGCCGATGAGCCGGAAACGCAAGCCAGTGCTTTCGACCTGGCCGCCCGCTCCGCTCGTCAGACTGAAGTTTTACTGGCCTTGATCCAATTGGAGCGGCAGCAGCCCTTCGTAACCCAGTCGGCGCTGCTCAAAAAGGCCGGCGCCAGCCACGCTGTGTTGAATGCCCTGGAGAAAAAAGGTATCCTGGAGCGTTACGACCGGGAGATAAGCCGGCTCGGCGGTTACGAAGAAGAGACGATCGAGGCAGGCGAACTCTCGGCGCTGCAACAAAACGCCCTGGCCGAGCTGCGCGCCCAACTAGCCGAGCGCGAAGTCGTTTTACTGCACGGCGTCACGGGGAGCGGCAAAACGCGCCTGTACCTGACCATGATCCAGGAAGCGCTAGACCGGGGAGAGCAGGCGCTTTATCTGGTGCCCGAAATTGCACTAACCAGTCAGCTGACCGAGCGCTTGCAGAAATTCTTTGGCGACCAGCTGGCCGTATACCATTCGCGCCTGGGGGACCAGGAGCGGGTCGAGCTTTGGCACGCCATCTTGCAGGGTAAGCGCAACCTGGCGGTGGGTGCACGCTCGGCACTGTTTCTTCCTTTCCGGCGACTGCGCCTGGTAGTCGTCGACGAAGAACACGATAGCTCCTATAAGCAACAGGACCCGGCGCCGCGCTACCACGCCCGCGATGCGGCCATTTATTACGCCCGGCAATGGGGGGCCAAGACGCTCCTGGGTACCGCTACGCCTTCGTTGGAATCTTACTTTAACGTTCGACGGGGAAAATACGGCTTGGTCGAAATGAAGGAGCGGTACGGCGGGTTACAACTTCCGGAAATCCAGGTCATCGATGCGAAAAAAGCCCTTCAGAAAAACGAATGGCAATCTCATTTTACGAAGGAACTCATCGAAGCGATGCGGGCGACGCTCGACCGGGGAGAGCAGGTTATCTTGTTCCAAAACCGGCGTGGATTTGCACCCACTTACCGCTGTAATAATTGCGACTGGCAGGCTGCTTGTGTGAATTGCGATGTGAGCCTCACTTATCACCGCCAGCATCAGGCCCTGAAATGTCACTACTGCGGATACCAGCGGTCAGTGCCCGTCGAATGCCCGGCCTGTGGCCAGCAGGCACTGATGATCGTCGGGTTCGGAACCCAGCGCATCGAAGAGGAATTAAAGATCTATCTGCCCGAAGCCAAAATCGGCCGGTTGGATTTTGACTCGGTCAAAGGCAAGCGCGGTCATTCGAAGATCATCCATGAATTTGAAACCGGCCATATCGAAGTTTTGGTCGGCACCCAAATGATTACCAAAGGACTGGATTTTGAGCGCGTCGGGTTGGTTGGCGTCCTGAGCGCCGACCATATTTTACATTTCCCGGATTTTCGGTCGACCGAGCGAGGCTTTCAGCTGATGACGCAAGTGGCCGGTCGCGCCGGCCGCAAGCACCGTCGCGGCCTGGTGCTCATTCAGGCTTTTCACGTGGGCCACCCCGTATTAAAAGACGTGCTGGATGGTGACTTCCAACGGTTCTTCCGGCGGGAACTCCACGAACGGCAAGCCTTCGGATATCCGCCGTATTTTCGCATAATCCGGGTGCAGCTACGGCATAAGCAGGCCGAGCGCGTCAACCAGGCCGGGCGGTTATACGATAAATTCATTCGCCCTGCATTAGGCGATCGCATCACGGGGCCCGGAATACCACCGGTGGGGCGAGTGCGTGGTTATTTCCTACTGGATTTTTTAGTCAAACTGGAAAAAAACGCCCAGGCGATCCATCGTGCTAAAGAGATTTTGGCGGATGCCGCCGCAAAGTTGAAGCGTCAGGAAGGCCTGTCTACGGTACGTATCGTCATCGACGTGGACCCCGTAAACTAACCGGATAAACAATACCTTACTTATGAAAAAGATCAAACTCCACGCTGATGGTCCGGAAGTAGCGCCCGTTGTTTTGGGGGTAATGACTTGGGGCGAAAATGGTAAGAACCTGGGTACGCAAGAGATTCGCTCCCGAATCGATTGGGCTCTAGACTATGGGTTCACCACTTTTGATCACGCTGACATCTATGGTGGGTACACGACCGAAGCAGCCTTTGGCGCAGCCCTGGACGGTACCTCCTCCCAACGGCAGCGCATGCAGCTCATCACCAAGTGCGGCATCAAATTAATGACCCCCAATCGGCCCCACCATAAAATTAAATCCTACGACACGAGCATCGAGCATATTATCTGGTCAGTCGAGCAGTCACTCAAAAACCTGAAAACCGATTATCTGGATTTGTTGCTGATTCACCGGCCTTCGCCCCTCATGCATCCCGATGATTTGGCCCTGGCGTTTCACCAATTGAAGGAAAGTGGCAAGGTGCTGCATTTCGGGGTATCCAATTTTACACCTTCCCAATTCGCGATGGTAAATAGTCGCATTCCACTGGTAACCAATCAGATAGAAGCCAGTATCCGGCATCTGGACCCCTTCTTTGATGGTACCTTCGATCAGTGTTTACAGTGGAGGATACGGCCTATGGCCTGGTCACCTTTGGGCGGCGGCGCATTAGTAAAGCAAGCAGGGAGTGCCGTAATGGAGCTGGCCCGGGAGTTGGCTGCCGGATTTCGTTCCGATGTCCAACCCGACCAGATCCTGCTGGCCTGGCTGCTGCGCCATCCGACGGGCATCGTGCCGGTCATTGGTACTACCCGGATCGAACGTATGCAGCGGTCGGCCGAAGCCCTGAGGATAGAGCTGACGCGCGAGCAGTGGTTTGCGTTGCTAGAAGCCGCCCGCGGCCAACGGGTCCCTTAAAAATTGTACGCTGGTTGTGACCAAAATGATATAAATTGCCGTATACCCTAAAGAAACATCCGAACACCTCCAATTCAGATTCACTTGAGATGACTACACTTAAAACCCTGCTCTTGGGTGCATTGCTTTTGCTATCCGGGATGGTCCTTGCCCAGGTGCCTCAAATCGAACAATTAAGGCAAGAATTAGAGCAGCAAACCGGAGTTACCTACGCCAAAGCAGCGATTACCCTTTCCGAGTTGGAGTTCGCCGCCGGGAATGCCGAAGCCGCACTACAGTATGCCCGGCAGGCTTACGACGCAGCTCGCAGAGAGCGTCATGATTTCTACACGACAATGGCTGCTTACCAGGAAGCTCAAGCTCTGCTCAATTTACCGGAAGTAGATGATAAAGACTTACGCAAGGCAACTCGCCACATGAAACGCGCCAATCGATTCCTAGAGGACTATCCCGACCCTGAGCTGCGAATTGCGGCCCTGCGACTTACCCAGCAACTAGCCATTGCCTTGGATCGCGGTAGTCTGGCCAACCGTACCGGCACCGCGATCGTGGAAAATGAAGCCCTGGCGGAGGAGCAAAAAAATATACCCGAAGTGGCTGCGGCCCCCAGCCGGCACAGCGGGGGAGCGGCTTTGGCTTACGCTGTACAACCGGATCGCCAAAGGCGCGATACTACACTTTACGATGTAATCCGGGCCAATAAAGCTATGCAGGGACAACTCCAGCGCTACGAAGAACAGCTCAACCTGCTGTCAGCAGATAGCCTTAAGTCCGAACTCCTCAGGGCACGCCTGCATTCCATGAACGATTCGCTGGTATTGGTGACCCAAACCGATTCCCTGCGGCTGGCCCAGCAGGAACTGGCCATCAGCAAGCAACGAGCCCAGAAAAATGTGTACCTCGGTATCGGCGCCCTGATTTTAATGATTGCAATTGGATTGCTGGTGCGCTACCTGGAGTCGCGCACCTATAACAAAGTGCTGGAGGCTAAGAATGCCATCATCGAACAGGAAAAAAAACGCTCTGAAGAGCTTTTGCTCAATATTTTGCCTGCCGCCATCGCCGAAGAGTTGCGCCAGCGCGGAGCAGCCAAAGCCCGTCAGTACAAAAATGTTACCGTTCTCTTTACCGACTTTAAAGACTTTACCAGGATCAGCCAAGAATTCAGACCGGAAGAGTTGGTTCAGGAACTCGATTATTTGTTTTCGGCTTTCGATCGCATCATTGGCGAGCATCAGCTGGAAAAAATCAAGACCATCGGCGATGCCTATATGTGTGCAGGCGGTTTGCCCGAAGAAGACCGGGACCACCCGCAACGCGTGATCGCCGCTGCCCTCGATATTCAGCGCTTTCTTCAGGAATACCGTGCTATGCGGATCCAGCAGGGCCGCCCCTACTTCGAAGCTCGCATAGGGGTTCATACCGGCCCGGTGATCGCCGGTATTGTGGGATTGAAGAAATTTGCTTATGACATTTGGGGTACGACCGTCAATGTAGCCAGTCGATTAGAATCCAAAGGGACCGTCGGAAAGGTAAACGTATCAGGCGCTACCTACGAACACCTCAAAGGCCAGTATCACTTTGACTACCGGGGTAAAGTTGCAGCCAAAAATGTGGGCGAAATCGAGATGTACTTCCTCGAGGAGGAAGCCAGCACTAGGACGTTGAGCGAAGCCGAAACGACCGGCTCGCAGAAAGAAGGCCCACCAGAATGCTGAGCGAAGCGGTAACGACTGTTGCATTTAGTCTTACTTTCATGCCTACTTTTCCTGGACTTGCCGCACTTTAAGGTTGCTGGCTTTTTACATTGGTTAAAGAGCTACTCACCAAAACGAAAAGTCTATGCAGACCTTTGAGCACATCATTGTAGGTACCGGGCAGGCCACCGGGACGCTCCTGGGAAAACTCATATCCACCGGCGCATCGATTGCCGTCATTGAAGGCGCCAAAGTCGGCGGGAGTTGCGTAAATTACGGTTGCACCCCCACCAAGACCATGGTGGCCAGTGCAAAAGCGTTACACCAGGCCCGGCGTGGCGATTTCTACGGTTTTCAGACGGGACCTATCAAAGTCGACTATGCCCGCATACGCGAGCGCATGAACGAAATCCGCAATGCCGGAAAAAACAGTCTCACCGAGTGGATGGAATCCACTCCCAACGTGCGGCTGATCCACGGCTGGGCCGAATTTGAAAGCGAAAAAACGCTGCGGGTCGGCGAGGAGGTCATCGAGGGCCAAAAGATTTATCTCAACGTGGGCACCTATCCTTTTGTGCCGCCCATCGAGGGGATTGGGGATGTTCCCTACATGGATAGCGCCGGGCTGCTTGACTTGGAAGAGCTACCCCGGCATTTACTAATTATTGGCGGCGGATACATCGGTGTGGAATTTTCGCAGGTTTTTCGCCGCTTTGGGGCCGAAGTAACCATTATCCAGGGTATGGACCAACTGATGCCCAGGGAAGATCCCGATGTTGCCGAAGCCATTCAGCAATTTCTGGAGTCGGAAGGTATTGATGTTTTATTGGGCGCCCAGGCGATACGCGTGGAACCCAAAGACCAGCAAATACAAATCACGGTGGTGCACGACGGAAAAGAATCGGTAGTGGAAGGGTCGCATCTGCTAGTCGCCACCGGTCGTCGCCCTAATACGCAGCGCCTGAACTTACCGGCCGCCAACATAGCAATCGATGATCGCGGCTACATCAAAGTCGATGAATACTGCCGCACCAACGTCACGGATGTGTTCGCCCTAGGCGATGTCAATGGCCGTGGAGCGTTCACCCACACTTCGGTGAATGATGCTGAAATTGCGCTGGATTTCCTTTTCGGTGGCCGCCGCAAGCTTTCTGATCGCATTCCCATCTACGGGCTGTTTACCGACCCGCCACTCGGCCGGGTAGGACTCTCGGAAAAAGCAGCCCTCGAAGCCGGCCACAATGTTCTGAAGGCAACCCGGCAGATGGCTAAGATCAGCCGGGCCAAGGAAATGGGCGAGACCAATGGATTCGCCAAACTGCTGGTTGATGCTAAGACCGACCGTATCCTAGGCGCAGCGATCCTGGGCCCCAGCGGCGATGAGATCATCAATATGTTTGCGGCTATTATGCATAGTGGCATACCCTGCCGGAATTACCGCTCGGTGGTACAGGTACACCCCACCGTTTCGGAGCTGATGCCTTGGGTGCTAGACGGATTGGAAGCGGTCGAGCCGAACCAAAGCTGAGTACGGTGTGCGGGGCTAGGGCTGAAATTAATTGTTGATCCAATCGGCATGCTGATAGTCTTCATCCCGGGAATGTACCTCCCGGTTTTTAATGATGAGGCTATTCCGGTCGATTCGTTTGTTGCGGTAGCCCAGGAGGTGGAAAAATTGGGTAGCGAAAAAGCGAGCCACACGCAGGTCTACCGCGAGAGCTTCCCGTTGCGGAGAAGTCCAGCGAATGCCGGGCAGCAGCGGCAAAATCCGGTCGATATGCATTTTGCGCATGACCGAGGACAAACGCAGAAAAAGAGGCGGAATCGCTCTGATCTGGAAAAAACCGTCGTTGCCTTGCGACTGGTAAAGCGGTAGAAAAATGAGCCCGCCCTGTTCGGCAGTCACGGTATGGCCGTTTTTATGGGCCAGTTCTGTGCCCTTTTCAACCGTCTGAAAATTCCGAAACCCGGGAAGCATGATGAAGTCTTCGTCATTTTTGACCTCGTACCGGTAGTAGATTTCATAGAATCGTTCGTGTCCGTTGGCCTCCTGGTCGAGTAAGTTGTATTGCTTTTCGAAGTCAATACTGGAGCGTTCGAGAAAGCCCGTAAAGACCAGGGTGAGGTAAATGAATGCGATGTGGTTTTCGATAGCATCCAACCGGTCGTGCTGACCGCCTTCGTGGCCAAATGCGACGTAACCCCACTCATTGAGGTAGCTCAGCAAGGTACCTTCAAGGTATTCCTCGATGCCGAGAATGAGGGGCAGGGGATATTGCTCGGTAAATTTACGGTTGAGCAAGCTGTCATTCACGGTAAGGAAAGGGATGGTATCGCTGGATGTCGAGTGCAGGTCGAAAAAGTAAAACGGACCGGTTTCGATTTCCATGATGTGGCGAATGGTCTGATAGATATCAATCTGCTGGGCGATATCTTCATTGCTGGGTTGAAGGGTGCCTGCTTGCAGCTGTGCAAGGCGCTCGCTGGTCCAGGCCCGATTCAGATCTTCCTTGTCAAAGCGTTGTCCGCGTTCCAGGGCCCAGAGGTTACCGGCCAGGGCGTAAAAATTACCGGAAAAAGAAATGTCGGATCTCTGGAGCTCTTGCAAAACTCGATGCAAGGCGAACACTCCAGAGGGTTCGTTACCGTGAAGCCCCCCGATGAATACAAGGGTGGGACCTGGCTGGTCGCCGGATATTTTTCCAATTAGTCGGTCAACATCGATGTTTTGCTTAAGTGCCTTGCTGTGCACCTCGGCCATTGGCAAATTCAGTTAGGTCTTTAATGGTAATGATTCCTACCAGATGGCGGTCATGCACCACCGGCAGGCAGCCAATTTCGTGTTTTTTCATCAATTGAACCGCATCCTGGATAAGTGTTTCGGGTTTAGCTGTGTGAACATCGCGCACCATGATGTCAGAAACCAGACTGGAAGCGTGGTGCGAGTGCTGGGCCTTAAACTTTTTCATATGGGTCCAGGTTAGCAAGCCGCAAAGATTGCCGTCGTCGTCCTCCACCGGTAAGTGGTGAATATTTTTCCAGAGCATTACGCTGGTAGCCAGCTCGGCCAGGTCTTTTTCCCGAACGGTGAAAAGCTGAGTCGACATGATATGGCGCACCTGGTAGGCTGCTTCGTGCGTCTTGGGGCGGTGGTCGAGCAAAGGCCATTGGTGGACCGGTAAACTCTGGACCTGGTTGTCGTAAATAGATTTGGTCAGGGCTAATAGCGCGTCATCAGTCTTCATGTGTTCGCGCAGTTTACGGTAGTTGCGGATCATCCATTGCGAACCCGAAAAGCCGTGAATGCGCGCCTCGATTACCCCTAGCAGGCGGTCGATGTCGGCTTGGTCGATACCCACTTTTGCCAACCCGGCGTGAGCAATAGGGAGTAAAATGTCGAGCATCAGTCTTTTGACATAAATACTTTCGCCCTCCCAAAACATAACGGACTCCTTACCGGTCCGGGAAGCTTTGATAAAATTGGCTTTGGCATCGCGGAAATTCATAACTGCCGGCATGTCGTCAAACTTTTCGGGCCGACCCACCATAAGGCCTACCCAAAGCGCAAAGTTGGCCATTTCGTCAATTACCGAGGGGCCGGAAGGCAAATATCGGTTCTCGATGCGCAAGTGGGCCTTGCCACCACCGACACCGTAGCAGGGACGATTCCAGTGGTAAACGGTGCCGTTGTGTAAATTCAGCGCTTGCAGTTTGGGTGCCTTACCCGCTTTTAAGTCCGTGAGGGCATGGCTTTCAATATCACGGGCCAGGATCATCTTATGAGTGGCAATGTCGTCTTTAAATAAATTGGCGATTGATCCTTCGGCCCATCGATCGCCGAAGCTCACCCGGGCCCGCTGCTCCCGCAGGGCGTAGGACGATTTGCGCGTATCGATGCTCTGTTGGAATAGCCCGATGCGGGTTTCGCTCCAAAGCTCCCGGCCCAGTAAGAGCGGCGAATTGCAAGCGATCGCCAGGATGGGGCCGGAAATGGCCTGCGCCCAGTTGTAAGCGGCAATAAAATCATCGGGGCTTACCTGTAGGTGCAGCTGGAAGCTGGTATTGCAAGCCTCAAAAAGCACCGAATCATGGGTGATGGATAGCTCGTCTACGCCCCGTAGATGCAGGTCGAAATCCGAACCGCGCAATGCCTTAATCATATCGTTCAACGCCCAGTACCGGGGGAAGGGGGTCATGTATTCAAAGTCGAGCTCGTTCTTGCTGATGGTGGGTAAAATGCCCGTCAGCAGAATTTTAGTTTCAAACGCCTTGGCGGATTCGCAGGCCTTGTCCAGCAAAGTTCGCAGCTGTTGCTCGACCAGGGAAAAGGCATCGCCCTTGAGCTCGAAGGGGTCCAGGTTGATCTCCAAATTATAACGGGCCAGCTCCGTAGTGGCATGGGGATCATCGATATGTTGCAATATATCAACGGCGTTATTGGCAGGGCGCCAATTATTGTTGATCAAGCAAAATTCCTGCTCGGCTCCAATGCGGGTAATGCCGTTTTCAATCAATCCCTCTTCCAGCATGATATCCAGTGCCTGGATATCGTCCAGCAGGTGGCGGATAAAATCCGCCCTATTCGCTTCACTAATCCTTGTATTTACCTTTTGTTCCCCCATTTTGATATTTTTTAGTACAAAAAGCTTTATTTGGTCTAAACTCCCAAATTTCTCTAAAATAAAAAATTACAAAAGAGTCAGGGGTGACTTTTGTCGTTAAATGATGAGGGAATTTTGTAACAGCCTTTAGGCTTCTTTGGGAAAATGGTAACGGGGTGTGCGGTTACCGCCCTCAAGCGGGTAGCGCCAGCCTGCATATCTTGAGCCCACCGGAAGGGTGGTGCTTTGATTACGGGCCCAACCGGTAGGCATAGCCCGCGCTCAAAGCCCGGGTGCATCATCTCCAGCTCCGCAAATCCACTTTGTGCCAACCTCCTCTTCACCAGTACTGCCCCCAACGGTAAAAAAGGTGAGCAAACAGCTAGGTTAAGGGGTTAGCGATCCGGTCCGGATAGCGACCTCGTCGGTATAACTTATACCACGACCAGGTAGCCGAAGTATCACGATCCCGGTGACCCCATTTGCGGATGCGGCAGGCTCCGGGCTCCTGTAGGGTGAGGCTACGAACGTCATTAGGGCAGGCGTCTGCAAAGGGCGGGACGGCCATTTCGAAGGTGGAAGTGATTTTACGGTCATGTCAAGCGTAATATTTTTAGCAAATCGCGTGACCGGAAAACGGTTTTTCCTCCCGTACGATCGGGATGTTACTTGAATTGCGTACCTTTTCTTGTAAAAATGCGCTTCTTTCCTTACTGGCTTTTAGCCCTGCTACCCGGCCTTTTACTCATTACCAGCTGTGAAGAAGATGATGAACCGATCGACCTGGATATCGTGGAGCGGCTAGAGTCCGACCTCAACCCATCGGGAGTGGCTCCGCTGACCGCGTTGCTTCGGGTGGAGACCAGCCAAGAAGTGTTCGTACGCATGCGGGTGGTCGGCCAGAAAGGGCCTGACTCAGATGTCGTACGGGATTTTCCGGAGTTTAGCGATCAGTTTACCCTGCCCGTTTTGGGGTTATACCCCAATTATCTGAACCGGGTCGAGTTAACTTTTCTCAATGCCAGCGGCCAGGAAGTGGGTGAGGAATCGATAGACATTCAGACGCAGCCCCTGATCTCGGATATGCCGGTAGTCACCATCAATTTTGCTGATTACGCTGTCGTCCGCCCGGGGTATAACTTAGTGAACTACTTTGGCCATGATGGTGATTTTTTGCCCCAGCGGCCTTTCCTTTTCGACGTCTACGGTGACATTCGCTGGTATCTAGACTACTCCAACCACCCGGTCTTTAGTACCCTTTTCTACGATAACGGCATGCAACGGCTGCGTAGCGGCAATTTCTTTTTCGGCGACGGCAACAGCGGCGCCCTCTACGAAATCAATATGCTGGGCGAGGTCGTCAATTCTTGGAGCCTGCGGGGCTATGGGTTTCACCACCACGTTATTGAAAAACCCAACGGTAACTTCCTGGTAACCGTCAATGACCCCAACAAGCCAACCGTCGAAGATGTCATCATAGAAATCGATCGCGCGAACGGCGAGATTGTCAACACCTGGGATCTCAACCTTTCCCTAGACAATGCGCGACGCGCCTGGCCCACCGACTTGGCCAATCTCGATATCGATTGGTTTCACGCCAACGCTCTGGCTTATGAGGCCAAAGATGATGCCATTATCGTATCGGGGCGCACCCAGGGCGTCGTGAAATTGACAGCCGACAATGAAGTCGTCTGGATCTTAGCGCCCCACCGGGAATGGTCCACGGCCGGCAATGGGGTCGATCTGAATACCTTGTTGCTCCAGCCGCTCGACGCCAATAACGACCCGATCACCGATGCCCAGGTGCTGGATGGGGCCGTCAACCATCCTGATTTCGAGTGGTCCTGGTACCAGCACTCGCCCGTCGTCTTGCCTAACGGAAATATTATGCTCTTTGATAATGGCGATAATCGCCATTACCAGCAGCCCGGCACCTACAGCCGCGCCGTTGAGTATGCTATTGATGAAGATAACTTGACGATTCAGCAAGTCTGGAGCTACGGAAAGGAGCGCGGAGGAGATACCTACAGCCGGATCGTATCCAAGGTGAGCTATTTTCCGGAGGAAGAACACGTGCTGTTTACTCCGGGAGCTGTTAATTTCCAAGGGGAAACCTACGGCAAGGTGGTGGAGGTGGATCATCGTACCGGCCGGGTCGTGTACGAGGTGACTATTACGCCCCCGCAATCCAATTTCAACATCGCTTTTCACAATGTGCTACGCACGACGCTCTATCCCGACTAAAGTGCTTGGGGTTGGGCCGGTCCATTTTGATTGATTGTGCACCCACCATTTCCCCGGTAAATGGAGGTGTAGATCGCTGCGAGATCAAAAGGTAAAAGGCTGGTTTGGGCGCCTAGCCTGGTGCGTAAGATTACAATATGGGTTACCGGCGCCTCTGCCTGCAGAAAGGGAAGGTTGGCCCGAAAAATGACAAGGAACGGTGTAGTAGGAATTCCTGAAACCGGACCTTGGTTGCGATGCTGCCCGTTGAAAGCGGTAAGCGGATTTTGCCCTATCCTGGCATTTGCAAAAAAAAGACGAAAACCTGTTCCAGTATATAAAGTTTTAGAAGGAGGAATTTTTACAATTAAACAATACCTATCATGAATCCATTTTTTACGCATCACGTGCGGTGGCTACTGGTTATAGCCTTTCTATACGCGGGACCGTTGGTGATCGCACAAGTCAACGAAGAAGAACCCGATATAGCGGTAGAAGAAGAGGAAGAAGAGGACGATATTTTAGTAAAGCAAAACCTGCTTTTTGCTTTTCAGTACCAACAGTTGACGGTTGACGATTTTAACGCCGAGGCTGCGGAATTGGGGTTTCCGGCCCTGGAAGATCGCATTTTCGAGGTGGCTTTGATTGGGGAGCGGCAGCTCTGGCGTTTCCTCAATGGTTTCGGTGCGGCCTTTGCCTGGGGGAATGCTGGTAGCCGCACCGACAGTGAACCGCAATCTCTTTACCGCCATCTAGCGTTGCGCAACGAGTTAACCTTTGCCCTGACGAATCCGGAGAGCAACTGGGTGATTGGTCCGATGGTAAACGTTTCCTTGCAATATGCCTGGGTGAATTTGCGTGACCCCAATCGGGTGAGTAATCTTCAATCGGCTACCGAAGTCGATTATGTCAAGTTGCGTTCCTTCGACGTGCCGGTAGAGTTTGCCATTCGTGCGCAGTTTGGCACCTACGAGGGAGAGGACGCAGGCTTTGTGGTAGGGATTACGGCCGGCTACCGCCTGAATGACGACGACTGGCGGTTCGACGGGGCGGTGCCTGTTCGGGGGTTGGGCCTAAGCGAGCAAGGTTGGTTTGCCTCTATCCGCCTGGGTTTTCAAGGTATGGGAGAGATAGACGATTAAGCTAGGCAGCGGTTTGTTTTCGACCTACTAAGTAGAGTACAAAGCCGACTGCAAAAAGGACTAGGCCGATATTTTCCAGTAAAACCTGCTCATTGGCCGGGTCGATGGTAGCATAGACTACCAACCCTGTCCCTATGAACGCCAGGAAGGGCCCGAGTGCACGAAAGAGGGTGGCCATCGTCATGCGCATTGGTTTATTTGTACTGATAAGTTCCGAAAAACAGGTGTGAAAATCAAGAAATAAAAATGCGGCTGCCGCAACTGCCACAAGGGGTGAGCGGCGGCCAGGCGACAAAAGGTGAGCGGCGCGCAGGGTGCGCCGCCTCCCCTCTCAAAAGGAAAACAGCGCTTATTTCACCAGGGTAGGTGGTGCGATAGCTACGTATTCGATTACATCGAAGTTTTGGCGTCTGCCGTAGTAGGTCTGGCTGATTTCATCCAGTTTCGCCATGGCTGGCACCGACTGAAAAGCGGCATAGACGTCTTCCTTGCTGGTAAACCAGGCATAAACCACCATGGCCAACGGCAGGTCGGGGTTGATTTCCTCCACGTAATCGATCTGATAGCCGGTAAAAGCACTGCCCAGGCCCCCGATTGCCACGGGTACGTAGTCGCGGAATTGAGCCAACAGGGTTTCTTCCAGCGGGCGTTGGGGGTGGCGTTCGACCAGGTAGACTGCTTTATAGAACGAATGGTCGGTCGACCCTTCGGCGGGCCGTTCGGGGTAAATGGGCATGCGCTCCTGTACCGCCAGGCTTTGGGGGCTACCCGCCAAAAAATTTGCCTGATCGGCAATGGCGGCCTGGCCCTCGGCTGAAGCGAACGCCTTGTCGGCGGCTGCCTGGTCGTCAAACCAGAGCTCGACTACCGCATGGTAGGCGGGGTCCTCGCTGGTCGGGTCGGCGAAATTGAGGACGTAGCCCCGCAGGCCGGGAATTTTCTTCACCAGCGGAACGTGCTTTTCGATTGAATAATCGATAAATTCCTGCTGGCTCATGTCTGCCTTTTTAGTGCTAAAAAAAACGACCTTGTAAAAGTCTTGAACGGCTACCTGGCCGGCGGCCAGGGTGGACCACAGCAAGCTGCCGAAAAGTAGGGCAGCACATTGGCTTTTGAACGTGACTGACATAATGAAAGGTTTTCTACCAAATAAATTGGTCTAGCGTTAGCGTATCGTTATTTTTCTTTAAAGGAATCAGCGCCTACCCAAAACTGAAACACTTCATCCATGCTGGCGGTAACGACATTATCGGCGGAGCGGGTCCAGTGGCAGGATCAAGACCTCTATCCGACGGGGCGCCAAAAGGCCGACGCCCTGATGCTATTCCTCGCCGTAGAGTGGAGCTTTTTTGAGCGGACGACCCACCGGCGCGAATGGCTGGCGGACCTGCTGTGGCCGGACCTGGATCGGACCGACGGTCTTAATAACCTCCGGCAGAGCCTGCATATTATTCGCAAGCGCTGTCGGGCTGCCGGCATACCACCCATTTTTGCGGCGGATCGCCAGAAGGTATACCGGCAAGAAGGTTTATCCATCTGGTGTGATTTACAAAATCTGCTCACGGTGACTACGCCGGGGTTGCTGCATTTGCCCAAGGGCAATTTAGCCGTGCTGCCCAATCTCGTGTTGTACGATGCCTATCCTTTCCAGGAATGGCTAGACGGCTTGCGGGCTAGTGTTAACAAAGCGGCAGCCCGGGCTTTTGAGAAAGCCATCGACCGGGAGCTGGAACGGCAGCAGTGGGCCGTAGCTGCTGACTTGATGCACTACCAACTGGACTGGGGGCAAGCCACTACAGATCTCTACGAAAAACTAGCGCGGGCTTGCGTTCACCAGGGCAAGTTCGGCGAAGCCGAGCACTGGTTAGCGCAGACTGGCCGCTCAGTTGAATACTGCCGGCAGCAGTTGCGGGGTTGGGAGCAAGAGATTTATTCGATGGCCCCTGCCGAGTCGCATGTCCCGGCGCCTCAGGCGATGACCTGGTACTTGCTGGGCTGGTCGATCTTCGTGAAGGCAACGCCTGCCACCACCAATCAGGCGGTGGCTCATTTCCAAAGAGCCATCCAGGCCGATCCGAATTTTTACCGGGCGTACCTCGGCCTGGCCACGGCCATTAGTACCCAGGGCAGTTGGTGGGGCGACCGGCGCATGATCGACGAGCTGCCCGCTTTCGAGGCAGCCGTGGCGCAAGCACGCAAAGACCCCGCCCTAGATCCGGAGGTTGACGCCGTTGTGGGTTTCACCAAGATGTGGCTTTGGGAGCTGGAGGAAGCCGAGGCGTATCTCCGACGGGCAATGCATGTCACCAGCAGCACCAGCTTTGGGCTGATGGGCCTGAGCCATGCCCTCAATGTGCAGGGAAAATGGGACGAAGCCCGCGCAATTACTCAACGCGCCATTCTTAAGGATCCGCATTTTATCCAGAGCTATATCTGCCTGGGGGAGACCGCTATCCTGGAAGGCGACCCTGAGGCAGGTTGTGAAATTTGCCAGGCCGCCCTAGCCCGCGAGCCCGACTACCAGCCCGGCATCACTACCTGGATGTGGGGACTATTAGAACTCGGTCGCTGCGAAGAAGCAATCCAGGTTGGCGAGACCATCCTCTACCGGACTGGCTGGCGATCCTTCTTCGTGGTCGGCCGCTTGGCTATGGCTTATTATGCAGCCGGGCAAACCGCAAGAGCCGGGCAACTGCTCGAAGAGATGGAAACCCGCGCACGGGCGGGAGAGAAAGGCTTCCCCTATTTTATTGCCCTATACCATATGCGTGCCGGTAATGCCGATGCAGCCCTGGATTGGCTGGAGCGCCATTTGCCTAACCGGCATACCGACTACTTATGGTTAGACGTTCAGCCGGAGTTTCGGGCCTTGCGGGGTAACCCCCGCTTCGACCGGATCTGGCAGGTAGTCTTCGGTACGGCTGAAGTGCGATCCGCTATGCGCGGGAGGGATTCCTGAAAAGAAAAACGCGGCCGAATATCCAGTCCGGCTGCTTGGATAGTGGAGATACAGGGATTCGAACCCTGGACCTCTTGCATGCCATGCAAGCGCTCTAGCCAGCTGAGCTATATCCCCATTTTCAAAGGCTCCGGAAAGCCGCCCTTCCCGGTTTAGCGACGCGAAAATAAAACCATTTTCCATTTTTTGCAAACCTAGGCCTCAACTTTTGTCGGTTGGCTTGGGCATGGGATTGTAAAAGGCGGCGCGCTCGGCGTATGTGTAGTCATTGCAATTAAGCGTACGCTCCTCGATAATGAGCAACTCGGCATAGAAATGGGCAGGCAAGAACAAGTATCGCACTTCCTGTTGGTACTGATAGGGCGTTTCCTGGCCCGGCTCGTAAAACTGAGCCTGACTTTCTATCCGCAGCCGCAATACGTGCGAGAAAGTATCCTGCGGTAATAAGAGGACGCCGTATCCATCGCAGTGACTTTCGGTCACCATAACCCGCCGTTGCCCGCCGAAAGAATTGACGACCGTATCGCGAAAGATGGTTCCGTAGGTAAGCGGATAGCGCAGATAGACCTGATCGTCGTAGTACTGATCGGTTTGCTCGCCAATTTGCACGCCCCGCAGTCGCAGGCAGTCGCGAGTGTTTTGGTAGAACAATAGAATGCCCGGGTCGGCATGGGCTAGATGAGTAGTGCCCGATGGTAATGCGGTTAGGTTTTTTCCCGCCACCGGCTCGTAATCATAGGTCATCTGTACCCCGAAATCAGGTAAAAAGCTGTAATCCCAGACACAATCCGGGCCGCCTGGATATACCGGAACGGCTTTTTCATCGGTAGCGTGAAATGCCTGGGTGCAAGGTGATGAGGTAAACCAATTATAGTCGATGACGGGCTGGGCGCATAAAGTCGTTGACCCTATGCAGAGACATAGTGTAAATAGCTTTTCCATTGGAATAAACGGCTTAGTTAAAGAAAAAGTAACTAAGCAGGCCTACTTAGGGATATTGGTCATCAGTATTTAGGGAAGTGCAGACGATGAGTTAGATCGCTTAATATAAAGGAAATTTGTACGGTAAGAAAGGCCAAACCCAGTTTTATTTCAGATTTTGCCGGGGAAAGATCAAAAAAATGGGAAAAGGGGCGTTTTTGACAAAAAATTGCGGCTACCTAGCTACTTCTGCCATATTTTTTTGCCGGATTTGCTCCATGATGATTTCCCCGTGGTCGCGGGTATTTTCGATAAAAAGCTTATTGGTTTCCATGCCGCTGCATACGACGCCGGCCAGGTAGACGTTAGGCAGGTTGGTCTCTAACGTCTTCGGATCGTGGGTAGGGAGGCGTTTCTTATCTTCCGTAAAGGTGAGACCGATTTTTTCCAACAAGGCGTAATTGGGCTGGTAGCCCGTCATGGCCAAAACAAAGTCGTTTTCGATCACAAATTGGCCTTCCGGTCCTTCCAGTACAACCTCGAGCGGCCGGATTTCTTTAACTGTCGTATGGAAATACGCCCGGATGCTGCCCTCCTTGATCCGATTGATAATATTCGGCCGGATCCAATATTTTACTCGTTCGTGAATTTCTCCGCCGCGGATAGCCATCGTTACTTCGGCCCCTTTGTAATACGTTTCCAGGGCCACATCGCAGGCCGAGTTGCGGGCGCCGACTACCAAAACTTTCATGCCCACGTAAGGGTGGGGGTCGTCGTAGTAGTGCTTGACTTTGGGCAGCTCCTCGCCCGGAACATTCAGCTTATTCGGGGTATCGTAGAAGCCGGTTGCTACCACTACCGAGCGCCCCTGGTAGGTACCGCGAGGCGTCGTAAGCAGGTAGGTACCGTCGGCATGAGGCGCCATTTTTTCCACCGGCTCATAGAGTTTTACTTCAATACCCCAGGCATTTTGCAGACGCCGGTAGTACTCCAATGCTTCCATGCGGGTTGGCTTATCCAGGTGGGAAATAAAGGGCACCTCTCCAATCTCCAACTTTTGGGAGGTGGAGAAAAAAGTCATATTGGTCGGGAAGTTGTAAATCGAGTTGACGAGCACACCTTTTTCCAGGACCAGTGCCCGCAATCCAGCCTCTTTGGCGGCAATTGCTACGTTAAGACCGGTTGGGCCACCGCCGATGATCAGGATATCGTAGAGCTGCATGTGTTACCTTTTGACTAGAAGCCATCTCAAAATTATCCTTTGGGCTACAAAAGAATCTTTTGCCCCTGAACTGTGTTGCAAAAAGCTTACGTAGCTAAGGCTATGTGCACCTTGATTCTAGAGTAGGGCCCCTTAACCCCACTCTAGAATGGTTCAGGGCCAAAATCTTACTTTTTCGCCATCAAAAACATTTTTGAGATGACTTTTAGATATCCAAACAAACGAGCCTTTTGAAAGTTTGGCGGGGGCTTGCCGGCTCTTGGTTCTTTGATCTTGCACCGTACGGCCTTCGTTTCGGCCGCACTAACGGCTCCACTGTACGCGGATAGCAGGTATCGAGAAAGCAGTTGCGCTTTACTCAGTGTTTTTCGATTTTTTGACCACCGTCCTCCGACCGGTTTTTTCGTATGCTTCAACGTTTTTGCGTGGAATGCCCAAGAGGTATGATGGATGGACGAATAATCTGTAGTTTTGGGCAATCTCCGAACCATCCTATGATTTTGTAAGGCTATGAATCACGAGCAGTATTTTCAGGACCTCTACCATGCCTATATGGATTACCAGCAGCGCCATCCTTTTAGCGGCTCCCCACGCGAATTGTACGCCCCGGTCGACTACATCATGCAATTGGGTGGCAAGCGCCTGCGCCCCATCCTGGTCCTGATGGCCTACCACCTCTACCGCG
Organism: uncultured Saprospiraceae bacterium; assembly: GCA_964530825.1. Lineage (GTDB taxonomy): Bacteria > Bacteroidota > Bacteroidia > Chitinophagales > Saprospiraceae > CAZHCA01. The sequence goes on from CAZHCA010000008.1 coordinate 19,070, forward strand.
ATGATTACGAGTCGGCACTGCCGATAGCCTATGCGGTGGAAATCTTTCACAACTTCACCCTGGTACACGACGACATTATGGACGAAGCCGTTCTGCGGCGCGGCAAGACCACCGTGCATCGCAAATGGGATTCCAAAACCGCTATTCTTAGCGGCGATGTAATGCTGATTTACGCTTACGATTACCTGACCCGATTCGGGGATGATACCCGCCTGCCGGCTATGGTCCGCACCTTCAATCGCTTAGCCCGCGAAGTGTGCGAGGGTCAGCAATACGATATGAATTTCGAAGGGCAGGAAACCGTTACCATCCCCGATTACCTGCGCATGATCGAGCTGAAGACTTCAGTATTGATTGCGGGGGCGTTGGAGCTCGGCGCCATCGCAGCTGGCGCCAGGGAAGCCGATGTAGAAGAGCTGCGTGCTTTCGGAATCAAGGTCGGAGTGGCCTTTCAGATCCAGGACGACATCCTGGATACCTTCGGCGATCCGGAGAAAGTGGGAAAGACAAAAGGAGGAGATATCATCCAAAACAAAAAGACCTACCTCATCCTGAAAGCGTTCGAGCGGGGTACACCGGCACAGCGGGAAGAACTGGTGCAGCTCATGCGCACTACCCCCGTCGATCCTGCTGATAAAGTGATCCGCGTAACCGAATTGTTAGCAGAGCTGGACATCCCCAAAACCGCCCGAGCCGATCAGGATCAGCTGTGTGCCGAAGCCTTTGGTCACCTCGACGCCGTCGACCTGCCCGAACGCCGCAAAGCACACCTGCGCGATACGGCACAGCGCCTGTTTGTCCGTTCGGAATAATCCTGATCGATGCGGCCATGATGCGCAAAAAGGAAGGGCGACCCCCGAAGCGGCCACCCCTCACACTATGAAACACTATATAGTTAGATACAGGCACAGAGCTTCGAGGCGGTCGCTGGGCGACACGTCAGATAGGACTATCTTAGCAATAGCCTCTCAAAGCTCACGGAATATTACGAAATATCGCTAACCTTTCAATATGTTAATTAACAAAATTGGTGCCAAAGTGGCGGATTTAAGTTTTGGAGAGGAAAATTTTTCCGTTCCACCACTCTTTTTCGATGAGGGCCCGGTTTTTTTCATAAAACCGAATGGCGGGTTCGTTCCAGTCTAGAACCTGCCATTTGACGAGCCGGCATTCCTTCCTTCGGGCTTCTTTTAAAAAAGCATCGAATAGCAGTTGTCCCAGCCCTTTGCGGCGGTAAGCATTTTTTACGACAAAATCTTCGAGGTACAGCATTCGTCCCTTCCAGGTGGAGTAAGTCATGTAGTAAAGAGCCATGCCAACTACACCAGCTTCATCGTGCTCGATGACGATGGTTTCGAAAATACCGGCGGCAAAATCGCGCTGGTAATCCTTAAGGGTAGCGACGAATGCTTCTTCGGCCTTTTCGTAGATTGCTAATTCGCGTACCAAGTCGTGCACGGCGGGTAAATCAGCAGCGGTACCTTGGCGTATGGTAAAGGTGTCCATGGCGTAGTGGCTAATGTGCAGGATTGCAACTTTCAAGTTTAGGTGCCAGAAAGTTAAGAAGTTTATATTTACCGTGCATCTCAACGGCCAGGTGCTTTAACGTTCGATGGTAAACTCCCGGTATCCTTTCAGAGCGCCTTCTGTGACCGAGACCTCCTCGACGCGTGCGTGTTCGGGCCCTTGCCAGCACCAGTCGATCAGCTGCTGGCATTGGGCGGGCGTACCCTCGATTTCGGCGTAAACGGTGCCGTCAGGTTCGTTGCGGACAAAACCCGTGATGCCCATTTGCGCCGCCTGCTGCTGGGTGGAAGCCCGGTAGTAGACTCCCTGTACGCGACCGGCAATGCGTACATCGTAATGCTTTTTCATAGTCGGATGATGGTAGGTTGATTTTCGCTGATCTAACTACCCCAAAACCGATAGGTTCAGGGAAAACCGGATAAATGGCCACCCATTGTAGCGGAATAGCCTTATCTTTCTGGCCCTAATTTAATTTTATGTCATCATCGCGCCTGCAAGCTATACGGATTATGGGAGCCTTACTGGCTGCCGTCGTCGTTGGCGTTTACATTACAGGACTAACGCGCATTTACGATTCCAATCCGCGCGGATTCTGGATCATGGTCGTCCTGGGTGCCGGTGGCGCTTTTTTGTTGATACGGGCACTGACGGCCCGAAAGCGGCGGCGCCGGAAAATTCTGCTTCAGCCCTTCCCGCAGACGTGGCGTACAATTCTGAGCGACAAAGTCGAGTTTTACCAAAAACTTGATGAGGCCGGTAAAGCGCGCTTCGAGCAAGACGTGCAGCTCTTTCTGGGGGAGAAACGCGTTACGGGGGTAAATACCACAGTCGACGATGAGGTGCGGGTATTGGTAGCAGCCAGTGCCGTTATTCCCATCTTTGGGTTTCCGGAGTGGGAGTATCGCAACCTCCAGGAGGTGCTCATCTATCCGGGTGCTTTCCATAGCCATAATTTCGCCCAAGATAGCGACCATGGCAATGCCCTCGGCATGGTCGGTACCGGCCCCATGGATCGCAAAATGATCCTGTCCAAAACGGCCCTGCTGAACGGTTTTGTAAGCAAGCGAGACGGCAAAAATACCGGCCTACACGAGTTTGTACACCTGATCGACGGCATGGATGGCGCCTTTGACGGCATCCCTGCCCTGGCGGGAAAAGCCTACTGCCTACCCTGGATGGAGATGATCCGGCAGGAGATGGCGCGCATCCACCGCGGCAAGTCGGAGCTGCGCCGCTACGGCGGTACCAACCCGACCGAGTTTTTCGCCGTGGCCAGCGAGCATTTCTTCGAAAACCCCCAGGAGCTGAAAGCAAAACATCCGGAGCTGTACAACATGCTCACCGAGGTTTTTCACCAAGATATGCGCCGTTATTTTTCGGCAAGTTTTAAGCGCAAGGAAAGGGAGCGCCAAAAAAGCACCGTGACGCCCTGAATTTTCCGGCCGGGCTTTGTAGTTTTAGCAGTTAGCAAAAAAGTCTGATATGTCGATCCGAAGCCTTCTTTACCTGTCTATATCATTGATCCTTTTCCAGGGCTGCCAGCAGCAAGAGGTGGCCGATACCCTTCTGCTCAACGGCAATTTTTACACCGTCCATGCAGACCAGCCCCGCGCCGAGGCCCTGGCCATCAGGGGCGATCGCATCCTGGCGGTAGGCAATAACACCGATGTTGAAGCCTACCGGGGGGGCGCTACCGAGGTGATCGATCTGGAAGGGCGATTTGCTATGCCCGGCTTTATCGAGGGGCACGGTCACTTCTCCGGCATGGGCAACAGCCTGATGAATCTCAACTTCCTCTATAGCGACAGCTGGGACGAGATCGTAGCCATGGTGGCCGAAAAGGCCAGGGAAACGCCCAAAGGCGCCTGGATTACCGGCCGCGGCTGGCACCAGGAGAAGTGGACCGAGCCGGTCGAGGAGAACGTGCACGGCTACCCTTACCACGATGCCCTGAGCGCCGTGACCGAACACCATCCAGTCATCCTGCGGCACGCCAGCGGTCACTCGCTCTTCGCCAATGCCAAAGCCATGGAGCTAGCCGGCATCACGGCTGAGACGCCCGATCCGTCGGGCGGAGAGATCGTGCGCGACGCTGCCGGCAATGCCATCGGGGTATTCGAAGAGCGCGCCATGAATCTGATCACCCGCGTTTACCAGGAGTACCTGATGACTCTCTCCGATGAGGAGCGCAAAACCGAATGGCTGGAAGGTATCCGGTTGGCTCAGGAGGAATGTTTGCGCAACGGCGTCACCAGCTTCCAGGACGCCGGCTCCAAATTCTTTGAGCTGGACTACTATAAGGAACTGGCCGAAGCCGGCGAGCTGGACCTGCGCCTCTGGGCCATGGTACGCCACTCCTCGGAGCAGATGCGAGGCAAGTTGCAAGACTACCGCTGGATCGACGTAGGCAATCACTACCTGACGGTGCGCGCCGTCAAGACCGAGGTCGACGGTGCGCTGGGTGCCTTCGGGGCCTGGCTGCTGGAACCCTACGACGACAAGCCCGGCTTTGTGGGGCAAAACACCACCCCCATCGAAGAAGTGCAGACCATTGCCCGCATGGCCGCCACCAACGATATGCAGCTCTGCGTGCACGCCATTGGCGACCGCGCCAACCGCGCGGTACTCGATATCATGGAAGCCGAGTTTGCCGCCATGGAGGAGGCCGGCGACCTGCGCTGGCGGATCGAGCATTCGCAGCATCTGGATACGGCCGACATTCCGCGCTTTGCCGAGCTGGGCGTTATCGCTTCCATGCAGGCCATCCATTGCACGTCCGATGCGCCCTTCGTCGAGAAACGGCTGGGTAATTTCCGGGCCCGCTACGGGTCCTACCCCTGGCGCTCGCTACTCGATGCTGGTGCCGTAGTGACCAACGGTACCGACGTACCCGTGGAAGACGTGGATCCGCTCGCTAGTTTTTACGCCAGCGTCACCCGCAAGCGGGCCGATAACGGCTTTGCGTTTTTTCCCGAGCAGGCTATGACGCGCCCAGAAGCTATTTACTCCTATACCATGGCCAACGCTTACGCCGCCTTCGAAGAGCATGACAAAGGCAGCCTCGAACCCGGCAAGCTGGCCGACATTGTCGTGCTGAGCAATGACCTGATCGAATGCACCGACGAGGCTATCCTCGATACCCAGGTGCTGATGACGATGGTCGGGGGAGAGGTGAAGTACCGCGGCGAATGAGGGGTATGGGGGAATTTGAGCCAGCGGCCTCCTGGTTGCCCTGAAAAGCGGACCCGGGTTAGTGCTGATCCTACCAGGCGCCTGCCTTCCATTGAGCAAAACCTAGGAAGCAGTACTCTAATGAAAGGGGATTATACTCCCCAAAAAATTATAATTATTTAGAAGTACGGTCGCGTTTGGTCATATTATAGCTATGATCGACCCTGCCCTGGTATCGAGGATATCCTCCTGAATTGGCCGGGGTAAGGCGATAAGGATAGTCAGCCCCCTAAGTAGGTAAGGCTACGCTGATCATGGAAAACACCATGACCGCCATCCTCTACACGGAGGTAAAACGCTCCGCATGTTGGTTGTCCGCTCAAAAACAATTAATTTTCTTATCTGAAAAAAATACCTTCAACCCCATGAATACCTCAGGTACCTACATCGACCGCCTGCTACAGCTCATCGCCAAGGACGAACTAAAAGCCGTCCTGGCCGAGTTGCAAAACCTGCTCCGCGGCAGCCCTGCCTACGACAAAGCCATCCTGCAATCTGCCCGCTACAACGGCCTGATGAAGGACATCCGAACCGGCACCATCGACCTGGAACGGGCGGAGGTCCAAAAGAACCAGCTCCGCTACGCCCTGACCGATATGGTGCGGGAGCTGGAGGATCAACTCCCGGAACAGCCCGAGCTGCAGCGGGAAGTGGAACAGTACCTGCAACAGCGGCCCGTACATAACGAAGCCCGCATTACGGGGGATGGCAACGTCAATGTGCAGGGGGTATCGGGGAGTCAGATCAACATTCAGCAGAACGACAAGGACAAAGCATGAGCAATGAATCCAACATAAAGGGCAATCAGAATATCGTGTTGCAGGGGGTGACGGATAGTACGATTACGGTAAATGTAGACGGCACTCCGAAAGAGCTAGAGCGCCGTCTGGAATCTTTGGTGGGATTGCTCGAAGAGTTGAGCGCAAAGCAACTGCAACTGGAAGGCAAGCCATACTCTATTGACAGTTTCAATGCGAAAAACTTTGACTTTTTCGTAGAGCAGCTGCGCAGCGGGCGGGAGCTGCCCCCGGAGCTGGCGGAGAACCTGGTGACCGAAAGTAACCGCTGGGTGGATAGTTTAAAGCAGGAGCTGCTCCGGCAGGGCGTTTCGGTAGGCAATCAGCCGTTGCGTATTTTCGAGCACTACGGCTGGCTCATCGAGACCTTTTTGCTCAAAATGAATAGCCCCGTCGGACGCGGGCCCACACTGCGCCGGCTGTCGTTTATGGCGGAAGCCTACCAAAGCTCGTTACGCTACCTTTGTTATATCCAATTGGCGCAGTTGCTGCCCAATCTGAAGGAAGGGTTGCCTCCCTCTATTGCGGCATTCTTACAATCCGACGAAGGCGCCCATATTGAGTTCGATTACCTCCATCTTTTATTGCTAACTACGGAGCAGCTTCAGGGTCAGGACACCTTTGTGCCGGAAATCGAAGAGCTGGTGGAAGAGCTCACCGATCCCGAAACCGACCTTTACTCAACAGCGCTTTTCCTCACCCGGCAGCGTGATGCTTTGCTACGGGGAGCGATTGAGGAAAACGACGGCTTGAGTGCCTTGCTGGATCAATACCTCACCGGTCTGATATACTGGCTACGCTGCATCGCTTTTTTGGCCCAGTACCGCTTAGTATCTATCAAGGACATCAACCTTAATTACCGCCTGGGGACCGCGAAAAACTTCGTCCACCTTTACGGCGAATTGCACGGGGTCTACGCGGAAATGCCCAACGAGGGGGAGGAATACAGCGCCTACGCCGTGCAAGACTACTTTACGTACAACCAAAGCGTCTTGTTGCTGAAAGGCAGCAGCGTAGAAGCCTGTTTGCAGAACCTGCAAAATGAAGGCAACTATCTTTCGCTCTCCCCGCTGCTGATTGATCAGAGTGTATTTGCCGACAAGAATACCCAAACCCCGGAGATATTTTACTACACTGGGCAAGCTAGCAAAGGACGTAAGTATTTTTATGCCTTGTATAGAAACGAGTTATCCCTTCAGGGGGAACGTAAAAACTCCAATAAGCAGTTGGCTGTACAACGGCAAAACAACAAGCAACCCAAGCTCGACGAGCTGTACGATCAGCTGAAACAATTGTTGAACCCGGCAAAGCGCGCTTCCGCATGAGTTTACAGCAATCTCCATTTAAGTTTCTGGATGCGTACCAGCAGGAAGACCACGACATCTTCTTTGGACGAGATGCGGAGACGGAGGCGCTGTACGAAGCCCTCAGCGGCGTGAAGCAATTGCTGGTGTACGGGCCTTCCGGTGCCGGCAAAACGAGCTTGGTGGAGTGCGGGCTGCGCAACCAATTTTCCGATGCCGACTGGTTTGCGCTGACGGTGCGGCGCGGCTCGAACGCCGTGGCTTCCGTTTACACCAGCATCAACGAAGCGCTGGAGAATCCCATCCCACTGGATGAAACTACCCAGCTGCCAAAGGATAAGGATAAAGGCTTTGGACAAGCCATCGAAGACCTGTTTTCGGAACGCTATCAACCCATTTATCTGCTCTTTGACCAATTCGAGGAATTGCTGCTGCTCGGCGATGAAGAAGAAAAGCGCGATTTTTTTACTCGCCTCGACAAGTTGATCCGGTATAAGGTGCCCTGTCGGGTGCTCCTTATCATGCGGGAAGAATTCATCGGCCATTTATCCGAATACGAGCCGCTTTGTCCCAGCCTATTCCAGCACCGCTTCCGTCTGGAAAAAATGGGCCGCTCCGGGGTCAAGCAGATCATCGAGCGTACTCTCGCCGCACCTCAGTTTCAGGATGCCTTTACCGTTGACGATCCCGAAGCCTTAGCTACTGCGGTGCTCGACCGTCTCCCCGACCGCCAACGGGAAATCGAGCTGACCCACGTGCAGGTATTTTTGAGTGAGTTGTGGGACCGGGCCCGCACCGCAAGTACCGAGGAGCAACGCCCCCACCTAACCCGCCACCTGGTGCAGTCGGATGACAATCTGGAAGCCGTACTTGACAGCTTCCTCAAGAAGCAACTGAATGACCTGGAGCCTACCTACGGCCCCAAAGCCCCATTGGAGACTCTGGCGGCTATGATCTCAGAACGGTATACCAAGCTGCAACTCAGTGAAGAGGAGATAAAAAAAGATTTGACAGCTAAAGGCGTGGCGTTTCCGCAACTCAACCGGCTGCTCGCCGATCTGGAGGAAGGGCGCTTAATTCGTGCCCTAAAGGCAGGCGACCGACCCCGCTACGAGATTAGCCACGACGTACTGGCCAAGGTAGTCGGGCAAAACCTGACCGAAGAGATGCAGCTGCGGGAAAAAGCCCGGGAGATTTACCGGGTATACGGGGAGCGGGAAGGCTTGCTGGCACAACAGGATTTGGATTACTTGCGGCCCTTTCAGCAATACTTCGCCCTACCAGCTGCCCTTAAAGAGCGCATGGAAGATAGTGAACAGGCGCTGGCGCAGGAAAAGGAAGCCGAGTTGGCGGCGACGAGGCGGCGGCTGCGGGTGGTGCGGGGGCTGCTGGCGGTAGCGGTATTGGGACTGTTGGCAGCGGGGTATTTTTATTGGGATGCGAATGAGCAACGGGCAGAGGCGGAGGTAGCAAAGAAGGAGACACAGCAGGCTTTGGGCAAGGCAAATACACTGATTGATGCCTTTTATTTTTATGCGGGGCGGTTTGCTTTGGCATATGGGGAGAAAGATGGCAATGAAGCCTTCTATTTCATTGACAAAAACGGAAATGAAGTTAAGAAACTAGGACGCTGGCAGAAAGCAGAGCAATTCGATGACTCCGGCTTTGCCAAAGTGGTAAATCGAGGAACAAACTACCTACTGGACACCATAGGGCACACCTACCACGTCGCTTACCGCCTAGAGGACTTGAACGCAGATGTAAGTGCTTTGGACCTGCGAGACATAGAGTTGAATGCCTTCCCCAAAGAAGCATTAGCGCATCCGCAACTGCAGGTGTTGTTGCTGGAAGGGAATCTTTTTCACCAAAACAATTTTCGTACTTTACCATCTGCCATTCAACGCCTTTCCAGCCTGCACGTGCTTTACTTGAGAGACTGCCAAATTCGCAGTCTGCCCCCAGAAATCGGGCAACTCACCAGCTTAACTGCGCTGGATTTGGAGAGCAATGACCTGACGAGCCTGCCCCCAGAAATCGGACAACTCACCAGCTTAACTACGCTGGATTTGGAGAGCAATGACCTGACGAGCCTGCCCCCAGAAATCACCCAGTTGACCAACCTTAGCAAGCTGATTTTGGATGGCAATGACCTGACGAGCTTACCCTCCGAAATCGGGTAACTCACCAGCTTAACTACGCTGGATTTGGATGGCAATGACCTGACGAGCCTGCCCCCAGAAATCACCCAGTTGACCAACTTGACCGAGTTGAATTTGGGGAGTTATCTTTTCACTCATTTGCAGTTGACAAGCCTACCCCCCGAAATCGGGCAACTCAAGAACTTAACCACTCTAACACTGAATTTTAGTAACCTCATGAGCCTGCCCCCAGAAATCGGGCAACTCAAGAACTTAACCACTCTAACACTGAATTTCAGTAACCTCACGAGCCTGCCCCCAGAAATCGGGCAGTTGACCAACTTGACCGAGCTGGAGTTGGCTGTCAACGGTCTGAGCAGCCTGCCCCCAGAAATCACCCAGTTGACCAACTTAACCAAGTTGCTTTTAGGGGGTAACCATCTGAGCAGCCTACCCCCCGAAATCACCCAGTTGACCAACTTGACCGAGTTGTTTCTGGAGTCCGGTCGGATGAGGAGTTTACCGCCCGATATCGGGCAGTTGACTAACTTGACCGGGCTGGTTTTACATGAAAACGAACTGAAAGACCTGCCCCCCGAAATCGGGCAGTTGAACAACTTGGTCGTGCTGTCTTTGAGGGGCAATCAACTGAGGAGCCTGCCCCCCGAAATCGGGCAGTTGACTAACTTGACCGGGCTACTTTTGAGGGGCAACCAACTGAGGAGCCTGCCCTCCGAAATCGGGCAGTTGAACAACTTGACCGAGTTGAATTTGAAAGACAATGACCTGACGAGCCTAACCCCCGAAATCGGGCAGTTGAACAACTTGGTCGAGCTAGATTTGAGGGGCAACCAACTGAGGAGCCTGCCCCCCGAAATCGGGCAGTTGGTAAACCTCGCGGAGCTAGATCTGCGTAATACTTTAATTCCGCCTTCGGAACATGAAAAAGTGAAAGCCCTATTGCCAAATTGTACTATTGAATATGACTCAACCAGCTTGGATTTGTCGTACAAAGGCCTGACGAGCCTGCCCCCCGAAATCGGGCAACTCAACAACTTGATCAGGCTGAATTTGAGCGGCAACCAATTGAGGAGCCTGCCACCCGAAATTGGGCAGTTGGTAAACCTTGCGGAGCTAGATCTGCGTAATACTTTAATTCCGCCTGCGGAACATGAAAAAGTGAAAGCCCTATTGCCAAATTGTACTATTGAATATGACTCAACCAACTTGGGTTTACCAAGCAACCAACTGAGGAGTCTGTCCCCAGAAATCACGCAACTCACTTACTTAGCGGAGCTGAATTTGAGAGGCAATGACCTGACGAGCCTGCCCCCCGAAATCGGGCAACTCAAGAACTTGACCAGGCTGAATTTGAGCGGCAACCAATTGAGGAGCCTGCCCCCCGAAATCGGGCAGTTGAACAACTTGACCGAACTGAGGTTGGAGGTCAACCAACTGACAAGCCTACCCCCAGAAATCGGGCAGATAAACAACTTGGCCGAGCTGGATTTGAGAGGCAATGAACTGAGGAGCCTGCCCCCCGAAATCGGGCAATTGAAAAACTTGACCGAACTAGATTTGAGGTACAATCAACTGAGGAGCCTGCCCCCCGAAATCGGGCAATTGAAAAACTTGACCGAACTAGATTTGAGGTACAATCAACTGACGAGCCTGCCCCCCGAAATCGGGCAGTTGAAAAACTTGACCGAACTGGGATTGGAGGTCAACCAACTGACAAGCCTACCCCCAGAAATCGGGCAGATGAACAACTTGGCCGAACTGGATTTGAGAGGCAATGACCTGAGGAGCCTGCCCCCCGAAATCGGGCAATTGAAAAACTTGACCGAGCTGGGGTTGGAGGTCAACCAACTGACGAGCCTGCCACCCGAAATCGGGCAGTTGAAAAACCTGACCGAGCTGGATTTGAGGCACAACCAACTGAGGAGCCTGCCACCCGAAATCGGGCAGTTGAAAAAGTTGGAAGAGCTGAACTTGGAGGACAACAACTTCTCCAAAGTCGAAAAAGCCCGTATCCTAGAGTGGCTACCGGATTGCAAAGTTAGATTCTAACCCCGATCCCCCCATCGGACGGGCATCCATTCCCTTCATCAACCGCCAAATCGCACTCACTAAACTCAATAATTCCATATTTTACCCGAACAGCCAGAATACGCAAAATAGGCAGCTCCAGTACACCACCATTGCAATCTGCCCGCCGAAGCCAGCAGGCGAAGGAGGGCGCGCCCTAAACAAAGCCTACCGCAAAGAAAAAGTCCTGCGGGAAGACCTGGATAACTTCAAATCCCAGCTCCACACCCTCTTGGACCGCATCAATACCGACGAGAGCGAGGAAAACGCCAAAAACCACCTGCGCGACTTCCTCAATGATACCGGCTACAAAGGCCGGCACCTCATCGCCACCAAGGGGCGGGCGGATTTGGTCATCCACAGCGAGCAGAAAGCGAGCAGCCCGGTGAGCATGCTCTTTGAGGTGAAGCGGCCGCGGGGGAAGGGCAATGCCAAATCGGTGAGTGTTGACTTGCCATTTTGTCCCACCGCTACTGACGCTGCGGTTAGCATAGGTGGGGTCGGAACAAGTTGAAAAAATAGCGCTATTTAATTGTCATCTGTTCCGTTTTCAGGAATTTCTGGACTTGACATTGTAATAACCCCGCCAATGATTGGAGTCAGAAAAACACATACAAAAAACTTCCAAAATATCCAATCTTCCGTTTTTGACCAGCTTTTGCGATGAGATAGCAAATAACAAGGTAGACTCCTGTATAGACCCCTATAAGTGGTAATTTCATGCTGTTTGTATTTATTGAAGAAATAAGTCCAATTGGCTTTGTTACATGAATCAGCCTTAGAATAAGAATGGGCTGGAGAGTTGTATCTTTAGTTTCACCTCAAACAAAAGGTCCAATCACCCAGCCCATGTTAAAGATAACAAAGGAAAAGCAGACCCATGGCGATCAGCCCAAAGAAAAGTATCGGCCCACGAACTGGGCGGCCTACAATCAGGCCTTGGTCAACCGCGGAAGCATCACGATTTAACTTTCGAAAGAGGCCATCGAAGGCTGGTATGATGACCGCCCGGTACAACGAGGCGGATAATATGTCTACAGCGATCTTTGCATAGAGACCCTATTGATACTAAAAGTAGTTTTCAAGTTGGCATATCGACAGACGCAAGGCTTTGCCCAGGGTTTATTGAAATCGATGGGATTGGAACTGGAAGTTCCCTGCTACACGTAGATCCAGCGCCGTTCCAAGACACTGAATATAGAGGCTTTCAACATCCCTCCCGGCGGATCGATCAATACCGTTATCGACTCCACCGGACTGAAAGTATACGGTGAAGGTGAATGTAAAGTGCATAAGCATGGCTATAGCAAGCGGCGGACCTGGCGCAAATTCCATTTGGGATGTGATCCCCAAACGAGCTTTATCCACTGCTTCACCTTGACCGATAGTGCCAGCGATGATGCTTCTCAGTTGGCGCCGCTGCTGGATCAGGTAGAGCCTCAGATCGACGATACTTGTCTGGACGGCGCCTATGACACGGAATATTGCTGGGACGAACTCATTGAAAGAGGTATCTGCCCAGTTATTCCGCCTCGCAGGAATGCAGTGGAGTGATATATCGAACAAGAAGGTGATTTGAAAGATTATCCGAGGAATAAAGCGATCCGTGAAATTGAAGGCCTGGGCCGCAAGGAATGGAAGGTGCAAAATGGATATCACCGACGAAGTTGATCCGAAGCAGCCATGTTCCGTTTCAAGACTATCCATGGAAGAATGCTTTACTCGCGAACGATGAAAACTCAACAGACGGAAACCAAAATTAAAGTAAAAACGCTCAATATAATTACAGCCCAAGGTATGCCTGTGTCAGTGAAAGTGGAGGCTGCCTGAACTAAGAGTTCAATAGCAATTTTGTTTGGAATGTATTCATGCAACAAAGCCAGGAATTACCAATAGCCTCAAATGAAAAAATTAATGATCCAATAGTCATCCTAGTCGACCAAATCCTCCACCAAAAGCAGCAAGACCCCACCGCCGACACCACCGCATTAGAAGCCCAGATCGACCTCCTCGTCTACCGCCTCTACGGGCTGAGCTGGGCGGAGGTGAAGCTGGTGGACCCGGAATTTGAGATGAGTGAAGAGGAATATGAGGCGGTTGAGGTTTAAAACAATAAGACATGGCCAAAAAGCAATCAAAGACAAAGCAGGTGGCCCTCAAGACGCTGGATGCCGGTATGCGATACCTGGCCGAGAACGAAGGCGAAGCGCTCGGGCGGGATGTGATCGACCACATCGGAGCAACGGTGGAATTCAACGAGTGGGAAAGCGGGCGGTATGAAAAGACCGGCTACATCCGCTGGCAGTCGATTATGCACTTCTACACTATCGACCTGGTCAAAGCCGGTTTTTTGCGCAAATCAAAAGGCGTCTGGACCCTTACCTCGGAAGGGGAAGAAGTCTATCAGCAAGGTGTAGAAGTCATGCTCGACGAGGCCATCAAGCGCTACCGGGCCTGGAAAGAACAACAGGAAAAGAATGACGGTTCTGCGGAGGAGAGCAACGATGAGACGCAGGAAAGCTCTTCCCTCCGATTGGAAAAATACGAAGAGGAAGCGGTAGCCGATATACAGGCTTATATCAAGACCCTTACGCCTTGTGAGTTTCAAGACCTCTGTGGCACCCTGCTGCGGGCGATGGGTTACTACATCCCGCATATTGCTCCGAAAGGCAAAGACGGCGGCATCGACTTGATTGCCTATTCCGATCCGCTCGGCACCCGTCCGCCGCGCATTAAAGTACAGGTCAAGCATAAGCCGGAGACCGCCATTTCTGTGGATGTTATCCGGCAGTTGGTCGCTGTACTGAATAAAGAGGGAGATGTGGGGCTGTTTATTACCAGCGGGCGCTTTACTTCCGAATCCGAGCGCTACGCCCGGGAGTCGCACAAACATGTCGAGTTGATTGACTTCGCTCGCTTAATTGAACTGTGGCAGCAGTTTTATGATAAGATGACGGATCAGGAGAAGGATCAGCTGCCGCTGCAGCCGGTGTATTTTTTGGGTCCGGTGTCTAAATAAAAAGAGCAGTCAGCGACTGCCCGGGGGAATCCTACTTTGGGGGCTGGCTCCATTTCAAATTCGGTACAGACATAACAAATAATTTGTGACTTCTGTTTCTTGTTTTTTTGGGTTCTATGCTTTTAGTGGTTAGTAACTGATCTTTCGCACGCGAAAGCGAAAGATCAGTTACTACGCAGCTTCCGCACATCGTATATCCCAAAAAGGATAATTAAATTTAGGGCATGGATCCTCAAACCTACTCCAGCAAAAACCTTGACCATCTGGGCCTGGTGGCCGGGATGCGCCGGGAGATCGGGGTCAGTGAAGTCATCGATCGTTACTGCTATTCCGAGCGGGAAGATCAGATAGTCCCAACTGGCAAAGCGCTTGAGGCTATGATTCTCAACGGTCTGGGCTTTGTCAATAAACCATTCCTCGGTTTTTCAGCGATAAACCCGTTGAGCGGCTGCTCGGCCCCGGCATTGAAGCCGAACACCTAAATGATGATCGCCTGGGTCGGGCCCTGGACCAGTTCTACGACACAGGACTGACCACCCTATTCACCCATTTGAGCCGCCGTACGTTGCAGACTCTGGATTATTTTCCTACTCAGGGCCATCTGGACACCACATCTTTGAGTATTTATGGTCGCTACAACTCCGAGGAAGAAGCGGTAGCCGAATTGCATGTATAGCAAAGATCACCGGCCGGATCTACCCCAGGTAACCCTGCAGTTGATCGGTGAGCAGCTCAGTGGTATTCCACTGCACCTGGAAGTGCTCAGCGGCAATAGCAGCGATAGCGACTCCTTTCGCCAGACCATAAAGCCCCTAATATTGTCGCCTCCTCCTTCTTTGTCAAAAAGCCCGAACGGGTAGCCGCCCTGGTATTTGTCATGGCGGCCGGTCTGTTGGTCTACAGCGCCCTGGAATACCGCACCCGCCAGACCCTAAGCCATGAAGATAAATCCGTGCCGGATCAAAAGGGCAAGCCCACGCAGCAACCTACGGCGCGTTGGATCTTCCAATTGTTCATAGGCTTGCACGTGCTAAACTTACCGGATGGACAGATCATCCTAGTGAATCTCAAGGAAGTACATCGGGATATCCTGTCGCTGTTATCCTACTGGAATTTTTATTCTTGATTTTTGGATATACGATGTGCGGAAGCTGCGAATTAACACACAAAAGTCCTTGAAAATCAAGAACTTTTGTTTTTCACCCCCTTCTAACTCGTTTTTCTAACTTATTGATTATCAGCACATAAGCAAATTGTTTACTTTCAAAATGTGTTCAATTTAGGGGGTCTTACTTTCAAAAGGGAGAGGGTTCAATCCCAGACGAAAAACCTCCTATTTTCCTGATTACCAGTCAATAACAAAGACCTTTATGCATCTCACCAAACAATTCCTGTAAAAATGGAGTCCGACTAAGCTTTTTGCAATTCCTCGATTCCAGTCGCCAATGTGTTTTAATGTGTTATTTGGTGTTTTGCTGAGGAATATTGAAATTCTCCGGTATATACAAGAAATACTGCTTAGGGCCATCATCGCCGAAAAGCTCCTATCCCTACGGGGAAGGGGCGTCGACTTTATTTACCCACCAAACCCACCTTATGATCCTCCCTTGACCAAATTTACCGTGCCCCCAGGATGATTGTAGGTGTAGCGGTACGCCTGGAAGACTCCCGTACCCAACTGCCAGGTAATGGCCCCAATATTACCGTTATATTGCGGGATTAAGCCGCTGATGGCGCAATACTGCCGAATCAGGTGTTCCTGCTGCCTGTCGATGGTCTGGAAAAAAGGAAGTACATCAAAGCTATTGTTCACTTATTTTATTTGTTCACGAATCGTGAACATCGTATATTTGTGAACAACCATGTTACGAAATGGAGCAACAAATTGTAAATACCGCCCTCGAAAAGCTGCACCGTATCCCCGGAATTCGGTCGCACTGGGAACAGAAAGGTGTTTTAGATGGGCTATTACATTTAACAATAGCTGGTAGGCAATATTTTTTTACGGTAAAAGTACAAACGGAGCCAAGAGCATACCAATTACCCCTAATAGGAAATTATCATCAGCGCTACGAAAACTTTCTACTGATAGCCGGGCATTTATTTCCAAAAATAAAGGAGCAACTCCAGCAAAGTGGAATTGCCTACCTGGAAGCCAATGGAAACATCTTTTTACGTAAGAACGGATTGTTCCTACTGGTAGACACCCATAGCCCCCTCAAGCCTAACAAGAACAACAGCAACCGGGCATTTACTAAAACGGGCCTGAAAGTCGTATTTTATTTGTTGCAACACCAGGATGCTATCAATCTTACCCAACGCGAGCTGGCAAGAAAAACCCATGTAGGATTAGGCACTATTCCCCAAGTCATCGAAGGCCTAAAAAAAACCGGATATCTGATTCTGCTGAACAATAAAACCTATGAATGGGAAAACAGAACGTCACTACTAGAAAGGTGGATAGCCGAATATGCCACTACCCTGAAGCCTAAGCTCCAAAAAGAACGCTATACGTTCAAGGATGATTGGCGGAATATCCCATTCGATACGGCAAAAACAGTTTGGGGAGGCGAGCCTGCTGCCGATCTACTCACCAACCATCTACGACCCGAAAAGTTCTTGATCTATACCCAGGAAAGCCGTGTGGAATTGATCAAAAACTACCGGCTTATGCCGGATAAAAATGGAGAAATTGAAGTCCTCGATATGTTTTGGCCTAAGAATGAGTATGTAACAGCTCCCCCATTATTGGTGTATGCTGATTTGAGGTTAGCGGGAGGTAAACGGAATGAAGAAACCGCAGAAAAAATTTACGATGAGTATATCCAGCCAAACCTATAAAGAACTATACCCCTCACGAAGTGGTTTGGGCTTTGCCCAGCCACTTCCAGCGAGTATAAGTATGAAGCCAGCGGTTAGAGGTCAGAAGTAACTGACCTGTCTTCTCTGGCTTCATTTTTTTTGGCGAAAGCCGTATACCAATTCCAGGTGAAATTTATCGGGGTTTACGTCAAACTTTTGACCTCCCATCATTCCTCAATCACGACAAAAGACCTAAAGTTATCCCGGGTGATTACCTCACCGATTGCCTGGTATTTATCCAGGAATGTCTTAGGCAGCTTCGGTTTCTTTTTTGGGTCCCATTTAAATTCGAAACCATACAATTGTTGGCTTTTTTCCTCCACGTAATCCACTTCCTGCTGTTGGGTCGTACGCCAAAAGTACGGTTTGGCTAGCGTGAATTTGTAGCTGTTCTGTTTCATGCGCTCCGCTACCAGGAAGTTTTCCCAGAGGGCACCTTTATCCAGCCTGGCATCCATGCTTTTGAAATCACCGATGATGGTATTTCGGATACCGTTATCGTAGAAATAAATTTTCCGGCCCTTTTTAATTTCATTGCGGACATTTCGGCTATAGCTGCGCAATCGAAAAATAACATAACCCTTTTCCAGGACGTCAATATAGTTGATGACCGTCTGACGGTCGACACCTACCAATTGACTCAATTCATTGTAATTGACCTCATTTCCCACCTGAAGAGCAAGTGCCTGCACGAGTTCATCCAGTACCTGGGGTTTTCTGATATCGGCATATGCCAGAATATCGCGATACAAATAGCTGTTGACAAGGTTCTTAAGGATCTCCACCTCTTCTCCCTGGTTGTTGATCACATCCGGATAGAATCCGTACAGCAGTCTCGTTTCCAGTTGTTGTTGTGCCTTGAGGTAGCCTGTATGGTTTTCGTATTCTTCCCAGCTTATCGGATACAGTTCATATTCCCACTTTCTGCCGGTCAGTGGCTCATTCAATTCGTCAAAAAGCGTGAAAGAAGAAGAACCGCTTACCCACAACTGAACATCCCTTAGTTGATCGACAATGATTTTCAAAGTCAGCCCAATTCCGGGAATACGCTGGCCTTCGTCAATGAAAACCACCTTCTTCTTACCGATTAATCGCTTAATCTCTTCTGTATTAGGGGTGTTAAGCTCATTCCTGACCAATGGATCATCACCATCGAAAAACTGATAATCTACTCCATTGAGTAGTTCCTTAATCAGGGTGGTCTTACCCACTTGCCTCGGTCCTACAATAATAATGGCCTTTCCCCGGCCAATTTTGGCGGTTATCCTCGATGTAATGGTTCTGTCGATCACATCATAAATGTGATGAAAAAGGGTTGTAATCACAAATTATTATACTATTTTAAGATTATGATCTTTTCTTATTAGTAGATAACGACGTAAACGACCACAACCTTCTGATGGTACAGAATAGCAACACTTCCCTCTGAGTATTTTCTTCCCAAGAATCTACGACCTTCAGTTTTTGTTACCATAGTATAAAGACACCTCAACAATCGTCGCTTTATGTCCGCTGAAGATCGTCTGGTTCTTAATTAAATGGCAATACTCCGCCATTTGCTTAGCGAAGAGGCCTTCGAGGACCTGCTGGGAAAAATGAAAACACTCGGAGAAACGTGCTTGCAAATTTTGTTGGATTCCGAGTACTGGGGATATTCCTCCGACGAGATTGCCCAGCGTATCGGTTACCGCAACGTCCTGGAACAACACGCCCAGGAACTGCTGCGCCGCCAATCGCAACAACGACAACCCGACGAATAGTAACAACAACATAGGGTTTCGGCTTTCCCTCTCTGTGGAGTAGGAACAAATGTTAAAAGTTAGCTTTAATATAGATTACGAAGTTCAAATGAGGTATAATCGATGTGTTCCACTCCACAGAGTAAACAGTTTAACCTGTGAAATAACATAGCCTATGGATGAAGGTTTTTATTTCGTATACGTGTTGTATAGTGAGAAAGATGGTCGTTTTTATACAGGGTATACCTCTGACCTTAGTCAACGAATAGAGGCGCATCAGGCAGGAAAGGTCACATCAACTAAGTACAGGCTCCCTCTGGTACTGGTCTATTATGAAGCCTGTTTGCACCAACAGGATGCTACTCACAGAGAACAGTATCTGAAAACGACCTATGGAAAACGCTACTTGAGGAATCGACTTAAAAGATACTTGGAATGAATATTTCACAGGTCTCACTGGAAAGCCGGATGGCTACTATTGAACAGATGTCTGTACTGTCCCGTATGGGCAAAAAGCAGCCACAACCTGCCCGAATCAGTGGGGCTAGTAATCCCAGGTCGGTGAACGTCCTGCTGATTCAACCCCTGCGTTGGAGGGATGCTTTCGGAAAAAGAGTGTCCTCTACACCCACACCAACTTCCCCCCACTCAGCTCTTCCTCCCCATCAAAGCGATACGCCGTGAGGACGCCGCCTTTGGCGACGCTGTAGTCGAGACAACAGGCATTGGCTGTGAGCAGCTGGGGACGGCCCTGCAGCCAGTAATAACCAAAGAAGGCCGACCGCTCGGTGGGCCTATAATGACTGGCGTCTGCCCCGGCGAAAGAGAGATGATCAAGCCCCAGATCGGGCACCACACTCATCGCCTGGAACGACTGCTCGGACGGATTCACCCACCACTTGGTGCGGATCTCCCGGCGCTCGTGACCATCTTTGTCGTGGAAGCTGTAGCCCTCGGGTAGGGGGACTTCTTTCCCCTTACAGGCCACCTCCACCGATTTGTACAGTCGGCTGCCTTTTTCCGCTGCTGCCGGCAGCAGCTCGGCGGGGATGGTGGCATTGGGCAGTACTTCCCGCAGATGGTTGATGACCTCCACGTCCCAGCAGGCGTGTACCGCCCGCAGATGGGGCGTCTCCAGGTAGAGGGGCAACGTCTTGAACCATTCGATGGCCGAGGCATAGTCGCCCTGACGGCTACCGTACTGCTCCAGGGTAGCCGCGTGCTGATGGATGTTCTTCCTGGTGTGCGGACGCAGATACCCGCCTCCTTCCCAGGGTGTATTAAAACAGATGGCATTGAATTCGTGGTTGCCGCACAAAGCTACCGCACTCCCGGCATCGACCATGGCCCGCACCAGCTCCACCACCCGCAGACTATCCGGACCCCGATCAATATAATCACCCACAAAGACTACCTGCCGCTCCGGATGCCGGTAGGCACCGGCTCGCCGTGCGTAGCCCAGCTTGCGCAGCAGGGCTTCCAGGCGGCCGGCGTGGCCGTGGATGTCGCCGATGAGGTCGAGGAGGGGTGTCATAGCTTCCAGGTTGTTCTAGGGGGTGATCGCAGTTAGTCTTCAACTTCTTCTACAAAGTGGTGTAACCCCCAGATAGACTCACATATAGTCTGATATAGTTGTTGACGATTAACGACATCCTGCTTTTTAAAGTTCTTATGCGGCTCAAAGGGTAATCCCAGCCTTTCTTTCATCTTGATAAAGTTGGGATTATTCCGATAGGTTAGTTCACAGAGCGTTTGAGCCAACAAGTTTTCCTTGATGTAGTGTTCCAGCTTTTCATCATAAGGCTTGGCACTAAACGATTGATTTGTTCCTCTCGGAAGCAAGATCAAAGCACCTAAACGGTTTCGATATTCTTGAAAGTCGGTTTCTTGCTCGAATTCATCCCTGTGCTCCAAGAATTTATCGGCCCAGATATGCTCCACCTCAAAGGGCTTGCCACCGGGGTTAGAGAAGTATTTCTCAAAACTGGAATTCAATCCCGTTTCACGCTCAACATAACCCGTCATACGGGCCAGCAAGAATTTTACAAACCGCCTATTTTGCCCATGCAGCCTAAAGCGTTGTATCCCACTCCAGTCTTCCTCCATTTCGGCCAGTTTTTTATAGAGAATATCCTTTAAGGTCCGCAAATCTTTTCGCCTAATTTCTTTAACCAGGGTATACATGGTGTAGCGAATTGAACTGGAGGCGAACTTGCGGAAGTTGACGGAGCGCCTTACCACAAACGTTTCGATGAACCGCGCGACCGCATTCATTTTCTGAAAAATGACCTGATCATGGTCTTCTTTTCGGAGAGGAGACACAAGTAGTGGGTAACTTAATGAGTTGGCGATACCCCAGCGCTTGATATAATACACATGCTCTAAGCCTCCGATCAGCTCTTTTTCTGCCCTGAGAATGGATAGGTATGCTTTTAGAAAGAACTTGAAGTCCTCGTCAATAAATCTTTGAAAATCCCCACTTTTTTCGGAATCCAGAGGGATTTTAAGCAGGTTTTCCCGAAACCAATTGTGGAAGCGGGTACCTATTTTCTCGAAGTCCTCATTCTTAGAGCCAGCTCGTCCAGGACGAATAGTCTCCGCATACTGTGCTCTCAGCCAGGCCTGAATAAAGCGTTGATCCTCATCTTTATCGTAAGCATGAAGTTTTTGCATGGAGCGTTTCCAAAGTTCATTGGCCTTTTGTCTCTTTTGATCTTCGCCAAATCTGGATAGGATGAATCCTTTCAGCATTTCGGTAGGAGTCAGGTTTAACCCCCGATCATTCATCGTTTCAAAAATGGTATAGGCATTTTCATCAGAATAAGCCATAATCTCTACCAATATCACATTGTACTTCAACCAATCTATAAAGTATGGTAATGTTTCGCTTTTGATTTCTTCTGGAAAAGCGTTTTCGATGTCTACATAACGGGCTGCCATGTTTTTAGTAGACTCATCATCATATTCGGTTACTTCATAGTCCCCTTCTTTGAATAAAGCTTCCAGACAGGGCGTTCGCTCTTCTACTTGAATATTAAAGGACTTCTTGCCAAATTTCTCAGAGAAGATGTAGGACTCTAACTTCTCTTCGTGCCCCAACTTCTTTTGCAAGTTGTTCAAGTAAATGAGTAGAAGTGTAAGTGATGTAAGACGCTGCTGACCATCAATAATACTCCGCTGACCATTCTTAACACTAACGACAAATGGCCCTAAATAGTAAGAATTATAGTTCTCAATCTCCGGCCTTTCGTGCTCCTCTTTATACTCATTTAAGAATGAAGAGGTGAGGTCTGAGACCAACTGCTCAATATGTCGTTCTTCCCATTTATACTCACGCTGAAAGAAATCGACCGTATATTTTTTATCATCCAAAACCTCAGCAATAGATCGGTCGTGGGCCTCAATTTTGTTGGTTAGTTTGCTCATACAATGACTTAGCTGAATTTTTTCCATTAAAAACGGTTCTATACCGGCAATGAGGAGGTTTGGAGGCCCATACCACTTCGTGAGCGGTATAATAACCTGAGATTCCTCCTCACCACCCCTTCCCCAACAACTCCCGTACATCGACCTCATTCAATACCTCCTGGTACGATTCAAAATCGGTAGCATCAATGCGGTCGTAGCGAATCTCAAAGGCACTGCGGGTCTCAACCTGCCGAATGCGCTCCTGTGCTTTCTCTTTCTCTCCCAGGGCGACGTCCACCCAGACGTCTTGCAAGATGTCCGGTATTTGCCCGAAGATGCTGAAGATATTTTCCAACCGATCACTCAGCAATTCATGGACCCGGTCTTCTACCGTACCCCGGTAGCGCATGTTGTAGACCTTGACAGTATCTAACCGCTGCCCGATGCGTTGAATGCGGCCTTTGCGCTGCTCCAGGCGGGTCGGATTCCACGGTAAGTCTAAATTGATGAGGGTGCCGAGGCGCTGTAGGTTGAGGCCCTCACTGGCACTGTCGGTGCCAAAGAGGATACGGATGTCATCGGATTGTACCGCTCGCTTGATCGTTTCTTTTTCTACCCGCTGATACCGGCCCTTTAGCCAAACACCTGATTTACCGGAGCCCGCGTATACCCCAATCTTCTTATCGGGATGTGCCCGGGCTACCCGCTCGGCAAAGTAGTGGACTGTATCGTAATATTGGCTGAAGATGATGCACCCCAGATCAGCCCAGCCGCTCTGAAAAAGAAGTTCGTTGAGTCGTTCCAGCTTGGGATCGGCATCGGTGTATTCGTCCAATTGCCGGATCAGGCGTTGCAGGATCTCTTCCTGCTCCGGACCGATCCGGGCGGCAATACCGGTAGGGGCTTCTTCTACCACATCGTCTTCTTCCTCTTCCTCCATCCATTCTGGATCGTGGCCCAGCATTTTGATCGCCGTTTTGCGGCCGGCTTCCATACTACTGCCAATGCGGCGCAACAGCAGGGTTTTGATAAATCCAGCCCCCTTCATGACTTCTCCCAGAGACGTACTAAACTCTTCCGCCGTGTGGTAGGCATCTTCCAGATACCCCTTCAAAGGAATGGCATCTTTGGGCGCTTCGCCGTACAGAACTACTTCGACCTTTTTCAGGAAAGGCTCTCCGGTTTCTTCATTGATGGTTTCTTCCAGAAATTTGCGGGTGCGGCGGACAATATGACGCACATAAGGATTGTACTTCTCGAACAGCCCATCTTCCCGCTCAATCGACCGTTTATAGCCGGGATTGAGCCGATCGACTGTTTCGGGCTTCAGTACAAAATCGCGTGGAGTCATCTCCAGGGCCCGCCGAATGCGTCCAAATAAGCGGTCGTTTTCATAAGCCGGTGGAAACGGGTGGCGCAGCCATTCCCACAGGCGGTGTTTGTCTTGAAAGGTGCGTGCGGTGCCATCGACCAGCTTGAAGCTTGTTTCTTTGGATTGGGTACGCCACCAGGAAAAGTCATTCCCCAGTACATGGGGAGCTCCTGCACCTAAGACACACAGCAGGTCGTAGGCCTCGATCGGATATAATTGTACCGGTGTAGCCGTTCCCAACATCATGCTTTTGGTGCGGGGAGATAGCTGCAGCAGAAAGGCCATCATATTATTGGGCTCAGCGGGCTCCTCCTGTCCGTTTTCCTTCAGGTTCCTTCGTCTTGATCGGTGAGCCTCATCCACGATGACACATTCGTATTCTTTTTCCAGTAAACGCTGCACGACGTCCGAACCCCGAATTACTAATCCCTGACTAATGATACCAAAGCGGCGTGGACATTTGAGAATAGCTTTCTTTGGATTGTTATTTTCGTGTACGTGGCCGGTTTCATCGATCCAGGTGTTCTTATCCCAAACTGCCGAAGGTAGTCCCAGTAGCTTCAGGAGTTCATCTTGCCACTGATAGACTAGCGTTTTAGGCGCAATGACCAGGACCGGCTTATCGCTTTGCAAGGCCATGAGCATAGCCGCCATAGCTAATTGGACCGTTTTGCCCAGGCCCACCTGATCGGCTAAGACAAAGCGGGCCCCTCTCCCACAGCGATGTTCTTCATAGGCTAGCTTGACAAAAAATTTCTGGTGACCCCACAAACCAAAATGCTCCCGGTAAATGGGATTTTCTACTACCGCCGCTTCGGGTTCCGGCTTTTCCCGCCATTTATCCAGGGGGACTACTTTGCGCCCACTCAAACGCTTGATATCCGTGATAATCGCCTCAGAGAGCGAACAGGCACGGGCGTCATTCCACAGCGTATCAAACTCTTCCTGCACCCAGGTGACCGCTTCTGGCGAAGGGTCTTCCCAGATCAGCTCGTAGTTCAACTGCCAGCCCGATTTGCTCTCGTTGGCACTGCCTAAAAAAGCCGTTTGACTGCCATCTTCGAATGTTAACACCCCGGCCTTGCCGTGGACCAGCCCAAAGGCTTGATCGGGCAGCACGCGGATTTCCAGCTTTTCAGAAACGAGTAATTGATATAAACGAGATAGGCGCTCCTGCAGACCGTCGTTATAGCGTTGGTCGATTTCTTTTTTCCACTCCTGCGTCAATGCCAGGTGGGCAGCCTTGGCTGTTTGCACATCGAGCGGATCGAGGGACGAATTGGCAACCATGCGTACCTTTCCCGGCATCTGGGCGATAGCCTCTCCCGCAATCTCCAGCATGGAGGAACTGAAGTAACCCGCGATACGGTCGTATCGTACAGCCTTTTCCAACCGGTCCCGAAAAAAATGCTTGCCTAATGATTGCCGACGGGAGGAGTAGCGTTGCATGGGGATTAGGGTTTATTCTTCCACTCGAGGGCTTTGCTCCAATATTTTATACGGACTGACTACTGGCAGCAATACACTGCGAAATAAGGTCCCCTGAAGGCGTTCTAAGATAATTCCGCGGGAAGTAGAATACGCAATACCAATCATTGTTGCAGCCAAGTGCTGGTCTATCATGGGATTTTCTTCCTTATCGTACTGTACGAAATCAGAAAAGTTATCCATGTGAAAATGAAATTCGATCCCGTATTCGGCTTCTAATCCAATCTCTTCCTGTGTATCTTTTTCTAGTGCAACCAACTTAAAAAAAAGTCTGATACGGGTTAAACCAGCTTCAAGGTTGTGCGCAATCTCTCGCTCAACCCCCATATTGAAATTAGCCGGGGCATCTACATCCAATACGGGCTTTTCTAACAATTCTGGAGCTGTTTCCAAACTGCCCTGAAATACATTGATACTGAATAAATGGATCTTATTGGGATCGATAGTCGGCCTCTTGCGCTTACTCATGCGACGCTGATTTTAAGCTGAGAAGAGCGCTTCCCCTTATCTGAGGCAACTTCGCCCGTTGAATATTTAAGGTCTTTATGGCTTAGCTTATTCTGGACAGCGTGGTACCGCATGGTCGCAAAATGAACCTTGCTATAGGTACGACGTGCCTTCTGTGGTGTCATAATAATATCTTCCTCCAGTATAGCTTCCATTTTGGCAATACTGCGCAATGTGAGGTTGTGCGAACCACTGAGCCATTTACTAATTTCAGCACTAGTTTTTCCCAGCTTTTTGGCCAGGTCACTCTGTGTCCATCCTTTTTCCTTCAACAAAGCAAAAACTTGCTGAGAAATATCCAGGTTTTTATCCACAAAGCGTTCTACATCTGCCGGGCCTGGCTCGGCGAAAAACTGCTCAATGCTTTCGTACTTTTTCATAGATAGATTGGTAATTCTGGATCGTAAACCAATAAATCAGTTTCCGGATCCAATGAAATGTCTTTATCGTATTGTGCTTGGCTAATAGCCTTGGTTAGTTTGTTGGCTAGACGGAAATGACTCGAAACATTAGGACAATCTTGTGCAGAATTGGCTGTTTTTTCTGCTCCATCAAATAAAATAACGGCCGATCGACTCATCCACATACAATACAATCGAAGAGAACAATCCATGTTCAGGTACCTGGCCGGGGGTGGAAAAGCTTTAGCCTCTCCATCACCGGCACCTTCTACACGAAAATATCGGCGATCCGCTCCAATTTCATTTCCGAGCTTCTGCAGCCATTTTCTGATTACAAATAATTCTTCTCTGTATTCCTCCTGACTATGTTTTTGTATGAAGTTTAAAAACATAGAAACGGGTTCGCCATCAAACTGGACCGAATAATACGTGATCCGCTTGAATTGAATTGCTTTCGTTATGTAGACAAAATTACTCACTTATAAGTTCATTTCAAAGCTTTTTAACTTAAAAGTTAACCCACCGCATCGTTCTCCACGTACCCGCGCAGCAACTTCGCGGCTTCCACATCCTTGCTCCAGTGGGGGATGCTCTCCGTTTTCTTGATCATATAGCCCAGGATGGCCAGAATGAGCGACCGGCTGTTCCAGTAGTCGGGCCACTCGTGGTAGAGCCAGTTGCGGCCCTCTACCGGGTCTTCGGTGCGGTGTACTTCGTGGATGGCGAAGAGGATCTGACGGGTGAGGCTGCCGCCAAAATCCTCCCCGCTCAGGTCTTTGTTTTTGTACTCGATGGGGGTGATCAGCCGGGTGTGGTTGGCTTTTACCTTCAGCAGGTGGCGGTACTCTCGCAGGCCGTAGCCCCGGGCCATTTCCGTGTAGACGCCGCTGCGGTACTCGCCGCCCTGCTCTACTTCCAGCCCCTTGAGGTAGAAGCGCTCAAGGGGACTGAGCTTGCGCCATTCCGCTTCCGCAAAACCGTTGGGCACCAGGGCGTCCATGGCGACGCGCACGGCGGAGTCGATGATCTTCACGATCTCGCTTTCGTCGCCGCTCTGCCGCTCTTTGCTGAGCTCGTACTCGACATCGATCTCGCCCAGACGCTTGTACTTGGTGAGCTCGCGTAGGGCCGCTGCGTAGGCCGCCAGCTGATAGTCGGCATCGCCGAAGTTGGGGTCGTCTTTATCGTCGATCTGCTGCATGAAGGCGATCTGCTCCTTCACGCCGTACTCCACGTCCATTTGTACATCCGAGAGGAAGCCGATCTCCTCGGAGTCTTGCTTGCGCAGCACCATGATCACGGTGCCCTGCACGTAGTTGCCTTTTTTGATGCCCCCGGCATCGGTCTCGGTCTGTATGGTCCAGGCGGCGGTGACGCGCAGGCCCGAGGCCCAGAGGATGAGCGCCAGGTCGGCCCAGACCGCCGAGTCCTGATGGGTGAACATCACCACCTGCGCCCCGGCATCGGGCATGTGCCGGGTGAGGTTGCGGTACACCTCCACCATGGAGCGATTGAAGGATTGGCCCTTGCCTTTGACGGCCAGGGCGGACTTGCTGTTGGTGTGCCATTCCGGGAAGAGTTGTTCGAGGTGTTTTTGATGCCACGCTAGAAAAAAGTCTCCTAATTCATGATAATTAATGGCGTCGGCGTAGGGTGGATCAGTTATCCAGAAAGAACATTCAAAATTAACACTTCTTGCATCTAATGTTCTTAATTTAAAGTTTGCATCAAATTTATTATCAGAAGGAACATTAAATAGGAAATTTTCCTCCATTGCTTTAAAGCCTTTGGCAGGAGGATTGAAAATTGTATTTAGGGCTTGATTCGAAAAAGTATCTCCAGTAGAACCTATACCGCCTGATCTTGACATTGTAGCCCGCCACCTGATTAATCTAGAATTTAAATTCGCCAAGTTTCCAAGTGAAAGAAGAGAGGCTATTTTTCCATTTGTCTTACTTTTTTCAAGTCTCTCAGAAATTGATCCTAGGTAAAATAGTTGCCTAGGATTAAACAAATGATGCCAGTAGGTCCAGCCGCGCTCGCGTATGGGCTGTTCGGTATTGTATCCTCTGGGAATTTTAGTCGAAGGGATGTAGCCTTTCTCCTGCCATTCGGCAAAGCGTTCCTGCAGCAGCGCCAACACCTGCGCTTCCCGGGCCAGGTCTTCGGAATTAGGCGCGATATAGTGGCGTTGGGTTTTCTTTTTGATGGCTTTGCGGTCCAGCTTGTCTTGAAAATCCGGCCAGGCCTCGGCTTCCGCTTGTGTCCAGGTGATCTCTGGATTGTTGGCGTCCTCGTACCAGGTTTCCAGGTAGCGAATGCAGTAGAGGCGCTCCTGAAAGGTATCGTCGGGCCGGGGCACGAGGTCCTCGTTTTCCCACATGCGCAAGCCATAGCGGGTTTCGCCCTCCACCCGCCGGTCGCCCCGGATGGTGGAGATGTTGTGCTCGGTGTCCGTTTCCGGACAGACCAGGCGGCCGTTTTGCACCGTACCCGTTTTAGCGGCAGCGAAGGTGGCCGCATCGGCCCCTTCGATGATGTCAATATGGTAGCGCTGATTAGCGTGGTCGGGACGCAGCACGGCACAGACTTTATATTTTTCCGAGATCACCCAGCTGGGCGCCAGGGGCACCCAATAGCCGGTGGCCGGACTTTTGGCCTCCACGCAGTACAGGTAAGCATCGGCCCGCCAGCCAGCTTCATTGTGCTCGATGCCCCAGGCGGTGATTTGCTGATCCACGGCCTCGAATACTTCTCGTTGGGCTTCCTCAATCTCGGCTTTCACCTCCGGGCCGCCGCCCACAATATTGATCGAGGCCCAGGTAAGCAGGGCCGCTACCGGGTTGAGGTCACTGCCGTAGGCCTGACAGCCCAGGCGAGCCGCCTCAAAGGGAATGGAGCCGCCCCCACAGAAGGCGTCGCCTACCCGCGGAGTATGGCCAAATTGTTGCTGGCCCATCTGTTCGACCCATTCGGTCAGGCTGTTTGCCGTGGTGCCGCAGTGGGCATTGATCACCTCCCAGGATGCCGGCGAAGGCCCTTCGATCTGCTCGGGACGGTCGCAGAGGCGCAGCTTTTCGTCGTACGACAGGCGCTCGAAAGCCAGTTCCTGGACCTCCGCCTTCTGCTCGCGCGACAGCTCATTTTGCCAGGCCCAGCTTCCTTTGGCGTTTTCCGTAAGGTATTGAGCACGCTCTCCATCGGTCAATTGTGCCGCCAGGTCCTTGGCGGAAAGATTCTTACTGCGGCGGCGGCGCAGGCCCTCTTCGTCCATGGTCAT
Organism: uncultured Saprospiraceae bacterium; assembly: GCA_964530825.1. Classification (GTDB taxonomy): domain Bacteria; phylum Bacteroidota; class Bacteroidia; order Chitinophagales; family Saprospiraceae; genus CAZHCA01. The sequence goes on from CAZHCA010000008.1 coordinate 48,231, forward strand.
CAGGCGCAAAAAGACCTCCTGATCTTTGTCGGGATCATCGGTAGCCGGCAGCAGGAGGCCGATAAGGGTCGCCCGCACCAGCACCAGCGGCTTGCGCCCCCACCACTTGCCCAGGCCGGTCAGGGTCTGACCAGAACCGGCTTTACGCTCCTTATAGCTTTCCTTGGAGACCTTGGAGACCGGAAACTGTTGTTCAATAAAAGCGGGCATGGGGTATTATTTTTTAGCGGGGTAATCGTTTTCTTCTTCAAAAAGCAGAAGTTTTTCCTCGTCGAGCAGGGCCTGCGTGTAGGTACCTTCCGGGATGGGGTTCTCGGTGAGGGCAAAGCGCAGGGCTTTGCGCCAGCCGCGGCCACGGCCGTTCTCCGGATGGCCGGTGGCGGCATTGGTGATGGTATAGAGCCACCACCGCTCTTCGGGGCGCAGGCCCAGCCAGTTTTCCACGGCCTGATTGGCACGGTTGGGGTCGGCCTCTTCCATGGCCCACAGCAGCACCATCAGTTCCTTGCCGAAGAGGCGATGCACATAATTGAGCCCCTGCTTCCAGGATACGCTTTTTTTAGTCGCCTTGGAGGCCCGCAGGCGTTGGTTGAACTCACTGCGCAGGTAGCGTTCCAGCAGGTCCCAGCGGGTGCGACTGAGGCGCACCTTGCCGGTATAGCCGGGTCCCAGGAAACGCATTTGCAGTCCCTCCACCGTCATCTCCGGGTCGTACTGATACAGCTCGTGTACCGTCACCTCCTGTTTTTTGGAGCGCGGAATCACCACCACAAAGTGGTGCTCACTTTGGGCCGGTACAAAGCCGAAGTCGATCAGCTGCTTATGCTTCGATGCGTTGCTCAATATCTTGTGGTTTGTATTCCAGATTGGTATCGCGTACAAAATCGAGAAAGTTTTGGCCGCTGGCAAATTGGAGGCGGGAAAGCGCCAGGCTCAGCTCGCCAGTATGCAAAAGCTTATCCCAGACGAAATTCACAGCTTCCTCTATTTGTGCAGCTGTATATTTCACGGCTCCGTCCACTTCCATAGTCAGCCATTGATCACCATCTACATTGATCGCCAGTCCATAGCCTTCCACCTCATGCTTTTCGAGTTGCTTCAGGAATTGAAAGGTTTCGGCCGTGGTGGTCATGGCTGTGCGTTTTTTATAGGTCAGCGGAATCACCGGATTGATTTCCTTATTGGGGTTTGCTCCCCGGTTCGGCAGGTCGAACTGCTTGATATCCGACAAAAGGTCATCCTTTTTCGCTGCGGCGAGGATTTTGGTTTTGGGTTCCGCTACAAAAGAAGCTTCGTAAACAGCGCCGTATTCCAGGGGTTCGCTCCCATCGGTAGAATAGTAAATATCGGTATTGCGCGGAGCCACGGTAAACTCGACGCGAAAAGCATCACCCTGCGGATAAAAATCGTATTTCAGGTCGATGGTATTTTGCCAGACTACCGGATCGCCTACTTCGTGCTCGCCCTCGGGGTCCACACAAAGGAAAGACACGTAGAGCTCATCGGTAACTAGGTCCTTCTTGGTATCCCATTGAGGATCATTGGTAGTCACCTTTTGGCCGTAGGCGTAGTGGACGATGGCGCCACGTACCGGTTGGATGCGCAGGCGCATTTTGCCGGTATCGGTATCGCGTCCCATTTCCTGTACCCGCACACTGGTGGGAGGCTTGGGAAAAGGTCCGATCTTGATCCAGTTCCCATCCTCGCGCCAGTGGTCTTTGGTGACTTGTTCGCGCTTCACCTGCTGCAGTGCGTTGGGTTTGTGCCACACCCAGGCGGTATCGGTAGCCGCTGATTCGACCACTTCGTTCCAGGGCCGCTCTTTCTGCCCCTGAAACAGTTTTTGCTCCAGCTGCTGCAAAAAAGAGTCCTTTTCGATCTCGGTAGTAAACTTGCGTTTATCGATCATCGCCTGCCGGATCTGTTCTTCTCCGTCAAATTTATTCTGTATGTACTGCAGGTTGATGTTTGAGTCCATCAATCCCCGCCTGGTTGGAAAAGTCAGCTTGGTAAAGATATTGGTCGTCGCCGAATAGAAGCGAAAGCGGTAGGTACTGAGCAGCTCCTCTACTTCCTGGTATTGAGGGTCGTTGGTAGGCACTTTGTCGCTCTCAAATTCGGCCTTGACATCCTGCGCTGCCCGAATACTTTTGGCATTATCAAATACCGTATCGATCGATTGCTGATCGCCGGTCAGGAAAAACACGCGGTTTTTGTAGCGTAGGTTGTCGTACCAGGCCTGGAGCTCCGGGTGCAGTCCGCCCTGGGCATAGGGCTGGAAGATAACGAGGGAGACGGTATCTTTTTCCACGTCAATTTCATCCAGGGCGGGCAACACATACAGGCGCTGATAGAGGTCTTTCATTTTGGGCTCAAAAAGCTCTTGCAGCAGGGTGCGCATTTCTTTCCGGATCGCCTCCGGATTGTATCCTTTGCGGTAGCTATTCACTTTGGCCGATACGTTGGCTACATCCTTGTAGAGCAGGGCACCGCTTTTGTCCACGTGCAGGTACCAGGAGCGTTCGCGCAAGGCCGGGATGACGGCGGTCTTCAGCTGCGTGATATCCACCCCCGGGGCAGCCAGCATAGCGGTGATCTCATTCATTTTGAGGCCCTTCAGTCCGCCCTGCACCATACTGAGGGAAGACATAAAGAGGAGCCTGGCCGCTTTGACGGGTAGATCAGTCTGCAGCTCTTCTGCGATCTTTTCCGCCGCCGCATCCCCTCCGGAGGCGATGTCATTCGAGATGGCATTAATGAGCTTATTATTGATCTCGTTGAGCTGGGCATTGACGCTATCGTCGTTCGGGTCGATATCGTATGGGTGGATCAGGTAGCTCCGGTCGGCCCAGCCGTGTTGGGGATCAAACATGCGGGCCGTAATAGCCCGCATCAGGCGGATAAGGCCCCGCGTCTGCATAAAGCCGGGATTTTCCTTAAAGCGAGCGTAGAGTTCCCGCATAGCCGGGTGGAAAGGATAGCTTTCGCGAATGGCGGCTTCGATTTGCCGGGGCGATTCGTTCGTCAGCTCCATCTTTGCTGCCTGCTCCACCTCTTTGCTGTAGGCGGCGGCCGTCTCTTTTATCACTTCTTCCGGTACTTCCTCCGTAAAGAGGCGCTTGCGCAAAATGTGGTAGATCTCATTTGTATTTTGCCGTACCGGGGTAAAGTTTTTCGCAACACGTTTAGTCTCTTTCTCAAAATCACCAAGCAACTGATCGATCTGCCCTGACCCTTTGGCGTAGGCATTCTGCAGATCGGAAATGACTAGCGCTACGTTGGAAAGTTCCTCTTTACCGATGGCGTTCAGTAAGGTCGTCAGGGCACGGGCCGTTTTGTCGGCCAGGGTACCGAGGCCACTTTGCACCGTAGCCGAATAATTGAGGTAATCGGGCAGCTCATCCAGGAGAATGAGCGTGGGCTCTCCTTGCAGCAGCCGAATCCAATCGGATTGGCCGGGTGGTTCGCCCTCCTTATTGAGTTCCTGGAAGACGTCCTTCTTGCCGATGCTGTCGGCGATAAAGGTCCAGATACCATTCTTGGGTTTTTCTCGTCCGGAAAAAGCAACGACCCGCGCTGATCCACGAAAGGAAGTATCGTACACCGCACTCATGACCGGCTTGCGGTATTCCGGGAATTTGGCCAGCAGCCCCACCGCGATCATGCTGTGGGTTTTACCCCCACCCATCGCCTGGGTTAGCTTAAAGACACCATCATCCATGGAGCCCTCCATGCGGCGAAATACGCTGGTGTAGAGCTGTTCCATGCCTTTAGTGATGTAGTTTTCGGCGAAGAAGCGATCTGGATCGATTTTGTCCTCATTCAGGTCGGTAAGATCGAGGACCACGTCTTTATAGCTTTGGTCAAACACCGACTGCCGCGGTGTAAGCAAGGAGCTGAGGTTTTGCATATGGATTAGTCGTGTTCGTTTAGCATGAGGTTCACTTGCAACCTGTAATGTACATATTCGTATCCTTTTTACGGACCCGGAGAAGGAAAGTTATGGTGGTCATACGGGGCGGACCACTCGGAGGTACTGTTCAGCATCTGAAAGTACTTGTATTCGGAAGGATCAAGCACCAGGAGGACGATCCCCGCCTTCCGGTTGGGCTGCAGAAAAGTGACTGGTATGGTAAACGCTTGATTTTTTGTAGAAAAGGTTTTTGCAGGAAAGGAAATTTCTACCTTAAGGTAAAAACCACCATGACCGCCACCCTCTACACCGAATCCCCCACCCTAAAGCGCCGCCTGCGTACCTACACCGCCAATGGCTATACTTTCCAGATGGTGCAGGTGGAAAAGGGGCGGTTCCGGATGGGGGACGATGACTCGAAGTACAACGATGAAAAACCCGCCCGTTGGGTAGACATCGCACAGGACTTCGAGCTAGGGCAGTACCCCGTCACCCAGGGGCTCTGGGAGGCGGTGATGGGGGAGAACCCCTCTGATTTCAGAGGCGCCGAGCGCCCGGTGGAACAGGTGAGTTGGAACGATATTATGGGGACCAAAGCAGGCTTTTTGGACCGCCTAAACGCCCTGCCGGAGATAGCGGAGCTCAATGCCGCCGACGGCTGCCGCTTTGGCCTGCCGAGTGAGGCGCAGTGGGAATACGCGGCGAGCGGTGGTCGCTATGGGCAGACTTTGGGCTACGCGTATGCCGGGAGTAATTATTTGCCAGAGGTGGGCTGGTATGGTGAAAACAGCCGAAGACAAACCCATCCGGTGGGTTGTAAGCACCCCAATGCGCTGGGGCTGTACGATATGAGTGGCAATGTACGAGAGTGGTGCGAAGACGTATGGTACAAAAACTACAAAGACGCGCTGGTGGATGGCTCAGCGCGGATTAACGGAGGTACCGGAGGTACCGGAGATCTCCGCGTGGTTCGTGGCGGGTCCTGGTACGACGATGGCTGCGGCCGCGTCGCTTTCCGCGTCAGGGTCGATGCCCTCGGCCGGTACGACGGCGTAGGGTTTCGGCTTTCCCGGTACTGGGTTACCCCGTGAAATAGCTGCGCCTGATTTCACGGGGCAGGCCCTTTAGCGCTTTTACCCTGTGGAATGCCTCCGGCAAAATTTCGAAAGAAATTTTATTCCATAGGGTGAACCCTTTTTCTTCTTCTGCGAAGCGGAAAATTTTTGAAAAAATGAAGGTGTGTATCCCTCGACTAACAGATCTCTCACCTTTAATCCACATACAACTCTCCCAGCGTAATCGTTCCGTAAGGCAAAGCCAGTTGATCGCTTTTGTCCGTATAGATGCCCTCCAGCCACAGGCCATCTTCCCGGCGGTGAAAATGGAAGACCTTGACGTTGTCCGTTTCCAGGTAGATGATGTGCTGCAGGCTGGGGATCTGCTTGTAGCAAGGCAGTTTCTCGCCAAAGTCCCTTATGCGGGTGCTGGGCGAGAGGACTTCGAAGAGCAACACAGGGGTGCGTTCCGCATCCATACCCGGTTGGAATTCGTAAGGGTCGAGGGGCAACTGCAGCACAGAACCATCGGGGATGAAGATGGCGTTGTCGCAGGCCGCTATGCAGATGGGTCGGTTGCTGGTTCCGAAGCGATAGGGCTTATTGCGAAACATCGTTTTCAATTGGAATATCATCTCGCTTACTAATTCAGAGTGGAGCGCATTTTCGTATCCCATAGTCGCAACGATTTCCCCGTTGGCGTACTCTGCCTTGTAGGCCGCATGTTGCAGCAACGCCCAGTACTGCGCTTCCGAGGCTTCGAAGCGCACGGGGGCTTCACGGGCGCCCAGCTCGAGGAGTTCCTGGTCGGTAGTAGGCAGCTTGGCTATATCGGGCATGATGGAATAGGATATTGAATTTACGCTAAAATATAGGCCTTTGAGGGTAAAAAAGCAATGCAGGCATCTTTCGTTTCGCCCCCACCGGCTTACGGCAATAATGCATCCACCACTACAAAGTACCGCCCGGCGGTAAAGAGCAAGCCTATCCCCATAGTCTACCGCAGCAAAGTTAAATCGCCCTTTAAAATCAGTCCGCTACTGACGTCCTTCCCGGCGACTACCGTGACCGGGTCGTATCTGGGGAGCGCCTGGCCATTGGCAGGTTGGAAACCCGCACATCGCAAAAGATGGTTGTCTATCAGCAGGAGGGCGTACCGGTGCGGGGCGACTAACCGCTGTAACCCAATACTGCTTTTTCGATCGAACTCAACACCAAGGTATTTCTGGAGGAAAGGAATAAGGAAATCCGCATGATGATGGAGGAAGGTGCCTTCTTTAATGGGCAAGCGGGTCGCTATATCGACGGACGGCAAATCCGCTTGTTGTTGATCCCGAGGTAGCCGGTGCATTTGGGCAAGTGAAATTTGGCACTCCGGAACTCTATCTGCTCACCCGCGGTTATTGCTCGAAATCGCGCGTCATGTTCCAACTCTACCGCCGTTCGTTTGCCGGTCTATCCCGGGAAATCTGGCTTTTGTCGCTGGTTACTTTCATCAATCGCTCGGGTACGATGGTCATTCCGTTTATGACGGTTTACCTGACGGCCGGGCTGGGTTTCACCGCCACCCGCGCAGGCCTGGTGATGAGCGCCTTTGGGTTGGGCTCCATCCTGGGCTCGATCCTGGGTGGGCGAGCCACTGATCGCTTTGGATTTTACCGGGTACAGTTCTGGACCCTGCTGCTGAGCGGGGCAATGTTTATGGCTCTTACACCGGTGCGCGGGTTTTGGCCTTTGTGCGGGGCGATCTTTATTCTCAGCACCATCGCCGAGGCGTTCCGCCCGGCGACCCACGTGGCCATCTCAGCCTACAGCAAACCGGAAAACCTGACGCGTTCTTATTCCCTCTTGCGGCTGGCGATCAACTTGGGGTTCTCCTTCGGTCCGGCCGTAGGCGGCCTGTTGGCGCACCGCTACGGGTTCCACGCGCTCTTTTGGGTCGACGGGATCACCTGCATGGCGGCGGCCCTGCTGCTACAGGTGTGGCTGCCCGAGCGCAAACAGCGCAACTCCGAAGCGGCACCCGCAGCAGAATCGCAGCGTCCGGTCCGGTCGGCCTACCGCGACCCGTCCTTTCTGTGGTTTTTTGGATTTCGCATTTTGGCCGCCATGGCTTTCATTCAGTTGTTCTATGCCGTGCCCGTTTTTTACAAGGAGGGCTATTCAATGACCGAAGATCAAATCGGTTTTTTCCTGGGCGCTAACGGTCTGCTGATCGCGATCCTGGAGATGCCCCTGGTGTACAAGGTGGAACAGGTAATACGCCCGCTGCGCTCGGTCAGCATCGGCATTTTCCTCATGGGGTTGTCTTATCTGGCCTTTAATGTATTCAGTCCGTGGTGGCTGGCCGCATCGCTGGCCGTGGTGCTGATCACGGTAGGGGAGATGATGGACTTGCCCTTCGCCAGCTCCTGGGCCGTTTCGCGCAGCGACCCGCATAACCGGGGCCAGTACATGGGCTTGTACACGCTCTCGTTTAGCATTGCACAGGTGGTGGGGCCCAGCATCGGATTGGGCATAGCTGAAAATTACACTTTTGCAACGCTCTGGTATATCACTTTTACCTGGTGTATAGTGAGTATGCTCGGCCTCGGATGGTTGGACCGGCGTGAAGCGGCCCGGCCACAACCCGTGGCTGCCTCTGGGGTGTAAAAGGACGAAGAGCGGATTAGCAGACGAGCTGGTTTGCGAATCCGCCCACAGCCTGGTGAACATCAACCCTGGGGTGGTGTTCGTAAGGATAATAATCATCAAATTCAAAAATCTTATGGCTAACGAAACCCAAAATTGGCCTGACTTGGCGATTGGTCTGTACGACAAGTTAACCGGTCGCAATGCAGAGATCACCTACGAATTCGAAAATTTCGAACTCTATGTTCCCAGTGGTACTTCTGACAATGCGAGCCACGCACAGTGGAAAATGAATGGTACCCTGAAAATCCGCACAAAAGACAATGCCAACAGCCAATCCTAAAAGCAATGCCATCTACCACCAGTAGGTGGCAAACTTTTTTCTATGCAACAAGCTATCAAAACCATGATGCAGGGTATTGAATTTGGCGGTTCGGTAACGATGGATTCCTCGTCCGGCAAAGTTCACCTGCGATCCGAAGAGGCTTCCAATCAGTTCTTGATCGACATTGAGAATGAAGAGACTCTGCAGTTTCTACTACACACCTTGCGCCAAGCCGGCTTTTCCCGCTGGAAATTATTTGGTATACTGCGCAAATACCGCCAACCCTTTCGCGTGCGCGTCGGTGATCAACCGGTGATTGCGCGGGAGCCGAATGGAAAATTGAACATCAACTACCGCAACGCCCTGCAGATCTTACTCCGCTAAGCGAACGAAGATCCTTATTTTTGCCGCAAAAGTACGGATGATCGGCACCGACATAGCAGAGGCCGTCCGTCTTTTACGGGCTGGACAACTGGTAGCCATTCCAACGGAAACGGTTTACGGATTGGCTGGTAATACGCTGGATGAAAAAGCAGTAAGTCATATTTTTGCCGTCAAAAACCGACCCAGGTTCGATCCGGTCATCATTCACTTACCAGTCGTTGAGCATATTTTTACCTACGTTACGGCGTTTCCCGAACCGCTCCGCAAGCTGGCCGGTCACTTTATGCCGGGCCCGCTTACGCTTCTGCTTCCCCGCAAAGCCATCATCCCCGATCTGGTTACGGCGGGCGCTTCGCTGGTGGCAGTGCGCATTCCCCGCCATCCGCTGACCCAACAACTATTGCAGGAAATCGATTTTCCGCTGGCAGCACCCAGCGCCAATCCCTTCGGGTACATTAGTCCGACCCGGGCCGAACACGTGGACCGGCAACTTGGCGACCAGGTGCCCTACATTCTGGACGGCGGGCCCTGTGCAGTCGGGTTAGAAAGTACGATTGTCGGTATGGAAAACGGCGTTCCAACGGTTTTTCGTAAGGGTGGAGTGGCGGTAGAAGCGCTGGAGGCCATAGCAGGTCCGATACAAGTCAAAGCGCAATCGACATCCAACCCCCGGGCCCCCGGCATGCTACAAAGCCATTATGCCCCGCGGGTACCCCTGGTCATGGGTGCCTTGGAGACACTCCTGCCCAGGTATGCGGGCCGGCGAATAGGGCTGTTGCGTTTCCAGGCAGGCCCCGCCTTGGCTAAAGCGGAAAAAGAACTGGTACTTAGTCCCGGGGGTAACCTGGAGGAGGCCGCACGCCGTCTTTTTGCTCACTTGCGGGAACTCGATGAGTTGTCCTTGGATATTATTTTGGCCGAACCTGCGCCAGAGACCGGGCTGGGGCGCGCCATCAACGACCGGTTGCGGCGTGCTTCGGCCGCAACCCCGTCGATTTAACACCTTTGGCAACAACATTAAAATTTATAAAGCAGTTAGTAAGGTAGTTTTCATCAATTCAAAAAACAATATGCAAATCAAGAAAAGCTTACTGCCCTTGCTGTTCCTTTTGGCTGGTTTGGGGCTCACCATTGACCTTTCCGCTCAGGACGATCCTTCGAAGCGTAAGAGTCCACTCAAGACTGCCGAAGCTACTACCACCGACGGCGTAACCATCACGATCAACTACGGAGCACCCTCCGTGCGCGGTCGCAAAGTTTTCGGAGGTCTGGAAGAATTCGGCAAAGTCTGGCGCACCGGAGCTAACGAGGCTACTACCCTTGAAATCGACAAAGATGTCACCGTCAATGGCGAAGCATTGTCGGCCGGCAAGTACGCCCTATTTACCATTCCGCGCGATGACAAAGACTGGACCGTCATCTTCAATGAAGAAGCGGAGCAGTGGGGCGCTTACAATTACAAGGAGTCAAAAGACGCGCTGCGCGTCATGGCTACCCCCAAGATGATGGATGAAAACCAAGAACAGATGGTATTCGAAATCGCTCAAGACGGTACGGTCACGTTGAAGTGGGCGAAAACCGCCGTGCCTTTCACCGTGAAGGCTCAATAAGCTATCCCACATTCACCATACTTGCGCTTTCTCCTTTTTTGGGAGAAAGCGTTTTTTATTTTTGAAAGGCATGAACTATCGGTTCAGCCCTTCGGATGCTAGTAAAAAATCCTACTTTTACTTTAACCAATACGGGCAATCGCCCTTTCATAAAATCGGAAAAAAGCGAATACAGTATGAGATTATATCATTGGCGATGGACGAGGGTAGGGCTTTGGACAATCTTGCTGGGCAGCTTAGTGGCCTGTACGCCGGATCCCAGTCCGGAGCAGGAGATGATCGTAGGCCGTTGGGACCTGAGAGAAGCTACTCGAAACGGGAAGCCCACTACGTCACTCGACGAGCTCTACTTCGAGTTTTACGCCGATGGGACCATCAGGACCAACTTCTCGGGCGCCACCGAATCGGCCCAATACCGGCTGGAAGAAAACCGCATCATTCAGCGGGAAAGCAGCCTGGATACCGAATACGAAATCGAATCGATCAATGATAGCCTCATGGTTATGACCACCGCTCTGGAGCGCAACGACATCAATTACAAATTCCGATTTATTCTGGGCCGTACCGTGCAAGAAGAGTAGTTGGGGTACTTGGACGGTTGCGCCTTTTCCCGTAAATTTAAAAGGAAGGTTGAATTAAATATTTGGTTATGAGATACTTGTTGGGCTGCGTTTTTGTGCTTATAGCCACGCTGCCGCGGGCCGGTGCGATTGATGCAAGTGTCGTAACCGCATCTTTCTGGAGTGCGGAGACGCCTTACGTTGAGGTCTACCTTCACATTACCGGATCGACCGTACAATTTGAGCCCGCTACCGATTCTACCTTGCAAGCCCGGGTTGAGGTGCTTTTGTTGCTGCGCCGGGGAGATACCGTCGCTCGTTACGATAAATTTTTACTGACTAGCCCGCTCACTGCCGAGCCCATCGATTTTATCGACATCAAGCGCTACGGTGTGCCTTCCGGGGCTTACGACCTGGAGGTTCGATTCACCGATCTAGGTGATACGGCCCGTGCGGTCGATACCTACCAGCGCAAAGTGGTTATTCCTTCTGACAAGGGCGAGGTAATGCAATCCGACGTCCTTCTGCTAAGCCGCTGTGTAAAGGCCAAGCAGGAAGGTAACCCGTTCAACCGCTCAGGGGTGTACATGGAGCCGCTGGCTTATCGTTTTTATCACAAAAACCTCAGTACGCTCTATTTTTACCAGGAAATCTATCATACCGATACCGTCCTGAGCGAAGATTTTCTCATCACCTATAAAATTGAGCGCGACGGGGCGCAGGATGGGACCGAGAAAGAGTTGATTATCGGGCATAAGCGGCGCTCGCCGGCGCCGGTAGTGCCACTGCTTATTTCGCAAGATATATCGGAACTCTCCTCGGGCAATTACCTGCTCACGGTGGAAGTGCGCAGCCGCGACAATCAGCTGCTGGCCCGTAAGCAAACCAATTTTCAGCGCTCCAATCCCTACCTGGACCTGGAGGAAAACCTGGCGCAAGAAGAAGATGTGAATGCGTCGTTTGCGGCCATGCTCGACTCGGCCGACTTGGACTATATCCTGCGGGCGCTCACGCCCCTTTTGCCGCAGGCCGACGTCGACTACGTCAATACAGCCCTTAAAGAACACAACTACATGGCGCAGCGGCTCTATCTGTTCAGCTTTTGGGCAAAAGAGTCGCCGAACGATCCGGCCGGTGCCTACAATAAGTTTTTGAACGTAGCCCGTGCAGTGGACCGAGAATTTAAATCGGGTTTCCGGTACGGTTTTGAAACCGATCGCGGCTATACCTACCTGAAATACGGTCCGCCCGATGATCTTTTCCACCAAGAGGAAGAGCCCTCGGCTCCGCCCTACGAGATTTGGACTTACTACGACTTTCCAAAAACAGGGCAGACCAATGTGAAATTCATCTTTTACAATCCGAGTCTGGCACCCGGATCGTTTGATTTGCTGCACTCCACCGCCATTGGGGAGCGGAACAATCCGCAGTGGCAAATTATGTTGTACAAAAACTCGCCCAACGAGTTCAACGGCACCTCCATCGATGCCAATAGCCTGGACGATAACTTCAATCGCAATGCCGCTCGCATTTTCAACGACAATTGACCGGGTCGCCGGCAAGAGCCCATTCCAAAACCTTACCGCATGGAAAATGTATCGCCAAGGGTAATTCTTTTGGTTCAGATTGCCTTGTATTTGCTGCTTTGGCTGCTCAACGATTATCTGGCCACTATGCTGAGTTTGATCTTTGGGAGTATTGCCCTGATGGTGTTGTTGATCGCTTTGATCGTAGAGTGGATCGAGCGCTCTAAAGTTTCGCGCTGGTTTTTTTGGGTGATGGGCTTTTCTGTAGTGGCGCCGCTAGTGGTAGCCTTGCTGTTTGGGTTCATCAACGGCGGTATCGAATGGCTGGCGGAACGGTAGTTGCCCTTAGCGATAAAAGTCAATCACCCAACGTTGGGTATTCCCGTAATAATCCGGCATAGCGAAAGATAAGCGCATACTGTTGTTGTCCAGGCGCTCGATGGTGCCGTTGTTGTCGTAGTTGCCCGAGCGCAAGGTAATGGCATTGCCGCTCACAAAGTACTGATAGGTTTGCCGAGTGCCGAAGTTATCGGTGTAATACAAGTAGCCATTGTTGTTGAACTGCCAAGTCATATTGGCCGAAAACATCGTCTGCTCTCCCCCCAGTTGCGACATGGATACGCCGTTCATAGAAAAGTCGCGCACCCGCCAGGTGCCGGCAATTTTTGGGGTATTACTCGGAGCAGTGGGGGAAGGTTGTTCATAAACATTTGCCGAAGAAGCCGGCGGATCGGGGAAGGTGGCATCCATATTAGCGATCACGGCAACAACGCCCAGACCTACCGCTGCCACCAATGCAATGATCAAAAAGGCTCGGATACCGAAAGAACTCCGCCGTTTTTTCTTCTTGGCGCTGGTGGTGGGTTGAGGATCCCGGGCGATCTTTGGTTTCTTCGTTTTGGGGAGGTTGGGCATCTTTTCCATCTTGGCCTCCATATCCGGTGGCAGGGGCGGGGGCGAACCCATCTGGGAAAAGTCGACGTAGTTGGGGGTCGATTTATGCTTGAGGCGCATCCGGCACTCCTTTATGAGCTCGTCCATCTTTGGGTTGTGATCGATCTTGCGCGCCTCATTGAAATATTCAAGTGCAAGCCGGTAATTGCCCGAGTCCATTGCTTTTACACCTTCATTATAATATTTGAGGAAGGTAATGCCATTGCTGCAAAAATTGATTTTTTCCTGCACGTAGTCGGGCTTGGGCGCGAAAGGCTCCATGTAGTACTCCAGGCTCTCGCGGTACTTATTACGCGCCTCCAGTAATTTGCCGCCATTGAAAAGGCGGTCGGCCTCGCCGATGAACTCTAAGTATGTTTTCTTGATACTTTCCCGCTGCTCGGCCTCCTGGGCCATTCTGAGTAACTCTTGGCGGCGGCCTGCTGCCTGCTGCTGTATTTCCGTCAGCCGCTGTTTAGCCTCTTCGACATATTTTCCGGTCATGATGTACTTCTGCAGGTAGTTCTCATAGGCCATGGCGTTGTTTTTGACCTTGGCGCTTTCCCACATATCATCCTCCTGCAGCTCCAGAATCCGGCGGTTGGCAATTTCGGCGAATTGTCCTTCGGGGTAATAGTCGAGGTAGTTTTCGTACGCATTGAGGGTATCTATCTTGGAGATGTTTTCCCAAAATTCCCTCTCAGAAAGTTTGAGGTGAAAAACAAACTCACCGCCCTCGTCGGCCGAATTTTGTATCCTGCCTTCCACTGGGGTCTGGCGGGCTTTACCGTAGAGGTAATCTTTCACGTATTGGATCAGGGAGGTCGTATTGACCGATTTGTTGACGTTGCGTTTAAGGTAGGTCAGGATGCCGGCCGCGAACGGGCTGTTTTCACCCGGCTGTCCGTCGGCCACCGTCTCAGTGCGCCCCGAGGCGATAATCCGGCGGGAGCGGAAGCGCTCGTCTACGATGGTGCTGCGCTTTTTCACTACCAGTGTGCCTGAGAAGCAGGAGTCGACGACGACCAGGGTGTGGTGGGTGTCGATGGCATTCACCTTCTTGATGATATTGGAGTTGGAAATGAACCGATCCTCGACGTCGCGGCGGGCATCAACGGGCACCCAGTATCCTTCATCGAATTCTTCGTCGTAGTGGCCGTGTCCGGAGTAGTAGATGATCAGGTTGTCATGGGGTGTGATTTTGCGCTTCAGCTCCCGCAGCTTTTCGTAAATTTTGCCTTCCGTGGCATCTTCGTCGAGCAACAGGATCACCTCATCTTTTTCAAACTGGTACTGGCGCGTAAGCACCTCGGCCAAGTCTTTGATATCTTTGACGGCGTTGTGCAACGGGTCCCAGTGCTGGTAGTGATCGACGCCGATCGCCAGTAGGTAGTTCTTTCCTTTGGGTGCGGAAGTGGTGTCTTGCGGATTCGGCAATTGCACGCCTCTTTCCATGAGGTTGGTTTTTGTAGCCTTCCTCAAGGTAAGCATTTTTGTACAGCGGGTAAACCCCGCCCGGGCCAAGATTCCACTAATTAAAAGACGGCTCGGCGCTGTAGCGCTCTACAAAAGCTTTCATCTCGTCGACCATTCCCGGTGAGCCGATCGCGATCGTGGATCGCTGGTGCAGATGGGATACATCTTGCTCCAGGATGCGCTTGAGCTGGCAGGAAATGCTGTGCCCACCAGCTTGCTCAACGATATACGACAAGGGATTACACTCGTAAACCAGGCGCAATTTTCCCAGTGGATACTTGCGCGTATTGGGATACAGGAAAATCCCGCCCTGGAACAATATCCGGTGGATATCCGAGACCATAGACCCGATGTAGCGCAAACGCAGATTGAGATCGGAGCAATGGTCGATATAGCGGCGCATTTCTACATCGAATTTCAGGTAGTAGCCCTGATTGACCGAATAGTAATTCCCCCGGTCCGGAATCTGAATATCGGTATGCGAAAGGCAGAACTCTCCGATAGAGGGGTCAAGGGTGAACCCGTTCACCCCGCGTCCGGTAGTGTAGACCAGCAAGGTGGAGGTACCGTAGAGCACATAGCCGGCGGCCACCAGTTCGGTGCCTTTTTGAATGAAGTCCTCCAATTGGCAGGGGCCATCCGGTGAGCTTACCCGCCGGTAAATCCCGAAAATGGTACCCACCGATACATTTACGTCGATGTTAGACGAACCGTCGAGCGGGTCAAACACAACGACGTATTTCGACGTTTTGGACGCTACCGAAGGTATGGGGATAAAATCTTCGTTTTCCTCACTGGCCACTCCGCAGCACTCACCGCTATTTTTCAGGCAATCGATAAATTTATCGTTGGCGTACAGGTCGAGCTTCTGCACCTGCTCGCCCGAGGCATTCTGGTTGGCATCGGCCACGCCGAGGATATTGACCAGGCCGGCTTTGTTGACCTCGCGGTTTACGATCTTGGCAGCTACGCCGATATCGCGCAGCAGACTCGTGAGCTCCCCGGAGGCGTATGGGAAATCTTTTTGTCGTCGGATAATGAATTCGTCGAGCGTAACGATACGGTTGTTCATGTCCAGCAATTAAAGAGCGAATAATTTGGTTTGAATGCTGTTGGATTCGGACAAATAGATGGGAATTTTAACGGTTACATTCAATATAGCGTATTTTACGCATTTGAGAAACCGTAGCGGGGTGTTCGTTTCGGGTATTTCATACCGGCTTAAACCTAATCTAGAACCACCATCCTGTTTTTAGAGAACAGACGGTAGCTGTATCAGATGGATGCGGGGACCGCTGTAATTTGTCAAGCCCGTGATTTTTAGGGACCGTCGGCGGCTAGTACCCAGATGGACTTCTCCGAAACGACCAATATTACGAATCAGGCTTACGCACCTATTTCGAGAGTTCGAACTCCACCCGACGGTTAATTTCCCGGCCCTGTGGGGTATCGTTTTCGGCAATGGGTTTTTCTTCGCCAAAGCCTTCGTAGGTAATGCGATCGGGATCGATACCCCGCTCGATCAAGTATTCGTAGCAAGCTTTAGCGCGTTGCTCCGATAACTGTTTATTGTAGCGGGCGCTACCCGAATTATCGGTATGACCCATGATGCGCAGGGAGCGGTCCGGGTTTTTTTCCATGATGGTCCGCACCTGATCCAACAAGATAAAAGAGGACTCGTCGAGCACTGTGCTGTTGGTTTCGAAGAGAATTTTTTGTCCGCGCAGGTCGAGAACGGTACTTTCTTCGGACAGTTCCGGACAGCCGCTGGTCGCCGGTGGGCCGGCCAGGGTGGGGCATTCATCCTCATTATCGGCTACGCCGTCCTCATCGCGGTCGGGGCAACCCTGGGTCGCTTCGGTACCGCGGAAGTTAGGGCAGCGGTCGCGGCTGTCGATGATACCGTCGCCATCCGTATCGGTACGGTCGGGGCACCCATTGAGGCTAGGAATGCCCGCCTCATCGGGGCATTCGTCTTCATTATCGTAAAGGCCATCGCCATCCGTATCGGGGCATCCTTCGGGGCCGGGAGCATCGGGACAAGGGTCATCGCCATCGGGGATGCTATCGCCGTCACGGTCGGGGCACCCGCCTAGCTCGATCAGGCCGGCTACTGTGGGGCACAAATCATCTTTATCGGCTACACCGTCGTCGTCCTGGTCGGGATAGGGGCATCCCTCGTTTTCGAGGGGGCCGGCTTTGTCGGCACAGGCGTCGTCGGGGTCGGCAATACCATCGTTATCGCTATCGGGGCATCCTTTGAGTTCAGGCAGGCCGGCGACTTCGGGGCATTGATCGAATACATCACCTAATCCGTCGCCGTCTGCGTCGGCCGGTAGTACATCGGAGGGCGAGGTCACCCCCAGCGAATAGGTGATAAAGGCGCCCCCCATAGCATACCAATCATTATTTTCTCCCTGTACGGATCCATCGAGCTCATCCGAATTGGTTGGGCGCACCCCAAAATCAACACCGGCGGTCCAGTTGCGGTGGAAATCGACTTTTAAACCTACGCCCAGAGGAAAAGCCAGGTAAGAGCCCGGATCTGTCGGTACCGTTTCTGTATTGCCATCGTTATCTACAATTTTGACCTCTGGGTCGACCAAGACCCCGCCGAAGCCGGCAAAAACGTAAGGCGACCAGCGCGTACGGAACCGGTCTTCGATCAGCTTGCCGGTCGGATCAAAAACACTCAGGTTGCCAAATTTATCGTACACCATGCGGTTGCCGGCTGAGTCTAACCCAACGAAGTAGCCCTGCTGAGGGGTCAGTGGATTACCGTATTGATCGTAAACGGCCTCGGTGGTTCGCTTATTGAAAACAAAAGCCTGAGCCGTTTCATCATAAAGGGTTAGTTTGCGTTGGTTGAAGGGGTGCCACTCTACGACCAGAGATAACTCGGTAATGGAGCTTTCGAAGGATTCATTGCCGACCTCACCCTCCAGATTGCCGAAAATAAAGTTGGTTCGGGCTGCAAAAGCAGGGCTAAACTGGTAGCGACCAATAATGCCGTAAGCCGGGCTGAAGGGGCCAATATCTCCGTCTATGAGGTCGCCACTCAGGCTGGCAGCTCCTAGAAATCCGCCGACTTCCAGCCGCTGGGCGCAGAGTGATCCCGCCAGCAAAAGGGCAATTAGGATAAACAGTTGTTTCATCATGGCATAAAGGGTTAACGTTTGGTTGAATAGGGCCGGAGAAGGCCTAGTGGCAATGAAAAGGGGTAGATCTTATTGCAGGGTAAAATAGCGATAAATTGAGGAGATTCCAAGCAGGTCTTTTTTTGCTCCTTATGGGAGAAAGGTTACCGGCAAGTGCTTAATGACTTGTTAAACGAAGGATAAAGCGTATTTTTCGGGCATGAAAGTAGATATCCTTGCATTCGGTGTTCACCCCGACGATATCGAACTGAGTTGCAGCGGTACATTACTGGCGCATATTGCCCAGGGGTATTCCGTGGGCCTCTGCGACCTTACCCGGGGTGAACTCGGCACGCGCGGCACCCCGGAAATACGCGACCAGGAAGCCGCTGAGGCGGGCCGAATGATGGGGGCGGCTTTTCGAGTAAACCTGGGCATGGCGGATGGTTTTTTCCGCAATACATCCGAGAACGTCCGGGCAATTGTTCAGGTTATTCGCACCCATCAGCCTACGATTATACTGGCCAATTCTGTGTCGGACCGCCACCCCGACCATGGCCGGGCCGCTCAATTGGTGCGCGAGGCAGCGTTTTATGCCGGGCTGATAAAAATTGAAACCCAAGGACCCGACGGGAATACCCAGGATCGCTGGCGACCGGTGGCAGTATATCACTACATTCAGGACTACAACCTTACCCCGGACTTCATTGTCGACATATCCGGCTATATCGATCGCAAGATGGAACTCGTGCTGGCCTTTCGGAGCCAGTTTTACCAGGATGCCGATGACACCTATGCGCGAGAGTTGGATACGCCTATTTCTTCCAGGGGGTTCCTCGATTTCCTACGCGCCAAAGCTGCCACATATGGTCGAACGGCAGGATTTGATTATGGCGAAGGTTTTGTAGCCGCCCGGACGCCCGGAGTGACCGATTTGATGCACCTGGCCTGATTCATTTACCCTCTAGGGCTTCGGTGTACTGGACTTCGCCAAGGCGGAATTTAATGGGGAAACGGGTCACTTTTTCCAGTTGTATCTCCAGACGGCAGAAAAAGGCGAGCTGATCGACGTACTGCCGGCTGAACCAGGATGAATCGGTTGCCGATAAAAAACGAGTCGACCCTGCTAAGCGGTCGCTCCCGGTTTGGTGGAGCCCAGGCAAAGATGCCTGCAGGTAGCGGTTATGGATCATACTCGGGGCGACCGGCAAGAGGGGATCCCTACTTTCGCTTCGCAATTCCGGAATCGATTTGCCGGTAATTGCCCATGCGGGTTGCTGGGCGAGCAGGCTGGTGCCCAACAGACAAAAGATCGATACGACGAACCATCCCAGCCAATTACCCATTCGATTGCTTTTTTGCTTTCTTACTTCCCTGATAAAGTTTAAACCCGTGAAATTTACAGGGAATGGCGCCATTGTACAAATGTAGTTTACGGGATGTCCGTAAGCCGACCTGTTTGAGGGCAGTCTGGTGGCCCGAAAAGATCCAGGCCTGGTAGCCCGCAAAGTGTTGTTTCAACTGGTCGCCAATATGTTGGTAGAAAGCTTCGATATCCTGCTCTGGCATGCGCTCGTCATAAGGCGGATTCATGATGATCCAACCGGGGGGAACATCCGGTTGCAGATCTTCGAATGCCCGCTGCTCAATATTGACCCATTGATCTAATTGGGCGTGGTCCCGATTTTCCCGGGCGATTTGCACAGCGCGTCGGTCGCGATCGTAGCCCAGAATGGGAAAACCCGGGTCGTGCCGGCGGGCCAGCATATCTTTTCGTACAGTGCTCCAGCGACCGGCATTGTATTCGGGCCATTGCATGAAGCCGAATTTCTTCCATTGCCACTGGGGCGGGATATTCCGCGCCATCAAAGCAGCTTCGATGAGCAGGGTTCCCGATCCACACATCGGATCAATAAATGTCCGGTCAGCGGGCCATCCGGACAAGGCGATCAGGCCGGCCGCCAGTACCTCATTCAACGGTGCGCTAACCTTGCGCTGCCGGTAGCCGCGCTTGTGCAGGGAGTCGCCGGAACTATCGAGCGAAATGGTGACCTGATCCTCCTGGACGTGTACGTGCAGGCGCAGGTCGGGGTTGTCTACATCAACGCTGGGTCGCTGACCGAAGTGCGCACGAAATTGATCGGCAATGGCGTCTTTCGTTTTCAGGGCCACGTATTTGTCATGGTTAAAAAAACGGGAGTTGACGGTGGCGTCGATCGCAAAGGTTTGGCGGAGTCGAAGATAGGGCCGCCAGTCGACCTCTTGTACGAGGCGATACAGCCCTTTTTCATGGCGGGCTGTTCCGTAGTGCAAAGGACGCAGCACGCGCAAGGCGGTACGAAGCCCCAAATTGGCGCGGTACACAAAATCCAGATCACCCCGGCACTGGACCATGCGCCGTCCGGGACGGATATCTTTACCCCCCAATCGCCGAATCTCTTCGGCGAGGACTGGCTCCAGTTGCGCAAAGGTTTTTATCGTAAGTTCCAAAGAGGTTCGTTTTTTACGGCATAGTCCAGCCCATCAAGCTTTCAACGATGGCGCGGCTGTTGGGCCGACGCATGTTCAGGGCAGCGGGTCGGAGTGTTCCGGTTAAGAATCGGATGGCCGGTTCGGTCCAGACCCGGCTCGTATCGTCGCTGTAGTGGTACATCAGCGCAATCTGGTAGATGCGGGTCAAGTACCCGAACAGGGGCGCTGCCGTAGACTCTGAGACCTCCCGTTCTTGGTCCGGCAATTGAGCGATCAGGCTCTTTATGTTCTGGAGCAAGGATACGAAGAAATGCCGGTCCTTTTGGTCGGCAGCGGTCAGCATTTGCCGGATGTCCTTAATGATTGCGTCCAGGCCGTCGGATTTTTGGGTCGCGCGCAGCATGTCGAGGACAATAATGTTGCCAGCTCCTTCCCAGATAGGCAACACCATGGCATCGCGCATGAGTTTAGGGAGTACGCCATCTTCAATATAGCCCATGCCCCCCATCAGCTCCATACATTCCCGAATGACATAAACACCGGTTTCAGCGCTCGATTTCTTTACCATGGGTGTCAGGAGGCGCAGTCGGTGGCGGGCTGTTTCATCACCGCCGTCGGCCTGGTCGAGCGTTTCGATGGTCCGCCAGGTCAGGTAGGTTTCGGCCAGAGAGCGGGCGCCGATTTCGGTTAGTTTATCCCGGATAAGGGCGTGTTCGAGGGCTGATTTACCGAACGTCCGGCGGTAGGTCAGGAACTGGTAAGCTTCGACCAGCGCACGTCGCATGGCCGCAGTGGCCGCCACGGCATTATACAAGCGGGAGAGGTTGATCATGTCGGTCATAATACGGAACCCATTGCCCTCATCGCCCACCCGCTTACCCAGAGTTTTCTGGAGCAGGATCTCGGCGCTGGCCATAGAGCGCACGCCCAGCTTGTCTTTCAGACGTACGATATGCATCGGGTTGCGCCTACCGTCGGGGAGGTTCGGCTCGATCAGGAAGATAGAAAGCCCGCGGGTACCCGGTCTGCTGTTTTCGGTGCGCGCCAGTGCAAAAATGATTTCTGCATTAGCGTTACTGCAGAACCACTTTTCACCGGTAAGGCGATAATATCCATCGCGATTGGGCGTGGCCATCACCAGGTTGGCGCCCACATCGGAGCCGCCGGCCTTTTCGGTTAAAAACATGGCGCCGGTGTACAGCTGCCGGTGATCCTGCGTGTAAATGCGGGGCAGCAATCGCTCGCGGTCTGAATCGGTACAGTACCGGTCGATGAGCCGTGCGGCGCCGTCGGTCATGCAGAGGGGGCAATAGAGGCCGCTTTCGCTCATGGCATAGAGAAAGCCCGGTCCGAACCCCATCCGGTGGCGCTCCTCTCCGAAGCGCTGGCGCAGCTCTGGGGCCCATTTGACATAAAACATTCCGGAATCTACAGCGATGCGCGTGAGCGCCTCGTAAGCCGGGTGGAAGTGGATCTCGTCGATGTCTTCGCCCAGCCAGTTGCGCTTCACCAGGGTAGGGCCGTTTTTATCGGCTGCTAAAGAGAGGGCGTTCATCGGCCCGGCAGCTTGTTCGCCAGTAAAGTGCAAATAGTCCTGCAAAAACGACAGGCCTTCCTGACTGAGGAGGCGCCACAGCAAGTGCTGCAAGATGCGATCGCTCCGGTAAAAGTTGGTGCTGGGCCGGTAGTCGCCCGACAAGACCTGATTTTTTTGTTGCGTTTGGTATTCGGCTTCCATGGTGGTCGTCATTTGTTGCTAATCTTGGCTTTGCGCTTCCTTCCAAGAACCGCGTAATTGGATCTGTATACTGTCTTTGGGTCGGTTTTTTTGCTTTTTTACGCGGGTACGCAGCTGCCAGGAGCGCAGGCCTAAAGCCGCCAGCTCCTGATTCAATACTTTTTCTATTTGTCTACCCCGATCTTTGTCGTCGGTGTGAATGATCAATTTAGCCTCTAAATTCGGAAAAGCAAAGAGCGCCTCGGTCAGGGCAAATAAAGCCGGATTGGCGTAGTGCAGCGTGCCCTGTTTGCGGTAGAAGGTTGCTTTTGGAAAAAAGGTCGGAGCGACCAATTCCAGGTTTTGGAAGAAAGTCTGCAGACTGCTTTCCAACTGTTCTTTTGACTGAGTAAATAATTTGGGTATCTGCTCGACCTGCGGGCGTTGGGCGCTTGGCGGTAGTTGCAGAATCGGGCTTACGCCATCGACGAGTAGATTGCCGCCGTAGGGCTTTGCGTTTTCTTTGAAATAGGCTTCCAAAAAGAGGTAATCAATTTGCGTTTGGGGGTGCAGGGTGAATTCGTAGACTTGCCAGTCGGGGTGGTCGACGGTTGGGCTGCGGGCTAGCAGTGCTTCCTCTTCGCAGTGCCGTTGGCCGCCCCATATTCGCAGGCAGGCCGGCCGGTTGTAGTTCATAGGTTCTTCCGTAATCCGGCTGCGGCTGCGGTAGGTCTCCGACCGCGCCAGCGCCATACTGATCCAGTACGTTTTGCCTGCCTCCAGGGGGGCGGCTAACTGCTGGCCAAGCCGCTCCCAGGTACCATTATCGCGAACCACCAGGCCTACGTAAGTGAATCCGTGGAAAGCACGGGTCCGTACGCCAAAGCTGCCTGCTGGGTGAATGTCCGGAGGCGTTTCCAGCGGCGAGCCGCAAAAATACCACGAAGTCGGCGGGCGGCCGCTTTGAGGCTCATCCTCAAAGGATGGATTACGCAAAGGGTGGACCTCCTCGTTTTGAACAGCGAGCATCCCGGCCAGCAAAGGCCAGTACCAGCAATACCACGGAAAGCACATAGATCAGACGGTTTTCAAAAAAGCAATCAGCGGCGACCGTTCCGGCTAGGTCTGCAGGACCCCTACGTTAAAGGGGGCTACTTCGGCCCGGTTGGCCGCTTCGATACCCATAGTGATCATCTGGCGGGTCGCTAAAGGATCGATAATGGCATCTACCCAGAGGCGTGCGGCGGCGTAGTAAGGTGTAGTCTGGGTCTCGTACCGGTTCGTGATTTCGTCGAGCAGTTCCTTTTCCTCTTCGGGCGTAATTTCTTTCCCCTTACTCTTGAGGGAAGCGACTTGAATCTGCAGCAGTGTCTTTGCGGCCTGCGCGCCCCCCATAACTGCAATTTTAGCTGTAGGCCAGGCGGCAATCAGACGCGGATCGTAGGCCTTGCCGCACATGGCGTAATTGCCGGCCCCGTAAGAATTACCGATCACGATGCTGAACTTCGGCACAGTAGAATTAGAAACGGCATTAACCATCTTTGCGCCGTCTTTGATGATACCGCCGTGCTCAGAACGCGTGCCTACCATAAAGCCGGTAACATCGTGGAGGAAGACCAGCGGAATTTTCTTTTGGTTGCAGTTCATGATGAAACGTGCCGCCTTATCGGCCGAGTCGGAGTAGATTACGCCGCCGAACTGCATTTCCCCTTTGGCGTTTTTGACCAGCCTGCGATTATTGACGATAATTCCGACCGACCAGCCGTCGATGCGGGCATAGGCGCAGATGATAGTCTTGCCGTATCCTTCTTTATAATAAGTCAGTTCGGAGCGGTCGACCAGGCGCTCCAGCAACTCGATCGTATCGTAGGGTTTGGTCCGGTCCTCGGGGATGAGACGGTAGATCTCTTGCGGATCCTTCGCAGGCGGTGCGGGCTCGGCACGGTCGAAGCCGGTTTCCCGGGAGTGCCCGATCTTGTCCATCAGGTCCTTGATGGTGTCCAGGCAGGTAGGGTCGTCCGGTACCTTGTAGTCGGTAATGCCGGAGATTTCCGACTGGGTGGTGGCCCCGCCCAGCGTTTCTTTATCGACGTCTTCGCCGATGGCGGCTTTGACCAGGTAGGGACCGGCAAGAAAGATGCTACCCGTACCGTCGACGATCAGGGACTCGTCGGACATGATCGGCAGGTAGGCGCCCCCGGCGACGCAGCTGCCCATAATGGCTGCAATTTGCGGGATGCCTTTACTGGAAAGCACCGCATTGTTGCGGAAAATACGACCGAAGTGTTCTTTATCGGGGAAGATCTCGTCTTGCATGGGTAAGAATACTCCCGCACTGTCGACCAGGTAAATAATTGGGAGGTGGTTTTCGAGGGCGATCTCCTGGGCCCGCAGGTTTTTCTTGCCGGTAATGGGAAACCAGGCGCCCGCCTTAACGGTTGCATCATTGGCGACTACGATGCACTGGCGACCCCGCACGTATCCGATCACCACCACTACGCCGCCCGAGGGGCAACCGCCGTAGTCTTCGTACATGCCGTATCCTGCAAAAGCACCTACCTCAAATTGGGCTTTATCCGCATCGAGCAGGTAGGCGATACGCTCGCGGGCCGTCATTTTGCCCTGCCCGTGCAGCTTGGCGATCTTCTTTTCGCCCCCGCCGAGGTGGATCTTATCGAGGAGTTGCCGTGTACGAGACAACAGCAATTTCATGTTGTCTTCGTTCTTGTTCTTTTCTAGATCCTGCTTGGTCATTTTGGTAAGGGTTTGCTTGGGCGGGAAAATACGAAATTCGCCTGCCAATCCCACGGCCAGCTTATCAGATGGTTTGCGATTTGGTTTGAATTGCGTGCCGGCGCGTATTATTTGACGCTAAACTCGTAGAAGTATTTGTCATACTCATCCGACTGGTTGTCGTAAATGCCTTCCATGACGACTTTGTCGGGGGCGCTTTGCAAAAGGTGAATGGCTTCCTCAACGTCTTCCACCGATTGGGCATTGATGTGGGTGATCACAAAGCCCGGCGCCATATTGGTGCGTTCGATACGACTGCCGCGCAGGATTGATACCACCTTCACGCCCGGTTCGGGGTAGCGGTTGCGCTCCTTCTGGGTAAGGTTGCGCAACTCGAAGCCAAGTTCTACCAACAGGTCATCGTCGCGTGCATTGTAGAGTTGGGTATTGTTGCTTTTGTTTTTCAGCACGACATTGGCATCGTAGCGCTTGCCCTTTCTGATGTAGGTCACCGTAATGGTATTGCCGGGGCGGTAGCGCCCTACCAATTCCTGCATTTCCGGCATCGAATAAGTATTGACGCCATTGATGCTTACAATGACATCTCCTTTTTTCAAGCCGGCATCATCGGCACCGCTGCCGGGCGTGACCGACTCAATATATACGCCCTGCACTTTTTCGAGGCCAAGGTTTTTGGCACGCCGGTTGTCGATTTCTTTTATGAAGACCCCTAAGAGGGCACGTTGCACCATGCCGTAATCGCGCAGATCGCGGATCACTTTGCGCACCAGGTTAGCGGGCACGGCGAAGGAATATCCTTCGTAGCGGCCGGAGCGGGTAATGATAGCAGTATTGATGCCGACCAGTTCGCCGTTGGTGTTGACCAGCGCACCGCCGCTATTTCCGGGGTTAACGGCAGCATCGGTCTGAATGAAAGATTCAATGCGGTCCTGCCCTTCGAGGATATCAATGCTGCGACCTTTGGCGCTGACAATACCGGCGGTGACGGTCGATTCTAAGTTGAAGGGATTGCCTACTGCCAACACCCATTCACCGATACGCAGGGAGTCGGAATCACCGAAGATCAGGTAAGGCAGGTTTTGGGCCTTGATTTTAATGAGCGCTAAGTCGGTAGAAGGATCCGTGCCGATGATGGAGGCTTTGAATTCGCGTTTGTTGTTGAGCGTTACGTAGATCTCATCGCCTTCAATTACGTGATTGTTGGTGACGATATAGCCATCGGGCGAAATGACTACCCCAGAACCCGAGTTGGCACCGTAAGAGCTGCCGCCGCCCAGGAAGTCGAAAGCGCCGCCACCTTGTACGGTTTTGATATTGACCACGGAGGGCGTAACTGCTTCCGCAGCGCTGGTAAATTCGGTGGGAGCAGTAGAAAGGAAGGTTCGTCGCGTCGGAGACAATAGTGGATCGGGCTCCAGATTAGTGTAACGGGCTGCCGTGGTTTCCCGGATAACTATCTTTTGAGGGGGGACGATCCAGCGGTAGAGGAAAACGGCCAGGACGGCGCTCAGCAAGGCGCACAGCATCAGGGGACCGAATTGTTTTATGGTGCGTTTCATGTGTCTACTAAGTGATGCGGCCGTATCATCTATGCTGTTTGCAACAACACAAAGGCGGCCAAGAACAAATCGGGTAACGTTATAACGGGAAAATGCTTTTTTTCACGTTCCCTAATATAACGAAAGCCCCGCAATCAAGCAATCTGCAGGCCAAGTGCATTGTACGTTAAAAATCCTTACTTTTCCCGGAAAGTTTTTCGATATGGCTAGAAAAGGGTGGCAAAGGTTGTTTCCCGAACAAGACGAATCTTACCCCGGCAATATTTGGGGGTGGAAAGTATCGCTCATCGGCGCTGCGGTCTTGATTTTATTGCTGGGCTTGATGATTTACCGGCATATCACCCTTGATGTACCATTCGGATCGCCCGATGGGGCCTCAGATGAACCGCGCGATACCACATTAAACCGAACGACAGAGCAAGATGACCATCCCTTTTTTCAAATACCAGGGCGCCGGTAACGATTTTATTATCGTAGATAACCGGGCGGGGCGTTTCCCGCGGTCCAGCGATGCAAATTTTATAGCCTGGTTGTGCGACCGGCGATTTGGTGTCGGGGCCGATGGACTCATGTTGCTGGAGCAGCATGCTGGATACGATTTTTACATGCGTTATTACAATGCCGACGGACGGCCCGGCAGCATGTGCGGTAATGGCGGGCGGTGTATCGCCGAATTAGCCAAAGATTTGGATATTATCGGTCTGGAGGCTACTTTTCTAGCCGTAGACGGTCCCCATCGGGTGCGGCTGCCGCGGCGCGGTTGGGTAGAATTGCAAATGCAAGATGTGGAGCAGATCGAAATAGGAGCAGATTACTACTTTCTGGATACCGGATCGCCCCATTATGTGCGTGTGGTAGACGATCTGTCGACCGTCGATGTCGAAAGGGAAGGGCGAGCTGTTCGCTACAGTCCACGCTTTCGTCAGCTGGGGACTAACGTCAACTTTATCGAACCATTCGAAAGCGGGTTGCGCATCGCAACCTACGAGCGAGGTGTAGAGGGGGAAACCCTGGCTTGCGGAACCGGTGTCACAGCGGCTGCCCTGGTAACCCATCTGCGCGAAGGCGGCGGAGCACCGCAGGGCAGGGTTGCCGTAAAGGCGAGAGGCGGAGCGTTAGAAGTTCGGTTTACCTACCGCGACGGCCGCTTTGAAAATATTTGGCTATGCGGCCCCGCCCGGGCAGTTTACCAAGGAACGGTCAAGGAGGATGCCTACCCGGGGCTGGAAGCCACTGCATTTTTCCAACAGCAAGAAAAGACAACCTGATGCAAGTAAATCTAATCAGCGATACCGTTACCCGGCCCACACCGGGCATGCTGCAGGCGATGATGGCTGCCGAGGTAGGCGATGATGTTTTCGGGCAAGATCCAACGGTCAACCGCCTGGAAGCACGTGTGGCAGAAATGTTTGGCAAACCCGCCGCCGTTTTTTGTCCGTCCGGCACCATGACCAACCAAATTGCGCTTAAAGTACATACCCAACCGCTCGACGAGGTAATATGTGAGGAAAAATCGCACATTTATCAGTACGAGGCAGCAGGCTACGCTTTTAATTCCGGTATCGGGATCAATCTCGTTCGGGGAGAAAACGGCAAGATGCGTGCAGAGCAAGTTGCAGCGGCCATCAAACCGCGATTTGATTGGTTGCCGCGCACGGCCGTGGTCGTTTTGGAAAACACTTGTAATAAAGGGGGCGGCAGTTATTATACGCTCGACGAGGTACGCCCGATCGCCCGATTGTGCCGGGAAAATGATTTGAAATTGCACCTCGACGGGGCGCGGTTATTCAATGCCTTAGTGGAGACGGAAGAAAAGACAGCAGAAGTAGGCGAGCTTTTCGATAGCCTATCTATCTGCTTGTCAAAGGGTTTGGGGGCACCGGTCGGGTCGGTTCTCATTGGGGAGAAGGATTTTATTGCTGAGGCCCGGCGGTTTCGAAAGGTTATGGGCGGCGGCATGCGGCAAGCCGGTTACCTGGCAGCTGCTTGTCTGTACGCGCTCGGTAACCACATCGACCGGCTGAAGGAGGACAATGACCGGGCTTTTCAATTGGGGGATAAGCTTCGGCAGTTGGATTGGATAGAGGCGGTTCGACCGGTGCAGACCAATATCGTGATTTTTGATTTGATGCCTCCGCTCACCGCCGACGACGTGCTGCATAAGTTGGAAGAGAAAGGGATCAAGGCTGCATCCTTCGGGCCCCGTACTATTCGCTTCGTCACCCACCTTGATGTGGATGACCGGATGATCGCGCATTGTTTATCTACCTTGGAGGCCCTTTCGGATCAGCTGTCGCCCATACCGAGTGCTTCGAAAGAAGGATAAAAAAGCTAGGTTTCTCCTTTGCGTCGGTTGATCTCGTCCCGGATTTCAGCTGCCCGCTCGTAATCCTCTTCGGCCAAGACCTCCTCCAACATACGGTTCAGGTCTTCGACAGAGTAGGTAGACAGGCTGTTGCCCGATTTTGCCTTGCTCGTTCGGGTAGCCGTAGAAGTGGCTTTTTCTTCGGTTTCCTCCAAAACTACGCCGGCAGCATCGAGGATGAATTCGTAGGTGTAAATCGGGCAGTTAAAGCGTACGGCCATGGCCAGCGCATCGGACGTGCGGGAGTCGATCTCAACAATTTCATTGTCTTTGACGCAGATCAGTCGAGCGTAGAAAATGCCGTCCAGTAGGTTGTTGATAACGACTTCCTTGAGCTGTACCGTGAAAGTTTCCAGCGTATTTTTGAAGAGATCGTGGGTTAAAGGGCGGTTGGGCGTCATTTTTTCCATAGCTACAGCAATGGCCTGGGCTTCAAAGCTGCCGATGACAATGGGGAGTCGCCGGGAGCCTTCGGTTTCGCCTAAAACCACTGCATAATTATGGGATTGGGTGACGCTATGGGAGAGGGCAACTATTTCCAATTCAATCTTTCTCATAATCCGTTCAGTAGTGATCCGCAAATTTTCAAAAATTCGGCGTCAATCGCCTCTTTTTGCGGAAATTTATAGGAAGATCTTCCTCTGCCGGAGAGAGGAAGTTACGATGAAAAAGCAAAATTCTCAAACTTGCTCATGGATCCTTATTCTGCTTTGGTCAGGGACTTTGCTTCGTTCCAGAGGGCGTCCATTTCTTCCAGGGACATATCCGTCAGGGATCGCGGGGCGTGCGTTTCGATGTACTCAAACCGCTGCTTAAATTTTTGGTTTACCCGTTCGAGCGCTGTTTCGGGATCGATGCCTTGAAAACGGGCGT
Organism: uncultured Saprospiraceae bacterium; assembly: GCA_964530825.1. Taxonomy (GTDB): domain Bacteria; phylum Bacteroidota; class Bacteroidia; order Chitinophagales; family Saprospiraceae; genus CAZHCA01. The sequence continues at coordinate 77,521 of CAZHCA010000008.1, forward strand.
AATTTATTAAAGAAAACAGTACGTCACCAAATTCTTCCTCTTTTTCCACTTGTGCATTCTCCTTTTGCATGGCGCTATGGAGTTCTTCCATTTCTTCTCGTACTTTCTCCCAGACTTGTTCGGTGTTTTCCCATTCAAAACCCACCTGTTTGGTTTTTTCCTGCATACGGAAAGCCTTAACCATAGCCGGTAGCGAACGGGGTACGCCGCCCAAGACCGACTTCTTGCCTTCTTTTAACTTAAGCTGCTCCCAGTTGCGCTTTACTTCGTCTTCGTTGGCTACATGCAAGTCGCCGTAGATGTGCGGGTGCCTCTTAATCAGTTTATCGCAGACCGAATGGAGTGCATCGGCTATGTCGAAGGCGCCCTTTTCGGAGGCGATTTTCGCGTAGAAGACCATGTGCAGCATGAGGTCGCCGATTTCTTCCCGGATACCGTCCAGGTCTTCCTGCAGGATAGCGTCGGCCAATTCGTAGGTTTCTTCAATAGTCAGGTTGCGCAGGCTTTGGAAGGTTTGCTTACGGTCCCAGGGGCATTGTTCGCGGAGTTCATCCATGATGGTGAGCAAGCGTTCAAAAGCAGCTAGTTTTTTCTGCATGGGTGGCGGTTTTTCCTTTACTTTGCCGTTGCGGCTGTAAGGAAGTTAATAACAGGTGTAAACCTCGTTCGATCGGGTATTGTTTGAAAGTAAAGATAGATAAAACGACTTATGGAGTTCTTATATGTGCTTGCGATTATCTTTGGCGTTTTCGGCGTTTCTTTTGCGTTGATCAATCTGCGCCATATTGTTACCGGCAAGGAGTTTCGCGGGACTTGCGCTACCAATAATCCCATGCTGAAAAATCAGGTTGGGGAGTGCGGGGTGTGCGGAAAGTCTGCCGACGAAGCCTGCAAAATGCCCGAGCAGGACCGCGGTAGTCAGCAGGTTAAGCCTTCTACTGTCTAGTCAGTACGATTGCATCGCCAGTCTTACCAAGGTACACGTATTTTCCACCTTAATACCGGCATTGCGCAGCGATTCGGCCAGTGCTGGGTTTTCAGTGCCGGGATTGAAAATCACCCTTCGGAGCCCTAAGGTCAGCAAGTAATCCAGATATTCGGCCTGTAATTTGGGGTTAATGTAAAGCGTTGCCGTGTCTACCTGGTCAATTTGTGGTTGGCCGGTGCGTATCGGTTGGCCATGGACGGTTCCTTCCCTAGCGCCAATAAGTACTACTTCGTGTCCGGCCCTGAGTAAGCGATCGACTGCATCGTAGGCGGTGCGGCGTGGATTTGTACTAGCGCCGATGACTACTGTTTTTTTCGACATGCTGCTGTTTAAATCATTCCTTTTTCTACCCCGGAAACACTATGAGGCACCAGCAGTTGACCTGTCGAGCACTTCATTAGTTTTCTCATTGCTTCCGTGTATCAGATCATCAGCCGCACCGGATCTTCCAAAATTTCTTTAAATGTAGCTAGGAACTTAGCACCGGTGGCACCGTCGACGACGCGGTGGTCGCAAGACATGGTCACCTTCATGATATTGCCCACGGTCAGTTCACCATTGCGCACTACGGCCTTTTCCATAATACCTCCGACGGCCATGATACAGCTATCCGGTGGGTTGATGATGGCGGTAAACTCCTCGATACCGAACATTCCCAGGTTGGAAATGGTGAACGTATTGCCCTGCATTTGTTCCGGCTTGAGTTTGCGGTTGCGCGCCAATCCAGCCAGTTCCTTCACCTCTACATTGATCTGGGAGAGGGTTTTAATGTCGGCATAGCGCACTACAGGAACCATCAGACCTTCGTCGATGGCTACTGCTACCCCAACGTTGACGTCCTTATTCTCGCGGATGACCTCGCCGGTCCAGGTGGAGTTGACCATCGGATGCTGTCGCAATGCAATTGCAGCTGCTTTGATGATGAAATCATTAAATGAGATTTTGGTAGGAGCAACCTCATTGACGCGTTTGCGCGTTTGAATTGCCTTCGCCATATCGATCTCCAGGGTCAGGTAGAAGTGCGGAGCGGTAAACTTACTCTCACTGAGCCGGCGCGCGATGGTTTTGCGCATTTGAGAGATGGGTTTATCCTCGTACTGGTTTTCGCCCCCGGAAAACATAAAAGGGGTCATCGGTGCGGCAGGAGCCTTTTGCTCGGCGGGTAGCTGCTGTGGCTGAGGCTGCTGCGGTTGGGGTGCCGGTTGGGCTTCCGGAGCTGCTGGCTGGGCCGGTTGGCTGGCCAGGAAGGCTTCGATGTCACGTTTAATGATCCGGCCGTTATCGCCGGTGCCGGTTACTTCGGCTAGGTTAATGCCCGACTGCTCGGCCATACTTTTGGCTAAAGGTGATGCTTTGATGCGCTGACTATCTCCGGTCTCGTTGGCAGCCGTTGCGCCCGCTTGCTGCGGAGCAGGACTGGGGGCCGGTGCTGTTGACTCGGTAGACTCTTCAGAAGGTGGGTTTTCCTTTTCTTGCTCTTCCGCTCCATTGTTCGAGCCGTTATCGGCAGATTCAATAGCGGCTTTCCAATCTTCACCTTCCTCACCAATGACTGCAATGACACCGTCGATAGGAACGGGCCCTTCTTTGATGGCAATATGCAAGAGCACGCCATCAACGAAACTATCGAGTTCCATCGTGGCTTTATCGGTTTCTACTTCTGCTAAGGTTTCTCCCGCTTCTACGGTGTCGCCCTCTGACTTCAACCATTCGATAATATTTCCTTCTTCCATGGTATCGCTCATGCGGGGCATGCGGATAACTTCAGCCATAATTATGGTTTTCTTAGGTTTTTAATACCGGCGGGCCGTGCTGCCCTTCCAGCGACTAATTTGAGGATTTTCGGATTATTTTCCGGGTTATCCATCGAATTTTTTGGATAGCTGCCGGAAGATCCAGAGCGTTTAGCCATCCCAGTGCGGCGCTTTTCCTTGGGTTTAGTTAGCTGGGTTGGTAGGCGGCAAGCAAAAATTTGAATTTAAGTTTTTTGGAGGAAAGATGCTACAGCTGTTAGCGCTTAAGCGCTAACAGCCCTATAGCGCTAACAGCGCTTAAGCGCTAACAGCTTTTTTTACCAGTTGAGGCATTAAACTTCCCCCACCCTCGCTCCGCATAGAATTCTTACCTTTATGGGTATGAATTTTTCTTCCAAACTGATCGAAGAGGCCGTAGATGCTTTTACTACCCTGCCGGGTATCGGAAAGAAAACCGCCCTGCGTTTGGTGTTGCACTTGCTCAAGCAGGAGCCGGAAGTATCGGAAGATTTTGCCTCGGCTATCGTGCGTATGCGTCGCCAGATTAAACATTGTAAGCAATGTCATCATCTGGCCGACGACGAATTGTGTGCCATTTGTAAGGACCCACGCCGGGAAAGCGGTCTGGTTTGCGTGGTAGAAAGTATCCGGGATGTGATGGCCATCGAAGATACCGGCCAGTATCGGGGGCAGTACCACGTGCTGGGCGGGGTCATTGCACCGTTAGAAGACGTCGGTCCCCAGGACTTAAATATCGATACCCTCATCGACCGGGTTAAATCGGGCCAGGTCCAGGAGATCATTATGGCTGTGAGCCCCACGATCGAAGGAGAAACAACCATATACTACCTATCCAGGCAGTTGGAATCTTATGAAGTAAAAGTAAGTACCATTGCGCGAGGGGTTTCGTTCGGCGGAGAGTTGGAATACGCTGATGAAATCACTTTAGGGCGTAGTATCCTGGCGCGTACGCCTTACAAAAGCCAAGGGGAATAATGGAGCACCCTGCTAAGACCGTTCAGTTGTCGGTCATTATTGTCAATTACAATGTCCAGTACTTTCTGGAACAACTGCTGTTGTCAGTGCGACGTGCGGTCCAGGGCATGGAGGTCGAAATCTTCGTGGTAGACAATAACTCGGTCGATGATTCGGTGGCATTGGTGCAGCAGAAATTCCCGGAGGTGCGGCTAATTACCAATCACCACAATCCGGGATTTGCCATTGCCAATAACCAGGCCTTGTGCGAGTCGACCGGAAAATACGTGCTCCTGCTCAATCCCGATACGGTAGTACAGGAGGATACCTTTCGTAAATGCTACGCCTTCATGGAAGCTCACCCCAAAGCTGGCGGCCTGGGGGTGCGGATGATCGACGGCTCGGGGAAGTTTCTTCCGGAGTCGAAGCGCGGCTTTCCCACCCCTTGGGTGGCGTTTTGCAAAACCTTCGGTCTGTCGCGTTTATTTCCGCGATCTCCGCTCTTCAATCGCTACCACCTGGGCTACCTCGACGAATACGAGACCAATCCGGTCGATGTCTTATCGGGCGCTTTCATGTGGATGCGCCGCTCGGTACTCGATCGGGTTGGGGTGCTTGACGAGGCCTTTTTTATGTACGGCGAAGATATCGACCTATCCTATCGCATCACCCAGGCCGGATACGAGAATTACTACTTTCCCGAAACGACAATCATCCATTACAAGGGGGAATCGACTAAAAAGGGCAGCCTCAATTATGTCCGGGTTTTTTATCAGGCCATGCTCATCTTCGCCCGCAAGCATTTTGAGGGGCGGCAAGGGCGGCTGTTCGTCTCGATGCTGAAGGTGGCGATTTACTTGCGTGCCCTGGTGACTCTGCTGGCGAACGGTTTGCGAAGGGCTGTTCTACCCGCCATCGATGCACTGCTAATGTTTGCAGGACTGGTGGTCATGAAAAATTTCTGGGCCATTTACCACTTCGGCGACCCGGCCTACTACCGCCCGGATTTTCTCTACGTGAATGCACCGCTCTATATCGGGATCTGGGTGTTGTCCATCTACCTAAGTGGAGGTTACGATCGCACCATGACGGGCTGGCGCATCGTGCGCGGCGTCCTTGCCGGCAGTTTACTCATTGCCGCCGTATATGGGTTTTTGGATATGAACTACCGAAGCTCGCGAGCCTTGATCGTTTTGGGTACGATCTGGACGTTGATCAGCACGCTCTTGGTGCGGATGCTTTTGCACTACCGCCGGTACGGGGAATTGACCGTAGGGGTCGCCCGGCCCAGAAACCTGGTCATCGCCGGTGAGCGCTCTGAGGCGGAACGCGCCCTGCAACTGCTGCACCAGGCCGGCGTACAACCTAACTACATCGGCACGGTGGCTCCTCCGGCGTTCCATTCCGAGCCGGAGTATTACTTAAGTCACCTGGACCAACTCGACGAAGTGGTGGCGATTTACCGGGTAGACGAGCTAATTTTTTGTTCGAAAAACATTCCGGCCCACCAGATTATGCGCTGGATGTCTCGTCTGGGGCCGGGCGTGGATTACAAAATTATTCCTGAGGAGAGCCTGAGCATTATTGGGAGCAGTTCCAAAAACGCTGCTGGTGAATTGTATACCATCGACATCCGGTTTCGGATTGTCCAACCAGAGCAGCGACGCTTCAAATGGCTGTTGGACAGGTCGCTGGCCTTGTTTTTGGTAATGACGCTGCCGGTTCAGATGCTGATCGTACGGCAACCCTGGGGGCTGGTGCAAAATCTCTGGGCGGTTTTGCTTGGTCGTAAATCCTGGGTGGGCTACGCGCCGGTCGACCCCTCCTCCCGGCAGGAGTTGCCCTCAATTCTTCCCGGAGTGCTTTCCCCGGTAGATGCCTTGTCCAGTCGTTCGCTTCGAAGTGCAACCATTCGAAGGCTGAATTTTCTCTACGCCAAGGATTACTTGCTATCCAGGGATTGGGAAGTCATTTGGCGGGGCTACCGGGAATTAGGGCGGAAGCCGCAGCATCCGGATAATGCGATCCCGGCTTCCGCATTGCATAAATCAACACACTACCAGTCCAAATAACTATTCACCTCCGCTACCGATCTCCTGTCGTTTTTCGGAAACGAATGACTTCTTGACCTTTTGGTAGGTTTTAAACTGTTCTTTTGTGAAGAGATCGGCCAGTTTTTGATCTTTCTCCCGGTGCAGGCGCATTAGCCGATTGTACTTGGTAAGTCTGTTGGTCGGGGCATCAATAACGCTGTCCTGGACCAATTGCGCGTAGTGTAAATTGAGTTTGGCCGCCGCTTGGAATTGTTCGTCGGTAAGATCGAGTTCCGTTTGCATCATCTCATTGAGTTGTGCTGCTCGCTCTTCGGGAGTTCCGTGAGCAATAGCATCGGTTTGTGCGCTCGCCGCCAAAGGTAGGCTCATGATGAACAGAACCGCGAAAGCAAGCAATCCTTGTCGGAGGAGGGAAAAGAAAACGTTAACCATGATTTATGTTTTTTGAGTTATTGCTGAAGACTCCTGGCGTTGATGAATCGCTTCGAAGGTCGCACGGTACTCCGGATGGTTGGTACTCATCCAGGTATCCCAGAAATTGAAATACAGACCGTAGTTGGATTTGCCCCTGGCGTGGTGCATGTTGTGGTGAGTGGAGGTGTTAAACCACCGCCCGACCGGATGGCGAACAAAACCTTTGGGAAATATCTCGTAGCCCAAATGACCGATAACGTTCCACAGCAACGAGAGCGAGGCAAATACCAGGAGTGCTGCCGGATGGATGGGTACCAATACGATCCAGAGCGGCAAAAAGCCGATTTCCAGTATGCTTTCCACTGGGTGAAACGAAAAAGCGGCCAGTGGAGTAGGGTTAAAGCTTTGATGATGTATCCGGTGTACCCGCCGGAATAAACGCGGGTGGTGCAAGGCCCGGTGCAACCAATAAAAGTAGGTGTCATGGATGAAGAGGGTCATCAGGATCGAAATGATGAAGTAGCTATACCCGTACTGATCGATTGCATTGTAAATCTTTGTCCAGCCCAATTGGCCCATACCATAGATGACTAATCCTATCGTAGCAAAAGCAAATGCCGTACTGAGTGAATGTAGCAACTCCTGCAGTAGCATGCGCTTGGCCGGCTGCTGCGGCTGAATCTTGCGTCTACTCCACGGGGATGACCGCCAGCGGTAAAAAAGATAAAACGCCAAGCCGGCAAATAGTAAGTAGCGCAGGTAAATAAAACCACTGCTGAGTAGCCATCCTAGGCCCAAGCCGGCACGCTCGATTAAATAATGCATAATTATGGGGTTAAATTGGAAGGGGGCGGTTGAGCCGGGTGAAGTTCTCCGGATCGACCGCCTTACCTTGGGTTTACCATTCGATGATATACTCTTCGCCGTTGATCGTTACGGTGATGGTGCCATTGCCGTTGTAGACCAAGTCACCCTCAATGCGGAAGCTTTCCCCTCCGGTCGTTTGTCCGGTAACCAGATAGCTGCCCGAACCCGAGAGGATATCTCGCGTCCCTTTCTGGACGGTAATTTCGTCGATGGTAACGGAAATTATGGACGTGAATGCATTCTGGTCGCGGACCTTAGAGTTTTGGCTACCTTCGCGCACGTAGCTTCCGGAGACGATGTAGTTGGCACCGGTGATCAGGTTTTCGACTATCCAGTCGCCATTTGCCTGGTCGTCCGAGAGTAGGCGATTGGTTTCGTAGGTGCCTTGTGAGTTGGTAATGAAAGTAACCGAGGTCGGAATATTATTTTCATTGCAATTAACAGACCAGGAATAGGCATAGGCGTAATTGGCCGTAATTCTAGGCCGGTTGATTTCCCAGGTTAGGGTCGTATCAAATGACTCATCGCAGATAACCGTTGTGTTTTTTTCCAGGTATTCATCGGCAATGGCTGCCGCGGATTCTAATTCCTGGGTGAAACCGGCCGACTCGGGGCTTACCGCGCCTTCGACAAGTGCAACGGCCTCCTCGTTGGTGAGCGCATCGCTGTTGTTGTCTTCTCCATCCTCATCGCAGGAGGTGAAAACAAATGCTGAAAGGCTGACAAGTAAGAGGAAAGTACGCGGGTGAAAATGAAATGCGTTTTTCATGGTTTAATTTTTTGTGATGTTGGGAAAATGATTCTGTTTACAAAAGAAAGGGGTTGGACAATGCGGGTAAACTCTTTTCAATCAACGGCCAGTTTTTTTCAACCATTGGGTTATCGATCGATCTTAACGCTTGGTTGATAGCTTGGCGCCGTTGATTGAAAAGCGGGGGTGGCAAACCGGGAGAAAAGGTAAATTTGGGTAATGGGATGGGATCTACAGCAAGAAGAAATCCGGTTGAAGGTCGGATTGCACGTCGCATTCTGGCTCATTTTTTTACTGAGCTACATCGCCGTGTTTACCCGGTTTTTTGATTGGTCGACCAGTACGCTGCGGGCTTTCGGCAACGTAACGCCCATGGCCGTGCTTTTTTACGTCAATTTGTACCTGGTCGACTTTTTTCTGGAAAAACGAAAATACCTGCTGTACGCTTTTTTGGTGGCCTTGCTGGTTTTTGCCCTAGTGATTCTACGGGTGCGCATCAATATGCTGTTCCCGGAAATGGATGAACGCTTTGCACTGATGGACGAAGTTTCCAGCTGGAGATTCGGGGCAGCAGCCACCAACTTTTTGATTTTATTACTCAGCACTTTTTACCAGTTATTGATGAATCGCTTTGATGCCGAACGGCGCAATATGTCGATCATCAATGAGCAGCGCGAGGCGCAACTGCAGTTCCTGCGCGGTCAGATCAATCCGCATTTTTTGTTTAATACCCTCAATAATATTTACTCCCTAGCAGTTATCCAATCGCAAAAAACCGCACCCATGGTTTTGCAACTGTCCAGTTTGTTGCGCTACGTCATTTACGAAAGCCGGGAGGAAACCGTTCCCCTGAACCGCGAAATCCGCCACCTCGAAGCATTTGTCCAGCTTTTCCAGATGCGGAGTGAAGGACCCAGGGATATCCGCTGGGTGCAACGGGGCAACCCGGAAGGCCTCTGGATTGAACCCATGATTCTCATTCCTCTGGTCGAGAACAGCTTCAAGCACTGCGATTTTGAAACCAATCCGGAGGCCTACATTCATTTGCAGCTGACCGTCGAAGAACAGATCTTGCACTTTTCTACGGAAAACACCTACAACACAGCCGATCAGCAAAAAGACCGGGTGGGCGGAATTGGTCTTGAAAACATCCGCAAGCGATTGGCGCTGAAGTATCCCCAAAGCAGTCACCTGCATATCGACCACCATCCCGGTATTTTCCGGGTGGAGCTGGAGCTTACACTTACCAAAAAAGTAGCTTATGCCGATTAAAATCCTGCTTGTCGATGATGAATACCTGGCATTAAACCTCCTGGAAAACTACATTCAGCAATTACCCGACTTGGAGATAGTGAGAAAGGTGAAGTCCCCGCTGGAAGCCCTTGAGGTTTTAAATGGCCAACCCGTCGATTTGCTGTTTCTGGATATTCAGATGCCGATGCTCAGCGGGAACAACCTGCTGAAGAGCTTACCCGATCCGCCTCTGACCATCTTCACGACGGCCTACGATTCTTACGCACTGGAGGCTTTCGACCTCAACGTCGTGGATTATTTACTCAAACCCTTTTCTTTTGAACGCTTTGTGCAGGCCGTCCAGAAAGCGCGGCCTTTGTTGCAAAAAACCGCAAACGAAGTGCCGGAGCCGATCTCAAACTCGGACCCGGACTTTTTTACCATAAAAGTCGATGGCGCAATTCGCAAAGTCCATTACGATGACATATTATATATAGAAGGGTTGAAGGAATACGTGCGCATTGTATGTACGCAGGAACGTCTGGTTACACTGGAGCGACTAAAAAACCTGGAGACGGCCTTACCACCCGGTCGCTTTTTGCGGGTGCATAAATCATTTATTGTTGCCGTCGATAAGGTGCGTGCCCTGGAGGGCAACCAGTTGGAAATCGGTACGCAAAAGATTCCCATCAGCCGGAATCGGCGAGACGAAGTGGTCCGGCTGATCTTTTATGACTCGGGCCCTCAGGACCGTTGACTCACAATAGCTACGTATTTTTCATTCGGGCTCACGGCAATACGGGTGATGTTTTCGATGCCGAAGCCGCGAAGGTTTCCGAGCAGTACCCAGTAGTCGTCTTTCAGCGGATCAAATTTATAGAGGTCGGAGCCCTGTCCCATCAGGAAAGTACCGTTGCGAAGAACGGCAAAGTCTTCTGAACCTTGTAAGGTGCTGATGATCATATCTTTGTTGCCATTCCGGTAGTTGTACTGTATGATTTGCCAGGGGCGGCTGGCCGATTTTTGAACGTAGGCCAAGTTACCATTGGGCAACTTGCGAAAGCAACGTCCTACATCAGTTGCAATGGGGGGTTCGGGCTTTTCGGTGGCCACATCGACCAGGGCTAATTCACTGGGTTCTCGTACTCGGAATATAGCCAGGCGGCTGGACGAAAGCCATTCGTAATAACCAATATCACCGATGTAGCGAAAGACAGGGCGTCCGGTTCCCGGCGGGCGGCGGGGCAACTCCCACAAGCGCAGTAGATCTGAGCCGTCGGTGCTCTTTTCGCGGCGCACACAGGAAAAAAAACGATAATCAGGGGCCGGAGCGGGTGAGAACTCGCCCTCCGGCGTACGGGTGCGGGTGAGCAGGCGCTGTTCGCTCAGGTTGAGTTCTATAATTTCCGGCTGTTGCTGGTCCGGGTTGGCCGAAGAAATGTAGAGCAGTTCATCGGTCATGAAGGCCGGATGATTGTTGTAGCCGTCGGGATTGAAACCGGTCAACAAGCGCGGATTGTTGAACTGCAGATTGCCCTCTTCGGCAAAATCCAATTTAAAAAGGTAGATGTTGCATACGGGCAACTCCTGCGCCTGCAAGGTCGTCCAACAAATGCAAATACTGATAAGCACGCGAAGTGCCGTCGGGTAAGGTGTAGCTTTCATGGCAGACGGTTGATTTGCGTGCTTAAAATAAAAGAAAAAACCGGGCTACCGAAATGGTTAATCAGGCCCGGCGGCCCGCATCGCGCTGCTTGCGCTCGCACAGGCGCGCAAAGAGCCATTTCTCGACATCGTGCACGACCTCCCGGGGCAGTTCATGGCCGTGCGGGTAGACCTGGTAGTCGACCCGGGCGCCGAGTTCGAGGAACTCATTGCGCGCGCAGATGGCGTGGATGACCGGGCGGAGGCGGTCCATCCGGCCATGGAGGATGAAAAGCCTCAGGTGATCGTAGGCGCCAGGGACCGTTTTGGGTGAATTGTACTCGTCGGGGATCCGGCTGTTGATGCTCACTAACCCCGCCAACAGTTCCGGGTGCTGGAGCCCTAGGATATGTCCGATATTGCCGCCCTGACCGAATCCCACCAAGTAGATCGCTCGGTGGTCGATCGGGTAGCGGTGGGGTAGTTTATCGACGAAGTCCCTCACCTGGTCGAGGCTCTGTCGGGATTGCAGCAGGTTAATAACCGGGTCGGGTCGATTGTGGTCTACCTCGTACCAGGCACGCTGATTGGTGAGGAGCTCAAAAGGCGCCCGCAAAGCAAAAAGATATGCTTCCGGCGCTAAATCCTTAAAGTGGCCGAGCATCGTCTGATCGGTATCGGCTAAATCATGCAACAAAATGATAGCCGGCATTTTATCCCGCTTGGCAGTAGGGGGTTTGTGTACGCTATAATGCAATTGGGCGGTTTGTCGGATCGTATCGGTTACCATGGATGTATCTTATTTAAAAAGCCGAGTAAGCAATAGGGCTTACTCGACTCAACACTCGGGTGATTTTACACAGCCAGCTAGAACCGGCTGGATTTAACCTTCCGGATAGTAGAATTTTTTCTTAACAATCTTTCCATCTTTCCAGTTCTGTACGGCGACCTGCTCCCGCTTAACGTACGTGCCGTCCTGCAGTTCAAAATCGAGCAACCATTCAACGGTTGCCACACCGTTGTCTTCGTCGGTTGCTACCGACTTGACCTCGGCGTTATTCCACTGGGCAACCGCTCTCAAGAAATTTTGCTCGTATTCGCGGTTCGCTTCTTTGCCCACGCGCGGATCGTTCTGGTTTTCCTGCATAACGCAGTCTTCGGCATAGTACTTTTCGAAAGCTTCCAGTGCTTTTCCGGTTTGGATTTTTTGGTTCAGGTCGTTGACCATGTCTTTAATCGTTGTCATGTCGGATGATTTTATGGTTTCGAAATTTATGATGACGTGATTAGGGTCACAATGCGTTAAGTATTGTGGGGGCCGCCAAAACAACCACCCTCTGCTAATTCTTTGCCCTCGCGGAGCTTATCGAGCAAATCACTCAACAACGTAGCGTCCTCGTCGGTCAGATTGTTTAGCATCGCGTCTAGCCTTTCGTCCAGGTGGTCTATTTCTTTTAGTATGCGGTGTCCAGCATCGGTAAGGGAGATGTCGACCAACCGCTTGTCGTGCTTGCAGGGCTTGCGATAAACCAGGCCTTTTTGCGCTAAGCGCTCTACCAATCGAGAGGTATCGGCCATTTTGTCGAGCAAGCGCTGGCGAATCACCGAGGTGGAAATGGGTTCTCCGGCACCACGCAACACCCGCAAGACGTTGTACTGCTGCAAAGTGATCCCGTGAGGTTTCAGGACCAACCGGATCTGGTCCGTGAGCCAGTTGTAAGTGTAAATGAGATTTACGGCTACCCGGTGCTGGGGGGACCGGAACGGGGCCTGTTGTTGGATCGCTTTTTCAATTTTCATAGTATCCAGGCTTTGCTAAACCTCTCAGTGTTTAAACTTTAATGTTACAACACTGATATGATTTTTTGGTTGAATAGAAAAAAAATAAAGTGACTTTGGCGTTTCCGGGATATTTAGCTAGTATTGTAGTGAAACGATTACGATGTACGCCAATTCAGCCACATACTGCGCTTATTTTTTTAGCTTTTATTATTTCCAACGAACCGCACGGATTGCTGGCTGAACCTTGGTGTTTAAGATACAACGAAAAAGTCCTGCCAGCGCGGGACTTTTTTTTTGCCCACACCTGATCGAACTGAATTATATCTACAACACTATTGCTGGTTGACAGCTATTTTTTTCTGACCGGGTTTTTCAGGGATGTCAAAGCATATCAGCCGTATGAATTGGAATCCTGCCCCGGCGGGATTTTTACACAGGTTATACGCATTACCATGCAACAATCTTTTCGAGAGCATTCTACTGTTCCGGTCGGGCTGTCCCCACCCATTCGCGTTTTAATCCAGGGGGAGCGGGGCGCTTTTCATCACCTGGCGGCTCGCGAATTATTTGGCAGCCAGCCATTGGAGATCATTCCGCAGGACACATTCGGCCGTTTAGTCCACTCACTGGAGGGCGACCCCTCCATTGATTACGCGCTGATGGCCATTGAGAACACCCTGGGCGGTAGCCTGATGCACAATTTCAATTTGCTGGAGTCATCGACTCTGCAGATTTGCGGCGAGGTCTACTTGCAGATCAGTCAACACTTGATGGCATTGCCAGGTACGCGTATTTGTCAATTGCGCGAGGTGCGTTCTCACCCGATGGCCATTGCCCAATGCCGGGCCTTTTTTGCGGATAAGCCGCACATCCGCCTCGTCGAAGCTGAAGATACAGCAAAAAGCGCCAGGCAGATTCGCGATGAGCAACTGGAGGGAGTAGGTGCCATTGCCAGTGCACTAGCCGCAGAGATCTACCACTTGGATGTTCTGGCCGCAAGGATAGAAACGCACCACGAGAATCACACTCGGTTCTTATTGTTAAGCCGGGCCGATCGGAATCCGGCAGTGTTGCAATCCGATAAGGTGTCGCTGTGCTTTACGACCTCGCACAGCGTAGGTAGTTTGCATCAGGTGTTGGCGGTGCTGGCGGCTTACCGCGCCAACCTGACCAAAATCGAGTCGGCGCCCATTATCGGAAGACCATTCGAGTACCGGTTTTTTGTGGACTTACTACCCGACCCGGAAATCGGAATCGAAGCACTGCTGGAAGCGATCCGGCCTATTACTCATCAATTAAAGCTGATGGGCATATACCCGCGCGGGCATTTTGAAATTTAAGAAACTGTACTGTTATGGCAACTTTTATCCAACCGGCCCAGCGGCTAGGTAACGTAGAAGAATACTATTTCTCCCGGAAATTGCGGGAAATCGCTCGAATGCGGGCCTCCGGTAAACGCGTGCTCAACCTAGGCATCGGGAGCCCCGATCTGCCTCCTGCTCCGGAGGTAATCCATACCCTCAAAGCCTGCGCCGATGAGCCCGACCAGCACGGGTATCAGCCCTATCGCGGCATACCCGAATTACGACAAGCCTTCACCCGTTGGTACGAGCAGTTTTTCGGAGTGACGCTCGACGCCGATACGGAAGTGCTCCCTCTTATGGGATCGAAGGAGGGAATTATGCATATTTCGATGGCCTTCCTGGGGCCAGGTGACGAAGTCCTTGTTCCTGACCCCGGATACCCTACCTACCGGGCGGTAACAGCGCTAACGGGTGCTACCGCCCGCTCTTATGCCTTGCGGGCCAAGCGGGATTGGTTACCGGACCTAGAGGCATTGGAAAAAACAGATCTGAGCCGGGTGAAAATCATGTGGATCAACTACCCACATATGCCTACCGGCAAGGTTGCCGAACGGGCATTCTTTTCCGATTTGGTAGCTTTCGCACGTCGCAACCGAATCCTGCTTTGCAATGACAATCCCTACGCTTTTATCCTTAATGAAGAGCCGCTGAGTTTGCTGTCCATTCCCGGTGCAAAAGATATGGTAATGGAGCTCAGTTCCCTCAGTAAGGCCTACAATATGGCGGGTTGGCGGATCGGTATGATGGCCGGATCGGCCGATCATTTGTCAACTGTACTTCGGTTCAAAAGCAATATGGATTCCGGAATGTTTCGCCCCCTGCAACTAGCCGCCGTGAAGGCCCTGCAAAGCCCCCCCGAATGGTACGGCCAAATCAATGCAGTGTACCGCGGACGGCGCGAGCGGGTGTATGCTCTTTTTGACCGCCTGGAGTGCACGTACCGGACCGGTCAGGCTGGTCTTTTCATTTGGGCAAAAATACCGGACCGCTATGCCAATGCTTACCTGCTTTCCGATTGGCTGCTTCGTGAGGCCCATGTGTTTATTACGCCGGGTGGGATCTTCGGTCAGGAGGGGTTGCCGTACTTGCGCATCTCGCTGTGTAGCGATTACGCTTTGTATGACGAGGCATTGCATCGACTGGAAAACCTTACTATTCCTCAACAATTAGCGGAGCAAACCCATGATTCCTAATCCATCCGGTGGAAAAACCGTAGCTGTTGTGGGCATCGGGTTAATCGGCGGGTCTATGGCGATAACCCTTAAAGAAAACGGCTTTGCCCGGGAGGTAATCGGGGTCGATGCGGTGCCCGAAAACCTCGATAAGGCTGTGCGCCGGCGCCTGATCGACCGCGATCTACCCTTGCCCGAAGCGATCGCCGCCTCAGATGTAGTAATTCTGGCCGTGCCAGTTGATGCCCTGCTCACGCTCTTGCCGGAAGTCCTGGATCAAACGCACCGCCAGGTAGTAATGGATGTCGGATCGACTAAGGTCAACCTGTTAGACGAAGTACGCCAGCATCCCCGTCGGTCGCGTTTTGTATCGACCCACCCGATGGCGGGCACCGAATATTCCGGCCCCGAGGCGGCCATCCCGAACTTGTTCGATCATAAGTATACCGTATTCTGCGAGCTCGAGCGCAGCGATGAAGATGCCGTACAGGTAGTGCGCGATCTTTATGCCTCCATTCCCATGTATCAGTTGGAGCTTGATCCGGTAGCCCACGATGTCCATACGGCCTACGTCTCCCACATTTCACACATCAGCTCCTTTGCGTTGGCCCTGACGGTCTTGGCTAAGGAGAAAGACGAGGAGCGCATTTTTGAACTGGCCAGTTCCGGTTTCGATTCCACCGTGCGGCTGGCTAAAAGCTCGGCCGACATGTGGGTGCCGATTTTCCGGCAGAACCGTGACAACTTACTTGACGTGCTCGACGAACACATCAACCAGTTGGCGCGCTTCCGCAGTTTACTGATTAAGAATGACTTCGACACCTTCTACCGGCTTATCGAAGAAGCCAATCAGATTCGCAAAATTTTAAATAATCGCAAATAAGGCGGCGGGCCAGTCGCCAAAAAACATTAGCCATGGAAATGACCTTTCAACCGATCTTCAACAAACCCGCCGGTGAGCCCATTGTCATTGCCGGCCCCTGTAGTGCCGAGACCGAAGCCCAGGTACTGGAAACAGCACGTGCCCTTACCGAGGGCGGGCAGGTTGATTTATTTCGCTCGGGCATATGGAAGCCCCGTACCCGGCCCAATTCATTTGAAGGTGTGGGTGCAGTCGGGTTACCCTGGTTGCGTCGCGTAAAAGAAGAGACCGGCCTTGCGGTTACCACCGAAGTCGCTAACCGCGAGCATGTTTTTGCAGCCCTGAAATACAACATCGACGTTCTGTGGCTGGGTGCGCGCACAACCGTTAACCCTTTCTCTGTACAGGAGGTAGCCGATGCCTTGCAGGGCGTAGATATTCCGGTAATGGTGAAAAATCCAATCAACCCCGACCTTAAGCTCTGGCTGGGCGCTATCGAACGCATTGCAAAAGCAGGTATTACCCGGATTGCGGTCATCCATCGCGGGTTCAGCTACTACGGCCAGACCAAATACCGCAATGTACCCCGCTGGCAGATTCCGATCGAGCTGAAGCGTCAGTTTCCCAACATCGAGGTCATTTGCGACAACAGCCACATTTGCGGTCGCCGCGATATTCTGCAAAACGTAGCCCAGAAGGCTTTCGATTTGAATTTCGATGGCATTATGACCGAGGTCCATCCCCGACCCGACGAAGCCTGGAGCGACGCCAAGCAGCAGATTACGCCCGATCAGTTTAAGGCCTTGCTTGCCGAACTGGTCGTTCGCCAGCCCATGACGGACGATCCCGATTTTGTCAACACCCTTGAGCACCTGCGCAATGAAATTGACGAGATCGACGAAGACCTGTTCAACCTGTTGGGGCGACGGATGACGATCGCCGACCTGATCGGGGCCTACAAAAAGCGCAACAATATCGCCATCTTCCAGTCCAATCGCTGGACCGAAATCTTGGAGCGTGCAGTCGAGCAGGGGGCGGCCAAGGGGTTGAGTAAAGACTTCGTCACGGTTATCCTGAAGGCGATCCACGACGAATCGATCAATCATCAGGTACGGGTGATGCATGGCGCAACGGACGAGGTGAGAGATGAGGTGCGCCCGCAAACCAAATAGGATTCGGGCTGGATTTCAGGTCAATCGGCGTATATTTAAGCAAAACCTAACCATGACGTACGAAAACCTGACCATAAGCGAAAAAGAAGGCGTGCTGACGGTCACTATCGACCGGGAGAAAGCAATGAACGCACTCAATACTCAGACCATGCTGGAGCTACAGTCTTTTTTTAAAGACGATGCGCCGGCGCGCCATCCGAAGGGGGTTATTCTGACCGGTGCCGGAGAAAAAGCATTTGTTGCGGGGGCCGACATCAAGGAGTTTCTCGAGCTGGATGAGGCGCGCGGTCGGGAGATGGCGCAGCGCGGACAGGACGTATTCTTCCTGATCGAGGGGTTCCACCGGCCGGTGATAGCGCTAGTTAATGGTTTTGCTCTTGGCGGAGGATGTGAGCTGGCCATGGCCTGCCACATGCGGATCGCCACGCCCAACGCGCGCTTCGGGCAACCCGAGGTCAATCTGGGTATTATTCCCGGATACGGAGGTACTCAGCGCCTTATCCAGTACATCGGCAAGGGTAAAGCTGCCGAATTGCTCATGACGGGCGATATGATCGACGCTGGCGAAGCGCAACGACTGGGGTTAGTCAATTACGTGTTGCCTGCCGGGGAAGCTCAAGCTAAAGCAAAGGCACTGATCGAAAAAATCGCAGGCAAGGGACCCATTGCTATCCGGAAAATTGTAGAAACCATTAATGCTTACTTTGAAGCCGGGGTAAATGGTTACGCCAAGGAAGTGGCCGCCTTCGGGGATACGACCGGCACGGAAGACTTTAAAGAAGGGGCCCGTGCTTTTATCGAAAAACGCAAAGCGGCTTTTAAAGGTAAATAATTGCCGCCGGATACTCAACTAGTGGGTACTTAGCTGATCTTTATATTTTTTGAGCTGGCGTGCAACCTTCTCAGTGGTGCTGGCCAGTGCTTTTTCGAAAGAGTCGGCTGCATCCTCGGCAAACAAGGTGGTGCCGGGAACCTCTAAACGGATTTCTACTGAGCGCTCGTCTTTTCGGTTGTTCCGCTGGATTTTGTCTTTCAGGTAGACTTTAGCAGTGGTGATACGGTCGTAATAGGTGGTTAATTTGTTTACCTTTTCTTCAATCAGCTGTTGCATCGGCTCGCTTACCTGGAAAGGCGCTTCTAACAGTATTCTCATAATTCGGTAATTTTGCGCTAGTGATTTGGTTTCGTTGTTCTGGTAAAAATACTCAGCTTACCACAGAAGACATTTGACTTTACTCACATTTTCCTCTGACATTTGTCAATAGCAAACCTTTAAAAATGGAATCAGCTATGCGGATTATTTGTTTGGTTATCAGTTATGGGTTATTGGGCATTTGGGGATACGGTCAGGATTTTTCCGGTCGCTGGGAAGGCGCTATCCGGCAGCAGAACAGCGATCAGGCTTATCCCTACCGGGTCGATCTAACTGTGGAAAACAACCAGGTGAACGGCCGGGCGATTTCCTGGAATGCCGGTAAAACCGACTCCGCAAGCTTTAACGTAACAGGTGCCTGGGATGGCAATAAGCTCATCCTGCAGGAAATCAGGCAGTTAACCGGCCGCAAAGGGGCCTGGTGCATGAAATATGCGGCACTGCAACCCCAAAATGTAGACGGCGGTACGCGTCTTACCGGACCCTGGACAGCCGACAATTGCACGCCGGGCGAAGTGACCCTCTTCCGGCGGGGGCCGGGTGCCGCTCCGCAGCCCCTCGTCAGCACTGCCTCGAGCGATCCGGTTTCCGAACTAGAGGGGCAGTGGACCGGTCAGCTCTACCAGGATGACCGTAACTACACGTTTTATTTTGAAATGAAATTAGACCCTGACGGCCGGGGTACCTCACATATCATTTCGGAAGAAAACCAGGGTAGCGCAATTATGGAAATCGATTGGCGCGACATGGGGGATAATAGTATTGTATTTACCGAAACCGGGGTTTTACAAAAGTCCGACCCGGATTGGCCCTGGTGCTTGAAGCGCGGCAGTTTGCGCGGTCGCAAGGAATCAGATAAGTACGTCTTAGAAGGGCCCTGGGAGGGTTTTATCGAAGGTTATGTCGACGTTCCCCGGGGTCGATGTGCACCTGGCCGGATTTATCTGGAAAAAGCTATCAAAACCCCAGAGAGCGAAGCAGCGAAAATGAACTATGCACCCTACGAAACGGAGGAGGGCCGTACGGTCAAAGTAATGCGCATCATTAAAGTACAGCGACCCAATATCGTAATCAAAGTCTGGGATAACAGCACCGTAGATGGTGACGTGGTCACGCTTTTTCTCAATGGCTCCCGCATATTGCAAGACCACCGGGTGACTAAGCGTAAATCGCCTATCCGGGTAAGGCTGGAAGAGCAAGAGAATTTTCTTATCCTGCACGCAGTCGATCTGGGCGAGATATCGCCCAATACGGTGGCCGTCTCTATTGACGACGGCACCCGGGAGCAAGTGCTTATTCTGAGTAGTAACCTTTCGGAGAGCGGCGCGGTGCTAGTCCGGAAGATTGAAAGTAACTAAGCGGCATCTACCGCATGTTTCTTTGGCAAAACCGCTGCGGTTAAGCATAACACCAAGTGCGCATCAGGCCTTCAGTCGTACTTCTTTTGCGGCCAGCAGGCTATTCGATGTACTTTTTATGCTTCTGATGTATCGTAGCCCAAGGCCTTCTTCAGCGCGGCTTGCCCGTCGGGCAGGTCAAAATACATAATGTGGTCGCTGGGGATAATCTCCAATATCGGAGGAATGTCCCAGCCTTCGCGCCCCTCTAGGTGGTGAATACTGTCTACCGAAGCTGCAATGTCGTTGGGTTCCCGGAAAATCAATTGAGTCAAGCTTTCGTAATAGGCCTTTTCCTTAAATTTTTCCAACAGCTTTTCCAGCAAGCGCTTTTCGGCTTTGCCCAACGGCAGCAGTTGGGTGTCGCCGGCAATGACCACATAGGGGATGCGGGGGTCGGTGCCGTCGTTGAGGGCCGATAGAAAGTCGCTGCTCGGCTTCATTTGTTTGAGGGTCGTGAATAGCTGTTTAGCAAAGCGTCCCAGCAATTTTATACTGAACATGTAGGGTTTGAGAAAAGAGATACCGGTAATGGCGCGACCTACGATAAAGCTGCTGAACTCGTAGAGTGTGGCCCAGGGGGAGCCACCGTTGGGTGTGCCGTACATAATGAGTTGTTTCACCACTTTTTGGCCGTCCATTTTTTCGATGTACCAGCGCGATACTAGGCCCCCCATGGAATGGGCAATGATCGTCAACTCCTTGTCGTGCCCGGGTTCCAGGCCTACTTCGCGCAGGCGCTGCTGCAGATCTTTGGCCGTTTTCTCGATTGGGGTTTTCAGGTTTTCGTAGTCAAAAGTCAGGATGAGATCGAAATTGGCTAGCTCCGGCACATTTTCAGAAACGCTGATAGCCTTTAAAATATGCGGCATTTCCCGCGTATCGCCGATAATGCCGTGGATGAAAAGCGCAATGCGTCTGGCCCCGGCCAAGCAGGCCCGCACCTTTTCCGTGTAGGTGACGTAGGTGAAGGTTTCTTGGTCTTTGAATTCAGCCATAGCCAGTTGTGGGTAGTCGTACTCCCAGCCGAAATTTTGCAGAACGGCTTTCTGGAAAAAAATCTTCAGGGAGCCGCCCAGGCTACGAGTGCGGTCAGGTGTTGGCTCCGGGAGGGATTCAATGAGAATATTTCCATCCTCGTCGTTGCTGCCCAGTGGAAAATACCGGCCCGTGGCTTCGTCGTAGCCGATGGGTAGAATGAACTCGCCTTCCCGCTGCTCGAGCCTTATGCGCATGGGGTGCTCGGGCGAAACCGAGTCGGCTCCGCTCGGATTACTGATCTCGAATACGGCTGCGCCGCTCCCCTGATTGATGCCCTTATTAAAGGAATAGGAGGTGAGATAACTCTGGCCGTCGTCAAAGAGCACATTACCCGGCGGGGCAGGAGGGTGCCCGCCGATAAACCGGGTAGCCTCCTCCGGACTCGAAAAACTGATTTGACCTTCAAATCCGGCAGGGGCTTCAATTTCCACATCGGGGAGTATGGATACGGCCTTTTTTCCCGAAAGGGCCTGCTTATCTGCCGGCCGGATGATACGCAGCGGGATGGTTATGGTCATCCAATCCGGCACTTCGGGCTTATTTTGCCTACGGCCTGCGCCTTTCTTGAGGGCAATCGCACCATCGAGGGGCAGACCATTCTGGTTGTAGGTATCGGTACTCAATCGCGGGTCGGTCGTTACGATTATCTTCAGGTACTCCGTGATTTCCGTGATCCCCAATTCCTGGTATTTATCCTCCAGGCGCAAGACCAGGGTCTGGTATACCTGTCCGCTATCGAGCCGCTCGAACATCCAGGTTTCCTGTCCGGCGTCTAATTTTTCCAAGGGTAAGAACTGGTTGGTGATGCCGAAGTCATTCTGGAGGTAGAGCGCACTAGCGTACAGTTTTCTGCTGCCGTTGTTTTTGATTTTTACCCGCAGGCCAGGCTCCTGCCAACCCTGGCTGCCCAAAAGGTAAGGCAGTTCTACTACACCCTGGATTTCGACCGGTTCGGCCGGGCCGTCATCTTCGTGGTTCCCCGGATCGGTAGTACGCAGGAGTTGCACGTCGACCTCATGCGGTGCGAAGTGGTGATTAGCATTCTCCAGGTCGAGTAGCAATCGCCACCGGGCGACATCAATGACGGCATAGAGGAAATAGCGGGCATGGGCTTCATTAAAGCCCGTTACCCTGCGGAAAAGCGGCCGGTCATCGGCCTGTAGGGTGAGGGCATACGCTCCTTCGACTGTATGTACCAGGTAGTCGGCTTCTCCGGATCGGGTCGTCCACTGCAGATACTGTTCCAGTCCATCTCTTAAAAGCCCCTGGATTATGGCGATAGCTCGTTCGTCACTCTCTTCAGCCGCTCCGATTTTCACCCGGGGAAACGGGATGCTGTCCGGTTCGGCCCGGTAAGCTTGCCCGGGGTCCAGGGCATTCATTCCTTCGACGAAAGCCTCATTAGCGCCCACCTGTCGAATCCTGACCTGCCGCCGATCATGATCCAGCAGACGGAGGGTACCTCCGCTCTCAGGTATGCCTTGGATGCGCCCTGCATTCATTCGCCATTGACCACTATCGTGTTGAATTAAATAGTAGTGTGGTTTTTTAGGTAAGGCCCCACCCAGGAAGGCACGCTTTTTATACGCTGGCTTAGTGGCTAACAGATTGGGCGTCTGCTCGCGCACCCGGTTACTCACCTTGACACGTAGTTGTTGCACTAGGTCGTCATAGCTTAGTCGGACGTCTTTTTGTTCTAGGAGTTCGATGAGGTGATAGGTGAAAATGCCGCGGCTTTGACCATCGATGAGCATCTCTTTTGCGGTTTCCTGGTCGAGGGAAGCTGCCAACTGTACATAATCCCCCTGGGGGGGCGTAAGCCGACGCCTGCCCTCCGGGTCGGTCACGACTTGGTATGCTTCAAAGCCTAGATAATCCTCCTCCCGCGCGGGCGTATGGCTAGGCTCGGCCATACGGGACCGGATATCCGGATCCTTGGAAACCGTGCCCGCGTGGCAGCAGTCAAATACACTCAGGAAGTGTACGGAACGTCCGCGGGTCGCTTGCCAAAAAAGAAAGGAAATTTCTTTATCCATCAAATCGCGTCCATGGGGTAACCGACTGTCGTAGCATACGATCGATTCATTCATGCGGTCGGGGCTCAAGTGCCAGAATGCTTCGGGAGCTGCAGCCCTGGACCCGTGTCCGCTGTAATAAAAAAGGCAGATATCCTCTTTGCGCGCTTGGGTAAACCACTCGAAAGCCCGGACGATATTGTCGCGGGTAGCTTCTTCATTGGTTAGCAGCTTGGCGTAAAGCTCTAGATCCGGTTCTGTGGCTATTTTCCTCTGGAGAAAATCGTGCAGGGCGTCGCGATCGTTAATACATCCATTCAGACGGTGGCGATCAATAGGATAGTCATTGATGGCGACCATCAAGGCGTAGATGCGTTGGGTAGGCATAAGGGTATGGTGTTAAGCATGTGTGGTTTAATGGCGAATATTGAGCCGCTGAAGGATTGCATCCCGGACCATCATCTCGATTTCGGGGTAGTCTTGTGGGGCATAGAAACGCGGGGCTTCTACGTACGGATTGACCTCCTGCACGGCCCGGGTCGTCACGTTACTGTACGCTTCGAGGTTGGTCTCGGTCACTACGAATGATCCCCGTTGGTCGGAAAGTATGCCCTGGTCCCGTTTCCTTCGCACGACCTGGGCGCGCTCCTCGGCTTTAGTCATTGGCGGATTGGCGCCTTTGGCGTACTGAGCGCGTACCACGAGGTATTCTTCGATTACTTTCAGCTCATCCTGGGTTTCCCAGAAGGTTGGGTTGATGAGGCCGGTGTTTTCCATGGCAATCCGCACACAGTCTCCGACCCAGGCGGGCCGGTTCACGTGATTATCGAGCAGGAGTGCGACTCCATATTCCGAGGTAATGATTTTCGAGAGGTTGTAGCCGAAGGCGGCGTAGCTATCTTTCCAATAAAAATTGCGCAGTCGGTTGATACCGTGCTCAATTTGTACTGCCTGGATCTCGGGTGTTTGCGCAGCACGCCAAAAGCGAAAGCCCCATTCGGGAGCCCGGAATTGGTCTTTCAGGGCGCTACGATCTACAGTGACGCCATTATAGGTCAAATAGCCGTAAGTGGTTCCGGTATTTGGATCGATGTCGAGGCCTACCGTTTCGAAATGCTGGGCGAAGACACTGGGGAAGGCAATTTTAATTTTATTGAGGAGCACCGGCAATTCGCCCTCACCGTCGTCGATGCCTAAAGTCCATTGAAAAATGCCGTAGCTAAGGTGGCCGCGATCGTAGGAGTTGATGGCGTCGAGATTTCCTTCATTCTCCGAAATGGCATTCATTACATTTATGGCCGACGGTGTAAGCTGCAGGCTTTCTAGTATGTCAGGGCGCGTTTCTACCAATTGGGCAATGGGTTGAAATCCGGGGGTAGAGACGCCCTCCGGGTCGTGCTTGCGCATCTGAACTTGCTTTTTGCCATCCCCAAGGGTGATGCGCTCGGCCGTCTCACTGATTACTTCTATGCTGCCCAGGTCAGCGGGCGGTAATGGATCGATGGGCGGGAACGGGTTGCCCGGTCCTGGGTTGGGGTTGGTGGGTGGCGGAACGGTACCGGGGTTGCCGGGGTTTACCGGGGTGCTCGGATTGCCACCCCCACTAAGATTGACCTCCGGCCCGAAAAAGGGGAGTGTTTCTTGCAGGATAGAACGGGCGAGTCCGTCGGTCAGCTCCCGGCCGTCGACCAGCAGGCCCTGGTTAGCGCCGTAATCGCGCAGGGCCGTTTGCAAGTCTTGCTGATAGTACCCCATTACATCCATAATCTGGCGTAGCTGCTGGTAGCCAGGGCTTTGGGGATCCGCCGGGTTGAACTGTAAAGCTAAGCTACCGTTTTGCAGGCCATTTTGGATCTGTTTCAGGCCTTCGACGGCATCATGGAGTGCGACCACACGGGCTAATACCGCTCCGTTAACCCCGATTCCATCGGAATAAAGGCCGTTGCGCGAAGCAAATTGCCGAATTCCGGTAAGGGTTTCCGGCCCCAGGAAGCGGTCATCGCCAAGGCGATCCCACTGAATGGTGTTGGAGAACCCTAAATCGTTGAGTATAGAGCGTAGAGCAGCTACGTATTCATTATTTGCCCGGGTAACCAAAAATTGGTCCACCGAGTTGGTGCGCAACAGTTCAAGTAATAATTCCTTTGGATCCATAGGGTTTGACATATACAGGACTTCGCCTGCACACCGAAACGACGGTCAAGAGCAGGCATTTAGAGATAATCATTAAAAATGGCAAAAAAAATTATGCAGTGCAAATAGCCTTAGCGGTCGGATAAGAAAAGGGTAGTGTGTAGCACACACTGCCCTTCTGGTATTTTATAACCGGTATAAGCGAGATTCGCTATTTCACTTCATCGACAATGGCCTTGAACACATTGGGATGGTTCATAGCCAAGTCGGCGAGCACCTTGCGATTGAGGTTAATTTCTTTTTCGGACAGCAAATGTATGAAGCGCGAGTAGGACAGGTCATGCTGTCTGGCGCCAGCATTGATGCGAGCAATCCACAGGCGGCGGAACGCGCGCTTTTTATTGCGACGGTCCCGGTAAGCGTACTGCAGACCGCGCTCAACGGCATTTTTTGCGACGGTATAAACATTGCGGCGGGCGCCGAAGTACCCTTTAGACATTCTCAAGATCTTGCGCCGCCGTTTGCGGGAAGCAACGTGATTAACAGAACGTGGCATAATCGTACATTTTAGTGCAACGCAGGGGCATGAATTTGCGCTTTGGTCCTGCGCTCTCGTTAAAAAAGAGCATTATCAACGCAAGCCGAGCAAGCGCTTAACGCGTTTCTCATCGGC
Source organism: uncultured Saprospiraceae bacterium (assembly GCA_964530825.1). Lineage (GTDB taxonomy): Bacteria > Bacteroidota > Bacteroidia > Chitinophagales > Saprospiraceae > CAZHCA01. The sequence goes on from CAZHCA010000008.1 coordinate 102,965, forward strand.
TTTACTCACCAGCGTGGAGTCACGCAGGCGGAGCTTAGCCTTTTTACTCTTGTTGCGCATCATGTGCGAAGTATAGGCCTGAAAGCGCTTGATCTTACCGGAGCCGGTGCGCTTGAAGCGTTTCTTCGCACTGGAGTGCGTTTTCATCTTTGGCATTTCTACGCTGTTTTAATCAGGCTGCAAATATAGGGCAAACGAAAGGTAAATGCAAACGCGATCTTGCCATTTGGAGCGTCCTACCTCAGTGCAGGTTCGAAGCCTTCTGTTGACCGTAGCTTGGTTTGCGGGTCCGCTGCAGTGTTTATTACAGGATTGGGTTATTTCTTCTTGACCTTTTTCGGAGAAACGATGACGATCATACGGCGGCCCTCCATCTTGGGTAGGGATTCGGCCGTTCCGTATTCTTCGAGTTCCTTGAGGAAGCGCAGTAATAAGAGCTCGCCCCGGTCTTTAAAAACAATGGTACGACCGCGGAAGTGGACGTATGCTTTCACTTTGGCACCCTCTTCCAAAAACTTCTGGGCGTGCCGAAGCTTGAATTCAAAGTCGTGGTCATCCGTATTCGGGCCAAAGCGGATTTCTTTGATAACGGTTTTAGTCGCCTTCGCTTTGATTTCTTTCTCTCGCTTTTTCTTTTCGTAGAGAAACTTGTTTAAATCGACAATGCGCACTACGGGCGGTTTTGCATTGGGGGAGATTTCGATGAGGTCTAAATCTACTTTTCTCGCCCAGTCTTTAACTTCACGGGTGTTGTATACTTCGCCGGGCTTGAGATCTTTTCCTATGGCCTCTGCAATTTCTTCCACATTTTCCCCTACCAGCCGCACTTCCGGTACCCGGATATCATTATTCGTGCGAAAATTGGGTTTGTTATTTTGCCGAGGTTGTGGTCTTCTTGATGGTCTCTTTGCCAAATGAATGTGTTTTGATGAAAAAATGTATTGTAATTAAATCAATGGGTAAAAAAAGAAAAAAGTTCTGTAAAACCTAACTTCTTGACTAGCAGTGTCCAAATTTAAAAATAAAGTACTGGGGGGTGTTAAAATAAAAGAACCCCCTCCGGAGGACTTCCAAAGGGGGTACCATTGAATACTTGTGATTTTATTCTTGTACGTCGGTATTTACTTCTTTTGCAATCGTAATATTCAGGCCATCCTGTTCTTCGTTAAGCACAGCTTCCAGTACGCTACCTTCGGCCGGACCGTCGTTGAGTATAAATTCGGCCAGCGGATCTTCCAGGTATTTCTGGATGGCCCGGTGTAGCGGACGGGCACCAAACTGCGGATCAAAGCCTTTTTCCGCCACAAACTTTTTGGCCTCTTCGGAAAGAACCAGTTTGTAGGTCATGCCCTCCAAGCGTTTGTGTAGGTCGCGCAGTGTGATATCGATGATCTTGAAGATGTCATCCTGATCCAGGCTGTTGAAGATCACGACATCGTCTACTCGGTTCAAAAACTCAGGAGAGAAGGTGCGCTTCAGGGCATTCTGAATAACCGACTTGGAGTAGTCTTCCGATTGTTGTTTGCGGGCCTGGGTTTCAAAACCAACACCTTGACCGAAGTCTTTCAACTGACGCACGCCGATATTGGAAGTCATAATGATCAACGTGTTTTTGAAATCGACGCGGCGGCCCAGACCATCGGTCAGCTGACCGTCGTCCAGCACCTGTAGCAGGATATTGTACACATCGGGATGGGCTTTTTCGATCTCGTCGAGCAGGATCACCGAATAAGGCTTGCGGCGTACCTTTTCGGTGAGCTGTCCGCCTTCTTCGTAGCCTACGTAACCCGGAGGCGCACCGATTAGTCGACTCACGGAGAATTTCTCCATGTATTCACTCATGTCGATCCGCACCAGGGCATCTTCCGAATCGAAGATATAACGAGCCAACGCTTTGGCCAATTCGGTTTTACCGACCCCCGTCGGGCCGAGGAAGATGAAGGAACCGATCGGTTTCTTCGGGTCTTTCAGACCTACACGGTTGCGCTGGATAGCTTTTGTGATTTTCTGGATGGCTTCATCCTGACCGATGATGGCATTTTGCAGGTCTTGATTCATACCAACCAGCTTCTTGCTTTCGCTCTGCGCCACCCGGCTCACTGGAATGCCCGTCATCATGGAAACGACTTCGGCAATATTTTCCTCTTCCACAGGGTAGCGTTTGGTTTTTGCCTCCTCTTCCCACTTCATTTTTGCAAACTCTAGCTGGCGAACTAATTTGCTTTCCTTGTCGCGAAGGTCGGCCGCCTTTTCGTACTGTTGATTCTTGACAGCCTGGTTCTTTTGTTCCTTCAGGTCTTCGATTTGCTTTTCCAAATCTTCGATGTGCTTCGGAACGTGGATATTTTTGAGGTGCGTACGTGCACCTACTTCGTCCAATACGTCGATGGCTTTGTCCGGCAGGAAGCGGTCGCTGATATAGCGGTCGCTAAAGCGCACGCAGGCACGGATGGCATCATCGGAATAGGTTACGTTATGGAACTCCTCGTATTTGGGCTTGATGTTTTCCAGGATGTGAATGGCCTCCTCGGCTGTCGGGGGATCGACCATTACTTTTTGGAAGCGGCGATCCAACGCTCCGTCTTTTTCGATATGCTGCCGGTACTCGTCCAGGGTAGAAGCTCCGATACATTGCAGCTCACCACGGGCGAGCGCCGGCTTGAAAATATTCGAAGCGTCGAGCGACCCGGTAGCACCACCGGCGCCTACGATCGTGTGGATTTCGTCGATAAACAGGATGACATCGCGGGAGCGCTCTAGCTCATTCATGATCGCCTTCATACGCTCCTCGAACTGACCGCGGTATTTAGTACCGGCAACCAGCGCAGCGAGGTCTAACATAACGATGCGCTTATTGAAAAGCGTACGGGATACTTTGCGTTGGTTGATACGCAGCGCCAAACCTTCGACGATTGCCGTTTTACCCACACCCGGTTCGCCAATCAGGATCGGATTGTTTTTCTTACGGCGACTGAGGATTTGCGACACGCGCTCAATTTCATTCTCCCGGCCGATGATGGGGTCGAGTTTACCCTCTTCGGCTAGTTTGGTGATATCGCGGCCGAAATTATCGAGCACCGGAGTCCGCGATTTGGCACCCGCGCCCTTACGCTGCTGGTAGCGGCTGGAAGATGGATCCTCTTCCTCATAGGGGTCGTCAGAGTCAGAGGGTGCTTGCGCGTAAGATTCGCTCGAAGAAAAGTCTTGCTCCTGTTTAACATACTCCAACTCTGCTTTATAGATATCGTAATCGATATCGAACTGGTGCAGAATTTTTGAGGCCGGGTTTTCTTTGTGCTTCAGTATAGAAAGAACAAGATGTTCGGGGCTGATTTCTTCGCTCTTCAACATTTTAGCTTCTAAAAAAGTAACCTTAAGTACTTTTTCCGCTTGTTTATTGAGCGGGAGGTTGCCGACGTTGAGATTGGTATTGGCCGAGGGGATTCGCTGCACGGATTCCTCGACGGTCTGGCGCAACTCGTTGGTATCCAGATCGAGGGATTCCAGGACCCGGACAGCCAGGCTTTCCGGTTCCGACATGATGCCCAACAGCAGGTGTTCCGTGCCGATGAAGTCATGCCCCAACCGAATTGCTTCATCCCGGCTGCGCGAAATGACCTGCTTTACTTTGGGTGAAAATCTTCTACTATTCATAATTAAGGTTGTCTTCGTTGCTGCGGGGCCGTAATTCGGCCGCCCAATAATTAGCAATAATCGATTAATTAACAAAAGATATTCGCGGATAGTTTGGCTGGTTTTCTCGGCAGCAGTAAGGTAAAAGACTGTCTAAAATATCCGCAAATTTTGCAGGTAAAAAAAACTTTCCTACCGCAATTAACGAACGATTATCCGTATTTAAAGTTTTTTAAAATAGTCGACCTGTCTCAATTACCATTCCATTACTTAGATCCCCGACACTTTGGCTTGCCGTTCTGCGGCCCGTCCAGTTCAAGTGTAAAGATTCTAGTTTGTATTTTATCTTCATGGACAGGTAAAATACTGACAGCAACCCGGAGCACTTTTTATCCTGCAGCATGACGAAAGCGCAATGGTTATTACGAAAATTTCGGCCTTAATCATACATTTGTTATCTGGCTTATAGCGGCTAAAGCCCTGCTGGCAGGTCGTTGCATTCAACAAACAATTAACCCCCTCAGTATGAAATATACGGTAGATAAGCAAGAAAAATATACGGTTCTCCAAATCCAGGAAGAGAACCTAAACGCAGTTCTGGCGCCAGAGCTTAAATCCCTGCTCGTTGTTTTTTCGAATGAAAACGTAACCAACCTCATCCTCGATCTTTCCCAAGTCAAATTTGTCGATTCTTCAGGTCTGAGTGCCATTTTGACAGCTGACCGTATCTGGAAACATTTGGGTATATTTATTCTGACGGGTATCGAACATCCACACGTGCAGCGGCTCATTCAAATTTCTCAACTGGAAAGCGTCCTCACCATTATTCCTACGGTATCTGAATCGATCGATTATGTATTCATGGAAGAAATCCACCGCGAGCTGGATGGCGATAGCAGCAGTGAGGAGGATGCTTAGAACCTTGCCGGCGCTGGCCGGTTAAAGGAATGTATGGATTTTAAACTCACCATACTCGGACACAGCGGAGCCGTTCCGGCCTTTGGAAGGTTTCCTACTGCCCAATTCTTGCAGGTCGGTAAGGAACACATGCTCATCGACTGCGGTGAGGGGGCGCAGATTCGCCTGCGCCAGTACAACTGCCCTTTCGGAAAAATTAATCGGATCTTTATCAGTCATCTGCACGGCGATCATTTTTTCGGCCTGATTGGTTTGCTGACTTCCTATGCCCTGAGTAATCGCGACCAGCCGCTGGATATCTACAGTCCGCCCGGGTTACAAGGGATGATCGAGGCCCAGGTGGCACCTGCCGGCGGGCGGTTCGGCTTCCCGATTACTTTTCACGAACTCCGGCCCGAGACGCCGCAGTGTATCGTTGATACGCCCTACTTGCGGGTTACGACCCTGCCGCTCGTTCACCGGGTCCCGACCTGCGGTTTCTTATTCGAAGAAAAAGAACGTTTGCCAAATATCATTCCCGAAAAAATAAAGATATACCAACTTAGTATCGAGCAAATAAAGGCAGCTAAGACCGGGCGAAATGTCCGGTTGGCGGATGGTACCTCGGTAACTGCTGATGAGTTGGTGGTGCCGCCGGCCCCGCCCCGCCGCTACGCTTATTGTTCGGATACAGCTTACCAGGAAGAACTCATTCCAAGAGTTAAGGGGGTAGACCTCTTGTACCACGAAAGTACATTTTGTGAGGATGCTGCCGACCGGGCCGCAGAGACCCTACACGCTACGGCGCGTCAGGCGGCTGAAATTGCAAGCAAGGCAGGCGTTGACCGTTTGTTGCTCGGTCATTTTTCCTCCCGCTATCCCGATCTGTCGGTATTCGAATTCGAGGCCCGGGAAGTATTCCCGACGGCCGAAGCCAGTAGGGAAGGACACACCTACACGATTCCTCAGACCAGTCGGGAAGAACGCCTCGCTCGCGAAGTCGGTGAATGAGGTCATGCAAGCTTTGCCAGGTCGCGAATCAAGATGCTGCGGCGATTGAAATAAATCAGGTTAGATTTGCGCAATTCGTTGAGCACCGAAGTAACGGTTTGCCGCGAAGTACCGGTAATATTGGCAATATCTTGCTGGGTCAGGCTGTGCTTGATCAGCATTTCGTAACCGATCTTTTTGCCGCGCTGTTGTGCTGATTCGCGCAGGAAATCGATAATGCGCTGACGTGCATCCTTAAAAACGAAAGCTTCAAGTTTGTGCTCAGTTTTGCGTAGTTTTTCTCCGATGAATTGCAAAAAGCGCAGGGCTAGGGTCCGGTTTTGATTCATGAGTTGCTGCAGATAGGCCACCGACAAAGAACACACGGAAGCGCCCTCGTTCATGGTCAGGGCGAAATCACTGCGTTTTTCCTCGCCGGTCAGGCCCAACTCGCCGAAAATCGCGAGCGGATGCAGAATTTGCTTGATGATTTCTTTATCCTCATCGGCATAGGTCCCGATTTTTATCGAGCCCTTCATGAGTAGGAAAAGCATGTCGGATCGTTGTCCTTGGTGATAAATGTAGGTTTGCTTTGGGAATTGATGTACGGTCGCTTCGGCGGCTAAGCATTCCAGGTCGACATCATTTAGCACATCGAAAAGCGGTAGGCTGCGCAAGAACGGAATGATTTCGTTCCCTTTTTTGTGTTTCATGAGTACGCGATTTTTGGGTGGTTAGGGGCCGGCGGCGGGATATCCGGCAACCGGCGACTATAACTTAGGTTATAATAGGTGACGCTTTAATCGTGTAGCGACTTTTACCACGTCAGCAATACAAAAGTGTTAGAATCGTCCGGAGGAAGAAAGAACGTTTTGCAGCCAATGTCTTTTAATGAAAAGGAATTTATCGGGTGTAAAGTGTTGTTTTGTAGTGTTTTATATTTCTTATGTTCAAAAAAATGTCGACAAGGCGTAAAATTATTCACGTAGACATGGATGCTTTTTTCGCGTCGGTAGAGCAACGCGACCGACCGGAGTTGAAGGCGCGCCCTATCGCCGTGGGCGGCAGCAACCGGCGGGGGGTGGTAGCGTCGGCCAGCTACGAGGCACGCCGCTACGGGGTGCGGTCGGCAATGCCCAGTGTGACCGCCAAGCGGTTATGCCCGGATTTGATCTTCGTGAAAGCACGCTTCGAGGTGTACCGAGAGGTGTCGCAGCAGATTCGCAGAATCTTTTACGATTATACCGATCTGGTCGAGCCTTTGTCGCTGGATGAGGCATACCTTGATGTGACCGAAAACAAGAGAGGACTGCGCTCGGCCATGTTTATTGCCGAACGCATTCGGGAAGCCATCAATGAGCGCACCCAACTCACGGCATCGGCGGGCGTTTCTTTCAATAAGTTTCTAGCAAAAATTGCCAGCGATATCAATAAGCCGGACGGCATGAAAGCTATTTTGCCTGGGGAGGCCCTGGATTTTCTTGCCGAGCTGCCCATCGAGCGTTTCCACGGCATTGGTAAAGTGACTGCCCGGAAAATGAAGCAACTGGGCATTCACCGGGGTGCGGATCTGCGGGCGTGGACCGAGATCGACCTGGTGCGCCGGTTTGGAAAGGTCGGTCGCTACTACTACCGCATCGTTAGAGCCGACGACGAGCGGCCGGTAAATCCGAACCGGATCCGCAAGTCCATTGGTGCCGAGCGCACCTTTACAGAGGATTTAAATGCATTAGCCGCTATGCAGGAGCGGCTGACTGACATTGCCGGAAAAGTGTTTGATTACTGTCAAAAACATCAAAACTTCGGGCGTACCGTCACCCTAAAAGTCAAAACCACGGCGTTTAAAACCCATACGCGTTCGCGTACATTTCAGCGGGAGGTGCGCCGCCGGGAGGATTTGCTACAAATCGCAGCACAATTATTGCAAGAACAGGTTGCCGAATTGGATCAGCCCATACGCCTGCTGGGGGTGAGCGTATCCAACTTGATGCTGGAGCATCCTGGCGAAGGGATCCAATTGGAGTTGGAACTGGAATAATCGAACCTTATGAATCTATTGATTTTCGATATCGACGGGACCTTAGTGCATTCCGACCGGCGCGACAGCCATTGCTTTGCGCGCGCCTACGAATCAGTCTTCGGGCATCCCTTCCCCACCTTGGATTGGCATCAGTTCTTTCACGTAACGGATACCATATTACTGGAGACTGCCCTGCAACAGCACACGGGAAGGCCACCGCAAATCGGCGAAGTGCAGCGACTACACGAACGATACCTGGAAGACTTGCGGGCAGTGCGGCTCTCGGAGCCCCACTGCTTCCAGGAGGTGCCCGGGGCGCGAGCGTTTTTTGACAGTGTGCGTGCCGACCCCAAATTCGAGGTGGTCGTGGCTACGGGCGGCTGGCGCGCGCCCGCGCACATCAAACTGGAACACATCGGTATCGCCTGCGAGGATCTAATCATCGTCGGCGCCGACGGTAAACGCACCAGAGAAGATATCCTGCTGGATGCCATCGACCGGGCCTGGCCGCGAAACCAAATTGTAGAGCAGGTGGTTTATATCGGTGATGCTCGTTGGGATGTTCGTACCACTCATCACCTAGGTATTGGCTTTGTAGGTATGCGACACCGGGGCGATACGGAAGTTCTAAAAGCCCTCGGCGCTGCTCACGTGTTTTCCAATTATCAGGAGCCGGAAAAAGTTCGGGCGGCTATCCACCAGGCGCAGCCGCCGGTGTTTCAATCCTGACAAGCATATGATTATTGAACTTTTTGAAAAAAATGAAAATTCATACTTTTGCTAGAGCAAACATCAAAGGCATGCTTGCATAGGTGCTCCAAAGCCTTTATATTTGCAACGCCTTTTTGAAAAGGTAAGATTCCGTAGCTCAGCTGGTAGAGCACTTGACTTTTAATCAAGGGGTCCTGGGTTCGAACCCCAGCGGAATCACGAAGAAGGGTTGGTATTACACCAGCCCTTTTTTCTTTTCGCCATCCTGTTACCGACTTACCTTTCCAACTGATCGCGCATGATTATCTCGATTACCTGGTTGACCTTTAAATTTTTGGCAATGATTTTTCGCTCCGGATTGAGCAGGTATAGCTCCGGGGTAAAGTCTACGTAATATTTAGCGTAAATGGACTTATTGGAGGGGTCAAAGACATTGATCCAGTCCATTTGATTTTTTGTGATATAGTCTTTCCACTCCGCTTCATTAGTATCGATAGCGATGGCGAAGACTTCTACGCCGCGGTCTTTCCACTCCCGGTACAACTTTACCAGTTTGGGCGTTTGTTCTTGGCAATGCTCGCACTGGGGATTATAGAGGTAAACAATTACGTAGTTGGCATCAATTTCATCGATAGAGTGCAGGACGCCATTTGGGCCGGGCGCCTCCACATTGGGGGCTTGTTGGCCGACCAGGCTGTTCCCCATTTCGTAAGCGCGGCGCTGCAGGCCGTAAATTTGTGTGGAATCGGCCCAGAAGGCGCGCTCATGAGTGAAGTAGTTTCGGATCATATGAACAACAACTGCCTCGGCATCCATGAGGGTCGTTTTACCAGGTTCGTATTGGAGGGCGATCCAGTTGGTGATAAATTTATAGTATTCGGGGTAGTCCAAGACCTGATGTATAAGGGCATCGGCCGACAGCTTGATGGAATCGGCAGCCTGGGGTGTTAGTTCCAGCATGTAGCGCTTCAGTTTGTTGTGAATAACCGGCGTGCGCAGCAAGCGCTCGTCGGAAAAATCGACGCCATTCCAGAATTCATTTCGGTAGGCAACGACTTGGGCGGCCTGGTTGGGGGTGCCGTCGGGGTTGCGAATGTCGCGCACCTGTGGGTTTTGCCCGGCCTGTTTAAATGCAGTAAAAAATGCGTCGGGATGTTCGTCGAAAAGTTGTTGAAGGTGTTGGCGGCGTTCCGCAAGCAGGTCAGTCCGTTGGGCGAGCTGCCGGTCGTCGGTGCCCTGGCTTACGGGTTGGTAACGCTGCTGCCACGCTTGTTCGAAGCGCAGGTTTTTGTAGAGTAACTCATTTTCGATGCTACCGGATACCTTCATATGCCCCACCAAATCATCATATTGGGTAGCCAGCTCGAAAGATTGGTCTTCGGTAACCAGGATTTGTAAAAATTGGTTGCCTGGCAGAGCCAGGTAAAGCAGGCCAGCGGGATAGGCGGAATCCCTTTGAATTATAATTTCACCCCCGCCCGCAATAGCAAAGGAGTCGAGCCGGAAATTTTGATCGCCGTAAGTCCCGATCAGGTAGGCAGTACCGGCGGGTGCCCCGTCGATGGTAATCTCGATAGCTGCCGATTCGGCAGGGCCCGTTGCCGGATGGTTACCCCGGTTAGGGTTGTTACAACACAGCAAGAGTAGGGTAAGTCCAAAGAAAACGAGGTGGCGCATGGCTTTATTCGTTCATATCCATGTTGTGGAATACGTTGACGACATCTTCGTCGTCTTCCATTTTTTCGAGTAGCTTGATGACTTCTTCCGCTTGCTCGTCGCTCAGTGCTTGGTAGTGACTCGGCACCCGCACCGATCCGGATTCCTTAATTTCCAAGTTCAGCCCATCAATGGCCTTCTGCAGGGAACCGAAGTCTTCGAAAGCGCCTTCCAGGATAATTTGCTCATCTTCTTCCCGGATACTATCCAAGCCGGCATCGATTAATTCCAGCTCCAAATCCTCCAGGTCCTGTGCGGGCGGATCGATCTTAAATTGCGCTCGGCGTGCAAACATGTAGTCGACCGAACCGGATACGCCCAGGCTGCCACCGTATTTGGAGAAGATATGGCGCACGCTGGCAACGGTCCGGGTAGGGTTATCGGTTGCGGTTTCGACCATGACTGCCACGCCGTGGGGGGCGTAGCCTTCGTAGACCAACTCCTCGTAATTTTCAGCATCCTTGGACGAGGCCTTTTTGATGGCGTTTTCGATGTTGGTTTTGGGCATGTTGGCCGCTTTTGCATTCTGGATGGCCGAGCGCAATCGAGGATTGTATTCCGGATCGGGGCCGCCCTCTTTTACGGCGATGGAGATTTCCCGCCCGATGCGGGTGAAGGTCTTGGCCATGTTGGCCCAACGCTTAAACTTTCTCTCTTTTCGAAATTCAAATGCGCGTCCCATGAGTTGTTCTGTTTTCTTTACGGTCTGCAAAAATAAGCGTTTGCACCGGTTAAATCAAAGGTGGGTTCCCATACCTTCTTTGCATGCCTTTGACTTTGGGCGGTCTGCAATAGATCCGCCTACTGCTGCGGTTTGTATTGGCGTGAGTGGGCAGGCCGCGTTTCAGCAACCTTATCTTTTCACTCAACAAAACAGCCTGCAAATTTTTTATGGTTAGTAAGTAAATACTGACCATGTACGCAGCCCTCATTCTTTCCGGAGGCGGTGCCCGAGGCGCCTACCAGTACGGAATGCTACAGCGTTTTCACGAAGCAGGTGCTTTCCATCAATTGCAATGGCTTGCCGGCACTTCAATTGGTGCTATCAATGCCGCGCTATTGATTATGGACCTCCAACGTGGTAAAGGGTTGGACACGCTTCGTTCCTTTTGGTTGGATGCCGATCTGTCTCATCTGTTCTCAGTCATTGATGCTCCGCGCAAAGCCATGACCGCTTCCGATTATTGGGCCATATTGCAGGACGCACTGCGGCACCGCCGATTGCGGATTACCCCTTTCAAGGAACGGGTGCGGGAGTTGGTTTGCGAGCCGACGATCCGGTCGAGCGGTTTCCAGTTCGCGATAAAAGTTTACAATCTGGACCGGCGCCGCGGCGAAACTTGGTTCTTAGAGGATATTCCGGAGGGTCAACTGGCGGAGTATCTGCTCGCCAGTGCGAGTTTTCCGGTGTTCGGTCCGCACCACATCCTAGGACAGCGCTATCTCGATGGCGGTATCGCTGCCAATTTACCATTGGATATCCTCGACCGGGCTTCGGGCCCGGCCCTGGCGGTCGATGTAGCATCATTTATGCGCTATCAGCTCCAACAGATTCGCCTGGAGCGGAAGTACCGCGATCGACTTACCCTCATTCGTCCTTCCCGGTCGATTCCTTCCCCGGCCCATTTATCGGAAGAAGGCTTTAACAACATGATCCGGCAAGGCGAACAGGATGGTCACCGGGCCTTAGTCACACCGATTGGTTAGGCCTTGGCCTACCTGCATACCATTTACCTATACAAGTTGCGGGGATTTTACTATTTTCAAAATTCCATCCTTTCACCTTATAATCCGGAAATATGCATTTACCGAAAATCTTACTTTTGATGCTGTTCGTTGCCTACAGCACTACTTTCTTTGCCCAGGATGATATGGCTTACAAAACCCCGCCCGAACCGATAAAGAGCTTGGTGGATGCCCCTCAGTCACCGGCCGTCACGACGAGTCCCGACGGCCAGCGCATGGTGCTGATCGAGCGTCCCGGCTATCCTTCTATCGAAGAGTTGGCACAGCCCGAACTGCGGCTGGCCGGTTTGCGGATGAACCCTCGAACGAACGGTCCTAGCCGAACGACCTCTTACACAGGCGTGCAGGTGTTGGAAATCGCTACCGGCGAAAAATCGGCTGTCGAAGGATTACCGGAAAATCCACGCCTGGGCAACTTTGCCTGGTCACCTAAAGGTAAATATGTGGCCCTGACCAATACGACTCAGGAGGGGATTGAACTTTGGATTCTCGATATGGACAAAAAAGAAGTGCGCCGACTTACCGACCGCATGCTGAACGACGCCCTTTCCGGGCGCCCCTTCGCCTGGATCGACGAGTTCACCCTAGCCGCTAAGTGCATTCCGGCCGACCGGGAGCCCAGACCCGAAGAGCCGCTGGCACCTAAGGGGCCCATCGTGCAGGAGTCGAAGGGCCAAAAGACCACCCTGCGCACCTACCAGGACCTGTTGGCCAATAATTACGACGAACTCTTGTTTGAGTACTACACGACTTCTGAGTTGCTCAAGATCGACGTACGGACGGGGAGCGCGCTTGATTTGAATAAAACGGGAATCATCCGTTCGGTCGCACCCTCGCCCAACAGCGAATACTTGCTGGTGAGTACTATTCGCCGACCGTTCTCCTACCTCGTACCCTACTACCGTTTCCCGACCACTTACGATGTTATTGATGGCACGGGAAACCTGGTTAAACGCGTTGCCGATTTACCCCTGATCGAGCAATTACCCCAGGGCTTCGGCGCAGTGCCTGAGGGACCGCGCAGTATGGGTTGGCGCCCCGATCAGCCGGCCACGCTCTATTGGGTAGAAGCCCAGGACGGGGGTGACCCCAAGGTGGAGACCGATCTGCGGGACCGGTTATTTTACCTGGCAGCCCCTTTCGAAGCGGAGCCCACCGCCGGCATTCCATTCTCGCTTCGGTTCAGCGGTATCAACTGGGGGCAAGAGGGGCTTTCGGTAGCATACGAGTTTTGGTGGCCCACCCGCCAGGTCAAAACGAGCTTCTTTCGGCCCGGCGAACCCAACTCAAAAACGACATTTGACGAGCGTTCCTACCAGGACCGATACAATGACCCCGGTAGTTTCGTTACGGAACAAAATGCATTTGGCCGGTCCGTGCTGTTAAAAGACGAAAACACACTTTACCTGACCGGTGCCGGCGCCTCTCCGGAGGGGGATCGGCCTTTCTTGAAGGCCTACGATTTGACAACCGGCGACGCTAAAGAGCTGTGGCGTTCTGAAGCGCCTTATTACGAGCGGGTGATCGAGGTGCTCGATGCTAAAGAGGGAACCATGATCACCAACCGGCAGTCGACCGATGAGCCGCCCAATTACTATTTACGTAATTGGAAGACAGGCGAATCGACGGCCCTGACCAGCTTTCCGCATCCTTACCCGGCCCTGCAGGAAGTAGAAAAAGAGGTTGTAAAATTTGAACGCGGCGACGGCTTGGAGCTGCAGGGGGATCTTTATTTACCGCCGGGCTACGATCCAGCGCGCGACGGCCGCTTGCCAGTTCTGATGTGGGCCTATCCGCGCGAGTACAAGAGTCGCGGCGATGCTGGGCAGGTGAGCGGGTCACCCTATCAATTTACCCGCTTGTACTGGGGTTCGCCTATCTACTGGGTCACGCGTGGCTACGCGGTATTCGATCGCGTATCCATGCCCGTGATCGGTGAGGGAGACACCGAGCCCAACGATCGTTTTCGCGAGCAACTGGTAGCTAATGCCGAAGCAGCCATCAAAATCCTGGACGATCGTGGAGTAGCCGATCCAGAACGCGTTGGGGTCGGCGGGCATTCTTACGGCGCCTTTATGACGGCAAATTTGCTGGCGCATTCCGATCTGTTTGCTGCCGGCATCGCACGCAGCGGTGCTTACAACCGAACCTTGACGCCCTTTGGCTTCCAAGCCGAGGAACGCACCTACTGGGATGCTCCAGAGATTTACTATACCATGTCACCCTTTATGCACGCCGACAAGATCAACGAGCCCCTGTTGATGATCCACGGCGAGGCTGACAACAACAGCGGCACCTTCCCAATTCAGAGTGAGCGCATGTACGAGGCGATCAACGGGCTCGGGGGTAAAGCCCGATTAGTCATGCTGCCCCACGAGAGTCATGGTTATGCTGCACGCGAATCGATCCAGCACATGCTTTGGGAAATGGATCAGTGGTTAGAGCAATACGTCAAGCATAAAGCTGCCCAACCTTAGAAGGTTTGTTTTTACAGCGGCGCATTGGCGATTCGGTTGATCCGGCGCCAATGCGCCCCTTCCATTACAGCCCGGGTTTTACCAGCAAATGAAAAAATCAACCTTCCGGCTGACGAAAATCAACGGTAGGGTTAGGGAGCAGCACTAACTTTTAGCCGATAATGCTCCCTATTATTCATTAAACCTAGCGACTATGTTTCTCGTCAACTGGCTGGAATCGAATATCCTAATGATCTTCACGACAGTTGTTCTGGTGGGTATTCCCGTAGTTATTTTAGCTGTAGCTTTTTCCAAAAAATCAGACAACACGCCGGAAGGCGGCCAATAGGGCAAAAGATATTCTTTTCGGCGGAACGTAGGCGCTGATGCCGGCATCCTCTTTTTGTTGCGGATCTACGGCAAAAGCACTAAGTTTCTGCCGAAAGGAAATCGACCATGGAAATATTTAAGGAATTTGTATTCGATGCGGCGCATTACTTACCCAATGTACCACCCGATCACAAGTGCGCGCGTATGCACGGTCACACTTACCGGGTGCGCATCTGCCTGTCCGGATCTTTAGATCCCCACCTGGGGTGGGTAGATGATTTTGCGACCATTAAAAAATACTGGAAACCTTTAGAGGATCGCCTGGATCACTATGTCATCAATGACATTCCCGGATTGGAAAATCCCACTGCCGAACATATTGCCATTTGGATTTGGCGGCATTTGGCGCCTGATTTAACAAAACTGGCTCGGGTGGAAGTATATGAGACGCCGACCAGTGGCGTTGTATACCGTGGAGAGTATGAGTAATGTCATAGGGAGAGTCGTCAGCAGCACAACCTCTGCTTTGCAGGTTGACTTACTTGCGAAAGGTAAACAAGCACCACGTATTTTTCGTTGTAGATGGCAATTTTCTGCATAGGTATGATTATAATAAAATAGATCAGGTTTTTCAGGGATGACGGTAATTCCTTTTCATCTCTCTGGTAGGCTCAAAGGTCTTAGCACCTGATCCAGTAGCATAGAAACGCGAGGCATTAGCCACCCTACATTTTTACCTTTACAATCGGCGATATGATTACGGAAATCACGAAACAATCGATCAAGGCGCTACCCGCAGAGGGGCTCCCACACGACGCCGTGCTGGAAGAATTAGCCACGCTGAAGGCGGACGATTTGCGGTGGCAGGACGGGCGCACCTGGAGTATGGTTTATCACGTAGACGAGGCCCACCTCGAGCTGGTGAAGCGGGCCTACAACCAATACCTTTCGGAAAATTATCTCAATCCCTTTGCTTTCCAAAGCTTGCAAAACATGGAAAAAGCGGTGATTGCCATGACAGCAAATATGCTGAATGGGGGAGAGCAGGCAACGGGCACCATGACTTCGGGCGGTACGGAAAGCATCTTTATGGCTGTTTACGCCTATCGCGAACGCGCCAGGCAGCGGTCCGCCCGAATCAAGGCTCCGGAAATGGTCATACCGGCTTCAATACATCCGGCTTTTGAAAAGGCCGCACACCTTTTGGGAATTAAAGTGCGCAAGGCTCCTGTAGATGGGCAGCTGTGCGCTAACCCGGTAGCTATCGAGCAACTAATCAATAAGAATACTATCCTGCTTGCGGCTTCGGCCCCGTCCTATCCGCATGGCGTCCTGGATCCAATCGAGCACATCGGAGCTTTGGCGCAGAAGTACCGCCTTCCGTTGCACGTCGATAGCTGCATCGGCGGCTTCATGCTACCCTGGGTAGAGCGCCTGCGTCCCGGAATTCCTCCCTGGGACTTTCGCGTGCCCGGCGTAACCTCCATCTCTGCCGATGTACACAAATTCGGATATGCCGCCAAAGGGGCTTCGGTGCTGCTTTACCGAAGTATAGCGTATTTGAAACATCAATTTTACGTAGCGACCGAATGGTCGGGTGGAATCTACGTTTCCCCGACTTTCCTGGGTACCCGGCCGGGGGGCGCTATTGCAGCTGCCTACGCCTCCATGAAGGCTTTGGGAGAAAACGGATACATGAGAATCGCGAAACGGGTGCTGGATGGTGCCGATCAGCTCATAGCCGGTCTGCGGGAAATACCGGAAATCCAGGTACTGGGCGATCCTTGCATGAATATCATAGCCTTTACCACGCGCAACAATCAACCCGACATTTACGTCATTGCCGATCAGCTGCAAACCAAGGGGTGGAGTGTTGACCGCCAGCAAAGTCCCAACTGTATTCACCTGACGGTGCAGACACTCAATTTAGCTGCAATAGGGAACTACCTCAACGATCTACGAAAAGCCATTAGTTTCGCCAAAACCCATCCGAAAGCTGTTGCCCAGGGCAACGCTGCTTTATACGGCCTGATGGCTCGTATCCCTTTTCGCGGGATGGTAGAAAAAAACGTGCGCAAAGTATTCGAAGAATTGTACAGCCCCGAAAGTGGCTCCAAGCAGCAAACCGGCGGACAACTGGAAGAAGAGGAGGCGCTTGCCGACGACTTTTCGGGACCCGGCTGGATGGGAAAAGCCAACTACGTACTGAGCCGCATTCATCAAATTCTCAACCGTTGGAAGCGAAAAACGCAAAAGAACGTCTGAGGTCCCGGGCAATCTTTTCCTGTCCGGCCTCGATTAAGATTAATCCCGCTCGGCTAAAAGCCGGTTGGAATTCGCGAAAAAAGTAAATCGGCGGCTTTGGTATTAAGCAGGATATAAATAACTTCCCTATTTATGCGTTGAATATCTATTGATCAAACATCGCACCCCGTCCACTTCATTAAACGGATGACTGCTTGGCTATGAATACGCCGGTTATTTTTCTTGCATTTGCCAATGACCCCGACCAACATTTGCCCCTGCTGGAGCAAGAACGCAAAGACATCTCTTCCTTGCTCATACCCCTGGCGAGTCAGCAGCACTTCCAGTTTTTTTCAGAGCCGTCGGCTTCTACCGAAGACCTGAGTCAGTATATTACGGAGTTCAAAGATCGGGTTGCGATTTTCCACTACGGCGGACACAGTGACAGCACCCGCATTTTCCTTGCCAACCATGAAGCGCATGCTGATGGGGTTGCCCAGCTCCTAGGTCAGCAGGACAACCTCAAGCTGGTTTTTCTCAACGGTTGCTCTAACCGTGCCCAGGTCGACCTGCTCTTTCAATTGAATATACCGGCCGTTATCGCCACTGCAGTCAATATTGCCGACCGGAGCGCCGTCGTCTTTGCTAAAAACTTCTACCGGGCGCTATCTACCCAGCACACGATATCGGAAGCGTTTAAGATCGCTGCCGCCAACCATCTGATGGAGAGCGGTCAGGCTGTAGGTATCTACCGCGGGGTACAGTTGCCCGGCGGTGAGGGCGAGCAGCTACCCTGGGGGTTATACGTGCGCGAGGGTGTAGACGAAATAATGGATTGGAAGCTGCCGCAGGAAAGTGCGAACTCCGTTATCATCCGGGGGGCTGGCATGCGGTACCAACCTGGCGAAACCATCAATGAGAAGTTGATCGTCCGGATAGCCAATGCAATTGCCCCCTTCAGCGTTTTAATTAAGGCGATGATGGAAGAGGCTCGCAGACGCGACCGGGAGCCGAGTATGCGCGACCTGAGAGCAGCTGTGATCGATGCTTTCCCTACGCCCATAGGTACCCACTTGCGTAAGCTGGTCATTTCCGAAACCATCAGTACCGAACGCCTCCAGCGCATCGTGAATGTATATACTGTAGCGTCGGAATTACTGGCTTACACCATGCTGGCCCAACTCTGGGATGCCAAAGTGGAAAATGAGCGCGTACAAATCCCGCAGGAACAGCACGATGTCCTGGTTAATTTTATCACCCAGGATCCCGGCGCCCAGCAAGAGCGTAACTACGTAGCGATTATCCGCGCGGTAATGGACGTCTTTCAGGTCAACAACATCGAGCCCTTCGTCGAGGAGTTCGAGGAACTGCAGGCTGAGTTTTACCGGGACAGTAAATTTCAGGCGGCTTACCGCTTTTTGGAGGAAATGAAAAAGGAGCTGCGGAGTACGATCGCCGCCGACGAAATCGAAAGTTTCTGCGTACAGGCAGAAGACCAACTGGCCACCTTTATCGAGTATACGGGCTTCGCCGCCAAGTACACACTGGCGACCATCAAAACCATCGAATTGTTAAAGGAGCGGCATAGCACACCCCGCTACCGGCATAATTTAGTGGTCCTGAACCGGCTTACGGCTTCCATTGGTATCCTCGATGATACTTTAGTAGCCGATGAATTTACCGATAACAATGCAGTCGTCTTGCTGAAAGATGAAACCACTGTTCACCCCTATCTCAACCTGACGCCCTTTGTGATCGACGAGAACGCATTGGCCGGGCAGAACAACTCTAAAATTTTCTTCTTCCGCTATCTGAATGATCGCCGCTACCACTACGTCTTCGCTGACAATTTGCGCGACCCCCTGCAGGCTACCAGAGAGCTGGATGAGTTTTTAACGACCATGTTCAATAGTTTCCGGCGGCAGGTGGCCGGGCGGGAATAAATCAGAGGGTATAAATTTTCCGCATGGCCGAGGGAAAAAAAGTAAAGAAAAACCTCCTATTTTTAGGATATGAACCGCTCGCCTTTTAAGTTTTTGGATGCCTACCAGCGGGAAGATCGGGATATCTTCTTCGGTCGCGATGAGGAGATCGATTCGCTCTACCGCATGAGTTTCCAGAGCAAGCTGCTGCTGGTGTACGGTATGTCCGGTACGGGTAAAACCAGCCTCATACAGTGTGGCCTGGCCAATTGCTTTGACACTTCCGACTGGTTCGAGATATTTATCCGGCGCAAAGGCGATATCAATGCTTCCCTGGTTCGGGAGCTCAAAGCCAGGGACCATAACGAGGCCTTCGAGGAGGACTTTGAGGTGCTCGACATGATCAAATCCCTTTATCTGGATTACCTGCGTCCGATTTACCTCATCTTCGACCAATTCGAAGAAGTTTTCATATTGGGTTCAGAGGAAGAAAAAAAGAAATTTGTCGATACCGTAGGGGAACTGGTCCAGAGCGATTTGCCCTGCAAAATCCTTATTGTCGTGCGGGAAGAATACCTTGGACCGCTTACCGATTTTGAAAAATACCTGCCCAAGCTATTCGAAAAACGGCTGCGGGTAGAGCCTATGGACCGGACCAATGCCAAGAAAGTCATCCTGGGTACGGCATCCAGCAATAAATTTAACATTCAGTTGGCCGACGAGGGGGTAGCTGACATGGTGATCGACCAGGTTACCGAAGGCTTTGGTCGGGTGCAGCTACCCTACCTGCAAGTTTTTCTTGATAAAATGTACCGCAAGGCATCACAGGAGCGCAATAACGGCGTGGTGTTCGACCGGCAGTTGGTGCGGGAGGTAGGGCGTATTGATGATGTACTGAACAATTTCTTGGATGAGCAAATCGAACGGTTCGTCGAGCAGGTGGATACCGAAGAAAATGCGCTTAAATTCCTCAAGCAATTCGTATCGGAAAAAGCGACCAAAATAACCGTAGCCCGGCATGAAATAATAGAGCGGTTACCCGAACTGGGGGAGACGCGCATCAATCAATTTATCGATTTTTTTGTTAACCGTCGCATCCTGCGGCCGCTCGACAATGACCAGTACGAGTTGGCTCACGATAGCCTGGCGGGCAAGATCTTCCGCACGCCCACCATCGGTGTCTCTATGCCCAACGAGCTGCCGGAAGCGGATTTACCCAATAAACCCTACGTTCGTTTTGAACCCTATACGGAAGAAATGGCGCGTCTGTTTTTCGGTCGTAGCGAAGAAGCCAAAGAGCTGTTCCAAAAGGTGGTCAACGAAACCCAGATTCGCACTACGCTCGTCTTTGGTCCGCTAGGGGTTGGTAAGACCTCGTTGATTCGGGCTGGATTCATCCCCAGGGTACAACAATTGTTCCCGGTGCAGTGTGTTCGGATGAGTAAGGAGTGGTTAGCACGCCCCGAAGTGCAGGAACTTCTGGGGGCAGCGCCCGAGCCCGGCCAGGCTCCCAAATTTTCCCGTCAGGTGTTTACCGAGATAAACGAAGCTTTCCACCGGGATGAGCGGCGCATTCTCATCCTCGACCAGTTCGAAGAGCTCTTTATCTGGGAAGACAATCCGGCCCGGGAGCGCAACTTTTTTTACCACCTCGGAGAAATGCTGCGCTCGCCCCTCAACTGCGACCTGATCATTGTGGTCCGCGATGAGTTTTTCTCCCAGTTACAAGAGCTGGAAGCGGTCATTCCCGGTATTTTGAATGAACAGATGCGGGTTAAACACATCGACCGGGAGGCGGCTACCGAAATCATTCTGCAAACCGCCCACCATGCCGGTTTAGAGATCGACGATCACCGGGTAATTGACCGGATCATTGAAAGCGTGAGCGACGAAGAGGGCCACATCAACCTGACCTACCTGCAACTCTACATGGACCGTTTGTACGAGCAGATATAAACGAAAGCGTCAATAAACATGGGCAAACGCATTACACTCGAGGATCTGGAAAAGATGGGCGCTGGTAAAAACCTCGTCGACGACCTCCTGGATCGGCAAATTCGGGAAATCGAAGAACAATTCGGCGAGCAACAATCCGGAATTGGCAATAAGATGCTGTCGCTCTTTGTCCAGAACGGTGTCCGGGTGCAATTGAGCCGTCAGGATATACTGCGGGAAGCCGACGCCCGCGGCTGGTTCCAGGGTAAATTGCTGGACCGCATGCTGGATAAATTGGTCGACGAAGGGCTGCTCCGGATCTTACCCGGCGGGGATTATGAGCTTGCCAATAATGTGCTGGCCCGGCGGGCCAACCAAAAAATCGAAGCGGAAAATCGCATCCTGCGTGGTATCAAAGCCACCATTGCCGACCGGATGAGCCGCAATCAACTGCTCGACGAACAATACCTCAACTACATCAAGCCTTCTTTGAGTCAGCTAGAGCTGACCTCCGAGGAAACCGATTTTGTAGAAGACTCCCGTCGCGCCATCGAACGCAGGAAGCGCAACACTACTTATTTCGTGGCGGCGGTTTTCGCTGCCCTCTTCGCCCTGGCGGTATGGGCTCTGCGCGAATCGAACCGGAACCTGGAAATTGCTGCTGACAATGAAGCGAAAGCCCTCGCATTAGCCGATGCTCGCGACTCTATCCAGAATGCCTTAGCAGTGGCGCAGTTAGCCAGAGATTCGGCCTTCAAGGCTGGAAATATGGCGATTGAGAATGCCGCTGAGGCCCAGCGCCTGGCCCGCGAGTTGTCTTTTGCCGCTGCCGAAGCCCGCGCTCAGGCCGATTCGGCCGACGACGCACGCCGGCGTGCACTCTATCAGCGGCAACAGGCTCTGGAACAAAAGGAAGAAGCCGAACGACTGGAAGAAGAAGCCCGCGCCTTGAAGATAGAAGCCGATGAAAAGCGCGCTCAGGCCGAGGAGGCCGAAGAAGCCGCTCGCGAAGCTCGGGAAATTGCGGAAGCCTACAACGGCATCGTCATTTCGCGCAATGCCGCCGCTCGGGCGCTGGACATCGAAAGCCCCAAGCTGAAAGCCGTAGTGGCCCGGGAAGCTTTCAACATTAATGTAGAAGAACCGGAAGGGGATATTGACCACCCATTCATACACCGGGCACTGCACGAATCCCTGAAGGCCCTGACGCCCGGCCGCGATTTTTTTGCTTTGGGGCACCGGGGGGCAGTGCGCGACATTATCGTAGATGCAGAAAATAAACGGTTTTACAGTGCCGGCAGCGATGGTCGCCTTCTGGAGTGGACTTATGACCGATGGAACGCAGTGGGTATACCTGACGAGTTGGCTTCGCGAGATATGGATGCCGATGGCGGCGCTATCCTGCGCGCTATGGCCTTACACCCCGATCACAACCGGCTCCTGCTGGTGGGTGACCGTTACTATTTTCAGGAATTCCGGCTGAATCCCAGCGCCTCTCCCCGGTACGAACGCTACTTTCAACAATCGGCTACCGAACCGATATTCGCTGCTGCTTATCTATCCGAAGGCGATGATTTTTTGGGGGTCGGGCGGCACTACGTACACTATTTCGACCCGGCGCTGGGTGTGATCGTCGCCCAGCCCAAAGTAGCCAGTACTGCTGTAGAGCTAAGCAGCATCGACGGGAAGATGTACTCTTTAATCGTTAGCGGGCAGTTCGATTCCCAAACGCAATCCTACCGGTTGGAACTGCAGCAATTCAATGATGGCCGGTTACTTGCCGAGACTTACGAGTTTTTTGAAGAAGGGGACCTGGGGCGCATTACTGCCATTAGTTTCCGGCAGGAGGAAGACCAGGGGATCATCGTTTTTGGCTTCCAAAATGGTCAGTTGCGCATCGCCAAAGCCGACATCAAGAAACTACAGTTGAAAGAGCGCTGGTACAGCATCTCCAAGCAGCAAAAAGCGCCCATTTTCGATATTGTCTTCAGCGAAGACGGCAACAATATGGCGGCAGCAAGCCTAGATGGTACCGTTACTAGCTGGGACCTGAGCCGGCTCAAAGATGCTGCATACCAGCCCCTGCGGTTGGATGATCACCGCGGATGGGCCACTGCCCTGGCCTACGTACCCGGTACAGACTTCCTGTTGGTCGGTACGCAAGAGGGGAGTATTCACTTTTGGAATTTAAAGCCGGCCAGCTACGCATTGGAAATTTGCAAGGCCTTAAATAATCAGTTCGGCGGAGTAGATTTCGATAAGATCGACGCGGAAGAATGGAGGCGCTATTTCGGGCGCAGCATTAAGCAAGCGCCGGTCTGTCGCGTTCCTACACCCAGAAAACGACGAAAATGAGCACCCAAAATATCATTGTGCTGTGGATCGGTTTGTTATTCCCGGTCTTACTACCCGGGCAAAACTACCGGTCGGCATGTGAGATCCGTTACGAGCAAGCCCGCAACTTGTTTGAATACGGCAAATTGTACGCCATGCTGGATACCTTGCAGCCCTGCCTTTCGGGCCTCTCAGTAGGTCGCGAGCTGCACCAAAAGGTGTTGCTACTAGCAGCGGAGGCCTACCAGTTTACCGAACAGCGTGCTGCAGCGATGGACGCCTACCAGCACTTTCTTACCAACGATCCGCTCGCACAGGTCGAGTTTAACTCTCCCGAGTTGCGCTACCTGGCCGATGCCTTTGAAGTTTACCCGAGGTGGATGATCCGAGTTGGCGGCGGCGTAAACCTGTTGACCCGTCCGGCAACCTACAACCAGCGCACTCCTGACGACAGCGTGCGCATCGTCGATGAACGCTTCCGCATAGATGCTGACGACCCGCTCGGCTGGACCGTAGGGGCCGAAGCAGGGTGGCAAATTCCGAATTCGGATTTTTATCTCAATCTAGGGTTAGGGGTCTCGCGCCTAATTTACCGCTACGTAGGTGATTATGAGGTAACCTCCACCGAATCAGGTGCGGTGACCGATCAGCAGTTTGAATTTCGCGAACGGCACTTTTGGGCGCATGTGCCCCTGACGGTGGCTTACCACACCGTTTCGAAGGAATCGATAGTGAAGCGATTATTTACCCCTTACGTCTATGCAGGCATGTCTGTAGACTTTCTTCACGTTAACACGATAGAGTTTATCGATCCTACCTTTACCCAGGGCAATATGCCTACAGAACTGCCCGACATTTCCGTAGGCGATATGCGCGAGGGGTACAATATTTCGCTGTTGGCCGGCCTGGGCGGTAAAATGCGGCTCCAAGATTGGTTCTTTTTCGCCGACCTGCGCTACCAACGTATGCTACTCAACCTGGCCGATGAGGAGGCATTGCGAGTCGTACCCGAATTACAGGAAGACTTCAACTACATCGACAATGACTTCGGCCTGAATAACCTTTCCTTTTCCCTGGGGATTGGTAAGTATTTTCTGCGGGTCAAGCAGAATTGAGCCCGGCCTACGCGTAAACGCTACTACACGCATTTTCGTCCGGATTTTGCCAAAATTGATCTTTCTTCCGTTCCGCTAAACGGTTAATTTCATCAATATCAAAAACAGAACACTCATGCGTTGGCTGCCAGGTATTTTGTTGCTAGCTTCTTTTGCCTATGGTTTCGGCCAGGCAGCAGGGGATAATACCGTAACCGGCAAGATCATTTTACCCGAAAAACAGTCCCTGGTTGTGCAAGGATCAGGTTACAATAAAGACGGTTCCAGGGTGATGCATTCCGACCATCCGATGGCTGACCCCGAAAACAATGTAATCGTTTATTTTCTGCCTACCACTTTTGAGCCGGTGCTCGAACCCTTGTCTAATGCCTCTATTACTCAGCAAGAGCAGACCTTCCTGCCGCATGTGTTGCCGATCACGACCGGTACTACCGTTTATCTTTTAAATGAAGACGAGTTTTTTCATAATATTTATTCCCTTACTCCAGGTTCGCGCTTCAATATCGGGCGGCGACCGCCCGGCTCGCCTTTTCCCATCAAAATAAAACGATCCGGAGCCATCAAGCTGTCCTGCGATATCCATCCGCACATGGAGGGGTACATCCTGAGTTTACGGACCCCCTATTTTACTCGGATTCGAGATGATGGCACGTACATCCTTCATGGATTACCGGATGGAACCTACCGGGTAGAAGCCTTCCATCCGGTCAAGGGCATGGCCGTTTTCGGGACCGTAGAATTAACAGCTGGGATCACTCAAAAATGGGATATTAACTGGAAAAGCGCCGGAAGTCCATGAACAACTGGCTACTGACGTCCGGCTTATGGCTCTTGCCCTGGCTGGGTTGGGGGCAGGTGCAATTTTCCTGGAATGCCAATATGGATACCGAGCTGACCAGAGCAGGCGACTTATCGCACTATTACTACAATGAAATTCACCGCAACTATACCGGGTGGCAGTTGGACCTGGCACGTGTTGACCTGCAGGCCACCCTTCACCTTAGTACGAATTGGAAAGTACGCATGCACCTGCTGATGGAAAGGGATCTTGGGCAGAGGGCAGGATGGTTCCAGGAACTTGATCAGTATGCCTTGCGCTGGCCGCAACTTAATGTCCAGTGGGCGCCTTCGGGTACGAGGTTTCGCCTGACGGCCGGCCAATTTATTACGCCATTTGGATCGGTTTACGCCGATCCGCTGTACGCCGATCGCACCTTCATCAATTTTCCTTTGGCGTACGACTACTACACCAATATTTCGAATCGAATCGGATACGTCCCCGGGTTGCACGAAGATCAGCCCCTGCAGATCGACGGCCGGCCCGAATGGGGTAATCCTACACTCTACCGCCTGGGCTACTCGGCAGGACTTCGGGCAGATGTAGAAGTCGGCGACCAGGGGGTGTGGTCGATTGCACTCATCAACGGGGCACCCAATCGCGATCCCGATGGGCTTGACTGGAAGCAGTGGGGAGTTGTTTCCCGCATAAATATTCAGCCGGCCTATTTTGTCAAGCTGGGCATTTCGGCGAGTTATGGGACTTACCTGGAGGAAACCGCCTTTACCGATATGCTGGAACCGGCTCGGGCTTCTTATTGGCAAATGTTATGGGCATTAGATTACCAATTGAGCTTTGGCTATTGGCAGTGGTCCGGAGAGGTGGTCGGTGCGCACTACCGGGCGCCCTTGTATTCCACGGGTTCGGAAAACGGGCGCCCTGCGGGTTACGTTGATGATTCCGCTAGCCTCTTCGAATTGGGAACGCATAGTGACCTGCGCTACGAGCCGCCTTTCCTATCGGGTGGTTTCATCGCCTACCGGTGGTCTTATTTATATTTCGGACCGGCCGCCGGCATAGATAACTGGGATAACCCCGTAACCCGGCACGCCTTGGCGTTGGGTTATAAAATCAACCATTTCACGGTCGTGAAGTTACAATTATCTACCCAGCAAACGCAGGGTCGACCATGGGATAACCGTCAGCGTACTTTGCGCCTTATGGCATCCTTTTATTGGTAAAAAAACAGCCCGTTCAAATGATACGTAAGATCCGTTTCTATGTCGTCCTATACCTGTCCTTGCCGTTCATGCTGTGGGCTCAAGCCAAGAGCGGGCCGGTTTCGTCGGAGCTGCCCCTACGGGAAAAGTTGGCCCGGCTGTATGATGAAGGCGCTTCGGCAGCCCTGGAGTCGGCGTGCCGCAAACTGGCAGCCAATGCCGATCGCCGGCCCGAGAATGCCGGGTGGGGATATGTCTATTTAGGAGAATTAGCTATAAAAAAGCGGCAGATGGACTCGGCCAGTCTGTTCTACCAGCAAGCCGAGTCCCTCTTCGAAATGTCCAGAACCGCAATTGGACTGGCCGCAGTGGCGCACGGACGGGGCGGTATCGCTATCCAGGAAGGTGATTTTGAAGTTGCGGCGCAGTCCTTTCGCCGGGCCTGGAGCCGATTGGAGAGCCAATATGAGCAAGACCCCATGGCCTACCAGGTTCAGCAAGACTTCAGCATTCTGTATAGCGTCCGAAACCAACACGACTCCGCTATGCTGGCTTTGAAAAAAGCTTTGGCCATTGCCCAGGAACTAGACGACATGGACAAAATAAAAACCACATACGCTCAAATATCAAGTAGTTACTATTCCCTCGGCCAGTTAGATTCGGCCCTGCGCTACTACGAACCCTTAATCGAGATTCGGGAAGCGGTAGGATCCCCGGCGGCTTTGCTAGATGATCTGAGTATGATCGGAAAGTTATCGGCCGAGCGCGGTCGTTATCTGGATGCCCAGTCCTATTGGCTGCGTGCGCTGCGATTGGCGGAGGAGCGCCAGGATACTTTTTTTATGATGCGCCTATGTACCGACCTGGCCGGCTTGTATGCCAAACAAGAGCTATGGGAAGATGCCTTATCGTACAGCGAGCGTGGGCTAGGGCTGGCCCGCCTGCGCGCCATCCGCTTGATCGAGGCCCAGAACCTAAAGCAATTGGGCTACATTTACCACCATACCGGTGCTGCCGACCGGGCGCTTGAGCGCTACAACGAGGCCTTGCAAATATTTGAGCAGCTCAACAACCGTATGCAAACCGCCGATGTGCGTCTTACCATCGGCCGGATTTACCGCGATCAGTTAGACGTTGACCGCGCCCTGGGTAATGTACAAGCAGCCATTCGTTTGCAAGAAGGTACGGGCGATGCTATTGGCCTGGCTAATGCGCAATTGCTTTTAGGCGAGCTGTACCTACTAAACGGCAACCCGGGGCTGGCACTACAACCGTTGGAAAAAAGTAGCCGGACCGGCGCATCCCTCAACAGCAAAAGTGTAGAGCGGGATGCACTGGCCCTGCTTGCCCTAGCCTACCAAAACCTTGGCAACTATCAAGCCGCTTTTGAACACCTCAGCGACTTTCACATTCTCAACGATAGCCTTCAGTCAGTAGCCACGGCCAAAACGCTCAATGCCCTGCAGCTTGAATACGAAACCGAGATCAAGGACCAACAGTTGCTCGCCCAGCAGACAGAGTTGAGGTTGAAAGAGAGCCAGATAAAACGCCGAAACTTTCAGCTTTTACTCTCTGTCGTCGGCTTGGGCTTATTGACGGTTTTGTTGGGGTCTCTGTATTTTATTTATCAAAAAAACCGGCAGCTAGCACAGCAGCGTATCGCGGTTATGGAAAAAGAGCAGGAGACCCAGCGCCTGCGGGCGGTAATTGAAGGTGAGGAAAAAGAACGCCGGCGTATGGCCCGCGATTTGCACGATGGGCTGGGGGCGCTTCTGGCAACGGTCAAGATGTGGATCAATGCCCTGTACAAGGAGGAGCCTCAACTACAGCAATCATCCACTTGCCGCAAGGCCGAAAACCTGATCGATAATGCTTGTGAAGCCGTGCGGGCTATTTCTCACAACGTTGCGCCCAACGTCTTAGAGCAACTAGGGCTGGTGGCCGCCATCGAAGAAATGTGCGATTCGGTAGGCCGTATCAATGCTTTGGAGGTCGATTTTATGGCGCACGGCCTGGAAGAAGACTTCGACGATCCGCTCCGATTGACCATTTACCGGATTATCCAGGAGCTACTGCGCAATATTGTGAAGCATGCCCAAGCTCAATCGGTCATCGTACAACTCACCGCCGAGGAGGATACCATCATGCTGGTGGTAGAAGATGATGGTCGCGGATTTGATCCGCAGCTGCGCGACCACACCAGCGGTCTCGGACTGGAAAGCGTCCATTCCCGGGTAGCCTACCTTGACGGGCAGGTAGCGCTGGAAACGGCGCCCGGGGCGGGAACGACATTTACAATTGAAATACCAAAAATCCACCGCTATGATCAACATATTAATCGTTGACGATCACCAAATTATTCTGGATGGGTTGTCGAAGTTAATTGACGGTACGACCGAAATTGCCATTACGGGCGCCGTTGCCTCCGGAACCGAAGCGATCGAGCAGGTGGAGCAAGCCCGTTTCGACCTCGTGCTGCTCGACATCAATTTGCCCGATATCAATGGCTTTGAGGTTTGCCGGCGCATCAAAACCATTCGGCCGGAGCTGAAGGTTATCGCCCTGACCATGCATGACGAGGCTGCTTATATCTCTAAGATGTCGAAAATGGGCGTAGATGGTTATTTGTTGAAAAATACGGGTCAGGAAGAGCTACTGAGCGCCATCCGCACTGTTGTAGGTGGCGGGTCTTACTACAGCGCGGAAGTAACCCAGAGCCTACTTGCCGCTAACCGGCCCAAAAAAGCAACTCGAACCGGGATGATTCAAAAGCTCACCCGGCGGGAAACGGAAATCCTGCGGTTAATCGTCGATGAGCTTACCACGGAGGAGATAGCTGAAAAGTTGTTCATTAGCCCGACGACGGTTATTTCTCACCGAAAAAGCCTTCTGCGCAAGCTTAACGCAAAAAATACTGCTGGCCTGGTCAAGAATGCCTACGAGTTTCGGCTGCTCGATAAGTAATCGGGTGCCCGTAGGCTCGCGATATGATCAAAATCTGAGCTGACCATCTTGCTGCTCCGAAACTAACTCCCCTTAAAAGGGGATTTTCCCTTTTCCTTATTCCTGAGGATGCCTGCATATGCCATTTGATTCAACTTGAAGGCCGAATGGAGGGGCCTGCCTTCATGGTTTTCAATTATTCAAAAATTTAAAATTAAATGGTTATGAAGATGCTTAACCCAAAAGCGCAAGATTATGCCGGGGTGATTCCCTGGCTGCTAACGCTGTGGTGCCTGGTTACCATGGCGATAGCTCTACAGGGGCAGATAGTCATTAATGAGGTGCTGCCTACTGGAACAATCGAGCTGAAAAATGTGGGAAGCAGCACCGTAGATGTTTCTTCCTACTGGCTGTGCCAATTCCCTAACTACCAACGCCTGGACAATTTGGATTTAGATTGTGGCGACCTGACCATGGAGCCCGGCGAGATCCTAGCGGTTAACAATTTTAACGCAGTGAACAATCCGGCTGACGGAGAAGTAGGGCTGTATCTCAACAACAATTTTGGAAGCGCTGACGCCATTCTCGATTATGTCGAATGGGGAACGCCAGGAGGCGGACGATCGGGTGTTGCGGTAGAAGCTGGCATTTGGACAGCAGGGGAGGCAGTACCCGCCTTTGCCAACGGTAGTTCGATTGCTTATGATGGCCAGGGTAACCGTGCTTCCGATTGGTCGGAGCAAACCAACCCAACTATTTGCGCCGAAAATGATGGTGAGGTCTGCGAAGCTGACGGCGGAGTAATCGCTACTGAAGATCCGACCGACCTGTGCGTAGGGGGCGACGATGCGCCCGACGTAGTGAACTTTACGGTGGAAGGCTCGGCCGGTTCGGCGCGTGCCTGGATCGCGACCGATGAGAACGGGGTGATTGAAGTTATCCAGGACAACGGCAGCTTTGACTTTTCCGATCTGCCCAGCGGGACCAATTTAAGCGGGCAGCCCGGAGCGTCTCTGACGATTATCTTCCGGGTCGTAAAAGATGGATTTGGCGGTTACCTGATGCAAGAAAGTGAAGTACGCGAAGCGGAAAAGCAGTTGGCACGGGAGCTCAACGGATCCCCTTCAGGTTCAGCTCCCAAGGTGTTTCCTAACCCGGTAGCGGGCGACCAATTGCAACTGGCGATCCCGGAAGCGAACGGCGAAAAGCTAACGGTACAAGTTACTGACCTGACCGGCCGCTTATTGCTGGAGCGCCAGTTTGATGCCGTTTACGGCGGGGAGCAATTGACTTTGGCGTTTAACCGACGCAAATTTCCGCAATGAACTTATTTAATTACCACCCAGCTAGGCAAACAAACGCCCATTACCCAACAAATTATTCGATTGGATCGCTAATGCAGCGATAACCTTCGGTTAATTGCGCGGCCCTCCCTTTCCGGGAGGGCTTTTTTTGTGTAAAAAGAAGGGGGATAAGAGATTAACTTAGTGTAAAATTTACCATATTTTGGCATAAAGAGGTGATTAAAGCTGGTAACCATTTTATATTTATATAGCGAAAGGGTCTTTTTCCAAAAAAATCGGAGAAATGGTAGAGCAACTACGCGATAATTCCATTAAGCTCAAACGGGTATTCATTGAATCACAGTTACCGGAGCCTCTACAGCCTTTGCTGGAGATGGCCAACAATTTGTGGTGGTCTTGGAATAAAGAGGCTAGCTCGCTGTTTCGCCAGTTGGATCCGGAGCACTGGCTGGAAAAAAACGCCAATCCGATTGATATCATTGACGGGATTACCGTAGACCGCGCGCAGTCGTTGCTGGCTGATAAGGCCTTTATGCAACAATTGGAAAGTGTGTATCAGTCTTACCAGGCCTATCATGCCGAGGCACCGCGTAAAGACAGTCCTGGCATTGCCTACTTCAGTATGGAGTACGGTTTGCACCTTTCGGTGCGATTGTACTCCGGCGGTTTGGGTATTCTGGCCGGGGATTACCTGAAAGAGGCCAGTGATCAGAATCTGCCGCTAGTAGCCGTAGGTTTGCTCTATCGATACGGGTATTTTCAGCAGAGTATAAGCCTGCACGGCGACCAGATTAATAACTATCTGCCGCAGGAATTTACCAAACTGCCCATCCAGCCGGTGCGCGACAATAACGGCGAGTGGGTGCGGATCGGCATCAACTTACCCGGGCGCACCGTTTGGGCTAAGGTATGGGTATTGCAAGTAGGCCGTATTCCATTGTATTTGCTCGATACTGATATCAATGAAAACAGTTGGGGGGATCGCACCCTAACCCATCAGCTCTACGGCGGTGATAATGAACACCGGCTGAAGCAGGAGCTTTTGTTAGGTATCGGCGGCATGCGCGCTTTAGAAGCCATCGGGCACGATGCAGCTATTTACCATTGTAACGAGGGGCACGCAGCATTTCTGGGACTCGAGCGCCTCAAGTACTTTATCAAAGACCGGGATCTATCCTACGAGGAGGCCTTGGAGATCGTGCGTGCCTCTTCATTGTTCACGACCCACACGCCGGTTCCCGCTGGGCATGATTATTTCTCGGAACACCAGTTGCACAACTACCTGCACGATTACGTGCGCGAGATGGGAATGTCGTGGGAGCGCTTCTTGGCGCTGGGTAAAATCGATCCCCATAACGAGGAGGAGCTTTTCAGTATGAGTCATCTGGCGATTCGCTTGTCGCAGGAAGTAAACGGCGTTAGTAAGCTACACGGCGAGGTATCGCAGAAAATGTTCAAGCCTCTTTATCCGGGGTATAATTTTCGCGAGCTGCACATCGACTACGTGACCAATGCGGTGCATTATCCGACATGGGTAGCCGAAGAATGGCACCAGATTTTTGTGAAAACGTTTGGCGAAGGTTTCGTGCAGCACCAATCCGACCCTGCCCATTGGCGCCATATTCACGATGTGCCTGACCAGGAGATCATGGCCACTCGCCAGCTGTTGAAGACGCGCTTGCTCGACTATGTCAAAGAAAAGCTGCGGGCCGACTTGACGCGCCGCGGCGAAAAACCGGGTAATATTTTCGAGGTCCTCAACCACATTCAGTACGATACACTGGTGGTAGGATTTGCGCGTCGTTTCGCTACTTACAAGCGGGCGCATTTGTTGTTCACCAACCTGGACCGGTTGCGGGAAATCGTCAACAACGAGGAGCGCCCGGTGATGTTTTTATTTGCCGGCAAAGCCCACCCTGCTGATGCCGGCGGCCAGGGGCTGATCAAGCGGATAGTAGAAATCTCTAAGCATCCGGAGTTTATCGGGAAAATCATTTTCCTGGAAAGTTACAACATGGAAATGGCCAAGCTGCTGGTGCGCGGAGTAGATATTTGGTTGAATACGCCTACCCGGCCACTGGAAGCTTCCGGGACCAGTGGAATGAAGGCCGCCATCAACGGAGTTATGAACTTTAGCGTCCTGGACGGTTGGTGGGCCGAGGGATACCGCCCCGATGCCGGTTGGGCGCTACCGATGGAAAGCACCTACGACGATGTGCACCTGCAGGATGAATTGGATGCAGAGACGATTTACAATGTATTTGAGACCGACATCATCCCCAAGTTCTACAACCGCGATGAGAACGGAATCTCTAAAGAATGGGTGAGCTACATTAAAAATATCATTGCCGAGGTAGCACCCTACTTTACTATGAAACGCATGGTAGACGATTACATGAAGAAGTTTTATCAGCCGCTACATGAGCGTAGCAAAATTCTGCAAGCCGACGGTTTCAAGCAAGTACGCCAATTGGTCCAGTGGAAACAGCGCATGGCGCACCGTTGGGACCGCATTGAGGTGGTGGAGAAGGCGGCATTTGATACCGACAATTACGCCCTTAAGGTAGGCGACGCTTTTCGTTCGCGCATTAAGTTGCGATTGGATGGTATTCCCGCCGAAGAGGTGGGCTTAGAGCTTTTACTGTTTAAACGGCTGGACGAAGACCGGCTGGAGTTGCGTTTTACCAAGCCCTTTGAGTTGATGGAGAACAGCAACGGTACGGCCCTGTTCGAATGCGAGGCCGACCCGCAAATGTCGGGGGTTTTTGAATATGGCTTCCGCCTGTTCCCCCAGCACCCGCACGTGCCGCACAAGCAGGATTTTGCGCTCGTGCGGTGGCTGTAATTTTACATGTTTAACATCGAATGCACAGTCATTTAGACTGAGGGTTTTGTGCAATCAATAATTCTACTATATTTGTTCAAACGTTCC
Organism: uncultured Saprospiraceae bacterium; assembly: GCA_964530825.1. Classification (GTDB taxonomy): domain Bacteria; phylum Bacteroidota; class Bacteroidia; order Chitinophagales; family Saprospiraceae; genus CAZHCA01. The sequence goes on from CAZHCA010000008.1 coordinate 136,191, forward strand.
GTTCCCGCAAGAATCTCGTTAAGCTAAACAAGCTAGTGTTCCCCCGAGCCCTTACATCTTTGTACAGCTATCTACTAATCATAATACAATGTAATGCATGCCATGGCTAGCCCAACAGCTGGCTTCGGGCTAATGCATGTTGATTTTTGGATACGATTGGAAAATGGAAGGTAGCAACAAAAACTACTGAACAAACATTTCCTACCTCATTTTTCTTCGTTCGATTTCCAAAATACCATCAGGCTCAGGTGTCGATCCTTCGATTTAGGAAGTAGGCGGGCAACTAACCTTTCCTGCGTCCTTTAGTCAAAGACGACTGTAAGAGCCCATAGACTACAGTGGTGCTTTACTGTAGTCCTTTCTTTGGTATATATCGGTTGTGCCAAGGGCAGGCCGCTTTAATATGGGTATTCGCTTATGTATAGGATTTTTTCGGGGAACAAGTCTACTGCGACTTTTCGGAGGCGAAGCCGTATTTGATACTAAAGAAGCAGTGCACCTGAATGAAGAAATGCTTATTTTAAAGCATCGAAGATAATTCTTGTATGTTACCTACTGTTCGACTGGTTGGTTTTCTGAGTCTGATTTTATTCACCTCTTCCTGCGTTTCTTACCGGGATATGATTATTCTTAATGGGGGGGATCCTGAACTCGATAAAGTAGATTATACCGATTCTACCTTGCAGAAGATGGCATTACAGCGATTCCAACCGCACCAAATCCAACCTTACGATCAGTTACTGATCCGCATTAATGCTTTTGACGGAAGTACCGAAGAGTTTATCAACCGAGAATTCAGTGGCGGAGTGAGTAACAACGCCGTCATTAATTTCGACCCGGGAAGTGTTTATTTCAATAGTTACATGGTTTCTGACTCGGGGTATATTTTTCCGCCTCTGGTCAAAAGAATGTACGTGAAGGGAATGACTACGGAGGAGTTGAAAGCGGGATTAGATGAGGCGTACCAGCCCTATCTTAAATTTGTTTCCTCAACGGTAAAGTTGGCCAACCCCAGGGTTACGGTGCTGGGGGAAGTCAACAGCCCGGGGATGATAAATTTATACAACGAGCAAAATACACTACTCGATGCGCTGGGCTTAGCTGGGGATATTACCGACTTCGGTAACCGTAAAAAAGTGAAAATCATCCGGCAAGCTTCGGGGCAAGCCGAAGAAGCGTACGTCAATATTATGCGATCAGACTTCATTGAATCTGAATACTATTTCGTGCAACCCAATGATATTATTTACGTAGAACCACTGAGGGCTAAATCATTCGACACCAGCGACAGCACACTAGGTATAATTATCTCTTCCATCTCATTAGTTACGGTTATCGCTAGCTTATTCATCAATACCAACTAAGGAAACTCCCAAAAACAGCTCCTGTTATGAACACCTCTGAGGAAAAAACGTCGGTTTCAGTTCCGGAAATCAATCTTCGGCAGCTGATAAGTCGTGCGTGGAAAAGAAAGTGGTGGATCGCTGCTAGTGTACTCCTGTTTGTCGGTCTTGCTTTTTTGTACCTGAAAACCAAATCGCCGGTTTACGAAGTAAGCTCTTCATTGTTGATTGATACTTCCGGGGAAAACCGAAAGTTAGGAGAAAATAAATATCTGGAAGGTGGCGCCGGGCAGGTAGAAATCGAAAAGAACGTCTACAACGAGCTCATTTTATTACAGTCGTATGATTTGGTAAAACAAGCAGTACGGGAGCTTGACTTTGGTGTAAGCTATTATGCTGGAAACCAGCTGCGCCTCGATGAGATGTACCATTACTTCCCTTTTAAGGTAGTCGCGCCCGATTCCAATACCCAAATGGTATATGCTCCATTTGAGGTAGAATTACTAGCAGACGATGCCTTTCGTCTAAAGGTGGAAACCGAAAGCTATGGTATCTTGAAACCTGGCGAAGAGGGCAGTCAATGGGTGGAAAGTGACTTTTCCTTTGAGGGGCGGTACAAGTTTGGAGAATGGGTAGAGCATGACCTTTTCAAGTTTAAGCTGGAGCCTCCTGATTATCCTGTAGATGCGGCCGGTTTCCGGGATAAAAAACTAGCTTTTGAGCTTAAAGATATTGAGGGGCTCACCGGAGAATATATGGGTGGACTGCGCGTCGACCAGGTTGATATGCTGGGTAGTGTAATCCTGCTAACCTCTCAAGGTTCGGTGGTGGAAAAGGAGGTCAAGTTTCTGAAAAAGCTCACTGATAAGTACATCGAGCAAAAACTCAAAGATCGCGATGAAATAGCCTTGAGCAAAGAGGCTTTCATCCGGCAACAGCTGGACAACATCAGTGATTCCTTAGCCAGGGCTGAGCGGAATATCGAGGCATTCAGGCGCAATTCGCAAGCGATCAATTTGAGTGAAACGGCCACGATTACGCTTGGTAAGATCCAGGATCTTGAAAGTAGGAAAGCGCAAATGCGCTTGAATCTTGAATACTATCAATCGCTGCTGGACTATTTGACTGACAGTGCTTCGATCAATCAGATCGTCGCCCCTTCTGTGGTGGGTATAAGCGATCCGCTATTGAATGAAAATTTGCTGGAGCTCAAAAAATTGTATGCTCAAAAGACGGAAACCGTCTTTTATAAGGGAGAGAAAAGCTACGACCTGGATATCCTGGATCAACAAATTGCCGCTACCACTCAAGCGCTCCAGGAAAACATCCGAAATCTTATCCAGTCCTCTCAGATGACCATTGCCAATCTGGAAAACCAAGTGCAGGATCTGGATGGCGTACTTAATAGACTGCCCAGCAGCGAGAAGTTATTGGCTAGCTACGAGCGAAAAAGTAAGCTGTACGAAGAGCTGTTCAACTATCTGAGCCAGGAATTAGCTAAAGCCGGAATAGCCCGGGCTGAAGACATTCCCGATACGCGGGTAGTAGACGCCCCGCGCATGGTGGGTAACGGTCCGGTTGCCCCTCCCAAAAAGCTGATCTTGATTCTTGGATTTATGGCGGGGCTGTTGCTGCCGCTCACCGGAATCGTGCTGTTCGACTTAAACGACGATACGATAGAGACCTTGCAGCAAATTGAGCGCACGACTAATATTCCTGTAGTGGCCAGTATTGCGCAGGACTCGGAAGGTAAGAAAAAAGGATCCTTTTTTGAGTCGGACACTATTATTGATTGGCGGGCCCAGGAATCTTTCCGGGACCTCAGCGCAAGACTTCAGTTTTTGGTTAATGACGACCAAAATAAAGTAATTGGACTCACTTCTACATTGCCTGGAGAGGGTAAGACCTATTGTGCTATCAATCTCGGCAAGGTATTTGCTGAAGGGGGTAAAAAAGTAATCTACATCGATACGGATCTTCGCAAGCCTAGCGTATTCAAAGGTTTTAAATTAGATGAAGGGTTTCCTATGCTCAGCGATTACCTAGGCGATGAAGAAGTGGCCATCCACGAAATCATTCAGGTACACCCAAAATTTCCTTCCCTGCACTACATTCCTTCCACCATCGAAGGAAAAAGCTTACACCAGCTCTTGGGGAACGGGCGATTCCAAGTGCTGATCCAGAAACTTAAAAATAATTACGATTATATTCTGATCGATGCCCCGGCAATTGGTCTTGTGTCTGACTACTTGTTGGTAGCCAATGACATTGATATCCACTTGATGGTGTTGCGCCGGAACCTGTCGAAGGTATCTTTTATCAAGGACCTGGAGCGGTTAAAGGCCCGCGGCAGGTTGCGTGATGTATACTTTATCTTTAATGGAGCCGTGGGTAAGTCCTTTAAATACGGTTATTCGGAATATCGGTATTAGGGTAGTTCGAGTCCGGTGAGCGATTAAGCATTCCCATCAATTGCTGGACTGGACTTTGGGGTGCTTTGCCCAACAATGTGGGGCCGAATTCTTCAGCAGCTCTGAGGATTTAAACGATTGAGGCTTTTCCAGGAGGTAACCAAAGAGCATACTTCATTTCACCAGTTTTTGGAGCAGTATTATCGATTAATAGCAAGCAACCCTCGCGGAGAGTGGCATCAATTAAAGGACGCCAACTCAGAATGAGCAATTTCAAATTGTGCATAAGGAAAAGCGAAAGACTGATTGAGCTACAACCTAACCTTCAAATCATATGTGCGGTATAGTCGGCGTAATACATAAGGATAACTATCCTATACCACTAAATCGGTTGTGCTCCATGGCCGACCGCATCCATCATCGCGGACCTGATGATGAGGGGTACCTTATCGAAGGGCGGGTAGGATTTTACCACAAGCGTCTGTCAATCATTGATATTAGTGGTGGCCACCAGCCGATGAGCGATGGACCGCTGACGATCATTTTCAATGGTGAAATCTACAATTACCTGGAGTTGCGCCAGGAATTGGTACAGCAGGGCTACCAATTTCGCACCCATTCCGACACCGAGGTGATATTAAAAGCTTACCAAGCCTACGGCAAGGACGCTATTGCGAGGCTCAATGGTATGTTTGCCTTTTTGCTGTATGATCGCGACCAGCAAGAAGTCATTGCCGCCCGCGATCATTTTGGCATCAAACCGTTGTATTTTTTTAGAGACCGGGACAAGACTGTCTTTGCTTCGGAAATAAAAGCCATTTTGGCACATCCGGAGGTAGCGGCTGTGCCCAACTTCTCCGCCCTGCAACAATATCTGACCTTTCAGTTCGTATTGGCCGAGCAAACCCTTTTTGACGGTGTGGAGAAAGTACTCCCTGGCCATTACCTAGTTTTCCATCTCCGGGAATATAGCTATCGGACGGTCAAGTATTGGGAGCCGGGCTTTAAAGTCGACCGCCACCATACGGAAGACTTTTTCGTTTACGAGCTGCAACGCCTGCTGGAGGATACCGTAAAGATCCAACTGCGAAGCGACGTACCGCTGGGCGCATACCTGAGCGGAGGCATGGATTCCAGCATTGTGACCCTACTGGCTGCTCGCCACGGCAGCGCGGCCTTGCAGACCTTCACGGGGGCTTTCCACGAAGGAAAAGCCTACGATGAGACCCCCTATGCACGTATGGTTGCGGAGCAGGCCGGCGCCCGTATGCACCTGATCTATCCGACCGAAACCGACTTTATTGACCTTTTACCGAAATTGATCTACCACCTCGATGAGCCGGTAGTCGGGCCGGGGCTTTTCCCGCAATACATGGTTTCCCGCCTGGCTTCCGAACACGTCAAGGTGGTGCTGGGCGGTCAGGGTGGTGATGAAATTTTCGGAGGCTATACCCGCTACTTGGTCGCTTACCTCGAGCAAGCGCTTAAAGGGGAGATTTACGAGAAGAATGATGAGGGCGATCATTTTGTCGGACTGCAGGAGTTGGCACCTTCCTTGCCGGCCTTGCGTCAGTACGTGCCTCTGATGCGGCAATTCTGGAAAAAAGAGGTGTTCGCTCCGATGGACCGGCGCTATTTCCACCTGATCGATCGCAGCGAGAGTGCGCTGGAATTGTATACCCAAGACTTTCGTCAAGCCTACGACCGGGAGGCCGTCTTTGGTGCTTTCCAGCGCATTTTCAACCATCCGGACACAACTTCGTACTTCAACAAAATGACCCACTTCGACATGTTTGGCAGCCTGCCTGGGCTGCTTCAGGTCGAAGATCGGGTCAGCATGGCCGTATCGCTGGAGTCGAGGGTACCCTTGCTCGATCGGCGTATTGTCGACCTGATCGCATCCATGCCCGCATCGATGAAATTTAGAGGTGGCGAGATGAAGTATATCCTGAAGAAAGCGGCGAAGACGATACTGCCGCCAGCCATTCTGAATCGCACGGATAAAATGGGTTTTCCGGTGCCTCTGCACCAATGGGCGAAACAGGGCGCCGGCGATTTTATTAAAGACATTTTGTTATCGACCGCCTGTCGGCAGCGCGGCATCTTTGATCACCTGCGCATTGAGCAATTGATCGAAAACGAGCGCGCTTTTGGCCGCACCCTGTGGGGTGCGCTTTGCATAGAGTTGTGGTATCAGACTTTTATTGATAGCCAGGAAGCAGCGACCGGGAACGGTAGCCATCATTCCTATTTTAAATCTACGGACGTATGAAAATCCAACTGAACCCAAACCGCGAATTAGACTGGAAAGTAGAAAAAATTGCGGTTATCGGCCCCGGTATTGTGGGCATGCCCATGGCAGCATTACTCGCCAATGCCCGGATCAAAATCGGGCAGGACGATCCTGCTAAGGTCGTCGTCGTACAGCGCAACTCGGTCAACTCCGGCTGGAAGGTCAATGCCATTAACAACGGCCAATCGGTGATTGGTGGCATTGAGCCCGGCCTGAACGACATTGTAGAGGAGACCGTGCGCGAGGGTATTCTTTCCGCGACCCACGACTATCAGCATCTCTCCGATGCGGATATGATCCTCGTTTGTGTACAAACGGATAAGAAGGGGCTGGAACCGGATTACGGCCCGATGTTCGGCGCCCTGACGACCCTGGCCGAGGCATTAAAAAAGAAACCGACCCACAAGGTTCCGGTTATTGTATTTGAGTCGACCCTGGCGCCTTCCTCCATGACCACGGTCATGCGGGCGCACTTCGAAAAATTCGGCTTGGTAGAAGGAGAGGATATCTTGTTAGGTAATAGCCCCAACCGCGTCATGCCGGGCCGCCTGGTCGAACGCGTAACGCAATCGGATAAATTGGTGGCCGGTCTGCACCCTGAGACCCCCCGCATGATTGAGGCCGTATACCAGCACATCGTTACGGAGGGAACCCTCTTGCTGTCCAACAGTATGACGGCCGAAGTAACCAAGACGCTGGAGAACGCCTACCGCGATGTGCGCATCGCCTACTCCAGCGAGATCGTCCGCTATTGCGATGAGCACGATATCGATTTCTATGCTGTTCGCGACCAGGTCAATGAACGGCTAGCGCAGACCGATGAGGCTTCGAAAGACCCGAACGCTGTACCGAGCGGTGGCATTCTGGTGCCCATGGTTGGGGTAGGGGGGCACTGCCTGCCTAAGGACGGTATCCTGCTATGGTGGCGCGGTCTTCAGAAGGGCCTGGATACCAGTAAAAGCCTGATCCTGAAATCGCGAACAATCAACGACGAGTCCCCCGCCGAAACGATTAAACTGGCCGAGCGCCGGTTCGGACCAATAGACGGGAAAAAAGTAGCCGTACTGGGTACTGCCTACCGCTTCAACTCGGAGGATACCCGCAACTCGCCCTCGATTGTATTAGCGCAAGAGCTCGTTGCTAAAAATTGTACCGTCACCTTGCACGACCCCTACGTAAAACCCGATGATCAGAACCTGATCAAATTCGGGATGACCGAGCGCTTCACCAATAATCTGGAGCAGGCGGTAGCCGATGCCGATTACATTTTCTTCGGCACTGGTCATAAGATGTATATGGACGAAGTCGCGGATATTCTGGCTAAGGCACCGCACCTGCAAGGGGTTATCGACGCCGCTAATCTTTATGACCGATCAACGGTCGAAAAGTTGGGCCAGGATTACGTAGGAATCGGACGGGGCCGGCAAGCTCCCCTGCCGGAATTTGTCGATTTCGTTTACCAAGGCTTTCAGGCCATGGAAAAAGGCTTGGCTAACGAAGTCCATGCGTTAGTAGCCTTTCTCAATGACCACTACGTTACCGAAGACTTTAACCGGGTTCGTTTCAGCGAAGTTCAGCGGTTGGGTGCTAGCTGCAACACAGGCTGCGTCATCGTAGACTACGGCCCGGTGGAACAACTTCCACATTTCCAGGGCTTTTATTCTCGTCTGGCGGCATGTGCGCATCAGCAATACGCATGGGCTGCAGGCTAGCCTGATCCCTCACGCAAAATTGAAATACTATGAACAATCCTAACTCCAAACACTGGGGGATAGTCGGTGGCGGTATGCTCGGCATGTATATCGCCCACCGGTTGCGCCAGCGCGGCGATCGCGTGACATTATTAGAAGCCGGTCCCAGCCTGGGCGGTCTGACCAGTACGTGGCAAATGGGACCCAATCAGTGGGATAAGTTTTACCATGTCATATTACTTTCCGATACCACCCTGCGCACTTTGCTCGAAGAATTGGAGCTGCAAGACCGCATGGAATGGGTTGAAACCAAAACCGGGTTTTACACCGACGGCAAGCTCCACTCGATGTCGAACAGTCTGGAGTTTTTACAATTTCCGCCACTGTCCTTGGTGGATAAGTTTAGGCTAGGATTCACCATTTTTTATGCTTCCAAAATTAAAAACTGGAAGAAGCTGGAAAAGATCCACGTGGCCGACTGGCTGCAGCGATTGTCGGGAAAAAACACTTTCGAGAAAATCTGGCTACCTCTACTGCGTGCTAAACTGGGCGAGCACTACCGCGACACCTCGGCTGCTTTCATCTGGTCGACCATCCAGCGCATGTATGCGGCGCGGCGGACCGGACTGAAGAAGGAGATGTTCGGTTACGTACGGGGCGGTTACGCCACGATTCTGGACCGTTTCGCGCAACATCTGGAGGCTGCTGGCGTTGGGGTGAAAACCAACTTTCGAGCTGCTAAAATCCGGGCATTGGATACCGGCGGCGTTGCCGTAACGAGTAGGGAGGGTGGCGAAGTGATGTTCGACGAAGTTATCTGTACCGTACCCTCTAGCATTGCCGCTTCTATTTGTGCGGGGTTGGGCGAAGCGGAGCAGCGCCGGCACGAGCAAATCCGCTATCTCGGTGTTGTTTGCGCCTCCTTACTGCTTAAAAAGTCCCTGTCGCCCTATTATGTTACCAATGTGACCGATCAGACGCCTTTTACCGGAATCATAGAAATGACGAATATGGTCGATCCATCTTTTTTTGGCGGCCACCATCTCCTTTATCTGCCCAAATATGAGCGTAAAGACCATCCGGTATTCGGCATGTCGACCGAAGAAATCAAAGCGGAGTTTTGGTCTACCCTTTTGCGTATGTATCCCCAACTGGACGAATCGGATCTAGTCGATTTTCAAGTCGCCCGGGCGCCGAATGTATTTGCGCTCTCCACCCTGGGTTATTCCGATAGTCTGCCGCCCGTAACGACACAAATCCCCGGCGTGCATATTCTCAACTCTGCCCATATTATTAATGGAACCCTGAATGTAAATGAAACCTTACAGGTGGTCGATCGCGAGCTGCCTCAATTGCTGGAGCGCGCCGGCTCATCTGCCAAAGCTTTTGCCTTATGAAGAAGCGACCCTTAGCGAGCGTTTCGCTCGATCTAGACAACCAGTGGACCTATATGAAAATCCACGGTGATGCGGGGTGGGAGTCTTTCCCATCCTACCTCAGTACTTTTGTGCCCCACGTGCTGAATGCGCTGGACCAACTCGATCTGAAGATTACGTTTTTCATCGTAGGGCAGGATGCCGTCAGGGACGAAAATATCCCCTTCCTGCAGGAGATTGTGCGGCGCGGCCACGAACTGGGCAACCACTCCTTTCGGCACGAATCCTGGCTGCAGCAATACAGCCGGGAGGAACTGGTTGAGGAACTCGCTCGCACCGAAGTAGCCATTGAGGCAGCAACCGGAAAGCACACTACCGGTTTTCGGGGCCCCGGATTCAGTTGGAGCCCCACCCTGTTAGAGGTGCTAGAAGCGCGCGGTTATCAATACGACGCTTCCACCCTGCCAACCTACTTAGGTCCTATTGCGCGAAAGTATTACTTCTGGACTGCCAAACTAAGCAAAGAAGAACGGGAGACCCGCAAACACCTGTTCGGCACTTTCCAAGACGGCCTGCGACCCGTAAAACCCTATTACTGGGAGCTGCCCAACGGCAAAGAATTGCTCGAATTGCCCGTCACCACCATACCGGTAATCAAGACGCCTTTTCACTTTAGTTACCTGCTTTTCCTAAGTGGATTCTCTACCGCCCTAATGGACCTTTACCTGAATACCGCCATACGAGCCTGTAAAACTACCGGGACGCAACCTTCCTATTTATTGCATCCGCTGGATTTGATCGGGGGCGACCAAGTGCCCGCTCTGAAGTTTTTCCCCGGCATGCAAATATCGAGCGACCGCAAGATTGAAGTCTTCTTACGCGCCATGAATAAGTTGAAAAAGCATTTTGAGCTAGTCGATATGGATACGCACGTAAAAGCCATTCAAAAGCAAAAGGTCACACGTCGAAAATTGGAAACACCAACCGCCAGGCAACTGGCAACTTCTTAGACCCCCATTAATCAACCAAAAAGCTATGAATACCGTAACAAAACAATACCGAGAAAGCATTTCGAGTCAGACAGGCCTCCATACGGATCAACCCCCGAAGGTGAAAGCACTGGTAACGGTGATCACACCTGCCTACAACGAAGCCGCTATTATTGAAGACAATATTGGTAGGTTGCGCGATTATTTGCACAACCTAAAAGACCAATATGATTGGGAGCTGCTCATTGTCAATGACGGTAGCAAGGATGAAACAGGCGAATTGGCCGATGCACTAGCTGACCGGTACGAAGAGGTGCGCGTCATCCATCACCGCGTGAACCGCAATCTTGGTTGTGCGCTACAAACGGGTTTTCAACGATCAAAGGGCGATTACGTTATCGTGATGGATTTGGATCTGACCTACGCAGAAGACCATATTGAGCAACTGATGGAGGCCATAGTGGAAACGGATGCCGACATGGTGATTGCTTCACCTTACATGCCGGGGGGTAAGAATACGGCGGTACCGACCCATCGACTGCTATTGAGTCGTGTAGTGAATTATTTGATGCGGATCATGTCGCCAAAGAAAATCTATACTTTCACCGGCATGGTTAGGGCGTACAAGGGCAATTTCGTGCGCCAACTCAACCTCAAGTCCGGCACCTACGCCATTAATCCGGAAATCATTCATAAAGCAATTATTCTGCGGGCCCGCATTGAAGAAATTCCGGCCCACCTGGATTGGACGGGCCAGGATACTTCTGGTCGTACTTCGGGGATAAAAATTTTCAAAGGCATCATCAACGGATTGATGTCCAGCTTTATCTTTCGGCCTTATTTTTTCTTTATGAGCGTCGGAGGGGTTTTATTGCTGATTTCCCTTTATCTAATCGCTTGGATTTTCATTCATACCTTTACCATTCTGCCAGAACTACCAGCGAACGTTACCGGTTGGGAGGACCGTTTCAGCGCGGCGGTGGCCGAGGTTTTCCGAACCCGTCCGCATGCCTTTTTAGTGGGCGGCGTTGCTCTGATTGTCGCTTTCCAGTTCCTGGGGATCGGCTTCTTATCCTTGCAAAGCAAGCGCTACTTTGACGAACTCTTCCATATTAATTCTAGGTTGATCCGCCGTTAAGATGTTTAATCCTACTTCCAATCCGGATGAGGCTGCCGTGCGGCCCTTATTCCATTGCCGTCGGTGCCGGCTAGATCGACAGATCGACGAAAAATTCGAAGTGAATGGTCTTCCCATCTATCGTTGCCGGCAATGCACCCACGAGTTCACCCAACTCCCTGCCTCTGGCGCGCACGTAGCTAAGATTTATGACGACAGTTACTTCCAAGCGGGGCACCATGCTGGTTATACTAATTACTTCGCCGAAAAAGACTTATTGATCGAGCGTGGTAAGCGCTACAGTCAATTGCTAAAGCGCCACGGATGCCATCCCGACGGGCCTATGCTGGACGTGGGGGCGGCAGCCGGGTTCCTGCTTAAGGGATTTGCCGATGATGGTTGGGAAGGCATGGGCTTGGAGCCTAATGCCACCATGGCCGATTACGCCCGAAAGGAATTAGGGTTGGATATGCAGTGTGGGCCTATGGAATCGTTTGAACCGGACAGCAAGTTTCATTTGGTGACGATGATCCAAGTGGTTCCCCACTTTTATAATCTACACCAGGCTTTGGAAAAAATGGCTACCTCAACTGCTCCCGGCGGTTACTGGCTGATCGAAACTTGGAATAAAGATAGTTGGTCGGCCCGTTTGTTCGGGAAAAACTGGCATGAATACAGTCCGCCCAGCGTGCTGCACTGGTTTTCACCAAAGACCTTAATGAATTTCTGTCAAGACCAAGGTTTGGAGCGGGTGGCCATGGGGCGGCCATCAAAAAAAATCAGTCTGGGTCACGCCCGAAGCCTGTTAGAGTACAAATACTCGGGGCGCGGTTTAAAAAAACTTATCCAGGCTGCTTTTAAACCCATACCGGACGACTGGACTATTCCCTACCCGGCAGAAGATTTATTCTGGGTGCTCTTGCAAAAGAAAGACGCCTAGCACAAAAAAAACGTATTCCTTCCGAAGGAAAAACTTATAACACCCGGCAAAGAATAGCATAATTCCGGCGGGTACTGTTGTTTCGTTAGCACCTCATTCCCCTTTTATAATATTCGAGATATGCGAAAATTGATTCTATTCATTCCTCTATTGATGGTTTACCTCTTGGTAATCCGCTTCCAGGCCGACAACGAATTTCACGGCGACGGATACCGTCATTTCGAATATGCACAGCACCTCGTAAAAGGCTATTATACGCAGGCAGACGAACCGAGTCTTATCAACGGTCCTGGTTACCCAATGTTTTTGGCGCCATTTGTGGGTATGGGCCTGCCCATAAAAACGGCCAAATATGCTAATGCGTTGTTACTTTACTTCTCCGTTGTTGTTTTTTTCGCTACCCTCATTCTTTCCGTGCCTCATCGTCTTGCATTATTCGCGAGTTACGCCTTGGGATTGTATTTGCCCGTGTTCAAAGACATGGTCAAGCTGCACGCCGAGCCGTTAGCTTTGCTGCTGATTAGTGGTTTTTTGTTTTTAACCGTAAAATACCTCAACGATCGATCCTTGAAAGCTGGATGGGCGATCGGAGCGGGTTTATTGTTGGGTTTAATTGCCATGACGAAGATTATTTTCGGTTATGTAATTTTCAGTTTGGTCGTTTTTGCCGGTATTTTTTGGCTCGTTAAGCGCAATTGGGTTACCTCCCGCATTCTGTTGATCACGGTTATTGGATTATTGGGAACCCTTCCTTACTTGTTGTATACCTATCAGCTTACGGGGCGTACCTTTTATTGGGGTACCAATGGTGGGGAGCAATTATACTGGATGACGAGCCGTAACGAGCACGAATTCGGCAATTGGATCAATCCGTACCGGATAGCAAATGGCGAGTTTCCGGATTTAGCGCCGGAGCATTTACCGGTGGTAGAGCGCGCCAGCCAACTTTCGCCTATGGCGAGCAATGATTATTACCTGTCCCAAGCTAAGGCGAATATTGCGGCCCAACCTAAGGATTACTTACTCAATGTAATGACCAATGGGTTACGCTTATTTTTCGGCTATCCTTATTCGTATCAATATCATACAATGGGCGTGTATGCTTACTTGTTTTTCAATGGTCCGTTACTTTTGCTCTTATTGGTTAGTTTTATCGCAGGATACTACAACTGGCGGCGAATTCCTCCGGAAGTTTATTTTTTCGCAGGGATCAGTTTTATCTATCTTGGAGGAACCTTGTTGGTGGCCGCTGTGCCGCGTTATCTCATCCCTGTTGTGCCTATCCTTGGGTATGGCGTAGCGGTAATTTGCGCCCGTTTCGTACGAATCCGGTGGGATTTTCAATCAGAAAACCGAACTGAAGCATATGAAATTAATGAGCATCGTAGGCGCCCGGCCCCAATTTATCAAGTTGGCTCCTTTTTTAAGAGCCATAAGGCAAGATCCTGAAATCGAGCATATTACCCTGCATACTGGCCAGCACTACGACCATGCGATGTCAGAAATTTTCTTCCAGGAACTCGATATCCCACCGGCAGAGATCAACCTTGGTGTGGGGTCAGGACGGCATGGCGCGCAGACGGCTAAAATGTTGGCCGGTATTGAGGAAGCCCTACTAAAACACCGTCCGGATTTGGTAGTGGTTTTTGGAGATACCAACTCGACCATTGCCGGCGCTTTGGCCGCCGTTAAGTTAGGCATTCCTTCTGCGCACGTCGAATCGGGGTTGCGCAGTTTCAACCGGGCAATGCCGGAGGAAATTAACCGCATTGTTGCCGATCATACGTCAGATTTATTATTGGCGCCCACCACAGCAGCCCTGCAGCAATTGAAAAAAGAGGGCCTCGCTTCGAAGGCCGTCGTGACTGGTGATATTATGTGCGATACCGTACTGCAGCACAGCCGCTTGGCCGAAGAGCAATCAACTGCTTTAGATCGATTAGCCATCCGCTCTAAGGAATATTACTTAGCGACCGTCCACCGGGCGGAGAATACCGACGACCTATCCCGGCTGTTGACTATTATGCAGAGTTTGAACAAAATTGCAGCTGCTGAATATCCGGTAATCTTTCCGATTCACCCCCGTACCCGCAAGGTCTTGGAAGAACGTCTAAGCCGTTGGCAACCGCACCACCAGGTACGCTTGATCGATCCGGTGGGCTATCTCGATATGCTGCAACTGCTAGATAACAGCCGCCTTATTTTGACCGATTCCGGAGGCTTGCAAAAAGAGGCTTTCTACCTGAATACTCCTTGCATAACCTTACGCGATCAAACGGAATGGGTGGAAACCGTGGAGGCTGGCGGTAATACCATCGTCGGTGCGGACCGAGAAAGAATTTTAAAAGCCTTAGCAGACTGGGAGGAACGTTTGGAAAGGGAGAAAGTTGATTTTTCCGAAGTGGTGGCTCTTCATTTCGGTGCAGGGCAAGCCGCGCAAAACAGCCTGACAGCGATCCGGGAATTTGTAGCGTCTCCACGGCTTACCGGAAAAGGTCTAGCGTCCAAAACAATGTAACTAAACTGCTATTTATTCATGCTCAATTGATCTTATGATGAAGCGTTTTGCCATTACGGGTGTAGCCGGTTATATTGCGCCCCGGCACCTCCAAGCAATTCATGATACCAAAAACCAGTTGATCGCTGCGCTCGATCCCCACGATTCGGTGGGCATTCTGGACCGGTATTCGCAGGAAGTTAGCTTTTTCACAGAATTCGAACGTTTCGATCGCCACCTGGATCGAATCAACCGCGACCCCAACCGTCAGGGGATTGATTACCTGACGATTTGCTCCCCTAATTACCTGCACGATGCACATATTCGGCTAGCCCTACGCCTAGGAGCCGACGCTATTTGTGAAAAACCATTGGTTACAAACCCCTGGCAGCTTGACGCCTTACAGGAATTGGAACAAGAAAGTCAAGGTAACGTCTATGGTATTTTGCAATTGCGCGTACACGATAAAATTCTGGAACTATACAATCGCGTAAAGGCAGCGCAACGTCCAGAAAAGTACGATATCAACTTAACGTATATTACCTCTCGCGGAAAATGGTATATGTACTCCTGGAAAGGTGACGAAAACAAATCGGGAGGGATCGCTGCCAATATTGGAATACACTTTTTCGATATGCTCATTTGGATTTTCGGTAAGGTCCAACGCAGCGAGGTACACTTGCGTGAACCCAATAAGGCCGGCGGCGTGCTCGAGCTGGAGCACGCCAATGTGCGATGGTACTTGGCCATTGATAAAAATGATCTGCCCAGAGCTGCCAAAGAGAAAGGTCAGCCTACTTACCGGTCGATCACCGTGGATGGGGAAGAAATTGAGTTTTCGGCCGGATTTACTGATTTGCATACGCGCATGTATGAACATATTATTGCGGGCCTTGGATATGGGTTAAACGATGTGCGTCCTTCAATCGAATTGGTCAACCAAATTCGAACGAGTGCGCTTGCCCCGACCCAGGCGCCCATAGTGCCAAATTACACCGGTTGATACCTCTAGCCCAGAGGAGATGAGCATGCCCCTTTCTTTAAATACCGATCAAATTCGCTGTATTGGTTTAGCTATTTTGCTGCCCGGCTATCCCTTTTTCGCTTACGTGATTCGTTCGATACTCGGCATGGAACCGAATTATGTTTTTGGGCTGCTCATTATGGTAATTGCCGCTGAATTAATTCTGACGCGCCTGGTAAGCGGACAAAAGATTCGATTACCCTACTACATAGTATTTTTTGGGTTATTCATGCTCTACGACTTTTTGGTGAATGTTTTTATCTCCGGGAATTTCCACGAGATCGGTGCTAAAAAGTTTCTGTATACTAATTTTTTCCTGATGTCCTTCTGCATGTTCCTGGTCGCAGAAAATACAACCTTCCCGCGGCAAATCATTGGATGGATGGTGCAAGGTCTATTTGGTATTATGCTGGTAGCCGCATTGGTTTCATTGGTCCAGACGCAAAATCCCTTTTTCTTTCTCAATGCGCAAGCCATCTTCTCGGGAGAACGGGAGTCTGTCGATCGCCTGGTCGAGAGTACGGCACGCGGAGGAGAGGTTATCAATATGGCTTCCAAGCGGCTATTAGAGGGCTACCGGCTTTCCATTTACTCTTGGATTGGTTTGCTTGCCGTAGGTATTGACGGAATAGCGAATTATAGTTTGTTGTTGGGGATTGAGCGACTGGCTAAATGGAAGCGGAGTGTGTTAATGGTATGTGGCGCTTTCATTAGTTTTTTGTCAAGTTCGCGATGGATTATGTTGAATTATCTATTGGTAAGCTCCCAAGTGATTTTTACGAAGAAAAATTGGTTCTTAAATGGTCTCAAATTTCTGGGTGGCTTAATAGGGATCGTCGGTATTGCTATTTTTGGGGCTATGCTTGCTGGAGTGGATATGCAGGCCTTTGTTCAAGAGCGGCTACTCTCTGATAGTGCCGGCACCCGGATCTATGCTTTCAAGGTGTTTGGCCGTGTATATTTTGACAATCCTATTTTTGGAACGGGTGCGGGCGATACGGCCGAAATGCTGATGTTGATTCAGGGACGAACCTCGCAGATCCACGTAGGTTATCTCAAGTTGTTTTACTACTATGGCTTGGTTGGGGGCGTCATTTACCTGTCCTTTCTTGCTTCGCTCATGTGGCACCTGTACCGGCAGGCCAAGCTGACCAAATACTGGGGCGCGTTCTTCGCCGTGGGCGCTTTTTTAATGGCCAATGTTACGCTGGTTGAATTTTCATTGTTTTACCACAGTATTTTTTTAGCGCTCATCTTTGCTCGATTTATCCATCAGCCTCCGGCTACAGAAGGTGCTACCGAGCAGGGTGCCCCCAAGCATCTTCCAGCGAGTAGTATGAACATGACCTGAAGGGCGGTCGGACCTAACCGTCTGCTTTTTACTCCATACGCTTTTAATTGTGCTTCTAATACCTTTGGCGGAAATAAAGATGAAACTTAAAGAAAAATTAGACCGACTCGGCATTGAACGCCTGCGACTTCCGAAGCGAACCTTACCTTTTGAGCAGCAACCTTTTTCCATGATGGCTGCTTTGCGCCGCTGCAAAGAACGCGGCTTACCGGTACAGACCGTCATCGATATCGGTGCTTCCGACGGCCGATGGACACGAAAATGTTTGTCGCTGTTTCCCCAGGCGCAATACCTGCTTCTTGAAGCCCAGGAGCCTCACCAAACAGAACTAAAAAAGCTTCAGGAAGAATGGCCTCAGTGCAATATAAAATTGCTGCAGCTGGCGATAAGGAGGGAACAATTTTTTTCGACAATTCAGATCTGTTCGGCGGTTTGGCATCGGAGGAGCCGTTTGAAGCTTCCAATATAGAAGTACCTATGACTACCGTCGATCTGGAAGTCGACCGGTTGAAATTACCGCTTCCCTACTTAATTAAAATGGATACCCATGGCTTTGAGGTTCCCATATTAAAAGGAGCGGAAAAAACACTAAAGGAAACCCAGTTGGTGATCATGGAAACCTACAATTACCGGCTGACGCCAAAAAGCCTGAAATTTTACGAGATGGCCGCTCACATGGAGCAATTGGGTTTTTTCCCAATTGAGATGGTCGATTTTGCCCTGCGCAAATACGACCGCTCTTTTTGGCAAATGGATACTTTTTACTTAGCCTCCGATAATCCGGCATTTGCATACGATGCATACCTTTAAAGACCTTTGTTTTGGTTCGTTGCTCACCGGAAACCTTGGCTGCTCGTATATTCGGCAAATGTTTACGCCTACTCCTCAGTAATCCACTACACAAAAAAAGACATTGAACAAACCGACCAAAGCCGATCTGCCAACAGACCAAGTTAACACCCCGGAAGGAAGCGGCAATATACTCCAGCGATTTCAGGATGAAGTACGCCGTTTCTTTACCCAGTCGCACCAGCGAACCAACCGGGCGCGGCAACACATCTTTTCTTCCTTCTTCATCAAGGGATGTAGTATCGCTATTTCCTTTTTTCTAGTTCCCATCACGTTGCATTACATCGACAAGGAGCAATACGGTATATGGCTGACTCTTTCGTCGATCGTAGCCTGGTTGAGTTTTTTCGACATTGGTTTGGGCAGTGGCTTGCGCAATAAATTGTCGGAGGCACTGGCCGAGGGGAATATGGAACAGGGGCGGTCTTATGTCAGTTCCGCATACGCTATGCTGATCTTGATCTTTTCGGGAATTGCCGTTGTTTTTTTCACTATAAACCCCTTCTTAAACTGGTCCGGAATTCTCAATACAAAGCTCATTAGCGCCGATGAGCTGAGGCTCATCGCCGTTATTTCGTTTTCTTTTTTCTTTGTATCCTTCGTGCTCAAATTATTGTACGCCATTTTTCTGGCCCATCAGCGCCCTGCTCTAACGGGCTTGTTAAACCTGTTGGGGAATGCCCTATCGCTGATCATCATTCTGCTATTGACGAACTACACCGAAGGATCGCTCATCAAATTAGCCTTGGCCGTTAGCTTTAGTCCACTGGTTGTTTTAGTCTTAGGTAGTTTGTTTTTTTTTCATACTAGTTATCGCCATCTGCGGCCCGCACTACACTATGTAAACAAAGCCTATTTTTCCGATCTGCTGCGCTTGGGGGCTAAGTTCTTTGTAGTAGGAATTACGGTGTTGGTTATCTTTTCCACGGATAAAATTATTATCACCCAGATATTCGGACCAGCAGAAGTGCCGGCCTACGAAGTAGCTCACAAGTATTTTTATTTGATCACCAGCGCTTTTGCTATCATCAGCGCGCCTTTTTGGTCGGCCTATACCGAGGCCTACGTCAAAAGGGAATACGATTGGATACGCAAGACTGTACGAAGCCTAATCCGCACTTGGAAGTTTCTGGTGTTGGCTAGTATCTTGTTGTTACTCATTTCCAAACCCTTTTACGCAATGTGGGTCCCAGGCATAGAAGTGCCTTTTCGGCTATCTTTTTTCATGTTTCTTTTCGTGATTATTCTCTCTTGGGGGAATATTTTCGTGATTTTCATCAATGGCGTAAGTAAAGTACGTTTACAACTCATTGTTTCTACGGTTGGCGCCATTTTGAATATTCCGCTATCCTATTTTTTCGCAGTCAACTGTGGACTGGGTACGGCCGGCGTTATTCTGGCTAGCACGATTAGCATTGGTTACGGGCCAATCTTAGCGCCTATACAGTATCGTAAACTAATGGCGGGCACCGCCACTGGTATTTGGAATAAATAATACGAAGTGCCTTTTAAATCCTACTATGCGTATTCTATGGTTTAGTATCACGCCTTCCCTCGCTACCGAACGGGTGACCGGCCAGCCGGTTATTGGAAACGGATGGACAGCATCGCTAGAAGGAAAACTGCGCGCCGTCGACGGCGTCGAGCTTGGCATTGTTTTTCCCTGGGCGACTGAAAAAATAACTGCCTTCGAAGAAGGCGGCACCCAATATTACGCTTTCCCAAAATTTGCCCAAACCAAGTCCGTGCGATTCTGGAGCCGGCACCTGGGTAGGATAGAACCGGATGCGGAGGTCGAATATTACTTAGAAATCATCGAAGATTTTCAACCGGATGTCATCCACATTTTCGGTACAGAACGCAATTACGGATTGCTGATCCCCCTGGTTGATGTTCCCGTACTGATTTGGATTCAGGGAAATATTACTGTTTATACCCATATGTGGTTTTGTGGGGTTGGAAAAAATGAAGTGCTGCGCCATTCTTCCTGGAAGCGGATGCTGATGGGGAACAGCCACTGGCATAAGTATAGGGATGGTACGCTCATCGCAAAAAGAGAACGGTCGATTTTGCGCCATTGTAAGTATGTTTTAGGGCGTACGCAGTGGGACCGACGAATTATGCGAGTCCTGGCTCCAGATGCGCAATACTTTCATTGCGATGAGGTGCTTCGGGACGAATTCTATTTCTATAACTGGAAGCCCCATGAGCAGCGCGACCGGTGGGTGATTATGAGTACCATTCAGGACAACTTGTATAAGGGGCTGGAAAATATATTCTCGGCCGCCCATTTGCTCTCTCAGCATAAGGGATTAGTAGTAGAATGGCGAATTGCCGGCATTTCAGCGCAACATGACCTCCTGCGAATCGTAGAAAGACAGCAGGGAAAAAGTGCAACTGCACTCGGAATAAATCTACTGGGCAGGGTGCCCGCCGAAAAACTGATCCATCACGTTTTAGATGCCGACGTTTTCGTACATCCATCCCATATCGATAATAGTCCGAATAGCGTGTGTGAAGCGATGATTTTGGGTCTTCCGGTTGTGGCCTCCAATGCAGGGGGTATCCCCGATTTACTCGTTAATCAAAAAGAAGGGCTACTGGTGCAACCGGGCGATCCTTATGCCTTGGCCGGCGCCTTGCTGGAAGTATTCGAAAACTATGGTCTTGCTATCGAGTATGGGCAGCGAGCGCGGGAGCGGGCCTTAACACGGCACGACCCGAAACGGATTGTTCGCCAGCTTATGGACGTCTCGAAACTGGTAAAAGAGGGTGCGAGGATTCTCCCTAAAAACTAACATAACCATTCCTGCTTTTTTAAAACAAAAACTATGAAAAAGATTATTGTAACGGGGTCTTCAGGCCTTATTGGGTCGGAGGTATGTACGTATTTCGATGAAATGGGCTGGCAAGTCCACGGTATCGATAACAACCAGCGTGCCGTTTTTTTTGGGCCAAAGGGCGACACGCGCTGGAACCAGTCCCGGCTAGAGGAAAGCTTGCAAAGATTTACGCACCACGAGCTGGATATCCGCAACCGGGAGGGCTTAGCAGTATTAATCCAGCAAATCGCCCCCGACGCTATCGTTCACACCGCGGCTCAGCCCAGCCATGACCGGGCTGCCGCTATTCCCTACGACGATTTCGACACCAATGCGGTGGGCACAGTAAACCTGCTGGAAGCTACTCGGAATTACCGCACCGATGTGCCCATTGTCCATTTATCAACGAATAAAGTGTATGGAGATGCCCCCAATCGCATTCCCTTACGCGAATTGGAAACCCGTTGGGATTATGATGATCCGGCCTTTGCAAACGGTATCTCCGAAACGTTTACCATTGACCAGAGTAAGCATTCTTTGTTTGGCGCCTCTAAGGTAGCGGCTGATATCATGGTGCAGGAATACGGACGTTATTTTGATATGCCGACCTGCTGCCTCCGCGGCGGGTGCCTGACCGGACCCAATCATAGTGGGGTCGAACTACACGGCTTCTTGAGCTATTTGGTACGCTGTAATCTGGAGGAGCGCGAGTATACAATCTTCGGGTATAAGGGTAAGCAGGTTCGCGACAATATCCACTCTTATGACGTGGCCCGGTTTATCCACCAGTTTATTATGGCCCCGCGCTCCGGTGAAGTATATAACCTTGGCGGAGGCAAAGATAATACCTGCTCTATTCTGGAGGCTTTTAAAATGATCGAAAACATCTCTGGCAAACCCATGCGCTACCGCTATGATGAGCAAAATCGTATCGGCGATCACATTTGCTATTACAGTGACCTCAGCAAAATGAAGGCTCACTATCCCGATTGGGGCATCACCAAAAATCTGCAGCAAACTTTCGAGGAAATCTATGAAAGTTGGGTCAGCCGCTCGCTTGCTCAACAAATTGCAGGATAGGGCCTACCTAGATAATACTATAATAAAAATGAACGATAGCGCATACAGCCGCGTACTCATCGTCGGGCAGAGTTTCGACCGGCGAAAGGGGGGCGGCATTACCATGATCAACCTCTTCAAAGGCTGGCCAAAAGAAAAGTTGGCCGTAGCCAGTACCAGTATCGACTTATCTACCGGTGATATTTGTGATAATTATTACCAGTTAGGGACCTCAGAAATCGGATGGCGCTTCCCCTTCGGATTGGGCCAGCGTAAAATAGCTTCTGGTCCTTTACCTGCATCGCGGCTTACGGCTGGGGAAATACCAAACAGAGCCCCACAACAAACCCGCCCCGTACAGCAGAAGTGGCGGGAAAATTTGAAGGATCGCATCTACCGGTTATTGCATGAGATGGGGTGGTATCACCAGTACCATCACTACCGGCTATCCGAAGCTTTTTTGAACTGGGTAAAAGCTTTTGAACCAGAGGTCATTTATACCCATGCTACCTCTCGAATCAATATTAAAATGGTTACCGAATTGGTTGATATTGTCGATGCAAAATTGGCGGTGCACATCATGGATGATTACTTCAGTACCATGAACAAGGCCAAACGGCGCCAGGCTTTTTGGCAAAATGATCTAGAGGAAACCATTGCTGAGCTTTTGGAAAAAACCGACGTCGCGATGAGTATTTCGCAGGAAATGGCTCGAGAATATGAGGGGCGCTACGGGGTGGAATTTATTCCTTTCCACAACCCGGTCAAATTAGATCATTGGCAGCGGGCCGCGCGGAAATCTTGGGAAAAACCGGAGGTTTTTACGGTGATGTACGCCGGCCGATTGGGAAGAGGTACTTCCATATCCGTGCTTGAAGTAGCGCGTACTGTGTCGGACATGGCATTGAGTGGTCTGGACGTCCGGTTCAAGGTGCATACCAACACCCCGCACTCCCCTTTAATTGATCAGATTAATGCGCTGCCGCATTGTAGTGTCTTGCCACCATGTCCGTACGCAGAGGTGCCCCACAAATTGGCGAGCGCCGATTTGCTGGTACTCCCCATGGATTTCGATGCGGAAAACCTGCGCTACATCCGGCTTTCCATGCCGACTAAAGCTTCGGAATATATGGCTTCCGGGGTGCCCATTTTGGTTTATGCACCCGAAAGTACGGCAATGGCAAAATACGCGCAAGCCTATAATTGGGCCATGACGGTAACCAAGCAGCATACTGAGGAAATCCGTCGTGCCATCCTCCAGCTTTACGAAAATGAAGCCTTGCGTCGGGAAATCGCTGAGAACGGAATGCAAGTTGCCCGGGAAAGACACGAAGCAGAAGTGGTACGCGAAGCTTTCAGGTCGTTATTGTTGGCTCCAGAAGAAGCGGGCATAATCTAATGGGGGTAGCGCATACAAACATTCGCGTGCTGGTAATGGGAAATTTTCCTTATCCGCACGGCATGGCCGGCACCAAGCGGATCCAACATTTTATCGATGGAATGTTGAGCGTCGGTATGGAAGTCTCTGTACTAACCTTGCGTCAGGATACGCCCCACGCCAATGGGGAGGTGCAAGACTACCGCGGTATTAATTACCAAAATATCGGTAACGGACTCAAAGGAGACCGGAGAGTTGTCGGCCGGGCGATCCGGTATGTGAAAGACGGCTATCGGGTACTGCGTCAATTCCAAGGAGAGGGGAAAAATATCCTCTTTTATTATGGGGCCTTGAACGTAGATAATCTGCTCTTTATCCGGAAAGCACGGCGATTGGGGTACCGGATTATTCTGGACATCGTAGAGGACTATCAGGTTAATAACCAATCCGTTTCTACGGCTCGGCGATTGAATCTGGCTATTATGAACAGCCTGGATCACTGGAATCTGAAGTGGGCAGATGGATTGGTAGTCATCTCTCGCCACCTTCAGGAAAAGTACGCATCCTGGAATCGTTGGCACAAGCCCATCAAGCTTATTCCTATTTCGGCTGTCCTAAACGGACAGCTTACTAAAACGAGGTTGATGGAAGCTCCTCAGCGGGTAGTGTATGCTGGATCCTACGCAGCAAAGGACGGCGTGGAATTGTTAATTGAAGCCGTCCAACGTGTCCGGCATCAATTTGATGTACAACTGGAGCTACTCGGTAAGGGCCGGCGGGCAGCCCAATACCGCGAGCAGTACGGCCACCTGGCGGGTATTCACTTTCTGGGCTATCTGGAAGACGATGCTTTTTACCGCAAACTGCACGCGGCAGATATACTAGTTGTCCCCAGGACTGACGATGCGTTTGCCCACGCTGGTTTTCCCTTTAAGCTCGGAGAATATTTGGCTACCGGCAATCCAGTCGTTGCCTCCCAAACAGGTGATGTTCCCTTTTACTTGCAATCAGGCGAAGACGCTATTCTAGTACCTCCTGGCGATGTGGGTGCTTTAGCGATGGCTATTCGACAATTAATCGAGGACCCTTGCCTGGCCAGGCAAATTGGGCGGAATGGCCAAGCCGCCTGCCGCCAACATTTTGATACGGTTAAGAATAACCAAAAACTGATTGACCTTTTTCATCAAATTTAGCGCCCCGTAAACTAATGCTATGAACAATCGATCAGATTCGGACCAGCCCACCATTTGTATTTCTATTAATACCCTTGGGATTGGCGGTGCCGAAAAGCAGAGCCTCTTGTTGGCAGAGGCTCTCCGGCCCCATCTGCGGGTCATCATGGTCATTATTAAACCGGATCTCATCCCGGAGCGGCACCTAAATATCCTTCAGGAGCAGGACATTACCTATTTCCAGCTCAGTGGGCATATTGCCCGGCGGATGCGGGACTTTACCCGTATTCTGAAAGCAGAGAAAGTAGACCTAATATTTTCATTTCTGCCGACAGATACCTTGCTGGCTGCCATCTGTGGGCGGTTAGCAAAGACGCCTTTCGTTATGGGTGGCATCCGAAATGCTCAAATGAGCCAAGTGAAAACCTGGGTCATGCGATGGATTCACAACAGCAAGCTGCTGGATTATTCCATTTCGAATACCTACCAAGGGAAGCGCTACTTTACCGCTAGCGGTTTCCGGCCAGAAAAACTGTTGGTGCTGCCAAACGGGATTAAGTTGCGTTCCCAGGCAGTCGATCGACCACTCGACAAAAGCCGGCTTATTATAACGACCTTAGCCCGGTTTGTGGAGCAGAAAGACTACGAGACGGCCATCCGGGCGATAGCCCGACTTCGTGCCCTGCTGAAGCCAGACGGTTCTGGTTTTACCTTTCGCATTATTGGATATGGTCCGCAACAACAGCATATCGAACAATGGTTGGAAGAATACCAGATCCAGGATATTACAGAACTATACATTCGGCCCAATAATATTCCAACCTTACTGGAACAGTCTACCATTTATTTATCCAGTTCACTTTTCGAAGGACTATCCAATTCTATCTTGGAAGCTATGGAGCATCAATTACCCATAGTGGCCACCAAAGTAGGTGATAATGATCAATTGATTGCCGACGGGGAAAATGGTTTTTTAGTAGAAACACGTAATGCCGAAGCCTTGGCTGAAGCGATGAAATGCCTCATTGATAACCCGGCTTTGCGCAAGAAAATGGGTGAAAATAGCTTGAGTTTATTGAGGGCACAGTATAGCTTCGAATCTTTTCGGGACCGTTATCTTCATTTTATTGCTCAGCTATTGACTGATTACCGGTTAGAATCACCGGTTGAACGTACTAAAATTCCGGACCTCGTCCATGAAAAAGGAGTCTAAACCACGTATTTTAATTTTTGGTGTCAAGTATTATCCTTCGCGTGGGGGCACGAGTAGAGTCGTCGAGAGTTTGATGCAAGCGCTCCAAAACGAGTTTGACTTTACTATCTACTGCTACCGGAACGAGCGGGCTGCGGGATTGATTCCAGGGGTTAAAACCATTCAATTCAGCGAGATTCCGATCAAAGGGTTTGGTGTCTTCTGGTACTACCTGCGCTGCTGTTGGCACCTTTATTTTTCCGGCGAAGACTACAAGCTGGTGCACCTGCATAAAATTGATGCTGCGTGGTTCCTACCACTTATCCAGCGCAAATATGCGGTGGTTGCAACTTCCCATGCTTTGCCGCACCTCAACGATAAGTGGTCCAGATTCGGTAAGTATTACTTCCGGCGTGCCGAGCGAGTATTAATGCGGTCAAAAGCGCCGGTAACGGTCGTCGCTTCTCCTTTGGTAGAATACTATCAAAAGCATTACGGACGAACGGTCAATTTCATTCCCAATGGAGTGCAGCCAGCGCGGGAAATCGACCCAAAGGTAGCAGATCCGTTGTTGGAAAGATACGGAGTAGAAGGGCCGTATTTGTTTTTTGCTGCTCGCCGTATCATCCCCTTGAAAGGATTGCATACCCTGTTAGAGGCCCTTCGGCGAATTCAGTTTTCCGGTACATTAGTCGTAGCCGGAGATACCGGGCAGATGCCTGCCTACACCGCTCAGGTCCGCAAGGCTGCCGAAGCAGTAAGTACTCGGTTTATCGGATACATTGATGACAGAAACCTACTCAATGCCTTGATTGCGCGGGCTGATCTGTTTCTGTTCCCTTCGGAAAGAGAAGCCATGTCAGTGATGTTGCTGGAGGTGGGTAGTGTCGGTACACCGATCATTGCCAGCGACATTCCGCAAAATACGGCCGTTTTCTCCGCAAAGGAGGTCTTATTTTTTACTTCGAAAGATGCCGACGATCTGGCTGGAAAAATTCTGTGGGCATTGGCCCACCCGCAACAGATGGAAGAAAAAGGGCAGTTTGCCAGGCGGCACGTAGAATCGACTTATGCGATGGATCGCGTACGGGAAGCTTACGCTGATTTGTACCGGCAGCATATCAACGGTCAAAGAAACGCGACCCGCTCCGTGAAGCGGGTCGTACGCTCCTAGAATTTGGAGATTTTTAGTAGCGCATTCTTTCGATTTGATTGCATCTTTAAAAAATAAGTGCCGGGTCGTAAGTGGGCCACGTCCAAATAGATTTCATTCAAAGGTGCGTCGAACCTCCGTTCCAGAACTCGGTGCCCCCATTGATCGTAAATCTCAATAAAGGCGCTCGTGATTTTTCGGTCATGCAAGTCCAGCACAATACGATCCCGAAAGGGATTGGGGAAAGAACGAATCTTTTGCTTTTGGCTTTCTTCCGTTGGCCTTAAGTCCACCTCCACCATTTGGCTTAGGTTCGAACTACTATTGGTACCGACCTGTTTGACCCGGTAATAATAATTCTTAGAAGCTACGTTTTCATCGACATACGTATATTCCGTCCTGCCGCTATTACCGGCGCCCTTAGCGGCAACCTGCGCTATCTTATTAAACTGCATACCATCGGTGGAGCGTTCGATTTCGAAATGGGCGATATTTTGCTCATTGAAAGTAAACCACCGAAGTAAGACATCTTGGTTTTGCACCGTGATTTCTAAGGTGATAGTAGGTAAAGGCGGGGCGATATCGTTATATGCAAAACCAAAGTCCAGATCAAAATCATTATCTCCGGACTCCAAGTCTGTAGTGGACAAGCTATAATCAACTGCATTAGTGGTGGGCATCATGCCCCAGAGTGGTTTTTGATCGGTAAAATTTGCCGGGTCAATTTTAACCTTGTACTTGCCGGGGGGGAGTCGGTCGAAACGAAAAATGCCATTGGCGTCTGTGTTGCCTGAAGTGAGCAATTGATCCTGGTCGTCATAAAGTACTACCCCAACTTGATCAAGGCCTTTTTCGTCGGGATTCTGAATACCATCGCGGTTGAGATCGTGCCAGACCAAATCGCCCAGCGTGATCGGCAGGTACAATCCGGCGTCAATTTCTTTTTTTTCTTCCCGGCTTTTTAAGGGGAAAACGGCCGTAATGCCCCGGTCGGGATCGAAATCCGAATCCAGGTCGCTTTGTTGGGTCGCGTTGCGGGCAGCAAATAACCAGTCTGAGGTTGTGATCTGGAGGTAATATTCCCCGGGGGTAATATCATTAATCTGATAGCGCCCCTCACTATTGGTGCTCGTAATGACTACGGTATTGCCGGTCAGGGCATCTACCAATCCTACCGGTATATTGGGTAAGCCGGCGCCCGCCGCTTCATCTCTTACCCCGTTCCCATTCCTGTCTTCCCAAACCATTCCTCTGATTGCTGCCGGTTGGTCGTCATTACCGGCTTCGGCCAACAAGTCGCCGGAATGCAAGTCATACGTCTTGTTTTCTTTTTCGAAAATGATGATGGCCGGCGTAGAGAAAGTCTGGTCGTTCCACGTAAGGGTAGGTTGACCTGTTTTATTCAAAATGATTTTTACGGGGCCTAAGTCGCCCATTGTTTCTTGAATGGCGATACCAAACAATTCCGGGTTGCCGGTCGATAAGGCCTCAACTTTGGGCTTAGGTGGGGCCTGCCCGTTAGGGTTGGCCTGAAAAATATAGGACAAAACGGTCGGTCCCGCGGTCTTTTGCTCGTAACGTGCCGTGGGAATCTGCCGGTCTCCGCGCGAGGCAAAAAGCTCCCAGCCCAAATACTCTGGTGATCTTTGCCCCTTGGTGATAGTAGTCGTTAGGTTATCAACCTGTAAAGGCGTTATGCTGAATCCAGGGCGGCCGTTTTCCTGAATGGATACCCGTTGGGTGCTATTATCAAGGCTGGCGTTACTGCTGTTTAAGTGGAAATGCGATTGGTATCGATGTTCGCGATCGTCGTCAGGGGTGATTTGATCAATGACCACATAAACATCGGGTTTTAAGTAAAGGACATGCCTTTTCCATTCGCCCAGATATTTTTGATCCTTTCCCCAGACTTCTCTTCTATTGACCCCGTATTCGCCTCGCGCATAGTCAAA
Organism: uncultured Saprospiraceae bacterium; assembly: GCA_964530825.1. Lineage (GTDB taxonomy): Bacteria > Bacteroidota > Bacteroidia > Chitinophagales > Saprospiraceae > CAZHCA01. Next base: position 164,800 of record CAZHCA010000008.1, read on the forward strand.
CCGGGTAGAATTGGTCCAGACCACCGGATACGGTTGGTCGGCACGTTGTAGACTGGATTCGTATTTTCGCGCCTGCGTTTCCCCATCAATGCTCAGGGTGCTATGAGCCTGGGATTTTAGCGAGTAACTTCTACTCGTGGTCTGGCCGTAATCTTCTAATCCCGTTTCGATCACAAACATTTCTCCGTACCCTCCAATATGGATGCCCAATTTATCTTCGTGCTGGTGCGAGCCTGTCCCGTAAGGGCCATATTCAAATAGGAGATAATTCGACTCCCGTGTCCAGTTCTCGCGCATTACGGCTTGCCCCGCCCAAGGGAGCAATACCGAAGTGTAATCCGGCGGTGCCCCTCCATTATTAGTGAAAAAGAGAAAATCCTGACGGTTGGGGAAAAGTTCGCGCCCCCCTTGATAGTCGAGAATGTATTTGATGTCTTCCGTTTTGGAATCATTGATACGTGGGGTTTGGCGATTGGGCATGCAAATCTTAATCAAGTAATCGAACATGTCTTCGATGGAGCCCAAATACTGCGGGTCAACCGGATAGTTATTTTTTCGGGCCGATATCATCAGCTGTACATAGGCTTCCATCGCAATACGGTGGTAGTGCGGTGTTAGCTCAGTGTGTGCGCCGTCGGGATAGAAATTCGCTTGTAACTCACCCGACAACCGGTCAACGGCTTCTGCTCTCCATGCTTGAGCATCCTTGAATTCGGGAAAAAGCGCTCCGATATTAAAAAGCCCATGTGATTCGGTAATAAACCAGTTAAGCGTACCACTATATTGAGTTAAATAGTCGCCGTGTTGCATCCACGATTTCACCCATCTTACGATCGTCTCATCCTTAAGTTCCGGGGCTTTAATGAAATAGGGCCATGCGTATGCCCATTCCTCCCCTACGCGGATACCCGCCTCCAGCGTCCGCCAGCCGCTCAGCCAACGTTCATCACCGGTAGGATGTTTGGGTGGAACATCCCCAATCCAATCATTAAGCATTGCGTCTGCTTTTTCAACGTAGATCGGATTGCCAGTATCCCGAAAGGCAGCTGCTAAATTGCGCAAATAGGAAAGGCGGTTGAACTGAACGGTCCATTCCCGGCGGTAATTGCCATTGTAAGAAGGATTTTGATTTTTATCGGTCGGATTGAAAAGCCAGTCAATGTCTCCATCCGCAAAATGGTACTCGTAACCAACTGACGTAAATCTATTTTGCAGCGCCTTTTCCGCCGGGTTGCTCGATTCTTTTCTTTTGTTGGACGGGTAGTCTCTGGGAAGTTGTCTGGGAAATTTATGCTCCGGCGTCGACCGCTCGCGCTGGAAAGTCGCATAGGCCTGCCGAGCGGCCGCATAATCGCCACGGGTCACGGCTTGTTTGACTTGATTTAATCCGGGATAGTCCAGGTTGATGCGGCTGAAAAACTCTGCATCGCTTATTTGGGCATGACTCAAAATCGGTAATAGTAGCAATGACGCTATGTACATCAGTGGGTGCCTCATATCTTTTTTTGTTTTTGGGAGCAACTTAGGGAAAGGTATGCTTTCGTTACGGAAAATACCATGGCATACCGTATACGGAATACGGGGACGAAAGATACACTTCCTAAATTGCTTTAATCGGTTCTACGATACAAGTAAAACCAAGACAATTCGGTTTAATTTCAAAAATAAACCCTACTACTAGCAGCGAAAGCTATTGGGAATAACCGCTAATAATAATGTAGGGATAACCCGTGTATTGTTCCGTACGTCGAAAGGTGTAAAAAGTAACCCGCCCGAAATGGGCTATTGATGAGATCAGTCTTTGCTATTGGCAATGGCGGCAGGCCTTTTACTACGGTATTTGCTCTTGCAAAAAACGTAAAGAAAAAGGACATATTTCAGGAAAAAATAACTTTATTCCAGCTGATTCATGTTAAAATTTTCCTAATGTCTGTGATCAGGGCCCTCCTGTCTCTTTTGCCTAAAAAGCATTATTGCGCGTCTTGCGGCCGAAGACGGTCAGGAAAATGATTTTAATGTCCAGCCACAGGCTCCAGTTTTCGATATACCACAGGTCGTGATACACCCGCTGCCGTTTATGCTCATCGGTGGTTGCCAGGCCGCGCCAGCCGTTGACCTGGGCCCAGCCGGTTACGCCAGGCTTGACATAGTGCCGCACCATGTAATCGTTGACGATCTTGCGGAAGTCATTGTGTAGAAAGGTACGGTGGGGGCGGGGACCCACTACGCTCATCTCACCGCGTAAGACATTAAAGAATTGGGGTAGCTCATCGAGGTCGTACTTGCGCAGGAATTTCCCAATGCGCGTAATTCGCGGATCATTGCGCTGGGTGGATTTGACGCCGTTCACGGGGTCATCGCATTCGCGCATGGTTCGGAACTTGTAACAAGTAAAGGGATTGCCCCGCTCGCCCCGACGGATGGGTTTGTAGAAGATTGGCCCTGGATTATCGAGGTAAATCAGGGTAGCAATCAGCAATAGGAGGGGGCTCAGGAGTGTAATGACCAGCAGGGCGAAAAAGATGTCGAAGCCTCGTTTCAGCAGGTAATTATCACCGCTATCGAGCGGAGAGTGGCGGAGCTGTAAAATAGGAAGGTCCAGCGGTCGCTGGCGCACGCTTACCTTATGGGTTACGGAGGTAGGAGCGCTCGGGATCAGGTTGACCCGGACGCCGTGGTAGTCGGCCGTGCGTATAATTTGTTCGACCATGGCCTCCGGTAATTCTCCCAAAAAGATGAATACCTCGTCGATGGGCTCGGTCTCTAAAGTAATGGAAAGCTGTTCGGCAGGATTAGCAATGGTGCTGGGGCCCCGAAATTCGGGCGATGACCAAAGCCGGAACCCTTGCTTGTATAAACTCGTACTCAGCATGTCCAGCAGTTGCTCGTTCTGGGGCTGACCGAACACCATGACCTGTGGACCCGAAGAAAGCTTGCGCCGGAACAGGAGGTGATTAAAAACCCGTAGTAGCAGCAGATCAAGTACGAGAAACAAGGCGATTGGTAAAAGTAGTGTTGCAGGAGATATTTCTTCCATGCCAATCAGGGTGGCTATAAAAAAGGTGAATCCCACCCACACGACAGCATTGACGACCAGGTTCTTAATTCGCTTGCGCTCCTCAGCTTTGAGGATGTACGCGCTTAAGTCCGTGTTGATCCCTAAAATAGCTCCCCAGGTCAAGTTGGCGAGCAAGATAATCATGCCTATGTGTTCTGGAGCGACGACTATCATGTTGTTCCTAGGCAGCACTCCAAGGAGTACGATAATCAGGCTGAGGTTCAATAGTACAAACTCCATTGTTACCCGCCCCATCAATAGAGATCGATTACGCGTTGTCATAGTTTTTGCTTTAAAGCAGTTTTGCCAGATTGATTGCGCCCGTTCAACCGATGGGAAACAGCCAAATAAATTCCATCAGTCCGTAGGGTCGGCGGAACAATCCGTAAGCCCCATACCTTTAGTCCGGTTGGGACATTTTAAAACCATTTGCGAGGAGCGGTAAAAGGGAGGATAGTTGTTTGTTGTTCAGTAGTTATTTGTTTTTATCTCCTTTTTTCGCTCTCGGAATAACTATTCTCAAAGCTTTCTGCGGGGAACGGATTAGGGAACACATTCCTATTAGCATCATAAAAATAGGGCTATTCCGCCGGATTTTCAAGTAGGAATACGCTAAAATAGAGGCATATAAAAAAATCAGCATGTTTATGGGAAGGGTAAAAAAAGAAAGCGGCCATCGATTGATAGGCCACTCTCCTAATGGTCTCCTAGGATTTTAGGTGAAGGTCTAAATGCGGAGACCTTTGCAGTAACATGAAAAGAATCCACAGCAGTTTTTGGAATGAATATGGGACATATCTTTAAGCAACAGCTGCAAAAAAGCTAGAAGGTGACGATTCGTTCACCGCCACCTCCAGCGGAAATCTATAGCAACTATCTACTTATCTCCTAAGGGATCAGGCCGTGAACAGGTCGAAAGCATTTCGGATCATTCCCTTCGGAACCAGGACCCGTCGTCGGCGTATATTTTCGACTTATTGTGGAGAGATTATGATAGGTAGGAAAACTTATTTCCTTAAAGATAACAAATGTACCTGGGCAAAACCTCACGCTCTGACTAGAAAAGCATGAGGTATAAAAATTGCCCAGTGAACAAGTATCTTCCACAGCGAGCAGCTTGCACTCACCTGAAGTTTTGTTATTTTTCCCGTATTCTTTAAAATCGGGGAGGGCCGGCAGGCCCTCCCGTCTACTGAGGGTTAGTTATTGTTGTCCACTAAGTCGATAGGTTCTTGGGATTACACGTTGGGCGTTTTTGTTTTTGGGCGTTGAAAAGTTGGTTTGTTAATTTCTTACAAGTACAAATATATTCCTCAACTCAAAGGAGGGAAAACCACCAACCGGCTGTAATTCGGGGTTCCAACACGAGGGATGAGCAGCACTGCAGCGCAATGATAATTTGCGGCAAACCCTTTTAAATAATTGATAAACAGTATCTTATTAAAAATAGTGCCTGGGTGAAGATTACTTCCCTCTACTGGCCCCTGATCCGGATTTCCAACGACGAAAAAAAATTAAAAAAAGAGGGGGCTCCGCCTTCATCTGTCTGTCTGTAGGATAGAGTCGGCTTGAAATAGGCTGCTTACAACCTTTTATATTATGCGGAAAGCGTTTCTTTACGAACTGATCGATTCGCTGTCGAAGAATGAAAAACGGTACTTCTCTGTTGAGCAGAAAAGCCGGGAGAGGCCACCAAAGTACCTTAAACTCTATGAGGACCTGAAGAAGATGGTGAAAAATCAGGCCTACGACGAAGAGGCCCTGCAAAAAAAATACGGTGCCCAGTTAAGTGAGTATAAGCGCAGCCTATATACAGCCCTACTGGCTAGCCTTAGAAGTTTTCATAGCAAAAACGCTTATGCCGCGCAGATCAAGGAAGCCATTGTTGAATCGCGTATTCTTTTTCAACGTGGACTGGAAGACCAGGCCATTGAACGGTTGAAGGAGGCCCAGAAATGGGCAGAGCTAATCGAAGACCCGCAGGACAAGTTGGAGATCAATTTAGAGATGCTTTCTTACAACCGGTACATCCGGCAGGGGGATTATGCGCAACAGATCGATGATTTGCTTACCGAAAACTCAATGGTCTGGCAAGACCTTCAGGATTATGTTACTTACATCCGGATCTATGACCAATTGCTTTTGAAAGCCCTTCAGCAATACCGCCTGCCTTCGAGTCAAGCGGTCAAGGCGTTGCAAGACCAATATCAACGCGACCTCGTTGGCAACCCTCCGAAGGGTGCCTACGCTCGCCGGCGTTACTTTCAGGCGCAGGCACTTTACTTCCAACTAATTGGCGAGGCGGAAAAAGCTTTCGTGAGCTATCAGCATCTTATCGATTGGTGGGAAACCAATCCGGGCATCAAAAGCGAACGCTTCCATGAATTCATTATCGATTACACCAATCTCTTCTACACTTTGATGGAGAGCGATAACATGGCAGAGTTGGGAGACTATCTCGATCGCCTAGAAAAGGAAAGGCCGCCGGGGTTTCAGGAAGAGAGCCTTTTATTTCGAAAAATTACGAACTATCGGATTATCTTCTACATCAATCAGGGGGTAGAGGATACCGAAAAGCAGATTTACAAAAAGATCTTAGCTGGTCTCAGCCAGTTTCCCATGCCAGGCAGTAGCCAACGGGCTATTTTTTTCAACCTCACCTTGTTTTTATTCATCAACGAATCCTTCGATGAGGTGGTCAAACAGTGCGACCGTCTGATAAAAGAAAGAACAGATGCAAGAAAAGACCTGGATCTGGATGCTTTATTGGTGAAAGTAGTCGCTACCTGCAACCTAGACGAAGAGTTGCACGACCGAGCCCTTCGAAGCGCGAACAGGTATTTTAGGGCTTCCTCAAAAAGTCGCACCCATTAGTGCTATTTTTCTGTGATCGGTC
>CAZHCA010000009.1:0-146760 GCA_964530825.1 uncultured Saprospiraceae bacterium
CGCTAAACAGTAAACTGTTTATTTTTAACCTGTCCTAAAAAGGGGAAGGCTACAGTACTCCCTATAAAGCTTCAATAAAGATGGATCATACAAGTAAAGAGAAGTCAAAATCAATTGCAGCCATTGTTGGACCAACATTGGTTGTAATGATTATATCAGAGATGAAATTTTGGAATCCAACACTTTACGATGACCAAATTGCCCCGGTAATTTATTTGAATGGTCTTTTATTCTTTGTAGCGGGCTTAGCAATAGTGAGAAATCATAATGTATGGACTAAGCAATGGCCTGTAATATTGACTGTAATAGGATATGTAACTATGGTGTTAGGGTTGTTTAGAATGTTTTTGCCAAACGTTCAAGAATCAGAATTTGAAAACAATAACACTATTATGGCGATTCAATTAATACTAGTGGTTTTAGGAGTGTTTTTAACAATAAAAGCTTATAAATCAACTAAGGATTCAAGAAGAAATAATCAAGAGAGTTGAAAATAAAATAATAAGGGGATTAGAATATGGATATCATTGAAAACTTCAAGATATATTTTCGTGAGATTGACTTCAGCAATGATGCAGCTTTAAGAGAGATTTATTCGGAGTGACCTCTTCCCTAAAAAGGGGAAGGCTACAGTAACCTCGCAACTACGCTTATACTAACCATTAGCGGGTATTGAAAAAACCATTTCATGAAAACGATAGCAAATCAGCTAAAAAAAATTTTCGATTCGTATTTAGAATTAGATATTGATGTCTGGAATAATTTCGGACAGTTAGGGCAAACTAAAGATTACCCTAAGGAATTTGTGCTTAAAGAAGCCAATACTACTGAGAAGTACCTTAATATCTTACTTAGCGGAAGTGGTGGAAATCTAATTTGGAATACCAATAATTTCGTCTGCGTTGATATTTCTTACGACAATGAATTTTTGATGGACTATATGTCATTTACGTTGCAAAAACCAACGCCGATTGAAGTAAAACTTTTTGAAAATTCAACAGTGTTCAGATTACCTTATCAAAGTTTTCAAAAGACCCTTTTAGATGGAAATTTTGGGGAGAAAATTACCAGATTAATTGCTGAATCTTCATTTATTGAAAAGCAACAACAACAAATAGACCTTTTGACAAAATCTGCCAAAGAGCGATATGTAGAATTAATTAAAAGTAATAAAAGAATTGAAAGAACTCCTTTAAAGTATTTAGCATCATACCTTGGCATCACACCGCAAAGTTTGAGCAGAATAAGAGCAGGAAAAATTTAGGACTTACCATTTGGTAACTGAAATGCACCATTGAAGATTTATTTTTAGCACTTCTTCCAACTCAAAATGGATAATCAATGGAGAGCATGAAAACGCTAAAGCCTATTCCCGCAAGCAGAATTATTGGAGTTCTTGTAGGGTTTCCTATAATTGCAATGCTCCTTTCACTTCTGTTGCTTAACCATTCACTAATCACAAATTTTGGCTTAGACTTTTTCAACACATTTTGGATTATAATTATATGTTGGTATCTAGCTCAAATTTATCTTGTATCGGGGATATTATCTGCTTCAGGCTGGAAATGGGAAGATATCGGGATTTCCTTTAAAAACAGAAAGACCTTTATCTTCTTTGGAGGATATTGGATTGTTGCTATTGGACTTGTTCTTTTTATTGAAATGGCACTAGCCAACTCTTCTGTCAATAGCGATAAATTGCACGAAATTTCATCCTTAATCCCAAAAACAACAAGTTCACGTATAATTTTTATCATAATGGCATTTGTTGGTGGGCTATCTGAAGAAATAGTTTACAGAGGATTTGCTATTTCAGCAATAAAAAGCCGAAAAATAAACAAATGGCTTGCTGCTATTATAGCATCCATGCCGTTTGTTTTTCAGCACGGATTAAAATCAATAGACCAGTTCTGGTGGTTTCTATCTTGGGGACTCGTTTTTGGAGCTCTGTTTGTACTATTAAAAAAGTTGTATATACCCATCGCAATACATTGGCTAGTAATTTTGTCAGCTATGATAGCTATATTACAAGTAATTGAATGATATATACAACGCCCCGCCAACAATGTATATAAAAAATAGGCGATATAGTGCTGAATTCAAGAGTTTTGGCTCGTGTCAAAATTCTTGTTTAACCGAAATTTTTGTACTTCGAAATCGCCTACTTTTCATATACCAGCCGTTGGTGGCCATTAAAAAATTCCGAAAAATTTGGGAAGATTGAACTAATGGGGGAAATTGAAGAGTTTAGTAAGAAAACATGATTGACCAATGAGTAAAGATATTTCAATTAGATACGTGACCGACGAAGCAGGCAACAAAAAAGCTGTCCAAATTCCCTTTGAAGAATGGCAACAGATTCTGGGATTGTTAGCGGAATTAGAAGATTTGCGTTCTCCGAGTAATAGCTTGAAAATAGCGTTTCAGGAAGTAGAAGATATCAAGAAAGGAAAATCTTCCCGTATCACTTTAAGCGAATTTTTGGATGAAAGCTAATGTAATTGTCACGCCAAATTTTCAGCGAGAGGCGAAGAAACTGATGAAGAAATACCGGTCTCTGAAATCGGAATTAGCCGAATTGGCAGAGCAATTGGAAGAAAACCCAAAGATGGGAACCTTGATCGGCGAGGATACCTATAAAATACGATTGGCCGTCAAAAGTAAAGGAAAAGGCAAAAGTGGTGGAATGCGAGTGAGAAGTTTTGAACTGGATCGATAAAAAAGAATCGGGCACGTCCGGAAGACGTTCAGGCAAAGCTCGATCGTGGTTGAATCCAATGCATAAACCACATTGTCCAACTCAATCTGGCTGGGTTCACCCTGGTAGAGCTTCCTGGCCTTCTTAATCAGGCTCATGCCCAGATCCAGGTAAATGCGGTAGTCTCTCGACTCATTTGCATCGGCCAGGGTGGCACGCTTTACTCCATGGGATAGACCCAGGTGATAAAGCTTTTCCTGATGGGCATTCAGGCAAGTGACCAGATCGCGCAGGCTTTCCCGGTGGGTAAGCTGCCCGAAGCTCATGCACAGAAACTGGTGCCAGCAAGAGAATTCGCGAACCCGTAGATTCCCTTTGTACCGATCGACATGCCTGGCAAAACTCTGCCGGTGAACCAGTCGAATCAACTGGACAAAGACGAAAGTTCCTTGATTCATAGTTACCCACTTTTGGGCAACCTAGCGATTTCAAATGTGTCACACTTTAGATCGCTTATAAAATATTGAAAAACAATGAATTAGTCGCAAAATTTATTTTCTTAACCGGACACTAGTGAATTTTTATTCAATCTTAAATCACGAATCACCTCTGTGCTTCCAGGTATTGATGATGACTTCAATTAACTAGGTGTAGGTTTAATTTTTTTCTAAGTAAAAATCAAAAGAGTATTCGGTCGACCTTGTTCTCCCTTTAGCCGGTTGATTTCGTCTTTCAACTCCTGGATCAGCTCTTTTTATCGCTCAATAAGACTGGATTGATCTCCTACCGTCGTATTTAGCAAAGAAGATTTAGCTTCTCGGATCTTTTTATCCGAGTTTAGATTAGTTGGATCTATATTTTTGAGTTTGTCATCCATCTAGAATCAAGACGTAATCCTTAGCTTTTTCACTTACTTGGACCAGCCTGTTTTGAGGGTATACTCGTCAGCCCTCCGGGCGGAAAATTCCTTGTGAATTTTCAGGGTTATGTCGTTTGCCTTGTTGCTGATGCTATCTCTCGGAAGGAGCCAGCACCGTCAAACACGGTAAAGCCCAAACCCGGGCGGCCCAGTAGATAGGGGTCAGTAGCATCAGACTTATCCAACGAAGACCGCTTTTCTTGACAAAGTGGCTCTTCGAAGAATTGATACTGTCACGATAGATGCCCCGGGCTTTGATGCGCTTTCCCCGGCGACGCTCGACCGTTTCGTCGATCCCGAAAACTAAAGGTTCATCGGACCGCATAGTGGAAGGCGGCTTTTCGTTCTGGTGGGAGTAAGAGCTTGTTTGCGTGCTAAACATAGCATCTCAAAATCAGTTCCGCCCCTTCCGCTGCTGCCGCTCCCACTGCTTCCGGCGCTTTTTCTGCTGTTTCATATCCCTGCCGACACCCAGGAGAAAGGGTACATAGAGGGTGCGCACGGGGGGCAGCACATAGTATTTGTCGACCCATTTATACTGCATGCGCAACACGCCGGCTTCGGGCGGGATGGTCAGCGAAAACTGCCCCCCGGCATCGGAGGTGACGGATGCCAGGGGCTGTTCGGGTGAAACCATGGGCGTCAGGGTCGCCCCGGCCAGGGGTACCTGTCTGTAGTCTTCCTTTTTGCGGAACTCCTCTACGATGCCCGCCACCTGTATGGAGTGGGCACGAGCGGGGATTTTTTCCTCGGGATAACGGTCATGGGCCATTTCCCAATACGAGGCATTGATGAGGTTAAGGGTATCCCGGCCGGCAATGGGCACCACCGGATTGACCATGCCGTCCCAGTTGAAGTACAAATAAGCGATTGAATCGGGCAGGGTGAGTGTGTAGAATTCTAGGGTAAAGGTGTTCAGTGAATCATTCGCTTCAGAGGACATGCAATCCTCGTTCCCGTTTGAAGCACAGACGATGGCGCCGATCTGTTCGCTTCCATCGCCGTGGAATACGCGTCCGCTGATGGTTTGCTGGGCGGAAAGGCCGAAGGAAAGGAAGAAAGCCAGGAAGGAAAAATAAAGGGGTTTTGGGTACGGATACATAGTGCTTTGTGGTTTTGAAAACGGGATTTCTCCTTAATATTAACGGTTATTGCGCGACCCCTAACTCCGAGGTATCGGTATCGCAAAGGTATGGATGCGGCGACAATCAATTAGCCTTATGCTGCCCTCCATCAACAGCCAGGCACGTTCCGGTTACCCAGCTGGCCCGGGGCGAAACCAAAAAAGCCGCTACGTCGCCAATTTCATCCGGCGTTCCCATTCTGCCGGAAGGAATGGTGCTGAGCATCGCGTCATAGAAAGGCCGGTTTTGCGCTTTCGTCAATTCCCAGAGCCCATTCTTCGGCGAGCTTCAGGGCGATACTCTTACCGATCCCTCTACTTGCTCCCGTGACAATAGCATTTTTTTCGGCTAGCTCTAAATTCATCGTGATGTGTTTTTTATCCTTCAAAAATATAACTGCCGAAGTCTCGGCGCCACCGGTCAGCGTACCGCCGCGGGCAAAGGATAGCTGCCGTTGGAGTATCCGTAAGGGGCTCCAACGGCAGCATTGGTTTACGAGCGTGTTGGAACTTTAGTAATCGGTCTGCAAACTGCATTTTTCCGCTTATACTTCGCCCCGAAAATCCTCATTTAGCTTAGGCTAAACTCCGGTTTTCGGGTCTCGTCTAACCAAAAAATTGCTAGTTTTCGACTAGAAGACCAAAATCCCAACACGCTTACTGCGGGGTCACCTTTAGGCGGCTCAACAGCCACCGGCCATTGACTTTTACGGCATGGTGGTCGAAGCGGCCCTTGAAGGTCGTAGTCTCGCCGGTCTCCTTGTTGGTCATCGTTTGGGTGAAGCTACCTTTCGTGCTCGCCTTGCCGTCGGAGAGCAGGATGGCGACCATATCATCGGCAAACTCGATAGTGCCCGTGTTGGCCGCAAAGGTTTTTACCCAATCCGCTTCTATATCGGCACGGCTAGCCGTACTGACGCTGCCATCGGCGTTGACAATCTCCACCTTCTCAGCGTGTACTGCGGCCAAGGCGGCTGCGTCGCCGCGCTCGTAGGCGGCTTCCCAGGCATTGCCTAAGGCGGCTATCTCCGCGTTGATGTCTTGGGCTTGCAGGCTGACCGCGGTCAGGAGCAATACGGTAAGCAAAATGAAATTCTTCATAGTTTGAAAATTATCTGGTTTGAAAATGTGTGTTTTGTTGTGAAGCCAAGCCGCTGGATTACCGCACCGCGTCGGAGGCTTGCTTCGTATCCGTAAACTGCTGGAAACCGATGATCTTGCCATCCCGCAACGTCCACAGGTGGGCTGTTTGCGAGTCGATCGTCTTGCCCGTCGCCTTGTGCTTGGCATCGTAGCGCAGGGTAGCCAGCACTTTATTGCCAGACACGTCGTGCAGTTCGATGTCGGTCAAATTCCAGTATTCCCACTCAGCGCCGATGCGGGCGAATACGCCGTTGAGTACGGCTTCGGGGCCGACGTAGGGGTTGTTATCCGCGTAGGGGAAACCCTCGGCCTCGTTCCAGACGATATCGGGTGCCATCGGTTCCAGAGCGGCGGGGATATCCCCTTCGGCGAAGGCTTGGTACAGCCCGTCGATGACCGCCGCGTTTTCCGTTGCGGGATCCATCAGTACGGATTTGGCGATCTTCCACTCGCCCTCTTCTTTCTGCAAGGTATTGGCGTACCGGCCGTGCCAGTCGATTTCGATGTCGTGCACATAGGAGACACCATAGACCTGATAGGTGCCGGTGGCTACCCAGGCGTTTTCGGCATCCGACCAGTGCATTCCGTCATGTTTGATCAACACCGTGAGGTTATTTTCCCGGAGTTGTTTGGCCAATTCGGCAGCGATGTTTTTGGCCCCCTCGATCCGGTTGCCTTCCGGGTCAATACGTACGGCGTCATCCGTGTACATGGCCTGTAGGGCGGCGTGGTCGCCCGCATTGTAGGCAGCCATGTAATTTCGGGTGAGGGTATACATGGCGGCTTCGTCCGTCGGGGATTGCGCTTGCAGCAGCGTGGTGCAGCCCAGTAGGACGGCGCAGAATAATAGCTTTTTCATTGTTGTAAAGTGTTTTTGTTAAGTAATGGCACACCCAAGTTCCAGCGCGGACAGGTGCGCGTATTTCGCGGTGTTGAGCATATTGGCGGCCGGGACTTTGACCCGGTAGCGCTTTCTATCTACTTATGGATTTGTTGCTATCTTATTCGTTCTAAATGCCAATAGAATTACACCCAAAGAGCCCATAAAACATAAAAGTCTTTGCATATATCCCCAATACGAATTAGAAGAATCAAGTAGCCCTAAGCCTACTATGAGGTGGCATATTCCATATAGGATAGTTTTTGAAGAAAGGTCTTTCCACTCATCCATTTTTCGCATATGCCATGCAAGAACAAAAGGAGTTATTATCGTAACAAAAAAAGCAGACACACCAACAATATTATGAACCTTAGTAAGAATTGTCCTTATACATGCTGTGTCAGCGCCACGAGAACAATCAAGTGGGAAAAAGAAATCGCTTACCGACCCGATGCCCATAAGGCTGAATGCTAACAACCAAGCTCCTACTGGCCATCGAATACCGGATGCTTTTAACATAGGGCGTAAGACTCCTACTGAAAACCAAATTACTACACCACCACCAATTATCATTGGGTAATTCCAAACCCATGGATATTGAGCATTCAGAGCACCCAATTCGCTGATAGAATATTTAGCTATTGAATATTTATCCCCTTGAAGAAAGCCGGCGACAATCCATCCAATAGTAAATATCAACTGTGAAATCAATACTATTTTGGTGGTAATGTCCCATTTGTATTTTGTTACTGGGGTCATAATAAGGGATTTTAAATACTGTTTTCTAATTCTTAGAGCGCTAAGCGCTCGCCGCTTTCATGACTTGCGCGTAGTGGCTGAAAGTCGCGCTCAGCGGTTTGAACTGTACGCCCAGCTCCCGGGTAGCCATCGCGTTGCTGTACACCTGACGGGCTGTGCCGGCGGGTTCCGACCCGTTCAGCATCAATGAGATGTCGGATATGCGGTAACTCTCGCTGGCAATCAGGTAGTTCTTGCCATGCAGTTGGTGGCGGGTAGCTGCCTGGTAGACCGATTCGGCCACGTCCGCTACGTCCACGTTCGCCCAGTACACATCCTGCTCGTAGAGCATCTCGAGGAAGGGGTTCGGAGCGATGTTGTTTTTGAATAGATACTGCAAGCCCATCGAGGTGGAGTCTTCTCGCTGTGACAGCGCCACGCCCATGACGCCCACGGGCGAGACCGTGGTGATTTCAAAACCTGCATCGGGGTTATCGGCGATGAACTGCTCGACGGCCCGGTTGGCGAGAAACTTGGCTTGCGCATACGGGTGATCTTCTTCACTGAAATGGAAAGGATCCGCTTCACTGACCGTGTCCCCCTCGGATTTGCCGGCCGGCAACATCGGGAAGCTGGTATTCATAGCCGCTACCGAAGCGATGAACACCACTTTCTTTACACTTGGTGTTTCGCTGACCACCCGCAGGAAGTTCTCCGTACCTTTGATGGTGGGGTCGAACAAGTCCCGCTGCGGGTCTTCCACATCCAACTGAAACGGTGTGCCTCCGTGTACGAGGATGTCGCAGCCGGCGGCAAAGGCCTTCAACTGGTCCAGGTGTTGAACGTCAAGCGGTACGAGCTCCATGTTCTCCGAATGGGGCAGCGCAGACAGGTGTGCGTATTTCGCGCTGTTGGAAATATCCGTGGCCGATACTTTGACCTGATAACCATTTTCTAAAAATTGCTTGGTGACATAACTGCCGATGAACCCGGCGCCACCAATGATACCTACGGTTTGCATGATGTTGTGTTTTAGGTGTAAGTTGTCGGACACCACAACGGTATCCGACAACTATGGTGATAAATTTTAATCTTCTGCTTCTTCTGAAGCGGCTTGAGCTTTTTCGGTGCTTGGCGGCCGAATAAGAAGCTACTCTGCCTCAGAAGGCGGCTTTGTGGCAGCGTCCACCAACGCCCAGAATTCCTCCCGGTTATTGGTGCGGGGAAATGCCGTGACAGGTGCCGCTACGTCCAAAAACTCGCATAACGGATCCCATCCTTCCTTTACCTGATACACCAGTAGCTGCTCAGATGGGATAAAACTCCGGACTGCCTGGTTATGTGCTTCATACCGCTCTGCCAGCTCCTCGAAATCAAGGCCAATGGGGAAACCTGATTTTTTAATCGCCTTCACCACCATATTGAGCCATTCCTGCACGGGTGCCGGTGCTTTTTCCCGTTCGGCAAGCAGTTTGTAGATGGTAGAACCAAAGCTTTCTGCCCAGGACTCTTTGCTTCGGTGGGTTAAAATAAACTTGGCCTTCGGATAGGCTGCATACAGCTCCTTGTAAAAGGCAGCTGTAGGCCAATCAACGGCGCTTTGCATCCCTTCATAAATGGCCTCAAAGTTGGGCATCTGATTCAATGCCTCATTCCACAGTGGCAGTTGCACGGGCATGTTTTGAGCCACGCGCTCCATATGGTAGCAAGGCCCAAGTTGTAGGGTTTCCAGTGCTGTTTTTAATGAATAAGTCCCGGTTCTGCCAAGGCCTAGTCCAATGACTTTCAAATCCATGATCTTATTTTTTGGTACCTGTTGTAATCGGGTTTCGGCTTTCCCGTTTTGCGCTGATCGGACGACTTTACTGCGCCCGATCAGCGCTACTTTAATTTCCGGTTGCCTTCATAGCTGCCCGCGCCTTCTCGGCCCGTTCTTCAGAAAGTTCCATTCCCATTTCAGCGGCTTTATCGTAGTATTTCGCCGACTTGGCGTAGTCCTTAGCTACCATGTAATACTCGCCCATGCTGTCGTAGGCATCGGGCTCTTCAGGGGCCAGTTCGAGGTACTTTTCGAAGGCGGCTTTGGCCTTACCCATCTCTCCGAGTGCCATGTAGGAGTACCCCAGGGCATTGTAAGTGCCACCGTGGTTGGGGCGCAGTTCAAGCAAGCGGAGGTTATACTCCTTAGCGGCCTGCGGGTCTTTGCTGATCCTGGAAGCGGATACGGCTGCCAAATCGTACGCTTGAGCAATGCCGGGATAGGCGTCGGTCAGGGCTGCCATGAATTCGGCGGGGTCGGCTTCGGGGTCTTTTGCCAGGGCTTGCAGGGCTGAGCGGTAGCGGAAGTTAGAAAACCGCCCACCAAAAGCAAAACAAATGAATTCTCATTGATTACGTTTTAGGTGAAACATTCTTTTAAATACTACTGAACCGAGTATTTTAAACTAAATTACATATTGGGTTTAAGAATGTGAAATAAGCAAATTTACAATCACTTACAGCGATTGATACCTACTAATTTTACAATTTACAAAGGAATAATTCCGATTCACTTTACCATAATGTAGGAAAAAAATGACCCTAGTGAAGCACATTTCGATAAATACTCAAAAATAAACGGCGAAATAAAGTAAAAAGTGCAATATCAACACTTTTTCATCCTTTCAAGGCTGCTTTACCTTTGTCGAGGCCGGCCTTGTAAGTTTCTAGGCACCGTTCGCGGGCGAACTTATGATCCACCACGGGGGAAACGTAGCGATCGGTACCGTATTCAGGCACCCATTCCTTTACGTATTTTCTCTGTTTGTCAAACTTATCCATCTGACTGGCCGGATTAAAAATTCGGAAGTATGGCGCTGCATCGGTCCCGCTACCGGCCGCCCACTGCCAGCCGCCGTTGTTGCTGGATAGCTCGTAGTCAAGCAGCTTGCGGGCAAAGTAAGCTTCGCCCCAGCGCCAGTCGATCAGCAGGTGTTTGGTTAAAAAACTGGCCGTAATCATACGGACCCGGTTGTGCATGTAGCCAATGGTGTTGAGCTGTCGCATGCCAGCATCTACCATCGGGTAGCCGGTCTGGCCGTTGCACCAGCGTTCGAATTCATCTTCGTTGTTGCGCCATTCGATGTAATCATATTCGGGGCGGAAAGAAGTATCGACTACGCGCGGAAAATTATCGAGGATCATAAAGTAGAAGTCCCGCCAAATAAGTTCGTTAAGAAAAGTCTTGTTCAGTTGCTGTGCCCGCCGGGCTTTTTCCCGTATACTGATGGTGCCAAAGCGAAAGTGGATGCCCAGCCGGGAAGTCCCTTGCTCAATAGCCGGGAAATTCCGTGTTTCGTCATAATTTTTGATCACTTTGCGAGGCACCTCCCGTGGCGGTATAGGCACGCCGCTTTCCGCAAACCCCATTTCATCCAAGGTCGGAATCCGGTACTTTTTTTCTAGGGGGTAAAAATTTAGGAAGAAAGCTTCTGTAGGATAGGATTGGAAGAAGCGGGAGGCTTCCGCCTTACTTCCATTGGCCGATTCGGATTCCAACTCTTTTTTCCACATGCGGCTGTACGGGGTAAAAACCGTGTACACGCCGCCGTCCTTTTTGGTTACCTCTTTGCCCTCAAAAATGACTTGGTCTTTGAAAGTACGCAGCTCGGCCCCATGGCGCTCGGCGATCTGCCGGACTTGACCATCGCGTGCCTTGGCGTAAGGCTCGTAATCGTGGTTGGCATAAATAGCCTGGATTGGGTACGATTGAAAAAGCTGCTCAAAAATCGCTTCCGGTTTGCCATATTCCACTAGGATACTGCTCCCCTGCGCTTGCAACTGTTCCGATAACTCCTGGATAACACCATGGAGGAAGGTCACCCGCGCATCAGCTTTATCTTCCAGCTTATCCAGAATATGACGGTCGAAAATAAATAGCGGCAACACAGGCAGGTCGCCTTTTAGGGCATGATAAAGCCCCGCATTATCGTGCAGGCGCAAGTCGCGGCGAAACCAAAAGATGGCGAGCTTTTCCATAGTTCTACAAGATTACGTGATGAAACAGGCCGCAAATGTAGAAGTTCAATGCTGGGCATGACCGTAGAAAAGCACAGCGCATTTACCCCAACTTTTCCCTATTTTCGCCACAAAAATTACCCTATGCGCTTATCCGTTATTACAGTGTTCGCGTTGGCTCTGTGGAGCTGCCAGCCCGAAGAAAATCAACGGCACCGCCAGATCGAAAAACTGGAGTCCCAACTCGAGCAGTCGGCCGATGAACCCAAAGCGGACGAACTGGTCAATGCCTACTTGAGTTATGTAGATACCCACCCAAGCGATACGGCCTGGAATAACCGGTATCTATACCGCGCGGCAGGCATAAAATACCGGCAGCGCGATTTTGGGTCCGCAATTAACTACATCAACCGGGCGCTGGAAAATTATTTTAGCGATGCAAATACCCCCCGCCATGCGATCCTGCTAGCAGCTATTTACCGCGACGAACTCAGAAATCCGGTATTGTCCAACACTGTATACCAGGCTGCCCAGCGTGCCTTCCCCAACTTTGAAGACGATCAGCTGCAGCTCCAACGGGACCTACCCCCGCTGGAAGATCGCCTCGATACGCTGCGCCGCGCAGTCTTTCCCGATGCTACGGCCGGACCGAATATCCAAGCTGCCAACAATTACATCACGGCCACCGAAATTTATGGACGCCTGCTTCCACAGGCTGAGGCTACACCTCAAATTCTTTTTGAAGGCGCCGAAATGGCACGCAGCATGGGGCTCTACCGCCAGGCGGCCGGTATGTACAGTAAAGTGGCACAGCAATATTCGATGACAAAACCGGCCCGCCTGGCCCTGTTTATGCAGGCATTTACCCTTGACAACGAGTTAAAAGATTACGACTCGGCACGCGTTTGCTACGAACGGTTTCTGGAAAAATACCCCAACGATGATTTTGCCGACGATGCCCAGGTGCTGCTCCGCAACCTCGGCCGCAGCCCGGAAGAGATGATTCAGGAGCTCGAGCAGTAGAGCGACAGGGACTTTGGCGCCAGCTGGAAGCCTTATCCGCCTTTCAGCAGGATATTTTCTACGATTTCCAGTCCGTACCCTTCGAGGCCGATGCGGCGTTTGGGGCTGCGGGTCAACAGGCGGAGCTTCGTAATGCCCAAGTCGCGCAGAATTTGCGCACCCACCCCGTAATCGCGCTGCGACATATCGGGTTTGATGGTCACCTCTTCCTGGGGTGTATCAGTTGGGTGACCGTGTTGATCGAGCCAGCTCAAGATCGACTCATCCTGCTCGCGATGGCGCATATAAACAATGGCGCCCTGACCTTCGGCCGCAATGCGGGCCGCTGCATTTTGGAGCAGTTGTTCGTGCTCGTCGAATAAGGCGCCGAAGACCTCGCCGGTTTCCGTGGCCGAATGCACGCGCACCATGATTGGCTCATCGGTCTTCCAGGTTCCCTGATAGATGGCCAAGTGAATGTCATTAGTCGTGATCTGCCGGTAGGCCGTCACATCGAATAGGCCGTACTTGGTAAGCAGTTTAACCGTCTTTTCAGGTTTCACGATACGCTCATTGCGCATCCGGTAGGCGACCAGATCCTTGATAGCGATAATTTTCAGATCGAAGCGACGGGCGATCCGCGCCAGCTGGGGTAAGCGCGCCATGGTACCGTCTTCGTTGAGGATTTCGACCAATACCCCTGCCGGGTAGAAGCCAGCTAATCGCGCCAGGTCAATAGCTGCTTCGGTATGGCCGGTTCGGCGTAGCACGCCTCCGGTTTTGGCCCGTAGCGGGAAAATGTGCCCCGGCCGGGCGTAGTCGGTCGGCCGGGTTTTGGGATCAACTAATGCGCGAATCCCTGTAGCGCGGTCATAGGCCGATATACCAGTCGTACACCCCTGCCCAATTAGGTCAATCGATACGGTAAAAGCCGTTTCGTGCAAAGCGGTATTCGCCTGTACCATCATGGGTAGATCCAATTCATCGGCTCGCTTCTCATCGATGGGTGCGCAGATAAGTCCCCGGCCGTGGGTAGCCATAAAATTGATGATCTCGGGCGTGATCGTCTCTGCCGCGCAGATGAAGTCCCCTTCGTTTTCCCGGTCCTCATCATCGACCACGATAATGACGCGCCCTTCCCGGATGTCTTCGATGGCTTCTTCGATCGTATTCAATTGAATCGCCGTAGTGTTACTGACGGTATCGTTTGACATAAAGATGAATTATTGGATTGAAATCTGCACACTTAACAAATTTAGTTAAGATTAGATTAGTCAGCCAGGTCATCACTATTTCACGCCCTGCTGCACTTTTTGTAACAACTGCCAGAGCTGATCGCCGGCGCTTGCCCAACTCATCTTTTTGCGTACGAATTCCAGCCCCTTGGTTGCCACTTGCTGCCGGTGGGTTTCTTCCCGGAGTAAGCGCCGGACCTGAGCGGCAAATGCTGCTGCGTCTCCGGCCAGCAGGATGGATTCACCGGCCGCAGCGCCGATTGCTTGATTGACCAGGGGGGTCGTTACGCAGGGTACGCCCATAGCCATAGCCTCTAGGATTTTGTTCTGCTGTCCGCTCCCCAGGAACAGTGGCGCCACGAAAACTTTCCCGTCGGCATAGGCATCGCGAATGTCGGGCACCCATCCCGATACAGTAACCCGGTCCCCAGCCAGCTTTTTTACTTCGGTAGCCGGACGAGCACCGGCGATCAGCAAGCGCGTCCGGTTGTCGATCTCCCATAGCCGGGGCATAATTTCTGCTACTAAGTATTTGGCTGCCTCTACGTTGGGGTGGTACCCCATATTGCCTACAAAAACCAGTTCGTACTGCCCGGTCTTTGCGCGGGGATGGAAATAGGCCGTATCGACCCCGTTGGGAATAACGTAAATCCGGTCTTTATCACTTACGGCCAGTTCTTCGCGGTCGCGATCAGAAATGACCGTGCCGGCTCCGATAGCATCGAGCACTCGAGCTTCAAAATGCGCTAGCCGAACCTGCTCGCTCCTGACCAGAGGCTGCAGCCAGATAGGCGATTGGTCGGAGCGCCGCCGCATCTGGGCCGAAAAGGCATCCATGAAATCCAACACGCGTGGCCCCTCGTAATCCAACAGATAAGGCGCCACCCGTACCAACTGTCCGTAGACCAGATCCGGGCGTACCTGTTCTATTATACTTCGAAAACGTTGGTGGGTGCTTTTTTGGTAAAAATAGGCTACCTGATAGGGCCATTTTTCTTGCAACGCCATGCGTAGCCGGTGGGGATAACTCACCGGATGGAGAGATAGAACGTGCACCTCGCGGCAAAAAGCTTGCAGTTGGGCCTGGTCGGGTTGAGCAATGGGATGGTCCGACAAAGCAATGAGATAGAGTTTGGCTCGCGTTGCGAGGTTCTGGATTTGGTGATAGATCCTAAGTTTATCGCCCTTCTCAAGGGGGTAAGGAAAGCGGGATGTTAGGATGAGGATTTTCAAATCAGGTATACATTTCCAAGATCATGAGCGAAAGGGGGTTGTGGTGCTGCGCTTGAGCAATAAGGATTCATACGCTGTTGCCAACTGAATAGCGATTTGCCGGTTATCATAGTTGGCGGCTACCAAGCTACGTGCTGCTTTGCCCAGAGCTAGCGCTTTGCCAGGTACTGCCGTCAGAAAATCCAACTGCCGGATGAAATCCTCGGCCGTTTCGGCCAGCAGGGCATTTTTACCGTGCTCGGCAGCAATACCTTCCATACCCAGGCGCGTGCTGATAATCACTTTCCCCAGCGCCATTCCTTCCAGGATCTTCGCCCGCATACCGCTGCCCGACAGCAGGGGTACAACCATTACCGGATGTGCATTAATGAAGTCTTGAGCGCTGGGCACCTCCCCTTCGACAAAGACGCCCGGCTCGCGCAATTCGAGAAGGCGCCGCGGCGTATGCCTTCCCGCAACGTGCAACCTCAAATGGGGCCATTGCTGCCGTAGGTGTGGCCAGACCTGAGCCAGAAACCAATCCAGCCCTTCCAGGTTGGGCATCCAGTCGAGAGATCCGATAAAGCTCAGCGAGAGAGGTTGCTCAAAGCAGGTATCATCGGGCGGGTAATCGCGAATGTCGAGCCCGATTGGTGTGACCATTCCCGGCCGGTCGCACCCCAGTGCACGGAAAATATCCAGGTCGCGCTTCGTGATGGCCGCAAGGAAATCATAGTCATTTATGACCGATAACTCGTAGCGTCTGAGTTTGCGGGTAAGGTAATGAAGGTAGGCTTTTTTTGGCCAAAACCGGGTGTTGCGGGTGTAGCGCTCCCAGATCTCGTGTTCTACATTGTGGGCCCGCATAATGATTGCCGCCGAAGAATGTTGTCGAATCAACGGAATGTACGGCGCCAGATAGAGGGTTTCCAATTGGACGATGTCGTAGTCGCTTTCCCACAAAAGCTTTCGCAGGTTCTGGGCGTAAATCGGATCTTCGAACCGGGAAATGTGGTACGAATCGCGGGAAAACAGATTCGCCAGAGCATCAGTCATCCTCAATCGATTATCCACTGGCACTGTTTCGATGCGATGGTAGTGATTGAAATCGGCTGGCAATTGATTGAGGTCGGTCGGGTGCTTGGTGGTATTCATAGCCAGCAGATCCACCTTGCAGCCTATATCCCGCATGGCTTTTCCCAGATAGGTCACCGCAATGGATTCTCCATCTTTTAAAGGATAGGGAAACTTTTTACACAATTGCAGAATCCGCATGCCAAGGGAGGGCTTTTTTCTGATGGCAAAAATAATTTTTTTTCTTTATCCGGCTGCTACTTCTTCTTGGCCGGCGTCCCAGGGTGGTGCTACGATACACCAAAAACGCAGGGGAGTCGCTCCATCGTTACGCACGTATTGTTCGACCCCAGCCGGAATGTAAATTACTGTACCCGCTTGCATGGTATGGGCCTCTCCATTGAGAAAGGCCGTACCCAGTCCCTCGATCGGCACGTATACCTCGCTACAGGCTTTTAAGCGGTGGGGTAAACTGGATTGACCCGGAGCCAGTTCAGCGTGGGCCAGGCTGTAGGGCAATTGGAAGGATTCGTTCTTCGGATGCAAGACCTCCCGAATCTGGGTCGCGTCACCGGCAATAAACGCCGGAACATCCTGAATGTGTCGATTCATAGTCGTTTTTTATCAGCACCAGCAAGAAACGGGCCGGAATATTTTAGACCAAAAAGGGTAGAGTACACCTGCGGGTAAAGGCCCTACCCCTTCTATTGAGTGTTTAATCGGTTATTGTCTGGATTGACGTCCGCCAGGCGCAAGGTTGGGTCGATTACCACGTTGGCGATCTCGGCCCGCGGGCGGTCGATCACTAATTCGTATGTCGGGTTGGTCCAGGGCCAGTCTTCCGCTACGCGGTAAGTGGCGCCCTCAAACTCTGCTTCCTTGGCGCCCCGCATGATCCGCAGTGGAATATTCACCACTTCCTGGCTGCCGTCGGTGTATTCGATGAGTATATCGAGCGGCATAGGCATCAAGCCCAGGCGCTCCAATCGCAGCACACTGGTTTCGTCGCTGGCAGCCGTCAGCTCATTGATTCCGTAATCGATGGTATGAGTAGTGAACACAAAGTACTCCTTGTACCAATCCAGTTCCAGCCCCGAGGCTTTCTCCATCACCCGGATGAAGTCATTGACATTTGGGTGTTTGTAGCGCCAGGTATAGTAATAGCGTCGCATGGCCGGCTCGAAAGTCTGCTGCCCGATGATGTAGGATAGTTGATGCAGAAATACTGCCCCCTTGCTGTAAGATCCGATGCCATACGCTCGGTTGGTCTGGAAATGATCCGCATGCGTGCTGAGGGGCTCCTCTAGATCACTTTGGGAAAAGTTGATGTAACCTAGATAAGATCGCAGCTGCGGAAAGGGGTCGGCCTCGCGACCGGGGACCAGCCCCTCTGCTGCCAGATAGTTCATGACATCATTCGTGGCGTAGCTGGTGAAGCCTTCGTCCATCCAAGCGTAGAGCGCCTCATTGGTCCCCAGGAGCATCTGGTACCAACTATGCATTAGCTCGTGTACCGAAACGCCTACAAGGCTCCCCAGACTGCGTTCGCCAGTAATAAGGGTTGCCATGGGGTACTCCATTCCCCCGTCCCCCCCCTGGATGAAGGAATACTGTGGGAAGGGATAACGGCCGTATTTTTGGTTAATGTAGGTGAAAGCCCGGTCCATGATGGCGGGTAGGGACTCCCATTTATCTTTGGTGCGTTCGTTTTCCTGGTAAAAAAAGTGCATGACCATCCCGTCGTCGCGGGTGTAGGTGGTATGCGTGTAATCCGGGTCGGCGGCCCAAACAAAATCGTGCACGTTTTCCGCACGGTAGCGCCAGGTCAGCTTTCGGCCCCGGGCCAGGGGTTCCATACCGACTCCCGCATAGCCGTAACCGATCTCGGCCGCATTTTGCAAGACGCCAGTGGCGCCAATCACGTAGTCCCGGTCGATGGTAATATTGACTTCAAAATCACCCCAGATACCATAAAATTCACGACCTACATAGGGATTGGCGTGCCAGCCCTGGTAATCATATTCGCACATTTTCGGATACCACTGCGCCATGGAATAGTCAATACCTTCGGCGTTGTTGCGTCCCGAACGACGGATTTGCAAAGGTACTTGAGCCTCGAATGCCATCTCAAAAGTAACCCTCGTTTTGGGCAGGATGGGCTCGGGCAGGGTAACCTCAAGAATGGTCCCGACCGTTTTAAATGCCACCGGCCGACCGTCCATCGTTAAGGTTTGGATTTTCTGATAGCCGATCTCGTCTTCGGTGAGTTCGGCGATGCGGTCGACGACGCGGGGATCGGGATCGGAGATGGTGCGGGAGCGCACATCCATCATGCTGCCAGGTTGAAATGCATTGAAGTAAAGATGATAGAAAACGCGATCCAGAGTATCGGGCGAATTGTTGAAGTATACTAGCAATTGGCGACCATCAAACCGATGGGTGTTAACATCAAAATCGATGTCCATTGTATATTCTGCACGCTGCTGCCAGCGGCTAGGTTGCGCAGAAATGAAAATAGGCAGGAAAGACAGGAGCAGAAAAAACCATCCGGTGCGCATAGAGCAATTATTTTAGTCGCAGTAAAAAAGCTAACGTGTTTTTCGACCGACAATGATACGGAAAAAAGGAAAAACCACCATTTTTGCACCTGAGCGGAAGAAAAGCAAAAACGCATTTGCCATATTCATGGAAGAACCACAATCACAACCCAAACGCCCGGTAGAGGGCGAAGACTATTACGTAGAAAACGGCTGGGTGGTCATAACGGAAAAATACTTGCGCGAGCGCGGTTACTGTTGCCGTAGTGGCTGCCGCCACTGTCCGTACGGATTCAAAAAGGAGCAGGCTCCGGAGAAAGGATAGCTTGCTTACCGGTGGAGGGTGAGCAAGGGAAGAAAACAGCACTCCTGTTTTCTTCTCTTTTTCCCTTCCGATAGATTTAAATCACTCCCAACTCGCGTCCCACTTTAATGAAAGCGGCTACTGCCTGATGGAGGTGTTCCTGCTCGTGCGCCGCCGAGAGCTGTACGCGAATCCGGGCTTTTCCCTTCGGCACGACTGGGTAGAAGAAGCCGATCACATAGATACCTTCTGCCAGAAGCTTGTTGGCAAAATCCTGCGAAAGTTTGGCATCGTACAACATGACGGGCACGATCGGATGTTCGCCGGGTAGGATATCGAAGCCCGCCTTGGTCATTTCACTGCGAAAGAACCGTGCATTGTATTCCAGTTTATCGCGCAGCTCGGTCGTTTCACTCAGCATATCGATCACCTTAATGGAGGCACCGACGATAGCAGGTGCTAGGGTATTGGAAAATAAATAAGGGCGTGAGCGCTGCCGCAGCATATCGACAATTTCTTTGCGTGCTGCCGTAAACCCTCCCGAAGCACCGCCCAGGGCCTTGCCGTAAGTCCCGGTGATGATATCTACGCGGCCCATCACATTACAGTGCTCGTGGGTGCCGCGACCGGTTTTACCAATAAATCCAGTGGCATGGCAATCGTCGACCATCACCATCGCGTCATACTGCTCTGCCAGGTCGCAAATTTTATCCAACTGGGCGATGGTGCCGTCCATGGAAAACACCCCATCGGTGGCGATCATGCGACGCCGAGCTCCTTGGGCCTCTTGGAGTTTAGCTTCCAGGTCGGCCATATCATTGGTATTGTAGCGAAAGCGCGCCGCCTTGCACAACCGGATACCGTCGATGATGGAGGCATGGTTTAGGGCGTCGGAAATGATGGCATCTTCCTTGCCGAGCAAGGGCTCGAACAAACCGCCGTTAGCATCAAAGGCGGCAGCGTACAAGATACAATCTTCCATGCCGAGGAAGTCGGCGGTTTTGTGCTCCAACTCCTTGTGGATATCCTGCGTGCCACAGATAAAACGCACTGACGACATCCCAAACCCATGGGTATCGATTGCGTCTTTGGCGGCCTTCAGGACTTCCGGATGAGCGGATAATCCCAGATAGTTATTGGCGCAAAAGTTCAGCACCTCCATGCCGCGATCGGTGCGAATCTCGGCTCCCTGAGGGGTAATGATGATGCGTTCATTTTTGAATAAGCCAGCCTCTCGGATTTCCTGCAGTTCTTTTTCCAATGCGGGTTCAATCGTTTTATACATATGGGTTGAATTTTTTTCATTAACATGCGTCGGCGGCAACAAGTATTAAAAACGGTGAGCCTCCGTGCACCGCCATTCCTCAATCGCTGATCGCCAGCTGCCGCTCCAGATTGACTAGCATATCGCGGGTCATGCGGTCCAGGTCGTACTCGTGCTTCCAGTTCCAGTCGCGTTGTGCAGCGGAATCGTCGATGCTATCGACCCAAGAATCGGCAATCGCCTGCCGAAAATCTGGCTGGTAATCGATCGTAAATTGCGGGCGGTATTTGCGAATGGCTTCCGCCAATTCGGCAGGGGTAAAGTTGATCCCGGCAAGATTATAGCCGGTTCGTACCTGGATCCGTTCGGTGGGTGCCATCATGATTTCGAGTGTCGCCCTAACGGCATCGGCCATGTACATCATAGGCAATCGCGTATTCCTGTCGAGGAAACAGTCGTAGTGGTTATGCTTGAGGGCTTCGTGAAAAATGTGTACGGCGTAGTCAGTTGTACCGCCTCCCGGCATACTCTCGTAGCCGATGATCCCTGGATAGCGCACCGAACGCACGTCCAGACCGTATTGATCGTGGTAATATTGGCACCAAGTTTCCCCGGCAACTTTACTGATGCCGTAGACCGTAGTCGGCTCCAGGACCGTATGCTGAGGAGTGTGGGTTTTGGGCGTCCGCGGCCCAAATACCGCAATGGAACTCGGAAAAAACAAACGTAATTTCAATTCTTTAGCTACCTCCAGCACGTTGAACAAACTGCCCATGTTGATATGCCAGGCTTGCTGCGGCATTTGTTCGGCCCGGGCCGACAATAACGCTGCTAAATGGTACAATTGTGTGACCTGGTGTTTTCTGACAAATTCAAATATCGCCTGCTTGTCCAGCGCATCGAGGTGGAAAAAAGAAGCACTGCGTTCAGCAGCCGGCCGAATATCGGTCGCCAATACATTATTAGCGCCATAAGCCTCCCTTAGCGCAGCCGTAAGGGCGGTGCCGATCTGGCCACTAGCGCCGATCACCAGGATCACCTCTTGTTTCATAATTTGGTCGTTATTTGGTAAAGGCCACTTGCCGCTCGTATCAAATTTTATGGAAGTTTAGACAAGTGCTAAAATAAAGGGTTTATCGGGTAACAAAAATACGAAGACCCTTGCTTTTTAAGGGTGCGGATAATCGGGCAAGTCGTTCAAGAAAACATAATCAACATTTTTTTCAAAAGTAATTTGACAGCAAAAATGTTCCATCCCGTTGGTCACCATGATGTAAGGTACACGCAGGGGCAGGTTGTAGGTGGCTACCTGCCGGAAAACGTCATCGGTGATGTCGACCTGTGGTGCCTTACATTCGATCAGCAGCCAGGGCGTTACATCAATGTCGTAGACTAAAATATCGCAGCGCTTGGCGCGAGTATTGACCTCGAGCCCCTTTTCGAGCCGAATGCGGTTTTTGTTGAATTTTTTCTCCGATAGCAGGTAATGCAGTACCAACTGCCGCACAAGCTCCTCCGGTTGTAGAACCAGCCACTTCCGGCGAATAGCGTCCCAGAGCAAACGCTTGCCACCTTCGGTTTTCACCCGCAGTTGATCACTGTATTGCTGTAGGTCAATATCGAGCATGAAAGCATTCCTTTTGTTTGAGGTTTATAAAGCTATCCAAACGCCCCTGACGTTGGGATGTTTGCCAGGGTTTTGTGGTCGAGATAGGTACAACCACTCCCAATTTTATTTTTCCTTCTGCACCCGGCAAAGTATTAGATAATTATTTTTTCTTATATCTTTAACTACGTATCTCACTTTTAACACCTTAAAACACCTGATGATGAAAAAAGCCCTCAGCATCTTGGGCATTGTTCTGCTGACCGTAGTAATACTACTGTTTACTGGGTTCTTAATTGTCACGGCGCGTGGTATCCCGAAGTACGATGTCCCACAGATCGAATACCGCGCCACGATCACACCGCAGGCGGTAGCACGCGGCAAAAAACTGACTCTTACCCTTTGTGCCAACTGCCACCGAAACCCGGAGACTGGCAAGCTCACCGGCTACCGGATGCTGGATGCCCCACCCGAATTCGGCAACATCTATTCGCGCAATATTACTCAGGATACGGAACACGGCATCGGCGAATGGACCGACGCCGAGCTTTTGGTCCTTTTGCGAACGGGCATTAAGCGCGATGGCCAGTACATCCCGCCCTACATGGCCAAGCTGCCGCACCTGGCCGACGAAGACGTCAATGCCATTATTGCCTTCCTGAGGTCTGACGACCCGCTAGTAGCTGCCGACCCGACCCCCGACCGCGACAGCGAGGTCACGTTTCTGACCAAGATGCTGAGTTATACCGTATGGAAACCAGCGACCATGCCCGATGGGCCCATTGCTATGCCCGACACGACCGACGAGGTGGCCCTAGGTAAATACCTGGCAATCAACTTTGATTGCTGGCAGTGTCATTCGGCCAGCTTTACTACCAACAACCTGATGGAGCCGGAGCAAAGTCCTGGCTTCTTCGGCGGGGGCAATAAATTGCTGAATAAGGAAGGGCAACTTATCTTAGCTCCAAATATTACACCCCACGAAACGGGCATCGGTAATATGACCAAAGAAGCCTTCACCCGGCTCCTCATTTATGGCGAAAAAAAGGACGCCCCCGGTATGCGCTATCCGATGGAGCCCTATCCACTCTTGACGGTAAAAGAAGCAGAGGCCATCTACGCGTACCTGCAAACGGTTGATCCCATCGACAACAAAGTGGAGCGATTGTTTTATGATTAAGTGCAAACCTATAAGTTATGCAGGGTCGTTAAAAAAGTTCTACCCTGCCGTCATGAAGCCAATCAAAATTGAATTGAAGGATAAAGATATAAAGGCTTTGTTTTTAGCGCTATTGCTACTATAGTGAGCGAATGAACAAGGTTAGCGTTCAACGGATCTTGCACCGCTATCAAACCAAGGGCATAGAAGGCTTAAAAGAGGAGCCTCGCAGCGGCCGACCTGCAAAAATGGCGTCAGCTTATTTTGAAAAATTAATTACTACTGTGCGTCGTCGCCCCAGAGCACTGGGTCTGGAATTCTCGATCTGGACTAACAAGGGATTACTTTCAGCTGCCCTCAGCATAAAATTAGCAGTTCGGACCCAGATTAAGAGGTCAAAAAAAGCGATCGAAGGATTCAGGAAAAAGCTAAATGCTTCAGAAGTCTATTTTTATGCGGATGAATTCAACGTCAGTTGGCAGCCTACTTTAAGAGCCAGGTGAAGCCCTACTAGCCAACAGATGATGATCCGAACACCTGGGAAACCAGCCAAGCATTATTGCATGGAAGCAATCAACTATCATACCCGAAAAACTTTTGTCATTTTTCGCAAACTCAAAAAACGAGTGCAAATCGCTGAATTTCTCCGACTAATGTTGGAACAGTATCCTGGTGAACGAATCATTCTAGCTAGGGATAATGTCAACACCCATAAAGATGGAGAAGTAGAGTTCCCAGATCGTTTGAAACTGCTTTATACACCAACTAATAGCCTTTGGTTAAACTCCATTGAAATGCTATGGAGACACTACCGAAGAGAGGTTACCCGTTGCGAACTTCTTTCCTCAAAAATTGATCGAGGCTTCAAAGCATTTTTTTGAAAAAATAACCCCACCCCAGAACGCACCTTGTCTATTATTGTAGTAAGGCTGCATGACTTTCGGGTTTGTACTTACAAGCCATCTCAATAATGTTTTGGTGGCTTCTAAAAGGTGTTGGGGTAAGGATTTGCCCCTGTATCCCTCAATTTTTTATTTCACCAGCTGATGTAGCCACTGGCCTTCGCGCATACGTAACTGGAAAACATAGATTCCGGAAGCCAAATCCTGACGAAGGGGCAGAAGCCATTGGTGTTCGCCTGTTGGGATTGTTCCAAGCCGGCCAATCTGAACGATCCGGCCGCTGGCATCCAGCAAAGTCCATCGGGCATCGCGCAGGGGTTGATCCAGGGTGGCTTGTAAGCGTAGCGACGCGCCATCCGTGATGGGGTTGGGCAAAAGACCGAACCGACCGGGCAGGCCGCTCGCTTCTGTGGTATGGACTACGGGACTTTGCTCCAGTTCCTCACTAAAAGCCACATTAACTAGGTCGTAGCTGCCGTCCTGGTTTTCCTTCCAGATGATAGCGGCGATGTAGATAGCCAGTTCATTCAGATCTTCATCGAAGGAGCGCATAGTTTCGATTTCAAATTCGGCCCCGGCTGGAGCACCCACCGGCGTTAGCAATTGCCCAAAGGTGTTGCCGGTCAGCTCGTATAGCAGGACATTGGTGTGGTTAGCTGCTGGGCCGCGACTGGCTTGCTCCTCCACTATATTTTGGCGAATGAAATACAGCCCTAGACGGTACGTCCCTTCGCCCGACTGGAAAAATCGGGTTTTGGATTTAACCTTCAGCATTTGGGGCGCTGTCATCCACTCTAACCACAAGCCGGTCTGGGCTACCGGGCTGGTCTGGGCTCCGGCAGCTACCCGCTCCCGGATGATGGATTCCGTTTCTCCGCTGCCGTTACCAATGCGCTCTTCGTTGACGAAAAACAGGGGCTGTCCAAAGAAACTGCCGAAATTTTCGATGATGGTGTCGGCGGTCGGGCTGTAAAGCCGACTAAATTGATCGTAGTGGCCGTTGATGACCAGGGCATCTTCGCCCAACTCTTCGGTCAGGCGTTTTTGCAAATCCCAGGCGCTGCCGCCACAGATCGTACACCAGGTAGCCGTACGCTTGGTTACCAGTGCAATCTGTGTCTCAGGGACCACAATTTCTGGGGTGCCCTGGGCGGCAAGGCTCACTAATCCCAGCAGGCAAAACGTAAAGAGTAACAGTCGATTCATGGAATAATATTTTAGATGAAGGTTGAGCTGGTTCGGGAATCAGCCTTTTAGTTTAAAAACAAGCTCCACATACCCGTCGGTAGCTGGTGTTATTTTAAATCGGTCGTCAATGCGATGGCCGACAACCCAGCAGATACGATCCCGGGCATCGACCAGCAGCCAAGCCCGCTTTTTATCAAAACGATTGATCTTTTCATCAGTAAAAAAATCCTGTACCTTTTTCATACCCCGCATGCCCAGGGGCCGAAAAACATCACCCGCCCGCCAGCGTCGCAATTGCAAGGGCCAGACCAACTGGTTCGTGTCCAGGAGCGCCACCCAAGGCTCCTGGTGCAGGTTAGCGGGCCGACCGGTATCGCGTACCTGCAAGCTAAGTATACCTTCCGCCAGGGTCAATTGCCGGACGTCCTGGGTTAGTAGATAAGCCGAAGCAAGAGGCTCAGCCAAGGACTCTACTAGGAGGTGAGTGCGATCCACGAGTAGCTGATGAGTGGCCGAATACCACAAAGCACCCGGCTCGGTCGTATCCAGCGTTTGCCCCAACTGCTCCAGTTGATCGGGAAGAAAACCGTAGGGCATCAGCCATTCGTACAACAAGGTCGAGAAGGCTGGATGTTGACTAACGGAACGGTCGATCCGCCAGGTCTGGCCTTGCCAGGCAGTGTATTGGTCGCGTAAAATTGCGCTGCGCTCCTGAAACAGTAAATAGGCATCCTGCAGGGCCCGGAAGGTTCGTTTACTGGTCGTTTCCAGATTCGGGTTGATAGCCTTTAATTGAGGTACGAGATGGTGGCGAATTCGGTTGCGCTGGTAGGCATCTTCTGCATTCGAGGCATCCTCGCGAAACGGTAGGCTAAGGGTCTGCTGGTAAGAATCGATCTCAGACCGCTGGGTAAACATTAGGGGCCGGATGATGCGATCGCGCCGGGCTGGAATCCCCCGCAAGCCCCGCAAACCGGTTCCTTTGGCAAAGTTGTAGAGGAAGGTCTCCACGGCATCATCTAACTGATGGCCGGTAGCGACGAAATCATACCCCTTTGCCTGCCGGGTGGCCTCCAGCCACCGGTAGCGAAACGCACGTGCCGCCCCCTGAATCGACTGATTGGTAACCGAGGCTTCTGTCGGGGTATCTAGAGAGGTGGTGTAGCAGGCAAAACCTAGCTCGCGTGCTAGCGCCCTGACGAATTCAGCATCGGCATCGGCCTCGGCCCCGCGCAATTGAAAATTAATATGGGCCAGTCCCGCCGGCAGGTCTGCCCGCTGAAAGAGATGCGCCATGACGACCGAATCGATGCCCCCACTTACGGCCAAAAGGTAACGGCTATCCCGGAAATCGGGGCCAATCAGTCCTTGCAGATGCCGGATAAAGTCTTGGAGTAGATCCATAGCGCTAACCGTTTAGGTTATTCCTGACGCATGGGCTTGCGCACCATGCGGGGCACGTCTTTTACCACCAGCTTGGCAGTGTTGCGAATGTGCTCTTCGAGCAGAATCATCTTACCGCGACTCAGTTCATCGAGGATGTCGCCATGGTAATGACGTACCGTGATCAACTCCAGGTCGCGATCGATCATCACCTTAAACTGGTCTTGGATCATAGCCGCAAAGCGGTCTACTTTGTTGTCAACATCGTTGACCACCACGTTAAAGCTGATGGCAGAATTCTGCATCATGTTTACTTGCAGGCGCAAGTCGGCAATTTTTGTGAACAGGTAGCTCATATGGTGCTCGGCCACGAAAGAGAAGTCGCGAGTGGAAATTTGCAGAATAGCCTGTTCTTGCTCCACCGCGACCATGGGCGGATACTTGTCCCCTACCTCGTCGGAGATATAGGTCCCCTCCCCCGCCGGGTCGATAAAGGATTTCACAAAAAGGGGGATGCTCTTATTTTGCAAAGGCTTGATCGTTTTCGGGTGGATCACCTTGGCGCCGTAATAGGTCATCTCGATAGCTTCTTTGTAAGAAAGGCGGTCGATCTTCACTACGTTGTCGAACAGGCGGGGATCGGCCGTAAGTACGCCGGGCACATCCTTCCAGATGGTCATATCCTCCGCATCGAGGCAATAAGAAAAGATGGCTCCTGTATAGTCCGATCCTTCGCGGCCCAGGGTGGTAGTAAAGTTCTCCGTTGTACTCCCAATAAAGCCTTGGGTGATCACAAAGCCCCCATTTTCCAGCATAGGCTTTACGGTACGGTTAGCACGCTCGGTGGTTGCGGGCCACTGCACCCAGCCTTCTCGAAAGATATTGTCGGTGAGGATGATATCGCGGGCGTCCAGCCACTGGGTGGGCAAGTTCTCTTTATTGAGAAAAGCATGTACGATCCGCGACGAAACCAGTTCACCTACCGAAACGATCTGATCATACATATAATCGTAATTATCGTGGGGAGGCTCTTCTAACACCCACTCAATCTCGACAAAGCTATCGTTGATGGTGGCAAAAATTTCCTTATCGCCTCCAAAAAGCTCCTGCGCGATGCGGTAATGGTCTTCCTTAACGGCATTCAACAGCTCAAATGCCTGGCCGTTGCTGGCGGCGTGCGCTTCGACTACTTCTTCCAACGCGTTGGTCGTTTTGCCGATAGCCGAAACGACGATCAACAGCGGCTGCTCGCGATAATTTTGCAAAATATCGGCTACATTGCGAATACGCTCCGGCTCCCGCAAAGAAGCACCACCGAATTTGAATACCCGGTATGGTTTTTTCATAGATCGAAACCTATCTTTTACAACTAGAATTTACAGTAAATAAGAGGGCAAAGATAGGGAAAATTGATTAGGGCCCGGGGTGTTTTGATTCATCCGCACGAGCACCCCAGGCAATACCAACCGAAAGCCTTCCGGGTTTTCGTAATTCCCGTCCATACCTAACCTTCACCCGCGCGCACCACTGAATACATCAGCACCACCTTGGTGGCCAGGTCGAAAGGTAGAAAAGCGATGACTTCACCGTCGAGGTTCAAAACGCCCAGCGCAGCGGGCGTCAATATCCAGATGAGGGGAAAAGCAAGCGATACCCCTACAAAGATAACTGCATACCGGCGGAAGGTTTTCAATCGTTGGTAACCAATATGCAGTTGCCGGGCGTAAGTGGGTATGCCGGCGAGGAGCAGTCCGATTGCTCCAAGATAGGCCAGTGAACCGTATCCGTACCATATCCAACTCACGGTAATGTTGGTCTGCAAGCCTGCCCATAACCCACCCAGCATAGTAAGTACATCGGCAGCCAGTAACAGAATGACCAGCGGCATAATTTTTTTGGCAGGGGTCCCAGAAGAAGTAGGATGTTCAGAAGGATAAGTGGCGTACCGAAACAAGCATCTATCCAACGGGCAACGTGAAATATGCGCCCATCTGATAACTGCACAACCCCGGTACCTAAGAAAATAGATAAATAAGTGGTTCCAGTAAGAATCGGCACTAAGGCGGCCAGCAGGGCTTGCCAGCTAGGATCCCCAAACCCGATCAACTTGCGCACCTGCACCGATACGGCCCAGGCAAAAACGAGCATACCAATGATCAATGCAATCATCCCAGGGGTGGTCAGACCATTATCTGCGCCTTCTATCCACTGCATGGCGTCCTTTTTTTATTCGAAGCAAAATACTTGGACATTCTGTTCAAAACCGGGTGTAGTCTAATTCCAGAACCTGACCAGATCCTAAGCTACAGCGCTTTAAGAGGAGCTAAACGAATTAATTAGCCATGTGTACAAACGGAACCCAAAAGAACCTTGCTTTAACTGCATGCCAAGCTGCACGGGATCTCATTTAACAAGGTAAAGGTATTGTAAGGTAAAAGTAGAAAAGGCAGATCGACTAGATTCGTTCGACCGACGATACCGGGGGCCTGCTATTTTACGCCCTTCGAATGTAAAATAAAAAGCATGAAATTCTCTAAAAATTAAGTACCTTCAATCAAATAACCACTTAATCCATGCGCATTCCCTTATTCCTGCTGTGCGGTTTTCTCCTTTTGGTCGGTCCTTTACGCAGTCAACAAACTGGCAAAGTACGTTATCCTAGCCTTGGTATCTCATTTACTATCCCGGAGGGTTGGGTCGGTCAGGAAGGAGATGGGATCTACCTGATGGGAAGCAACACCCTACCCGGATTCATCATACTGGCGCCCTCGCAAGAGCAATCTCTGGATGCTATGCGCCAGGAAGCCCGGTCGGGGCTAGTCGACCAGGCCTCCGGGACGCAACTACAGCTCCAATCTGAAATAGTGGCATTATCGGACCAGGCCATCGGTGGTGAATTTAGCGGGCAATTAGAATACCAGCCCGCCAGGGCCTACGTCATTGGGGCCTTCAATCCCTACGGCCAGAGTATAACGATCATGGCGGCCACACTTGAGAATGCCTACTCTGAACAGTATTCAGCTATTGCCAAGAAAGTATGGCGTAGCCTGGAGTTTGAGCGTCCAGAATTACCCCCGGTAGTCGACGATTGGCAAGAGCGCCTCAATGGGGTACGCCTGACCTACATGGAATCCTATAGCTCTATTGACTATTCTAACCCCGGCTATACTTCGGGCGGAGGCTATTCAAAGGAGGAGCGCATTGATCTGTGCCCAGAGGGGTATTTCAATTACAACGACCAATTTAACATGAGCGCCAGCGCACCTTCGGTTAGTGGCAGTAAGAAAAGCCGCCAGCGTGGCGGTGGGGATTGGACAGTAAGCGCCAATACCGCTGGCGAGCCGGTCTTGCGATTACAATTCCACACTGGCGAAATATACGAGTATGTACTTTCTCGCGAGGGCGATAAAACCTTCCTCAATGGCAAGCGCTACTATCGCACCTGGACCGGAGATAATGCCCCTAATTGCGGGGAATAAGATGCCAGTCCCCTCTTAGGGTTGGATATCGCACTCAAATCGCCTGCGTCGCGGTTGATACCGGATTTCAGAATCTGCACTACCCTAGGTCGGTTAAATGATCCGATTGGTTCTGCTCCGTATTTCAGTATTCAGGTCGAGCCGGTCCCACAAATTGAATATTGGGAATGGTTCAACTCAATCAAAATTATTACAATTCTGTGGTTGTAGCTTGAAAGAAGCCTGCACCTTTTTAAGGAACAAAAAAGCGTCTATTCTTAGAAAAAAGAATCGGCGTAAGTAACACTTGCTCCACATGAAAGCGCTTATTTAGATCCAATTGCACAGCCTAATCAACTATGGCAATAAATCGTATTCTGCCGATGACGCGCTAAATGATTTTTCCACACAAATTGAAGGTTAGATCCACTATTTGGGGTGCACAAGCATGGAAAGTGACATGTAGAAAAAGCTTTAAGAGACAATTTTTACCAAACGCTGCATCGCTCGCCATCCCAGGACGGGCCCAGGTAACAACAGCCAGTATGCCCATGCGCCCAGCGGGACAGTCAACGCCAGCAGGGTGATACTCCCGATTGTAATGGCAAAACCAATCGAATTCACGATCGTAAGGGCGGAACCCACGTAGTCGCTCGGCGCCGTGCGTGCGACTAGAGTTGAAAACTGCGGGGAATCACCCACTACGCTAAAGCCCCACACGATCCAAAGCGGCAGCGCCAGCTGCCACCACTCGAGGTACAATACTATGGGCGTCAAAAAACAGCAGATTCCGGAGGCGATCAACATCCCATTCGCCACCCGGGCACTGCCGATACGCAGACTACGGTACCCGCCCCAGACACATCCTATGCCGCCCAGAGCGATAATAACAAACGACCAAAGCGATATGCCGCCCGCCAGTAAACTCATACCTGGGGCGATGCTTTTTAACAACACCGGTACGAAGGCCCAAAAGGCATACAACTCCCACATGTGACCGAAATACCCCAAAGCGGCTGACCGGAAATTGGGATAGCGGAAAATCTCGGCGATAGCCCGGGGGGAAAATTGGCTGCCACGCTTGCGGTTGGGACCGTCGCCCACCCCGAAGTACAGCAGACCGCCGCCTAGGACCGACAGCCCCGAGGTAAATAGAAAAACGAACTGCCAACTTAGTTCCCCGCTCAAGGCTTGCAGCAAATGCGGGAAGGCCGTACCCAACACCAATGCGCCTACCAGATACCCCAGGGCTAGCCCCAGCCCTTCGCGGTACCAGTCACTGGCAATCTTCATGCCTACCGGGTAGATACCGGCCAAAAAAAATCCGGTAAGCAAACGCAAAACCAACAGCACCATTAATTGCCCAGGAAACAGCAGGGCTAAGCCGTTGGCCAATGCCCCCATTTGGGCACAAACCAAAAACACGCCCACCGGCGAAAAGCGATCGGCAATCGTAAGCACCGCAAAAAGGAGCGTGCCGGCAATGAACCCCAACTGTACCGCCGAAGTTAATTGTCCTAACGCACGGAGCGACCAACCATAGGTAGCTTGCAAATCGGGCAGCACGGCGTTGCCGGCAAACCAAAGGGAGGTACCAGCAAATTGCGCAAAAACGATAAGGGGCAAAAGGTGTGGACGCATGGCTCAAAGCCGATTTAAATATTCAGGATGGTTCTTTTTACAGGAAGAGGCCTATCCTCCGAATGCACTGGGGGTATTACACGACCACCTACATCTACCGCGCCAATTCCCCAAACAAAGCCCAGTTCCGACTATCTGGCAGCTCGGCCTCGATGCGTACGGGCAGGTTCTTGACCGGATGCTCGAAAGCTAGACTACGGCAGTGCAGATCGATAGAGCCGTCACGGTTGGGTTGCGGAGCGCCGTATTTAATATCTCCTTCGATCGGGCAACCAATTTTGGACAGCTGCACGCGGATCTGGTGGGGCCGACCAGTCTCTAGCTCGACTTGTATCAGGTGGCGTCCGTTGAGTTCGCCGATCAGCTCGTAGCGCAGGCGGGCCTCCTTGGCACCGGCAGCCTGGGCGCGATTACTCATGGTATCAAAAGCCTGGGCAACGTTGCGCTCGCGGTCCTTACCTACGAAATGCTTCAAGCTTCCCACAATGGGTTCAGGGCGCTTGCGGGTCACCGCCCAGTAGACCTTCTCCACTTGACGTTTCTTGAACAGTTCATTCATACGCGCGAGGCCTTTGCTGGTGCGGGCGAAAAGTAAGGCACCACTTACCGGCCGGTCCAGCCGGTGAATGACCCCCAAAAAGACGTCGCCCGGCTTGTCGTAGCGAACTTTGATGTAATCTTTGACGTATTCGGTAAGAGGTACATCCTCCGTCACATCGCCCTGAACTAGGTAGCCGGCCGGCTTGTTTATGGCGATCAAGTGATTGTCTTCGTACAGCACCTGCAAATCCATCATACCCTAATTTATTTTTGCCGCAAAATAACGTAAAAATATGCGACTCACCCTTGGTTTTTCTCCATGCCCTAACGATACCTTCATCTTCGATGCTCTACTGCACGGTAAAATCGACACCGAAGGCCTGACCTTCGACCTCCAATTGGCCGATGTCGAGGAGCTGAACCGCCGTGCCTTCGAGGGCAACCTTCAAATTACCAAACTCAGCTACCACGCCTATGCCTATCTCACCGAGCATTATGTCTTATTAGACGCTGGCAGTGCCTTGGGCAATAATTGCGGACCGTTATTGATTGCAAAGAAAAAGTTAACGGAGGAAGAGATTTTTACGTCTAAAATAGCGATTCCAGGAAAATATACGACGGCGAATTTCTTACTGGGCCTTGCCTATCCGCAAGCGACGCACAAATACCCCTATTTATTTTCTGACATTGAAGATGCAGTGCTCCACGGCGAAATGGATGCGGGCCTGATCATCCACGAAAATCGCTTCACCTATGCTGAAAAGGGCCTGGTCAAACTGATCGACCTAGGCGAATACTGGGAAAACGCCACCAGCATGCCGATTCCCCTGGGCGGCATTGTCATCGACCGCCGGTTGCCGCGCAAGGTCCAAGAAACCGTGAACCGCGTACTCGGCCGCAGCGTTGCCTACGCACTGGACCACCCGCAGTCGGCCATCAACTTCGTGCGTACGCACGCCCAGGAAATGGAAGAGGAAGTGATGTACCAACACATCCACCTGTACGTCAACGACTTCACCCGTAACCTAGGCGAGCAGGGTCGCGCCGCAGTGCAGCTCCTCTTTAATAAAGCCCGGCAACGGGAAGTCATCCCTACCACCGACCAGCCACTTTTTTTGTAGGCCGAAAAAATAATGCCTATTGCAGAAAAAAATTAATAAAAACCAGCATATGAACTGCCATTGGCATAGTTATTGAAAAAA
This sequence comes from uncultured Saprospiraceae bacterium, assembly GCA_964530825.1. GTDB lineage: Bacteria > Bacteroidota > Bacteroidia > Chitinophagales > Saprospiraceae > CAZHCA01. The sequence goes on from CAZHCA010000009.1 coordinate 33,205, forward strand.
ATTATAATGTAAGCTTTGGTCAGAACTTGTAAGATTCTTTTTTTTACAGCCCGTGTTGACTGCACGGGCTTTTTTATTACTGGCCATTTCGGCTGTGCTCAATGACTTGAGTTGCGACTGCTAAACTCCTACCTTACTCCACTCTACCTCGGCCGAATTTTCTATTTTTGCTCCATTGGACAACTTTAGCCTTTCTGGGGTAGTTTGCTGCTCCGGTCGTAAGGGCTTTTCCTAACCAAGTAAAACACGACGTACTATGATCATTGGGGTCCCCAAGGAGATTAAGAATAACGAGAACCGCGTGGCCCTTACGCCTGCCGGCGTGCTGGAGCTGCGCAAGCGCGGCCATGAGGTGTATATCCAGATTACGGCTGGCGAGGGCAGTGGCTTCCCCGACGCAGCTTACGAGGAAGCGGGCGCCAGGTTATTGCCGACCATCGACGACGTTTACCAGACCGCCGAGATGATCGTCAAGGTCAAGGAGCCCATCGAGCAGGAGTACAACCTAATCGGCGAAGGCCAACTGGTCTTTACCTATTTCCACTTTGCTTCGTACGAGCCGCTCACCCGCGCCATGATCGATAGCAAAGCCGTATGCCTGGCCTACGAAACGGTCGAATTGGAAGACGGCAGCCTGCCCTTGCTCACCCCCATGTCGGAGGTAGCCGGCCGCATGGCAATTCAGGAAGGGGCTAAGTATCTGGAAAAACCACTACAGGGCCGCGGCATTCTGCTGGGCGGCGTACCGGGTGTAGCACCGGCCAAAGTAATGATCCTGGGCGGAGGCGTAGTGGGAACTCAGGCAGCAAAAATGGCCGCCGGCCTGGGTGCCGAAGTGACCATCCTCGATGTCAACATCCCGCGCCTGCGCTACCTGGCCGATATCATGCCGCCCAATGTTACGACTCTCGTTTCGAATGAATACCAGATCCGGCAGATGATCAGTAACCAGGACCTGATTGTGGGGGCTGTCCTCATCCCCGGCGCCCGCGCGCCCAAGCTGATCACCCGCGATATGCTTGGGGATATGCAAAAAGGCACGGTGCTGGTCGACGTGGCCGTCGACCAAGGCGGCTGCATCGAGACCTGTACGCCTACTACCCACGAAAATCCGACTTTTGTCATTGATGATGTGGTGCACTATTGCGTGGCCAATATGCCGGGCGCTGTACCCTTCACCTCGACGATCGCCCTGACGAATGCTACCCTACCCTATACCCTGCAGCTGGCAGACAAGGGATGGGAGCAAGCCTGCCACGATAATCCAGCCCTGCGTAAGGGCCTGAATATAGTACACGGCAAGGTAGTCTACAGAGCCGTAGCCGAAGCTTTTGAATTGGACTTAGAAGAGGTACAAGTGTAGTCCTGCTCCTATAAGCCGGGAACAGACGACAGTAGATCGACTCTTTTCTGCCGCCTGCTTACGGGCTTGGTGCCTAGCGTACCTTTGTCCACTGTCCATTAACATACTCTACGATAAAGGCCGATCCGAATCCGGGATTTTGCTTTACCAGGTTCAGGGCGCTCTGGGCTTCTTGCAGGGTATTGAAAGCCGCCAGATATTTGATTGTGAGATTACCCCGGCTGCCGTCGACAATTTGACCGAGATAGGCTACCGAAGATCCGTCAAAGCTGCTAGCGTTACGGAAAGCCCCAAGTTGAATGCGGTAACGGCCGGTAGCGACTTGTCCTGCATTGCCGCCCGGATTACTACCTCCTGGGTTCACCTGACCGCCGGAACTACTGCCCGTGCTGCCACCCGCTTCGGCAACCACAAAAGCGCTTTGATATCCTCGGCTGCGCACAGCAGTCTTAGCGCGCTCCGCCTCAGCTTTGGTGGGAAAAACGCCGACCCGAATTTTAAATAACCCTCCCTCTGATTTAGAGTATACCTCACCAATGCTGGTCAGATCTTGAAAGTTGCTGAGGTTAGGGGTACTCAGGGCGCCCACCTGCACGGCGTACCCGGAACTTACACTGCCACCACCAGGCGTACCGCCGCCACCGGAGCTAGGGCCGTCGCCTCCCCCTGCGTACGAAGAATTCAAAGGCACGGTTTGCAGACTGCTGTTACCCGATTGGGGAGTAAAGGTGGTATTAAGCTCCTGATACCCGGGGGCGGAGAAGGTGACCACGTAGGGCTCACCTGCACTCAGCGAGAGAGAGTAATTACCGCCCTGATCGGTTACGGAGCGCACCGTATTGCCGGTGTTCTGGTTGGTAGCCAAAACGGTCACGTTCTGGACCGGCAAGCGCGTATTGCTGTTGACTACCGATCCGTAGTAGATATCACCGCCTTTGGTCAACGGCACGCTCACTGTACGGGTGCCCTGCTGTCCCGTGGCATTAAGCTGGTAGTTATTCTGCCCGTATCCATCGGCACTAACGATAGCCGTACAATTGGTGCCTTGCGGCAAATTCACCGAGGCCATGCCTCGATTATCAGTGGTAACATTTTGCAGACCACACTGCGAAAGATCGATCGTTGCGTTGGCCACCCCAGACCCGTTGGCCGAATTGATAATTTGAAACATTACCGTCTCGCCGGCACGAATGACTTGGTAGAGGTCTTCGGCCCCCCGCCCGTTGGGCCGGTTCGAAACCAGGTAGCCGGTAGAGCGATTATTGTCGAAGACAAAGCTGTAATCGTCGTACGAAGAGTTCAGGGGTAGTCCTAGATTCTCGATAGAGGCCCAGCGACTGGCCGATTGTTTGGCCATGAAGAGATCGAAGCCGCCGAAGCCGGCGTGCCAGTCGGATGCGAAGAACAGGTTTTCCCCATCAAAAAAAGGAGCAATTTCGTCGCCAGGCGAATTCACTACGGGCCCCATGTTCACAGGCTGAGTCCAGCCGGTACCTTGACGGTAGGAAATGTAAATGTCATATCCCCCGTAGCCGCCGTCGCGGTCGGAAGCAAAAAACATCGCCGACCCGTCGGGTGTGAAACTGGGGTAAGCCGTACGCCCGTTCTGAATATTGTAATCAAAAGGCCTGCCATTGATGAATACATTTCCCGGTGCCAGATCGGCAATAATGATGGACGTCGTATTATTGGCCGTGCTGATGTGCCGTACCCCATTGATAAAATCGTTTTGGGTGTAAGCAGCTAAATTGGCCTGCTCGGCAAAAGATACTGGTCCCTCGCCGTATTGTGGATTGGGATCGACCCCCAGGGATTGGGGAAAATCGAGGTTGCCGCCGGGCTGTATGCGTGCGGAGTATAACTGATTGAAATTAATTGTCTGGTTGCTACGTGCCCCAGTAGACGGACGGGCGGAAGAAAAGATCAGTTCATCGCGAAAAAAGGCCGGGCCGAAATCAGAAGCCGGACTGTTGATGCTTACTGCTTGCAAACGGTACTCCTCATTCATGCGCCTGCTTTCTTGCGCTGCATAATCACAGGTCTGTGCATAATGCTGCCCAACGACCTGATCCTGCTCCTGAGCGTATTTTTCAAACCACCGCTTTGCCTCATCGTATTTTTCCAATGCTTTGAGGGTTTTACCGTAACGCAGATAATGCACCTCGTTGACTTTGCGTTGAGTGACCGCCCGGGCATAATAGGTGGCCGCTTTTTCCATCTCGTTGGTATTCCGGTAAGCGTCGGCCAAATTACCCAGTAACTCCGGGTCGCTGGAATTGCGTTTCTCCAAGGCTTGCTCATATTTTTCAATAGCTTGGAAATAGAGCTGCTGGTCGTAAAGCTCATTGCCGTCCTTGAATAGTCGACGGTACGATTGACCGGAAAGAACACTCACGCTTGAGGTCAATAGCAGCAAGGTAATGCCGAAAGAAATCGTTTTCATGATAGACTGGTTAGTTCGAAGGGTTGTGTGATTACTTAAATTCATCCGTTGGTCCGCTAAAAATATTCCTATAAAGAAAATAAATTTAGGATAATTCTTGGAAAGTAGACGGGAATCCGGGAATTGGATTAAAAGCTTTTTGGAAAAATCAATAGCATGAGCACTACACCTGCAGGTTCCCACCTTACGGGAATTTATTGCTACCCCATCAAAGGGTTGGGCGGTATCGCTCTTCGGGAGGCGAAGCTGGGTATGCGCGGACTGGCCTACGATCGCCGCTTTATGCTGGTCAACTTGGCGGGCCGTTTTCTGAGCCAACGCCAGTTGCCACAGATGGCCGTACTGGATACCCGGCTCGAAGGCGACCGGCTCGTAGTAGCCGACCGGCGGTCGCCAGGTGATCGGGTCGACTTTCCGCTGGAGCCACAAGACGGCCACTCCCTTCGGGTACAGATCTGGGAAGATAGCTGTCCGGCCTGGACCATCAGCGATGAATTGGACAATTGGTTCTCCAACGCCCTCGGAACGGCCTGCCGCCTCGTCTTTTTACCGAATAAAAGCCCGCGTAGGCTCCGCATGCCGGGTGCTACCGACCGCCACCAGGTGAGTTTTGCCGACGGCCATCCTTACTTGCTTACCAATGAGGCTTCCCTGGCCGATTTAAATAGCCGGATGAAACGCCCCATAGGTATGCTGCGCTTTCGTCCTAACCTAGTCATTACGGGCCTGCCGTCTTACGCCGAAGACGAGCTCGCTGAATTTCGTATCGGAACAGCCCGTTTTCACCTCACCAAACCTTGTGCGCGCTGTCAGGTTACAACTGTCGATCCGGCTACTGGACAGGTAGATGGGCGGGAACCCCTGCGCACCCTGTCGACTTACCGGCGGTGGGACCGCGCCGTATGGTTTGGCCTCAATGCGGGCCTACACCCGGATAGCGAGGGCCAGCTGTTAAGCGTGGGTGACCCCCTGACCGTTCCTGTAAATCACAGGTAAATATCCAGAATCAACAAAGTGCTGAAGGCCACGCTGGCTAAGCTGTTAGTGGTAAAAAAGGCAATATTAACTTTGCTTAGGTCATCGGCCTTGACGAGGGTATGCTGGTAAATAAGCAGTCCGATAAACAGGAAGGCTGCCATCCAATGCAACCAGACGAAATTGGGATATTGCTGGGATAGCATCAGGCTGGCCGCTACGATCACCAAAGCGCAAGCGGCGTGTAACCAGGAGGATAGGCGCAGGGCCCCCTTGCGACCCAGTGCTACGGGCACCGAATGCAGTTGTAAGTGCTTGTCGAACTCATCATCCTGCAAAGCGTAGATGATATCAAAACCGCTCACCCATAGCAGGACGGCTGCCGAATACAGCAATGGTAAGAGGTCAAAACCTTCTCCCGCGGCCAGGTATGCGCCTATGGGAGCTAGGGAAAGCCCCAGACCCAGTACGAAATGACAAAGAAAAGTAAAGCGCTTAGTGTAACTGTACCCGAGTACAATCAGGAGTGCCACCGGTGAAAGGGCAAAACAAAGCGGATTGATGAACCAGGTGGTGAGGATAAATAACCCCGAGGTGAGGATTACAAATACCAATGCTGACCGTGGTCGGATGACGCCGGCCGGGATCTCGCGCTGCCGGGTTCGCGGATTTTGCTTGTCGATATCGCGATCGAGATAGCGGTTAAAAGCCATTGCTGCCGAGCGGGCAAATATCATACACAATAGAACCAGAAAAAAAATGCGCCAGCTGAAAGCGCCCTGCTGGAGGGTCGCTAAAAAAAAACCCAACAAAGCAAAAGGCAGGGCAAAGATGGTGTGGCTGAACTTAACGAGGGAGAGATACCTATTCATCGATTGATTTTTGCGGCCCAACTAAATACACCGGCCAGGAATAACAAAACCCGTACAATCCATAAACGACCGCACGGGTTTTTGGGTTAACGGAAACACCGAAGAATCTAGTTCACCGGCGCCTCGGCATTACCTTCAGCTGGTTGCACCTGACCTTCCAGATAGATGAATTTCTGGGGGGGTTCCGTATTGGCGGTGATGGTAACTTTCTGGCTACGCTTACCCACCTTGTTCCGGCTGTTGAAAACCACCTTGATTTCGGCTTCGTCGCCAGGAGCGATTGGTTCGCGCGGCCATTGGGGTACCGTGCAACCGCAGCTACCGCGAGCATCGCTTAGGATCAGCGGCTCTTGACCTGTGTTCTTAAATTTGAAGACGTGCGATACCTCTTCGCCTTCGGTTACGGTACCGAAGTCAAAACGCTCTTCTTCGAATTCAACAGTTGTGGTCGGTCCCGCAGGAGCGCTGGGAGTATTCGGGCTGGCCGGTTGAGCAGCCGACGCATTCGGGTTAGCAGGTTGTACGCCTTGCTCCAGATTCTGGCGCGCGGCTTCGCGTACATCATCGGAATTGCTTTGACAAGCAGCCAGGCTTAGGGTCAGCAATAACGCCAGCATACCTTGAGTTAGTTGAGTGCGCATGGTCTTTTATTTTTTGATTTAGGAATAATGCATATAACATCGGCAAAATTAAGGGGTTGAATAAAACTCCTTGTTAATGCAGCTTTTTCTTTTGTTAATGACTTGTTAAGCTACACCGGAAAGAGCTATACGCCCAATTGGTTTTTTTCCTAAATTTGCTTCAACCAAAAATTTCCAACGTGAAAACTTCTACACCGTTTATTGTAGCCAGTCTGCTGCTCCTCTTTTTAGGAACCGGCTGCTACCCCGACAAGATTAATGATATCGAAGAGCTGGACACTGTCTTGACTGAATTCGATGGTGGTTTTTTCCCCAATAATACCGCATCAACCTTCATCCTGCCTGACAGTATCCTACCCATAGGCTCCAGTAATAGTCTCGGGCTAACACCCAGTGAAACGGATTTCATCCTAAGCCGGGTGCGTAACAATTTGCTCGACTACGGGTGGACCGAGATCACGGAGATTGAGAATGATAACATTCCGGACGTCTCCATGATCGTATCGGCTATTTCGACCGAGGTCTTAGTGGGCGATTGTATTCCGTACTACCCTTGCTGGGGCTGGTGCTGGCCCGGTTGGGGCTGGGGACCAGGGTTTTGCTACCCCGTATATTACCGTGGTTACGATATCGGAACCCTTACCATCGATATGATCGACAACGATGCATCTGCCAATCGCGAAGAATTCGTCCGGGTATGGCATACCGGCATCAACGGTTTGCTCCGGAGTTCCCAGGCTGGAAATGCGCAGTTTATCGAACGTACGATCGATCAGGGCTTCACCCAATCGCCCTACCTGGAACGCAATTAGCATTGATTTTCACCCAAAAAACCACGACCACCATGGTACGTCATTTCTTAGCTTTTATCATACTCCTGCTTTATTCAACCGGCTCCTTATTCGGTCAAGATAATAAACTCTTCATCCTTGATTACAATGCTGCCCTTCCCTTAGGTGATCTGGAATCTTTCGCGGGCAATTTCAGCGGCCGGGGGGTGAGTATCGACGGGCGTTTTTTCATTCAGGATAATATCTCACTCGGCTACTTCGTAGGCTGGAATGTCTTTTTTGAAAAAGAAGCAGGCGACTTCGTCATTCCGGAAGATAACGTCACCCTCAACGGCACCCAACAACGCACGGTCAATACAGTGCCCATCCAATTCCAGGCGCACTATTACACCGAGCCGATCACCACCGCAAATCTGACCTTTTACGGCGGCTTAGGCACAGGTCTCCACTACGCCGAGTTCCGCACTGAGACGGGCCTCTTCGTTGAGCGGGACCGCAACTGGCCCTTTAGCATTTCACCCTCGGTGGGGGTGCTCATTCCGGTCAACTACAGCAACCGCATCAATGCCGGCGTACGCTTCAATCAAGTATTTGAGGGGTCGGACATCCCAAGTATGCCCTACCTCGTGTTCACGGTAGGTTACGGCTGGTTCAACTAGCGTTTACCCAGGCCGAAAAAGCCTCCAGGTTTTTGGCATTCAGGCAGTGCGCGGCATCGAGCATGCCCTTCCGCGCCGAGCACACCCCGTAGTGCATATCGCGTATGCCCGCTATACTGTGTGCGTCGGGATTGATGCTAATCAACACATCTTTTTCCAGGGCGTAGGGGATCCAGCTCCAGTCCAAATCCAACCGGTAAGGATTGGCGTTTAATTCAATGACTACCCCGTGCTGGGCACAGGCGTCGATCACGCTGCGGTAGTCGATCGGGTAACCTTCCCTGCTCAGCAACAATCTGCCGGTAGGGTGACCAAGAATGCGGGTATACGGGTTTTCAATGGCCGTTACCAACCGCCGGGTGGCCTTTTCTTTGTCCATGCGCAGGTTGCTGTGTACCGAGGCAATGATCAGGTCAAATTGCTCCAGCACGTCTTCCGGATAATCCAGACGGCCATCGGCCAGGATATCGCTTTCGATACTCTTAAAAATGCGAAAAGGAGCCAGTTCTTGATTGAGTTGGTCGATTTCTTCCATCTGCTGCACTACCCGGTCTACGGTCAATCCATTGGCATAAAAGGCCGACTTGGAATGATCGGTCATAACCAGGTACTGGTATCCCAAGTCACGGGCAGCCTCCGCCATTTCGCGTACCGTATGCAGCCCATCGCTGTAGTTGGAGTGAGCGTGTACCACTCCCTTTAGGTCGGCGTCTGTAACCAGTTCGGGCAGACTTTTTTCCAGCGCACGATCCAGCGCCCATGCCTGCTCGCGCAGTTCGGGAGCGATCCAAGGTAGCATACATTGTTCGAATATCGCCGCTTCGGTTGGCGCCCCCTCCCACTGCCCAGGCGAAAACTGTGCACGAAAGGCCGCCAAAAATGGCTCGCTGCCGGTGGTGCGAAACCAGGCGGCGCCAAAAGAATGGGCTTCACAGAAATGGAGGCAAACGGGCGTGCCCGCCTCGGAAGTCCCCATCCATTGGGTTTCGTTTTTTTCCGCCCAATCGACGCCCCGGGGCGTTTGGCTAGGCTGAGCTGCCCCCATCAGGAAATCCATCCTGTCTAGCACGTTGGCGCAGCGCCGCAGGGGGCCGGTCCTTTCCATGTCCAGGTCTGGAAACTGCCCGCGCCACTGCTCCAAAAGCTCCGCAGCCTCGGCCTCCAAGCGGGCGTAATGGTACTGGCCCTGCGAGCGTTGATAGTATTGCAATTTGGCCTTTAGATCGTCTTGGGTTTTCTTACCGAATCCCTTCAGTTCGATCAGGCGATTTTCGTTGATGGCATAAAGAAGTTCACCAATGCTTTCCACTCCCAGTTCCTGCCAGACGGCCGCAACCTTTTTCGGCCCAAAACCCTTTACCTGCAACATTTCGCGTACACCCGGCGGCGTTTGCGCCCGGTATTTTTCCAGAGCCGCCATTTGTCCCATCTCCACCAACTCCCGGATCTTTTCACTGATGGCCTTACCTACGCCCTTGAGCTGTCCGATCTCCGCTTGGCTCATTTCCTCCAGCGGTTGCGATAATTGCCGCAAATTGCGATAAGCATTCTGGTAAGATCGAATTTTGAACGCATTTTCATCGTGCAATTCCATGAGCTGCCCGAGCTCGCGAAAGGCGTCCGCTATTTTTTTGTTGGTCATAGGCTAAAGAAAGTACTCAATGATGGTGCGCACCTGGGCTTCGGCGAAGTATTCCATTACTTCATCATCCATCAGCAAGAGAGCGTCTTCGTAGTTATCAAAAAACAGGTGTTCGATCAGCACCGCCGGCATAAGGGTGCGGCGCAGGATGAAAAAGTTGGCTTCCCGGTCATGGTCGCCGTCGCTTTTATCGGTACGCATCGTAATGCGGCTGCCCAGGAGTTGCTGTACATTGCGCCAGTGAATATCAGCAAGGCGATCGGCTCCAGTGAGTCCTGGGGTTGTATACAATTCAAATCCGCGTGCACGGTGCGAGTTGGAGGCATTTGCATGGGTCGATAACAAAATGCCGGGCCGGTAATTGCGGTGGTGCCAGTTGGCTACGTCGACCCGATAAGAAAGGGGCAAATCCAGGTAGGCATGACTCAACATTACATACGTAATACCCTGTAGATCAAGTTTTTTTCGCACTAAATCTAGAAGAGCCCGGTTCCATACGCCTTCGTAGAAATAGCCGCTGCTGTGAAACTCGCCACGGGCGTGCCGAAACATTTTGCCCGGAGCGGTTACGTACTCGCCGCGGGCATTCCGGCCACCGTGCCCGGCATCTAAATAGACACAAATATTATCCTGCATGCTGGAAGGTTTGTACGTGCCGCGCTAGGCGGCAGGGAGCCCACTTCAACCGCAGATCCCCTTAATAGCGGGGAAGATACAAAACTTTAAACGAAGGTAAACCGGGCCTTTCTGGCAAGTGCAAAAGATAATTTGCCTCCCTGGTTGGTGGGCGAACGCTACGGCTGTTCCACCCTCTTTTCAGCCCCCCTCTATCCGATTCAGGCCTGCGCCTTTGGCGTGCTGAAATTCATGGGTGGAAAATTCGATCCTTCGCCCCCTTCGATAGAGCCATGCTGGGCTTCGTATTTTTTGATATTATCGTTGAGTGCACCCAACAGCCGTTTGGCATGCTGGGGAGTCAGGATAACCCGAGATTTCACCTTGGCTTTCGCAACATTGGGGACCAAGCGCACAAAATCCAATACAAATTCGTGGGGCGAGTGGGAAATGACCGCCAAATTTGCATAGGTCCCCTCGGCGATCTCTTCCGGTAGTTCGATATTGATTTGTTGATTACCCTTTTTCTTAGCATCGTCCATATTATTGTATTTTCCGTTTGACCATTTAAATTAATTGCCTTTCCGGGTGGAGGATTTCTTGCTAGTATTTTTCTTGGTCGTGCGCTTTTTGGTCGCGCCCTTCTTTGTTGTGCTTTTCTTCGTTGCTGTCGACTTTTTCTTTTTATCTTTCGAAAAGGCATCCGGGATTTCTCCCTCAATGATCTTTTTGATGTCGCTGAGGGTGTATGCCTTGGCCATCTCGTGCGTTATCTTCTCGCCATCGACCTTGGGAAATTTAACCCGCTGCTTTTTGAATTTGATAAAGGGCCCCCAACGACCGTTCTCGACCGAAATTTGCTCTTCGGGCCACTGGTTGATATACCGGTTGGCTTCTTTCTCCTCCTTGGCAGCAATGAGCTCAAACATCTCCTCCTGCGTTAGCCTTTCAAAATCATAACGCCTAGGCACATTGACGAACATACCGTTCCACTTTAGGTAGGGTCCATAACGTCCCACCCCTTTCTGCACCGGCAGGTCTTTGTAGAAAGCGACGGGCGCTTCTTCCTCGAGCTTTTTCTCGACCAGCTCAATTGCCCGCTCACGCGAAATGGACAGGGGGTCTTCCCCTTTGGGAATGGACACGAATTTCTCACCAAACCGCACGTAAGGTCCGTAGCGACCGACGCTGATGACAAGCTCTTCATCTTTGTACGGTTCTAGCTCGCGCGGCAACTGGAACAGTTCCATTGCCTCTTCATAGGTGATGGTATCGATCGATTGCCCCATTTGGAGGTTGGCGTAGCGTGGCTTTTCGCCTTCGTTGAGTTCTTCTGGTTTGCCGATCTGCGCCACGGGGCCGTTCTTTGTCATGCGGGTGAGTACCGTACGACCGGTTTCGGGGTCAGCCCCCAAGGTGCGCTCCCGGGTGGGACGTTCAGCGTGAGCGATGGTCTCTTCGATCCGTTCGTGGAAGGGAAAGTAAAATTCTTGCAGCATCGCCCGCCAATCCTCCCCGCCGGCCGCAATATCATCGAACTGCTTTTCGATTTCGGCCGTGAATTTATAGTCCATGATATCATCGAAATGGATATCCAAGAAGTCACTCACCGTGATACCCATTTCGGTGGGCACCAGGCGGTTTTTGATGGCGCCTGTTATCTCCGTTTTGGTTTCGATCTGGATGGCTGGCGGATTGGCCTGTGCGTCGAGGGTAAGGACCTGGTAGGCGCGTTCGACCCCATCGCGGTTTTGCTTGATCACATAGCCCCGGCCCGGCTCCATAATTTTACTGATCGTAGGTGCGTAGGTCGAGGGACGACCAATGCCCAGTTCCTCCAGTTTTTTGACCAGTGCCGCTTCTGTGTAGCGAGCTGGCGGGCGGGTAAAACGCTGCGTACCGACCATCTTTTGGAGATCGAGTACCTGGCCCACCTGCAGCGGCGGCAAAATACCACTGGCCTCTTCTTCCTCATCATCGTCGCTCGACTCAAGGTATACTTTTAGGAATCCGTCGAACTTGAGCACTTCGCCCTCTGCCTTAAGCTGGGTATCAGGAATCGTACTGATGCCGATTCTTACAGTCGTTTTTTCTACGACCGCATCGGCCATTTGCGAGGCTATAGTACGCTTCCAGATCAGTTCGTAGAGGCGTTGCTCATCGCGGTTACCCGATACGTTCTGCCGTTGAATATAGGTCGGCCGGATGGCTTCATGCGCCTCCTGGGCATTAGATGACTTGCTCTTAAACCGGCGCACCTGTAGGTAAGTCTGACCGTAGTTCTGCTCGACTTCCTGAGCAATACTAGCCAAGGCAACTTCTGAAAGGGCCGTCGAGTCGGTACGCATGTAGGTGATCATCCCCGACTCGTACAGGCGTTGGGCTACACTCATGGTGCGCTTTACCGAGAAGCCCAGCTTGCGGCTGGCCTCCTGTTGTAGGGTCGAGGTGGTAAACGGTGCCGTGGGCCGGCGCTTGATGGGTTTGACTGCAATATCTTCAATGGTAAAATCGGCACCTATGCATTTCTCCAGAAACGCCCGGGCATCCGCCTCGGTAGAGAAACGGGCGGGTAGCTCCGCTTTAAGCGTTACCTGTTGCCCTTTTTCGTTTTCTACCAAAAAGTCGGCATTGATGCGGTAAAAGGCCTGGGACTCAAACTGCTGGATTTCCCGTTCGCGCTCGACCAGCAGCTTTACGGCCACTGATTGCACGCGTCCAGCCGATAGCTTACCCTTGATTTTTTTCCAGAGTAGACCGGATAGCTCGAAACCTACCAACCGATCAAGCACCCGGCGGGCCTGCTGAGCATTGACCAGGTTTACGTCTACTCGGCGGGGCGCTTGAATGGCCTTCTGAATGGCTGGTTTAGTAATTTCCCGGAAAACGATCCGCTTGGTGGCGTCGGCATCGAGGCCCAGCACTTCGCACAAGTGCCAGGAGATTGCTTCTCCCTCCCGGTCTTCATCTGTCGCCAGCCATACCTCATCGACTTTATTGACTAGGTCTTGAAGCTCTTTGACGACTTTGCGCTTTTCCGGCGAAATGACATAATGTGGAGCGAAATTATTCTGGACATCTACGGCGTGGTTACCTTTTTCCAGGTCGCGCACATGGCCGTAGCTAGACCGAACCGTGAAGTCTTTACCAAGATATTTTTCAATCGTTTTCGCTTTAGCTGGAGACTCTACAATGAGTAGATGCTTAGGCATAATAGCACTTTCTATGTTCGTTAATGTTCTGGGAATTGGGGTTTTTGCGCTCCGGCTTTACCGAGGTCTAACAAAGCTCAAAACTAAAAATCTTGGGATTTGTTGCCTCAGATCTTTCCATCACTATTCCGTTACATGACAAAAATGCAGTTTTTTTTGACTTGCGCCACCATTTCGTTTTGGTAGTTTGACGGCGATTGTGTTTCTTCGGCAGCAATTTTTTAGCCTTATTGGCTGCGGGCGAGTTTGGACTGCCAGATGTAACAGCTGAGCCTACCCTGCATTTCCCGCCTGAATGAAAATTGCTGAAGGCCAGCAGATTCAAGAGTTTGGTCCAGCTTAAATGCGTTCCTTTGCTAAACTACTTGCATCAAAGCTTATAAAAGCCTAAAATAAGAGGTCATGAAAAATATTTATGTAGCCGCCACCGGCCAACACATCGGCAAGACTACCTGCACGCTTGGCCTGACCGCCAACCTGATTCGCCAGGGTTTCAAAACCGGATATTGTAAACCGGTAGGCCAGAAGCACATCACCTTCGACGGTAAAGTTGCCGACAAAGATGCAGTTCTATTTTCCCAGGTCATTGGTTTCGAGCTCGACCCGGAGATTCACAGCCCGGTAATCATCGGTAAGGGAGTGACCAAGCAATACATTGAGAATAAATCACAGTTTAATTTTTTTGAAGATATTAATGTGGCGGCCCGTCACATGACCCAAAACCACGAAGTAGTGGTCTATGAGGGCACTGGTCACCCCGGAGTAGGTAGTGTTTGTGACCTGTCCAATGCCGAAGTAGCACGGCGCCTCGATGCCGGCGTGGTCATGATTGTCGAGGGCGGCATCGGGCGCACCATCGACAAGCTGCACCTGAGTACGGCAGTGTTTCGCGAAAAGAACGTCCCTATCCTGGGGGTAATCGTCAATAAAGTACGCTCCGATAAGTACGAAGAGATCCAATACTACCTGTCCAAAAAGTTCACCGACATGGACTTGCCCCTATTGGGCATCCTGCCTTACGACCGCAGCCTGTCCTTTCCCATTATGGAGACCGTCTGCCGGGCCATCAAAGGGAAGGTGCATCAGAACCCCGAAAAAATGAGCAACCGGGTAGAAGATATCGTAGCCGGTTCACTGGTCGACATGGAGGAATTCCAGGTCTTCCAGAACATCCTGCTGGTATCCAGTGCCAAGCGATTACGGGAGGCCGTTGAAAAGGTCGATCGCATCTCCAAACTCAAAAAACTGGAAAAATCGCCGATCAGCGGGGTAATCGTCACTGGCGACGGGCGCCACGAACACTGGTACGAACAAGCCGATTTGGATCACCCTTACTTCCGCCAGCATCAAATACCGGTAATTACCACCACCCTCGACACCTACGGTTCGGTACTCAAAATCAACCGCATTGAAGTCAAGATCAACACCCGGACCCCCTGGAAGGTGCAGCGCGCCATCGAGCTCATCCGCGAACACGTCGACTTTGACAGCTTACTCGATCACTTTAGCATCGAGCGCAAAGGAGTGCTCTGAGAAAAACAACATCTAAAACCAACGCTCATGAAGCCTCATCGGAACCGCCTGCTCACGGTCCTTTGTCTGAGCTTTTTATCGTCGCTCTACATCCGAGCCCAGTCCGGCACGTATGCCGAGGTCATGCAGGCCTGCCAGGAAAAACTCAAGGGCGCTAGTTTCATGGCCAAAATCAAACAGTCGCAGAATTGCGTCCTGGGTGCGCCCGCCCCGCAGCTCGAAGCGGTGACACTGCAAGGCGATTCTGTTTCCCTGCACGCATGGCGTGGGCAAGTAGTGGTCATTAACTTTTGGTTCATCAATTGCCGGCCGTGCCGCGCCGAGATCCCGGGACTGCATCAAATTGCCAGAACATACGATGGAAAGCCAGTTCAATTTCTGGCCTTGGGTACCGACCCGGCCCCTGCCATTCGGGCTTTCCTTACCCAGAACCCGTTTGGCTTTCAGCATGTTGCCGACGCCAAGGGGGTGATCAAAAATACCTTCAGGAGCAACTGGGGCTTCCCGACGACCATTGTCATCGGCAAAGATGGGCGCATCCGGGAAATATTCAACTCGACCAAGACCGACGATACCGCTTCGCAGGTTATCCAGGCGGAGCTGGTACCGTTGATCGAAAATGCACTGGCCGATTAGTGTTTTACAATGCGCACTGTACGGGTTTCGGTTGGTGTGCGCAGAGAAAACTGGTAAACCCCCGCTGGCCAAGACTGACTGTCTACTGATAAACGGTTGCCACCCGGCCAGACGCCCTGCCCAATCAGGCGGCCCTGCATATCAAAAATCACATAGCCGGCATTTTGGGAAAAGGCCTTTTCCGTTCTAATTTGAAAATTCGAGCGGAAGGGATTGGGTAGCACCTCCAAACCGGCATCCCGGCCTGCCAGATTGCTGGTGTTGCTGACATTGGGTGGCCCGACCCGAAAGATGCGGCCGTCGATGGCCGCCAGGTAGAGCTCTCCACGGTGATCTTCGCCGAAGGTCACGTACTGGCCGCGCTCTCCTTCAAGGACCACATATTGTTCGGGGTTGCTGTTGTCGACTCCATCGGTGGGAATAGCGTAAATTTTTCCACGGCAAAATTCGGCGAAAAAGTAAAAACCCTGAAAAATCGGAAAATCGGTTCCTCGGTAGACAAACCCACCGGTAACGGATCCAGTACAGGAGTTCCCAACATGCGGATAAGCAAAGTACGGATCGGTGAACGAGCCTTCACCTGGACAGCCCTGAGTGTTGAAGGTCGTAAAGCCTTCGTAGCAGCGCCAGCCCAGGTTTTCGCCACCGTCCGAGCTGGTAGGAATCCGGTTGATTTCTTCAAAAGCGCTCTGACCGACATCGCCGATGTAAAAATCGCCGGTCAGGCGGTCAAAGCTGATACGCCAAGGGTTGCGCAACCCGAGCAACCAGATCTCATCCAGCGTTTCATCATCCATAGCAAAGGGGTTGTCGGGCGGAATGGCATACGGGTCGCCATTGTCCACATCGATCCTGAGGATCTTGCCGAGGAGATTCTGCCGGTCCTGGCCGGCATCAATGGGGTCGCCGCCCGAACCGCCATCGCCCAGGCCGAAGTAGAGGTAGCCGTCGGGGCCAAAGGTAAGGTCGCCCGCATTGTGGTTGGAAAAGGGTTGGTCGACGGTCAGCAATCTTTTTTCCGAATCGGGATCGGCCAGATCGGGGTCCTGGCCCGAGCGCGTAAACCGAGCAATTCGACTTTCCCCGTTACCACCAGTATAATTGACGTAAAAATAGCCATTGTTGGCGTAGTCAGGATGAAAAGCAAGCCCGAGCAGGCCTCGCTCGCCGCCGTTGGCATTGACGCGGCCGGCGATATCCAGGAAAGGCTCCTCGTTCACCTGACCACCTGGCCGTAGAATCTGAATCCGGCCTTCTTTTTCCACGATAAACAGACGCTCGTCGCCGGCACTGACGATATCCACTGGCTGGTTGAGGTCGTCGGTGATCAGGTCGAGTTCAACGACATCGGCGGGCTGAGCTTCTACCCATCCGATATAGCAAAGCATTATAAAAAGTAAAAGGGTGTAGCGACAATTCATAGTTTTATTTTTAAAAGTAAAAAAAGTAGCATTAGGCCGCAGTTTTTCCCGGGGGTCTTGCGTTTATCTGACAATACCGGTAAAATTGCAGTGCCTGCCTAAGTTGAAACCACCTTACAACGAGTCCTCAATGGAATTTCTATCCTTGATCTTCTTTGTTGTCACCTCGGTAGGCGTACTGACTTTATCCATTGCCATACTTTTCCGGTACCACCGCCGCCGTATTCTCAATAAGGTGTTGGCGGAAACCAGTCAAAAAAACGACTGGACAGTTCTGCGGATAACCCATCCCACTCCGCGCCGGTCACCGAAGGCCCGAGCGCTACGGTGGTGGAGCGACCAGTTGAGCCTCAACGGGTCCGCTACCAGTCATACGGTTTTGGAAAGAACCGTCACCTACCGCCAACCCGACGGCTACATCCGGCAGGCCCGCCTCTCCGCCCGATTTGATTCCTTCCATCTGCTGGATTTTGATTGGCAGGAAATCGATCGGTGAACGGGATAGAACTTTTCCCTATTTTTGGCTGAAAAAATATGCTCACTGCCATATCACCAGTAGATGGCCGCTACGCCGCTAAGACGCAACCCCTTAGCGACTTTTTTTCCGAGTTTGCCCTGATCCGCTATCGCACCCTGGTAGAGATTCAGTACTTCATCGCCCTCGCCAAAATCCCCCTACCTCAGTTGGCCGGTTTCCCCCAGGAAAAGATCCACGAACTCGAGCGGCTGACCAATCGCTTTGATCTTCAGGATGCAGAGGTTATTAAGCGCATTGAGCAAGAGACCAACCACGACGTTAAAGCCGTAGAATACTGGCTCAAACAGCAGTTTGAGCAGTTGGGTATCGGGGCCTTTCGCGAATTTATCCACTTCGGACTTACATCTCAGGACATTAACAATACAGCTATCCCCTTAATGCTGAAACACGCTACCGAGCAAATCTTGCTCCCCTTACTCGAGCAACTGGCCGACGCCTTACAGCATCCGGCCGAAGCCTGGAAGGCAATCCCCATGTTAGCGCGCACCCACGGACAGCCCGCCTCCCCCACCACGGTTGGCAAGGAAATGCTGGTCTTTACCGTCCGATTGCGCGAACAGATTAAAGCCTTGCGGGGGGCAACCTACCGGGCGAAGTTCGGAGGCGCTACCGGTAACTTTAACGCGCACTACGTCGCTTACCCTACCATTGACTGGAAAAATTTCGCTGAAGCTTTTATAGGTGAGGTACTTGGCTTGGAGCGGTCTTACCCTACCACCCAAATTGACCATTACGATCAACTAGCCGCCCTTTTTCAAACGCTCAAACGGATCAACACTGTACTAATTGATCTTTGCCGCGATATCTGGACCTACATTTCCATGGAGTATTTCGGACAAAAAGTGATAGCCCAGGAGGTGGGCTCATCGGCCATGCCCCACAAGGTAAATCCTATCGATTTCGAAAATGCTGAAGGCAACTTGGGGCTTGCAAATGCCGTGGCTACTCACCTGGCCGACAAGTTGCCTGTATCGCGCCTGCAACGCGACCTGACCGATAGCACTGTACTGCGGAACATCGGCATGCCTTACGCCCACAGTCTTATATCTTATCAGGCCATCCTTAAAGGCTTATCAAAAATCACACTCAATGGAGCGGTGATCGAACGCGACCTGGAAAACCACTGGATCGTAGTGAGCGAAGCTATCCAGAACATCCTACGCCGCGAAGGTTACAACCAGCCTTACGAGGCACTCAAGGCATTGACGCGTGGAAAGGGCCAGATCGGGAAAGCAGAAATTCACGCATTCATCGACGGCCTGGACGTGCGCGAGCAGGTGAAGGCGGAGATGAAAAAGATCACCCCTTGGAATTATATTGGAGTACCGTAGGCGGCCGGTGCTGCAAGTAGTCTTGCCGTCGATCTTCTTGCCAGAGGTTAAGCAGCTGCCACCCACTGGGTCAATTATTTGCTTGTCGCACCGCTTGTATTCGGCGCAAGAAAAGGTTTGCTTTGCTTGGTTCGACGATCTGAATCTCCAAATTTTCACCGTCGTCCATCTTGAGCACCAAGTCTTTTTTCTTCATATCCAGGGCAGCATCCATGAAACGCGTATCGTCGGAGGTGATATCCATAATACCCTGCTTATAGCCGAAGTAGTACTTCAGGCCGCTCGGGGACTTGATCAACAGATAAAGGCGGTCGTCTCCGTTAGATGGCATTTTGAATTCGATGTAGACTTCCATTTTTTTGTCGATCAGTTCGCCCCCAACTGCGACAAGCCCGATTTCGTTTTCTACATTCACCATCGATTGATAATCTTTATCCCAGGTCATTTCCAGGTCGGTGAGCAAAAAGGTGTAGGGATTAACCTTTTTGGATAGATCGAAATACCCGGAAGACAAGCCTTCGATGGCGACCCTTACCTCTTTTTCACTTCCCGGGAACAGCATGGTAGCTTTTTTGCGGTAGCGCTCCACATCGCTTAGGTAGGGTATGTTGGTCGTTGCAAAACTGGAGGAGCGCAATTCGTCGATCAGAAGGTTTATCAATTTATTAGGAATGGGCATTTCGATACCGGCCATGAGGTCGAGGCGAACCTCGGGGAAAGGCGTCTGGCCACGTAGGCTGTCGGGGATCTCCTCGTAGATGGTTTCCGCATAGCCGCTTGCATCCACATGGAGATAATTCAGGCCTTCGCCGATGTTGAATACCCCTTCTCCCTTAACGGTGCCATCCTGATTGTTAAAGACAATTTGGTTACCCCGGTAATCATTATTTAGAACTTTAGCCGAGTCACCGAAGATGAAAGCATCCTTGTTTTCATCGTATTTGAAGATCCCCTCAACGGGCAGGATGGCCCGGTCTTTTCGAAAGAAAAGCGGTTGCATGATGCGGGGATACATGTTGGTATTTTCCCGGCTCACAAAAATTCCGGTGCGTAGCGGAATGCCATCTTCTGTGCGCGGACTGTCGTATTTGATGGCCAAGTTGGTCTTATCCCCCTCACTATTAATAGTGAACCAGTACTGATCGGTCAACTTATCGGCATCTAGGCGGGCAAAACCATCAAAAAACAGATTGGCATTTTCAGAAAACAGACTGATGGTACCCCGGAACTGCGTTTTGTGATCGATGTAAAAGCTGTCGGCTTCGGCCACGTCGCCCTTGGCCCGGGTGGCCACCGCTTTTTCACTGTAGGCCCCCTTGCCCACCGGGGCGCCCACGATGTTGTCGAGCTGAAATTCTTGCTCCCGGTTACCAATATTGTATTCATAAAACCCACTGGCCTGGTAATTCCGACGTCCTTTGATATCGACTGTCGCGCGATTGATGACGTGGTATTTACTCATGGTATCCGCCACGATGCGGGCATTCTCGAGGGTGGTCATGAAGCCACCGGCTTCAATGAACACCTCGCCGCTATCGGGGTATACGTAAGCATCGGCAGTAATGATGTAGGGAACTTCGCCGACGAAGAGGTCGTAATTGTTGAGGTCATAAAAAGCCGTACGCCCGCGAAAGTTCAAAGAATCTTGGTCGGGATGGGTAGAGGTAAATTTACCCAGTTTGGTTTCGTCGGATTTAAAATTCACGTTACCGGCCGACATGTCCCAGTCGAACTCATTCATGGTGGTTACGTACTGGTTGTAGGGCAGGTTGGTCCGCAGAAAAGCCGTATTCGCCTTAAAGGTCGCCATCTGATCGTCGAAATCCACGTCGGCTTGTACGTTTTGGCTAAAAACAGCGCTTGCATCCTCCTCCAGCGCCTTGATGCGAACGGCAGATGTATCGGAGAAGCTGGAGTTGGCTCCAAAAGTAAAATAAGGTGACGTGAGCTCTGCTTTCGGCCAGTCAAGGATGCCGTCGCCTTTTAATCCTTCGGGTGTAAGGACGAGCGTGCCGTCGAAGGTATGCACCCCGCTCTGAAAAATGTCGAAGGCCCCGTCTTCTTTTGATCGGATAAACATACTATCGCGGTAGGGCCGCCAGTCGATGGTCACGCTATCGCCGTACACAGCCGGAACGGCCTTCCCCTCCTCCCGGCTTTCCGCCAACTCAAACAGGTCGGCCCGGGCGGTCAGTTGCTGGGGCCGGAACACTACATCCTCGGCATCCAGGGAGGCCCCCAGATAGCGTACATTTCCATTTCCGAGGAGTCCCTGATTACTCAGATCGATTTCGCCCTGGTAAGCACCTTTATCCTGGTACAATGGGTAACCCTGCGCGGGCGTTTCTGTGACAAAGCCCAGGGAATTATCTTCGGCACGATACACCAGGGTTTCCTGAATATCCGGAAAAATAAAGGCAGAAAATAAGGTGCCCGTAAAGTGAACGTCCTCTGCCACATAATCATCCAGCCGGTTGAAACTGAAAGGATCGAGCTGAAAGTAAAAGGAATCGCGCACGTAAACGCTGTCTTGAATATCTTTGCGCTCGTAGAATACATAAGCCGGAGTTTTGGTTTCCAGAGAAGGGAACAACTCAATGTTTTCGCGGCCTGATTTATTACTTGGCGCGTCGATCAGGAGCACCCCGCTCAAATTCTCGATGCGCGAATCCACACTGTAGGCAGCTGTTTTTGGATTGGTACTCGGTCGCTCCTCGGGAATAAAGAGCTCGAAGTACTTTATCGAGTCCAGCCGGATCTGGAAGGGCTCGTACTGGAATTGAAAATCCTTGCCCTCGATCGTGGTAAAACCGCCAAAAATTTTTCCGTCAAAATCGAGATTGCGGTTATTTTGCAATTTGATGATCCCGCTATCCGGAATCATGCCCACCATCTGGGCGGCACTCAACTCGATATTCTCCACACCCCAAATTTCGATTGCTTTAGAATTAAGGTTCAGTAAGGCGTTGATACTATCTGTGTCAGAGGTAATATTGAGTACGTCGTAATCGACCTTTTCTTCGTTAGCATCTACGTAGTGGAAGACTTTGTCCTTCACTTCGATCACCTGGTCTGTGGCATCGTAGTTGATGAATCCCTCGGCCACCAATTGATACAGGAGACTTTCGATATCTTCGGCCTGCCACCTGGAATTGAGTCGTTGGGCGATCAAATTAGCATCAATGCCTTCCGACCCTTCCTTTTCAGCGGTCACCTTGATGATGGCCAGTGGGTTGTGCCCGGAGAGGCCTTGCAGCTTGTCGTAATTCAACTGATTGAAGTATTTGAGCGACTCGAAATGTACGGGGTCCTTCTGAGAATAAATTTGCTGACGCTTACCGATCACGACTGAGTCTTCTTGGAAATAGGCGATAATTTTGTCGACATCGATGTTTACCCCATGCAGAGAGCTAAAGAAGGGGTTGCGATCACTGCCCCGTTTGCCGCGAGTAAGCTCCAGAATTTCTTTTTCGATATCAAAATCAATATTTACCGAAGGGTGGTAGATGGAGTCGCTGCCAAAGAAAAAGGTAGCATTCACGCCCTCACCCAGTGCGCGCTCTTCCCGACGGAAGGTGAACAACTGCGAAGCTCCCCGGAAAACGAGGCGATCGGTTCCTTTTTCCAGAATACGCAAAACAGCAGGGTTTTCTTTAGTTCCGTAGCCGTAAATAGTCAGCCCCTCTAGCCGGAAACCTCCCCGGTATTGCAGGCCTTCGCCAAAACCATCGATCTGCAGCCGGTGTTCGCTGGATTCGAATCGCGGGTAGGATCCTTCAATTGCCGGATTATCAACGGCCAGCTTATCCTGAAAACTACCCTGGACGATCCGTTGCCCGAACAGTTGCGGATAAAAGAGTTTAGCCGTCTCGACGTCGTAAATTGAGCGCTTGGTATCGATTTCATAATCTTCTAATTCCACTTTGATCTCCATATCATCCCCGAAACGATACCAGTTGACCTCCCCGCCTTCACCCGACCAGATCTGATCCAGTGGGTAGTACCGGCCGGTTGTGTTGGCAATACGGATAGAATCTTCATTACGGCGCGCCAAAAGATCAACTTGTGGAAATTCAATGTAAGGCCGCTGGTTCTCGTATCCCACCCTAAAGCCGCTGCCCAAAGCATACCAACTGGTACCCAATTCTGACGAACGCAGCGCCCCGGTTTGGTAAAACTCCTGAGAAAACTGCCAAAAATCCTGTACGTTCTTGTTGCGCTCCTCACGGTGAAGGAGGTCCAGGACTGCGGTGTGCCATCCCACCAGATTCGAATCTGCCTGGCTCACCGCAATGCAAGCCGAAATATAGTCTTTAAAATAAGGGTTACGGCTCATGCGCCGGTCCAGCATGATGTTGGCGGCCTCGGCCATCTGCACATTAAACTCTTCGTTAAATCCCCAGCTGGTGTAGATTTGGGAAAAATTCTTGACCAAGTCCTGTATGTCCTTATTGTCCGTTGCGCCGAGGTATTCCTCAAACTCCACCAGGAAAGTACTAGGGTCCATGGAAAAACTATCGACGCGCTGGGCAGCGCCCTGAGCGATCCACAGACAGAAAAAAGGCAGGAGAAGGTACCATTTTTGCATGACCATCATTTTTGCAGGCAGTGAGGTGTTGCTGGAAATCTATTGACGCTCCAGCAAAATAAACACCCATTCACCCCGAGCGGCTCGTTGAATGGGTGAAAAAAATGCAGCCCGGGCGTCATTTTCGATCTGATCGGCATCTTGCCGTAAAATACCGGAAACCAGCACATAACCACCGGGCTGGGTATATTGGTGTAACGACGGCATAGATTGTTGTATTACATTGCGATTGATATTTGCCAACACCATATCGTAAGGTCCGGTAGGGACGTCCTGCAGCGTACCCAGATAAAAATCAATCCATGCTACCCCATTGCGCCGGGCATTGGCCAGACTATTTTCGTATGCAGCTTCTTCATTGTCTACTCCAACGACCGGACTGGCGCCGATTTGAGCTGCCAGAATAGCTAAAATACCAGTTCCGCAGCCGTAATCCAATACGCGCTTTCCGGTAAAATCAAGCTCACCCATAGCTTCCATCATGAGATAGGTCGTGGGGTGGTGACCGGTACCGAAAGCCATGCGCGGCTGAATGATGATTTCGTGACGTACCGCGGGGTCGGAAGGATGAAATTCAGCCTTTACCCGGACAAAATGACCTACCTGTATCGGTTGAAAATTGGACTCCCAGATGGCGTTCCAGTTTTGGTCAGGTATCACCTGCTCGGTGTAGGTCCATTCAAAAGTGGCGGTCATTTCTGCCAGAGCAGTTCGAAATGCTGGCTGGTCGTCGGTCGACTGCAGGTAGGCGATAACTTCTTCACCAGCCTCCTGATACGCTTCGAAAGGCATTTGGGAAAGCAGTCCTACCATGGTCTCTGCTTCCATTGATGGTGGCACTTCGAACCGGAATTCGAGGTAGGTCATCACGATGCGTAGACCTCACCGCGCCGGGCGCGCAAGGTATTCATCAGTAAAGAAACCACGGTAAGCTGACCGACGCCACCGGGCACTGGCGTCAAGTAACCGGCCACTTTTTTTGCCGCCTCAAAGTCGACGTCGCCGACCAGCCGATAGCCTTTTTCCGTGCCGGGAGCCTCTACCCGATTGATGCCCACGTCGATAACCGCTGCTCCCGGCTTGATCATATCTCCCCGGATGAAATCGGGCCGGCCGATAGCTGCTACGAGGATATCAGCCCGGCGACAATGAGCCGCCAGATCAGCCGTGCGGCTGTGGCACAGGGTGACTGTGGCATTGCCCGGCGAGGACTTTCGCGACAGCAGTATGCTGATGGGCGTGCCCACGATATTGCTGCGGCCCACCACCACTACTTCCTTAGCCAAGGTTTCGATGTTATAGCGCTTTAACATCTCTAGAATACCGGCGGGCGTAGCAGGCAGATAAGCCGGCATGTTTTGCGCCATGCGTCCGAAGTTGACCGGATGGAAACCATCGACATCTTTTCGGGGATCGATGGCTAGAGTTACTTTTTGATCGTCGATATGGGCGGGCAGGGGAAGTTGTACGATAAATCCGTCAATCGCCGGATTGGCATTTAGTTCGGCGACGATAGCGAGCAGCCGGTCTTCACCCACGTCGGCTGGTTCACGCACTAGTGTCGATTCAAACCCCACCCGCTCGCAGGAGCGCACCTTGTTACGCACGTAAGCCTGGCTAGCGGGATCTTCCCCTACGAGTACAGCAGCTAAATGCGGCGGGCGGCCTTCCAGCTTCCTGACTTTCTCCGCCAGTTCTTCGCGAATCGTTTTCGCCAAGTGACGGCCATCGAGTAACTCCATAGATCTGTTTGCTATTTTGGTGAGTCGCTAATTTAGGTAATATCAGGCAGGAAAGGGGCTGGTGAAAATCCAATCTCCTAAAATGGCATTTTTTGAGAAAAAATGCTACAGCTGTTAGGGCTTAAGCGCTGTCAGCCATTTTACTATACATTTTTTTCCTACTCCGTATCCAGTTATCTTCTTCGTTTACGTTCTTAATTTTGTGTAGATTACGCAATCCCATAAGGACCCTCGGTTCCAAACTATGCCTATGCACCTTCAACGGGTTTTGATTATAATCCTTTGGATAAGCCATTTTTATGTGTCGCTGCCGGGGCAGTCTTTGCTCCTCGATGGCAACAATTACAACACCTGCGCAGGAAATTTCCAGGATCCGGGAACGCCCAACTACGGCCCCAATCTGGACTTGACTACCACCCTCTGCCCGGATGGCGCAAACGGATTAGCGATCCGCATCAATTTTGCGCCTCTGGAGCTTGGCAGCGGTGACACTTTGTTCGTTTTCGACGGCGATGATGTCAATGCCCCCCTTGTAGCTCAGTTTTCAGCCCCGCTAGACTTGGGGGGCGGTTTGATACAGGCCTCCTTGGGAAATCTCAGCGGGTGCCTTACTTTCCGATTTGTCAGCGACGCAATGCAAGAAGGGGCTGGATGGAATGGCGTTATCGACTGCCAGCAGCTATGCCAGGAGATCGTACCCAGCATATCCAACACCCTTCCGCCTACCAATCCGCCCGATACCGGTTGGATCGATTTGTGCCCCGGCCAGTCGGTCACCCTAATAGCCGATGCGACTTACCCAGAGAACAATAGCTTTTACCCGCAATCGAATACTACTTCCCTATTTGTTTGGGACTTTGGCGACGGCCGGCGCGACACCGGCCAAACTGTTACCCACCAATACGCGGCCCCTGGCGGTTACTATGCTACCCTTGAGATTATCGACCAACGTGGGTGCACCTCCCCCTTACTAACCCGGCGGGTCCGCCTAGCCGCTCCACCCGACTTTGCCGGCCGCGCAGTACCATTGGATACCTTCTGTTTGGGCGATTCCATTTTGCTGCAAGCCGCCATCAACCGCCCGGGGGGAGCTGCCGATATACTGACCGTCAATTCCCGGGAGCTATCCTTTGCCTACCCGGCCACCCGCATTGATACGGTCCCCTTGCCAGACGGCAACGGCATAACCTTCCGTAGTACCATTACCCTGAATGGATTCGAAACGGGACAACTCCTGGCGGATCCCAACCAATTACTAGGCGTCTTTGCGAATCTTGAGCATTCCTTTTTATACGACTTGCAAATCAGGCTGCGCTGCCCAAGCGGTCAGGCTATTACACTCCACCAATTTGATCCACTCAATCCGGGCAATGACATCGCCCTCGGACAACCGGTGCGCAATGACTTCGGTACGCCGGTTCCCGGCGACGGATTCACCTACCGCTGGGAAGATAACCAAGCGTTGTCCGCTCTTTACGACTATGCAGTGAACAACCCTGCGGAGGTCGTAGCGCCCGCTGGAAATTACGCCCCATTTCAATCTTTTACCGACCTCATCGGCTGCCCCCTGAACGGTAGTTGGACACTAGAAATCACCGACTCCTTGGCGCTCGATAATGGCTTTTTGTTCTCGTGGGGTCTAGACTTTGACCCGTTGCTACTGGCTACAACCGAGACCTTCGACCCAGGGATCAACCAGTCTACATGGCGATCGGCTCCTAACGTAATCGACCAAAACGGAGATCTGGCGACCGGACTAATTGACGCTTCCGGCAACGTCATCTATGGATTCCGGGTAACCGATAATTTCGGTTGTCTCTTCGATACGCTGATCACTGTGCCGAGCCGGCCCGACAACCACCCCGCCTGCCTGGAATGCGCCGAAGAAAATCTGCTAGCTGCCGACACCATAATGACATGCCCGGGCGATAGTATGGAGCTTCCCGTTCAACGACCGCAACTGTCGATCGATACCATCACTTTTGCCGATTATCCAAATTATGCTTTCGGCAATGCTAACCACCCACCAGCCAATCCGCACCGGGCACCCTTACTCGTCGAGGGCGTTTACCCGGGTGTCTTGACGGATGCCGACCAACAGATGCTCTCGGTCTGTTTGAATATAAAAACCGATTTTGCAGGCGATGTCGACATTTTCCTGGAGGCCCCCTCGGGCGAAAGGCTCGAATTATCGACGGGTAATGGCGGCGCCAATGACGATTACCTCAACACCTGTTTCACGCCTATCGCCACAAACAGTATCACGACCGGCCTACCCCCTTTTGTCGGTGATTGGCTGCCCGAAGGGTCTTTTACAGACCTGAACGGTGCGACTGTCAACGGCTTATGGAACCTAATCGTAAGCGATGCTTTCGACCCGGATGTGCTCGATACGTTACAGAATTGGGCCATTACCTTCCAACGCCGCAACGCTATCGAATCGATCGCCTGGTCGCCGGCCACAGAAATCAGCTGTACGGATTGTGATACGGCCACGGTTTTCCCCAATAGTGATCGCACCTACCGGGTTACCGTAAACGACCGTAGGGGTTGTACCTACGCCGATTCCGTTCATATCGATGTAGAAGATCCCCTGCCCGCTCCGATAGTTCAGTGCCAGCAAACGGGCCTGGATCGTCTGCTTTTTACCTGGGAAAACCCATTGGACACGGGCGACTACCAAATTCGACTCACCGTAAATGACTCTACTGGCGACTGGAGCCTTCCACGGGCCGATACTTTTTTTACCGTCAACGGCCTCAATGAACTAGACACGGTTCGACTGGAGGTTCGGCTTTTCTCGCCCAGCGGATGCCCAAACAATATCGGTTCTGCCACTTGCTTAATCATTAATTGCCAATTGGCACTCGCGGCCGGCTCACTCAGGCCGCCTTCCTGCGCAGGAGCGGCCGACGGCCAGATCGAAGTGGTCGCCGAGAACGGCACCCCCACTTACCAGTATTTCTTCGATGGGTCTACCTTACCCACGCCCACTCCTCGGTTTTCCAATTTAACTGCAGGCACTTATACAATCATTGTGCGCGACACCCTTTTTTGCACCGATACCCTGATCGTCAACCTAACCGATCCGGATAGCTTACAGGTCGATCTACAGGTACGCGACTCGATCACTTGTTTCAACGGTGCGGATGCCCGGCTGGAGGCCCTAACTGTAGGCGGTACCGGCCCCTACCGCTTTGACTGGAATACCGGAGCCTCCAACACGGATGGCCTGCTCGGTAATCTGCCGCCCGGAGCCTACCGGGTGACCGTTACTGATGCAAATAATTGCCAAACCATAGACTCCACCGATGTATTCCGGCCAGATAGTCTGATATTCACTTTTGGTACTACCACACCGACTTGCGCTAATTCGGCCGACGGGAGCCTCACCGTCCAGATCGCTAATGGTGCTCCGCCTTACACCTACGTTTGGGACACGGGCGATAACACCAATAACATCGACCAGCTCCCGGCAGGTAGCTATTGTGTCACGGTTTCCGATGCCAATAATTGTACAGTAGCGGGCTGTATCGATCTGGTGGCTCCACCACCATTGCAGATCGATTCCGTTGCTTTAAGTCCGGTAGTCTGCTTCGGGTCGAGTACCGGATCAGCCACTGTTTTTGCCAGCGGCGGCTCCGGGGCGTACAGCTATCAATGGGATGATCCGCTAGGGCAAATTGGGCAAACCGCTTCCTTTTTAGCTGCTGGCGACTACCGGGTGATCGTGCGCGATGCCAGTGCCTGCCCAGCAGATACCATCATCACCCTCGCGGAGGCAGACTCCTTACGCATCGAAGTGGAAGCAACCAGCGTCAGCTGCAAGGGCGAAAGCGACGGCCGAGCCCAAGTTAGTGTCAACGGCGGTGCAGCACCCTATCGCTACCGTTGGGATACCGGCGATACCACCCAAACCGTAGCCGGATTACCGGTCGGCAGCTATGAGGTGAGGGTTACTGATGCCAGAAATTGCACCCAAGTCATAACTGTAGATATCGGCGAGCCTCAAAATCCGCTGAGCGTCGGGATTGAACAAACCCGGCAAGCTTGCTTTGGAGCGTCTACCAATGAACTGCGCGCCCTGCCTCAAGGCGGCAACGACAGTATCTACACTTTCCTTTGGAGTGACGGACAAACCACAGCCACCGCCATTGGACTCGACACCGTCGCCTACCAGGTGACGGTCACAGATGCCAGTGGTTGCACTACAGTCTCGGGATTCACTCCCGTAGATCTACTCGAGATTAATCCAAACATCATCCTTTCCCTACCTTCTTGTAATGGTATACCCGATGGGCGCCTCGGGATCAATCTGATCACCGGCCGGCCCGGGTTTACCCTGGATGATTTTTCCTTTAAATGGAGCACTGGCGCCACCAGTCAGGCCATCAGCGGTCTGGAAGGTAACCAAAACTACTCGGTCACGGTTACTGACCCTCTGGGCTGCTCCGCCAGCGAATCACGCTTTTTACGGCAGCCCAGTCCTATCACTTTTCAGGTCGACATTCAAATGCCGACCTGCAATGGCGCTACCAACGGCAGTGCACGCGTCGACAGCATCATGGGGGATAACGATAACTTTACCATTCGCTGGGATGCCTCTGCGGGCAACCAAGTTGGTCCCGAAGCAAGAAATTTAGGTGCAGGGCGCTACGGCGTTACAGTGACGGACGAGGACTTCTGCGCGTCCGAACGCAGTATTCTTATCGAGGAGCCCACTCCGATACAGGTAGCTTTCGAAACCACCGATGTCTCTTGTTTTGGTCAGCGCGAAGGGTCGGCAACAGCTTTTCCGACGGGTGGTACACCACCCTACATTTACGAATGGTCCGACGGCAGCCGGACGGCTGCTACCGACAGTCTGCCGGCGGGCTCCAACACCATACGCATCACCGACGCCCAGGGGTGCACCCAGATGGCTACGGTAGTGATCGAACAGCCCGACCCTTTTATGGTCGAGCGCACCATTAAATCGCCTACCTGCTTCGGAGATCGAGACGGGACGCTCCAATTGGAAGTAAGCGGCGGGGTAGAACCCTATGCATACAGTATCGGTAGTGAGACGTTCTCCGGAAGCCCTTTTTTTGCAGGACTGCCGGCCGGCAGGTACGACCTGATCATTGAAGATGCCGTCGGCTGCGTCTATTTCGAGCGCCTGGAATTAGAAGGGCCAGATGAACTAATGGCGATCGCCTCGGCCGATGCAACCACAATTAACCTGGGCGACAGTGTACAACTTTTGGGCGCCGCCGCCAATCCGCAGGGTACTGCAGCCTTTGAGTGGGTACCTCCTTACGAGGGTACCCTGAGCTGCCGCAAATGTCCCGACCCGGTAGCAGCTCCAGAAGACCGCATCACCTACCGCCTGACTGTAACCGATAGTGCTGGGTGCGAGGCTAATGACCTCATTACTATCCAGGTCGACAAACCACGGGTCGTAGAGGTACCGACAGGATTTAGCCCCAATGACGACGGTCGTAATGATCGACTGCTCGTCCACGGACAGCAAAATACCCGTGTATTGCGCTTCGAGGTTTACGACCGCTGGGGGGAGCGCGTTTTTGTCGACGGCGATTTCCTGGTCAATGACCCCAACCGCGGCTGGGACGGCACCTTCAACAAGGAAAATGCCCCGCTTGGCACGTATATTTGGTATCTAGAAGTGGAGTACACCGACGGTCAAACGCAATTTCTCAACGGCACCACTACGCTAATCCGTTAATTTCCCAAAAACGATCGTATGCGTCTTTTGCTCTACACTCTTAACTTAATCAGTGTTTTACTGCCGCAACTCGGTGCTCAGGATCCGATTTTTTCTCAATTCTACCGGACACCCCATGAGGTTAATCCTGCCCTGCTCGGGGTACACGAAGGCGGCTTCCAGGCCAACGTTAATTACCGCGAACTGTACAGCAGCCTGCTGCCCGACCGGCCTTTTCGCACCATCCATGCGGCGGCTGACTGGCGGTTCCCGATCGGGAGAAACGACTATTTTTCTTTTGGGCCCAGCATTATTTCCGATCAGGTGGGTGAAGCACGTCTGAACCGCAATGCCGGCTACCTGGGGGCTGCTTACCTGCGCCAATTCAGCGACGGCAGGTACCGAGGTGCGGAAATCTACGGCGGATTAGGCGCTCAAGCAGGCTTCGGGCAGTTCGGTATCGACCTGACCAACCTGTGGTTCAGCCAGCAATTCGATGCGACGAGCGGCCAGATTGACCTCGGCACTCCCAGTGGCGAAGCCCTGACCGGCCGGTCTAACAGCACTTTTCTCGATCTCAATGTAGGCGGAGTGGTCTATTTTATTTTCGACGATAACCAAAGCTTCTATATCGGCGCAGCCCTACAACATCTCAACCAACCCGCCATTCAACTAATCGATGGCAGCAGTGAGGCGCTGCAACCTAAATACGTCGGCCATCTGGGCGGAGAAATCCCACTTTTCTCCGAAGACCTGAGTTTTCTGCCCAGTGCCATTTTTCTCCAGCAAGGACCCACGCAAAGTATCACCGGTGGGGGCCTTTTCCGCTACACCCGCCGATCCTGGGGCGAGCTGGCTATGCGGGCCGGTGTCTTTTTCCGCACCGGTCGCAATAATGAAGGCAGCCTGCTGACCGATGCCTTTATCGTGCAAGCCATTCTGGAAACCAATGGCTTTGACGTAGGTATCAGCTACGATCGAACCGTATCGACGTTGACCGCCGCCAATGATGGCCGGGGTGCCTTTGAGCTTTCTTTGCTGATCTATCGCCCGGAGCGCGACCGGCGACGAAAAATCCGTTGCCCTAAACTATGAAAACCTCCCTGCGGTTTCCATACCCGCGCAACTGGCCTACCGTAAACATTTAGGTATGCTGTAACATTTTAAGGGAAATTAATCGATCTATAACTATGGCCGAAGATTCTAAGAATAACCAACAAGATCCGCTGGTCGACGAGCCGCTCGACATGGACGTAGCCGGAAATCAACTCCAGATTGTTGAAGACGTACTCCCAGAGCACCTCACTATCTTACCCTTGGGCCAACGCCCGATTTTTCCCGGACTCACCCTGCCCCTAACCTTCAGCGGCCAGGAAAAAATTGATGCCATAAAAAAAGTACAGGAGCAAGAAAACGGCTATCTGGGACTGGTGCTAGCCAAGGAACTAAGTGAAGAGGACTATACTGAGTCGGATCTGTACGATGTCGGTACAGTTATCAAAATCGGACGCATCGTACCCATTTCGGAAAAAATGATTCAGGTACTGGCACGCGGCGTCGCCCGGATGGAAAAAAAGAAAGTACTGCTGGTCAAGCCCGCCATTCGATGGGAGGTCGACTACCACCAGGAGCCTAAAGTCAAAAACAAACTCGGTGCCGACATGAAGGCCTACATGATGGCCATCAGCTCGGAGATCAAAGAGCTACTCCAACTCAATCCGCTTTTCCAGGAGCAAGTCAATATGGTCGTGGCCCAGCTCAACTACGATGCCCCTGGGCAGACCATGGACGTTATCTCCAACCTGCTCTCCAGCGACTCCGGCGAGCTGCAAATATTATTGGAAACCTACGATCTGCAGGAACGCGCTAAAATGCTGCTGCGCATGATTAAAGAGGAGCTGGAAATCGCCAAGATTCAGCAGCGTATTAGTAAACAAATCGAGGAAAAAGTTAATAAGCAACAGAAAGAATATTTCCTACGCGAACAGCTCAAAGCCATCAAAAAAGAGTTGGGTATCGAAAAGGAAGAGGGCGAATCGGAGGTGGAGAAGCTCGAGCAGAAGCTTGCTGAAAAAGAATTGCCCCAAGAGGTGGAAAAAGTCGTAAACCAAGAGCTGGAAAGGCTGCGGGCCACCAACAGCCAGGCACCCGAGTTTAATGTCATGCGCAATTACCTGGAAACGATTGCTGACTTGCCTTGGGGCGTATATTCTGATGACAATGAAGACATTGGAGCGGCCCGTAAAACCCTCAATGACGACCACCATGGCCTGGAAGAGGTCAAGGATCGTATCCTGGAGTTTTTGAGTACGATCGTGAAGCGCGGGAAAATCGCGGGTAGCATCATCTGCCTGGTGGGTCCGCCGGGTGTTGGTAAAACCTCAGTTGGCAAATCCGTAGCCCGCGCTCTGAATCGCAAATTCTACCGCTTTTCAGTTGGGGGCATGCGCGACGAAGCAGAAATCAAAGGGCACCGCCGTACCTATATCGGTGCTATGCCGGGTAAATTCATTCAAGCATTACGCCGGGTGGAGACTTCCAATCCGGTCATTCTGCTCGATGAGATCGACAAAATCGGAACCAGTTTTAGGGGAGACCCTGCTTCTGCCTTGCTGGAAGTCCTCGATCCGGAGCAGAATAGTGATTTCGTCGACCACTATCTAGATTTACCCTACGACTTATCCAATGTCCTTTTTATAACTACGGCTAACCAACTGGATACCATTCCCGGCCCCCTACTCGACCGGATGGAAGTTATCCGGCTAGCAGGGTACGTAATGCAGGAAAAAGTAGCCATCGCCAACCAGTACCTTATTCCGAAGCAGCTCAAGGAACACGGTTTCTCGGAAGATGAAATCTCTTTCGACGACGAAGCTATTCAGCATATTGTGGAAGAATATGCACGCGAAGCCGGCGTACGGAATCTGGAGAAAAACCTTCGAAAAATAATACGGAAGCTGGTCCTCAAACAAGCTGAATCGGACGAGGTCAACTTTCACGTCACCAAGGAAGACGTGAAAGCGTACTTGGGCAAGCCTACTTTCAATACGGAAAAGCTATATAACAAGAATGTGCCCGGTGTAGCATTGGGGCTGGCTTACACTACCATGGGCGGGGCCACCCTCTATGTTGAAGCAATTGGGACGATCAACAAAAACAGCGGCTTCCGCCAGACCGGTCAGTTGGGCGATGTGATGAAAGAATCAAGCCAGATCGCCTACAGTTACGTACGCTCACAACTCTGTGCGGACGGCGCCTGCGCCGAGTTCTTCAACAACCATAACATCCACCTGCATGTCCCTGCCGGTGCTACCCCCAAAGACGGCCCTTCGGCTGGCATCACCATGGCGCTGGCACTCTATTCGCTGGCTTCGGACCGCGCAGTGCGCAACGATATCGCCATGACCGGCGAGCTCACCCTGACCGGAAAAGTACTGCCCATTGGCGGGGTGAAGGAAAAAGTTATTGCCGCCCGCCGGGTAGACATCCACGATCTCATCCTGCCCGTCGATAACAAGCGCGACTTCGAGGACCTACCCGATTATATCCGGGAGGGTATCCGCGTGCACTATGCCGATTATTTTCAGGATGTGTTGGATGTGGCTTTTGCAGAGGAAAGAGAAGCGGTGGCGTAAGGGGCAGAGCTGGTGAAATAATGAGTATGTTGAGCTATCTATCGCTCGGTTCGGGCGGAAAAGGCTACAATTAAACCCATTGAGGCACTTTTGGGGATGCTTGTCTAAGCTTAGGCATTGAATTTAAAACCCCAATGACCTGAAAGAACCAAGAGATTTGCGGTAGAAACTAGGTGGTAGAAAGAAGCATCGCTTTGCTCAATTTCTTTCGAAGGATTCAAATTGATTATGAACATACCATAGAAAGCTCGGTCAATTTCATCTATTTAGCCAATTCATCTATAATTCTAGCTAACTTGCAACGTTTTATAGAATAATATTCTTAAGCACCTTCTAAATTTAGATACCGTATTTCCTGGGGCAGCACGTATCTCCATCCTGCATTACACGCACCATGGCTTGGGCAACAAGTGAACCGGAGCATCTCAAACTAAAAACACGTTATCGTATGATACCCACCAAGTGTTGGGCAACACCCCATGGGCGTTATCCACGAGGTGTCGCCCCATTGCTCAGAGCGTGCTACAACTGCCCCGCATTCCGGATCAACACACAAAGCTCCTTCCGGTAGCCGTGCGGGTCGTGCTGCACGGTACTATCGGCCAGCTGTTGCAAGGTTTCCCAAGTCAGGTCGCCTTTGTGCTCGGAATCCCGCAGCAGCATGCCGAAGCCAGCCGCTGCGGCGGCCAGCCGGAAGTTGGCGCTGCCCTCCTCCTGAAGCTCATCCGTAGAGACCGTTTGCTCCAGCAGGCGGCTGCTTTCGCCCGACTGTGGGGGGATGTACCGGAATTTCAGGGTCAGCCACTCCTCGCTTGCACCGGCCGTGGTTTCGGCCCGCTGCTGATACTTGAGCGGGTCCGCTTCCACCGCTTGCGGCATTTCGACGCCGGCGGGCACAATCTCGTACAGGGCCGTCACCCGTTGCCCCGCGCCGATCTCGGCGGCATCTTTACTGTCGTCGTTAAAGTCCTCGCGCCGCAGCAGCCGCTTTTCGTAGCCCAGCAAGCAGTAGCCCGCCACTTTAGCCGGGTTGAACTCCAATTGTATTTTGGCATTATCCGCCACGGTGAATAGTGTGCCCGCTAGGGCTTCGCCAAAGATGCGCTTGGCTTCCAGGATGGAGTCGATGTAGGCATAATTGCCGTTGCCGTGCTTGGCGATTTCCGAAAGCTTCTGGTCTTTGTAGTTGCCCATGCCGAAGCCGAAGGCCGAAAGGTATACCCCTTTGTCCCGTTCTTGCTCCACCAATTCTACCATCTCAGCATCGCTGCTGAAGCCCAGGTTGAAGTCGCCGTCCGTGCAAAGAAGGATGCGGTTGTTGCCGTTGTGGACCAAGTGGGCCGCCGCGAGCTCGTACGCCTTCTTCAAAGCGGGGCCACCGGCAGTGCCTCCGTAAGCCCTCAACCCTTCTATGGCGAATGAGATTCGCTTTTTGTCGGCACCGGACACCCCTTGCAGCACCGTCTGTATTTCATGGCAATAGGTGATGATGCTGATTCGGTCTTCTTCACGCAACCGATCGACCAACACCCCCAAAGCCCGCTTGACCAAAGGGAGTTTTTGGGGAGACCGCATACTGCCCGACACGTCGATCAGGAAGGTCAGATGGCTGGGCGGGAGCTCTTCCATCCCCAGCTTTTTCCCCTGTATACCAACGCTGAGCAAGTGGTGCTGCGACTGCCACGGGCAGGGGGCTAGTTCGGTATGAAGTGCCACCGGATGCTCGCCCGCCGGCTGCGGATACTGGTAATCGAAGTAGTTGATGAATTCCTCCAGACGCACCGCATCCCTGGGCGGGTGCTCCATCCGCTGCAAATACCGCCGCACATTGCTGTAGGAAGCCGTATCTACATCTACTGAAAATGTGGAGACCGGATTGTCGTCCGCACGCTGAAACGGGTTTTCAATAATTTTCCCGTAATCTTCGGTATTGAAGTCATCGGAGGTGAAGCTCTTGCCGGGCTCATCATCGGGGGCAGGCTGGGAAAAGCTGCGGGAAGGAAACGCTAAACTAGCGCGCACCCCCCGAGAACGACTGGAGTCAGGAATATCCCCAAACTCATCGCTTACCAGACTTTTTGCAGTCGTTCGGTAAGCATGATCAAATACGTCTATATCTGCGTGCAAGCCGATGGTTGGCCTGGGCTTTTTCTCCTCCTGCTCAACCGCTATGATCAGTTCCGTCTCTTTTTCCGGTTCAATAGTGAACTCTTTCTTCTTCCGTTGGAAGGTTTCTAGGTAGAAAAGGTGATAGATGCCAACGGGTAAGCGGATGCTGAACTCCCCTTGGGTATCAGTATAATCGGTACGTACAGCATTCCCCTCTTCATCTAGAATTACCAATATAAAGCCAGAAATGGGCTCACACGTAAATTTGTTAAATACTTCTACGTACAAGCTACCGTGGTTGGTAGGTTCTTTTACAGGCATAAGGTTTTCAACACTTAATTTTAGAATCAGGAATTATAACCAACCGAATAGGAAACAAAGTTCCGCGAGGGAAGTATTTTTATGTAAAAAATACGAATTAGGCAAATCTGCAGCTCTATCCTAACAAGTTCTTCATCTCAACACGATGTAGTAGATCGATAGGCCTGTTGCTTGGCACCACAGTCCACATATCACGTTACTTATCCAGCTAAGCAACCCGACGGCGATAAGAATCGCCACCAGCAACCTCAATAATTGCCTTTAGTTACTAAAAAAGCTATCGTAGGAGGAGGATCCTTCGTCTTTTTTCTCTTGTTTCTCGGGGCGGTTTTCGAAAGTATCCAGATCCAGGGTGTTGCTTTTTTTTCGGTCTCCTTCATTGAGGAGCATGAGCGAGGATTTTTGCTCCCACTCTTCCAGCATTTTCAAGCCTTCTTCTTCGAAAATGCCCTGCTGAAGGTCGATCTTTTCCATAAAGTCGGCCGACATTTCCATAAATTGCTCCATCTCGCCTACTTTATTTGCTACGTCTTCAGCGATATTCTCCATAGCAGCATCGAACATTGCCTTGCGATCGGGATCACCCGAAATCGCGCGGCGCGCCGATTCCATAGCCGAGTGCGAAGCATTGATCGCTTTGCGCTCTTGTTCTTTGAGTTTAACCTGATCTTTGGTGTCTTCCAGCAAAATCTCAGAATTGGTATGCATCTTGCTCAGGATGCGGTACAACACTTCCAGTTTACTATGCAGTTGGCTATATTTTTCGTTCGACTCCTTGAGACGAGCCGCCTTGCGCGAAGCCAGAATCATTTGTTCGTCTTTTCCGGCTTCTTTAGCAGCAGAAGCTAATTTCATATTGTTCTCGATATCGGCGTTGTTCTCCTCGACCAGGCCGGAGAGGCGGCGCATTTGGCCCCGAATATTGCCAATCTGCTCACGCAGCTTGGTCACGTTCTTCTCCATATCTTCGATGTAGCTCTTCAGGATCCCGATCGGGTCGACTTTTACGAACAGGCCGGTAATGCGGCGCATCACACTCTTATA
This sequence comes from uncultured Saprospiraceae bacterium, assembly GCA_964530825.1. GTDB lineage: Bacteria > Bacteroidota > Bacteroidia > Chitinophagales > Saprospiraceae > CAZHCA01. The sequence goes on from CAZHCA010000009.1 coordinate 71,020, forward strand.
CATGTACCAGATCAGGTTGCGCATTCGTGGGTCGAGTACCATGTACAAAATGGCCGCAATGATCAGGATCATAATAGCCAGATAGATGGTATTCTGTGCCAGTCCAATCAACACATCGAGATTTGAGAAAATCAGGTATCCCAGTCCGCCAACGATAGCGATTAGGAAAATGGCGCCGGTGATGCCCTCGGGGCGTTGCCAAAAGGATTTGGGCTTAGCCGATTTGTTGTCGAAAGAAATATTATCTGACATGATGTAGTGTTTGCTTATGGTTTACAAAAAATTCTACAGATGCTCATTGATATTGGCGATGTCGCGATCAATCTCATTGACGATGCTCTGTAGCGTGTGCTCAAACCCGTCTTTGGTGGATTCGATTTTATCCTTAGCCGATTGGATCAGGTCATCTGCTTTGTCGATGGTCTCCTGGGCTTGGGCGATCTTTTTCTCCAAATCCTGGATTTTTTCCCGGTATTCGGCAACCTGCTGCTCTAACTTTTTTACCTCGGCTTGCTTCGATTTTACCCGTTGCTGCACTTGTTTTTCTAGGGCGGCATCGAATTGTTGCTTCTCATTGGCCAGAATTTTTTTGTAGTGTTCGGCCGTTTGCAGAAGTTTATCCTTGGTAAGTCCGAGTGTAGAGGCAGTAGCAAAAGCCGAGCGGTAAGTAGTAGACTCATCCATATCCATAGAAGCCAGCGCGTGGAGCGATTGCTTGTATTCGATGTAGTCGAAGCCGGGCAGGTTATTTCGTTCCAGGGCTTTAGTTAGGAAGTCTACACTGCGCTCGTCGAGACCGTGGTGATCGCCAAAAAGCGTTTTTAGACTTTTTTGCATGCGTTACTGTAGTTTTGAGTAGGTGACGACCAATTAACAAAAATTAATACGTCCACACCAAGTTAGAAACCTTTACTCCTTTTGACAACAAAAGGTAAGGGATTTCATCCAGATGACCTGCAATTTTCGATGGGGGCCTGGGAGGAATCGATGGGATTTTAATCTAACCGAAGTAGCCTTTCGGTACCATAACAACACTGCCCGAGGCGACAATACGGGCTCTTCTTCAGTAGACCGCTACTGAAAATGCGCTCAACTACCCTTCCACCCTTACCCGGCTGAACCCGTTACCACCTTTTTCTACCTGGATTTGCGTACCTACACGTTCCTTGAGGGCTTTGACGTGAGAGATTATACCGATAGTTTTGCCGGTAGACTGCAAGTTTTCCAGGGTGGTGAGCGCCAGGTCCAGACTACTGTCGTCGAGGGTACCAAATCCTTCGTCGATGAACAGGGACCGGATATTGGCATTGCGCCCTGCCAGATCGCTCAAACCCAGAGCCATGGCGAGACTTACCAAAAAAGTTTCTCCACCCGAAAGGGTATGGATGCTCCGTACGTTGTTGGCCTGGTAGGTATCCATAATGACGAGGCCCAGGTCTTCGCCAGTTTTTTTCTCGATCAGGTAGCGCCCATGCAACCGCTGTAGGTACTGGTTGGCAAGCAGAATGAGCTGCTGCAGCGTAAGACCCTGGGCAAATACCCTAAACTTCTTCCCATCGGCCGTACCGATAATATCATTGAGCGCAGCCCAGCGCCGGTAAGCTTTTTCCTGCTCCTGAATCTGCTCGGTCAATGCACCGGCCGCAGCTTTTTGTTCTTGTTGGCGCTGGAGTTGCTCCTGTAATTGACCAAGCTCACGGTCGATAGTAGATAGCATTTCCTGGGTAGCTTCGTATCGTTGCTCGAGATCGGAAAGATCGGCGGTGCGTTCGGTTTCCGTATACCCAGCCATTTGGCGTTCGGTCTCAATTCGCTGTTGTTCGATGAGTTGGTGCGACTCCTGCAGTCGGCGCCGGGCTTCCTGCCACGAATAGACCTGATCTTCGTTTAATTCCAGCTTTTCCAGGTCGGAGAAATGCCGCAAGCCGTAACCTGGTAATTCCGCCTCCAGGGTGGTTCGCACCTCCCGGGCCCGCTCCTCGGCTGCCTGCATTTGGTCTCTTTTACCCCGGATTGTCGCCTCCAGAGCCACCTGCCGCTCGCGCAGTTGCTGTAGTTGCTGTTGGGAATTGACCGCCTTTTTTTCGGCCTGATTAATGGTCTGCTGCCTATCTCGACGCACTGCTTCCGGGTCCTGATCCCCCAAAAGCTGACGCCGCCGCTCTCTTAAGGCAACTACGGCTGCCGTTAGGTTAGCTAACTCATCTCGCATTGCCTCCGCATGGCTAGTGCGTTGCTCGAGATCATTTTGCACTCCGAGCAGGCGCTGCCGTAGCAGATTTATTTGCCCCTCTTGTTCCTTTACTTGCTTTTCTGTTTTTTCCCATTGTGCGCCATGGCTGCTCAATTCTTGCAACCGCTCATTCTCCGCTTCGGAGGTGAAGTTCAACTTATAGGATGCGAAGTCTGCTTTTAATTGATCAGTGAGTTCACCTATTTCCTTTTGGTAGGTCGATTGCTGCCGCATAAAGCCTTGCTCTTTTTCATCAAGCACTCGTTGGCGGGCCCGCATTTCCAGCATTTTGTCCTGGTAGCTTTTCAGCAGGTTTTCTTGCTGCCCTATCGATCTAAGGGACTTGCGCAACTGCTCCTTGGTGGCCGTTACCTGATCCAATTGATTGGCTGTACGGATCAAGGCTTGTCGGAGTCCAGCAGTGCTACCTCGGTCCCAACCATCCGCATTGATGCCCAACAGGTTTTCCTGAATGCGTTGCTCGAAGTCAAAGATGCGCGCCCGTTGCTCGTCGACTCGCCCGCGCCGTCTCTTCCCCTCATGCCCTTCTAACTGCTCAAGTTGAACGGTGATTTCGCGTTGTTCATCCAACTGCTGTCGTTGCAACTTCCGGAGCTTTTCCAGGTCCTGCTCCGCTTGTCTATAGTCTACCAGCGCTTGGTCTACAAAAGGCTCGAGGTCCATTTCGCGAAAAGGATGATCTTTGGAAAAACACAAAGGGCAAGGCTCCCCTTCTGCAAGTGCTTGGCGATCTTTTTCGTAGTTGGCAATAGTTTGCTGCTGCTGGTAAATACCCTGACGAATGCGCACCCGTTCCTGGGCCCGGTCGGCTTGCTCAATAGTGGTCATCAATGCCTTATTGAGAGCCAACTCGCGGGTACGCAAATTTTCCAATTGTTCTTCGTGGACTGTTAGCTCGCGCAAATAGTCCTGATATTGTTCGATCAACCTCTGTAATTGGGTCAGTTGCTGTTGCTGGCGTTCGAGTTGCCGCGCGTGCGCATCGATAGCATCGAAGACTTCTTCTCGCTCGGTGATGAGCCAGGGGGGCCGTTGTTGCTGGAATCGATCCATCAATCGCTCCCATTCTTGCCGGGCCTGTCCGATGCGGTTCTCTTTCTTCTGCATACTTTTGGTCAAGCTGACTCGCTCGCGATGAGTCTCGGCCAGTGCTTGTTCGAGTTCAGCAAGTTGGTTGCGGCGGCGGTCCCAATCGCGAAAGCGTTGCTGAATTGCGACTATTTTTTGAGAAAGTGTCGACAGATAATGATGCTCCGAAAGCCACTGCCGCCCATCCTGCAGGGTCTGCTCAAGCTTGACTTGTTCGGTTTCCAGCCGAACGACCTGTTCCTGCAATTTAGCTAGCTCGGTTTCCGTTTGTTTTAACGCTCGGCGTTGCCGTTGTTGGTGTTCCTCTTTCTCGGCGAGCCGGGTGTCGAGCTGAACGACCTCGGCCAGAACGGGTGCTTGCTGTGCACCTTGCTCTTTTGCATTGGCTAGCTCAACCGTTGCGCGCTCGTAGCTATCTTGGACGGCTTGCATCTGCGTGTTTAAGGTTTGGCGCTCGTCCTGTAAGGCCTGAAGCTGAACCTGGTGGGCCTTCAGCTCTTCCTGGAGTTGAGCCAGCCGTCTTTTTTCATGCAAAAGGGGTTGAACCTGTAAGTAACGATCCAGCAGCTTGAAGGAGTCAGCATATTCCGCCAGGGCCCTATCATTTTCCTGCCTTCGTTGGTCGAGTTGCTCCAGGTTTTTCCGCAGTCGGGCGACTGCGTCTACGCGGTTGAGCAAATGTTGTTGTTGTTTAGCAATTTGGCGCTGTTCTTTGGCAGCTGCTTCCTGCTGTTTTCGTCGGGCAACCAAATTCTGCTCTGCCTCAGAAGATAAAAGGGCGATACCAGTAAGGCGATTCTGTAAATCCTGTAGTCGCTGTTTTTCCTGCTTTGCCCGCTCGTAAGCACCGCGTGATAGACGAGAATAGATCTCGGTGCCGGTAATTTTTTCGAGCAGTTCGCTGCGCTCCCGCTCGTCGGCGTGTAGAAAGGCGGCAAAATCGCCCTGAGCCAGTAAGACCGAGCGCCGGAACCGGTCGTAATCGAGGCCCGTACAGTCGGCGACCTTCTGATCGACCTCTCTTGATAATTCCGCTACCAACCGAAAGGCTCCGGCCTTCTCGTCCCATACAGACAGTTCTCTTTTGGGGCCATTAAGTTTGCCGTAGGCTTTGCCGTAGGCCCGCCACATTTTCCAGGATGCGCGCAGGCGCTGCCCGTTGTGCTCGAGCTCGACTTCGGCCAGGGTATCGGTACTACCGTAGGTGATCACTTCGGTAACCTGGCGAGTACGCGGCACCTTACCGTAAAGCGCCAGGGTGATAGCATCGAGAATAGAAGTTTTTCCGGCTCCCGTATCACCTGTAATGGCATAGAGGCCAGTAAGCGCCAGGGGTGGCACTCGGAAATCGATGACCGTTTCCCCGCGCAATGAGTTAATATTGCGGATGGTTACTTTATCGATGCGCATAGTTAGGTTTCGTCCTGCTCTTGTATCCAATCGCGTAATTCTAAAAAAGTAGCCTCCAGCTCGGGCATCTCTTCCGGCGGTGCGCCGTAACTCCGGCAGCGCCGGCGAAAAACCTCGAGTTCCTGCTCCAGCAATACCAGGTCGGGTGCCGGGAGTTGTTCATACAACCCGCGGTACTGCCGATCGATGCGGATTTTGAGCAGTTCCAGGGGCATATCTTCGGCAAATTCCTGCAACAATACGTCGAGTTGGGGCACGAAAGCGTCGAGTTCCAGCACCACCTCCACCCAGGCAGTCAGGCCGCCGGGTTCCTGCCGGTCGGCAAAAGCCCGTAGCTTTTGCTGCACGGTTTCCAGGTCGCCGGTGATGGTTTTCAGCCGGCGGAAGGTAGGAGCGGCAACCCAATCCACCGCAGGCAACTTCCCTTGTCCGAAGGTTACGTGGTAAACGCCTTTTTCGTCCTGGGTCTCCGAAAAACTCAACGGTATCAACGATCCTGAATAGCGCACCCGCCCCTGTTTGTCCAGTCGCTGCGGCCGGTGGATATGGCCGAGCGCCACGTAGTCAAATATTTCGGGTAGATGTCTGGCTTCAATGTTTTCGACATTTCCAATGTAAATATTGTCTTGCCGACCACTGGCTTGGGCACCAGTGGCATACAAATGCCCGGTCGTCAGAATGGGTACGCCCTGGGCTTGGTAAGGAGCTACAAGCGCGGCCATTCGCTCGTAATGGGCGCGTATACCTTCTTGGATGCGGGTTATTCGGGCCTGCCCACCCTCGGCCGCTACGCTGTAATGCAAGTCGCGATCGCGCAAGAAGGGCACTGCCGCCACCACTGCTTCCAGTGTTCCACTGGAGCTGTGAAGCTCTAAAATATCGCGCTGCGGGTTTTCGCTGGCGGCCCCCACCACCCGTACGCGCAATTGGGCCAGCAGGTCGCGAGGAGCCTCTAGCATCGCAGGCGAGTCGTGATTTCCGCCGACGATGATCACGTGCTTGCAATCAGTATCCAGCAAACTGGTCAACAATCGGTAATAGAGCCGCCGGGCGTAATTGGGCGGATTGCCAATGTCGAAAATGTCGCCCGCTACGATCAGGGCATCAACCCCCTTTTCCAGGATAACCGACAGAAGCCAGTCTAACGCCAACTCGTGTTCGGCTTCCCGGTCCTGGTAGATGAACTTTTGGCCCAAATGCCAGTCTGATGTATGTAACAAGGTAAATCCTTTTGCCATAGCTCCCCTAAGTTAACAGATGCATAGGAAAAATGGGCAGAATTCTTGAGTGATGCTATTACTGATACCTTTGGCCCTGCACAAAACACCAGGCACGCTCCTCTGACCAAGGCACGGAGCTGCGGGGTACGAAGAACCCTACGTGACCGCCCCGGTGGGGCACTTCCAAATACAGATAGGGATGGTTTTGCGCCATCCGGCGCGGATGGCAAGACGGTGTTAGGATGGGATCGTTCTCGGCATTTACCAACAAGGTAGGGACGGCAATACCTTCCATAAAGTTCAAGGCGCTGGAATGGTAATAAAACTCCTCTGCGCTCGAAAAGCCATTAATAGGTGCAGAAAAAAAAACGTCAAAATCACGCCAGACTTTCACTTTTTCAAATAGAGACACATCAATTAGTCCTGGGAACTGGGCTTCCTTTCGGCGCAGTTTTTCCTGGAGGCGGGTAAAAAAACGATTGCGGTAAAAGCGATTGCTCCGCAAGTCGAGTGTGGCCGAACTGGCTCCCAGATCACAAGGCACAGAAAAGGCGACCGCGCTATCAATGGGGGCGGGAACGTACTGCCCCTTCACGCCCAGGTATTTGAGGGTCATGGCCCCCCCCATACTAAAGCCAATGAGGGTCACCCGCTCGTAGGAGCGGCGACCGACCGCGTGCTCGACTACCGTGCCAATATCCTCCACATCGCCATGGTAATAGAGGCGGGGTGTACGGTTCATCTCCTCACTGCAAGAGCGACAGTTCCAGGCCAATACTTCCCAACCACGCCGGTGGAAGTAATCTGCCATGCCGCGCACGTAAGTCCGCTGGCTGTTGCCTTCCAGCCCATGGGACAGAATGACCAGTTTTGCTTCTCTTCCCGGCAGCCAATCGAGATCGAGAAAGTCACCATCCGGCAGCTCCAGTCTTTCGCGTTCGTAAGGCAGATCCGGAAAGCGTCGCGTAACCGAAGGCACGATGGTCTGTAGGTGACCATTGAATTGGTACCAGGGCGGCCCGGGATAGGCCGAAGGATCGACTAAAGGCATGAATACTTATAATTTCTCTTTGCTTTGATGGTACTCCAGACCAGCCCGTCGGGGAGAAAGCGAAGCCGATTTCGCTCCTTCCGCAACGATGTAGTAACAGACTTCTTCCCCGTTGGGACAACTTGCCGACCAACTTTTACCGCCCTCAACGCTCTCCTGCATAGGTACAGATATATAAGCGCCCAAGCGGCCTAACCGGTAACACAGATACACACGTTCGGCTTCATCTACTTCAGCCCAAACATTCAGTTCGTCCCCAGCGATGGCGTGACGGACCGAGGTGATTACCGGATCGTTTTGCTGAAAAAGCGGGTGTTTCTCGAAGTAGGCAGTGCGCGCATCCATGAGCTCCGACAGACCAATGATGGAGGTACCTCCGGCTTCCTGCGATTGGTCGATATTTGCCCGAAAGGTCACTAGGGGATAGAGCAAATTAGGGTCTTGCTCGACATAGGGCGCCACAATATCCTGCCAGGCTCGCGCCCGCTCCAGATACTTACCGTTAACAAAAAATTCTTCGATGATCGTTTTGCAGTGGGCGACATAGATTTTACGGTACAGGTCGTTTTGCAGTAATCGTTGGTGGAGCGGGCGCTTTTCGTTTCGGTAGTGAACGAACATACTCATCTCTTTCAATTCGTCGTCGGTCAGCTCTTTGTCTAGGGTCAGCCGGCGAAAACCTCCGAAGGCCAAGTTCATATCCCATACGAGGGGATGAAAAACACCCTCCGTATCCTCATAGAGGTAGTAATTGTGACTCAAGCCACCCAAGTAACTGTCAATATTTGCAAGTACATTATTAAAGGCCATCATCCAGAGCGCCTGGTTCACATCGAATTTAGCGGGCAGCGCGTTGGTTTGCTCATGGAGGAGCCTGGTTAACTCAATCAGTTGGGCCCAGCCGTGGTCCGACTTCAATTCGTACAAGCCATTGTAACAGGCCGAGTCCATTCCTAAGTAGAGCAGCGAGGCTTTATCACCTTTGGGGCAGTAGGGCGGCTGCTTGATCCGCCAGTTGGGATCGCACTTAATGAAAATGCCGTCATCGTTTTCGAAGTATCGTTCGAGGAAAGGATCTTCAATACTTTCGACATTAGTGTATACACCAATAAATGCGTCGTTGACGTAGAGGCGCACGAAGTTGGCTTGAGGGGCCGGCATGTAGGTGCGTGCAATTTCGTATGCCAATACCTCGCGCACTAAACTCGGATCGCGAAAACCGTTGGACAGCTTGAGTTTCTCGTATCCGCCTGGAAGGGCGAGATCATCCTCTTCGAAGTCGATCTTAATGTTGAAGGGCAGCTTACGCGCTTCGTTTTTGCTGGGGTTATTGTAAGAGCTATTCCCTTTATAACGCACCCCCACCCCTTTGTAGCGAACGCCCTTATACATCAGGTCGGCCGCCACGCGCTCATCCTCGCCCGCACGCTTAAGCGAATCCAGGATATGGTGCCAATTATCAAAGGAAAAATACAGTTTGATCTCGGCGACCTGCCCAGGATCGTAGAGGTCTTGGCCAAAGGCGGTGAAGCTGAAAAAGGCAAAAAAGGTCGACACGATAAGGGTTCGCATGGTCATCCTCGGGTTTTACCGGCTTGATCGGTCGTTGGGCCGGTGTCGTTTTAAAATTACACTTCTTTTTGAAGAAATTTTGAGCGTGTAGCGTACATTCCGAGGGGTAAATGAAAGCGCCCGGGCACCGAAATCGTCCAGGAAGGGAACGAAAGCAGCGGGCCGATCCGTATGATCGGCCCCGCTAAAAATTAATTTATTTCCTCCAGCGTAGTTTCGTGGTAGTCGGACATATAACGGACCGGATCAAATGTCATGAGCTTGGCGTTTTCGGCCATAATGTAGTATTGTAGGGTGTTCCGGCCATTTGGTGGATCGATAATCACACCGTAGATGTGGTCGTTTGCCTCTTCATCGAAGTGTTTCCCATCATCGACCATATTTTTGGAACGGTAGGTTTCATCGGGTGAAAAGCGATAATAAATTTTTACCCGATTCACAAACTTGCTGATCTGAGCCTGGATGGAGAAATTCTCCACGCGCTCAGTAGAGAATCGTTCGCGTTTTTTGACCTTGATATTGGCAATGCTGGGCGGGATGATGGTCAACTCGGGGTGCTTGCGCAGAAAATCAGCCCTCGGCTCCATCAACTCCTGGATGCCAGGGATCTGGCTTTTGCTGCCAATGGTTTTTTTCAAGCTATCATCAAACTGGGAAATTTGGTAGTAGCGATTATCGTCCATCTCCAGGAAAGAGCGGATACTTTCCTGCATAGCTTTGGCGCGTTCCAGGTAGCTATCGTTTTCAAACTCTTCATACACCAGGGTACGCAAGTGAGAAAGGTAAAGCTTACGATATTCCTCCTTGGCGAGTAAGCGGCTGATCAAGGGTTTAAACTGATTATCCAGGTGCAGGAGTGGGTCCATTTCCACCAGCTCTTCAAACTTCAGATCCGATCCCTTACCGGTATTTTTGTAGCTGCCAAATGCCAGGTTCATATCCCAAAGAATGGGGTGAAACACCCCTTCAACATCCTGGTACAACATGTAGTTGGGACTGTCTTTACCGGTATAGCTGCTCAAGTTGACCGCTACATTGTTGAAAGCGAGCATCCAGAGGACCTCATCTACATCCAGGATATCTTCGATATGGTCAATATCCTGCTCCAGGGCACGCGTCAGATTGACCAGGGGGCGATAGCTGCTGCCGCGCAAGAGTAAAAAGTTGGCTGCAAAGCACTTGGTATCTTTGTCGTATTGCAAACTGCCGTAGGATTCGCTGATGCAGCCGCTGGGTGCCGGGTCTTTGGTATTGGGCTGGCTCAGGTAGAGGTAACCGTCCGAAGCCCCGAAGTTGCGATTCAGGAAAGCCGTATCGATAGGCTCGATGTTGACTAGTACGCCGTATGCCTCTTTGTTGACCTCTACGTAAGCATAGTTGGCCCGAGGAGCCGGAAAATATTTGCCGGCTATCTCATAGCCTAGTGTTTCGCGCACCAAACTTGGATCACGCACCGCGGCCGAAAGCTTGACCGCCTGGCGCCCCCGATAAAACGCCTTAGGATTCGAATGGTCGAGTTGTAAATGGAGACTATTGCGCAGGCTGCCCGGTGACCAGGCCGGTGTATCGCGGTAGCGCAACCCTACATTGTCGAATGATGAGCCATTGATAGACACATCGACCGTGAGCAATTCGTCGCCGTTGTAGCGAAGGGAGTCCAACAAATAGCGCCACTTCGTACTGTCGGTTTTAATCTTAATGCGCTGGACTTGATCGAGGGCGTAAAAGCTGCTGGAATCCTGGGCCTTAACGAACGTCGCGACAGCCGTCAGGATGATGAGTAGCAATAGAATAATGTGTTTCATGACCGATTTTTGGTACATTTTGATAGCGCTAACGTCTGGCGGGTATTCACACGTTTTGCATTGCAATAATAATAAATTTCAAATACAAAGCTTGCCGGTTGTCTCTGCATTTGCTTTGAAATCAAGGCCGGGAAACTAAAACTTTTTTAGATATGAAAAATTTTTATCTAATAAAAACGCTTTTTTATCCAGCATGAATCAAATCCCGGATACCTAGGAAAAGGTTGGCCAGCATGATTGCCATAAGCGCCAACCCCATGATGCGTAACCAGCGACCGTTGTTTCGGCGAAATTGCTCGGCTCGGGCCTGCAACCTGGGATCTTTACTCCTGAATGCGCCCCGGGAAAAAAGGTAAACATAGAACCCTACCAAGAAGAGCAAAAATTGGAAAACCAGACCAAGGTAAATCATACATCTGCTTTTTACTTAATTGGCAACACTCTGTATTTCTTCAAAATAACCGGTACGCCGGTTTTTCACCACATTATCCCACTGGAAGCAGCGACCATTCATCACTACGTACACTCCGTGCGGAAGCCCCTGGACGAACGCCAATGCACTTCCCAAATTAAAAAATCCATCGGAAGAGGTGCCAAAAGCGTAGGGTATCATCGCTCCTGTCAACACGATTGTCTTTTCTGCAATGTGTGCCTGGGCTAAGTATTTAGCCGTTTCGACCATTGTATCGGTGCCATGGGTAATAATGATCTGGTGTGAGTCGGAGCGCCGGCAGTTGTGCACGATAATCTCGCGGTCGGCTTCTTTCATATCGCTGCTGTCGATCATCATAAGGGTCTTCACATCAATATCGAGCGTGCACCTGCCCCGGTCGAGCATGCTCAGTATGTGGGTATCGCGGAAAAAAAGCGTCCCTTTGATGTAGTTGTACTCCTTATCAAAAGTACCGCCTGTGACGAAAATTTGAATCATAGCCTCCCGTTTGGTTAGATGAACTTCAGGAGGTAAAGGTAAGAAGGATAGGGGAAGGATTTGGAAGTGGAAGGATTTAGAAGTGGAGAAGAAATTTTTTCTCTCCACTTCTGCACCATCAGACTGTGGCTTTATTCTATCTGGAAGGAGCTATCTTCCAGCCCGGTATTCACCTCGATCGATTCGACGGTCATCTCGATAGGGAAAGGCATAGCACCGGAGGTGGTCATTTTGTGGGGGAATTGAACCCCAGACACTTCCTGATAGTCGGCAAAATCGTTAGTCACGGTTACCTTGCGGCCATTTGCTTCTTCGGTTTGCACCGATCGGATTTTATAACCCGAATCGACTGCGTAGTACTCTGTGAAATTGCCTCCCTGCGGTGTTTTCACCACTACCTTGTAAGCTGACTGTCCTTCAATTTGCTCGACGCCTTTGAGCATTATGTCGTAGCCCATATCGGCATACTCCAGTTCAGAGAACATAATAGCCTGACGCCTGGTCGAGGCCGCCTCTTCGCCTTCCAATACTTGCTTATTGCCCATAGCGCTCACTAATGCTTTTTCACCATCGAAACGAGTTTCATTTACGACATTCCCGTTCATCATGACTTGCATGGACATCATATTGGGGCGTTTGTTTTTCATCTCCATCACCATGGGCATGCCTTGTACAGTAGTTGACATCTGCATCTTAACGTCGTTTACCGACTTCAGTCGATCCCTGCCACCGATCACTTCGACATACCGATCGATTACGTCCTGGCCTGTCATACCGGCTGGAGCCGCTGAATTAGACCGATCTATCGGATTGCCATAAATATTGTAGTAGTGCACCTCACCGTCGTCCGCAAAAGGCTTCAGCTTTTCCGCCACCTCGTCAATGGCGCCCACCACTAGGACATGTGCAGCATCCGGGTTGATGTACTTGCGGGCTACGCGCTGGATATCACCGGCCGTAAGTGCATCCAGTCGTTCCAAGTAAGTAGCGTAATAGTCTTTGGGCAGGTCATAGCGCGCTGTGTTCAGGGCGTAACTTGCCACTGTCTGAGGTCGCTCCAGGTCCAGTGCAAAATCGCCGGTGAGGTAGTTTTTGACCAGGCTCAGTTCGTCTTCGGGCACGAGCTCATCGCGCAGGCGATTGATTTCGTAAAGAAATTCGTGGACCGCGCTATCGGTCACTTCATTGCGTACGCTGGCGGTCGCGCCAAATACGCCGATCTCGCGGTCAGGACGCAGGAAAGAGCCCGCCCCGTAGCTATACCCCTTATCTTCGCGGATATTTTGTTGCAGCCGGCTGTTAAAATAACCGCCTAGGATGGTGTTCATCACCCTTGCTGCCAGAGCGTCGGGGTGGCCGGGTTCCAGGTCAACAGGCTGGGTGACACGGACAACGGATTGAACAGCCCCTGCCTTATCCACAAAACTCACGCGGGTGCCCTCAGGGCGCTCTGGGTCTTCGACGTTTGCCTCGGAGACCTCCCCCCTTTTCCAATCGCCGAAATACTTTCTAGCTACTTTTTTTGCAGCAGCTAAATCGGTATCACCCACGACTACTAGGTAGGCAATATTCGGACGAAAGTAATTATCGTAGTAGGACTTGCAATCGTCAAGCGTAATATTCTTGACGGTTTCTTCGGTCGTTTGCTCGCCGTAAGGGTGATCCAACCCGAAATTCAGGGCGCTAGCTACATTACTAGCAATGGCGTTGGCATTATCCTTTTGGGTGGCCAGACCGGAAAGTACCTGGGTGCGGATTTTTTCCAGCTCCTCTTCCGGAAAGCTCGGATTGAGTAGAACGTCTGACATGATCGCCAGAAGCTGATCCTGGTGCTTGGAAAGACAGGAACCGAAAAGGCCGCTGGCCGAGGTAGAGAAGGAAGCACCAATTAGATCGACGGCCTGGTCAATTTCCGCCTTTGTTTTCGTTTTCGTACCGCGGCTCAACAGATCCCCCATGATATTTTGGCGACCGGCTTTTTCGCCTTCAGCAATTTCCGGCGCATCAATGAAAACCTGATAAGATACACGCGGGATGCGATGGTTTTCCACCAAAATGACCTGCAGTCCGTTATTCAATTCAAAGGTTTCGTAATCTCCCATTTCGACTTTGGGCGGCGGCCCGGGTTGGGGAGCATTTTTCCGGAAATCTTCATTTTGGGCCGTAAGCGAACTGACAGCAAAGAAGAACGAGAGTAAAGAAAGAAGTTTATTCGTACGCATAAATAGTCGATTTTTAGTGTTAAGATCACTGCGCTTTCGGCAGATAATACAACACGACACGCTTGTCTAAAGTGAAGTATTCCTGGGCAGCCTTGCGGATATCCTCACGCGTTACGGTGCGGTAACGCTCCAACTCGGTATTGATCAAGTTGGCATCGCCGTAGAAGAGTTCGTAATCGGAAAGAGCCTGGGCAATACCCTGCATGCTGCTACGCTGACTAATCAGGTCGTCTTCCGTTTGGTTGAGCAGTTTTTTATATTCTGTTTCCGAGATCAGCTCGTTTTGTACCTGCTCGATCTCGGCATCAATGGCGGCCTCCATTTCCTGGGGATTGACGCCCATATTGCAGATACCAAAGGTGATCATGGCGCCGGGATCCTCGGCTGCCAGGGGGAAAGCGCCCACAAACAAGGCTTTCTGTTGCTCGTCGACTAGGGCTTGGTAGAGGCGGCTGCTTTCTCCAGTGGAGAGTAGTTTTGTCAGCAGGTCTACAGCGTAGAAATCCTCGGAGTCGCGCTTTGGCAGGCGGAAACCCTGAACGACGGCCGGCAGCTGGATATTATCGTACACGGTGTCGCGCACTACGCTGGCAAGCGGCGGCTCTTCCACATCGGGGCGAGAGATGGTTTTTTTTCCGCGGGGAATGGTGCTAAAGTACTTATCGACCATGGACTTGGTCTCTTCGATATCGATATCACCGGCGACACACAAAATGGCATTGTTGGGCACGTAGAACGTCTCATAGAAATTGACGTAGTCTGCCTCCGAAGCTGCATTTAAATCTTCCATGTATCCGATGGGCGGCCATTGGTAGGGGTGTTCCTGGAACATACGCGGCATCATTTCCAGCAAAAACGATCCATAGGGTTGGTTTTCGTAGCGCTGGCGCCGCTCCTCTTTCACCACTTCGCGCTGTACATCAATGCCTTTCTGCTCGACCTTGGCATGCAGCATACGCTCCGATTCTAGCCACAGCCCCAATTCCAATTGGTTGGAGGGCAGCAGGTCGAAATAGAATGTCTGATCTTGGGTCGTAAAGGCATTGTTTTTTCCGCCAGCATTATTGACGTAACCATCGAACTCACCACGATCGATATTTTCGGAGCCCTCGAACAGCAGGTGCTCAAAGAAATGGGCGAAGCCGCGACGCTCCGGATCTTCATTTTTCGAACCAACGTGGTAGTTCACCGTGATGGCCACAACGGGCGAGGAATTGTCTTGGTGAAGGATCACCTTCAGGCCGTTATCGAGGGTAAAGCGCTCGAATTCGACCGCTTGTGTTTGGGCGGGCAGCAGCGTTATTGCGCTTAGACAACACCCAGTGAGGATCATTAAACATTTGACAAACATAGGCTTTAATTTTTACTGCGAAAACAGAGGAAAATAACCATTTTATTCCAAATCGATCGAGTAATTGCTGTGCTAATTAGACGAATGGCGGGAAATAATATTGTTTCGTATAGAGGTGCGAAGTCTAAGTGTCGAAGCAGGCCGCGACGACAGGGAAACAAAAGCGGGGGGCGGACAGGTCAGCGTAGCTCCCTAGACAACCTTATCGGCGCAGGCGGAGCTGGCAAATGCATCGGGTTTGGCCTTGAACTGGAAACCCATCCCGAGGATGTAACCCATCGCTTCCTTCAGGGCTGCGTTGGATTGAAAGTGCGGATCCGTGTTGATATCGGCATGCACCTCCAAAGCGACATCGTGCTCATCCAGCAAATCACATAGGGAATAGGCCACCTCTACGGATTTCGCAACCTCGGCAATCATGCGCTCGCGCAGCGACATCCGCTTCGTGTTCTTGCTGTTGTTGATGAACATGAAGCCTCCCTTTTTTTCTCGCAAGAAGACGATGACAGTAGCAAACTCCACCACCCCGCCGCGAACTTGGGAATCGGAGCCAATGCAAACCTTCAATTTGTGACCCAGCCCCCGTTCACGCAAAATGGCTTGCTCTACCGCATCGTGAATGGAATCTTCAATTTTCTGACCATTAAGTCTTCGCCAATTCATGTTAGCTAAAGTTATAAGTAGTAATAACCCATACGGGTAAAATCTTTACGTTCTGTAAGGCGGGGATACAAATGTCCCCAACATTTAAAAATATTAAAGCCTGACAGGCCGGGGAATTTTTTTCCAATAAATTAAATAAAAGATAATCTTAATTTAACGTTTTGCCAGAATCCCAACAATGCAGACATCATTTGCAGGAATAACTTGTTATCAGCGTATGGCAAACAGCGAAATAACATTCGGGAAGCTTTAATGGTTCCCTACAGCGAAACCAAACCGGTCTCATGGCGGTGAGTATTAACGTATTATGGTGGAAGCGGGACTTGCGTCTGCGCGATCATGCCCCATTGCAGGCTGCCATAGCAGCCAACAAGCCATTGATGCTACTCTATATCTTCGAACCGGCGCTGCTTCGTTACCCCGACAGCAATATCCGGCATTGGCGTTTTGTCTTTCAGTCCCTGACAGATTTGCAGCAGCAGCTTACCAAGCTGGGCGCCCGGTTACACATCGCCTGGGGGGAATGCTCGCAGGTTTTCGGGCAGCTCAATCAGCAATGCGCCATAGATACGGTATACAGTCACCTGGAGGTGGGGGCACGCCCGACTTTTGACCGCGACCGGCAGCTGGCAAAATGGTTTCGTAAACAAGGCATCCGGTGGCAGGAAATGCAGCCCTCGGGCATTGAGCGAGGGAGGCCTGACCGGAACGGCTGGAAAGAAGCCTGGTACAACTACATGGAGCAACCGCTGGTCCAGCCCGACCTGGAGCGACTCCGTAGCGTAGCGCTGCCGCCCGATCTGGTAAAGCACTTGGGCGCCGGTCCTCTACCTACGTCTTTTAAAACAGTGGACGCCAATTTCCAGCCCGGAGGTGAAACCAAAGCCTGGCGTTATTTGCGCAGCTTCATCGAAGATCGCAATAGCGGCTATTCTCGCAACATCTCAAAGCCGCACGCAAGTCGCCGGCACTGCAGCCGGTTGTCGCCCTACCTAGCCTGGGGCAACCTGAGTCTGCGCCAGGTATATCAATATGTCTACGAGCACCGAAACGCTTTTCTGTCGGAGCGGGATTTCACCAATTTCACCTCTCGCCTGCGTTGGCGCGACCATTTCATTCAGAAGTTTGAAAGCCAGTGCAGCATGGAGTTTGAAAACCTCAATGCCGCCTACAATGACCTGCGTACCGAGGTTGATCACCAGCTGTTGGAGGCTTGGAAAACCGGTTACACGGGTTTCCCTCTCGTCGATGCCAGTATGCGCTGCCTGCGTGCCACCGGCTACCTCAACTTCCGCATGCGGGCCATGCTGGTTTCCTTTCTCACCCATACCCTGTGGCAGCCCTGGCAAGCCGGAGCGCCTTTTCTGGCCAGCCAGTTTCTCGATTACGAACCGGGCATTCACTACCCACAGTTCCAGATGCAGGCTGGGGTAACGGGTATCCATACGGTAAGAGTGTACAATCCGGTGGTCAACAGCCGAAAGCACGACCCGCACGGTGATTTTATCCGGCAGTGGGTACCCGAACTACACCCACTACCCGATCACCTACTCCACGAACCCTGGAAGATTCCGCCCCTGGAAACGGCATTCTTGAATTTCCAGCCCGGAAAAGACTATCCGCTGCCTGTGGTCGACCTGCGGCAGGCTACCCGCCGGGCCAGTGACCGGTTATGGTCGGTGAAAAAAAGTGCCGACGCCCAACTGGCCGGCCGACGCATTAAGGCCCGCCATGTAAACCCCGGCAAGCGCCGGCAAGAATAAACCTGCTTTTATGAAACCTGAATATCTCTTCGTTTACGGCACCCTGCGCTGGGGCATCGAAGGTGCCATGGCCCGCAAATTGCACAACCAAGTGTCCCGGATTGGCCCTGGGCGCCTCACCGGTATCCTTTATGACCTGGGGCAATACCCCGGGCTCTACATGGGACCGGAGGCCAATCAGCCGGTGCTGGGCGATGTATTTTACCTTCCCGACGCGCAGGCGGTTTTTTCCTGGCTGGACGCCTACGAAGGCCAGTCTGACCCACCTACGCCAGATGACGAATACCAACGCGTTTTGGTAGAAGTTATGGTGGGCCAGCAATCGGTCCTGGCCTGGACCTACTTGCTGCAAGAGGTTAACGACCATTACCGGACCATCGCCAGCGGCGATTACCTAGAATATATACGGGACCGGCCGGCTCACCAGGCATTTTTGCACCAGTAGTTACCCCCCTGACCACTCGGGTTACCAGGGCTGTATCTGCAGGTTTTTCGGTAAGTATAAGGGATGTGCAGGTTGTCCCTGGGCCGTTAGCCGCAAGCAGTGAAGTCGGGTAAATCGCGACCGCACGATGTCACTCCGGCCATAAAGTCTACCGTGATTACCCCAGCCGGCCAGCAAAAGATTGCACCTGGTAGAGGCCCAACTGAGGTAGTCATCGTTAAAGGGCCCGACCGGATCAGGGCAGGTGCGCAGAGCCTGAGGCGAAGAGCTACGCAGGGCGAACACATTAAAAAGCCAAAGGCTGCCAAACCCCCAACGGTAAGTATAGTCCAGGCACCGCCGCAGGGTTGGATCATCGACCTCAGCACTCGCTGTAGAGGGATTGAGTAAAATCCAGCCAAGAGCCGGAAGGTTGCGATTCCAAAGCCGCCATAACAGATAGCGATACGCACCGCAAGCCGAGAAGACAACGCCCTTGGCTCCAATGTGCAGCTCCGACTCGGCCGAAGTGTTAAATTTTTTTGGCTGGTGTAACATTACTGGTTTTTCCCATTATTCGATTGAGCACTCTTCATAGGGTAGCATTGCCGAAAGGAAATCGGACGAGAATGTTTTTCAATTTACAAATTAATCGTAGCCTTGTAAAAAACCAACCCGGCATGGACGGATCCAAGGCCGCCCTTTCCGAAGAGGCTCTACAGCGTGAGTGGGAGGAAATACAAGCAGCCCAAGCCGACCCCGCCCGCTTCCGGCCGCTTTATGAGCGCTACTTTGAACCTATCTTCCGATTCCTTTTTCGGCGTACCGCCGATGAGGCCCTGACGGCCGATTTGGCTTCCCAGGTGTTCTTGAAAGCTTTGCAAAAACTGCACCGCTATGAGTACCGCGGAGTGCCCTTCTCGGCTTGGCTCTTTCGCATCGCACAGAACGAACTTAATATGCACTTCCGGCAAAATCGTAACCAGCAACGGGTGGTAAGTATCCAAGAGGTTCAACTCGATCACCTGATGGACGACTTAGAAACGGACCAGTTGGAGCCCTACCGGGAGGTATTGATTCAAGCCCTCGAACAGTTGCCGAAAAACGACCTAAAGCTATTGGAACTTCGCTACTTCGAACAACGGTCTTATCGCGAAGTGGCCGGCATACTCAATATCACAGAGAACAACGCCAAGGTGCGGGCGCACCGCATCGCCGAGCGCTTACGCAAAATCATCATGCGGGAGTATGAAAACTAACTGCTTATGGCCAACCGCTACCACATAAAAATCAATCCGCCCGAACCTGCCCAGGAGACCATCGACGGTTACCGGGACTTCGACGGATTACTGGACGCCTACCAGCGCCGACAACGACAGCGCCGCCGGCGTTTAGGCCTGGGCTACACAGTAGCTACCATAGCCGCGGCGGCAGCTTTAGCCCTGCTCTTTTGGTTCCAAACCGGCCGGGGAGATACCTCATGGCCGGTAGATCGTTTTTCCTCTCCTGAGGCCTACTTTGCTAGTCAGCCGGTAATGCAGCCGCCTATTCCGGAAGCGGCCCCGGCCTTTGCGTCTCTTTTTTTGGAGGCAGAGCTAGGTGATACGCTCTCTTTCGGGGGCGGCTCCCGTCTGATTGTTCCGGCCGGGGCTTTCCAAGACGAGCTTGGACAACCAGTACGCGGGGCAGTAGACATCCAGGTGCGAACCATGACTAATCCCGTTGATTTTTTCCTCACCGGGGTACCGATGCATTACGATTCGGCGGGCACCCGCTACCAGATGGAATCGGCTGGCATGGTGGAAGTTTACGCAGCACAAGCAGGGCGCCAGCTTCGATTGGTGCCGGGTAAAAGCATAGCTGTAGAATTGTTCTCCGAGATCTTTTGGACTCCGGGGCAACAACCGAAATACAACGTTTATCATTTTGATACCATCGCTCGACGATGGACCTACCAAGGGGTCGACGACCTTTCCCTGCTGCCCCTCGACTTACCGGCGACTCAGGCCGAACGCTTGGAAGCAGCCGCCCAGTTACTCAACGAAAAAAGTACTGCCGCCGACCGGCGACTGGCCAAAGCGGCAATTCGTTTTGAGCAAGACCAACCTCGCCCGGTCGCGCCCCAGCCGCCCCGGCCCTACCGCCAGGACCGGCCCACCATCGAACTCGAATTGGAAGATTTTGAACAAAAGGCAATTGATCTGGATCTCTACGAGGGTACCATTTGGCAAATTGATCCGCAAAGTCCTGCATTCGATGCCCGTATAGCCAGTGTCGAATGGACCGACGTACAATTGATTCCGCTGGAACAGGACCGCTATCAATTAATCCTTTCCGATGGTGCAAATACGGTGGAACTCCTCGTTAACCCTGTATTGCTGGGTGAGGACTTTGAAAGCGCCCGGGCCCGGTACGAAGATGCCCTCGCGGAACACGAAAAGGCATTAGCCGAATGGGAAACCCGCCGGTCGGAGCGGCTATCGGATATTGCTGCCGCAGTAGAGCAGAAGAAAGCAGAAGCGCAGCAAACATTCGAACAGCAAGTCGCCGACCTGCTCGACGATCGTGGCCCAACCAAACGTCGAGTAGTCAACCGGTTCACCGTCAATAAACTAGGCGTATGGAACTGCGATCGCCTGATCGTACCGGAAGCGGGCAACCGCAAGACGCGTGTGGTAGGCCAAGACGGCCGTAAATTTACTAATCAAACCCTGTACGCTATCAAGTCGGGGGAAAATACGCTCTACCGGTATTATGCGTCTTCCGCTACAGCACTACCTCCTTTTGAACAGGATCATTTATTGTGGGTCGTGACGGATGCCGGCGGCCTGGCCCTGGGTCAGGGACGGCTGGATGAAGCTGAAACCATTAACACGCTCGTGCTGGAACGACAAACAGGTCCTGTCGATCGACAGGAGTCCGTGCGGCAGGCAATTCAATTATAGCCTACCGCACGACAGGTTAGGTCATTTATTATTCCTTGTAGAATTTCACCTCGCGGCCATCCGGCTTGGCATAGGCCCGGTACATACCCTCCGTATTGAAGGGCATGATGATATTGCCCTGTCGATCCAACGCAATAAGGCCGCCCGAGCCGCCCGCGTCCTTCAATTTGCCATGGACGATCCGGTCGCCAGCTTCTTTCAACGACAGGCCCTGGTACTCCATCATGGCAGATAGATCATGCGCAACGGCATACCGAATGAAGAATTCTCCGTGTCCGGTACAGGATACCCCACAGGTACTGTTTTTGGCGTAGGTGCCTGCCCCGATAATGGGCGAGTCGCCGATGCGGTTGTATTTTTTGTTGGTCATACCTCCAGTAGACGTTCCGGCGGCAATGTTGCCCTGGGAGTCGAGGGCCACGCAACCGACAGTACCGAACTTGGCGCTGGGTTCCAGGATGCGTCCACTGGTTTTTTCCGCTTCGGCGGCCTTGGCCCGCTGCAGGGCTTGCCAGCGACTTTCCGTGTAGAAATAAGCATTGGGTACGGTATCGAGTTGCTGCTCCAGCGCAAATTTCTCAGCCCCCGTTCCTGTGAGCATGACGTGCTTCGATTTTTCCATCACGGCCCGGGCGGCCGAGATCGGATTTTTGATAATCGTTACCCCGCCTATAGCTCCGGCGTTGAGTGTAGCTCCGTCCATGAAAGAAGCGTCGAGCTCATTGCGGCCCTCAGCCGTAAATACAGCTCCTTTCCCGGCGTTGAAAAGGGGTTGGTCTTCGAGATAGCGGATCGTCTGCTCCACTGCATCGATGGCACTGCCACCCGATTGCAGAATGTCTTCTCCGATGCTTAGTGCCTCGTTCATGGCCAGCCGATAAGCATCTTCCCGCTCAGGCGTCATGGCCGACTGCCGGATTGTACCTGCTCCGCCGTGAATGACGATGGCATAATCGGGGCGTTCGGTCACTGCAGCGGTATCGGCAGCCTCAGCTTCAGCCTGAGCGGCGGCGCCGGCTTCATTGGTTGGCTGCTGGCAGGTAGGCAGTAGGAAAAGAGCTGCTAAGAGGGATAAGTAAGGGACGATATACTTCATATTATTGATTGGGTTGATACAGAAATATTATTTTATCTATGTAAGGTAAAAAAACCGGAGGATGTTTTGAGATAGGGTCGGTAAGGATGATATCAAGCTCCCGGCATTTGATACTTCTCGTTCTCATCCATTATAAATCTCCGTTAATCGAAAACCATAAACTGCAAACATTTTAGCCCTTATCTTTATTCCTAAGAAAAAATTAGAACTACAATTATGAGTCAATTTTTAAAAATGCTTCTGGCTTCTTGCCTAGGGGTGTTAATCGCCATTGGTGGCTTATTCTTGATTGGAGCCGTGGTGGCGGGAGGTATTGCACAGAGCAGTAATAAAGCCCCCCGAATACAACCCAACTCCGTCCTGCATATCAAATTGGATAAACCGATTCCGGAAAAAACCAACAACCTGGAAATTCCACCCTTCAGTTTAGAACAGGAAGAAATACTGGGCTTGCACGATATCGTAGGCGCAATCGAGCGTGCCTCCCGAGATGACGATATCAAAGGTATTTTCCTAGATGTCGAAATGGCCTTCACTTCGGGCTATGCCTCCACAGCCACCCTGCGCAATGCCATCGAAGATTTTCGCGAAAGCGACAAATTCGTGATTGGTCACGGAAAGTTTTTCACCTACCCTACCTACTACCTCGCTTCGGCCGCCGACGAAGTTTACCTCGACCCGCTGGGCTACTTCGAAGTCAAGGGGCTCTCCGCCCAGGTTCCCTACATGAAAGACTTTCTGGATAAGATCGGAGTTGATTTTGAGGTTATCTACCGGGGTAAATATAAAAGTGCTACCGAGCCCTTACGCCGCAACGAGATGAGTCAAGAAAACCGTTATCAATTGCGGCAGGTGATCGAAGACGCCTACGGCGAATTCCTCGATGACGTGAGCCGCGACCGCGGGCTCAACCGTGACTCCTTGCGCCATGTGATTGATCAGTACAAAGCCTACACTCCTGAACTGGTGAAGCAATACGGGTTGGTTACCGAGCTTGAATACCGCAATAATGTCATCCATCGCATCAAGGAAAAAATTGGTCTCGACGAAGATGAGGACATCGATTTTTTCGACATCAATGATTACGTGGCAGCCAATCCAGCCGAGAAAAATTTCCGTGTGCAGGATAAAATCGCAGTTGTATTCGCAGAGGGGAATATCATCGACGGCAGAGGCGAAAACGGCAGTGTCGGCGACCTTAAATACTCAGCCATCCTGAGTCGCCTTGCGGAAAAAGACGATATCAAGGCCGTAGTGCTACGCGTCAACTCACCGGGTGGCAGCGCCATAGCTTCGGAAAACATCTGGTACGCCACACAAAAAATCAAGGAATCAGGCAAACCGTTTATCGTATCCATGGGAGACTATGCGGCCTCCGGCGGTTACTACATCGCTTCGGGCGCCGATACTATTTTTGCCGAGCCCAATACCCTGACCGGTTCGATCGGCGTATTCACCACCATTCCAAATGCTACGGAGTTGTTAGACGAAAAGCTGGGCATTCATTTCGATTCCGTTAAAACGGGGCCCTATGCGACCGGCATAACACCATTATTCGACATGTCGCAAGCGGAGATTGAAAAATACCAGGCCCGTACGGACGAAACCTACCGGACTTTTCTGTTGCGCGTACAAGAAGGAAGGAATTTCCCTACCATAGAAGCGGTCGACGCTATATCCCAAGGCCGCGTCTGGACCGGACAAGATGCCAAGGACGTCGGCCTTGTCGATCAGATAGGCTACCTTCATGATGCCGTCGATGCAGCTGCCGCCATGGCCGGCTTGGAAAAATTCCGCATCCGGGAATATCCAGTAGTGAAAGATCCGCTCCAGCAACTTATTGAAGAATTAACCGGGCAGAAAAGTGAACCAGTCGTACGTTCGCTAGAGCAGGCCTTAGTGCCCAAAGAGTACAGTAACCATGCCGACCTGATTCGGCGAATGGTTCTTCAACCCGGCATTCATGCGCGCATGCCAGTGGTTTTTACTATGGAATAAGATCTCAGGTAGCTCGATTATTAGCAGGTGGCAAGGAAAAACGCTCCACTCGCTCCCCTGTCTTTCAAAAACGAGCAAATTCTTCTGCGTGCGTCTTCAGGACCTCAATAGTTGTTGGATCCTGAAGGCGCCCTTGCTCATCGAGCAACTTATGGGTTTGGGAGACAGGTAATTTATTGGGAAAAACGATTCCGCCCTGGTGATTGATGATACCCGTCAGGTGCTCCATTCCCCGCAGGTTTCCGGCTCGGCCGGCAGAAATACCCAGCAAGGCTACTTTTTTCCCACCAAAATTCGCTTTATATTTTCTAACGGAACACGCATCGATGAATAGCTTTAACGCACCGGGGATGCTCCCGTTGTACTCCGGAGATATGATAACGAATTTATGCGCCGGCAAAATATAGCTGTCCTGAGCCTCGCGAATGGTTGGCGACTGGCTCTGCGCCTCGTACATTTCGGGAAAGAACCAATCGTGACTCAGTTTATCCAGGGCCAATATTTTAACTTCTTCAGGAGTTACGGCTTGCAGTGCGGAGCAATAAAAATCGGCGAAAAGCAAGCACTCGGTATCGTGGCGGTTGGTTCCGGATATGACAGTGATCATGTAGCTTTTGTTGGTCGTTTGAATTACGGCATATAAAACGCTTGACCGGAAAATTGTTTAAAAAAGTATCCCGGATCCGGCAACGTTCTTGGAGAATAGTCACCAAATACCCTAAAAACATATGGAAGTCACCTACCTGGGCCACTCGGCTTATTTCGTCTTTACCAGAGGTAAAAAACTACTTTTCGATCCCTTCATCAGTGCGAATCCAATCGCCAACGCTACGGCACTGGGCGATTATGCGCCCGACAAGATCGAACCGGATTACATCTTGCTCAGCCATGGCCATCAGGATCATATGGCCGACCTGGAATCCATCGCTAAGCGTACCGACGCCCAGGTCATTACGAATGCCTAGCTGTCGTATTGGGCAAGTAATTTAGGCCTGCGAGCCCACGGCATGAACCATGGCGGCAAGTATAATTTTGATTTTGGTACGGTGAAATACGTACACGCCACACACAGTAGTAGTCTGCCAGACGGTTCTTATGGCGGCAACCCTGGCGGCTTTATAGTCTACAACGACCAAGGTTGCTTTTACTTCGCCGGCGACACCGGCCTCACCATGGATATGAAACTCATCCCCATGCTGTGCCCACGGCTCGACTTCGCCATTTTGCCCATCGGCGATAACTTCACAATGGGCTACGATGAAGCCGTTATCGCCTCCGATTTCATTGAATGCGACCGGATTGTAGGTTGTCACTTCGACACCTTCCCGCCAATAGAAATTGATAAGCACGCCGCCAAGAAGGCTTTTTCTGATCGAAACAAAGAGCTGATTATCATGGATATAGGCGAATCACGCACGCTTTAACGGCCATTTTTTGCAGCGCTTTTCCGGCATCCGTACCCGAATATGCGTACCTTAGAGGAAAAGCTAAAACAAGAAATAATTATGGGAAAAGTGGTAGCCATCGCTAACCAGAAAGGCGGGGTGGGTAAGACGACGACGGCCATAAATTTGGCCGCAAGCCTAGCCATCCTGGAAAAGCGCGTACTATTGATCGATGCCGATCCGCAGGCGAACTCCTCTTCCGGAGTGGGTATTGCCCCCGACGAGGTCGATGTAAGTACCTACGATTGCATGATCAACGGTGCCGACCCCACCGAAGCCCTTTACGAGACCGAAACCCCTAACCTGCATATCATTCCTTCGCACATCAATCTGGTCGGGGCCGAGCTCGAGTTAGTCAACCGCCAGCGCCGGGAATTTGCCATGAAGGAGTTTATCGACAAGGTGCGGCCCTACTACGACTATATTTTTATCGATTGCCTGCCCTCTCTCGGCCTGGTAACCGTCAATGCCCTTACGGCAGCCGATTCTGTACTGGTACCGGTACAGTGCGAGTTCTTTGCCCTGGAAGGACTGTCCAAATTGCAAAATACTATCGACCTGGTACAGGATCAACTCAACCCCAGCCTTAAAGTAGAAGGTATTCTGCTTTCAATGTATGACAGCCGCCTGCGCCTAGCCAACGTCGTCATCGGCGAGGTACGCAAGATTTTCGGCGATCAGGTATTTGATACCATCATCCATCGCAATTCCAAGATCGGTGAAGCCCCAAACATGCGGATGCCGGTGGTTCTGCTCAATGCGGGCAGCAAAGGCGCAATCAACTTCCTCAACTTGGCACAGGAGTTTTTGCAGAAAAATAACGACCCCGTACATTCCGCTACGGTAGGGTGATCAACTGCAAAAGGAACGTTTGATTTTTTCTTACTTTTGCGAAAATTGGCGTTCGACTTACTATTTCGTTGACTCGTACCGATAATCATGGCTAAGAAGGTAAAAAAAGAGGATCTTGGATTGGGCATCAACGCCCTGTTCAAAAAAGAAGAGGAAAAGAAAAACCCGGAGAAGCTGGTCAAGAAACTCTCCAACACCACGGCCATGATTCCGGTCGATCAGATTGAGGTCAACCCCTTTCAGCCCCGCAAAGACTTCGATGAGGAAGCCCTGGCCGAATTATCAGAAAGCATCCAGGTGCATGGCCTTATTCAACCTATCACGGTGCGCCGCTTGGGCCCAGACCGCTACCAGCTGATCTCGGGTGAGCGCCGGCTGCGGGCCTCCCGCATCGCTGAGCTGGAAAACATTCCTGCTTACGTGCGCATTGCCAATGATCAGGAAATGCTGGAGATGGCCCTGGTCGAAAATATCCAGCGCGAAGACCTCAATTCCATTGAAGTGGCCATCACTTATCAACGGCTCAAGGAAGAGTGCGGCCTGACCGACGAAAAACTGGCGGAACGGGTAGGCAAAAAGCGCCCTACCATCAGTAACCACCTGCGGTTACTTCGACTACCACCCGATATTCAGCAGGCCATCAAAAAGCGAGCAATAAGCATGGGCCACGCCCGGGCGTTGGTAGGGATCGAAGACTATGCCCTGCGCAATGCTATTTTTAAAGAGACCCTGGAAAAAGGATTGAGCGTACGCGCCCTGGAAAAATTGATTGCTTCTTATCAAAAAGCGCCGAGCAAAGCAGCGCAAACCCCTAGGGAATCCTCACTGGACGGAGACTACGCACAAGTACAGCAGCAGTTTCGCAGCTTTTTTGGCTCTAAGCAAGTACAGCTGAAACTGAAAAGCGAAGGCCAGGGGCAAATTGTCATACCCTTTACATCCGTAGAAGAACTCAACCGTTTTCTTGATCGCCTGGAAGAATAGCCGCCCGACTTGGGCGTTTTAATTCCAACCAATCGACCATCACCCTGCCTATGCGCTGGATTTTTTTCACCGTTTCCCTGCTCGTGTCGAACCTTGGCCAGGCTCAGCAAACCGACAGCCTAGCCGCAGGCATCGATACGGTTGCGGTCGATACCGGCAAAGTGGGATTTTTTAATTTCAAAGCCGATTACCCCAATCCACGCAAAGCCCTGTTCCTTTCCCTGATGCTTCCGGGGGCCGGTCAGGCCTACAATAAACGGTGGTGGAAATTACCTATCGTTTACGGCGCCTTTGCGGGTGTCATCTATGCCATTGATTACAACCAAGATTTATTCAATCGATTACAGACAGCACTCGAGCTGGAAATCGCTGGAGAAGAGCACGAGTTTACAGGTACCGGCATTGACTCAGAAGCAGCCTTGCGCTCCAACCGCGATCAGTTCGATCGTAATACCCAGCTCAGCTACGTGGGCCTGGGTGTCCTATATGCAGTTGTTGCCATTGAAGCATTCGTCGACGCTCACCTAAAAGATTTCAATATTGACGATAACCTTTCGGCCCGCGTAAAACCCGATTTACAACCAACTGTACCAGGCATGGCACCTGCCCCTGGTATCGGAGTTACCTTTACTTTCGGAAGGAGCCAACAGCCCATACCATAGGTGCATTCCTACCATACTCCATCCGCCTATATTTTTTGTCAGCAGCCAACATTTCCTTTCTTTTTGTAAGTGCTTTTTTGATTGTACACGGTATGAAATTCCGCTTAAACCCTTGTGCGCGAAACACTTTTGGTAAGACAAAGCTGATTAAACTTTTTTATTTCCATAAATGTTCAGAAAAATCATCTCCTTTTTTTAAAATTTTATTTTCTTTACCTGAAAGGGAAGTTTATTTCCTTCGTTTAGAGTAGATTATTCGCAACAAACTACTTTTTATGTGGCTCAAACCTTTACATAAGCTAGCCCTTGTGCTGTGTTGCACATGGAGTATTTTCATAACGGCCAACGCTCAGGCCAGGCTGGAAGGGATCATTACCGATCCGGAAGGCGAGCCCCTCATCGGGGCGAATATTCTGCTCCAGGGAACGACCCTCGGGGCTGCAACGGATCTGGACGGCAGGTTCACCATTACCAACATTCCGCCCGGCCTTTATCAAGTCAATGTTTCTTACACAGGTTATTCTCCCAAAAGCCGCGAAATCCGGCTGATCGAGGGTGAGAACCAGCAGTTACGCATCTCGTTAGACGAATCCTCTACCACCCTCGATGAATTGGTCGTTGTCGGCTACGGGGTGCAACGCCGGCGCGAGCTCGCCGGCAACATCGCCAAGGTTCCCGGCCGCAAACTACTCGAGACGGTAACGCCTTCATTTGAAGCGGCCCTGCAGGGGCAGGCGCCGGGCGTGAATGTCATCCAGGGCTCCGGGCTGGCCGGCTCTGGTTCGGTAGTACGCATCCGGGGTATCTCCTCCATTTCGGCGGCCGCCGATCCGCTTTACGTCGTCGACGGGGTACCCATTGATGTAGACTACTTCCTGGCTGAAGCCAACTGGCAGAATGGCGCATTTAACAACAACCCGCTGGCGGCTCTGAACCCCAACGACATCGAGTCGATCGAAGTGCTTAAGGATGCATCAGCAGCCGGCATCTATGGCTCGCGCGGTGCAAATGGGGTAATTCTGATTACTACCAAACGCGCCTCCCGCGGAAGACCAAGCATCTCTTTTCGCTCTCAGTTCGGTACGTCCGAACCTACTAATGACCCCGATTTCCTCAACTCACAACAGTGGCTTGCCCTGCGCCAGGAAGCCTGGGAACTCGACGGCAATACAGGAGCCGTTTGGATCCCCAACTATTCCAATCCGACTGACCCGGCCGACGTGCGGCAGGCGGCTTACGAACAGGCCTCGGGGGTGAATACCGATTGGTGGGATGAGCTCACCCAGGTAGGCTTTCGCCAAGAGTATAACCTGGGGGTCAGCTTCAACAAAGACATCGTAGGGGCCTATATCGGTCTCACCTACGGCGATTCGGAATCCTTCATCCGCGGCAACAGCCTGCAGCGCTACAACGCCCGCACTAATCTGGATTTCAACTTCTCGCCGAAATTATCCCTCAAGTTGTCGGGATCATATAATTATTCGGTCAACGAGCGGGTGCGGGTATCGTACACCGGTGGACTAGGCGATGCCATGTCGGTGGCCTTGCCCATTTATCCGATCTTTGATGAAGACGGCTCCTTCTGGAGGGGCGAGAACTCGCAAAGCGCCCCTAATCCTGTATTCAGTAATCAAAACTTCGAAGGTTTTACGGTCGATCACCGCGTCTTGACTTCGGCCTCTCTGGTATACCACCCCACAAGCCGCCTTACGTTCCAGGCAACTGGCGGATACGATTACTACCTGCAGAACAACGACCAATACGAGGAGCTCAACTTTGCCTTCGAGCCACTCAACCGCTCGGAGCGCGACGTGCGGGAAGTCAACAACTATAACATTAACGCCACTGCACAGTACGAACTCCTGCAGAAAGAAAACCACCGCCTGACCGCCTTAATTGGTACCGAATACCAGGAAAAAGTGACAAACGGGGAAAACAACATTGTGTACTTCGGCGTGGAAAGCACCCAGTTCAAAGGGGAGGGCAATTTTACGGAAGAAAACCGCGACCGGACCAACTATTTTGAACTTGAGGACGAGCGGGAAAACTTCATCTCCTACTTCACCCGGGTTAATTACACTCTGAAAGACCGCTATACTTTTCAGGCAACAGCCCGGGCCGACGGTGCCTCCCAGTTCGGGGAGAATAATCGCTATGGCTTTTTCCCTACCGTTGCTGCTGGCTGGATCATGAGCGAAGAACCGTTCTTCAATTCTAATATTTTCAATTTCGTCAAGCTGAAGTCTTCCTTTGGGATTCTGGGTAATGCTGCCATCCCGCCTAACCAATGGATCGGCACCATCAATACGGTGGGCTTTTACAACAATCAGCCCATCCGGTTCCCTTCCCG
The DNA here is from genome assembly GCA_964530825.1 of uncultured Saprospiraceae bacterium. Taxonomy (GTDB): domain Bacteria; phylum Bacteroidota; class Bacteroidia; order Chitinophagales; family Saprospiraceae; genus CAZHCA01. The sequence goes on from CAZHCA010000009.1 coordinate 101,107, forward strand.
CTTTGACAATCCCGACCTGAAGTGGGAAACCACTAACACCTTCGATGCAGGCGTAGAGTTGGGTATGTTCAACGACCGGCTGTCTATCGAAGCTTCCTATTACCTGAAGAAAACCAAAGACGCCCTCCTTCAGCTGACCGTACCCTCCTACTATGGCTTCGGCGGCAGTTTCTGGGATAATGTGGCCGAGGTCCTCAATACCGGTTTTGAATTCAACCTGGACTACTACATCTTCAACCGAGGTGACTTTTCCTGGAAGACCAACCTCAACTTCGGGTACAATTACAACGAGATTCTCTCCATTGGCGACTATACCCCCGACGCGGTGAGCGGCGGAACCAACGATACCCGCGTAGTTGAAGGATTTCCCATCGGCACCAACTTCCTGATTCCGTATCTGGGCGTTGATCCCGACAACGGTCGTCCATTGTACCTCGATATCAACGGTAACCCAACGTACGAATACAATGAGGCGCGCGACCGCCGTCCAGTGGGCGATGTGTTACCTGACCTGACTGGCGGCTTCTCTCACAATTTTGCGTATAAAAACTTCGATCTCAACTTCCTCTTTGTCTTCTCCACCGGCTACGATATATACGACTCTTCATCGAAGCGCCAGTTCGGTTTTTTGACCGACTGGAACGTGGTAGACCGGGTAGCCGACCGCTGGATGCGCCCCGGCGACAATGCCCGGTATCCACGCGTAACGCTCGACCCGGCCGCCCACGGTAACGACAAAGAGTGGTTCAACACCGATCTGTGGTTAGAAGACGGCTCGTACATCCGCCTGCGCAATTTGTCACTCGGGTACAACCTGCCGGCTCAATGGATTGAGCGCATCGGTTTGCAGTCGGCCCGTATTGCCATCGGTGGCACCAACCTGCTTACCTTCACCAATTTTGAAGGACTGGATCCCGAAGTAGCGCGTGACTTCGACAACGTGAACGACCGCAACCTGAGCCCGAACATTACGTATCTCACACCGCCACAAGAGAAATCTTACACCCTAACCCTCAACGTCAACTTTTAATGCCCACATTTATGTTTTCTTTTATAAAAAAATCTTGGCTACTCTTTCTGCTCGTTTTCAGCCTTTGGAGCTGCGAAGATCTTCTGGAAAACGACTTGCCCAGCAACGAGCTGGCCTTTGACGAAGGGCTAGTCACGGAGTCGGACTACCAGGAATTTCTCAATTCAAGTTACGACGTGATGGCCAACGCCCTCGGTGGGAACGCCCAAAAATTCGCAGCCGTGCTGGGCGAGGATGTATTCATGGAAGGCAATACTGGTTTCTTATTGCAGGTTTACAACCGCGCCTCCGATTTCTTCAATAGTGACGTCGGCGGTTTTTACGGACAGCCGTACTTTGCCATCACCCGGGCTAATATTCTACTGGAAACGATTGAGTCCAGCGAAGTTCCCACGGAGGTGATGAACCGCATGCGGGGTGAGGCTCTGGCGCTTCGCGCTATCGCTCATTTTGAGCTCGTGCGGCTCTTTGGCCAACCCTACGGATTCACCTCCGATAACAGCCACCTGGGCGTAGTTCTGAAGACCGACTCCGAGCCCGAGTCGGAGCCGCGGGCTACCGTCGGGGAAGTGTACGACCAGATCATCGCCGACCTGCAGGCGGCTATTGCATTGCTCCCCGAGGAGAACGGCGCTTATCTGAACCGCTACGCCGCTCACGGCTATCTGGCCCAGGTATATTTTTACCAAAGCAACTTTGCCGCAGCGCTCGAGCAGGCCGAAATCGTCATCAATTCCGGCCGTTTTTCCTTTTCTTCCGACCTTTACAATCGCTATCCGGTTGGGACCGTACCCGAAGAAGCGCTCTTTTACACCGTAAGTACCAGCCTCGAAGATAACCGCTCCGGTGCTTTCCGCGGGGTATTCTGCAGCTCTTGCGGTGTGCCGGTCGTGCGGGCCAACCCGGAATATATCGCCCTCTTACAACAGGAACCCGGCGACCGTCGACTGGAATGGATTACCACGATCGAAGAAGGCGGCTCTACTTTTCAAGGCTTCAATAAGTTCGATGAGCAGTTCTTCAACGTAACGCAGCTGAGCCTCACCGAAGTCATGTTGCTGGCGGCTGAATGCCGCGCCGAACTCAACGCGGATCTCGGGCCGGCCATCGAATACCTTAACTTGATCAAAGAGCGGGCCGGCGTTGAGCCTATGCCTAGCCAGACCAGCGCCGCTTTTGTGCTCCAGCAGTCCCGTCTGGAACGCCGCAAGGAATTTGGGGGTGAGGGGGTCAACGTCTTTCACCTGAAGCGCCGCGGCACCCAAGGTGAGGACATCGTCATCCGGGGCGCACCCTGGGATTGTGCCGGCATGGTATTGCAATTCCCCGCTTCGGAGATTTCAGTCAGAGGCTTTGAGCTCAACCCCGAAGGCGGATGCAATTAGTTTTTAAAACCCGGAGTAATCCTAATAATATGAAAAACATTTTCCATCTTTTTTTAATCTTAACCCTGGTGGGCCTGGCAATAATCAGCTGCGAAGACCCCACCTACGAGAACCGCAGCGATCTCGATAGCCATGTTCCCTACTTTTCCGGCTCCTGGACCCTCAGCAGCGTCAGCCAAACCGACGAACGCGTAGCCCCAGGCGGCTTGAAGTCGGTCGATGTATCGGCCCTTTTCCTCGATGAAGAAAACAGCCTGCGCTTTACGACGGACGGCGACTACAGCGCCACCGGATATTTTGCCGAAACGCTGGGCGCCGGCGGCAACTGGCAACTCGATAACGATATATTCCCCACCGCAGTGTGGTTCACATCGGCTGAAGGCACTACCGACACCCTCGAACTGGCCGCCTCTATACTGGAATTCAGCGACCAGCTCCTTCTGCGCGCCGTCTCTACGGGCTGCGACGGCGCTCCGGCAACATCGTATGCTTATACTTTTGACAAAAACATCCAATAAGCTTAACCAACTATGCGCTACCTATACCTTTTCCTAGGCATTTTATTACTGGGTCCGATGACTGCACAGGGGCAGGCCGCTTGGATCGAACCCGACCCGACAACCATCAACTTTGACCCCAACCAGGAAGTGACCATCTATATCGACTTGAAGCAATCGGAGTTCTGCTCCGAATTAGCGAATCTCGAAGAGCTCTACATGTGGACTTGGTTGCCCAATGAGTTACCCGCCGGTAATGAAAAGCACAACGGCAGCTGGGATAACTCCAACGACCTGCTGCAGCTCACGAACGAGGGCAACGGCATTTTCAGTTATACCCTCATCCCAACGGAATTTTACGAAGTGAGCGCCGAAGAAGTCTTTGCCAACGATTTCGCTTTGCTGGCCAAAGCCAAGGACGGTGCCGGTGGCTTAACCAGCTGTCCCGAAGATAAAACCGAGGACTTGATCGTTGAAGCAGAACCCGTTTCATTGGTGCGTAAAGTCTTCTCTTTCCCAGATGTCGTAAAGGACACGCTTGCTACCCGTTCTTCCGATATTTTCACTTTCATCTATGACAAAAAACTGGAAGAAAAGCCCGGCCTGGAAGACGCCACCGAGTTCAATGTATTCGCCAAGGCATTGGGAACCGACGGGGTGGAGTACACCTACGCGCCCCCGGCTCAGCTGGATAATTTTCCCGAGTTGCGCATGCGCCTGGTCGAAGAAGATCTGTACCACTGGACCATTATCCCCGATCAGTTTTTTGTTGAATTGATGCCGGAAGGTGTAACCGTGCAGTCGCTGCGATTGCAAATCGCCAAGACTGGTGCCACCTCGACAGCCGACTTGGTCGACGGCACCTTTTCTTTCTTCTTCTTATGTAACTAAACATCTCTTTCATTAAATAGCCAATTGCAATGAGACTACTTTTACTAATTCCTACCCTTTTACTGGCCGCTATTATGACTTACGGCCAGCAGGTCAACGTGACCCTTACCGTAGATGTATCGAACGAAACCGTAGACGCTACGGGCGTACATGTGGCTGGCAACTGGGACCCCGACAACCAATGGAACCCCGCTGGCACCCCGATGACCGACAATGGCGACGGAACCTGGTCGGTAACGATCCAGGCGGATGCCAACACTACTTTCGAATACAAGTACCTGCTCGGTAACGACTGGGCATTAGGTAACGAAGGCATTCCCGACGGCTCCACTTGTATCGTTGGAGGCGGAAATACCAACCGCATCCTCTCGGTAGGCGAAGAGGATGTCGTCGTACCTACGGTATGCTACAACGCCTGTGCCAGCTGTAAGGCCGATGGGGAAGCTACTGTCGAATTCTCGGTAGATATGAGCCTAGCCGGTGAAATCGCCGACTCGATTATCGTTACCGGAAGCTTCGTAGGTTGGGTGGACTCCATCTACATGCAGGATAACAATAACGACAGCATCTACTCAGCGGCAGTGAATTTGACCATCGGCGACACCATTGAATACAAATTCAAAAACGGCCCCGACGGTTGGGAGAGCGTATCCGGTACCTGCACCCAAAACGGCAACCGCTTTTTGATTGTAGAAGAAGACGTCGTGCTACCGACCGTTTGCTTTGAGCGCTGTGAGCCTTGCGTACTCACCGATTCCGTCTTTGTAACCTTTGCCGTCAACATGACGAATGAGCAGCAGCTCGATGGTGTTTCCGATTTGGGCGTACACGTGGCCGGTAACTTCCAAGGGGAGGCTGGTTTCGGTGGCGACTGGAACCCGGGTGCTACCGAATTAACCGATCAGGATGAAGACGGCATCTATGAAGTGACCGTCTACATTCCCGAAGGCGACTATGAGTACAAGTTCCTGAACGGTAATGATTGGGGAACGGAAGAAGCTATCCCAAGCGACTGCCGCCTGGAAGGCACAAGCAACCGGGGCATCAGTATTGCTAAAAACGGCGCAGATACGGTATTGGTAGGTCCGATCTGCTTTGGCGGATGTGATGCCACTTGCCCGCAACTGCGCGATCCAGTAGACGTAACTTTCCGCGTGGATATGTCAAACGAGTTCCCTTCGCCCGAAGGCGTGCACGTAGCCGGTGACTTCAAAAACCCCAAATGGGACCGCGATACCTTCCAGATGACGGAAACCGATATACCTGGCGTCTACACCTTCACCACCGACATCCGCCCGGGCTTTAGCTATCAGTTTAAGTTCGTCAACGGTGCCTCTGAGGGTGAGGAAGAATCCTATGCTTTCAAAGACAACGGTTGCGGAGAAGACAATGGCTTCGGCGGCTCGAACCGTACGCTCGACCTGAAACCGACCTTCGCAGATACCATTCTACCGGTTTTTGTTTACAACTCTTGCGATGAAAGCACCCTGGTGAACACCTTCGACCTGTCGAGCGTAGAAGACCTGAGGGCCTTCCCCAATCCGGCCAGCACATACGTAACGGTACAGTTCGAACGCGTGAGCCAGGATGAACTGTGGTTCGAACTTCGCGATTTCTCCGGCCGCCTGTTGCGCCATCAGAATATCGACATGGCTGCTAACAGCTTCGAAATCGATCGCCGCGGCCTGGCCTCCGGTTTGTACATCGGTGTACTGAAAAATGAAAAAGGCGCACTCCGTTCGTTCCGCTTCGTATTTAATTAATCTCGGTGCCGCTCACCTATCAGCGTGAGCGTCGACTTTTAGAAAAAACCAACGCAGAGTCGGGACACCCACTAGGTAATGTCTCGGCTCTGCATTTTTTTTATTGCAAAATGCCAATCATGAAAAATGTGTTCCTTTTTCTGGTCCTGTTCTGGATCAGCTATCCTGCATTCGGACAAATCGTTCGTTTCAATACCCCTTTTCCCACCGCAGACGAAGAATTGACCCTTACTTTTCTTGCTTCGGAGGGTAACGGCGGGCTCGAAAACTGCAACTGCGATGTGTATCTCCACACTGGTGTTACCCCGGTCGGAGGACCAGACTGGCAATACGTTCAGGGCGAATGGGGACAGGAGATTCCACGCCTAAAGATGACTCGGGTGGCGGCTAATGTCCATACATTTCAGTTTACCATCCGGGATTTCTATGGTTTACCGGCCGACCTCGAGGTCGATAAGCTTTCCTTTGTATTCCGGAATGCCGATGGCACGCTTGCCGGTCGCAACCCCGACGGTTCCGATATCTTCGTCGAAATTTTCAATGCCAACGACGCCTTACTCACTCGTCTCGAAAAGCCATTGAATACGCCACTGGTTCTTCAAGACGGCGAAATGGTTGATATCCGGGGCTTCGCCAGTCGGCCCTCCCAGATCCGCATTGAAGAAAACGGAACGGTGTTGGCTCAGAGTGCTCATGACACTACCGTCTTCGGACTGGAATACCTACCCGTTGGGGACCCCGGCCGTTACCGCATCGACTTCATCGCCAATAGTGAGGGGCTAGAAGACACGACCTCATTCACCTATTTCTTGGCCCAGGCTCCCAATATTGCCGATCCGCCTGCCGAAGCCCAATTAGGTCTAAACCGCAACGACGACGGGTCTTTCACCATTCTCTTGGAAGCCCCAGGAAAGTCTATCCCCATCCTGCTGCACAACGGTAATAATTTCACCCCGACTATTGCCGACCAGATGAACGTAAGTCCCGACGGCACTTTTTCCTGGATCGAGGTAAACCCGCCCACAGATGAAGATTGGTTTATCTACCAGTTTCTAGTTGACGGCACTCTTAAAGTTGCCGATCCCTACGCCGAACTAGTACTCGACCCCGTGCACGACCCTTTTATCGAAACACAGGTAAATGACGACTTTCCCGAGTACCCCGAAGGAGGAGAAGGCTTACTAGCATTAGCTCGCTTGAACCCGGAACCCTACCCCTGGCAGACTGACGATTTCAGTCCGGCTCCCGTCGAGGATTTATTCATTTACGAGCTTCACCTGCGCGACTTTTTACCTGACCATAGCTACCAAACGCTGATCGACACGCTGGACTATCTGGAGCGGCTCGGCGTCAATGCCATTGAACTAATGCCGGTCAATGAATTTGAAGGCAATGACAGTTGGGGATACAATCCCTCTTTCCAGATGGCCCTGGATAAATACTATGGTAGTCCAGAAGACTTCAAGGCTTTTGTCGACGCCGCCCATGCCCGCGGCATGGCCGTCATTCTGGATATTGTGCTCAACCACGTATTTAGTCAAAGCCCTTTGGCGCAGTTGTATTGGGATGCCGCCAATTTTCGCCCGGCGGCCGATAATCCTTGGCTCAACCCGACACCTCGCCATCCTTTTAACGTGGGCAGTGACGTAAACCACGAAAGCCCTGCGACCAAGCGGTGGGTCAGCCGGGTAATCCAATACTGGTTTGATGAATACCGTATCGACGGCTACCGTTTCGATCTCTCCAAAGGACTAACGCAGGTCAACTCGGGCAGCGATGTAGGCGCTTGGGGCCGCTACGATGGCAGCCGTATCGCTATTCTGAAAGATATCGGGGACCAGATCTGGGAGAACAACCCCGAAGCTATCCTCATCCTGGAGCACTTTGCCGATAATGACGAAGAAACCGAACTAGCAGAATATGGCTTTCTGCTGTGGGGAAAAATGACCGATCCTTATAACGAAGCCACTATGGGCTACCACGACAATAACAAGTCGGACCTGAGCGGTGGATTCTACGGCAACCGAAACTGGAGCGTACCCCACCTGGTCACCTACATGGAAAGCCACGATGAAGAACGGCTGATGTTCAAAAACCTGGAATTCGGTAACAGCAGCGGTGACTACGATGTCCGAGACGAGGCCACCGCACTGGACCGCATCGAGATGGCACACACCTTCTTCTGGACCGTCCCCGGTCCGAAGATGATGTGGCAATTCGGCGAGCTGGGTTACGAAATCCCTATCAATTTTTGCATTCAGGACGGTTCTATTGACGAGGGCTGCCGCACCGGCCGCAAACCGATCCGCTGGAATTATTTTCAGGAGACCGATCGCCGTGACCTCTATGATTACGTAAGTGACCTAACCTGGCTGCGCGACCAATATCCGAACACTTTCCGTGATGCCACCCCCAAAATGGACGTGCGCAGTTCGGTTAAGCGGATAGAGATTGACGGCCCGGACCTAACCGCCCATGCTATCGGGAATTTCGACGTACAAAATCAATCGATTAATACGACCTTTCCCTTTCCCGGCTGGTGGTACGATTACGTTAGCGGCGACAGCCTTCTCGTGGAAAACACCATGGTTGCATTCGACCTCGAACCCGGCCAGCATTACCTGTGGCTCGACCAACGCGTGCAGCGTCCTAGCCAGTCGGACATGCCGGTGAGTGCCTCTTTTGTGGCTTCCGGACTGAAGCAATTCGACTTAGCTCCCAATCCTGTTTCTGCCGGCCAAACCTTACTGCTACGCTGGTCGGGCTTGACCGATAACCATTACCAGGTTGGCCTTCTCAATCTCCAGGGCCAGCGGCTCTGGGCGCAACAGCTGAACGGAGCACCGGAAGGTGCAAGCGTCACGCTGCCCCAAGTAGCCCGCGGCATGTACCTGCTGGAGTTGCGCGCTTCCAGCGGCCAGGTGCTGGGGGTACGGCGCGTTGTGGTCGAATAACCCAGTAGTAAAAGTTGGACGCCCCCATGGGACTGTTCTTCTAAAACCAGTTGGTAAGGGCCTGTGGGGGCTATTTAATTTGCATCTTTGCCAATCGAAAATCCTTCAACCCGCATCAACAGCCATTTCGGAACCTGAGCGGTTACTGAAGATATTACTAGGATAAACGAAGCCGGTGGTAGCTTTCGCACATTTTTGGTATTTTTGTCCTCAAAAGAGGGCCTATACCCTACCCTCGCATCAACCTAAAGCCCATGGAAAAAACGCCTACCTTTCACATCGGCATTGCGATGGCCGGGGCCGTCTCGGCCGGTGCTTACACTGCCGGCGTAATCGATTACCTGCTGGAGACCCTGGAAAAATGGGAGCAAGCCAAGGCCCACAATCGGCGGGTGGGTCCGGGAAGTCCCGAATATGATCCCTCCGTACCCATGCACAACGTCGTTCTCGAAGTGATGGGCGGCTCCTCGGCCGGCGGCATGACGGCAGCCGTGACAACCCTGGCCCTGTACGAAGGTTTCGAGCCCGTTGGTGACCCGGGCTCCGGCCAAGACGTCAAAAACAAACTCTGGGATACCTGGGTCAACCTCAACGACCAGAAGAAAATGACCACCCTGGAGCAGATGTTGGGCACCGCCGACATCGACGATACCGGGCAGGTACATGCCCTGCTCAATTCGCGTCCAATCGACGCCATCGCCGACCGGGCGAATAACCTGACTCAAATCGGCCAGTTGCCTCCGTACATTAGCTCCCAACTGGAGGTCATCATGACTGTAACCAGCATGACCGGCATACCCCTGGCGGTCGACTTTTTTGACGCCGAGCGCGGGGGGCCCAAGGAAGAAGAGCTCCCTGCTCATCGTATGTACCTCCACAAAGGAATCGCCCACTTCCGGGCCGGCCAATCCGACGAGGTGCTGTTGCATACCGTACCCTTTGACCCACACGATGAAGGCAGCCGCGATCTGCTCATTCAGTGTGCCAAAGCTACCGGTGCTTTTCCTCTGGGCCTGAAAGCCCGGGTACTTAAGGATATCCGGCTTTCTTACTTGCGAGCAATGATCTACCGCACCTTTGGCTTTGAAAAAATCCAGTCGGAAGACTACCTCGAACCCAGTATCCGCCTGGATACCGATCGCGAATCCTTTGACTTGGTTGCCGTTGATGGTGGAACCATTAACAATGAACCTTTCGGCGAGGTCATCCGGTCGATGGAGGAGCGCTGCAAATCTCACGGCGATCCCTATGCCATCCTGATGATCGACCCCTTTCCAAATTTCGAAGGCGAAGAGGAAGAAAATACCGAATCAATCGAGCAAAGCCCTACCATACTGGCTTTGGTGCCCGACCTGGTGGGCGCGCTGCGCTCCCAAGCTATGGTCAAAGAGCAGGAGATCGTACGCGGTCTTTCCAATGACCATACCCGTCGCATGATCTTCCCCAAGCGAGAAGGCGACCCCTACCCGATCGCTTCCGGGTCACTGGCCGGATTCGGCGGATTTTTCAGCCGGGCATTTCGGGAATACGATTTCAAACTGGGGCGTAAAAATTGCCAGAAATTTTTGCGCCTACATTTCAATATTCCCATCGAAGAAGCCGCTCGTTCTGAAATCTTTAAGGACTGGCGGCCCGATGATGCGGATTTGCGCCACCAGCGTTTTTTCATCCCTGATAAGCTGAATAATTTTAAGGGGTTTTACCCCATCATTCCTGACATGGACGCGGCACGCGGACGCGCCCGGGCTGTGACGGCCCCCTACATTGCCCCGCCGGATAAGCCACGCATTCATCCCGACCGCATTTTTGACTTGACGCCCTTAATCGAGCAACGCATCCAGGCCGTTCTCAAAAATATCCTGCCGCAACCGGCGCCGGAAAAACCAAGTAAATACCACCCCGATACCACAGAGCACGTTAATCGAATCATGGTGTTCAACTATGGGGTAAAGGCTATTCCCAAAGAGGGCGAAACTTTTGGGATGCGCATCCTAAAGTGGCTGTACAAAAAATTCGTCAGCAAGCGGCTGGCAAAATCGTGGGCCCGAGAAGTGGTGCGGACCATTCTGCTGGATTTTAAGCAGCGGGGGCTTTTGGAAGAAGAAGAGCAAGGATAGGAAAAAGGGAGCCGCCATCAGGTGGCAGCTCTGTCTTGTTTTAATAGCTGGTTGAATTGGCAGTTCCGTTCTCTAGGCAACCTCGACGGGCGTTTTCACCGGAACGATCCAACCGTATTTATCCTGAATGTCGCCGTGCCGCATCCCGTCAATCTGATTTTTAATCCACTGTCCGACTTTACGGTCTTCTAAGGGTGGCAGCACCATGCGAACATCCCGGTAAGCAATTTCCGATACGTGTGCCACGACGGCCGCCGTACCAGCCCCGAAAGCTTCTTCCAGTTTGCCGGCCTGGTAGGCATCGACCAGTTCATCAATGGTAATGGGCCGCTCCTCGACCGTATAGCCGTGGTCTTTCAATAAGGTCATGGCGCTGTAGCGCGTAATGCCTTTGAGGATCGCTCCGTCAGTAGCGGGGGTTACGACTCTACCGTCGATTACGAAAAAAATATTCATTGTACCGACCTCCTGAATGTATTTAAATTCTTTGCCGTCGAGCCACATCACTTGATCGAAACCTTTTTCCTGTGCCAGTCGGGCCGGCAGCAGGGCACCCCCGTAATTTCCGGCAGCTTTGGCTTCGCCCGTGCCCCCCTTGACGGCCCGCACGTAGGTGGCCTCCGCTAACAAGCGAACCGGTTTGGGATAATACGGTCCGACGGGACCGGTAAAGATAATGAAACGGTATTTTTCAGATGGCTTGACACCGATGAACTCATCATTGGCGAAAACAAAAGGACGGACGTAGAGGGCGCTACCGGCCTGGGGCGGGATCCAATCTGCATCCAAGGCCACTAGTTGATGCAGCGCCTCTAGGAATAAATCTTCAGGGATCTCAGGTATGCACATGCGCGCAGCTGAATGGTTAATGCGTTTGGCGTGCATGTCGGGGCGGAAAAGTAAAGGTTTTCCATCGTGGGATTTAGAAGCTTTCATACCTTCAAAAATCAGCTGGCCGTAATGCAGCCCCATGGACGCAGGGTGAATGGGAAAGCGCTCAAAGGGTACGATGTGTGGATTCTGCCAGGCACCGTTTTCGTAATCAGCTACGAACATATGATCGGAAAACACCCGGCCAAATGGAATATCATTAAAATTTACTTCGGGCAGGCGAGATTGCTTTGTCCTTGTGACAGGAATAGTATACTTCATATAATCTATTTTTTGCGTTAGCAACTCAAAATACTTATTATTTTAGGCATATCAAAAATGCTTACTTTTTATTTTGCTATTTTTTACATTAAAACGAAAAACAAAATTAAATTTTGCATAGTTCATTTTTTGATTATTTAGTTTTTCCTTTTTCTCAGGTGCATCCTACAGTGTCGGGCGAAGGAGCAACAGGAGTCTGGATCATTGCCCGGACTAGTAAAGACGAGGAGGAAGAGCAACGGACCTTTCTAAAGCGCGTGCTTTCCGCCGCGCAACTCGACCTTCAACGAGATGCCTACACGATATTTAAATACGATGATGTACCTTTGAGTTTACGGTGGGTTCGTCGCGGACGAGACCTAAAGGTCGTATTGGCCTTTGGTGTTTCCGCAAAGGAGCTGGGACTCCAACTGCATTACCGGCCTTATGAGCCTTTGAGCCTCCCGGGTCAAACCTATATCTTTGCCGACCGTCTGTCTGATATCCAGGCAGAAAGAGCCGGCGGCAATAAGGCCAAGGCCGCCGCGCTGTGGAAAGTCTTGCAAACCGTTTTTTTATCACAAAAAAAAGGATAACATGAGCAAGTCTCCTAAACAATTGGTCTTCGCCACCGGCAATCCCAACAAAATTGCGGAGGTACAGGAGTTGCTGGATGGTTTCTATCAAATCAAGGGCCTGCGCGATATTGGGTGCCCGGTCGATCTGCCCGAAACCACCGGGACTATTGAAGGTAACGCCCGTCAAAAAGCACAGTACGTCGTCGATCTCTATAAGGTAGATTGTTTTTCAGAAGATACCGGGCTGGAGGTTTTCGCGCTTGGGGGCCAGCCCGGCGTGTATTCCGGTCGGTACGCCGGACCCGAGAAGAACGAGTTGGCCAACCGCCAGCTCTTGCTTAAAAGGATGTACGGTATCCAAGACCGGTCGGCGCGCTTCCGTACCGTTGTGGCACTGATCGTCGACCGCCAGGTCCACCTATTTGAAGGGGTCATCAAGGGCTCGATCGCCGAAACATCCCGCGGCGACCAGGGATTTGGCTACGATCCCCTTTTCGTACCAGAGGGCGATACCCGTACATTCGCTGAGATGAGCTCGCGTGAAAAGAATGCCATCAGTCACCGCGGTCAGGCCATCACCAAATTGCGCGATTTCTTGCGCGGAAATGGGTACAGTCCCGATTAACCGAGTAACTGGGAATTCTCCTTTGTGTACACTCCAAATTTTGCGTATTTTACAAGATTCTATTAATGAACTTTGCGGGGTATGAACGCGGAAAATTTTACTGGCTATCTCGAGAATACATCGCAGCTTTACCAGCTTTCCTATCAAGAGCTAAAGAGCCTCAGCATGGCGTACCCCTATGCCGTCAACATTCATATTTTGCTGTTGCTCAAAAGCAAAATGATCGACCACGAAGATTTTGAGAAAAATCTGGTCCGCGCCGCCACTTACGCGCCCGACCGCGCTCACCTGTTCACCCTGCTACAAGGGGATCACTTCCTCCACATGTCCGACCCCAGTAACGACACCCTGGTTGCTCAGGAGGGCTTTCTAGAGCTCAAAAACCTACGAGAGCTGGAAGAGCAACTGCCAAACGTCATTCGAACGGCTCCGGCCTACCCGTTAAAAGAAGAACCTGCATTAAAGCTATCCTTTGAATCGCCCGCAGCAGAGCCCCCGCCTCCTTTTTCTGCTCCGGTTCAACCCCATCTCCCTCTAAGCGCGATCATGGCTGATGCGGCGGCACTGGTACGCGCACAGGCGGCAGCTCGCTTGTTTTTACGGCTAAAAGCGGATAAAGAAGCTACTGCTCCGCCCCTGTTAATGGAACCCCACGCCTTATTACAACGCTTGAAAAAAAATGCCCAGAAGGCCACAGCACCAAACCCGGATGCATCTTACAACGACCTGGCTCCTACGCCAAAAAAATCCTTTGCCAGCTGGATTCAGCAATTCCAAAGTGATCATATCCGCCAACAGATGCGCGAATTGATGGAAGCCCAAAAGCAAGCGGAAGAAAAAGCAGCACGTAAAAAGGCGAAGAAGCAGGCCGGGCAGGGTCCGGAAGTGGATGAGATGGCGCAGCGCAGCGTTGCGGAAAACGACGAGATGGCCTCTGAAACTTTGGCTAAGCTGTTGGTCGCTCAGCAGCAATACACCAAAGCCATCGAGGTGTACGAGCGACTAATTTTGATATTTCCTCAAAAAAGTAGTTTATTTGCGGCTAAAATTGAAGAGCTTAAAAAAATAATCGCATGACAGGTATAACCGTTTTGATCGCCTTGATTGGTGTGCTTTTGATGGGAGCAGTACTGATTCAGAACCCCAAAGGCGGCGGTGTCGATTCCACCTTTGGCGGTGCGCAGGCTAATCAAATGTTTGGTGCAGCTAAATCGACCGACTTTATTGAAAAACTAACTTGGGGACTAGCCATTGCACTCTTTGTACTGTGCATTGTCGCTACTTTTTTCGTAGGCGGCGGTGATGCAGCTGGCTTGGAACAACTACAAACAGAATAAACCAGAATCGACTTCCGGAAAATAATCTCTGGGTTAACTTTCCTCCTGTAAACACCTGCGGATTATTTTCCGGTAATTCTATTGCTCCTTTCTAATTGATCTTTATTCTCTGTCTTTTTTTAGTCCAATAATTACATTTTTTTCCTACTTTACCGCCGGATTAAAGGGAAATTTTTGTGCGACTATCAAAGAGTTACTATACCATTCTCTAACCTAAAACAGCCTAAAATGAAGTTGAAAAACTTTTTTTTCATCGGTCTATTCCTATTAACCAGCCAAGCCACTTTTGCTCAATTCAGTGCCGGCGCCGGTCTGAGTTTCGGTTCGGAAGTAGAACAGCTGGGCATCTTTGCACGGGGTCAGTATGATTTCACGGAGCAGATCCGTGCTGCGCTTACGATCAACTTTTTCTTTCCCGAAACAGAAGAAGTAAGCGTAATTGAAACGCGCAGCCAGGTAACTACCATCAATGCCGACGGTCATTACATTTTCCTCGACCAGGATCCGTTCAAAGTTTATGGTTTACTGGGTTTGAACTTTGCCATTGCCAATGCTGAAGTATCAGGCCCTGGCTTTGATGAAGATGACAGCGAGTCGGAACTCGGTGTTAACCTGGGTGTAGGCGGTCAGTATTTTGTCAATGAGACTTTCTCACCATTTGCCGAGATCAAGTATGTCATTGGCGAGGCTGACCAGCTGGTCATCATGGCCGGTGTCCTGTTTTATTTTTAGATAAAAAGAAACTGATTGTCTTTAGCGGCCCGATGCAACTGAATCTAAGGCACTATGGCAATCATTCATTTACAGCCTAATGGGCTTGAGGGTTAGTTGCCTTCGAGCCCATTTTCTTTTTCGCCCTCCGCCAATTTGGCAAGCCCACTTCTTTTTTCTTCCTAAAACTTGGCTAGCTTTGCGTCCGTGGCAGAAAAACCTGTAAAAATGTCACATCATGCGGCTTGGCACGCGATATGCTAAGGATTAGGTGGCGCTTGCGCCAAACCGAAAAAAACGATTCAAAAAACTTTAAACGCTTTGGATTATGAGGCCCATCAACGACAGAGTTGTTGTAAAACCCTCTCCCGCTGAGGAGAAGACAGCGGGTGGAATTATCATACCCGACACTGCAAAAGAAAAACCCCAACAAGGGGAGGTGGTGGCCGTCGGCCCCGGTAAAGACGGCAAGGAACTCACCGTACAAGTCGGCGACAAGGTTCTTTACGGCAAGTACGCCGGCCAAGAATTGCAGTACAATAATGAGGATTACCTCATCATGCGGGAAGATGATATCCTGGTTATTCTTTCCTAACCCTTTTTTAATTCTACTTTCCTAATTTAAAAGCTAGAGCTCAATGGCTAAAGAAATAAGTTTTGACAGAGAAGCGCGGGAAAAGCTGCGCGACGGGGTCAATGCCCTGGCGAATGCCGTCAAAGTGACCCTCGGTCCTAAAGGGCGCAACGTAGTACTTCAAAAAAGCTTCGGCGCACCCCAGATTACCAAAGACGGCGTGACGGTGGCTAAGGAAATCGAACTGGAGGAAGCCGTGGAAAACATGGGTGCCCAGATGGTGAAAGAGGTTGCCTCTAAAACGGCCGATATCGCCGGTGATGGTACCACCACCGCTACCGTATTGGCGCAAGCCATGATCAATGCCGGCCTGAAAAACGTGACCGCCGGCGCCAATCCGATGGACCTCAAGCGCGGCATGGACAAAGCCGTGAAAGTGGTGGTGAAATATCTGGCCGAACAGTCAGAACAAATCGGCGATGATTTTGAAAAAATCAAGCAGGTTGCTGCCATCTCCGCTAATAACGACGAAGAAATCGGCTCCCTAATCGCTGATGCCATGAAGCGCGTTTCCAAAGACGGCGTCATTACGGTAGAAGAAGCTAAAGGTACTGACACCTTTGTAGAAGAAGTGCTGGGTATGCAATTTGATCGCGGCTATCTGTCGCCCTACTTCGTGACGGATGCGGAAAACATGATTACGGAATACGAAGATCCCTTCATCCTGATCCACGATAAGAAAATCAGCAACATGCAGGATGTGGTGCCCGTACTAGAAAAAGTAGTCGGTGCCGGTCGCCCGCTCCTGATCATTGCTGAAGATATCGAAAGCCAAGCGCTGGGCGTATTGGTGGTTAACCGTCTGCGCGCCCAGTTGAAGGTAGTTGCGGTTAAGGCACCTGGCTTCGGCGACCGCCGCAAAGCAATGCTGGAAGATATTGCCGTCCTGACTGGCGGTACGGTAATTAGTGAAGAGAAAGGTTACAAGCTGGAGAATGCCGGTTTGGAGCACCTGGGTACGGCTGAAAAAATCACCATCGATAAGGATAACACCACCATCGTGAATGGCCGTGGGGAGCAGACGCACATCGATGCCCGTATCAACCAAATTAAAGGGCAAATCGAAAGTACGACTTCCGATTACGATCGCGAGAAACTGCAGGAGCGCCTGGCCAAGCTTGCCGGCGGTGTAGCAGTCTTGTACGTCGGCGCCCCATCCGAGGTAGAAATGAAGGAGAAAAAAGATCGCGTCGATGACGCCCTGCACGCTACCCGCGCCGCTGTTGAAGAGGGCATTGTGGCCGGTGGTGGTGTCGCCTTGGTGCGCGCTATAGATGCCATCAAAGATCTTACTGGAGAAAACGAAGATGAAACCATCGGCGTCAACATTGTACGCAAAGCCCTGGAATCTCCCTTACGCACAATCGTAGACAATGCCGGTCTCGAAGGATCAGTCATCCTGCAACAGGTCATGAACAGCAAAGGAAGTGAAGGCTACAACGCCCGTACTGATTCCTTTGAAGACCTGAAGGTTTCGGGTGTGATCGACCCAACCAAGGTCACACGGATCGCACTGGAGAATGCTGGCTCCATCGCCGGTATGGTACTTACTACCGAATGCGTTGTCAGCGACAAGCCCGAGCCGGAAGGCAACGGCCAAATGCCGGCTGGCGGCGGTATGCCCGGCGGTATGCCCGGCATGATGTAACGGCAACTGTTTATCGTTGAAGGATATATGAAGCCGGCTCGTCTACGGAGGGCCGGCTTTTTTTTTAGCCGGGCACAGTTGATCAAGCTGTCTTCAAAATATAGTCTTCCTCCTGATCGGTAAATCGGCTTCTTCTATCGAAAAGGTTGTTCTGACTATAGAAAAACAGCTTTATTTAACTATGCTCAGATCTGTTGCATAATGAATAACTGCTACCTTCTCTTTTTTCTGCTGTTTTTATCCGCTCCGGCATTCTCGCAGCTATCCGGAACCGTCACCGATGAAACGGGCGCCCCTTTATCCTTTGCCAGCGTATACTTGGAAGGTACGACCCGGGGTACAACGACAAATGCCGAAGGAAACTATAGCCTCGATCTCGAACCGGGTACCTATCAGATCGTTTTTCAATACGTCGGTTACCGCCAAGTGACGCGCGAGATTGAAGCAACGGGGCGAATCCAAAAAATGGATGTTCAACTCACGCCCGAATCGATCGACCTGACCGAGGTGGTGGTGAAAGCCGACGCAGAGGATCCCGCCTACGCCATCATCCGGAAAGCGCAAGCCAAGCGCACCTATTATCGCGACCTTATCGACACCTATGCCTGCGAGGTATATATCAAAGGCAACATTAAGTTGCTCGATGCCCCGGAACGCATTCTTGGGCAGGATGTGGGCGACTTGGGCGGCATCCTGGACACCAATCGACAGGGTATCGTCTACCTGGCAGAATCGCGCTCCAAGCTATTCTTCCAGGCGCCCAACCGCTATAAAGAAGTTATGCTGGAAACCAAAGTCAGCGGCAACGATCAAGGCTTCGGTTTCAACCGCGCCTCCGATACCGACTTCAACCTCTACGAAAATACCGCCCAATTCAACCGGTCTATTGTATCGCCTATTGCCAACAATGCCATGAGCTATTACCGGTACAGGCTGGTGGGAACCTTGTTCGATAAAGACGGCCGCCTGATCAACAAAATTGAGGTTACCCCGAAACGGCCCGAAGATCCGGTATACCGAGGCTTTATTTACATCACCGAAGATTTATGGAACATCCAAAGCCTCGACCTGATGCTTACTTCGGGCGCCATGAAAATCCCGCCCATGGATACCCTGCGCCTCCAGCAGGTATATGTACCGGTACGCCAACCCGATGTTTGGCAGGTATTCACACAAAATATCGACTTCCGCCTGTCTTTTTTCGGTTTTGATACGCGAGGCCGGTTTACCAATATATATGCCGATTATAACTTATCGCCCGGCCTGAAAGACGGTTTTTTCAACAACGAAGTTTTTATCGTGGAAGATGGCGCCAACGAGCAACCACTCAGCCATTGGGACAGTATACGCCCTGTCCCGCTTACCCAGGACGAGGCGGTTGATTACGCACGCAAAGACAGCTTGCAAGTCATCTGGGAATCCAAACCTTATCGCGATAGTGTGGACCGGGAGAATAACCGCTTCCGGCCTTTTGATGTGCTCTTCGGCTACACCTACCAGGACTCCTATAACCGGCGTTATTTTTCTTATGAGACCCCGCTCAATGCCATTCAATTCAATACGGTACAAGGATTTGCGGCCGACCTCAACCTGAATTATCGACAGGAGTACGACGATTACAACATCCGGTGGTGGGAGTTGAATCCCATCATAAATTACGGTTTTGCCGATCAGCGGCTGCGCGCTTCGGGGCGGTTCACTTTCCGCTTCGAGCAAATTCATCGGACCGAACTCGAACTCCAGGGGGGTATGCGTGCGGTGCAATTCAATCCGGAAGCGCCCATCAGCCCCTTCCTCAATACCCTGTACAGCCTGATCGACGAGCGGAACTTCATCCGGTTATACGATAAAAATTACGCCCAGGTCGGCTTTCAACGCGAGTTGATCAATGGCCTTTTCTTGCGAGCGCAGTTGGGCTTTGAAGAGCGTAGTCCGCTCACCAATCAGTCGGATTACAGCTTTGAAGGAGATGAAGAAAACGACTACGCTTCCAATGATCCGCTCGATCCTACCAACTTCGAGCCTTCCTTCAACAAGCACCAGGCATGGGTAGGCGCACTGTCGCTGCGCATCCGCTTCCAGCAGCAATACACCAGTTTCCCCAATCGCCGCTTTATCCAGGGCTCACCCTATCCTGATCTTTGGCTGGAGTACCGGGGTGGGTTTAATTTCGGATCCAGCGACGTGCGCTACGATCGCATCAGCGCACGCATCGAGCAGGACGACATCCAGCTGGGAGTGTGGGGGCACATGGGCTTCCGCCTCGAGGCCGGCACCTTTTTAACCAGCGACCACCAGTTATTTTTTATGGACTTTGAGCATTTCAACGGCAATCAAACTTTTTTCAGCAACCCCGAGCGCTATCTCAATAGCTATTTCCTGCTGCCCTACTACGATTACAGCACCGACCGCGATTTTTACCAGGCCCACTGGCAGCACCATTTCGATGGCTGGCTGATGGACAAAATACCGCTCCTGCGCAAACTCGGCTGGACGGCTGTAGCGGGCGCCCACTTCCTCTATACCCCCGACCGCCAGGACTATACCGAACTGACCATCGGGCTGGAGAACATAGGTTTCGGATTGTTCCGGATTTTTCGCTTCGATACGGTCTTTGCCCACCGCCCCGACGGCACCTGGCAGACGGGCGTCGTGATGGGTATCGGGATTTAAACGGTAAAAAGGGGACGCAGCTCTAACCTTTAGAATTAGCGCGGTAGCTACAACTGTTAAATTCTTATATTTTTTCTCCTAAAATGTGCAGGGTCCGGGCTGTTATCCTATTTTTGCCCTGTCATAACTCATGAAAAAAATCGGGACGCGATACAGTCGCGTCTTTTTTTTATCCCTATTTTCTCGCCAATTGGTCCGGAATCGTGACGAAATTCCGGACAGGAACGCACCAAAGGAATCCCACCTTTCCGCAGGTAGAAGTATATAGTTTATACCCAAGATTTCGTGGTTTTTCGCGGTAACACCAGCGTACCGGCTTTGGAGGATGCGTTACCCTACCGGATCAGATTGGCATATTCCCGCTGCCGCTTACCCCTGGCGCATTTTTTCTGGAATCCCCTGGGGAGAGGCCTTAACCACCTGGACGGAGATGTCAAAAATGTCGGCTTTTTCACCATAAAGGCTGGTGATGGGAGCGGACTGGCAGGTAACGCATCTGAATCAGGAGTTGGAGTCGTATTCCTCCCCACCCGAAAAGTCGGTTTGAGCTAAATAGATCAGAATAAAGCCAACGATGATCATAACCAGGCGCGTCACAAAACCGAAGAGTGGGCCTGGCCTATCGATCCAAACCAGGAAAGACAGCTGTACGCCCACCAGACTGAGAAAGAGCGCCAGCAGGCCGGTACCGGCCAGGAGAAAGCCAACTAAGGTAAGCCAAGCGTTGTTTTTCTTCATGTATGTCATTTTTTGGTGGAACAATCGGGCTGCTACGAGGGTTTGAAACCCTTTCATTTTGCAGTATTTTTCTAACGGCCCGGCAAAGATAACCATACCGAACGACCCAACTGTACCTGACCAAAGTATGATCAAACTCATTGAATGTCCACGGGATGCTATGCAAGGGATTAAACCCTTCATCCCTACTGAGGATAAAGCGCGCTACATCAACCAGCTCCTGCGAGTCGGATTCGACACCATTGACTTCGGGAGCTTTGTATCTCCCAAAGCCATCCCCCAGATGCGGGATACGGCCGAAGTATTGGGGCAACTCGACCTCAAAGATACGGCTGCCAAACTGCTTGCCATCGTCGCCAACCGGCGCGGTGCCTATGATGCCTGTCAATTTGATGAAATCACTTATTTGGGGTACCCTTTTTCCATTTCCGAGACTTTCCAGCTGCGCAATACCAATGCCACCATAGAGGAATCACTCGAGCGGGTCGGGCAGATTCAGGAAATCTGTCAACAAAACGGTAAGCAAATGGTGCTCTACATTTCCATGGGCTTTGGCAACCCTTACGGCGACCCTTGGAACATGGAAATTGTGCAAAAATGGGTCGACCGCCTAGTCGACATGGATATCTTGATTTTTCAGCTTTCCGATACCATCGGCGTGGCCAGCCCGAATAGTATCAGCTACCTGTTCAGCAACCTTATTCCGGCCTATCCCGAGGTGGAATTCGGCGCGCATTTTCACACGACCCCACAGACCTGGCGGGAAAAGGTAGCTACAGCCTATGAGAACGGTTGCCGGCGCTACGACGGTGCGATCATGGGCTACGGCGGCTGCCCCATGGCCAAAGACGACCTCACTGGTAATATGCCCACCGAGAATATGGTCTTTTTCTTCCAAGACGCTAAGGTCGACCTCGGCATCGACCTGGATGCCTTCCGGGAAGCCAGTGCAATTGCCCAAACGGTTTTCCCACAGGATCATTGAAATTGCGCTGGGTAGACCTGTATTAGGAGCTGCCTCTAAACTTATTTTAGCCTTGCCAAAAAGTTAAAAACATCCTATCTTTTGAGCGACTTGATTCAAAACAATCCTTTGAAATTATGGGAAAAACGATTGATTGGTATTTGGAAAAGTATGGGGAAAGCCATCAAAATCACACCAATAAACTCATCCATTGGGTTTGTGTTCCGGCCATCATGTTCAGTCTGTTTGGCCTGCTGTACGCTATCCCCTTTCCGGTAGGGCGCGATTTGTTTACCAACTGGGCTTTGGTTGTATTGGTGATAGCCTTGCTCTACTACCTGCGACTATCCATTCCCATGTTTTTAGGGTTTGTCATCATCGGTGGCCTCATGGTTTGGGGCAATAATGTCATTTACCACGCCGTCGGAGAAAATGCCGGCCGGCTTGCTCTCATCTCCCTAGCCATTTTTGCGATCGCCTGGATCGGCCAGTTTATTGGCCATAAAATTGAAGGCAAAAAGCCTTCCTTCCTGCAGGACGTGCAGTTCCTTCTCATCGGCCCGGCCTGGTTACTGCATTTTATTTTTAAGCGGGTAGGCATTGCTTACTAAAAGATTTACCTTCCAGCTTGATAGCATTACGCCCGCCGGGAATGCTCCGCAGTGACAGGAAACGACATTCAGCCTCTGGTGCAGCAGTAAGCCTCTGCTATAAACCAGAGTCCAGCAGTGCGTATGCTTATGGAGACTTTTGAGGCCTTGCCGTATCCTTCTGCCGGGCTAAAAAATTACTCCGGATTACCTCCTGCACGGTTCGGCCTTCGATCTTACTCTCCAGCCAGGAAATAATATCTAGGTAGAGGAAGGGGCGTTTCTCATAAGGATCGTGCTCTAAATTTTCCAGCTTTTCTTTGAGGTTTATGAACTCCTCTTTCATTTGACTTTCCTGCATGCGCGGCACCCGGCGCAAGAAGCGAAAGATCTCCCGCTGAACGGCACCCAGGTCCTCCATTTTACTGAGAAAGCGGTACACGGACTTAATCTGGTACTCCACCAGTTGGCTGTTTCCCAATTCGTAGTGGGCGATGAGATTTAGAATGCGGGAAAAAGCCTGAATATCGGCCCGGTAGTCCGGATTCTTCTGGTTGATGATCTTATTCAAGTAGGTGATGGCACTATCATTATCGCCGCTCCCAAAATACAGGCAGGCAATGCGGTAGTAGAAAACCATTACCCTATGGTGATCCCAATTGAAGGGATCCTGATTGATGATCTCCATAAGTCCTGGAATCAGGGCTGTACCCTCTGAGAAGGTGCCGTCCATAAAGTGACGCTTGATGGCGTGGATATATTTGTACAGATGGAACAAGCCATTGATATTCCGCACTTCGGTTATGGCGTAGGATTCCGGAAAGCGCAGCAGTTCGTCAAGGGTCTGTACAAATTTATCGAAATTCAGCACGTTGAATAAGGCATTCAAGAGGTGGTGCAACCCCTTGAGGTATAGTGCCGGATACAAGCCTCGCATTTCGGGATGTTGGTGAAAAAGATCAACCCAGCGCTGGGCGTACCGGTAGCACCAGGCAAAGTCCTGGGTGATGAAGTGTTTCCAGATATACGACTGGCAGTAGTGCAACTTACCGACAAAGTCGAGATCATGGTAATCGATCCGGGGTAAGTTGTCTTGGAAAAATGTATTGGTAGCTTCGAAATCCTCGGCATTGCGTACGTAGCCGCGCTTTAAGTATAACCCATAGAGCTGTAAACTAAGGTTAGAAAACTGACTGGAATGGTCAATCAATTTGACGAGATGGTTGCTCTCGTTGGTTAGTTGATCGGCACGGCCTTCAATACTGCGCGTGATATACTGCCCCTCGATGTGTTTTTCAAACTCCAGAATCTCCAGCTGCAGTGCGTGGTAGCCACCGTTTCCGGCTCGTGCTTTAGCCCGGCTTAGGCTTTCCAAGGCCTGCCGGTAAAGCCCCTTGTCGTATAAAACCTGGGCAAAATCGATCATCTCCCGTATCTGTATATCATTAACGCTGTTGGCATTGAGCAGACGCAGGCTGACGAGCAGTTGTTTGTATAAGTGTGCTTTGAGATTCGACAACTGTCTTTTTTTAATGCCCGGCAACTTCTTTAGGATCAGCACTTCATCGTACTCCTTTTTTTTATCCAAAAAATCGAAAAGCTGCAGAAAAAGAATGTCGTCCGAATTCTGATTTCGTTTCACGAAGAGTCGAAAATGCCGTTTTTCTGCTCTACTGAGGGAACTGATGAGCTGGATTAAATCGTCCGTCTTCTGTTTAGGCATTGTACTTCTAAATCTTTTAAACCATTCAAAATCAGCAAAATAGTAACCTACACTTCCGACACAGGGGTTGGATAAGGTATCAAAATTGGTTTTTGATCGGTAGGGCGCTCGGATATATTTGAAATTCAAACCTACAAAATCCTGTCCAATGCAAGAGCGGATTTACATTTTTGACACTACATTGAGAGACGGGGAACAAGTGCCCGGCTGCAAATTAAACCCGAACGAAAAGATTGTCATTGCCCGCGAACTGGAAAAACTGGGCGTTGACGTTATCGAAGCGGGCTTTCCCATCTCGAGCCCTGGTGATTTCGAGGCGGTAAAACGCATCGCCGACGAAATTAAAGAGCCAATCATCTGCGGGCTCACCCGGGCGGTTCCGAAAGATATTGATGTGGCGGCCGACGCGCTACGCCATGCTCAACGCCCCCGCATCCATACGGGGATCGGCACTTCCGAAATCCACATCCGGTACAAGTTCAAGAGCACGCCCGAACAAATCATTGAACGTGCGATAGCGGCGGTCAAATACGCTAAACGCTATGTGGAAGATGTCGAGTTTTACGCAGAAGATGCGGGCCGCACCGACAACGAATACCTAGCGCGGGTTATCGAAGCAGTCGTCGAAGCGGGAGCTACGGTACTCAACATTCCCGACACCACCGGCTATTGTTTACCGGAAGAATATGGAGCTAAAATCGCCTATCTGCGCGAAAACGTCAAGGGCATTCACAAGGCGGTACTGTCGACTCATTGCCACAACGATCTTGGGTTGGCCACAGCGAATGCCTTGGCCGGCATCCAGAATGGGGCCCGACAGGTCGAGTGTACGATCAACGGGATCGGCGAGCGCGCCGGCAACACCTCGTTAGAAGAGGTGGTTATGATTCTACGCCAGCACGCTAAGCTCAACCTCGACACCCGGATCAATTGCCGTAAGATCACCAATCTAAGCCGCATGGTCAGCGACCGCATGGGCATGCCCGTGCAACCTAACAAAGCGATCGTCGGAGCGAATGCCTTTGCCCACTCTTCGGGCATCCACCAAGATGGGGTTATCAAGCGGCGTGAAACCTACGAAATTATCAACCCAATGGATGTGGGCATCGATCAATCAAAGATCGTGTTGACCGCCCGCAGCGGGCGTGCCGCTGTTGCGTACTGTGCCAAACGCATCGGATTCAACCTGAGTAAGCAACAACTCGACCGCCTGTACCCGCAATTCCTGGAAGTGGCCGACGTTCAAAAGGAGGTCAATGATCGGGACCTGGAGCAGTTGCTGCAGCGCAGCGGCATGGTATCCAGTGCGGTTTAATTGTCAGATCGGCTAAAAGCAACAACATGGCTGCTACTTTATTTGATAAAATCTGGGACCGGCATGTGGTCCGGGGCGTCGATGCCACCACCCAGGTTCTTTATATCGACCGGCACTTCATCCACGAAGTAACCAGCCCACAAGCTTTTGCCGGGCTCGAACGCCGCAATATTAACGTCTTTCGCCCCCAGCAGACGGTGGCTACCGCCGACCACAACGTACCGACGCGCAACCAGCACCTACCGATACGCGAGGAGCTTTCGCGCAAGCAGGTCGAACAGTTGCGTACCAATTGCCGCAAATTCGGCATCGAACTCTACGACTTGGGAGACGACCGCCAGGGCATCGTACACGTCATCGGTCCCGAACAGGGCATTACCCAACCCGGAATGACCATCGTCTGCGGCGATAGCCATACCTCTACGCACGGGGCCTTTGGGACGGTCGCTTTTGGAATCGGTACCAGCCAGGTAGAGCAAGTGCTGGCTACCCAGTGCCTGCTGCAGGACAAACCTAAGCGCATGCGAATCACCGTCGATGGAACGACGGGCACCGGCGTTTACGCCAAAGACATCATTTTGTACATCATCTCCCAACTCAGCACCGGCGGTGGTACCGGCCACTTTGTCGAGTACGCCGGCTCTGCCATTCGTAGCTTGAGCATGGAGGGCCGCATGACGATCTGCAATATGAGTATTGAAATGGGTGCCCGCGGCGGATTAATTGCCCCCGACCAAACCACTTTTGACTATTTGAAAGGGCGACCGCTTGCACCGAAAGGAGAGGACTGGGAAAAGGCCCTGTCGAACTGGTCGCAACTCTTCAGCGACCCCGATGCCGAATTCGACCGGGAATACCACTTCCTGGCGGAAGATATTCCGCCCATGGTTACTTTCGGTACCAATCCCGGTATGGGCATTCCGGTCGATCGCCCTATCCCGGAAGCTCCGGCCGAAGAAGCCTTTTTTTTCCAAAAATCACTCGACTACATGGGGTTGCAAAGCGGGGCCAAGCTCCAGGGCATGCCGGTAAACTATGTATTTATCGGCAGCTGTACCAACTCGCGCCTCGAAGACCTACGTCTGGTTGCCGAGTACATCAAAGGAAAGCGCAAGGCACCTAACGTCTACGTCATGGTCGTTCCCGGATCCAAACAAGTCGAACAGCAAGTCGTTG
Organism: uncultured Saprospiraceae bacterium; assembly: GCA_964530825.1. Taxonomy (GTDB): domain Bacteria; phylum Bacteroidota; class Bacteroidia; order Chitinophagales; family Saprospiraceae; genus CAZHCA01. Next base: position 127,587 of record CAZHCA010000009.1, read on the forward strand.
CCGAGGGCCTGGATGCTATTTTTCGCGAGGCAGGTTTCGACCTCAGGGAGCCCGGCTGTTCGGCTTGTCTGGGCATGAACGAAGATAAAATCCCGGCCGAGGAGTACTGCGTATCCACTTCTAATCGCAATTTTGAGGGCCGCCAAGGCCCCCGTGCCCGAACCATCCTCGCAAGTCCGCTCACGGCAGCGGCAACGGCCATTGCGGGTAAAATCGTAGATGTACGCGAATTGGTAGTATAGAAAATTCAAGAGCAGATGATAGAGCAAATTAATGTGTTAACTTCCACGGCCGTACCCCTCCCGTTAGAGAATATTGACACCGATCAAATTATACCGGCTCGCTTCCTAAAGGCCACGATTCGCGAAGGCTTCGGCACCCATCTTTTCCGGGACTGGCGATACGTTTCGGGCGACCAACCCAATCCGGACTTTATCCTCAACAACCCTTCCTATTCGGGCGTCGTTCTGATTGCCGGAAAGAATTTCGGTAGTGGCTCCAGCCGGGAGCACGCCGCCTGGGCCCTCTACGACTACGGATTCCGCGTCGTGGTGTCGACCTTCTTCGCCGATATCTTCCGTTCGAATGCCCTCAACAACGGTTTACTACCGGTGCAGGTTACCCCGGAATTCTTACACGCTTGCTTTGAGGCCATCGAAAAAAATCCACAAACGCTATTTAAAGTGGATTTACCTGCCCAAAAAATTTACCTTGTGCCTAGTGGTAAGTATGCTAGTTTCGAGATCAGTCCTTACAAAAAAAACTGCCTGATGCATGGTTACGACGATATCGATTACCTGCTAAGCCAAAAAAATACCATAATTGATTTTGAAAAAGGGCGTTTATCCCGTTAATGCTTCCTATAATTGTATAAAAGCACCCCATAACCCCTTTTTGAAAACATCAAAACAAAAAACATTATGAATTTCAGGATTGCGGTGCTCCCAGGTGATGGGATCGGCCCCGAAGTCGTAGATCAGGCCGTCAAAGTCATGGAATCGGTTGGCGACCGGTTCGGCCATTATTTCAAATATTGCTATGCGGATGTGGGCGCTGCGGCGATCGACCGCACCGGCACTCCATTACCCGAGGAAACACTGCAGACTTGCCTTGAGACCGACGCCATTCTTTTCGGCGCAATCGGCGACCCCAAGTACGATCACGATCCAAGCGCAACGATACGACCCGAGCAGGGCCTGCTCGACCTGAGAAAGACCCTTGGCCTATTTGCCAACATCCGGCCGGTGGTCACCTATTCTTCCCTACTACATCTGTCTCCACTAAAGCGGGAAAAAGCTGAAGGCGTGGATTTTGTCATCTACCGCGAGCTCACTTCGGGTATCTATTTCGGCGAGCACCGGCGCAACGAAGAAGAGGCTCATGACACTTGTACCTACCGGGTCTTTGAAATCGACAGGATAGCCCGCCTAGCTTTCGCCAAGGCTCAGCAACGGCGCCGCAAGCTCACGCTGGTCGATAAAGCAAACGTCCTCGAAACTTCTCGCCTGTGGCGCACCAGAGTGCAAGAAATCAGCCGGGATTTTCCTGATGTAACCGTCGACTACATGTACGTGGACAATGCTGCCATGCAAATCATACAATACCCGCAGCAATTCGACGTCATTCTGACCAGCAATATGTTCGGCGACATCCTTTCCGACGAGGCTAGCGTATTGACGGGCTCGATGGGTCTGCTCGCTTCGGCGTCAATGGGCGAGAAGACCTCCCTCTTCGAACCTATCCACGGTTCTTACCCTCAGGCGGCGGGGGAAGACATTGCTAATCCGATGGCGGCCATTTTATCGGCGGCCATGCTACTGGAGTCGCTCGACCTGCGGGATGAAGCCCGCGTGATCCGCACCACCGTTAAGCACGTCCTGGAAAAAGGCGTCGGTACCGCCGAGCTCAAAGCCAATGTTACCTACAGTTGCTCCCAGATGGGCGACCTAATCGCTCACCTGATTTCCGAATCCGAAAATATCAATCTGAAAGGGGAAAAATTCGGGCAGCGGATTTCGACAATTATTTAAGTTCGGTCGCTGCCGCCCCTCGCGGCAGCGGCCCTGCGGGCCGATCGTGAGCGGCATTTATGCCGGAACCTTTGTAAATTGCGGGCATGGAGCGTCCGATTAATGTTTTGCGGCGGTACTGGGGGTATCCTGCTTTTCGCCCCTTGCAAGAGGAAGTGATCGAATCGGCTCTGGCAGGAAAGGATACCTTAGCTCTGCTGCCTACCGGCGGCGGAAAGTCCATTTGTTTTCAGGTGCCGGCATTGTGCAAGCCGGGGATTGCTATTGTGGTTTCGCCCCTGATTGCACTGATGAAAGACCAGGTTCGCAACCTAGCCGAACGCAACATCCCGGCGGCTGCCATCTATTCGGGCATGACCCTGCGCGATATCGATCGGGTACTCGACAACTGTATTTACGGCAATGTTAAATTGCTTTATTTATCACCAGAACGCCTGAGTACCGACCTTGCGCGGGAGCGTCTCCGTCAGATGCAGGTCAACTTCCTGGTTGTGGACGAAGCCCACTGTATCTCGCAATGGGGCTATGATTTTCGGCCCTCCTATCTGCGCATTGCCGACATCCGCGAGTACTTACCTAATGTACCGGTATTGGCTCTTACGGCCACGGCTACGCCGGCCGTGGTTGAAGATATCCAGCAACAGCTTCTCTTTCCTGCTGCCAATGTGCGGCGCATGGGTTTTGAGCGCACTAACCTGGCCTACATTGTGCGGCGAGTGGAAAATAAAGAGGAAAAACTACTGGAGGTCCTGCGCAGCATTCCGGGATCGTCGGTGGTCTACGCACGCAACCGGCGCAAGACGCGCGAGATAGCCATAATGTTGGAACGACGGGGCATTTCTGCCGCCTACTATCACGCAGGGCTTTCGCCTGAGGCCCGGGAGCAACGACAGGAAGCTTGGATCAAAGACCAGATCCGGGTGATGGTAAGTACGAATGCCTTCGGCATGGGGATTGATAAACCCGAAGTGCGCACCGTGATCCATATGGACGTTCCTGATAGCCTCGAGGCTTATTTTCAGGAGGCCGGCCGGGCTGGCCGAGATGGAGAGCAGGCCTACGCCGTACTGCTTTACCAAACGGCCGACCGCGATAAGCTAGAGCACCAATTTGAATCATCGTATCCCGACCTGCCTTTCCTGCGCCGCATTTACCGGGCACTGGGAAGCAATTTCCAGCTGGCTACCGGAGCCGGGCTGAACCAGACTTTCGACTTTGACCTCCCCAAATTTTGCGAGACGTACGACCTGCCCCTCATGACCACCCTGAATGGATTAAAAATCCTGGAGCAATCCGACTGGCTCACCCTCTCGGAATCGGTCTATCACCCGGCCAGCCTTGAGATCAAAGTTTCGCGCGAGCAACTCTACGACTACCAACTCCGCAACCCGATGAATGATAAAATCATCAAACTGATTCTACGCAATTACCAGGGCGCCTTCAGCGGCCCCCTTTTCCTGCGGGAGAACCGCCTGGCCCGCCCATTGAAAATGGACTTGGAAGATCTGCAACAGCGTTTCCGCCGCATGCACCAAGACGGTGTGATCCAGTACCGACCCCAAAGACAAAATCCGCAGCTGACCTTTACCCGGGCGCGTGTCAACAGCGATCAACTGACCATCGATCACCAACTTTACCAGTTCCGCAAAAACCGGCAGCGGGAGCGCATTGATGCTATGCTCCACTACGTTGAAGATCCCATCTGCCGCAGCCGACAGCTTCTCCAATATTTTGGCGAAGAAATTGAAAAGAATTGCGGAAGCTGCGACGTTTGCCGCCAGCCCATCCAGAACCATATCGACCAGTCGACCTACCACATGCTGCGCAAAAAAATCCGGCTATTGCTCCTACAAGAACAGTTGAGCACCAAAGAACTTGTTGCCTCCTTTGCGCCCCGGCAGGAAAAGCAGATTTTACAAACCCTGCAGGTATTGATGCAGGAAGAAGAAATTGCGCTCCAGGGCGCGCGCCTGCGCTGGACAGGCGGTAAATGACCTCGCATGGCCCGCATTATTTGTACGGTCACCAATGACCTCACCTATGATCAGCGGATGATCCGCATCGGTACCAGCCTGCAAAGGGCAGGACATCAAGTCGTACTGGTCGGGCGCAGAAAGCACTCGTCGGCACCGCTCGAGGACTACCCTTTCACCCAAAAGCGGTTGGCTTGTTTTTTCGAAAAGGGTAAGGCATTTTACCTGGAATACAATCTGCGATTGCTGTTGTTCCTGCTGTTTCAGCGATTCGACACTGTCAACGGTGTCGATTTAGATACCCTGCTGCCTGCCTATCTGGCAGCGCGTTGGAAAGGTGGCCGTTGTGTTTACGATGCGCATGAATACTTTACCGAAGTGCCTGAATTGGTCGGCCGGCCCGGTGCGAAAAAAGCTTGGGAACGCCTGGCCCGCTGGCTCATCCCCCGAGTCGATTCTGCTTATACAGTTGGTAAGAGTTTAGCGGAGGTCTTTGAAAAGCGCTATGGCCGCCCATTCGGGGTCGTGCGCAACCTGCCTTTTGCACAGCCGCTGGTGGAGCGCGCCGCTCCGGTGCTTGACCATCCCGTTCTCCTTTACCAGGGTGCCCTCAACGACGGGCGCGGACTACCCGAAACCATTGAAGCCCTGGCCGACCTGCCCAATGCCCAATTATGGCTGGCCGGTGAAGGCGATCTTTCCAAAGCCCTGCGGGAGCAAGCAGCCGCAACGCCCTACGCCGAGCGCATACATTTCTGGGGGCACGTCAAACCGGCAGACCTGCCCAGCATTACGCGCCAGGCCACGATCGGCCTGAACCTATTAGAAAACAAAGGCTTGAATTACTATTTCTCACTGGCCAATAAAGCTTTTGACTACCTGCAAGCGGGCATACCAGGGCTCCACATGGATTTTCCAGAATACCGTAATCTCCAGTCCCGGTACGGCTGCTTTATTTTGGTCAAGCAATGCACGCCAGGCGCCATTATCGAGGCGGTAAAAAAGGCGTTGGACCCGGAAACCTACCGGCACCTACAGGCTAAAAGCCAGAGCGCCGCCAAGGAATTGGTCTGGGAGGCGGAAGAAAAACGCCTCCTAGCATTTTACACTAATCCCAGCCTAGCTTAGACCTCCAGGGCTTCAAAATTCGGCCGGAAGGAGCCGGGGTCGGCAATCAGCCAGTTGTCGCGCCAGGTGACGGGTACCGTGTGCTCTTGCAGCAGGCAGCCTCCTTCCAGATAAGGGTAGATACTGCTGTACTTGCGCACCTCGTTATAGGCCGTACGCCGCAGCAAATCGTGACGCGTAATATCCTGGGGCAGTCGCATCCCTGCAGCGCCCAGGAGCTCTACAAAAGCCCCGATCGTCTGTTTGTGGAAGTTCGCAATCCGAACTTTCTTATCGGCTACCACTAAACCGGCTACCAGTTCCGGGTCCTGGGTGGCTACACCCGTTGGGCAGGTGTTTTTATTACATTCCAAGGCCTGAATACACCCCAGCGCCAGCATCATGGCACGAGCGCTGTAACAGGCATCGGCTCCCAGAGCCATAGCGCGTACCAGGTGAAACCCAGTAATGATTTTGCCTGCAGCAAAGATCTTGATCTCTTTGCGTAGATCGAAACCCGTGAGGCAATCGTGTACGAATGCCAATGCCTCTTTATAGGGCATCCCCACGTTGTTGGAAAACTCGACGGGAGCAGCGCCGGTGCCGCCCTCGCCCCCGTCTACCGTGATAAAGTCGGGTTTGATACCCGTTTCCAGCATAGCTTTGCAAATGGCCATAAATTCGGAGCGATGCCCGACGCAAAGTTTAAACCCGACGGGTTTACCCCCCGATAGTTCTCGCATCTGCTGAATAAAGGCGAGCAATCCGCGCGGGTCCGAAAACATTTTGTGGAATGGAGGCGACTTGACTTCGGTTCCCGCCTCGACTCCGCGTATTTCGGCAATCTCTGCGGTATTCTTTTTGGCTGGCAGGATGCCCCCGTGCCCCGGCTTGGCACCTTGCGATAATTTGAGTTCAATCATTTTCACTTGCGGATCCGCCGTGCGCTTGGCAAAAGCTTCACGCGAAAAAGTGCCGTCGGGATTGCGGCAACCGAAGTATCCCGTACCCACCTGGTAAATGAGGTCGCCGCCCGGTTTTTTATGATAGGGGCTGATGCCACCTTCGCCGGTATTATGGGCAAACTTGCCGATCTTGGCGCCTCCGTTAAGGGCTTCGATTGCATTTTTACTGAGGCTTCCGTAGCTCATAGCAGATACGTTGAAAATACTTGCGTCATACGGCTGCTTACAGTCCGGCCCGCCTACGAGTACCCGCGGATCGGCATCCAATTCGTGGTGGTCGATGGCGCTGATGGAATGACTCATCCATTCGTAACCCTCTCCGTATACATCTAGCTGTGTGCCAAAGGGAGACGTATCGAGTACCTTTTTTGCCCGCTGATAGACCACCGATCGTTCGACCCGATTGATAGGCGTGCCATTGGTATCGGATTCAATAAAGTATTGGTATAGCTTGGGGCGCCACTCTTCCATGATATAACGGCCGCGTCCAATGATCGGATAATTGCGCATGATGGCGTGCGGTTTCTGGATCATATCATAGATTCCTAATGCGATCAGGGGCACAAATAAAATAAACAACCCATACCAATTCGGATGGACGTAGTAGCCTAGAGCGGCAGTACCCACAATTGTCACCAAAGTGAAAATGGTGAATTCGTTTCTCATATCCAGTAGACGGTTTTCATTTCCAATATACAAAATTGGCAATTCCCGGTGCCCAGAATTAGGGAATAAAGACGCATAACGGAAGCCCGAAACCGAATTAGGGATGGGGTATCCGCATGACCTGATTGATCGCCGGCGCATCGATGCGCTGCAGCTTTCCGTCTGGCCAGCGTATTTCGATGTAATCTACAACGGTTGTTTGTGCTAATCCAAAATGAGCATAAGGCTCCATCTGGCAAAGGTAGCCGCTGCCGCCGTCAATATGCTTGAGTTGCCGGCGGCCACCGGCCAAGAGCGTAACCGTGGCATTGCGTGCCGGTGCTCCCTGAGGAGTTAGGGGTTGCACACGCAAGTAATTCCGGCCGGTAGCAGCCGCTGCTTTATACAAACTTACCGGCTGACCACCCAGCTCGCCGTGACTCACAAAAAGCTCCAGCACCCCATCCTCATCGAGATCGCCCACTGCAGCTCCTGTACCCAATCCTTTGCGCTCAAAAGCATCGCCGATGTCGATAGAAATCCATTCCCCATCGCGGAGGCGAAACAGCTGATTGGGCTGACCGATGTTATTGAAGAATAACTCCTCGTATCCGTCATTATCGAAGTCGGCGGCGATGACGGTCCGGATGCGCGAAGGTTGCGCCAGGTTACCCTCTGCGATATTCTCAAAGGTTCCATTGGGCTGCTGAATAAACAAACGGTGCGGCCCCTCCCAGTTACCGTAAATAATATCCCAGCGACCGTCGCCATTGGCATCCAGCGCATCCACTCCGCGCCCATTTTCGTTGAGATCATCGATACCCAATTGTAAGGCAATATCGGAATAGGTGCCATTACCACGATTGCGGAAAAAGAAGTTAGCGCCCCGCTCGTTAGCAGCGAAAATATCGATCCCGCGCGAGTCATCAAAAAAAGGCAGTGCAAGTACCGATCGGCCACCGGTCGTCTTGGCGAGACCTTTTTGGGGAGCACTGTCGATAAGCTGGCCGCTATCTTCGAGCTCGTAAAAGCGCATAGCACCTCCGTAATTAGCTACGTAGAAACCATAACGCCCGTCTCCATCGGGGTCGACTGCAGCTACCGACCGGCCAGCCGTTTTATTGAGCACATCTTGATTTTCAGGGAGTTCGAATAAGTCGACCCAGGTGCTATCCCGCCAATCGAATAAGCGGTCAGCAAATTGTTTGGCGCCGCTATAGGCATCGGTATTGAGCACATAGATCTCTTCGCGTCCGTCGCCGTCGATATCGCCTGCGGCTACCCCGATCGCTTCGCGCTCCGGATCGAGCAGACTCAAATGACTTTTAAAACCATATTCCCCCTTACGCCAATGAAAAATGAGATTTGGATAGCCGTGTCCGGCTACGAAAGCATCTAACTGGCCGTCGGCGTCTACGTCCAGTATAGCGATGCCGTAATTGAGCTGGGGCGGATTAAAAACCAACAGATCAGAATAGTTGACGAAAAAGCCCTCCTCGTCGTTTTGGGCGGAGCAGGAAAGCGAAAAGCCAACGATCAAAAGCAGGCAGGCGTATTTCATAGTGGTCGGTTTGCGACTAAGAAACATACGGAAGTACAATGACCAATTAACCCTTCTTGTTCAAGAGCTCCAGGAAATACCCCAGCTTATAGATATCGAGCCATCTCATAGCTAGCTGCCCTTCCGGCAGCTTACGTTCCAACCAGGGTAGCAGGGGTTGGATCAGACTGCACACCACGCCGGTCATGTTTCGGCGCTCCAGTTTATCGACCAACCGGGTCAGCCGGGTATCGATAAGCCGACCATGCTGCCTTAGCGCACTCAGGTTTTCCAGCGCCCGTTTGGATTTTTCCAAAAAAACCCTCCCTTCTTCTAATCCGGCATGCTCTAAGGGATTATCAAGATGCCGTACCTGGATATCGCGAGTACGCAACTCCATTCCGAAAAGCGTATCCTCATGACCGTAGCGACGCAGGCCCTCTTCGAATAAGATGGCGAGAAAAATATCCTTGGGTACGACAAAATTATTGGGCTTAAATGCGTGGTAGGGTTGCTGCTGGCGAAGGGTAGCCGGCCGCACCTCACGCGCCCTACCATAGCGCCAATGGAAGCGATAGTTTGGCTTGGGCGGATGAGCTTGGTAGGCCGTGCCGCCGCAAAGAACTGTGCCCGGGTTCAGATTGGTGCAGTAATTAGTCAAAAAATCTGCACGGGTGACCCGGTGATCGCAATCGATAAATAGCAGGTAGGGAAAACGCGCACCTTCGGCCAGGCGGTTGCGGATAGCCGAACGGCCCACATTGGCCGACAGGATACGGTAACGCACATGGGGTAAGGCCTGCACCTGAGCATTTTGAGCAGCGTAAGGTTCACCAGAGGCATCATCGAGGACGTAGATTTCGAAAGGTATGCCACAGGCTATGCCCTGAGAATGCAGGTCGGCAATCAAGGGCCGGACATCAACGCGATAGACAGGAATCAGGATGGAAAGCATACGATTTTAAAGAAATCAACGGTTGTACATCCATTTTTTGGTATTCTTATCCGCTGAAATGTTACAATAGTGATAATTTTAGAAGCTATTGGAAGTTCTTCATCTACCGTTTACTTATGGCGCAACAAAATAAGCTTTGGCGCCTGCTATCTACCTTCGACCAGCAAGATTGGAAAGATTGTGGAAACTTTTTGCAGTCGCCCCATTTAAATACTTCGAAAAACGCAAAGTTATTATTTATAACACTCCGGGATCAGGGAATTGAACTGCTGGAGCCTAGGCGGCAGGGTGAACTGATAAAAATATTCGCAGAGGATGGCAGCCCCCGTAGGTCTACTTGGCTCAGGAATATCAAGTCGCAGCTTACCAAAAAGGTAGAAACCTATCTGGCTTGGCAACAGCTGGAAATAAAGGAACACTTGAAGCATCAGCTTTTCAAGGACGCCTTGATGAAACGCGAATTATGGCCAGAATGGCGAATGGCTGTTAAAAACGAACTTCGATCCTCACCCTCTTCCAATGATTTGCTCCAACGGTTTCGGCGCCTGACCGACGCCTTTAACTACTATAATCACACCCCACCTGAAGAACGTAAGGAACGCCACGGACGGCAGCTGGAGCAAACCCTGGTGCAATTTACTGAGCTGTACCAGGAGTTTTCCATCCAGATAGCTGCTATCCTAATGAGTCGCACGCATTTTCACCAAGAGGACTATCGGGCTACCTTGCAAGCCTGGCAACAGCGAACCATCAGTTCTGACCTGGTGAATACACTGCAACGGCTAAAAAAATATTCCCCCGAAACCATAACGCCCGAAACTTTAGATACACTTACCCATGCTTTTTTTTCTATCGCTCACGAGGTGAGTGACTTTTCCAGAAACCTGCTTTTCACCGAGCTATATAATCTAGCAACGCCGAAGGCCAATCAAGGCGAGGTTGCTTTTCAGCAGCGACTGCTTCGCATTTTCAAAATGGGCGAAGCTGCCGATTGTTTTTACGTTGACGGCCAGATGCGATCCTCTATTTTTCTCAACGGCGTCATGGCGTTTTTATTCAACGAAGCGTTTGAAGACTTAAATCGATTCCGGTATCGTCACCTCCCCAAAGTCGAGTCTCATTTGCAGGAAGATCTAAACCTTTTACTCAATATCTATATTCCATTTTTCCGAAAGGATTACGAAGAAGCCCACCGGCAATTAACCGAAGCCCCGAATTTAAAAGCTACTTTTTATCGCCTGAGGGTTAACTGGATGGAGGTAAGGATTCTACTGGCTATCTACTGCCTGGGTGACCTCACTCTAGAGCAGACACTACGTCAGCGACTGGACAGCTTTCAGCACTTCGTAAAACAAAGTGGTCCGCAGCATTCCAAAGCATCCTACCTGGGGGCGGTCAAACTGATGCGGAAATTGATCCGCCTGAAAAGCAGAGATCTTCAGGATTCGAAACAGTGGAAAGCCCTAGAAGCCGAGTTTACCCAATCCGTCATTCCTTCTAAAAATTGGTTTTTGATGTTCTTAAGCGAATACATGTCCGAAGCGGAAAATAATTAGGTCGAGACGTTATGTGTAACATCACCATCATTTCAAAGCTAGGTGAAGAGAAGGCATTTCCGAATAGTAATTTTTAATCCGATCACCAACGATTTTTATCAATCTGCTGATTAATAATGTCTTATACGTCCAAAGATCAGGCAAGAGTACCCGGACGGACTTTGCTGGCAGCAACAACCAAAGCCGGGGGCTCCCTATCGAATTCAAAAGAGGGGCCAGTTACGACCGCCCAGAACCTGATGAGCAATAAACCATTCGATATTTAACAGCTAAAAGGACATGCTTCCAATGCGCATATATGATCCCCGATGCCAATAAAGAAGCATCGCATACGGTCGGCAACCAAAAATTTAAGGGTTAAAGGAAGTAGACATTTACCTCTTCGGTGGTACGAAGCAAGATGTTCATGTCTCATTTTCAAGTCTTTTGCCTTACCGCATTATCCGGTATCGCAAAGCGATCGAGCATTTGTTCTTCCGGAAAAAATGGCTGCCTAAAATGGCTTGAGTAAATTGTTATGTACCGTTGGTATGCCCGGCACAGACTTAGTCAAGAGAACCGTGAAATATGTGAAGAAGTCTATTTAATTCTGGCATTGGTGCTACCTTTCTAGCCTAAATTGTGAAGGCACCCCACCTACAGGGCGCCTCCATAAATAAATAGGTAAGAATCGCGTGGTCATTAGGGCGACACGATGTCATCTTCGACAATAGAAGCGCATTCCTCGCACATCTTGGTTTGCGGTTCTACGGTCAATTCGTCGTCCAGGGTTGTGGGATCACAAGACCAAAGGGTCATGCCGACCACCAAGGCCAATACAGAGGCCCAAACCGGGTTCTTAGTTTTGCTAGTCATGATTTAGATAGTTATGGTTTAGTTGAAAAAATACAGCCCGATAGCCCCCGAATGACTGCTCGGTGCGGCGGTAGCGCCAAAAACTAGACCAAGAAGCGGATAATGGTGACTTCGTCCTAGCTGGAAAAATTGCTTATCATTAGAGAGCAGTACTCAATAGCGCCAGCAGTGCCTCCATAGTTGCTATGCCTCAATGGTTCGCATTCTTTGATATTCAATTAGAGGGAGAGGAGCTTTGTGAACAAGAAAGCGGCATAAAGTTGCAACGTCTTGGAATGATTCAGGCAAGCAGCTTTTCTTCAAAAAAGTGTTCACACCGGATAATGCTGACGCATTAGGGGATAAGGCAGTTACATCATGGGGTATCCTTCCTAAAAATATTAAAAAACAACTCAAGCGATCGGGGCGAATTGCTTAATTTTAAAAATCGTACCTAGCAACCAAAATCCTCATCGCCTTTGAACCCAGATGATCAGCACATTATTGACCTGATGCAAGCATTCATGGATGGTAAAGCAACCTTAAAAGAGGTTCGGTTTGCCTTCCTCGAAACATATGACACCGCCTGGTATAAAGAAAAATTGCAAGGGACGGTACAGGAATATTACCGTAATATGGACTATCTGCAATCGCTGAAGCGGTTATTCAAACAATGGGTGAAAACTGAACGTGAGCAATTACAGCAACAAGGGCCAGAGGGTACTGCTGCAATTGACACCTTTTTATTAACCCAAGGTCCGGACGACCTGGCAGCTTACGACCAATCCGGTGAAGAACTCCCGGAACAGTGGTCGATTATCCAAGCCTTTAATGATCCGGAGCGTAATGATGCTTCGTTTAGGACATTTTATCAGAAGAGTGCAGCGGCATGCCGAAGAACGATCTATCGGCGCTACCACCCAAATAACTACCATGAAGAGTTAGTCCAAGATGCCATTCAAGAGAGTTTTTGCGTCTTGGCAGAAGACTATCTGAATACTGGAATCATTTTTGCTTTGAAAGCACCACGGCGCATTCTTGGTTTAAAAAAAGGGGTTTCGTTAACGCATTTTCTTTGCAGCATTGCCCAGAAAATTTACAGCAAGCTATTGACATTTAAGAACATTAATCCGCCGGGTGATGATCTGCAAGTTCTCCCGGCAACGACCAGGGATGAACCTTCTGCATTTGTACGTTGTGTCAAACAAACATTGAGAGGTATGAAGCCGGAGCACCAACAGCTTTTTTGGACCATAACCCAAAACCAAAGTATGACTTACGAGGAATACCTATTAATATACAATCATTTCTCAAGCGCTGGATCTGCCCGAACAACTATGAAACGCATCAGAAAACGGATAAAAGCAACCTGTTCACCACTTTTGTAAAGCAAATCGAGAATGCCCAACACTCCATTACATAAGGAAGAATTGATCGACCGGCTCTTTGCCGGAGAACTTTCGCCAACAGAAGAAATAGAATTAAAAAAAAGAATAGCCCGTGATCCGGAACTGCAGGAGGAACTCCGCTTTCACCAGGAGCTCGACCGCATGGCCAGGCAGCGGCGTAGGGAAACGCCCCTGTGGAAAACATTAGAGGATTTGGCCAATGCCCAGCCAACGCCAGCCGAGAAACCGACCATCCTGATCCTCTACCGGAAGCTTTGGTTACCTATTGCGGCAGCCATACTTTTGGCTGTGGCCATACTAATCGGATTGTATTTCTACAACCCCACTCCCGACCCGCTGCCTATCGCTGAACTAGCTTTCGCCCCTAAGCTCAGCCAAACTATGGGATCTAAAGATCCCAACCAATTTAACAAAGCGCTTGAGGCCTGCGCTGATCAGTTTTCTAATGAGCAATACACCCAAACGATCCAATGCTTAACCCTGTTAGAACAGCAAAATGTCCAACCGTTAGACGTACAGGCCTTCCTCAGCGCCGCCTATCTCTTCGACGGCGAGTATGCCGAAGCCGCTACCCGTTACGAAAACCTACTCCGCCAATTGCCTTCCCGCGAACAGCGCAAGCGCAATGAATACACCTTTAATTATTATTTGGCGCTGCGCGAGGTCGACCCGGAAAGAGCAGCGGCCGTGCGGGCGCAACTGGAAGCAGCCCTACCCCAGGGCAATAGTGTGCGCCAACGGTTGGAGCAACTACCGCAATAGCCACAAGCAAGGACCGGATCCTTCAATTCCAGCGGCGCTCGACCATCAAAAACAAAGCAAATAAAGCCATGGCGACCATTGCCCAGGGTCTGGAATCCAAAGGCGGCACGCCCGTATCGCCAATACTGATCAGCCCCGCCCACTCGTAGGGAGCTGCTCCGTCCAGTATGAGCTGCTGCTTGGCAGCCTGCAAAGCTTCATCGCGGGCGACTCCATTACTATCCAAAGCCGCAAAATATGACCTTAACACCTCTTGGGTCGCCCTGGCATCCACGCTGTATAAGGTGGGCATGATGTGTCGCACGCCGGCCTGGGCAAAGTAGCGCGTGAGGCTCATGATCCCCTCCCCTTCTCGTAAGGGACCGAAATTAGTCTGGCAAGCCGCTAGGATAGCCGAATGCACACGCAGTCGACGCCCCAACAGATCACTACCGGTAATTCGGGCACAGGAATCGACCGATTTATCGTCGCGCAATAGGATGAAAGAAGCCTGGGGCTGGTTGTCATTGGCTAAGCCGTGAGCGTAAAAAAGCAGGTGGTCGAAGAAGGCGCTGCGCTTCGTGAGCGACCAAAACTGCTCTTCGGTAGCCTTGCTCCCGGCATAGGCGAAGCGTTTGCCATTTGATGCGTATTGTTCAAATACCTGATTCCACATTTCTTCCGGACGGTCTAACCGGTCAAACACCTCTTCCCCTAATCGCATACGCGGCAATTCCGGTGCCAACCCCATGACACGACGACCGATATAGGCATGGGGTTGGCGCATCTCCTGCAGCAGCGTTGCCGAATAGCAATAGTTGACGGGATATTGCTGGATTAAATAATTCATAGTTGCCCAATCGGTCTTCCCCACGGGAGACTCCAGTGGTAAGATTTCGAACGGCAGGTAGTTAAGTGGCCCGTCGGGCAAAATAAGTAAGCCGCCACCTACGCTAATTTGGCCCATAACAGGTTGAAGCAGCTGCTTGTACAGTTCGTAAGCTGGTTTGAGTGTTGAGAATCCGGCGTCGGGTTGGAGCGTTTGCTGGGTGATGGTCTTGACCGAGGCTTCCAGTTCGCGTTTGCCGATCTCTAGCCGGTGGACGGTTAGTTCGCCCGCTTGGGGCAGGGCGAAAAGGAAAGTAGCCTCCTCGCCTGTAAAATAGCTGAGTAGCATCTGCTGCCGGCGCAGCAACCGGCGAGAGCGCTCTACGTCCAGCACTTCCAGATCAAAGGCTTCCGCCTGGTCGACCACCTGACGCCGCAGTCTATAGAGTTTTTCCCTAATCTTCTGCAAGCTATCCAGGAGTTGCCGCCGCAGCTCAGGCTCTTCGGTAACCGCTAAGTCCATTTCCAGCTCGGCTTTACGGCGGTCGAGGTCAGCGTCTTTTTCTAGCAACGCGGGTGCCTGCTCGGCCAGTTCCTGTTGATATGCCAGGGTTTCGAAAAGCGTAAATGCCTTACTCCGCTCAGCGTAAATAAAGGCTGCCGCGTAGTTTTCTTGTTCGTAGTGAAAACGGATGGCGCTTTCGAACAGTTGGCGCGCCAATTTACTCCACTGAATTTTCTCTATCGGCGAAGGCCGATCGAGTCGTTGGTAGAGGAGGTAATCGTAAGCTGCCGCATAGGTGGCAGCGGCGGCAGCGCAACGGCCCAAGCCATCCAGGGCCTCGGCCTTGGCGATGAGCACGGGTAGAAAGTCGAGCGGGTTGAGAACGGTCAATTCGTCGTTGATACGAGGATTACCGTAGGCATCGAAAGTAAAAGTATCGTTGAGGACAAATAGTTGGAGAGCCTGGTTTTGGCGAAGAAGTGCCAAATTGTATTTCCTTTCGAGTTGATAGCATTCGCCATCGTTGTGTAAGACTTTTGCCAGCTTATCGGAAAGAACTCGATTCACTCCTTGTTTTTCCAATTTATTAATTTGCCGAACATATAGGTTATGGCAAGCATTGTACTCTCCAAATCTCATTGCTAAAACCCCCACGTTGATCCCTGCTACGTGATCTTCGTAAATTTTCGGGTTCTCGTTGAGCAATTGCATTAAATCACCAATGGTTACTTCGGCTTTCGAGAAGGTTTCCGGATCGTAAAGGATAGCCTCGTATTGCTTTTCATCCATCTCCTCATAACCAATTTTCAGAGAAGTATGCAATGCTTTCAAAGCCTCTGGATCCTGTTTCTGATAAATGTGGCTAACCGCTCGCTGATTATGGCTATTGTACACTGTAAGAAGCAAATCATTAAAAATCTTTTCTTTAAGGGCAGGCTTTAAAGCCGCGGCTCTTACCTGCTCAAAGCTTTTTCCCAGCATTTCATCTGCGTACTCGAAATCGAAATGGTTAACACCAACAACCGCAGCAGATTCATAAGAAAGAAGTATGTTTTTAATGGCATTGCTTCCCGGAAAACCATCTTTTCTCGCAAGCGTATATTGGTTTATCGACCTGTTGAGATTTTCCTTTGCTGCCTCTAAGTTGCCTAACTTGCCCTCCGTTTTGCCCAAGCAATAATACAAACGACCAATACGCTCTTTCGGAAACTCAATCAAACCTTGGTTATGATAAACAAAATTCAGTCCGTATTGAGCCATTCTTTTCGCATCGGTAAATTTTTTCTGACCGTAATTGCATTCTCCTAATAAAAAGTACAAGCGAAGAATTTGGGTAAGATTAGTGGAATCTATATGACCAGACCTATGTACCCGCAGCCTCATTGTCAGCGCCTGGTGGAATAGTTGAGCTGCTTGCTCATAATCCCCATCCTTGTAGTGGGGATCATAACCCTTCCGGGTCATTTCATTAGACTTAACCAGCAAACGCTGAAAAGCAGTTTTGGGCTCGATACTTACGACCTCCATTATCCTTCCTACAGGCTGACTGAATGCCAAAACGCATGCAATTAGGGTGATCGCAGGAATCAATACTAATGGCTTGTTCAAAGCTTTATTGCCTTTTAATATTAAAGGTTTGTTCATTGCCATCTATATTTACTGTTAATTTGAAAGGAGATCCATCATTAGGCGCCGGTATTTCCTCCCCGGCAGGGTCGAAAGGATAAATAGAAAATCCAGTGGAAAGAGGGCATGTACCAGTGGCAATCGTATTATTTCGAGGATCTTTTAATTCGTATTCAATCATTCTTGCCGTTCCTAGGTCTTGAGAAACTCCTGTAATGACTACACTTAGGTCGGCGGGATCATCTACATCGAATCTATTATTATCCAACCTGGCTACCAAGTCCTCGTCTGCTATTGTCCTCTGCTCCGGATGCGTTGTAAGGCCTAAATTTTGCATTACGCCCTCTCGATCAATGGTGCCTATTTCCAATCGATCAGGGAACCGAGTAGCCGTCGACCTTTTAAAAGCGAGCTTGATTTCTCCGGGGCTGTGCCTTGCCGCACCAATCTCTATTTCCCGCGCTCTGATCTCAGCAAGTAGAGCTGTTAGGTACCCTGCCGACATAGAAGTCCCATTGGATACACCATATCGATTATTTCTGACCGTACTCGTGATTTCCTCACCGGGAAAAGCCACCTCTACAAGATTTTTACCCGTATTCGCAAAGGGCGCTAAATTATTTTCAGCTTTATTTAAAGCGGTGACTACAAAAATATGCTCCATTAATCCGAATGAGTCCCTATTAAACCCAGCCGGCCATTTCATTTCTTTCGATACATCTAAATTTGTCGTATCATTTCCCGCAGATACGACCACTAAAACATCTGCTGCTGCTGCGCGCCGCATTGCTTCTAAAAAGATCGCAGAATACGACTCAGCAAAGTAACCCAGACTCAAGTTGATCACTTGGGCTCCATTATCAATTGCATAATGAATGGCGCAAATAATATCGAATAAATCACCACTCTTATCTTCGAAAACCCTGAGATTAATTATCTCCAAACCAATATCTTTGGGTAGTGCTTCTTGAACAATACCGGCAATCAGAGTGGCGTGATCATTCGGAATTCCGGACCGCTCCAGGCCTTGATTCTGCAGAAAATCAAAACCAAAACTACTGTGTGCCGGGAAGCAACTATTTGATGGTAAGGTTTGACCCGTTGAATTCCAATAAATATTGCTGAGCGCATCGTGACCGCCCCCGATACTGGGGTACTTTAAATCTATCCCGGTGTCAATAATAGTTATTCGCACAGCGGGCGACCCATCTCTCATTTGAGGTTTGGGCCCTTTGCAAACCACTGCTTTTTTGAGCAGGGAACCTTCCCCCTTGGGTAAATCAACAAAATAGTTCTTCCCCGTATCTGACCCATCTCCTTGGCGTTCTCTCGTCTCGGCTATAGTATTGATATCAATAATATCTGGCAGTCCGGTCCTTACTCCAAAAAGCCTTAACCTGGGCTCGTTTTTTCCCCCACACCAGCAGTCTTTTCTCCATTCTAAACCCGCTTCCACTAATTCAAGCGAGTCCCTTATCCGGTCTTCCCGAGTGGCATCCGGATCATATTGCAATATGATCGTCTCCGCATCTATTTTGTCTGTGGAATCCACGTATAGTATAACCTCTCGATTGAAGGAGAGTAATGGAAAAGTTTGGTTCCTTACTTCCTGAATGTACCGAGTATTATTGTCAGCGAGATTTACGGTACCCCTATCGTATTCTTTATCCTGGCTGACCACATTTTGGTTTTGGTCCCTCCAAACATATTGGTTACCAGTAAGTGTATCACCAACTGTCCGGTAAGGATAAAGTTCGAACACTACATTATCTCCATCTTTTTTGTAGTAGCTAGCTGCTTCATAGCTACCCTGAGGGCCGTACACAAAATTTGATCCTAGACTTAGAAAAGATTCAAAGGGTTTCAGGTCTTGGAATAGCAATTCATTACCACTTAGGTCGAGGGCCTCTAGTCCGGATAGGGATGCAATTACTTTTGCATTCTTAGTGACTTGGTACAACCCCAAGTCTGATAAATCAAGCCCCACCACACTACCCGTTTCTAGATCAATAGTGATGCGCATCGAGTCCCACTCGCAAATGGGCCTTGTAGTATCCCAATTCAAAGTACTAGGCCGCAGGCTATTATACAATTCGACCAAGGCTAGACTATCCTCTTCCACCACGTTACAAATACTTGACTCAGGAGGATTCGGACATTCAAAGTAGTAATCTAAACCCGTCCAGCCTGAGATCCAGGAATCGACCCCCATTGCGCCTTTGTAAGCCACTTCGATAAAAAATTGGTCTTGCAGAAGGGGCGCCCTGCTGGTCGTCCAAGCGGGACCTTGCTGGTTAGTCCGCAAGTCTAAAAAATCCCCCGGGACACGTGTAATCGAATTAATTTGCGGATTAATGACGAGGTTACCGTTGTTGACTAGGTGATCCACTAAGAATGCAGCGGTAGGATCTTCGGCATCTTCGGTAGCTTGGATGAAGCCATTGTCGCCAACTTCTAGTT
>CAZHCA010000010.1:0-139413 GCA_964530825.1 uncultured Saprospiraceae bacterium
ACCAACATAACTTGTTGATAACGTGTAGATTTTTTACTTTTTGAGGAAGCCCTAATTTAGACGTTAAAACCACAAAAAGACACTCCAAACCATTAAGCGGACGGCGGTATGGGCGACTAAAAAACCAGTGCGAAGGTCTCATCACACTGGTAATTATTGATGGCGTTTTTTGTGCTTTTTTTAGGGAGAAGCTGTTCGTTACCGCTAAGCAGCATCTTGCTGCCTTACCTACCTAGTCATCTTTGCGACGGCGGTCATCGCCATTGCGGCGACCATTGCCTTCGGGTTTGGGAAGGAGTGCTTTGCGGCTCAAGCGCAATTTACCGGTTTTCTTATCGACGCCGATTAGCTTTACTTTTACCTCATCGCCTTCTTTAAAAAAGTCTTCAATTTTATCGATGTGGCTATGGGAAATTTCTGAGATGTGAAGCAGGCCGCTCTTGCCATTGAACTCTACGAAGACCCCATAAGGCATCACCGATTTTACCTTTGCCTGGTATACATCACCCACGGTAGGAGTGAAAGCAATCCGCCGGATGCGATCCAGCGCCTTCTCGATGGAAGGCCCGTCGCTACTTGCAATATTTACCACGCCTTTATCCCCTACTTCCTCGATGTTGATCACCGTTTCGGTTTCGGCCTGAATTTCCTGGATAACTTTACCGCCCGGTCCGATCACCGCGCCGATAAAGCTCTTATCGATAATCAGCTCGGCAATCCGTGGTGCGTGCGGCTTGAGGTCCTCGCGCGGCTCGGCAATGGTTTCCTTCATCTTTTCCAGGATGTGGATACGTCCGGCCCGGGCCTGTTCCAGGGCCTGGATCATCACTTCGTAGGGAAGCCCCTCGATCTTGATATCCATCTGGCAGGCTGTGATACCGTTTTCGGTTCCGGTCACTTTGAAATCCATGTCGCCTAGTGCATCCTCATCGCCCAGGATATCGGATAGCACTGCCATGCGCTCGCCGTCGGAAATCAAGCCCATCGCGATACCCGAGACGGGGCTTTTGATTTTCAAGCCGGCATCCATCAGCGCCAGTGTTCCGGCACAAACGGTAGCCATGGAGGAGGAGCCATTCGATTCCAAGATGTCGGAAACGATTCGGATCGTGTATGGGTTATCATCCGGCAATACGCTCCGCAGCGATCGGGCCGCCAGGTTAGCGTGACCGACTTCGCGCCGGCCGGGCCCCCGCTGGGGCTTCACCTCGCCGACCGAGAATCCGGGGAAATTATAATGTAAAATGAATTTCTCAAAGGACATCTCCAGGGCATTGTCGACCATCATTTCGTCTAACTTGGTACCCAGAGTAAGGGAGGTCAGTGATTGGGTTTCACCACGGGTAAAAATAGCTGATCCATGGGCGGAAGGCAAATAGCCCACCTCCGTCCAAATGTGACGTACTTCATCGTAAGCGCGGCCGTCGAGGCGCACCTGATCATTGAGTACCATCTCCCGGATAACGTTCTTTTTGAGTTTATCGTAGTACTCCTTGATCAATGGTTCTTTTTCTTCGTAGGCCTCCTCGCCCAATTCCTCTAGAAACTGCTCGAGTAATTTATCCTTGATTTCGGTGAAGCGTTCTTTGCGCGTGTGTTTATCCAAAGCGCTCTTGGCGACTTCGTAGATTTTGTCCTGCGTGCGCTCGGTCACCTTTTGTTCGATGGCTTTGTCTTCCTCAACCGGTTCCACTACTCTTTTATTCAGGGCTTTTTCCCCGACCAGCTTAGCCAATTCCAGCTGTGCGGCGCACTGCACTTTAATGGCGTCGTGGGCAACGCGGATGGCCTCGACCATGTCCTGCTCTGAACACTCTTTGGCTTCGCCTTCGACCATGGTAACATTATCGGTAGTAGCGCCCACCAAAAAATCCATGTCGGCCTCGTTGAGCTCGGTGCGGGTGGGATTGATCTTGTACGCCCCATTTACGCGAGCTACCCGGACCTCCGAAATGGGACCGGCAAAAGGTATATCAGAGACCGAAAGAGCAGCCGAAGCAGCGAGGGCCGCATAGGCGTCGGGCAGGGTTTCTTTTTCACCCGAAATCAGATTGATAATAATCTGCGTTTCGTTCATGTAGTTGTCGGGGAAGAGCGGACGGATAGCCCGGTCGACTAAGCGACAGATCAGCACTTCGTGATCCGATAATTTGGCTTCCCGCCGGAAAAAGTTACCGGGAATACGGCCAGCAGAGGCAAATTTTTCTTGGTAGTCTACCGATAGGGGGAAGAAGGCCTGGCCTTCTTTGGCTTCTTTGGCCGATACGACTGTTGCAAAAAGCATGGTATCGCCGATCCGTACCACAACCGAGCCATCGGCCTGAGTTGCTAATTTTCCGGTTTCAATGGTTACGGTCTTGCCGTCGGGTAGTTCAAACGACGTAGTAATAGGATGCTTTTGTCCCATACCTTAGGATATGTTTTAATGATTTCAACTGCCAATTCTGTTCATACCACTGGTTTTCCAACTACTGGCAAAGGTTGACCCTCTGGCGTTCCAGGTTGTTCCGGGGGAGTCACATTGAAAGAAAGGTGAACTTCGGTCGAGTGGGAATACTAAGAGAAGGGTATGACCACTTTTTCGTCAGTTGATATCGTAATACAATACGCCCAATTTTCTCCGGGCTACCCCTGCTTTGGGGGGCTTATTTTTTAGCTAAATTTCTCCAAATAAACGAAAAAAAAGGAAGTATTTCAATTTTTGAAAATACTTCCTTTTTAAAGTCATCGGGTTTATCGACGAATACCTAATTGGTCGGCTAAGGAACGATACTTTTCAATGTCTTTGGAGGCGAGATACTGTAGTAAACGCTTACGTTTACCCACCATCGTGAGCAGTGCGCGGCGGCAAGAATGATCTTTGCGGTTTTCGCGCAGATGCTCCGATAATTTCTCGATGCGATAGGTAAATAGCGCAATCTGCGCTTCGGTCGACCCAGAATTGGCCGCAGAGCCGCCGTATTTTTCAAAAATCTCGGCCAGCTTTTCTTTGCTTAAATATTCTGCCATTGTTTTGTTAATTTACCGTTAGTGATTGCTGGAATCAGTTACAGCGGCGCAAATATAGCCACTATTTCCATCAAAAACAACGGCCCGGACATTTCCCCCTGGATCCGCCAGAAAGCGGTAGCTAGCATCCCGTTAATTTTCGGCTTTGTATTTCTTGATAGCTTCGGTCAAGCGCGGCACGACCTCGAATAAGTCGCCTACTACGCCGTAATCGGCAGCTTTAAAGAAGGGCGCCTCCGGATCTTTATTGATCACCACAATGGTTTTCGAGTTGTTGACACCAGCCAGGTGCTGAATGGCCCCGGAAATACCGATAGCGATGTAAAGATTAGGTCGTATAGCAATGCCCGTTTGACCTACGTGCTCGTGGTGCGGACGCCAACCAATATCGGCAACCGGGCGGCTACAGGCGGTAGTAGCGCCGATTTCCTGGGCCAGTTCCTCCACGATTGCCCAGTTTTCCGGCCCCTTCATTCCGCGACCGGCACTGACTACCAGTTCGGCCTCCGGCAGAGGTACGTCGCCTTCCAGCCGGTCTACAGCGCGCACTTTCACCTTGGGCTCCGGTATGTTAACTTCCAATTGCTGCACCGTAGCGGGCTCGCCAACCTCGGCCGGTTGGAAGGAATTTCCCATCAGGGACAGAAGCTTGATGTCCGATTTGATTTCATAAGTGGCAAAAGCTTTACCGGAGAAAACGGGTTTCTTTACCCGGAAAGCACCGTCATTCGTTGGAATTGCATTTACGCCAGCTACGCTACCGGCATGGAGTTTGGCCGCCAGGCGGCCGAGCAGGCTTTTGCCCATGCTGGAGTGTGCAAACACAACCACCTTAACACCAATTTTTTCAATGGCCTGAGCGATGACGTCGGTGTATACTTGCGAATCGAATGTATCAAGCTGCTCACTAGCAATTTGAAAGACTTGATGTGCACCGTATTTTCCAAGTGCCTCAGCACCCTCGGCCGCCCCCAGGACCAAAGCCGCGCATTCGACACCCAAAACATCGGCGGTCTGACGACCGTAATATGCCATCTCGAAAGCGGCTTTTTTAAATTGGCCGTTGACGGTTTCTGCGATAACGAGTACCATATGTCGATTTGTTTTTCTGCTAAATGAATAAATTAAATCACCTTGGCTTCTTCGTGTAAAAGCCGGACGAGTTCGTCCATTTGATCGGCTTCGACCAATCTAACGGCGCCTTTTTCGGGTGGCAACTCATACTGCACCGCTTCGACAAGATCCTCGGCTTCTACCGCTGGAATGGCATTCAGTGGTTTGCGTTTGGCCATCATGATACCCCGCATATTCGGAATGCGTTGCTCAGCCAGTCCTTTAGCCGCACTGATGACAAATGGAGGCTGCACTTCCACCTCTTCCGTGCCGCCCTCAATGTCGCGATGTACGACGGCGGTGCCCCCCTCCATTTCCATATTACTGGCGTAAGAGATAAACGGCAAATCAAGCAGCTCCGCTACCATTGCCCCTACTTCCGAACCGTTATAATCGATAGTTTCCTTGCCAAGGAAAATAATATCGTAAGCACCCTCTTTCGCGTGTGCGGCAATTTGTTGAGCCACAAAAAGCGCACTCTTCGGCTCCGCATCGATGCGCACCGCCTCATCGGCGCCAATGGCCAATCCTTTGCGAATAACCGTATCATTGCTGGAAGGCCCTACGTTGAGCAAGGTCACGGTACCGCCTTGGGCCTCTTTGAGCTCCAAAGCGCGAACCAGCGCGTACCATTCGTCATAAGGGTTCATGATATACTGTACATCGGTCGTATCAAAAGCCTTCCCCCCTTCGGTAAAGGCAATCTTAGTAGTCGTCTCAGGCGTTTTACTGACGCAAACCAATAATTTCATCGATCGTAAGGTTTAGTGAATTACTTTATAATAGGTGGCCTTGCCTTTTGACCACCCTTTTGCGCGAAAAGTATCGATCAAAAAACACACGAATTTACCCATTTAAGATTAAAAATAAAGGAAATAGCGAATTTTCGCTACGCTGCAAATAAAAAACGGCCCGTCCGGAAACATTGTTTACAAAATTCTGAAAATTGTCTGGCTACCTTTAGCCTATAACCAATGCGCATTCTATGAACCGACTCGATCAAATCAAAGCCTTGCGCCTGGAGCAACCCGATGATCCGTTCTTGCTTTTTGCCCTGGCAAAAGAGTACGAGAAATACGATCAGCTCGAACAGGCGCTGGAACATTACGAGCAACTGGTCAACGAGCACCCCGATTATGTCGGCGTTTATTACCACCTGGGCAAACTGCGCGAACACCTAGGACAAACCGAAGGGGCGCTGGCCGCTTACAACCAGGGCATCGGTGTAGCCACCAAGGTCAATGATCACCATGCCCTTGGTGAATTGGCTACCGCTAAGCTGCAGTTGGAGGATTAGAGCATGGCGGTCACCTCTATTTCAACCAGCATATCGGGATGGATCAGCGCGCGTACTTCCACCATCGTAGCGGCCGGTCGGATCTGCTGGAAAAAAGTGCCGTGTACACGCCCAATGGACTCCCATTGCTGGATATTGGTCACGTAGATCCGGGTGCGTATGACGTGCTCTAACCCGGCGCCGAATCCTTCCAGTACGGTCTTAATTTTCTCCAAAATAAAGGTGGTCTGAGCCTCGACATCTCCTACGCCTACGATCTGTCCGTCACGGATTGCGGTTGTTCCGGAGACTTCGATAAGATTGCCCACGCGTATGGCCCGAGAATAACCAACCAGGTCTTCCCAAGGTGTACCGGAGGCGGAATGTTGTCTACTCATGGCTTTTGCTGTTTAGTAGGGCAAGGTACCTTTCCAGACCATAAAGTCAAAGAGCCAACTGCTCTTCCAGCATGTCGCCGACTGAACCTGCACGCCATTTTTTATTAGTAAGTTCTGGTAATAGGCCGGGCCGTATTGCTGCGGGTGGAGTACATCGCCGGGCAGTCGTCGAAAAACTGATGCCAACCACTCACGACGGTGCACATCGGTCGATAAAATGATTGTAGCTCCGGGCCGACCTGCATTTACCAGATTCGCAACAACCGTTTGCGGATCGCGTACGTGGTTGATGACATTCCAGCAGAACACGAGATCGTAAGTGGCCGGACAATGGTAGTTTTCCAATGTACAAGTATGAAACCGTACGTTGGGAAAATCGGCCGCCCGTGGCATATTCAGATGCGACCAGTAAATGTCGAGCAGCGGATCGACGGCATCGACCTGGATGCCGGACATGATCAAACCAAGTCCGGCAGGGCCGCACCCGGCGTCGAGCACGCGCCAGTCCGGTGCGGACTCGGGCAGACCGAGCTGATCCCAAACCCGGCGCCAGTAAGCACCTTTGCTCCTCAAATAAATATCCCGGTCTTTTTTCCCCAGATAATACACCCACCAACGCCACTCCATACTTTGAGCCAACTGCCATCGCCATTGGTGCGCCATAATAAAATTTTCGAAACAAGATAAGAGATAACCCCGTTTTTGGTTTCAAAAGTAATTCGTCTATCTTTTTTCTCAGCGGGCGGAAAGATCCTGGTAATTTTTTAAATTTTGTAGGGGTGGCATATTTAGCGGTAAAATTTAGGTTTCCATGTTATTTGCGGTAGGTAGCAGAGTTCGCTTGCGCCTGTCTAAGGACGAGGGCACCATAACGGCATTACTCGATAATGGCATGGTGCGGGTACGCCTAGAAACGGTCGATATGGAGATTCCGGTATTTATGGATGATTTGGAGCGCGTCGAAGACCGCCCGCAACCGGGTGACCGGGCGCGTATCGTGCCGGGCAAAAAGCCTCCCCTGCTCGAGATGCCGCCACCGGCCTCGATCGAATCGCAATACGCCATCTTAAAAAGGCAGGGCTTGCAGTTGGCTTTCGATCCCATTTTGCGCAACGACGGCACTGCAGAGGCCTACACCATCTATCTGATCAACGGTACAATCCACGATCTGATTTTTTCTTTCTACCTCCACCAGGACGACCGTACGATGCTGCGCCAGAATGGCCGGCTCAATCGGATGTCGGCTACGGAGTTGGGCCAACTTCGCTTCGAACAACTCAATTTTATTCCACAGGTAGCGATCGATTGTTGGCGCATCCTGCCCGATGGCACGGGTGGCAAGCTCAGCAAAACCATTCGGATCAAACCCAAGGCCTTTTTCAAAAAAATAACTACTGCCCCACTCCTCAACCGGCCGGTACACCTGTACCGGGTTTTTGAAGAACTGACCGCCGAACGGCGGCCGGGTGCACCCCGGGAAGACTTGCAATCCTACACTCGCCAGCACCTAACACCTCCTAAAAAAACGGAGGACCAACTGCGTCAGGTGGGCCTCCACGAAGTCCAGGAACTGGCAGAGTTTATTCCGGAGATCGATCTACACATCGAAAAACTGACGACCGAATACCAAAAGATGGACAACCTCGACATCATTGGATTACAGATCCGCCATTTTGAGGCGTACCTGGATAAAGCAGTGCGCCTCGGCGTGGAGCGTGTCTTCATCATACACGGTGTTGGAAAGGGTCAGTTGCGCAAAGCCATTGCTCGCCGCCTGCGTGATCATCCCTACGTCAGGGATTTTAAAAACGAATATCACCCCCGGTACGGCTGGGGAGCCACGGAAGTTATTTTTGACTAGCCGGTTTAAGGTGCAAGGGCAGGTATTCCAGGCTTTCCAGCACCAAGTCGACGGTGAGCGTTCCCATCTCGCGTTTCTCACTGACCTCCCCAGCTTCTTCTTGCTTGCCTTTAATGAGCACCGTTTTGGCACCCAGCTTTTTACCAAACTGCATATCAGAAATTGAGTCGCCCACCATGATGGTTTTCGAAAATAGGATTTCGGGAAACTGTTCCTTGGCCTGCTCGCCCAGCACTGGATTAGGTTTACGGCAATTGGGCTCATCGCTTTCAAGGTCGGGGCAGAAGAAAATACCGTCAATGCGCCCGCCCTGATCCCGGATGGCCTCCTGCATTTTCTCGTGCACGGCATGCAAGTCCTCCTCCGTCATTAACTCCTTGCCGATGCCCTGTTGATTAGTTATAATCAAAATGCGGGGAAATAAACCGGCCAGGATAGGCAGTACCCGCAAGACACCGGGCAGGAAATGAAAGTCCTCCCAGTGCTTCACGTAACCACCCGGTACGCGCCGATTGATCACACCGTCGCGGTCGAGCATAAGTGTCCAGGCAGAATCGATGCGTAAGGTTTTCATAAAGCGGGTTTCGGGTCGAACAATTGGCTTTCCACTAATTCACAGATGATGTGCCCTACCAGGATGTGGCACTCCTGAATACGCGGTGTTTCGCTCGAGGGTACGTCGATGAGGTGGTCGCAATGTGCGGCCATCTGTCCACCTCCCCGACCGGTAAGCCCAACGGTAATCATGCCGATATCACGGGCCGCCTGCAGGGCGCGTAAAACGTTAGTGGAATTACCTGAAGTGGAAAACCCGACCAGAATATCGCCCGGGCGTCCCATTGCTCGCGTCAGCCGGGCAAATACTTCTTCGTAACCGTAGTCATTGGCTACTGCCGTAAGATAGGAAGTGTTGACGTGTAAAGCCTCGGCGAATAGTGGCGCACGGTCGCGGTAAAACCGTCCCGATAGCTCGGCCGCAATGTGTTGCGCATCGCCAGCACTGCCGCCGTTGCCACAGAAAAGAGCCTTACCTCCTTGCTGAAAGACGGTTATCAACTTCCCCGTTACCGCAATCAATGTTTGTAGCAAATCGGTATCGTTCAGCAGTAATTGCTTGGTTGTAATGGATGCGCCAATGATTTCACGAATCCGGTTTTCCATAACCACAATCTTACTTCTTTTTTTTGGCCTCGCCAATAATTGCTTCCATCCCCTCAACTAAACGCTCCCAAGAAAAGCGGGCTTTACGCGCCGCCACGCCGGCCCGAAGCTCCGCCATACGCTGATGGTTGAAAAAATCGGCAATCGCACCGGCTACGGCCCAAGGGTCAGTATCTACCACATATCCTGCCTCACCGTGGGGAACGATCTCGTGAAGACCGCCCACGCGGGTGACTATCATCGGCTTTTCAAAATGGTATGCCATCTGGGAGATCCCGCTCTGGGTAGCTGTTTTGTAGGGCTGGACAACTAAATCGGCAGCGCCGAAGAAATGACGCACCGACTCCTTAGGGATGTAATTGGCAAAAAGGTGTACCAAGTCCGCAATGTCCAGCTCCCGGATCAGAGCCTGGTACTTTTCTTCGTCTTCGTAGAATTCACCGGCTACAATCAAGCGTACCGGCAGGGATCGCACCCGTTCGTCGGCCATAGCCTTCAGCAAAATATCCAGCCCCTTGTAAGCACGCACAAAACCAAAAAACAACAGGTAGCGATATGCCGGCAGCAGCCCTAACGCCTGCAAACTCACCTCCCGGCTGGCTGGTTCGCCGTAATTATCATAAATGGGGTGCGGTACAAAACGGTATGGTTTGCCGGGCGCCAGCCGCTCAAAATCTTTTCCCACGGCGCGCGACATGACCAGCGCACCGTCTACGGCATCCAAAAAATAACGGGTAAAGGCGGCATCGCCCACTCGTTTTTCGTGAGGTACAATATTGTCGGTCAGGGCCACTACGATAGCGCCGGCTCCTTTAGCCCGGCGCAAAATGGTGCCCAAAGCAGGCCCCATGAAGGGCAGCCAGTAGCGGCAAACGATAATGTCGTAGGCGTCGCGTTTGAGCTCCCGGCCCACCGCCAGCCAATTAAGCGGATTAACCGAGTTGATTCGCGGTTTTATGGTCAATCCCCTGGGGGCAGGATCATCGGTATACTGGCTTTTTCCGGGAAATAAAAACTCCGGATACTGCATGGTAAAAGAAATGATGTCAACTTGGTAACCGGCTTCCTGCAACGCTTGCGCAAAGCGCTCGGTAGACGAGGCAATCCCACCCCGCAACGGGTGGGCCGGCGATAGAAGGGCTATTTTTTTCATACTTCCCGATCGGTTCGCTTTTCGACGAGGTAAGTGTTCCGATCCGGAGCATTGCGCGACACCAACTCGGCGATAAAGCCGGTAACAAACAACTGCGTGCCGATGATCAGCGTCAGAATACCAAAGTAAAACAAGGGCCGGTCGGCAATACCGTATTCTTTATAAATCAACTTGGCAATACTTAAATAGAGCAGGATGAGGAACCCTACCATAAAAAAGAGCAGCCCGAAAGTACCGAAGAAGTGCATCGGGCGCTTCCTGAAGCGCCCGACGAAGGTGATGGAGAGCAAATCTAGAAAGCCATTCACAAAGCGCTCCAGCCCAAACTTGGTAGTTCCGTACTTGCGGGGGTAATGCTTGACCACTTTTTCTCCGATGTTTTTAAATCCAGCCCATTTGGCCAGCAGCGGAATGTAGCGGTGCATTTCTCCGTACACCTCAATGCTCTTAACAACCTCGGACCGGTAGGACTTCAAGCCGCAATTGAAATCATGCAACCCAATTCCGCTAATCCAGCGGGTGATGCGGTTGAAAAACTTTGACGGAATTGTCTTGATCAGGGGGTCATACCGTTCTTTTTTCCAGCCCGAAATCAGATCGTAACCTTCTACTTTTATTAAGCGGTAAAGTTCGGGAATCTCGTCGGGGCTGTCCTGCAGATCTGCATCCATTGTGATGACAACCTCCCCTCCGGCGGCCTGGAAACCAGTGTGCAGGGCAGCAGATTTGCCGTAATTGCGCCGGAATTTGATACCCTTGATGCGGGCATTGTGATGGTAGAGGTCTTCAATAACCGTCCAGGAGTTATCTTTGCTACCGTCATCGACCATAACAATTTCGTAATCATAACCCTCCGCTTCACACACGCGCCGAATCCAGTCGGTAAGCTCGGGCAGGGACGCTTCCTCATTGAAAAGGGGCACTACTATTGATAAATCCATAGGATAATTCCGCAGTACGGGATCAC
This sequence comes from uncultured Saprospiraceae bacterium, assembly GCA_964530825.1. Classification (GTDB taxonomy): domain Bacteria; phylum Bacteroidota; class Bacteroidia; order Chitinophagales; family Saprospiraceae; genus CAZHCA01. The sequence continues at coordinate 10,939 of CAZHCA010000010.1, forward strand.
ATTTCTATTCGGGCGGCAAGATAATATATTTCCAACGCCCGATCATGGATTGCGGAAGATCTATGCTTCCGCGGCGGGGATCGGTGGTTTGCGTTTGAGAATAGTCGCTACAATGAGCGCCAAAATAAACCCACCGATCAAGGACTGTGCATAGGTGAAAAAGGTGCCGGAAAGGGTTGTCTCGAAGGGCATGTCTTCGGCCGCCTGGATCATCTCTTCGGACTGTTCCTCACCGAAAAATGGCCGGAAACGCTCGAGGAAACGGATGTATTGCTCCCGCAGCAGATCATTTAATCCTGGATCGATATATTTGAAAAGCACGAGATAAAAAAAGTAATATAGGGCATTGCCAACTACGGCGACTATAAAAGCGGTCTTTAGAGCTTCCTGGAACGGATAGGCCTTCCGCTCGCCCCGTTCGGTGCGACAGGCTGTAACCATACCGACGACCAGGATGATGAGGGCTCCGAAATTGACCGCGGGCTGCAGAATAAGCGGCTTATTGATTAAATACAATAACAGGTAGAGCCCAATCATGGCTCCACCTGTAATGATTCCGTAGCGTATTCCGGGCGGTTGTTGTTGCATCATTTTTATGCTGTTACAGCTGCGGGCGGGTCTTTTTTCATTACTGCAGCGACAATTAAGGAGACGATGGCTCCGAAAATAAGCGACCCCACAACGGCAATAATAGCAAAAGCCCCGGGAGTAAACATGGCCGACATCATATTAAAGGCTTGATCCACTTCCGACTCACTCATTCCGCTTTCCAGCATCTGCTCTTTTTGCATCTCTACCACCTGGTCGAGGAAACCGGGGTCGATGAATGCGAAAAAGACGTAGGAGTAAATGGCCGAAATCACCCCCATCACCAGGGCGGCTAAAACGCCCAGCCCAAAAGCCTGGCCGAAGGTGATGAATCCATTCTGATTGGAATCGCGGTGAAATTTAACGGCCAGCACCAGAATGGCAATGATCGTTCCGTAAGTGAGAATAGAATTGATAATACTTCCTGCCGAGTACGGCTGTGTGGGGTCAGCAAGGCCCGCCACTTGTCCGACCAAGGAAATGGCGACCAAAATAAGCCCGCCGATCAACCCGTAACGCAGGGCTACGGGCCGGTAGGGCTGCGGCTGAAAATTTGGACTGTCTAGCGTGGACATAAGGTTTTGGTTTTGTTTTGTTGAAAAAGAAAATGCGGTGGTAAAATCTGCTTACCCTGCCCGATTTCCAAAATATATCTACTGATTTCTCAAAAATACCGACTGTCGCCCCCTGACAATACCTACGGCCCGGCCCCGATACTTTGTCCCTACGACTGGGTAATTGACACCCTTGGAATATAAAGTGGATGGTTCCACCATCCAAGAATCCTCCGGATGAAAAATAGTTAGCTCAGCCGGCGCTCCCTTTCCAATAACCGGAACGGTAAGCCCCAACACCCGGCGTGGGCCGAAGGCCCATAAATCCAGCCATTGTTCGAGGGAAAAAAAGTCCTGGAGTGCTGTCCAGAGCATGGCGAAGGCCGTCTCTATCCCTGCAGCGCCGAAAACAGCATAGGGAAACTCCAATTTTTTAGCCTCCTCTTCTAATGGCACATGCCCGCTACTTACGAAATCAATCGTTCCGTCTTGTAGCCCCGCCAATAGTGCTTGCCGGTCGCCCTCCGAACGCAGGGGCGGATACACCTTAAAGAAGCTATTGTAATTTTCTAACGCCGCCTCCGTGTACACCATGTGCAAAGCTGAAACGGAGCTCGTCACTTGCAGCCCTCTTTCCTTAGCACGGCGCACCAATGTTACCCCGCCAGCAGTCGACAGATTGGCCAAATGCAGGCGCGATTCGCTGTAAGCCAGCAACTCCAAATCGCGCATAATCATCAGTTCTTCAGCCAGCGCAGGAATGCCCTTCATCCCGAGCATAGTACTTACGCGCCCTTCGTGCATCTGCCCCTCCAAGGCGACGGATCGATCAGTGGGATAATTAAAAACGACCCCGTCAAAGGCTTTTACGTACTGCAGAGCCCGCAACAATAGGCCGCCATCCTGGATGCCTCCCATTCCGTCGGTAAAAGCCAAGGCTCCGGCCTGATGCAGATCCATCATTTCGGTAATGTCCCGGCCTTCGGTACGCTCGGATACTGCTGCCAGAGGATAGATGTCGACCAGGTTGTTTTCAGCAAATTGGCGGTAGTAACGGACGCCGGCTTTGTGGTCGACTACGGGATTCGTATTGGGTAAAAGTACCGCTGTTGTGAATCCACCGTTGGCAGCGGCGCGACTTAGTGAAGTCAGGTCCTCGCGTTGCTCGTATCCGGGGTCGCCTGCCAGGATGCCTACGTCCATCCACCCCGGAGTAGCGTAGGCCCCGTTCAGATCGTACGTCTGATCGGCCAAGACATCAAGGTTGGCTCCGATTTCGCGTATCGTGCCGTCCTCTACCAGTATATCAACTTGATCCTGGTGATGAGCAGAACGTGGATCGACAACGGACAATTGGCGGAGCAACAAACGCATAGGTCAGCAAAATGGATTCGAGTAAAGTTAAACAATATCGCCACGACAGACGGAAATGAAGGCCAAGTTTTACCATTCTTCCTCCAGACGGGGCGTCAAAAACCAGCGATTATTGACCATAAACTGATCGCCATCCTGCCACCCTGCCAAAGAGCCGCTCGGTCGTATCAGCATTTCATCTAGCCGCATTGGTTCCCCTGCCAGACGCACATTGTCGTAACTGATAACCAGACGGTGGCCGGGCGCTGCCTGGAAGGTATGTTCGATGAGTACCCAACCGATCGGATCGAAAACCCGGACCATTTTCTGCACCGGAAGACGCGCCCAACTAGTGAGGTTACCTTCGGCGTCGAATTGTTCGAAAAAAATCCGCGTACGGGCACGGCGATCATCCAGTAGGTATACCCAACAAGAAAAAACATATTCCCTAGCCTTGCCCGTAGCAAGTTGCCCTTCGTAGAGCACTTTCTTGCTTCCCAATGGCAGGGCTGCCCCCCGGCCGCGATAACCGTTGACCGTATTGGCATGATGCTCGAAAGACCGATAAACCATTTGGCTTTGCTGCAAGGAATCGGCAGGCAGGGAAACCCAGGCGGCTTTTCTTTGGGCCTTGGTTAATTGCTCAAAGACGGATAAATCTAATTTACGGAAAGAAAGCTTTTCATCCTCAAAAAGGATTTCCCCCTCATCGGCCAAATGCCAGAATGCATCACGCTCTGCGGCTTCGTATTCTTTATGCACGACCAACAGTAAAGGGCGGTTGTCGGGATAATGTTCCAGGACCGATGGCGGCCGGTACGGCTCGCTCACAAGCTGTAGTTGCTGAAAAACCTGCCCCAGGGAAGTACGCGTCATCATGTGGTTGACGAGGGGCAATCCGGTCTCCATAGAGAGCGTCATGGTTTTCTGTTGAATATACCCCTGCGCATCTACCCAGAAGTTTTCCGACCCAATGCTGTAAAAAGGAAGCCCCAGAATGGCCTGATACTTTTCCGGTTGGATGCCTGCTCTGCGCATCAGGATATCTCCGGCTTCCCATTCCGGCACCGGCTCGGGATTAAGGTCAATTTTTGACTGGATGAAATGATAGCCTTCGAACAAAAACACACCCGTCAACAAAGCCCAGACTACGGGCGCCCACACCCGTCCGGCAAGCAGGCGGTACCACCAGACAACCACGACCAGATTGATCGCGAAGTAGGAAAACCAGGCCAACCGGCCAATCGACCGGAATTGCTGATAAAACCCAAAATCCTGCAAGCGATTTTCCAGACCACCAATAAAAAAGGGAAAGCCGGAAGCAAAAAGCAAAGCCAGCAGGCCCGCCCAGTAAAGCGTCTGCAATTCCTTTTCCAGAAAGGGAATGCGGCCGCGACGAATGAGGGCAATGACCAAAATTGCCAACATACCTACATTACCTACGATGCCTAGGTAAGTCCGCCGTTCAATATTGTCGATCAGCCCCAGAATATCGGTCCAGTTTTCATGAATCCACATCCAATGCGGTTGGAACGGGCTGAATAGTATCCCCTGTGGAATAGCTCGGTAAGAAAAAAAGCCCCATGGCGCGGGCGACCGGTCGGCCACCGCATCGGGAAGAATCAACCACCATAAAAAAAATAGAGCCGGGATGCCGAGCATGAGGCCCCCATAGCCCAAATAAACCGGTAAGGCCCGCCACTGGCGCTCCCGCAGGTAGCGCACCCCCATGAAAAAGACGGTTGGCATACCCAACACCACCAAAAAATAAGGATGCATCAGGCCAGCTGCCAATACGACCAGCCCTAGGGATAACGCTTTAAACCACGACGGCTTTCGATCGAAACTAACCAGTAGGAAAATTACGCCTACAACAGCCAGGGGTTGAGCGAGACTGTAGTGAGGCCCCATCCGCTCCATCATCGGATGGAGTGCAGTGACAGCCAGAGCCATTCCCACTGCATAAGCTACTGGTAAGCTGTACCGGGCGAAAAAGAGAAAAAGCAAGGGTGGGGTAAGGATCAGGCTGACCAGCATCGCCCAGTTAATCACCGTAAAGGTAAAACTGCGCGTGCTGATACCCCGGCGTTCTAGCCATTGCAAGGCATTCGAAACCAGCGGTTGCCCGTCGGTCGTCAAAATGTGCTCCCCGAAAGGAAAATTCATGCCGTCGTAATGTACGTAGGAGGTATCGTGCCAGGCGTGATACGCGACAACGGCCGCATTCTTATAGGCATCCCCCCAGATACCACCCGGTTGGTTAGGGTGCTCGAAATAAGGGGTAAATTCGATGTAAGTCAGTGCCAGTGTAAGCAGGGCGACAACTGCTAATCCGGACAGTAGGTGTTTGCGTGGCATGAGTGGTAGTCGGCATCGGGTTACCTCCAAAATCGGAGAACCAGTATTTCCAGACCTAAAAATAACAAAGCTAAGAACAAACACCAGCGCCACAAAGTTAGCCCCTGACTACGTTGCTCAATACTGGCCGTTAGCACCGCTGGATCTTCAGCCTGAATCACCGCAGCCAGCCCGCCCACCTGCTTGCGCAGCTCGGCGGCATTCAAATAGGCCAGATCGGACTCCTTGCGATTGTAGTTGAAGGCAAATTGATGCAACACTTCACCACGTTCGAGAAACAACTGGTACAAGCCGGCTTCTTTGATCTGGTCGTTCACGCCCAGTTGCACCTTGGCACCCACTACCCGTTGTTCCGGGATAAACTCTTCTTCGGCACCTTGGATATGGTACACAAAATCGGTGTTTTCGGTTCGGTGGTCGGCCTCAATCACTTCATCCTCGCCGATGGTATAGGCAACGCGGGGGTCGCTGGCTGCCGAGATCCCCATCTTGTAGAGCATCGGGATAAAAATTTCTCCATTTTGCACCAGGTTGTTGGCCTCGGGATTAAGCGGAGCGGCACACAGGTACAAATGTCCGCCACCGATGCGGTATTTTCCCAAAAAGGTGCTGCCGTCGCGGTAGATAAGCAATGGCTCTTCCCTTCGATTGGTAAAGCTCGACAACTGGTAATTGACCTGTGTAACCGGCAGCTTTATATTTTGATCGCGATTTTTGAAAACGTCCTGGAAAACGAATTCTTCGGTGTTGATCTGGCCGACCTCTCGTTCGGTGCGTTCCAGGCTTTGCAACTGATTAGCCGGTAGACTATTCAGAAAGTTGTTATAAGCAGTGCGGTCGGCATCTTCCGGGGGGAACACCAGCAGATTACCGCCGCTCTCTATATAATTCTTCAACTCAAAAGCCATTCCGGTCGAAATGGTCGCAAGCTCGTTCAAAACAATCATTTGGTACTCCGGAAAACTGGAATAGCTGATGTTCTGTATATTTTGGTTGGTTAGGGAAAAATACTCCATCCCGCCAAATGCAGCACTGAGGAACCGATTGGGCGTACCGGCATTGATGGCCAGGGCACGGATATTCTCCGCTACCGGAAAGGTCAGTAAATATTTGTCGTCGAAGTTTACCGGATAGTCCGTAATCGCCAATTCCACCTCGTGCCATCCCGGTCGTAGAATGGTCAGATTCACCGTATCGACCGCCTCGCCCCCGGCGGGTATGGATACGGTCCCCTCGGGTTTGGTCTGCCCTTCGTAGTTCAGAGACAACCGCACGTTTTCGGCCACTGCATCCGATTTATTTACCATCTTGACGAACATTGGATTGGTCTGATTGACCATTCGTACCGGGGCTTCGAACCAAACGGAATCAATGTATACATTGCGCTCCTGCACAGCCTGCAGCGGCAATAAATTGAGCTGGATAGTCGAATCCTGATAAGTACTCAAGTCGGTAATCGATTGCTGGAAGTCGGAGATCTGATAGATGACGCGATTACTAGTATTTTCTGCTTCTTCCAGCACTTGCCGTTGCCGCTCCAACACTTGCGACAAGTTGCGCACCTCGGGCGTTATCTCTATCTCATCGATCAGCGCCAGGGCATCTTCCTGGCTCATCAATCGCTGGTGGCGCCCCTCAAAATCGTGGGTTAGGATCTGAAAGCGGTCCTCGGTAGTGTAGGCTTCTATCACATCACGCGCTCGCTGTTTGGCCTGATCCAACAGGGGTACATCCTGGCTCAGTGCGCTCATGCTAAAGGAATTATCGATGAAAATGCTTACGCTCTTGGCACCCCGCTGTACTTCGCCTCCAGTCGGGATAAAGGGTTGTGCGAAAGCTAAAACCAAGAACAATACTGCCAGCAGGCGCAATAGTAGCACCAACAGATTACGGAGCTTAGACCGCGCACTGGTCTCCTCCTTAACTTCCTTGAGGAAACGCACATTGGTGAAATAAACACGTTTGAACCGACGGAAATGAAAAAGATGAATAATAACAGGTATTGCCAAGGCCGCCAAGGCGAACAGGAATGTCGGGTACAGGAATTGCATACGCTCCTTTGCTTCTTTCTTTTCGAGTCAACAATAATACGCTTTTCGCCTGGAATTGTTATGGCGTGTGGTGGATTGTAGAAAAATGTCTGTTGGCCTCGGGGCAACAAAAAGGCCGCACTGTTGTATTTTCAAAAAAGCAGCTTCGGATAACCACATGCCAGGATATAAAATAAAAGAGCTCTTTTACACCCTGCAAGGCGAAGGCGCTCAGGCAGGTCGACCGGCTGTCTTTTGCCGCTTCACCGGGTGCAATCTCTGGAGCGGCCGCGAGGCCGATCGCCATAGAGCTATTTGCCAATTTTGCGATACCGACTTCGTAGGTACAGACGGCCTCAACGGCGGGCACTACCCTTCACCGGAAGCGCTGGCCGAAGCCGTAGCGGAACAGTGGCCGCGCCATGCTCCGGGCAGCACCCCCTACGTGGTCTGCACGGGCGGCGAACCCCTCCTGCAGCTCGATCTGCCACTGGTCGAGGCCCTGCACGCCGCCGGTTTCGAGATTGCCATCGAAACCAACGGCACCAAAACACCACCCCCTGGTATCGATTGGATCTGCATGAGCCCTAAAGCCGGCGCTCCGGTGGTACTCACCAAAGGACACGAACTCAAGCTTGTCTACCCTCAGCCCGGCGCCGAACCGAAGTTATTCGAGGCACTCGATTACGATCACTTTTTTCTCCAGCCTATGGATGGCCCGCAAACCGAACGCAACACCCAACTTGCACTTCAATACTGCCTAGAAAATCCACGCTGGCGCCTCAGTATACAAACCCACAAAATCCTCAATATCCCGTAATGGACAGCATCCTGCTAATGGGAGCCTCCGGTTTTCTCGGCCGCTACCTACGCCCCTACCTACAAAGCGAAAGCCGACTCTTCGCTCAATACGGCCACAACCGCATAGACACCGGCCAGGCCCGCCCTTTCCGCTGCGACTTGGAAAACGCAGCTGCCGTAGATGATATGCTTTTGCAAACAAAGCCTCGAACCATTATCCACCTGGCCGCCTTATCAAGCCCTAACCGATGCGCCGCCGAGCCCGATCGCAGCCGTCGCCTCAACCTGGAACTTACCGAGCAACTGGTGGAGTACTGCCGCGTTCATCAAGTCCGTTTGATTTTCGCCTCCACTGACCTAGTCTTCGATGGCCGGCATGCGCCTTACGACGAGGATGGGCCTACGGCGCCCGCTACGGTCTACGGCAACCACAAAGCCGAATCAGAAAAGCGCGTTCGGGAGTTAGAAGAGCTTGGCGCCATCGTCCGCCTACCACTTCTTTTCGGATGGGATAACCAGGGGCGGAATTTCCTCACCGACTGGACTATCAAGCTGCAGAAAGGAGAAAGAATTCGCGCTTTTACCGACGAATTTCGCAGTGCCCTCTGGGCGGAAGATGCTGCGCGTGGCCTCTCGCAATTAGCTGCGGCGCGCGGCCTAGCCGGCATTTTCCACTTTGCCGGACCCGAGCGACTATCGCGCTACGAATTCGCCCTACGCTTGGCCGAAGTTTTTGAGCTGGATGCCAATCTCATTGACGCCATCCGGATGGACGACCTGCCAATGTTGGCGGCTCGCGTACCCGATACGGCCTTGCTCAACCAACGCACCGCTGCCTTCGGCTGGCATCCTACGCCTATCCGAGCGGCTCTGCAGCAGATTCGTCTGTACCTGCCGCAGGCATAGTTCCCCCTTGCTCACCCCAATGCCGGTAAAACTGAATGAGGTTATGGTAAACCGGATCTTTTTGTAGGACGTCGGGGTTACCCAAGACCATCAGGTGCCTGCGAGCCCGGGTCAGGGCTACGTTGAGCTTGCGATCGACACCCTCGCTCGAAAGGGAAGATAAGGCGTACAGCTGAGCCAGAGAGTTGGTACACAAAGAAATCAAAATGATATCTCGGGCGCCGCCCTGGTAGCGCTCGACCGTATCAATGGTAAATCGCTCGTCTTCCATTCCTGCCTCCCGCAGCGCGTGCCGTATGCAGGCGATCTGTGCCCGGTAGGGGGTTATGATTCCTAAAGATAGACGTTGAAGATCGCCCCCATCACCATTAGATTCGTGCAGCGCCCGGAGGGCACCGATCAAACGAACGATGAGCTGTGCCTCGTACCGGTTGGTTTTTACATTGAGACCAGCATCATCGGAGGGAGTAGAAAAAAACAAAAAGCGGCTGCTACACAACTGCACTTGCAGATCACACGATGGATCGACCACCCGCCACGGGATGGCCGCTAGCTGCTTTCGGTGGGCAGCTACGTCTCGAGGCAGTATTTTCAAGCGGCCGTCGTAAAAATACCTATTGGGGAAGGTCATCAGGTCGTGGTGCATCCGTCCCTGGTGCGAAAGTTGGGCATAAGCCCACTCCCAACCTGCTTCCTGGCAACGCATATATAATCGCTCAAACAGAGAGTTCCGTAAATCAACCAACCCTACCGACCGCAGATGCTCCTCCTCTACTACGGAAAGCCCCGGCGCTTGGGTGACGACAGCCGGCAACTGCCGATGGTCACCAATCAAAAGGAACTTCGGAAATTGGGTAAGCAGTCCCACCAGGTTGGGCTCTAGAATCTGGGAAGCCTCATCGATAACGACCCGGTCAAAATGCTTGAATTTCAACAGCTCCGGCTTAGCGGTTACCGACGAAAGCGTACCCACCAAAATGCGCCGTTCGAGCAGTAACTGGCGCAACTGCTCCCGGGTAGTGATTTGCTCCGACTGCACACTGAGTAACTGATCGGTATAACGCGAATCGGTGGCGTAGCGCGAACCTATCCGCAAGTACTGTCGGCGCACCCAGGGCCCCAACTGCTCAATGGCCGCACAAATCTCGTCTACCGCCCGGTTGGTATAGGCCAGCAGCACGAAATGCTCTTGCGTGTTTTGCAACAAATAACCGACAAGGTGCTTGAGCATGATACTGGTCTTGCCGGTTCCGGGCGGACCCCAGAGTAAAAAATACTCCTCGGCGGCCATCATTTGGGCAAAAATGCCTTCCTGCTCGGCCGTCAGCTCTTCGTTCCGATAGACTACTTCCCCTTGCGGCATTTGCGGAGGTCTGCGTGTCAGTAACAAATCCTGCTTGTCGCCCGCTGAATCCAAAAACTGATACAAGCTTCGGTATTGCCCTACGAAAGCGCTATCGAGCAGGTCGTGCTCCAGGTTCCAACGTTCGTAACGGCTAAAATCCTCTAGGTTGGATTGGCGGGAACGCAGGCGCACATGGACCTCTTGCCCATCGATGGCGATGACCGTACATTTAAACAGTTGGTTATCGAGCGGGGGCGCCCCCGCCGGATAGAGCACGGCAATATCGCCGCGCCGAAAGTTGGTCAGGTCGGCCGTTTCTTCTGTGCGCACGAAGCGAATGACCGGATCGGATGCATTAGCCCGGTTTTCCAGAATGCGCAGTTGGTCGAGCAGCTCGAACTGCTCTAGCTTTTCGGCCCGGCTGCTGAGCCACAGCGCCGCCTGCCCACCCGCTTGCCCGCCGTTGACCTGACCAATCTTGGCCAGGTGATGCTCCCGGGCGATAAAGCCGGCAAAGGCGATAAAATATTGCTGGAGCAACCGGTCTTTGGTGTCAAAAGTCTGCCAAAAACGCTCCAGGTCGCGCCGGATAAAACCCTTGAGCTGCGGGTGCGCATCGGGATGAAGCTTGCGAAAGAAGTGCCGCCCTTTTTCCAAGGCCTGATCCGGGGTTCCGTAATACCGGTTAAAGCCCAGCCGTAATAAGGCCTTTTCTAATAAAATCAATTGGTTGCGCACGTGGAGCGCTTCCAATTGCTGCGCCTTCACTACCGGGGCGTAGCGCAGCTGACGATCTTCCAGGCCAGAATACAGGATGTAGTTTTCCGGATCGCTCCCTGCACCGTATACCGAGCGAATTAGCAGGTCGTACATCAAGGTCTGTACGAAGTGGTTCTGACTGATCCCGTAAACGTTGGGCAAGTAAACTTTGCCACTTTTCAGCTCCACAATCGCTGTGCGATCCGTTCCGCTGAACAGCAAGTCGAGACGCCCCTGCAAGCCGTAGCGGTTAGAGTAAAAAGTAGGCTCTAGCAGACCTTGCCGCGCCTCCATACCTGCTTCCCGAAATCCTTTGGCAGCCATTTGCCGCAAATTAGTATAATGAATATGGGCCCGTTGCATCAATTCCCGCAGGGTGCGGTCATCCAGCAAGGCAAAAGCCAAAGGATTCAACCGGAATACTTCGGCGAAGAGCGACTTGAAGTCGCGGTCCGGCTGATGAACCAATTCGTCTAAGAAGAAATTAGCAATATGGCCTAACAAAAGCGGCAGGGAAGACTCAAATGGCAACATTTTAGTCAGTAAGCTGACCTCCGGCGCGGTGGTGTGGCCTTGGAAAGACGACGCAATGGCGGTCACGTCAATCAGGTAATCCGGCTCCAAGACGATACCCCGAGGCCGTAGAACATCGGCAGCATCGACTTCGACCTCCAATAGATTGGCCGTAATCGGCAGTAGGTCAAGTTGTTCCAACTGCTCGATGTCAGACGTAAACAACTCATTACGCTCGGGAATATCGTATTGGACTGCACGCTCCGTTTCCGGGGCATCGGTACTTCGTACCCAAACTTGTTTATTTTCCTGGTCAATTCTAAAGATGACCACCCGCAAGTAGGGGTAGTAAGCTTTGCGCTCGACCGGGCCTCCGCGCAGCGGCCAGGTGGTAGCGATGCGATCGTGTAAATGCCGGGTAGTCACTCCTGGGAAAAACGCCGGGATTAAGTGCAATAAAACCGTATTACCCAAGTCCGCCAGCGCCTCCTGCTCGGCCGGTGAGCGGGTTTCGGCACGCAGAGCGCCTCGTCGGAAATGATGCACAAAATATTGTAATTGTCTGTCTAATTGATACTGCTGGCCCGCGTAAGCAATACGGGCAAAAAAGGTGGTAAATTGCAATCGCTCCGTACGAGTCACTTTGGCAAAAATCAACTGCATCAGCCGGTAAATCCCTTCAATTCGCGCTGCTGCCGTTTGCTCCGGCCGATCAATTATTTTTTCTAACTCCCGCAAAAACAAACGCCCCAAGGCTTCTCCGTCCATACCTGCTCTTTGTATTAAGCTTAAATATCGAGAGGTAGATGGAAAAAAACAACCTTTTTACCGCGTATTGGGTTGCCCTTGATGCCCCTCAAGATTTACTCCGCAAGCGTCAATACTATTTTTTCTATATTTAATTATTTAAACACTTATTAATCGACGCTATGCGCCCTCTCCTGCCTTTTTTCTTGGTTTTACTTATACAAGCCTGTACGCCGCCTCAGCCTCCGGAGCCGGAATTTCCTCCCAGCGGAGCAGCCAATGCGCTTGACCAATGGGCATTGCAACGTGCTTACCCCAGTCCGTACATCGAAACAAGCCGGTACGCGCAAGCCTACCGGCGCGTAACGCAAACAGTGCAGACCCGCTCCCGTACAATTGAGTGGGAAAGCATCGGTCCCAAAAATATTGGCGGGCGTACTCTTTGTCTGGCCTTTCACCCCAACCACCCTAACCGCATCTATCTGGGATCCGCCAGCGGCGGCCTTTGGGTCTCGGACACGAAAGGCGAAGGCGCCGATGCCTGGGATAAAATACCTACCGGACATCCCGTATTAGGTGTGAGCTCCATAGCCATCCACCCCGACCATCCCGACACTATGTTCATTGGCACCGGCGAGGTCTACAATACGCGTGGGGCCCAGCCGGGTACCACGGTGCGCACCCTGCGTGGCACCTATGGTATCGGCATCCTGCGAACCACCAATGGCGGGCAAACCTGGGCGTCCGTCCTGGATTGGTCGCTCAACGATATGCGGGGCGTTTGGCGCCTTGCGTACAATCCACAAAACCCGAACACCTTATTGGCCGCTACTACCGAAGGGCTTTATCGCTCTACCGATGGAGGCGACTCCTGGGCTAATATTTTTCCCGAACCCATGATCATGGAGCTGGACTGGAATCCCATAGATACCAACGACCTGGTCCTAAGTACTGGCGGTTATGAATATCCTAATGCGGCGGTGTACCGCAGCACCGACGGTGGGGCGACCTTCGACCGCATCGATGACCTACCGGACTATACGGGCAAAACCATGATCGATCGCGACCCCAGTAATCCGCAGCGACTAGTGGCCTCGGTAGCGAATGCCCTGAGCGGAATTGGCTTGTTTGAATCAATCGACGGCGGCCAGACCTGGAACCTGCTGAATGACGACGATATCGCACGCTACCAGGGCTGGTACGCTCACGACGTGGCCATTTCCCCTGCCAATGAAGCGGTCATCCTGCAGGTTGGTATCGATGCCTTTCGCTCTAACGACGGTGGCCAGACCATGCAGGCAGTATCCAGCTGGGGCGCTTGGTTTTTTGGCGACGTGCCGGCAGGTGAACCGGAAGGCCCGCCTTTTTACGTTCACGCCGACATCCACGGCATTTATTTCCACCCTCAAAATTCCGGTGAAGTGTACTTGGTAACCGATGGTGGTCTTTTTGTTTCCGAAGACGGCGGCATCACTTGGGACGGCCGCAATGGCGGTTACCAGACCCAGCAGTTTTATGCGGATTTCTCCAGCCACCCGGTTGATCCTGACCTGGCCATTGGTGGTATGCAGGATAATTCCACTGCCATCTACCGGGGGTCTACCGACTGGTTTCGCGTAATCGGTGGCGACGGCATGACGGCAGCCATCAACCCCGATAACAAGGCCATCCTGTACGGGTCGGCCCAGTTTCTCAATATTTTTCGCTCCTTTAATCAGGGCAATAGCTTCCAGAATATAGCGCCCGCCAGCGCTCGCCAGGAAGTTACCAACTTTAGCGGCCCCTTTGTTCTTTCCCCTAGTGACAGCCGGACCGTTTTCGCTGGGGCCGAACGCCTGCACTATTCTCCCGACCAGGGCACTACCTGGCAAGCTACCTCCGACCAACCCGTCGATGGGAGCAATCCCATCTTGCGCATCGGCCTTACTTCCCTGGACCCCGATCGGATATTCGTGAGCACCTCTCCCTTAGTCACGGGCCGTGCAGGCGTGTTTCGGTCTACCGATCGCGGTCAATCCTGGACCCGCATGCAAACCCTGCCAGACCGGATATGTACCGACCTGTTAGGCCACCCCGACCAACCAGCAACTACCTATGCGGTATTCGGCGGCTTCGGCGCCGGCCACCTTTATCGAACTACCGACGGGGGCAACAGTTGGGAACGCTTGGACGATGGCCTTCCCGACGTGCCCGCAAACTGCCTGGTCATCGACCCTGCCCGCCCCGAAATCCTGTACTTGGGTAACGATATTGGCGTGTACGTTTCTACGAATGGCGGCTCGAGTTGGTCTCCGTATTTCAACGCTGCTGGTGAACTCCCCATGGTTATCGATCTGAACATCATCGCAAGCGAACGGCTCCTGCGGGCGGCTACGCATGGGTCGGGCGTTTGGCAGGCCGGCCTACTGGAGGAAATTACCTCGGCAACCAACCCGTCCGCTCCCCGTTTTGCCGTCTCTTTACAGCCCAATCCGGCACACAATTATTTGCAAATTGTTTTAGAGCAAACATTGCCCGCACCAGCACGAATAACTGTTTTCGACCAAGAGGGGAAAGCGCTGCGCTCTTTGGTTTTTCCCGCAGGTGCAAATCGCCACCGGTTGGAGTTAAGCGACCTTCCTTCCGGGACATATGTACTGCGGATCGAAAGCGATTCGGAGGGCGTCGTTAGTCAAACATTCATCAAACAGTAAGCCCATGGCCTCGGGAGACATGCATAAGCAAATAGGCTAATCGCAAGGAAAACGGACGGGGTTCGGTGGTCAGGGATGGGAACAGCAGGGCCCTGCCTCGCCTGGCCTGGGGCCGCTCGGCGAGATTGTGGCACCTTCAATGCCAGCTCCGAAAAATACCTAAGCGCCACCGGATAAGGGATTGAGTGTTCCTAAACCGCTGGTGTAATCGCCCGCCCAGCCCAGCAGGGAAGCTGAATACCACCCTATCCCCAAAAGATCCTAGACCGCACTAAACTACCATTCAACAAAAATTCCTTTATTTTCGAGCCGTCCAATTTAGATACCATGAGTAACGTCAGCATTTTTGAAAGTAAACTATTCCAGCTGTATTCGGAGTACGAATACCTGGTCGACCGCCCCAACACCCGCAAGCGGCTTGGAAGCGGCGTGTTGGACCGCTACCTGCACCCCGTACTGACTACCGGGCACGTACCTATTCACTGGCAGTACGACCTGGACGCCCAGTCCAATCCCTATATGATGGTGCGCCTTGGCATCAATTCCATCGCGAGCGCCGGAGCCATTCTGCACGATGGCAAAGTCGTACTTGCAACTGGTCTGGAGGGTAACGATCACCATAATTTTTTTGCCATTGCGGAAAGCCGTAGTGGCTACGAACGCTTTCGCTTCCGCGACAGCCCGGTAGCAATACCCGCTGGTAGGGAGCAATCCTATGCCGACGTTTTTCACCTGCGGCTCACCCGGCATGCGGATGGCTGGATTTATGGTCTCTTTTCCCTTTCTCGCGAGTCCAACCCGCACCTGGTTAGCGGTTGTGGCGTCATCCGCACACGTGACCTGGTGAAATGGGAACGCCTGCCCGATCTCAACTTCTCGCCAGGCTCGGCCCACCACTTCGTACTCCACCCGGAATTAGTAGATAGCCACTATCTAATCTACGCCACGCTGTTCTCCGATGCTGGCCCTACCAGCGGAGGCGTCTTTCAATTTCTTTTAGACGACTGGACAGCATTCGACCCCTCCATGGGACAGCCTTTTGCCGAACCTACTCTCCCCACGCGCCGGTCGAACCTTTTGGGGCTTTGCGCTGCCCCCATACTTACTCCTGAGGGTTGGCTGCACATGGGCTTAAGCACCTACCCAACTGTAACCAGTCGCAAATTTACCCTGGTCCCCTTTCTTACCGAACGGGAGGCGCCTTTTCGTATCCTGTACCGGCCCGGCAGCTACCTGCTAGCGCCTGAAGGAAGTGAGCGCATGGGCGATGCGCCCAACTGGTTGTTTTCTAATGGATGGGTGAAAATGGAGAACGGGCAGGTACTTATCTATTTCAATACAGCTTCCTCGCGCTTGCAAGTGGCCGGCACTTCCATTGCTCAGTTACTGGATTTTGTCAAAAATACGCCTTCAGACGTGCAGTCCTGCCAGGAAAGCGTAGCGCGCAGGCGACATCTCATCGAACAAAATAAGCCGCGCCTGGCACAGATCCATCTATGAGGGTCTACCAAAACGTAATATAAACCGCCGCCAAAACGCCGATAATGGCCGTAGAGGCTAGATTGAACACCCAATCGGTACGAAAGAGTTTGAGCTCAACATCGATACCTTTGTCGTCGACCCCCTGTCGGTTTTGGATCAGGGAAATGATAATGATTAAAGCCGACAGAATCAGAAAACACAACCCCATACGATCGAGGAAAGGCATTTCGGGGAAGAAAAACTTCAGCCCTGCCGAAAGCGGAATAGCCAGAATGACTACAATTAACGCTGCATCGGCAGAAGTGCGCTTCCAGAACAACCCGAAAAGGAAGATCGCTACCACCCCAGGGCTAATGAACCCTGTATATTCCTGAATGAATTGAAAAGCCTGATCCAGGTTACCGAGTAGGGGCGCCATCATGATACCCACGACCAAACAGAGTCCGGCAACGATCTTACCGACCCGTACCAGGTGGGTTTCCTGTTCGTCTGTAAGTCCCATCTTTTCGGCTACAGCATCCGGATCCTGGAGCAGATCCCCTTCGGTGGTATCCAGCTTGGTTTTATCCCCCATTACCAACGGGCGGTAGAGGTCAAGTGTGAAAATGGTGGAGGCCGAGTTAACCATAGAACTCAAAGAAGACCCCACGGCTGCTGTCAGCGCAGCAAAAGTAAGCCCTTTGAAACCAACGGTGACGTAGTTATTCAATACCCATGGGAAAGCTTCATCTGCCGGATTGAGTTGGGCGCCCAAAACGTAAGCAGCAATGCCCGGAATAACCACGATAATCGGAAGAATGACTTTGAGAAAGGCCGCAAAGGCCGCACCGCGCTGCGCCTCCCGAAGATCTTTGGCCGCCAGTGCCCGCTGGATGATATACTGATTACTTCCCCAGTAGTAGAGATTAGCAATCCACATGCCGCCGATAAGCACGCCAATACCGGGAAGGTTTTTATACTCCGGATTATCTTTACTTAAAATCATGTCGAACTTTTCCGGCGCTTGATCGACCAGCGCTCTCAACCCGCCCAAGAAACTACCACCAACAGCTTCCAGAACCAGTACCGAGGCCAGGATGCCGCCGAATATTAATACGGCCACCTGCACCACATCGGTCCAAACCACAGCCTTTAGCCCGCCAAAAATGGAAAAGGTAGAAGCGTAAATCGCTAGACCGATTACGGCCACCAAAAGTGGTATGCCCAGTACAGTCCGCAAGGCCAATCCGCCGAGGTAGAGCACTGAGGTAATATTGACGAAAACAAAAAGTAATACCCAAAAAACCGCCAGCCCAGTCCGGACCCGGGTATCAAAGCGCTGCTCCAGAAATTGCGGCATGGTGTAAATACCCTTCTTAATAAAGATGGGTAGAAAAAATTTCGCCACAATCAACAACGTAAGACCGGCCATAAGCTCGTACGAACCAATAGCCAATCCGACGGCGTAGCCCGACCCCGACATGCCAATAAACTGTTCGGCAGAAATGTTCGACGCAATCAGGGACCCCCCTACCGCCCACCAGGGCAGCGCCCGGCTGGCCAGAAAATAATCCTGCGTATCCTGGGTTGTTCCTTTTGGCTTGCGCGACAACCATACGCCAAAAGCCATCATGGCCAAAATGTAGCCGGCAAAAACGGTGAGATCTAGGGAATTCAGGTTCATCCAATGTTCTTTGTTGGTTAACGGGGGCGTAATTTAGAATAAACCCCAGACAATGCGAGAAAAGCAAGCGACAATTTTGCCGACACGAGCAGCAGGAAAAGATCATTCGGAAGTACCCGTTATCCATTACTTTCAAAATCAAGGCAGCATGTACCTTCCTCCTTTCCGGCTATCGCTGGTTATTTTGGCGCTGTTGAGCGGCCGGTCTTTGACAAGCTTTTGAACCCTTTGCTCCGGGAAAACGTACTTTAGATTTTGCTTTGTATTCCGACAATTGGCCACTAAATGTAAATCACCGACTATGAGCGCTAGCCCTGAGATGCCTTATTTTGTTAAACCGTCTATCAACCTGGATCCGCAAGACAAAGAAGCTGCCTACCAAGAGGCTATACGGGCCATTCGGGTCAATCTGGAGGGCGAAACCGATCCCATTCTAAAAATGGCTACCATTAATTGTCTGCTCAAAACGTTCCTGCCTTATTACTATTGGGTCGGGTTTTATTGTGTCAACGGCAACCGGCTAACGGTTGGCCCCTATCAAGGCACCCTGGGTTGTTTGCATATCGAATTCGGGAAGGGAGTCTGCGGACGAGCAGCGGCCACTGAGCGCACCATTATTGAGACGGATGTCCATGCCCTGGAGGGCGCCGATCACATCGCCTGCGACCCGAACAGCCGATCGGAGATCGTGGTGCCGGTCTTCGACGATTTCGGTACATTGATTGCTGTCTTTGACGTAGATAGTACGGAAGTAGGGTCTTTTGATACTACCGATCAGCAGTTTTTAGAGGCGTTGATGGAAATGGTGTTTAGATAGTTAAGGGTACGGGCCCATCTTCTGTGTGGCGATGGGTTATTTTGGTCCTTGAAGGATTGGAGCTAATGGTAGATAGTATCCTAGCCCAAATTTTCGACCTGCTTGAAAGACATCTATTTGATCCCGGTACCATCAGGTATCGCATTCCCTCTACGCGGCCAAAGTAAAGGTGAGGAAAGGCTCTGCTACGCTATCATAACTACCACTTTCCCCATCGTTTTTCCCGATTGAAACAGTTGAATCGCATCTTTTAACTGTTCAAAGGTAAAAGTGTGACCGACGTAGGGCGGCGGCAGCTTCAGGCCCTGAAGTTCCTCCAATAGTTGCCCCATCAGGTCGGCCTGATCGTAGAGCCAGATCAGGTTAAAACCCAGCAGCGCCTTATTGTCCTCAATCAGCCGTTGTGGGTCGATCTTGGGGCGGGTGAGGTAGTTGGCTAGCAAGCGAACATAGTTGGGGCGTTTACCCACTGAGGCGTAGCGGGCCGACCCAAAAATCACTATGCGACCTTGTGGTGCCAGTTGATTCCAACCCGCCAGAAACACTTTGCCGCCGATACTTTCCAGGACGAGGTGTAGATCGCGTCCGTCGAGGGTTTCGCGAAGTTGCCGGTCGAATTGGTTGGCGTCGCGCAGAATGACGCGATCATAGCCCTCCTGATGGAGCAAAAAATCGACCTTTTCCGGACGGCCTACCGTACCGATGGTAAAAGCATCGTACCGTTTGGCGATGCGATTGGCCCAAAGACCGACCCCTCCGGCCCCACTGTGAATGAGAACCGTCTGTCCGGGTTGGAGATTGCCTAAAGGCTTCAGGGCATAGTAAGCCGTCAGTACCTGCACGGGATAGGCCGCCCCTTGTTCGAAAGACCATCCTTTCGGTAGGGGGCGCACGTAGCGCGCGTCGATATTCAAGTGGCTCGCATAGGCGCCAAAGCGCGTGACCCCATAAATTTGATCTCCGGCTTGCAGGTGATCAACGCCCTCGCCCAGGCGGATGACTTCTCCGGCATACTCCAAACCGGGGATGAAGGGTCCGGGGGGTGTTGCTCCGTAAAGGCGCCATATCTGAAAGATGTCGGCGAAGTTAAGACCGACAGCGCGTACGGCTACCTGCACCTCTCCCGGAGCGGGGTCGGGCAATTCGTCCCACACCAGGCGAAGGGCATTGAGCGAACCCGCTTTGCCTTGTACATAGGATTGACGTTCGGTCATCGTCGGTTTTTTACGTACGGGTGAAATTGTATTTTTGATCGCCCGCCGGAACAATCAGGGCGGACATCGCCCAAGCTATGTTTTATCTAATCGTCTCTATTCTCAGTTCTACCGCCATTGTACTCATTTTTCGGCTGTTTGGAAAATACGACGTACAAGGTTTTCCCGCCATTTGCATCAACTATCTGGTTTGCAGTCTCTGCGCGTGGCTCTCGCTCGGCCGCTTTCCCCTTAGCCCTTCGATCTTTGGAGCCGAATGGTGGCCCTGGGCCATGGGGCTGGGCGTTATTTTCATCACAGGATTCAATTTTGTAGCTCTTACAGTACGGCACTTCAACGTGACCGTCGGCGCAGTAATGCAAAAAATGTCTTTGTTGTTAACCGTACTCTTCGCCCTGCTTTACTACCGGGAAAGCTTTAATACCTGGAAGGGGTTCGGATTCGCCGCTGCGCTGGCTGCCATAATGATGATCAACTGGCCTAATGGCAAAGAGCGGGGGGTCGACCCGCTGGAGAAGTGGATGTATATTTTTCCCGTACTTGCCCTGCTAGTAAGTGCTGCCATCGAGATCGGACTACTTTACGTAGACCGCACCTATGGAAAGGGTGCAGACCTGCCTTTTGTAGGGCTACTTTTCACAACCGCCGCCTTGCTCGGCAATGCCACCCTATTGACCGGGTGGTCTTTCGGCCGGCTCCGGGTAGGACGCAAAGAGCTGCTTGGTGGGATTGCACTGGGCATCCCCAATTTTTTCTCCATTTTTTTTCTATTGCGCGCAGTGGGTTCCGGATGGGAAGGATCGGTCGTTTTTCCCATTAACAACGTGGGGATCATCGGCTTATCGGCTATCCTGGCGGTAGTGCTATTGCGGGAGCGATTGTCGGTGGTGAATATTGCCGGTGTGATTTGCGCTGTG
This sequence comes from uncultured Saprospiraceae bacterium, assembly GCA_964530825.1. Classification (GTDB taxonomy): domain Bacteria; phylum Bacteroidota; class Bacteroidia; order Chitinophagales; family Saprospiraceae; genus CAZHCA01. The sequence goes on from CAZHCA010000010.1 coordinate 31,679, forward strand.
GTAGCAATTCTGCTGTTAACTGCAGGGAGTTGAGCAAGGTGCCCGATTAACAGCCATCAGGTAAAGTAATCGAAGCATCGGCTAACTCTTGCCTAAAAAAATATAACCAGCCGGTATTCAGCTGGTTATATTGAGTAGTGGAGACGCCGAGAGTCGAACTCGGGTCCAGCGAAAGCACCGGAGAGCTTTCTACATGCTTAGTTGTCTATTTGGATTTTCGAGTGTGCGGTAGGATAGGCAACATTCCCGTGCGCACACCTTAGCTCCTGAATTTCGCCACTTGGTCGGAGCCGGCCAAGCGACTAGCCTGCGGGTTGGTTGATATGCGGCACGTTGTGTAGCAGGCGTCAAACGTGCGGCACAAAGGCTTTCTAAGACCTAGTCTTAGGCAGCCATGGCGTAGTTAGCTTCGCCATGTAAAAGGTTCGGTAGTCATTTGTTAACGGAGTGAACGACCATGCTCCGGCATGCTTACTAACCGATTTACTCTCCTGTCGATACCAGTACGTCCCCATGTATCTTTGAGAGGCCTCTTTTGGCTAAATCAGTTTGCAAAGATAATAACTATCCGGCAGGCCAAATAGTTCCCTGACCCTGGGCCACGAAAAAAGTCGGGCGGAGATCGTTTTCTCCACCCGACCGAACAATTAGGTCTGCTGCATTTAACCTTTCGCCCTTATGACGAAGGGTTTGGGGGAAGTCACATTTTTTTAAGAAGTCCAGAATGCCAAACCTTCCCCAGAACCCCCCAACAACCCGTATCTTCCCGCCAAAACGAACAAGCGATGCAGATCGTCCTTATTCGCGAACGCAAAATGCCGCCCGATGCGCGCGTGGCCCTCACGCCTGCGCAATGCCTACAGGTCCAGGCCCAATTTCCCGCTACCCTGCAGGTCGAACTGGCGCCGGACCGTTGCTTTGCAAATGCGGAATACGAAGCCGCCGGCATTCCCTTGACCAATGAGCCGCAACGGGCCGATCTGCTCTTAGGCATCAAAGAGGTACCCATCCAAGCGCTCATCCCGGAAAAGACCTACTGCTTTTTCTCTCATACCATTAAAAAACAAGCCTATAACCGCGATCTCCTACGTACAATCCTCGACCGGGGCATCCGGCTGATCGATTACGAAGTATTGACCGATGCTCGGGGCAAGCGCCTTGTCGCCTTCGGCTATTTCGCAGGCATGGTGGGCGCCCATAATGCCTTGTATACGTATGGCCGCCGCACCGAAGCCTTCGACTTGCCGCGCATGATCGACTGTCGCGACTACGCTGAAGCCAAATCCATTTATGCCCACCTCCGCTTGCCGCCCGTGCGTATCGTCCTTACCGGCACGGGGCGGGTGGGGCAAGGCGCACGCCAGGTCCTGCTCGATATGGGTATACGACAAGTGCACCCACGGGATTTTCTACAACAAACCTATTCGGCACCGGTTTTCACCCAGTTGGGCGTGAGTGAATACGTCAGACGGAGCGACGGCCGTCCATTTGAATCGCTGGATTTTTACCAGCAACCGGAAAATTTTGTGTCGGCTTTTACTCCTTATGCCCAGACAGCCGATATCATGATCAACGGCATATTTTGGGATAACCGCGCCCCGGCCTTTTTCACCAAAGCGGAGATGCGGGATCCGGCCTTTCAAATTCAGGTAATCGCCGATGTGACAGCCGACATAGCGCCCGTAGCCTCTATCCCTTCTTCCTTGCGCCCATCATCAATCCATCGACCAGTCTACGGATATGATCCGGTAGCCGAACACGAAGTGCCGCCCCATCAGCCCGGAGTCATCGATATGATGGTGGTCGATAACCTGCCCAATGAACTACCGCGTGACGCATCGAAAGCTTTCGGCCAACAGTTAATTCGATACATCCTGCCGGAATTCTTTCGGCCGCAAAGTGAAGTCTTGGAACGCGCCACGGTAGCAATCGATGGGCGCCTGGGCAAGCATTTTCAGTACTTACAGGACTTTGTCGATGCCGCACTATAGTACCTTCAGGATGTTCTGGTATATTCGCTCCTGGATATCAGCGGTGTCGGCCTTCTGGAAAGAATGGCCGGTAATTTGTTGGTAGAGCTCGGTATAGCGGTCGGATATGCGCCATACGAATGCGTCGGGCATCGTGGGTACTTCTTGTCCTTCTCGTCCCTGAAAGCCATTGGCCATCAGCCACTCCCGTACAAATTCCTTGCTGAGCTGCTGCTGGCGTTTGCCTTCCGCCTGGCGTTCTTCATACCCTTGGCGGTAGTAGTAACGGCTGCTGTCAGGAGTATGGATTTCGTCGATCACATAAATCCGCCCATTGGCCTTACCGAATTCGTATTTGGTATCCACCAGAATCAATCCGCGCTCGGCAGCCATCTCCGACCCGCGCTGGAATAATTCCCGAGTATAAGCCTCTAGTTGATAGTAATCTTCTTCACCTACCAACCCCTGCCTGATAATTTCGTCGCGAGCGATATCTTCATCATGTCCTTCTTCGGCTTTTGTAGCCGGCGTAATAATGGGCTCCGGAAAAGGGTCACCTTCGCGAAGGCCGTCGGGCATAGGTACGCCACACAAGGTGCGTTTGCCTTCACGGTACTCGCGCCAGGCGTGACCAGCAAGATAACCCCTTATCACCATTTCCACTTTGAAAGGTTCGCAGGCCCGACCGATTGCTACATTTGGATCGGGGACGGCTAACAACCAATTGGGGGCAATGTCCCGGGTGGCTTCCAAAAAATGTGCGGCAATTTGATTGAGTACTTGACCTTTGTAGGGAATCGGTCGGGGTAATATATAATCAAAAGCGGAAATGCGATCACTGACTACCATGACGAGTTTATCCTCTAGGGTGTACACATCGCGTACCTTACCGCGATAAAAAGCCTGCTGACCGGGCAACTGGAATTGGGTTCCCCAGAGGGCATTTTGTTCGATAGATTGCATACTGTCAAGGTAAGAAAAATGGGGAAATTGGGAGGAGACAGGGATAACAGTGCCGTGCCTGGCCTGCGGTCGCTCGGCGGGGAATTTCACCTGCGATGCGGAATCGAGGAAATAATTCGGCATTGGCGAGCTAGGCACGGTACGGAGCTTGGAATGGACTGCCACCTTGACCGGGTGGCTCCTATCCCAAGAAACAAAAGGTTCAGGGGTGATACTGCTCGCTCGGGATCGAAGGAAAGCTAAGCACTAAACCCATCCTACACCTGCTCCTCGAAAAATGCATCCACCCGCGCAGCGGCTTCGCGGCCTTCGTTAATAGCCCAAACCACAAGCGACTGCCCACGGCGCATGTCGCCGGCAGTAAAAACCTTAGCCAGATTGGTCTGATAGTTGTCAGCTTTGACATTGCCGCGTTCGTCGAGGCTGAGGCCCAGCTGCTGCAGCATACCCTCGTGCTGCGGATGAACAAAGCCTATAGCAAGGAGTGCTAACTGACAGGGCAGCTCCCGCTCCGTGCCGGGCATTTCCTGGAAGCGGTGGCGCCCGGTTGCGGTATCTTTAGCCCATTCGATTCGTACGGTCTGCAGGGCACGCAAGCGCCCCTGGTCATCGCCGAGGAAGGCTTTGGTCAGTACAGCCCATTCGCGCTGACACCCCTCTTCGTGGGAAGAGCTCGTGCGTAAAATCATCGGCCAGTTGGGCCAATTGTAGGGGTCGCGATCGCGGGGCGGCTGCGCCATAAGCTCAATTTGCGTAACGCTACGGGCACCCTGGCGATTGCTTGTACCTACACAATCGGCTCCGGTATCCCCACCGCCGATGACGATAACATCCAATCCCTCGGCCGAGATCGTTTCGGGCAGGTAATCACCGGCCACTCGCTGGTTGTTTTGCTTCAGGAAATCCATGGCGAAATGTACGCCCGGCAACGCGCGTCCGTCGATGGACAAATCGCGAGGAACGGTCGCGCCCCCGCATAAAACTACTGCGTCAAATTCACGCAGGATTTGATTCGCTTCGATATCGGTACCAACTTCGGTATTCGTAACAAAACGAATACCTTCGGCTTCCATAATAGCTAGGCGCCGTTCCAGCACCCATTTTTCCAGTTTGAAATCCGGAATGCCATAGCGCAGCAAGCCACCGATCCGATCGTCGCGTTCGTAAACGATTACCTGGTGCCCGGCCTTATTGAGTTGCGATGCAGCCGCCAAGCCGGCCGGACCTGAACCGACTACGGCCACCCGCTTGCCGGTCCGCCACACGGGCGGCTGAGGGCGCACGTAGCCTTGCTCAAAGGCATGTTCGATAATGGCCTTCTCGATATGCTCAATAGTTACGGGCGGCTGGTTGATTCCCAGCACGCAGGCGGCTTCGCAAGGTGCCGGACAGATGCGGCCCGTAAACTCTGGGAAGTTATTGGTGCTGGCCAGGATATGATAGGCTTCGCGCCAATCTTCGCGATACACTGCATCATTAAACTCGGGAATGATGTTGCCCAGAGGGCAGCCACTGTGACAGAAGGGCACCCCGCAATCCATGCAGCGGGCAGCTTGCTCTTTAGTCTTGGAGGTCGGAAATTCCCGGTAAATTTCTTTATAGTCGTTTACGCGTTCGTGCGGCGCACGGGCTAAGGGTAGTTCGCGATCGTATTGTAGGAATCCTTTGGGATTAGCCATGGTTATATCGGTTTAAGCCGGCCTTCCGGGCCGGGCGAGTTAGGCAATTTGTGTAGCTACAGTTAGTTGCAGTTTTGGCTGCGGCGTATTCTTTTCCAAGACGCGCTTGTAATCACGGGGCATCACCTTAATGAAGTGCTCGCGCGCCTGCGACCAATGTTGCAAAAGCTCCATCGCCTTGTTGCTTCCAGTGTAGGCCAGGTGGTTACGGATCAGCAGCTGCAATCGTTTGTGGTCTATGGCATCGAGCGGGTCCAGGTCTACCATTTCTCCATTCACCCGCTCGGGAAATCGGCCATCTTTGTCGTAAACATAGGCTATGCCGCCACTCATACCGGCAGCAAAATTTTTGCCGGTTTCGCCGAGCACCAGCACGATTCCGCCGGTCATGTACTCGCAGGCGTGATCGCCTACGCCCTCGACGACCGCTTTGACGCCCGAGTTGCGCACGGCAAAGCGCTCGCCGGCCAGGCCATGGACGTAGGCTTCTCCCTCGGTGGCGCCGTAAAGCGCGACATTACCGATGATGATATTTTCGGCGGCAGCAAAACCGGCATCGCGATCGGGTGCTACGATCAAGCGACCACCACTCAACCCTTTACCGAAGTAGTCGTTGGCTTCCCCCTCCAGTACGAAGTGGAGGCCATTCGCACCGAATGCTCCAAAGCTTTGGCCAGCCGAGCCGCGAAAGCGATAGCGGATGGTTCCCTGGGGTAATCCCGTTTCGCCGTAGCGGCGGCTGATCTCAAAAGAAAGCATGGCCCCTACGCTACGGTCGGTACTCCTAATGGTAAAAGCCGATTGAACAGGTGCGCGCTCGTCCAGGGCCAATTGAGCCTGGCGGATGAGACGCCGGTCCAGGACATTCTCGATGCCGTGATCCTGTTGAATGGTGTTGTACTGGGGCGTACCGGTAGTACTAGGTTCTTTGTACAAAATGGGGGAAAGGTCTACCAGCTTATACTTCCAATGGCCGGGCTGCTGACGCAGTTTCAACAGCTCGACCTTACCGACCATTTCGTCGACGGTGCGAAAACCGAGTTGCGCCATGATGGTACGCAGCTCTTCTGCCATAAAGGTCAGGTAATTGATAATGTGCTCGGGCTTGCCGGTAAACCGCTTGCGCAGTTCGGGGTTCTGGGTGGCGATCCCGACCGGGCAGGTATTGAGGTGACATTTGCGCATCAGGATACAGCCCTCGACAATCAGAGCGGCGGTAGCTACCCCCCATTCCTCTGCACCGAGTAAAGTGGCGATGGCCAGGTCTCGCCCGGTGCGGATCTGCCCATCGACCTGTACCCGCACCCGCTGGCGCAGGCCATTGCGCACCAGCGTCTGTTGGGTTTCGGCCAGGCCTAGTTCCCAGGGTAGTCCCGCGTGCCGGATAGACGTCAACGGCGAAGCCCCCGTACCACCATCGTGCCCCGAGATGAGCAGCGCGTCGGCGTGGGCTTTGGCTACGCCGGAGGCAATTACCCCCACACCGGCCTTGGAAACCAATTTAACATTTATGCGGGCAGTTGGATTGGCATTTTTTAAATCAAAAATCAATTGTGCCAGGTCCTCAATGGAGTAGATGTCGTGGTGCGGCGGCGGCGATATCAAGCCTACCCCGGGGGTAGAGTGTCGAACGCGTCCGATCCAATCGTCAACTTTATGGCCTGGCAGTTGACCGCCCTCTCCGGGTTTGGCGCCTTGGGCCATTTTGATCTGTATTTCCTTGGCCATGGTCAAGTAATGACTGGTCACCCCAAAACGCCCTGAAGCAACCTGCTTGGTTGCCGAAGCTTCAGAGTCGCCGTTGGCTTTGCGTTCGTAGCGTATCGGATCTTCTCCTCCTTCTCCGCTATTGCTTTTGCCACCGACGCGATTCATGGCAATAGCAAGGGTGCTGTGCGCTTCGTGCGAAATGGAGCCAAACGACATGGCGCCGGTCACAAAGCGGGTCAAAATATTTTCTACAGGCTCTACCTCCTCGATTGGAACGGAAGGGCGCTTGCGGAAAGTCAATAGTCCCCGCAGCGTCATCGCCTGCTGGTTCTGGTTGTTGATCAACTCGGCATATTGTCGGTAAGCCTCCGGGTCATTTTTGCGGGCAGCCAGTTGCAAATAGTGGATGCTTTTAGGGTTAAACAGGTGGGCCTCACCATCGCGCTTCCACTGGAATACCCCCCCTACGTCGAGGCGACGGCTACGCTGATGGGTGTCCTGATAAGCTGCCTCATGGTGCAGGAGCACTTCCCGGGCCAAATCGTCAAAGCCCATCCCTTCGATCCTCGATATAGTGCCGGAGAAACAGCGATCTACCACCTCCTGCCGGATGCCCAGCGCTTCAAAGATCTGTGCCCCCTGGTACGACTGCAGGGTAGAGATGCCTATCTTCGACATGATCTTCAACAAGCCCTTGCCCACCGCCTGGCGATAGGCGCGCAGCGCCTCTGGCAGGCTCATCCCCTCCAGATAATGATGCCGGTGTAAATCACCGATACTCTGGTAAGTCAGGTAGGGGTGAATAGCGCTCACACCGTACCCGATGAGGGTTGCAAAATGGTGTGTCTCCCGCACGTCGCCGGCATCGACGACCAGGGAGGTCTGCCCCCGCAGCCCCTCCCGAATCAGGTGGTGGTGAATAGCGCCCGCTGCTAATAAAGAAGGAATCGGAGCACTGTAGCTATCGGCCTTTCGGTCGCTCAGTACCAAAATATTGTGTCCGTTGCGCGTCATATCTTCCGCAACGGCGCAGATGTGTTCAATAGCGGCCTTTAGCCGTCCCTTTTGGCCGTCGGCCCGAAAGAGGATATCGACGCGACCCGCTTTCAGGTCAGGTTCATTAATTAAGCGAATTTTGTTAAACGCTTCCGGCAGTAACACCGGCGTGTCCAGGTGAAGAAATTTTGCTTTGTCAGGGTGCAGGGACAAAATATTTTTCACGCTCCCTAGCCGTCCCTGAAGCGACATGATGGAACGCTCTCTGATAGGGTCGATGGGCGGATTCGTTACCTGAGCAAAAAGCTGCTTGAAGTAGTTGGCCAAGTGCTGGGGCCGCTGGGAAAGCACCGCCAGTGGGGTATCAGCGCCCATAGATCCAGTCGGGTCTTTTTTGGCCGACACCATCGGCTGGATGATCATCCTCAAGTCCTCACGGGAAAAGCCAAAGAGCTGCTGGCGCTGGACCAGAGTATTGCCTTCGGGAAGTTGGAAACCCATTTCCGCCTCGGGCAGGTCGTCAAGAGTCTTGCGATTGCGGTCGAGCCAGTGGCGATACGGCAATTGCTGGCAGATATTTTCTTTCAATTCAGGGTCAGCGATAATGCGGTGGGCTTCAAGGTCGGCTACTAACATACGCCCCGGCTGCAAGCAACCCTTCATAACAACATCAGCGGGGTCGACTGGCAGGGCGCCTGCTTCGGAGGCGACGATCAGGATGTTGTCTTTCGTAAGGCAATAGCGGGAAGGGCGCAGTCCGTTCCGATCGAGTGTAGCTCCCACTAGGGTACCATCGGTAAAGCAAATGCTGGCCGGGCCGTCCCATGGTTCCATGATGGCTTTATGATATTCGTAAAAGGCTTTTTTATTGACCGGCATATGCGGGTCGTGCTCCCAGGCTTCGGGGATCATCATCATGAGGGCATGCGGCAGAGAAAAACCGCTCATCAGCAGGAACTCCAATACATTATCGAAATTACCGGAGTCGGATAAGCTCTTTCCGCAGACCGGGAAAATCTTTTCCATCTCTTCGGCCGTGAAGGCTGTAGATTCCAGCATTTTTTCCTTAGAGCGCCACCAGTTGAGATTACCGGCAATAGTATTGATCTCGCCGTTATGCGCAATAGTGCGAAAAGGCTGCGCCAGTTTCCACATGGGAACCGTGTTCGTGCTGAAGCGCGAATGCACCAGAGCAATGGCCGACACACTGTCCGGATCCTGCAGATCAGGGTAATAGCTACGCACTTGATGGGTCGTTAGCTGTCCTTTATAAACCACAGTTTTGGTGGAAAAGGAACAGATGTAGAAATCGTTCTTTACTTGTGGGAAAGTCCGGTGAATTCGATGTCCTGCATATTTGCGCAGCACGTAAAGGCGACGCTCCAATGCTTCGGCATCCATAGACTCGACGGGCCGAACGAAAACTTGTTCTATGCAGGGTTCGGTAGAGCGGGCAGAAGCACCCAGGGCACTATTATCGGTCGGTACCGGACGGGTGGTGATGAGCTCTAAGCCACACTCGTCAATGTAATCGTATAAGGATACCCGGCACCGATCGGCCAGATCGGGGTCGCTGGGAAAAAAGACCATACCCAGACCGTATTGGCCTTGCCCGGGCAGGGCTACGTCAACCTGATCGCGCAGAAATCGATCGGGAATCTGAATTAATATGCCGGCGCCATCACCCGTATTAGATTCGCAACCGCGGGCGCCGCGGTGTTCCATATTGCAAAGCATGCCTAGGGCGCTTTCGATAATGCGGTGGTTAGGCTCACCCGACAGATTGGCCAACAGGCCAATACCACAAGCGTCACCTTCCTGCTGCGGTACGTAAAGACCGCTTGGTTGAGCATCTTTCATCAAGTAGTACGGTTGGACTCCTCCCGAACGCGGAAGAAGCGGATTTAGAAAAGTATAAAGCGCTTTAATAGCGCATTTTGGTGGAATTGGTTAGGACGGGAAAAAGCTTTTCAGCTATCTTAACCCAAAAGGTAGGGGCTAATGTTCAAGCCAGGAAATTAAATTCTGAAGAAAATACGATTTCCGAAGGAAAATCGGGGCGACACAACCTATTTTGCCAGACTTTACCGGAACACAAAAAGATGAGCCAGAACAAACCGTACACGGATCAAACAGCCTAAGCTGGGAGAATTAAATTTGGTAAAAGCTTGCAAAAAAGCAGGTTTTAAAATTTCATATGGCCCCTAGCCTCTGATTTCAATAGACGGCACGACAATTTGTTGGCTTCTCAAGTACCGTTTATTTGTACCTCCAGGTATCGGTCCAATGGATTCGGTCGTCTAGACCGCGGATCTCGACGGTTACATCGGGGGTGCTTGCAGTCCAATCGATGCGCAGCAATCCGAAATTCTTTTTGATAACCAGATCGCTCACCCGGTGCTTGTTAGCCTCCTCACCGATTGTCGACCAGGTATGGGTCATACCACTCGAGGTTATTTCGTAAAGTGGATAACGCCATCCATTGAGCGTCAGGCTGGATACCTCAGCGATATGTCGGTCGCCACTCAGCAGGATCGTCGGTCCCGGCCGGGATGTTTCCAGCAACCGGAACAGCCGCTGACGTGCCTCGGGAAAATTGGCCCACTTTTCGTAACCGTGCTCTTCGGGGATGAACTGCACGCCGCTTACAAGGAGATATAACTGGGCATCGGTTGCAGTCAATTCCTGCTCCAGCCATGCCCATTGCGCTTCGCCCAGCATATCGCCCGAAGGGTTTGGCAGGTAACGCTTGTTGCCGGTCACGTCTTTTTGCAACCGGTCGCGGAAAGAACGGGCATCCAGCAGGATCACTTTTACGCGCTTTCCTTCTGGACCAAACGAGTAGCTCTGATAAGCGCCGGGGCGTTCGCGCACCGGCGCATCGCGCGGGACGTCCAAAAAGTCGAGCATGAGCATTTTCGTCGAGTCCTTTTTTGGGTAGGTCTTGTCCCCATCGTTGACACCGTAATCGTGATCGTCCCAGATGCCGATTACCTGTGCCTGCTTGCGCAATTGCTGGTAATCGGAATTGGACTTTTGCCGGTAGTATTTTTCGCGAATCACGGACATATCTTCCGAATCGCCGTAGATATTATCGCCCATCCAGATCCAGAGATCGGGTTTTGCGGCCAGTACTTCGGACCACATGGTCTGCTCTCTATCCTGATGGTTACAGGAACCAAAAGCAATAGTGGTCATCGTATTCTGAAATGCCCACTCTTGGCCTTGATAAATATCAGCCTCGGTCAGGGTCGATTGCGCCTGCCCCACGAAGACCAAAGCTACCAAAACCGAAGTAAACAGTAAGATTTTCATGTGTACTACTTTTTATTCGGGAAAATAGGCAATCTGTTACGGCGCCAAAAGGTGTATGCTCCTAATTTAATGATTCCTTCAGGCTGACTTAACCTATGCGTTGGGCGAATGGCCTTGCCGTTGGCGCTGCAAATCCACGATGGCATTTAGCAGCTCTTGGTGTTCTACTTCTTCTGCCTTTTTACCCATACGCTGCAGGGCTTGCAGCGCCAGCTGGTAGCAATCTTCTCCTAACTTCAGGACGGCATTTTTGGTGATTAACGCTTTCATAATTGAAGTTTTTCTGTTTTTCGCTATTCTAAGCGCTTGTTATCCCGGCTGCAAATATTGGCTTCTTCAATCCAACCTTGCACGGCCATTACTAGCCCGCCTTCGGCTCAGGCCCCTTTCATCCAAGTGTCTTGGGCTAGTAGCCATTTTGTGCTAATTTTTTTATTTTTACTTCTTAAAGGTAACTGCAGTATACATGCTAGAAACGATTGACCAAGTCAAGATTAACTTTAATCAAGATCAGCTTTTTTTACTAAATATTTGTCTTGGATTCCTCATGTTTGGCGTTGCACTGGACTTGCGCGTAGATAATTTTCGCCAGTTACTGGAACGTCCAAAACCGGCTCTGGTCGGACTTACTTCCCAATGGATCCTGCTCCCCTTGATTACCTTGATACTCATTTTGGTCTTGCGACCGCCGGTGAGTATTGCTCTGGGCATGCTAATGGTTTCGGCCTGCCCCGGTGGTAATGTATCTAATTTTGCCGTCTATATGGCCAGGGGGAATGCCGAGCTATCGGTATTGATGACTACCTTATCCACCCTGGCGGCCATTTTGTTCACCCCTGTGTACTTCACCTACTTTTCGCATATGGTACCCGGGTCCGATGCTTTTCGCCAGACGATATACGTTGACCCCCAGCGGATGGTGCTAACGATTTTTCAACTTATTCTGGTTCCGCTACTGATCGGTATGTACATCAGCCGGCAATTCCCTGGCTTGACAAAGGTGATCAAGCAGCCGATCAAGATTTTATCTATGGTCATTTTTTTGGCCTTCGTCGTTGTAGCAATTTTTTCCAACCTGGACAACCTACTTAGCTATATCCACCTCGTATTTTTGATGGTGTTTCTGCACAACAGTTTAGCGCTGCTAACCGGCTACGTATTTGCCCGAAGGAACCGGCTTACCGAAGCAGATGCACGCGCCATTAGCATTGAAACGGGTATTCAGAACTCCGGGCTGGGTCTCATCCTGATTTTCAACTTCTTCGACGGGCTGGGCGGAATGGCCCTCATCGCCGCTTCATGGGGGATCTGGCACTTGATATCCGGTTTTTGCCTGGCGATGTGGTGGGGGTATTATAAAGATGCACCCCAAGCTTCTGAATCGGTATAAAAGGAAAAATCACGACAATCCGGTCCGTTTTGGGGCTATCATCTTAATCGCAAATTGCCTAATTTTAAGTAAGACAAAAACGAGAGCTTATGCGGTATATTTACTTGATGCTGCTATGTATAGCATTGGGCCATACCGCTTGGGGGAAGGTGTTTGAAGGGTACATCGTCACCCATAGCGGCGTGCGCTTAACCGGTCAGATCAGCAAACTTCGACAAACTGTTTATGAATGTTCAGTTGCCTTTACCAATGAATTCGGCGACGAGTATACCCTTCATCCCCGGTTGATACGCGGATTCGTATACGCCAGCGAAACCGACACGGTCATTTTTGAAAGCAAGATCATCGACAACCGGTGGACTTTTTTGCGCCGGATTGGCCACGGTAGGGGAATTTCGCTCTACTACGGTCCGGAATTTACCACTTCGATGATTTATGACGGTACTACCTACACAGCGGAGCCAATCTCCCGCAATGAATACTGGTTGCAGATCCAAGGTCAACCCAATGTAACCCCCGTGTACCGGTGGGGCTTCCGGTCGCAGATGCGCCGTTTGGTCAAGGAGCGCGCGCCCGATTTAGCGAAGAAAATCGGCAAAAAAGGCTACCGGTTCCGCGACCTCGAAAATATTATTGAAGAATACAACGAGTTGGTCGCCAAGCGGCTTTACCGGATGTGATCCAATTCACCGTAGTAGGCCGACATCAAGTCCAAATACAGGGCAGCCACCCATGGCTCTGTGGGTGAGCCTATGCCCCATCGTTCGCCATCGGGAGAAAGGCTGGCTTCGAAATGGGCACAGAATCCGCAATGGGCAATCCATTCGAGGGTGTTCGCTACCAGGTCCTCAGCTTCCTGCTCCATGTCAAAGCGGAAGAGCCCGATGCCCATCAACCAGTTAGAAAGGACACTGATGGCTCCTCGCCATGGTTGCTCTTGGCGCAGCTCTTGGTGGTCCATTTCCCAAGTGGTGTATTTTAACTCCAGCTCCGCAAAGCGTCCTTGGTGTAATTGCCGGCAGAGCGCTTCGGCCTCCTCCTGGGTAGGTGCGCCACTGGCCAGCGCCCAAAAATTGCGAATGCTACCACTGGGTATTCGTTGCTTGATAGCGGTATCATAACACAGATATTGACCTTGGTCGGGATCCCAAAAATTTTCGTTGAAAGAATACAGCGCCAATTCATGGAAATGGAGGAGATCAAACAGGTCGGCTTTCAACGCTCCTCCCAGATGAATAAGATGTTCGTTTGACAACAACCAGATTGCATTGAAGCCCACATCTTGGCAGGGAGCCTCAGTTGGTAAAACGAGCAGGCCGTCATCAGCTAAATCGAATGCTTTCCACCATTGTCGGTGGAGGGCCGATAGTTGGCGATAAATATGTCGCCAGGCTTCGGGATGGGCATTTGCGGGAACCTGCTCCGCGAGGCGTCCAGCTACGTAACCCCAAAGCGGAAATGTCTGGTGGCCCGGTACCCCGTCCGATATTTCCAGCCGTTGCACCAATCGCGCAAACTGATCCAGGGCCTTGTGGGGGTCGAGGTGCGCCCAGCCAATACAACAAATGGCCTGCCACCAGGAGGGAGCACCGGCGCTCGTGGTAAACGTCTGCCGCTCAGCCTCATCCAGGACCAGACTTGCTTTTTTTGCAATCTTCCAATAATCCAAAACCTGCATTTTTAAACCCTGCAACCGATACGAAAAGAGGTTGACCAGAGACCGAAACGATAGTGGGCGCTAAATCGGCTATGCTCCGGCTATAGTGTTTCTTATAATGGCACTAATATATATAATTTTAAATTAATAGCTTCCAGTCGTTCCTTCTCTCATCACCATACATCCGCATTCTTTTGCGAAAAGGCTCCAACTACACAAGCATATTTGGCGATGCTTTAATTTTTACTAATTTTAGCTGTATTCTAATTGTTATTTTAACTCACAAAAGATCAAATCCTATGAAATTTGAGATCTTCAAGGGGGAGAACAACGACAAGTTTTATTTCCACCTGAAGGCCGGTAACGGCCAGGTCGTATTAGCCTCTCAGGGATATGCCTCGAAAGCTAGCGCGATGAATGGAATTGAATCCGTTAAAGCCAATGCTGGCGATGAGGCCAACTACGAGCGAAAGGAAGCTTCTAATGGCAAGCCCTTTTTTAACTTGCTGGCCAAAAACAAGCAGGTTATCGGAAAAAGCCAGATGTATGCCTCGAAGTCCGGTGTCGATAACGGCATTCGCTCCATTAAGGAAGGCGCCGCCGATGCAGAGGTTGTCGATCTGACTATCCAGGACGCTTAATTTCACACATTCCGCCCCGCGCGTTGTCCGATCATCTGATACCGGAAAACGCGCGGCACTTCCCCTCTCACCTATGGTCCGGCATCGCATCAATCTTTGGTCCAGTCCTCGTAATATTTCTACGGCCTTGATGTACGCTTTTCGATCCCGGCCCGACACCCGGGTTGTCGATGAGCCGCTCTATGCCCATTACCTTTGCCGCACAACTAGCACGGCCCGGCACCCGGCTACTGCTGCGATCTTAGCCAGCCAAGAACAGGACGGGGAAAAGGTGGTACGTCAAGTACTCTGGGGCAAATACGACCGACCGGTCGTGCTCTTTAAACAGATGACGCACCATCTCATCGAACTGGATGACAGCTTTCTCGACCACATGTACAATGTGATACTAATCCGCGATCCCCGGGCCATTTTAGCTTCCTTCTCAAAAGTAGTGGAAAGACCGTCTGCTGCCGATATCGGCCTGCTCCAGCAAGAGCGTCTCTTCCAACGCTTGCAAAGCACTGGCCGGCTCCATGCGATTGTCGATGCCCGCGAATTACTACTCGACCCACCTGGCGTACTGATGCAGTTATGCGAAGCGCTTGAGCTGCCCTATACCGACCTGATGCTCCATTGGCCCGCCGGCCCCAAGCCAGAAGACGGCGTATGGGCGCCCCACTGGTACCGGCGGGTACACGCCTCCACTGGATTCGAGCCCTACCAAGAAAAGAAAATCGATCTACCGCCGCCACTAACCGCCATCGCAAAAGAAGTGCAGTCCGTTTACGACCGGCTTTATCAACAAAGTATTAAAGCGACGCCAATACGGCATTGATCCACCATTATCATTCCTTCGTTTTTTACCTTTCTCGGTATCCAGCCACCTAACCATTTTCTATGTTGCAACAATACGATCCGCGTAATCAAGATATTCAGATTTTTGTACACGACCGCCTGCACCCCAGGGAAGCGGCCAAGGTGTCTGTATTCGACAGCGTTGTACAGGGTGGTGACGCCGTTTGGGAGGGCCTGCGGGTTTATGGCGGCCGCATCTTTAGTCTGGACCGACACCTCAGACGCCTACTCGATTCGGCGCACGCCCTATGTTTCGAAAATATCCCAGAGGAAAAACAGATCCGGTCGGCCATCTTCCAGACGCTCAAAGCCAACGGCATGCGCGATGGCGTACACATCCGCCTGACCCTAACCCGCGGAGTGAAAATAACGTCGGGCATGGATCCCCGCCTCAACCAATCCGGCTGCACGCTCATCGTGCTAGCCGAATGGAAGCCGCCGGTTTACCCTGCATCTATAACCTTGGTCACAGCCCCTATCCGGCGCAACAACCCCCAATTTCTCGACTCCAAGATTCACCACAACAACCTGCTGAATAATATCCTGGCCAAGATCGCCGCCAACCAGGCCGGTACCGATGCCGGCCTTATGCTCGATGAGCGTGGGTTCGTCGCCGAAGCCAATGGCGTCAATATCTTTTGCATACGCGACGGCCAGGTATTTACACCTTTCGCCCATAATTGCCTACCCGGGATTACCCGCAGACTCGTACTCGAAATTTGCGACGCCAACGGCATTCCCGCAGCAGAGCGCGACCTCTCCCTCACCGAACTATATATCGCCGACGAGGTTTTTGTGACCGGCACTATGGGAGAGCTCACCAGGGTAAGCCGCATCGACGGGCGCATCATTCGCGACAACAGCCAGTTGGGCACCCTGGGCCGCATTCAGCAATTGTTTTCGGAAAAGACGCGAACCGACGGCACCCCACTGCCTTTCTAAATAAAAAATTCATCCATGAGCACTGCGCTATATACCACAACCGACCAGATGGGAAGGGAGGTGCTTTTGCCACGCTCACCCCGGCGTATCGTCTCCCTGGTACCATCCCAGACGGAATTGCTTTTCGACCTGGGACTGGATGATGAAGTAGTCGGCATTACGAAGTTCTGTGTCCACCCCGAACACCAGTATCGACGCAAGCCCCGGATTGGAGGAACGAAAAGTATAAAGCTGGACAGGGTACGGGCTTTAACGCCCGATTTGATCATCGGTAATAAGGAGGAAAACACTAAAGAGCAGATCGAAACCCTGGCCCGGGAGTTCCCCGTCTGGTTGAGCGATATTACTACGCTCGAGGATGCCCGAACGATGATAGAGCAGGTTGGGACTATAATTAACAAACTCGCCGAAGCCCGGCGCCTTTCCGAGCAAATCGGCCGGTGCTTTGCCCAATTGAAAATTGCTGGTGGCCCCTTAAGAGTCGCCTATCTCATTTGGCACCGGCCCTTTATGGTAGCCGCTGCCGACACTTTTATCGATCACCTCCTCAAGCGGGCGGGTTTCCTCAATGTTTTTGGCGACCTCCAGCGCTATCCCGAAGTAACCCTGGAAGCAATGCGCGACCGACAACCCGACGTGCTACTGCTTTCCTCCGAGCCTTTTCCCTTTAAAGAAAAGCACTTCGCCACTTTCCGCAAAGTAATGCCCAGCAAGCCCATCCGGATTGTTGACGGTGAAATGTTTTCCTGGTACGGTTCACGGCTCTTGCTCGCTGCCGACTATTTCGCAAAAATCCAGCATGAACTACTGCAGGTCTTGCACCCGAAGGCATAATTTTACGTTGAAAAGGGAAAGATTTGGCCGACATGAAATTTTTTTGGTTGTTCCCCCCTCTTATGTTGCTGTTCGGGTGTTTCCTCCGGGCGCAATCCCCGGGCCCTGTGGAGGGCTCCTACATTGTCACCCTTCGCAGTCCACTCGAAAAAAGTGCGCTCCGGAACGTGTTTGCCGGGTCGAAGTGGCGCACCCTAACCCACAACGACCAGGGTTTAGTATCGATGGTGCTGGACAACGTCAACGATGAGCAACTTGCTGCCATCCGTAAACATCCAACCATTATTGATATCCGCCCGGATTACTATCTGGAAAAGCGTAGCTTACCCAATGATCCCGACCTGCCACTTCAATGGGGCATCGAGGCCATTGGTGTCGACCGGGTATGGGAGTGGACCACTGGGGGGCTGACCGACCAGGGCGACACCATTGTTATCGCTGTCCTGGACGACGGCTTCGACCTTGAGCATGAAGATCTGCGCGATAACATCTGGCGCAACCTGGACGAAGTGCCCAATGACGGGCGCGACAATGACAATAACGGTTACATCGACGATATCCGGGGCTGGAATTTCATTAGCCAATCGCCCGATCACCCGCCGGTCAATCACGGCACCTCAGTCATCGGCCTGCTGGGTGCCTCGGGTGATAACGGACGGGGCGGAAGCGGCATCAACTGGCGCGTCAAAATTATGCCCTTGACGGTCCAACGCGTTTCGGAGATCATCGAAGCCTACGAATATGCCCGTGAGCAACGCGCCCGCTACAATGCTTCGGGCGGCCAACAAGGCGCTTTTGTGGTAGTGACGAATGCTTCACTGGGCATCTCGCGCACCTTCTGCGAAGAGTTTCCAACCTGGGGCGCTCAGTACGATGCCTTGGGTGAGGTGGGCGTACTCTCGGTAGGTGCTACCGATAACCGCCCTTACGATGTAGATATGGAAGGGGATATGCCGACCAGCTGTCCCAGCGCCTTCTTGCTGACCGTTCTCAATCTTACCCAGAGCCAACGCAAAGCTAGTGATTCGGCCTTCGGCCGGGAATCGATCGATATGGGAGCACCCGGCGACGATTCCTGGACAACCAAGTCCAATAATCGCTACGGCAGTTTTGGCGATAATTCCGCCGCTGCCCCTCACCTGGCCGGAAGTATCGCCCTCTTGTACGGCCTCCCATGCGCTTCGATCAGCATCGATGCGCTCAGTAATCCTCAGCAGACCGCCGAAAAAATTCGCGACGCAATACTAACGGGTGTGCTGGTCAATCCGGAGCTGGAGCCGTATACGGTAACGGGTGGGCAGCTCAACACATTCCGCGCCATGGAGATCATTCAGGAAACCTGCAATGGTTCGACCGGAGAGTTAAAGCTACTGGAAATGAACCCCAACCCCGCTACTACCCGTGTGCAAATCCGCTACGAGACGCCCGACTTTGGTCCCTACGACTTGTTCATTACCAATATGCTAGGCCAGGTTGTATACCAGACTTCCATTGCTCCACCCCGCTTTAGCGAGAAAATCATCGATGTCGATCTGCCGGCTTTACCGCCGGGCATTTACATGATCAGTTTGCGAAAAGGGAAAGACGTTCAATCGGCCCGATTGGTCATTGGAGGCAACTAAAGCGAGTGGCCCCGCCAGGACTCGAACCTGGATCTAGCGTTTAGGAAACGCCTATTCTATCCCTTGAACTACGGGGCCGTTAGAAAGGCAAAATAAAGCATTTCTGCAGGTTAGGGCAAATCGAGGTTTGATCTGTCTAATTCTGCAATCGTTTTTCTTCCCGCAACCGAATATAATACTGATCCAATTCTTCGGAGTCGCCGTAGTGAGTACGCAGGTCGGCCAGTTCCCCTTTCAGTCGTTTGACCACATCAGCGTAAGCCGGGTCGTCGTAGACGTTATTCAACTCGAGCGGATCATTCTTGCGATCGTAAAGCTCCCATTCATCTACGTCATAATAGAAATGGGCCAATTTATAGTCCTGGGTTACAATACCGTAATGGCGCTTGACCATGTGGACTGAAGGGTATTCGTAATAGTGGTAATAAACGGCTTCCCGGTCCCAGCTTTGCGCATCGCCTTGCAGCAAAGGCAAGAGACTTTCACCCTGCATGTCCTGTGGAATGGCTATGCCGGCGGATTCCAGTAGCGTAGGAGCGAAATCCAGGTTTTGCACCATTTCGGTGCTGCGGCTACTGGGGGCGACTACGCCGGGCCAGCGCACCAGCAAGGGCGTCTTGAAGGACTCGTCGTAGATAAAGCGTTTATCGAACCAGCCGTGCTCGCCCAGGTAAAACCCCTGGTCAGAAGTATATACGACCATGGTGTGCTCGGTCAAGCCGTTGGCATCGAGATAATTGAGTACCCGCCCTACCTGCTCGTCAAGTTCAGCTACACAAGCCAGGTAGTCTTGCATGTAGCGCTGATATTTCCACCGCATTTTTTCCGCTTCTGCCATGGATGACCAATTCTCGCGGAAAAAATTATTGATAGCGTCCAGGGTAGGTTTGTATTGGGCTTTTTGTGCATCGGTTGCCCGGTCGTAGGGCTGGTAAAACCCGTTTTTATATTCTTCCACTTTGGGCTTCACGCCGCCCATTTCCTCGATGATTTCGGGATAGATCTTGGAATCGTGATTATACATCATGTGATCGAGTAGATTCATTTCGGCCGTTTTGGCAGCAGTTCCGCGGTTGCTGTAGTCATCAAAAAGCGTTTCGGGCTCCGGAAAGGACCTTTTGGTAAACTCGGAGAATTTTTCCGGCGTCGGCCACCATGGCCGGTGAGGGGCTTTATGCAAATACATGAGCAGAAAAGGCGTATCCTGATCTCGCTTATTGGCGAGCCAATCCAGGGTCAGGTCGGTAATCACTTCCGTAACGTGCCCCTCGATCAGGGTGTCGCCGGTCGGGGTCACAAAGTCGGGGTTGATGTACCAGCCTTGCCCGGGCAGAATCGTAAAATCATCGACGCCTTTGGGGTTATTGCCAAAGTGCAACTTACCGTACATGGCCGTTTGGTAGCCGGCCTGCTGGAAAAGCTGAGGAAAGGTGATATTAGTCGTATCGAAGACCATGTCATTGTCGATCTTACCGTGCAGGTGAGCGTGCTTTCCGGTGAGAATGGTTGCCCGAGAAGGGGCGCAGATAGAGTTGGTTACACAGGCGTTGGTGAACAACATCCCCTCCCTGGCCAGGCGGTCGATATTGGGCGTTTCGATTAAGCGGTCGTCATAAGCACTGATGGCCTGGTAGGCGTGGTCATCAGCCATGATGAACACAATATTGAGTCTTTCATTCCGGGCCTTCGCTCCGGGCTCGGCCTGTTCGGGTTGACAAGCGCTAATGAACAGGATTAAAAGGGCGATCACGGCTACGGGCTGGTACGTCATAACTTATTTTGTGTTTTGAAATCAGGCATAAATTAGGCGAAAGCACCGGGAGACCAAAACATATGCCGAAAAAAAGGAAATAGACCGAACCCCTTAAATCTTATTGAATTCTGCAAAGAGGGTTTCATTTTAACGAGAAAAGAATTATCTTTGCATCCGCATTCAATGAATGGTTTTGAGGCTCCGTAGCTTAACTGGATAGAGCACCTGACTACGGATCAGGAGGTTCCAGGTTCGAATCCTGGCGGAGTCACCACCAAAAATCAGTTCAAGATCGCTTCCCTGTTTGTGCGGTCTTGAATTTTTAAATTTCAGAGGATTATGTCCAAGGTGTGTCAATTAACTGGTAAGCGTCCAATTTCCGGACACTCTGTTTCGCACTCGAACCACAAGACGAAGCGTCGCTTCCTACCGAATTTGCAGAAAAAGCGCTTCTACATTCCGGAGAAAGACGAGTGGATAACGCTGAAAGTATCGACCTCGGCGTTGCGTTCGATCAATAAGCTGGGCATTTACGAGTACTTGAAAAAGTGCCAGCAGAAAGGAATGGATATAGGTATTGATTTGTAAGTCCGTAGGTTTAGGGCTTGTATAAATTAGTTTCGTTATGGCTAAGAAGAGTAAAGGTAACCGCATTCAGATCATTCTGGAATGCACGGAGCACAAGAAATCGGGAATGCCCGGTACTTCGCGCTACGTTACGCAGAAAAACCGGAAAAACACCCCAGATCGGTTGGAGCTGAAAAAGTACAATCCGATCTTGAAAAAAATGACTGTACACCGGGAGATTAAGTAAGGGACTTGCGCAGATGACGCATACCGCTTAACTTTATTACAATAAATACTTACGACAAAGAAAACCGAATATCATGGCTAAAAAAGTATCTAAGAACGCCCGGGTTGCCCAGCGTGCCGCCAACGTCGGTTCAGGGCGCGATCACGTTAAAGTGATTGTAAGCGTAAAAGATCCGAAGACCGGCAAGTATACCTACAAGACGCAAATGATCCACAAGGATAAAACCAAGGATTACTTGACGCAATTCAAATAAGGATATGCGCCGCAAATCCTGCGCAAAAGGGCTTTTCTGCTGGCAGAAAAGCCCTTTTGTTTTGTCAGGGTTTTACTAATTTTCTGCTTTGACCTTTGAACCCCTTTAACCTGCTTAGCATATGAGTGTTTTTGGAAAATTTTTCAATAAAGAGAAGAAAGAAGAACTCGACCAGGGGTTGGAGAAAACGCGCTCCAACTTTTTTTCCAAACTTACTAAGGCGGTCGCGGGGAAATCCACGGTCGACGTCGAAGTCTTAGACGCCCTGGAAGAGACCCTCATCTCTTCCGACGTGAGCCTAGACACTACCGTCAAAATCATCGACCGGATTGAAGAACGCGTCGCCCGAGATAAATACGTCAACACCAGTGAGCTCAATGAAATCCTGCGCGACGAAATCGTCCAGATCCTGGCCGAAAACAACACTTCTGACCTGGAGGCCTTTGACCTACCGACTACCCAGCGCCCGGTCGTCATAATGGTGGTGGGCGTAAACGGTGTCGGAAAAACAACGACTATCGGGAAATTGGCCCATCAGTACCAGCAGCAAGGCCTAAAAGTCGTGCTCGGCGCCGGAGACACCTTCCGCGCCGCCGCAGTCGATCAACTCAAAATCTGGTCAGAACGGGTGGGCTGTGACTTCTACAACAAAGGCATGCACACCGACCCGGCTGCCGTCGCCTTTGAAACGGTCGATTATGCAATGAAAAACAACTGCGATGTAGCCATTGTCGATACGGCCGGCCGCCTCCACACCAAAATCAACCTGATGCAGGAGTTGAGTAAGATCAAACGCTCCATTGGTAAAAAGCTGGAAGGTGCACCCCATGAGGTCTTGTTGGTGCTCGACGCCACGACCGGACAAAATGCTATCGAGCAAGCCAAACATTTTACTACGGCCACCGAGGTGAGTGCACTGGCCCTTACCAAACTGGATGGCACTGCGAAAGGTGGAGTCGCCATCGGCATCTCTGACCAGTTCAAGATCCCCATTAAATATATTGGCGTCGGTGAGGGAATCGACCAGTTACAGATCTTCAACAAACGCGCTTTTGTCGACGCCCTCTTCGATTCGGCGGTTTAAGTCTCGGAAAGATCTTTAGCCGGTAGCTGAACATATAGTCTGACAACTCAGGATCTGTGAAAATAGGACGCCGCTATTTTTTTGGCTAGCAAGGCAAGAAACGTAGGAATAGCCTGAGCTACGGCGAGGCTTCTCAACGCAACTAGCTGAAAAAAGAGCAAGTCAGCATGCACAAATATCGGGTTGTCAGACTATAACATGCGTCTGGCCATTCTGCAAGCTTACCCGGTGGGAGCCGATAATCGCAAAAGGCGGGAAGCCATCTAAAACGGTTTTCATTATTTCAAAAAACAATAAAACCGCTTATAATTAACCGGAAAAATAAAAATGTACTGCGTACGTCGATGGCAATGGGTATACTCCTATGCATTACCGGAACCATGAGCGCGCAGCAGCAAACGAGCGAAACCGGGTATGCAGCCTATTACTCCGCTAGCCTACATGAAGAGGAAACTGCTAGCGGAGAAATGTATGATCGCCGGGAATATACTTGTGCGCACCCCACCTACCCTTTCGGCACGCTACTCCGGGTAACCCGCCTGGACAATCAACAGTCAGTGGTGGTGCGCGTGAATGATCGCGGTCCTTTCAAAAAAGGCTACGTGGTCGACCTTTCCTTAATTGCCGCCCATAAAATCGACCTGGTTTTGGATGGTAAAGTGCAGGTGCGCGTGACGCCGATAGGCTATTCCGACACCAATCCGCAACCCGATCCTACTGCATTCACTGCGCGCGGGACACCAAATTCTTACCGTAATGACGCATACGATGATCTGCCCATTCCCCTTTTTGAGGGCGACCCTAATGAGATCCGCGTCCTCCGGAAAGGCATCGGCGGCTATGCCATCCAGATCGGGGCCTACCGCGATCGAGGCAATGCCGAACGACAGATCGTCGGACTACAAGAGCAAAAAGTCAGCCACCTTTTTCTACTCGAAGATTTCGACGACAACGGCTTGCCCGTTTACCGGATCGTCATTGCCCAATTTCAGGAGCGTACGCGCGCCCAACGGTACGTCGACCTGCTCCGTGACCGCTTCCTGGTGAACGGTATTATCATTCGGCTCTAAGTGCGCTCCGTATTCCTTGGCTTAGCGCTCCGGGGTATAGGCTTCCGGAATCGGATGTTCGGGGGTTTCGGGATTCCAAAATATGCTCACAATCCAGAAACGCCCGTCGTAACGAGCCACCTGGATACTGTTGATACCGCGGCGCGTAACCGGCCCTTCCGGACGTTCGAGGGTAAGATATGTGCTCATCAGATGGAATAGGTTGTCGTATTCCTGGGTCACGCGGAATAGCTCTTTTTCGTAAAATCCATTTTTTTCAAAATAGCCACCATTGCGCTCAATGTATTCATCGACAGTCAAGGTCACATAATTGACGTTTCCTTCACCGGAACGGTATACAGCACTTAGGCGTGCATGCGGCGCAAAGAGGTAGCGCATACGGTCCCAGTCGCGCGCTTCACCGGCAGGTCCGGAAATAACATCGTACAAGGCAGCGACCAGCTTATCGATAGTCGCTACCTCCGGTGCGTAGAGAGAATCATCATCCTGAGCTGTTAGCGGCAGATCGGCTAAGACAAGGAAAGCCAGCATAAACCAAGCTTTTTTCATAAGGCAGAATTTTTCGGTTAGTCAATTGCTACAAATAAAGCTATCCCTTTTTTACATACTGGCTGGTTTGTCCCAGCCGGTCCAAACTTTTCCCCAGAGACTAACTTTTGCTTATTTTTCCAATAAAAAATGGGGCGCGGAGATCAGCTGGTTCATCGATTAATCAAAACGATTGACGATTGGTACGACTGGGGGCAGCAAACCTGGCGCTACCTGACGGGCCGGCAACGCGAGGCACCTATCAAAATCTTCCCCTATTTGGGCTTTGGCACCCAGGAGTGGGTACAGTTGCGCGGCCGGGTGCTAATGGATAAGAACATTCGCTACGATCCCGATAAAAACTCGCGCTGGCAAAACCTCATCAACAACTACAAAAGGTTCGGCAGTGATGAAATTGTCAACGCTCGTATTGCGGTTCGCATCGCTCGACACGAATTTGAACTCACCACCGACCGGGAGGGCTATTTTTTACTAGAGACGCAACTTCCCGACCGCATCCCCCTTAATGGTTCGATCTGGATGCCCGCCGAAGTAGAGCTCTTATCAACGCCACTCCAGCAGTATGCGCAACCGGCCCAGTCGCGCATCTTACGTCCGCCGCCAAAAGCACGTTGTGGCATGATCTCCGATATCGACGACACTATCATCCACACCGGGGTGACCTCCCTCTTCAAATACCGGGTGATTTACAATACCTTTTTCAAGAATGCTGCCACGCGCACCGCTTTCGACGGTGTTGGAGATTTCTTTCAGTACTTCCAGCAGGGAGGAAACTCACCGGCACCCAATCCAGTTTTTTATGTTTCTAACAGCCCCTGGAATATTTTCGATATGCTCCTGGAATTTATCCAGCGCAGCAATCTGCCGGAAGGTCCCATTATGCTCCGTAACATTGGTGAGGAACGTAAAGGACGGCCAGTGCCTTTCCACGGGCACAAATACCATACGATTGAAAAGATCATTGCCACCTATCCTCGTTTGCCCTTCATCCTAGTGGGCGACAGCGGCGAGAAGGATCCTTTGCTGTACGCCAAGATCGTCGATCGGTACCCCCACCAAATAAAAGGCGTCCTCATTCGCGATGTCAACCACAGCAAGCGACGGCGGCGCACGCTGGAAATCCTCCACGGGATTCCATTGGCCCACACCTATATTTTCGAAAATTACAGCCAGGCTCAGGAACTGCTCGATCGTATTCCCGACTGGCGAGCTTCCCACTAAAAGCCCTCTTCAGGTTGGGTTGAGCTGTCTTCTACTGTTTGTTGTCTTGCCTTTGCATCTCGGCCCGGCGCATCGGCATCTGATCGATTAGCCCGAAGAGGCGCTCCAGGGAAACGGTTGCGTTGGATTCGCGCAATTTGCTGCCGCCGTCCTTCCCGATCAGCAGGAAAACAAAGTCTTCGGCATTAATGCGAAATCTTCGGCGCAAGCTCCGGGCATCATCGGCCTCAAGTGCCTTGCCACTGGGTTGTTTGCCGCCGGCCGGCAAAACTTGATAGGTGACCAGGTGGCGCTCGCGCATACCGGCTTCTTCCCGGGCCAGGGTATCGAGTTGAGCCAGTAAATTAGGGTAATCAGCCTCGGGAGCGAAAAGCAAAATGACGCGTTCTTCCCAGCGGTGCCGGTCTAGCATTTGAGAGTGGGTTGTAATGGGAAGAAAAAAAAAGAAAAAGAGTAGGTGGCGCATGAAGTATTGAATTTAGTGACGGATATTAGGCCAAGGGTAGAGAGCGGACCGTTTTTGGGTACCGAGCCTTGCATTTTTAACACTTACCACGTCCGGGTCGAGGATCTATATTCCTGGTTGCTCTGTGCTTAAGGTGTAGATATCCAAACTTCTAATTATTTCTTCGATTCCATCAGGGACGGTTGTGAATAGCCCATCATCAAAGGTATTTGCACCCGCTACGCACTTTCTTACAGGTCAAAAAGATGGCCCATATCGTTCTGCTTGGTCTTCAAATATTCAAGGTTCTCCTCTTTCGGATCGATAATGAGCGGCAGGCGCTCTACCAGTTTTATGGGCGACCGCTCAAAGGCATCGATTTTTTCCGGGTTATTGGTCAGTAAGCGCACTTCTTTGATACTGAGTGCTTCGAGCATATCGATGGCAATAGCATAATCCCGCCCGTCGACTTCGAGGCCGAGATGAACGTTAGCATCGATGGTATTTAACCCCAGGTCCTGCAGATTGTATGCTTTAAGTTTATTGATGATCCCAATGCCGCGACCTTCCTGGCGAAGGTAAAGCACTACGCCCCCTTGGCGTGCGCATAGCGCCATGGCTACAGCCAGTTGTTCGCCGCAGTCGCATCGCTTTGATCCAAATAAATCGCCGGTGATACATTCCGAGTGGATACGCACCAGGACCGGATCTTCCGCATTAACTTTTTCGTGCACTAGGGCCAGGTGGGGCATCCAGTCTGCCTCGTCGATACTGAAGGCTATCATGGTGAAATTGCCCCAATGGGTCGGGATAACAGCCTGGGCTTGAGCTTGAATCGGCGAATCGGTTCGATCAGGTATGGTCATGCAAGTAAAGGCCAATTAAGAAAACACAATACCTCCCTAACACGCAGCGGAAAGAGAGGGTTTAGCCATGATCCTCTTGAAAAGAGGAATAAGCAGAAGGGCACCATCCAAAGAAAAGTCCTTTGGTACTTAGATAAGCTGTGAAATAATAAAATAGAATTTAGGTTTAGGGGGGATTTATTTTCGGTAGCGCTATGGCATATGTGTTTTGAAATTGTTCGGAAAAAGACACAAAAACCACGGAATAAACTTCTCTAAATCCCTGATGAACCCTAACTTTCCGGACTTTATTGGATTATGGGAAAAACTTATGATTTTTCATTAAAAACGGATTAACGATGAAAAGACTCTCACTAGTGCTGTTGCTGGTCTTTGCCGGCTTGGCGACCGCAATGGCTCAACGAACTATCCAAGGTACAATAACGGATGAGGGAGGAGAGCCACTGATTGGAGCGACTGTAGTCGCTCAAGGCACTTCTTCTGGTGCCATTACAGAAATTGACGGCAGCTTTTCTTTAACGGTTCCAGAAGGTACCGAAGCTATTACGGTTTCTTATACCGGTTATGAAACCCAAAGTATCGAACTAGGAGCTTCCAATATTGTCAACGTTACCCTTCAATCAGGCGTAACGATTGATGAAGTGATCGTAACTGGTTACGGCGAGGAATCGAAGCGAAATTTGACGTCCAGTGTTTCTTCGGTTGACACCCGTGCATTCGAAAACGTTAACGTACAAAACTTTGAACAGGCCATCCAGGGCCGACTAGCAGGTGTGAACGTTACAGGTAGTGCGGGTACATTGGGTTCGCAACAAACCGTACGTGTCCGGGGGGTAGGTTCCATCAATGCGAGTAACCAACCGCTCTATGTCATTGATGGGCAAATCATTAATTCTAGTCAAGAGAGTGGCGCACCGCTTGGCGGTCCGGGTACAAACCCATTGGTCAATATCAATCAAAATGATATTGCTTCCATCGATGTATTGAAAGACGCCGCTGCTGCAGCTGTCTATGGTGCGCGCGGTGCCAATGGCGTTATCGTAGTCACTACGAAATCTGGAAGCTACAACCAAAAGCCGAAAGTAGACATTGGCTACAGTATTGGTTTTGCAGAACCTACTGAGCAACTCGACCTGCTCAGCGGCCCAGAATATGCACAACTGTGGAATCAAGCAGCTGAAAATCGTGGTTTCACCCCTGAATCGGGTCTGTTTTATGATGATCCGGCCAGCGAGCCCGATGCGCAATGGTTGGATCAGGTTTACCGTGACCAGGCCGTCATCCACGATATGCGCGCAGGTGTACAAGGTGGTACCAGCGACCTTAAGTACTATATCAACGCGAGCTACCGCAATCAGGAAGGTACCGTTAAATCAACCCGCCTTCAGCGCTATAGTTTTCGCGCAAACTTAGAGACCCAGATTTCCGACAAGTTGAAAGTAGGTATCAACCTGAACCCAACCCGTACGGAAAATGACCGCCAGAACGAAGACAACAACGTGGCTTCCCCTCAAACTTACGCCATTCTTGCTTTTCCTAACCTCGAACCGTTCGATGAAAATGGTGATGTGGTCGATGGTTTTGTCACTACGAGCAACGGGCAGGCAGCCTTCGCCGGTACGCCCCTGGGTAATATTGTAGGTCAGGATATTACGACGACCACCACCCAAGTGCTGGCTAAGCCCTATGTTCAGTATAATTTCTTGCCTGAACTATCACTCACCACGGAATTCGCTACCCAGTATCTGCAGATTGAAGATGCCATCAAACAAGGTTCCGGAACCACAGATGGTTTTGCAGTAAGCGGAGCGGCAGACGCTCTGAATACACAAGTACTTAACTGGCAGTGGAAAACATTAGCGAATTATGGTTTCACCTCTGGTGACCATGCCCTCGACCTGTTAGCATCTTTCGAGCTACAATCCGATCGTACAAGCGGTTTTAGTGTTTTCGGTAACACTTTCGCCGACGATCGTCTGCAGGTACTAGATGCCGCAGCAAATATTACGGGCGGCGGCGGCTTTCTTACTGAGGCTCGTTTCGTCCGTACCATCGGAAAAGCGGATTACCGGTTTAAAGACCGATACTTACTGAGCGGTACTTTGGTATACGAAGGGTCTTCCCGTTTTGGCGCCAACGAGCGCTTTGGTGTTTTCCCGGCCGTTTCTGCAGGCTGGATTGTCTCTGAAGAACCTTTTATGGTTGGTAGCCCGTTTAACTTCCTAAAGTTACGTGCCAGCTGGGGAGAAGTAGGTAATGCGCAGTTTGGAAACTTTGCTTCACGCGGCCTGATCGAATTTGGACAAGATTATAACTTCATTCCAGGTTTCGTTTTCAGCCAGCTCGCTAATAACGATCTTACTTGGGAACGCGCCCAGACCTTGGACTTCGGTTTGGAGTTCGCATTACTGAACAGTCGTCTACGCGGTGAAGTAGGTTACTTCATCAAGGACACCAAAGATCTCTTGTTGTCGGTTCCCCTACCCCGAACGATTGGTATTTTTGATAATACGATCCTGCAGAACGCCGGTGAGATTCGAAACATGGGCTTCGAATTCCAACTTGATTATCAGGTATTAGACGGTGAATTTAAATGGAATATTGGATTCACCGGGGCTACGCTCGACAACGAAATTCGCCAATTGATCGATAACAACGGCGACGGTGAAGATGATGACATCTCACCTTCCAGCGAAGCAATCCACCGTGTGGGTGAAACGGTAGGCTCCTGGTTCTTGGTACCCTACGCCGGTGTAGATCCTGCTACAGGTGATGCCCTGTTTGAAGGACCGGACGGAGAGACGATCGTCAACCAAACGCCTTCCTCTGCACGTCGCATTTTGGGCAATCCGATTCCCGATTTTCAGGGCGGTTTTACAACCGATCTTTCTTACAAAAACTTCTTCGCCTCAGCCTTTTTTCAGTTCGCCCAAGGGCACCAACTCTATTTAGCGGAGCAAGAGTTTTACCGGGGTAATTTCGCAAGCTTGTGGAATCAAGATCGAACGGCCCTTGATGCCTGGACACCGGAAAATACGGATACCGATATTCCCGAAGCCCGCCTTTTCCAAGGTAATGGCAACCAAGAGTCTGGCCGCTGGCTGTCTGATGCAGACTTCATCCGCCTGAAAAACGTCCAGTTCGGGTACAATTTCCGCAATATTGGTCCGAGTAATATGAACCTGCAGTTGTTCTTCTCCGGTCAAAACCTGGCTACTTTTACGGACTTTGAAGGGTTAGACCCTGAAGCCAATGGTAATGATAACGACGCTGAAATTTCAGGAGACATTTTCTTTAGTCGTCCACAAAATAAGGTGTTTACTTTTGGAGCAAATCTGAACTTTTAATCTACCCAAACACTTTATTTAAATTTCCAAACAATGAATGCTATGAAATCAATTAAAAATATCTTCCTATTGATCGGTTTACTATCGTTCTTAGGATGTGAGGACTTCTTGGAGGAACCGCAACCGGCGGATGCTCTTCCCTCTGATGATGCTTTCAACACCGCCGAAGATCTGGAAACGGCGACTATCGGGGCTTACAACTTCTTACAACAATCAGATGGCTTTGGCTGCAACCACATCATGGTGCCTAGCCTCTGGAGTGAGGAAGGTCTATGGCAAGGATCATTTACTAGTTTTCAGAATATCTTTAACTTTATGATGACGCCTCAGAATGTTGAGGCACTAGGCACATGGGATGACACTTACGAGATCACCAATGCCGCCAACATTATTCTTGAAAATATAGACTTGATTGACGATCCCGAGCTTACACAAGCACTGCGTGACCAGTATCGGGGGGAAGCTCTTTTTCTCCGGGGAGCGGCACTCTTCGAAGCTGTCCGTTTCTTTGCGCTGCCTTACGGTCCAAATTCCAGCTCTGACCCTGGCATCCCGGTTCTTACTGAAGCAGTCCAGAGTTTTGGAGATGTAACATTCCCTACTCGGAATACTGTAGAAGAAGTTTATGACCAAGCCATTGCCGATATGGATGAAGCGATTAACCTTCTCCCCGATAATATTGCACGCGGACGAGCGAATCGTTTTGCAGCCATTGCTTACCGGGCAGAAATTGCTTTTCAACAGCGTGACTATGAAACCGTTATCAGCTTAACCGACGAGTTGGTAAACAATGGCCCTTACGAACTTCCTGCTGAACCCATTACGTTCTTCATCAATGAGGGATCGACCGAAGAAATCTTCTCCGTAATTCATACGGAACAAGACAACCCGGGCGTAAACGGTTCACTACCGGCTTTCATGAACATAAACGGACGTGGCGGCGACCTTATCATCTCGGCTGCTCAGCGTGCTGCTTACCGGTCTATTGTGCCGGATGAACAGCAAGCAGCTATCGACAACGCCGGTCTGACCGTTAACGACCTTCGCGTAACGCAACTGACTATCAACGATACCGTAAATATTGAAAAGTACGAAGATCCGGGTAACAACTCAGACGATGCCCCTGTACACCGTCTGGCTAAGTTTCTGTTGATGCGGGCCGAGGCCCTCTCCCGGGTGAATGGTGTAAATCAAGAAAGCGTAGATCTGCTTAACCAGGTTCGCACGCGCGCACTGCGAGTAGTCGACGCCAACGGCGCACCCGCAGAAAACGGAGCAGAACTCGTT
Source organism: uncultured Saprospiraceae bacterium (assembly GCA_964530825.1). Lineage (GTDB taxonomy): Bacteria > Bacteroidota > Bacteroidia > Chitinophagales > Saprospiraceae > CAZHCA01. The sequence goes on from CAZHCA010000010.1 coordinate 62,924, forward strand.
TCTTATACCATAGGGGACTTTGCAAGCGCTGATGAGCTTAATGAAGCGATTATTCTGGAACGCCAAGTAGAACTTTGCTACGAAGGAAACCGCTATCACGATCTAATGCGCCTACAAAGAGACGTCAGAGGCACAGCTTTCGACGACAATTTCCTGCGTTATCCGATTCCACAACAGGAACTGGACGCGAATCCGAACCTGGTGCAAAATCCGGGTTACTAGAAGCAATAATCGTTGAATAGCCGCAAGAATATCTAATTAGACAATTATTGCTTTACATAAAAAGCCCCGCGATCGGCCGATCGCGGGGCTTTCTTTTTAAACGCAAAAAATTAATAGCCGCCGTCATTGCTACTACTGGGCGGATCCATGTCATAATCGCCAGGCTCCGCCACGCGAAATTCTACACGACGGTTCATGTAACTACTGGTCAAGGGTACCAAGGACTCATCCTGTCCTTTGTATTGCAGTACCAACCGACCACGACTAATGCCGTGATTATTTACCAGGTGCTGAATGACCGCTTCGGCGCGCAGATAAGACAATTGTTTGTTATACGTCTCGGGTCCAGAGCTATCGGTAAAGCCAGATACCACCAACCGCAGGTTCGGATTGGATTTGAGCAACCTCCCGATACTAGCCAGGTTTCCGTAATCGGAATATTTTACGGTATAGCTATCGGTATTGAAGTGGATCATGGGTAAAAACCACTCTCCTACGGAACCGCCGGCGCCCGGTACACCATCTGTACCGTAAGAATTAAGCGCTTCGTCGATCAGCTCGCGCACCCGCTCTTCGGTGACACCACCACCCGGGCCATAGGCCGGATTGACGACTACCCCATTTTCATCGATTTCCTCTCCTTCGCGTGGGGTGTAATAAGGCTCGCGGTCAAGGTGGTCAGGCACCCCATCTCGGTCGCTGTCGAGTGTGCGGCCCTTAGTATCGACGATAGCCCCGGCAGGCGTGTTCTTTTCCTGATCGAGGGCATCGATGACTCCGTCTTTATCTTTATCTTCCAACTCCACCTCAGGCCGGTTTTTTAAGTCGGCAATATCATCCTGGATACCTTGTAGAGGATTGATCCAGTAAAGCGGTTCAGACCGGCTGCTACGATTCCCCAAATTGAAATTTACCCCTACATTGCCATGCACCAAGACATCACCGGCCGAATTGATCACGCGGAAGGCATCGACAAAGTCATTACGGTCGCCAAAGAGGAACATACCCTGTCCCTCCAGACTGATATTGATCCGGGGATTGATCCTGAAGGCAATACCCGCACCCACGCCGGCGTGCGGTGCAAATTCGGCATCGCGTTCGCGGGTTTGGCGGTCGTTTTCACTATTCTTGAATTCGTTGCTGTAGTAGTTGCCACCACCGCCAACCATGGCGTAAACATGAACTTTGCGCACGGGTTTATCAAAGCGCAAGCCGTTTAGATTGAATACACCATAGAAGGTACCCGAAAGCCAGGTAGTCTCAAAGCTGCGGGTATCATCCGGCTCGGAGTTAGCACCAGTCACATTGCCGTAGAGGCCATCGAATCGGAGTGAAAATAAATAGTCGGTTGCTTTACGCACGTGCAGCCCCGCTGCGTACCCGATGTCGGAGTCAATATCGCCACCCACGAAGAGCGCACCTCCGTTCAAACCAACCTCCCACATGTCCTTGGGGGTAGCCGGTTTGCTCTTGCCGGCATTATCTGCTTCGTCCTGAGCAGAAATAAAAAGGGGTAGGCAAATGGAGCACAAGATTGCCAAGTATAGTTTTTTGAATCTCATTGGGATAGATTTATTATGCATAAGGGATTATAATATTTCTATTAATTGCAAAAAACGAAAGCAGCGAAACGATAGTTGCAGCAACTCGAGATGCAAAATTGCGGGATTCCTTTTTAGGGTGTGGGTTAAAAAGAGGCGGATGTTCCTCGTTTTGATCTGCAACCGACTGATATACATGGTTTGTCAGGAACAACGCTTAGGACATTTACCCACGTGTTGAGGTAGTCGTCTATTTCACAAATGTATTCTTTATTCCTTTTGATCCCAAAGTTTTCTCCCAAATGATTGCATTTTACAATAAAATTTCAGGTCTGTTTAGCTTCGGATGTTGTAGGCTGCATAAGCTGTTCAAGCGAAATTCGTAGTGCAGTCGAAGCCAGTAATTGAGCCGTCCCATTCAATTCTTGGTGTACTTTTTGCAGCGCAAGCCGAATGACGCGGGAGACGTCACCAAAGATCGCTTCATCGGTAATCTCCACCTGAGGCTGCATGAGATAAGCAAAAACGCGCGCCATTCCACAATTGGCGATAAAGTCAGGGATCAGGCTAACCTGCCGGTCGGCCCAAACGGCCGTATCACCGAAAAAGATGCCATCGTCGACAAAGGGCACGTTAGCCCCGCAGGCCATGACCTCTAAACCACGGTCGATCAATTGCTCCATTTGCTGACGCGTTACGAGTTTGGAGGCAGCGCCCGGCACAAAGATATCGGCGCCCAGGCTCCAAATCTGCCGATTGACCTCATCAAAGGGTAGCTGATGCTCGGTGTGTAAGCGGTTTCCCTTTTTTCCGGTAAAAAGGTGTTTAATCTGATCGAGGGTCAGCCCGTCTTGGTCGATCACACCGCCGTCGCGATCAATAATCCCTAAAACCCGCACGCCGTGATAAGCCAGATAAGCCGCCGTAGCCGAAGCCACATTGCCCCACCCCTGGATGATAGCCGTTTTGCCTTGCAGGTCGCGGTTCCGGAAAAGCTGGTAATAGTGCCGGATAGATTCCGCTACCCCATAACCGGTAATCATATCGGCGACGGCATATTTGTGAGGGCCTTCGGGCACGTAGCGAGAATCTTCCACAATTTTGGTGATTCCCTGACGCAACTGCCCAATGATCCGTACCTTTTCGCCTGAAGCCGACCGGAAATGGCCATTGACAATCCCTTCTTGCGGATGCCACAGGCCCAACTCTTCGGTGATCGGTACGACATCCTTTAGCTCATCTACATTGAGGTCGCCACCCGTGCCGTAGTAGTTTTTAAGCAAGGGAAAAACCGCCTGGTACCAACGCCGCAGTACGGCATCACGACGCGGGTCTGCCGGATCGAAATCGATGCCCGATTTAGCGCCACCGATTGCTGGTCCACAAACCGAAAATTTCACTTCCATGACTTTTGCCAATGAAGTCACCTCCTCGCGTGTGAGCCCCGGTCGCATCCGCGTTCCACCGCCCGCCGCCCCGTTGCGCAGGGAGTTGATGACGATCCAGCCGCGAGCGCTTGTCTCCGTATCGTTCCATTCGAAGACAATTTCGGGTTCTTTTGATTTGTAGCGTTCCAGAAGGGTTTGCATTCTTGTTATCTTTACCGGCGAAGATAAAACGAAGTTTGCTATCGCGACCGGGAAACGCCTAAAAGACCGTTATTCCCGGTCATTATTACCTGCTCCATGCTGGATAACTGGTTTAAACCGATCAAGACAAGTGCTGAACCCTATGCCGCGTTCCAGGTGGGGGCTCACATCAGGCTGCACCAAAAAAAGGGGTTCCCGGCGTTAAAAGGCGTACAAATAGCGCTTATGGGCATCGGAGCGGAAACGCCCGCAGCAGTCAGGTCTGCTCTTTACCAATTGAGCTTTCCGTTTGTTGGTCTCCAAGTAGCCGATCTGGGTAACTTTCGGAAGCACGATCCCGATTTCATTATTCCGGCGCTGCGCGATTTAATCCAGGGCGGCGTTTTCCCCGTCCTTATCGCCCCAGAAGAACACTATGTACTGACCCTCTACCACGCCTTTCACGAAGCAGTAAAGGATATCAGTATGGTAATCGTCGACGAACGCCTACCGCTTGCACCCCGAAGCGCCGAACTTCGGGCCGTATTAATGGAAAGCACCGCCAATCGCCTTTTCCACTTAGGGCAGATCGGATACCAGACCCATTTGGTCGACCAACAAACTGTAAGGCAACTGGAAGCTACCCACCACGATCTGCTGCGACTAGGAAAGGCTCGCCAAGACCTGCCGGAGGCCGAACCGGTCATACGTGATGCTGACCTCATGATCATGCACTTGGGTGCACTTAAAGACAATGAACTGCCGGGTAAACCCTTTCGCTCCCCCAGCGGCTTCACCGCCGAAGAGCTTTGTCAGTTGTCCCGGTATGGGGGGTGGAGTGAAAAGCTAAAATGCGCTGGTTTTTTCAGTGAAGCAGAAATTCCTGCCGCAACAGGCGGGCCGCTCCTCGCCCAGATGATCTGGTATTTACTCGAAGGCTTTCAGCAGCGCAAAGGCGACTTCCCGGCAAGTATGGACGGATTAGTGGAATATATAGTCGACATGAAAACTATCAACGACCAGTTGGTTTTCTGGAAGAGTACCAAAAGCGGTCGCTGGTGGTTGCAAATCCCGGTAAAAGCAAAAAAGAAATGGCGGCGCCACCGTTTGGTTCCGTGTTCTTACCAGGACTATCAGCGCGCTTGCCAGGACCAACTGCCGCAGCGACTTTTTCACGCCTTACAGCGCTTCGGTTGAGGGTCTATTGGGCTTCCAGAAGCCGCTCGAGTTGCATTTTCCTGGATCCTTTGATGAGCACTAGCTTTTCTTTCCAGGTTTGCTGCTGCAGCCATTCGCGCGCGGCATAGACATCGGGAAAATGCGCAAGACCATGCTCGGCAGCGATGGCCTGATAATGTGCCCCTACTAAAACGAGCGCCTCCAATCCCGCGCCCAGGGCTTCCTCCACTATACGGCGATGCTCTACGACCGTATCTTCACCAAGCTCCAACATATCACCGAGGATCGCTACTTTAGCTGGATGTTGTTGGCCTTTCAGGCTGGCCAATGCAACTGCGACCGAAGTCGGATTGGCATTGTAGGCATCCAGAATGACATCATTGCCACGCCATTTTACCAATTGTGAGCGGTTATTTTCCGCCCGGTAGGATTCAATGGCCAGCTTAATTTTTTCGCCGGGCACCTTGAAGTAACGTCCCACTGCAATAGCGGTCATGATATTGCGGAAATTATAAAACCCAGTGAGTTGAGAAGTCGCTTCCATATATTGCCCGCGGTTATTTAAAAACCCGACCCGAACGGTAGGCTGTTCGCCGACCAAACGGATTTCAAAAGGAGCAGAATTAGGGTCTAGCTCCCCAGATTGGCAATAAAAGACTTTCTTTTTTACGGGGGCCGCTAAGTCCGGCAGGAAAGGCTCATTAGAATTAATCATTGCAATGCCGTTCGTTTCTGCCAGGAAGCGGTAGAGTTCCGATTTACCTTTTTTGACACCTTCTATTCCACCAAAACCTTCGAGGTGAGCTTTACCGATATTAGTGATGAGTCCGTGGGTTGGCTCGGCAATCCTTGAAAGGGCATCGATTTCTCCTTGGTGGTTAGCTCCCATTTCGATAATGGCCACCTCATGGGCGTACCTCAAAGCCAGCAGGGTAAGCGGCACGCCGATGTGATTATTAAAATTCCCTTGGGTACAATGGGTAGGGTAAGCCGTGCTCATTACTTGATGCATCAGCTCTTTGGTAGTGGTTTTGCCGTTACTGCCGGTGATGCAAATAACCGGGATGTCGAACTGCCGGCGGTGATGGCGCGCCAGATCCTGCAATGCTTTTAATACATCATTGACCAGCACTAAACGGTCACTTTTGCCGGCCAGGGCAGCATCGTCGACAATCGCATAGGCAGCACCCTGTTGTAAGGCCTTTTCGGCAAACTGGTTGCCATCGAAATTGGCTCCTTTCAGAGCGAAGAACAAGGCGCCGGGCTGGAGCTTACGCGTATCGGTCGTGACCGAAGGATGTTGAAGAAATAATTGGTAAAGGTGCTCGGTAGTCATCATGAGGTCCTACATTTAGCATTGGCCTAAAATAAAAAGTCTTCGCAGGTCCAATCCGGTCCGGCGAAGACTTTTTAGCAGAAAATTAAGCGCAATGCGTATTGGTCCGTTTAGTAGCGACGCTTGTTTCGCTTCCGTTTACCGGAATCAAATTGATTGCCTCCGGTAACTTCGTTACTGGAAGCCCCACCGGTTCTGGTCATGGCGCAGCGGAATCCAACAGTCCGGCTACTTTTGTCCTCATCCATGAAGCGGCGCGTGCCGGGCGAGAGCCAGAATGCGCGGTCGGCCCATGACCCGCCTTTATAAACACGGGCGCGATCTGAGATCAGGGTGTGCTTACCGTAATCGTAGTAGGCGCCGGACTCCTTATCTCCGTCGAGATAGTTGGCAACGTCACTCTTTTTGAAGTTGGGACGAGTAGACACTTCGTCGTCTTCGAAGTAGGTGTAACGCAGGCGACCGAGGCTATCCTTTTCTACAGGCCGGCCGTCCTGGTCCAGTTCCAGCTTCTCGAACCGGTTCCCTCTTACCGGGTTCAGGTCGTGGTTTTGGTTGTCTTGCAGGGTCATAGAAGTCAGCGGGCGATAAAGATCGAAGCACCACTCATTAACATTTCCCGCCATATTATATAACCCGAAGTCGTTTGGCATGAAAGACCGCACGGGTGCTGTGATGTGGGCATTATCATTGAGGTTGCCGGCAATCCCCATATAATCCCCATCGCCGCGCTTGAAGTTAGCCAAAATGCGTCCTTGATATTTGTCGCGCTTCTGGTAGCGAACGGTCTGTCCATCCCATGGATACAGACGGCGGTCGGTGATCAGTTCATCCTGCTCGGAAGCTTGTAGCCCTTTGAGGGCAAGAGCGGCATACTCCCATTCCGCTTCGGTAGGCAGACGATAGGAAGGCAACAGGATACCATCTTCAAAACGCACCGGACGCTCGCCCCCCGTACGCAGGTCTTTCAGGTTTTTGCGCACATCGCCCTCGTACTGTCCTAGCAGATAGGCATCAGTATTAAAGTTGTCTTCGTCCTTTTGGTCGGGGTTGGTGTTAAGGATACCGCGTTCGATCAGCAACATTTCGTTTACCCGGTCGGTACGCCAGCGGCAGTATTCGGTAGCCTGGCGCCAGCTCACCCCTACTACGGGATAGTTATTGTAAGAAGGGTGGCGGAAATACGTTTCTACGAATGGTTCGTTGTAGGCCAACTCCTCCAGCCATACCAGGGTATCGGGCAGAGCATCGGCCACTACTTCGGGATACGACTCGGCAAAAACGCGGTTCACCCAGTACAGGTACTCCCGGTAATCGATATTCGATACCTCCGTTTCATCCATATAGAAAGAAGAAACCGTCACACGACGGGGTAGGTTATTCCAGTCGTAGGTGACATCATCACCGGTAATGCCCATGGTGAAGGTACCGCCCTCGATCAGGACCAGGTTGGGGCCGGTAATTTGCCCTTCGTAGTCTTTCTTTTCAAATCCTCCCCATTTCTGGTCGTTATAGACCCACCCGGTGGTAGAGGAGCGCTCTTTACTCCCACAGGAGCTCAGTACAATAGCCATTCCGACGAGGTAGGCGCCGAGCTTTAGCAAATTCTTCATTATTCCTTCAACGTTTTTGATAATGACCAACAAGTTTGTGTTGCTAAAATTCCATCCGGAAAAACGCAGTGCAAGGATCCGGCCCTGGTAGTCCCAAGTACGTGCTGCCCCTGCTTTTCCATTTTTGAGCAAGCCTAAAGTATTGCGAGCGAAAGCGACGATTGAACGCTTCATCAATTAAACATCTTGAAGCAATCATTATAGCGGGAGGAGCGTCGTTTAGCCTGTACCGATCGACTGTTGTCGAAATTGATCGTGAGGCTCACCTCGTGGGTCCCACCTGTTTCGGCCAGTGACAACTGAGAGATCGTTACATCGTAACTGTAGCCGATCCGAAAAATATTGTACCGGACTCCTACCAAGCCAATTACCGCATCGGGGTTTTCATCGGCGTAGCGATACCACAGACCGCCAAAGAAATTTCCTGCTCCCGCGTAAGCACCTGCATTCAGCTGCCCGAATGTGCCTTGTTTGATGTATAACAAGTTCGGTGATATAAACGCCGGCCCATTTCTTATATTGCCTATGGGCAGATTAAATTCCGCTCCGCCGTGCACCGTGATTCGAAAGGGTAATCCGGCAAAGGTATTTTCGTTGAGCTCCAGAAAACTTTCACTGGGACGATTGAGGTGCTTGACTGAAACGCCCCCGTAGAATTGATCGGTATGGACGAGGATACCAGCTGCGACATCGAAGGCCGTACGGTTGAGGTTATCGGGCCGCTGTTCCTGGGTGAACCCGGGGTCATTGCCAAGTTCGTCCAGTTGGTCCCCGAAGACCAGTTGATCCCAGTCGACGCGCGACTGGATGGCACCGGCTTCTATTCCGAAGCGAATATTGAAGTTGGACTGGAATTGTAAATGGTAGGCGTATACCGCGTGAAAGCGCGTGGTGTTATAAACGCCGTCACCGGCATCATCGGCCATGAGCATAAAGCCGACACCACTATTGAGCCCCTCGATAGATTGCTCGTAAGCAGCAGCATAGGTCTGGTAAGCATTCGGCCAGGAAGGCCATTGATTCCGGTAGTTAAGCGTAATGCGGGGCGCATAGGTAGTACCTGCGAAAGCCGGGTTAAGATGAAGGGGCGCAGCATAGAACTGACTGAAAACCGGGTCTTGCGCAGCCAAGCCGCCGGCACAACAAAACAGCAGCCAACCGGCGATGCGGAGTCGGTGAATTTGTCGCCAGATAACATCTCTGGCCTCATAAATTGCAGTATGTTTGTAAACGTACATTTGTCGTCTTCGGTCATTTCATTTAACAATACAGCATTCTCCGCAGCGTTCCAAGGGTGGTGCGTTCCTCAGGGTAGCGGACGACCTCCCCTTCCAAACGTTCTAAATTATGAAGAATTTTATTAGGTGCCTGATCCTCGTAATCTATTTCAGTCCGGCGTACGCCAATTCCACCTTTTTCATCGAGGGTGAGGTAGCGTGGCCAGAAAAGCCTCAGCTCCTGGACTGGGCCGATCAGAAGTGGGAACGCTGGACCTGCCGCTCCTGTGTACACGAAAGCGAGCATCCCTGGCTACCTGCTTTAAATGAGCAGTTAGCGTTACCTTCTCACGGCAGGATCTACGTTGAAGTTGTGGAGGCGGAATACGAAGACTTTCAACGCCAGGCACTGCCGGGCGACACCCTGCTGGCCAATAACCTGCAATTTACTACTAAGCTATACCGCCACCGCAATCGATATACCGCCAATATCCGTTTCATCCCGATAGTAAAGGAGGGCAGCCGCTACCGCCGCCTGGTGAACTACCGCTTGCGGGTTCGCCTGGAACCCCGCCCCTCGCCAGTCAAACTGCGCAACAACGAATACGTCAACACCTCTGTCCTGGGCCGGGGAACCAATTATAAAATTGCGGTTTCTCAAAGCGGCATGGTTCGCCTGTCGTATGATTTTCTGAACGGCGAGCTGGGCATGAATCTCAATAATGTGGATCCTCGCCAAATCAAGGTTTTCGGCTACGGTGGTGGCATGCTGCCAGTCAATATCGACGCCCCCCGCATCGACGACCTGGCTGAAAATGCCATTCAGATCGTTGGGGAAGAAGACGGCTCCTTCGATCCGGGCGACTATTTATTGTTCTACGCCCAAGGGCCCGACCAATGGGTGTATGCGCCCGACGAGCAAGCCTACCGACGGGTAACCAATATTTACGAGCGGCAGAATTTTTACTTTCTCCAGGTGAGTCCGGGAAACGGCCGCCGGATAAGCGAGCAAGCCAGCCTGTCTGCAACCGATTACACCACCGAACAGTTCGATGACTTTGCGCGCTTTGAAGAGAATACCACCAATATCCTGCACGAATCAGATCCGGCTGCCGGTGCTACCGGCTCCGGACAAGAGTGGTTTGGAGAATTATTCCGAAACGATCGCACCAAAGAGTACCCCAACGTATTTTCCTTCCCCGGAAGGATCAATAGCGAGCCAGTACGCGTAAGGGTTCGCATGGCCCTGCGCGCCAACCAGCAATCGCGTTTTAACGTCGACGTGAATGGTGTACAAGTGGTGAGCAACCGCGCCAACGGAGTGCCACTCAGCGGTGGCGGCACCACTTTATTACAATCCAATTACTACAATCCCGCCTTGATTAACGAGGCCGTAATGATCGAATCGGAGAACATCAGCATGATCGTTGATTATCCCCGCCCTGGAGGGGGCAACGACGGTAGTGAAGGGTGGCTCGACTTTCTGGAAGTAAACGTCCGTAGGCAGTTGCGCCTTTATGGCAACCAGACCACTTTTCGCGATGTGCGCTCGGTAAACTTCAACGCTACGACTTACCAAATTGACGGCGTAGACGATCAGGTGCAGGTTTGGGACATCACCGATCCACAGGGCGCCCGCCGGCAAAACACAACGCGGAGCGGTAGTGAGCTCATCTTTGGGGCCGAAAGTCGGACACTGCGCACTTTCGTAGCTTTCCGACCGCAAAACTTAAATACCCCTGTAGAAGCTATTGGACCCATCGCCAATCAGAACCTGCACGCGTTAAGCGAAGAGGAAATGGTCATCATTTACCACCCCGACTTTGAGGCCGAAGCCTTACGCCTGGCCGAGCACCGCCGCAGCCACAGCGGACTGCGGGTACAAGCGGCTACAATAGATCAGGTTTACCACGAGTTCTCTTCGGGTCGGCAAGATCCTACAGCTATCAGAAATTTTGCGCGCATGCTTTACCTGCGCAATCCTCAATTTAACTATTTGCTCCTTTTCGGTGACGGTTCCTTCGACAATCAAGATGTTTACGGGCTGGGCGCCAATTTTATTGTTACCTACCAGACTCGGGAAAGCCAAGAACCAATAGATGCATCACCTTCTGACGACTACTTTGCCCTGTTAGAAACGACCGACCCCGATGCTCCTCTTGATGGATTACTCAACATCGCCATCGGCCGGCTACCTGTTAAAACGCCCGAAGAAGCACGGGTGGTGGTCGACAAGATAATCCATTACGAAACCGCACCGCCGACGTTTTCGGACTGGCGCAACCGGCTGTTGTTCTTTGCCGACGATGAAGACGGCAACATCCATATCCGGGATACGGACAACATTGCTGAATTAATTGGTGACCGACACCCGGAGTTCAACCAGGACAAGATCTATTTCGATGCATTTCCGCAGGTGTCCACGCCGGGGGGTACCCGCTACCCCGAGGCAACCGAAGCCCTTAACCGGGCCATTTTTAAAGGTCAGCTGATTACGACCTATCTTGGCCACGGCGGGGAGGAGGGCTTGGGCCAAGAGCGTGTACTCAACATTTCTGACATTACCAGCTGGCGCAACTACGATGCCCTTACGCTGTTTATGACGGCAACCTGCTCCTTTACGGCTTTTGATAATGCAGCCTTCGTTACGGCCGGAGAGGAGGTCTTACTCAACCCCCGTGGCGGCGGCGTCGCCCTTCTCACCACCACCCGGGCCGTATTTGCCGCTCAAAATGCCGATCTTACCGAGAGCACCCTGGTGGCCATCTTCGAACGAGAAAACGGCCAGGTGCGCCGATTGGGGGAAGCGATGCGGGTCGGAAAAAACCGGATTGGCGGCACAAGAAACAAACGCAAGTTCGCACTAATCGGCGATCCGGCCTTGCGGCTGGCCATACCGGAATACCAAGTGGTAACCACGAAAATCAACGACCGCCCTGTCGATAGCACCTTAGATACCCTGGGTGCCTTGAAACGCGTAACGGTCGAGGGCTACGTTGCCAACCGGGAGGGACAAAAGCTCAACGATTTTAACGGCACCCTTTTCCCATCCGTATTTGACAAAGTAACCGTCAACCAAACGCTCGGTCAGGATGCCAATAGTTTTGTCCGGGACTACGAGCTCCAGAAAAATGTCATTTTCCGGGGCCGGGCCAGCGTCACCGGCGGTGATTTTTCCTTTACCTTTGTCGTCCCCAAAGATATCAACTACGCCTTTGGCAACGGCAAGATCAGCTATTACGCCAGCAACGGCCAGCAGCTCGTTGACGCCAGCGGGTCCACCGAGCAACTGATCATTGGTGGATCGGAGTCGGATGTGGTCGACGACCAGCGCGGACCGGAGGTCGGCGTTTTCATGAACACCCCTGATTTTGTCTTCGGTGGCGTTACCGATGCCAATCCTACCTTGCTAGTACAACTTCAAGACGAAAACGGCATCAATGTCGTTGGCAATAGCATCGGTCACGACCTGGAAGCCATCATCGACGACGACACCCAAAACTCGATTTTACTCAATGAATTTTTTGAAGCCGAGCTCGACGATTTTACGACCGGCGAGGCTCGCTTTCCGCTAAACGAGTTGGAAGAGGGGCTGCACAATATCAGGGTAAAGGCCTGGGACGTAGCCAATAATTCCTCCGAGGGATACACGGAGTTCGTAGTGGCTCCCAGCGGAGCGATCGCGCTAGAGCATGTACTGAACTATCCCAATCCCTTTACCGACCGCACCTGCTTCCAATTCGACCACAATATGGCCAACCAGGAGTTGGACATATTGATCCAGATTTTCACCATCTCCGGCCGGCTGGTCAAAACCATCGAGACCACCATGTTTTCGGATGGCGCGATTCGGCAAGATGACTGCATCGAATGGGACGGGCGCGATGATTTCGGCGACCCCCTGGCCAGGGGCGTTTATCTGTATAAAGTGCGGGTACGTACCGCCGGAATGGCCGGTGCGAATCTTTCCGGCGAAAGTGAATTTGAAAAGTTAGTACTGTTAAAATAAGTTAATGAAATTTACGTAATGGTATTAGTTGGCAAGAATTTTGCTCCTGATCATTTAGATTTCAATAAGCTAAAAAAGAAGGCAAAGCCTATTATTCAACTTTTGGGTAAACGATTCATCTCATGAAGAACGCATTACGCTTTATTGCTTTTATCCTCCTAGCACAATTGATCTCGGCGGTTCCCGTCGCTGCGCAGTGCTTTCAGGGAGAAGATGGGAATTTCTACAACCTCGACGGAACTCCATGTACGAACGCTGTCACCAGTGCGGTACCTTTTCTGCGCATTGTCGCCGATGCTCGCTCGGGCGCTATGGGTGATGTAGGGATCGGCCTTTCGCCCGACCCAAACGCCATGCATTTTAACCCTTCCAAACTGGTATTTTCCGAGAGCAACTTCGAAATGGCCGCCTCGTACACTCCCTGGCTTCGTTCGCTGGGACTGAACGATGTTTACCTGGCTTACTTATCGGGCTACTATAAATTCGATGATTTGCAAGCCATCGGCTGGGGATTGCGGTACTTTTCGCTAGGAGAAATTCCATTTACCAGTGAAGACGGCGTACCGCTGGGAGAAGGACGGCCCAATGAGTTCGAGGTCAACGTTGCTTATGCCCGTAAACTGTCGGAGCGATTCGCTGCTTCTTTGAGTGGTAAATTCATATTCTCCAACCTGGCGGCCGGTCAGATCACCGCCGGCGAGACCATCGAAGCCGGTATTGCCGGAGCGGCGGATATCACCTTCACTTACCAGGCTCCTATCAACCTGAACAATGCCGAATCCGATATTATGGTCGGCCTGGCAATGACCAATATCGGATCGAAAATCACCTATACCAACTCCGCTAACCGGGACTTCTTACCCGCCAATCTCGGTATCGGCGCAGCCTGGACGATTGATTTCGACCAGTATAACAAGTTGACCTTCGCTACTGACATCAACAAACTCATGGTTCCGACACCCTGCCAGGGCGAAAACTGCGACGAGGATAATAACGACATTCCGGATTACCGCGAGCAATCCTCCATCAGCGGTATTTTCAACTCCTTCAGTGATGCCCCGGAAGGTTTTCAGGAGGAGTTGCGCGAATTGATGTTCTCCTTTGGAGTGGAGTATTGGTATGACGAGCAGTTTGCCGTACGCGCCGGTTACTTTACTGAGCATGCCCAAAAAGGTAACCGTAAGTTCTTTACCGTAGGGCTGGGTCTGAAGTACAACATTTTTGGCTTGAACTTCTCTTACCTGGTACCTACGACGAATCAGCGCAACCCGCTGGACAATACGTTGCGCTTCTCGCTCTTATTTGATTTTGGCAATCCAGAAACATAGACCTGGTTTAAGGCAGGATGCGTAGGAGTTTAGGACATTTGCTGTTCCTACGTATTCTGTTTGAACCAAGCCTAATATTGTCCGACCAAAAAACCGCTGCAGGCCCGTAAGCCGGATTCTGTTATCCCGCAATGGGACCTCTATCATTTATCTGGCCCGGCCGTCACCGACCGGATCTATCTGCCTACCCCCTGCGACTGTACCAACGGGCCGGGCAAGCCAGCACTCTTTGCAGAGTATCGCAGTGTACATGGCATTTCAACCCACAAGGTTTATCCCATCGCCTGTTGCCAGGACGATGCGTGCGCTCTTACCGCACGATTTCACCCTTACCCCAAGGGGCGGTATCGTTTCTGTGACACTTTCTGTCTCCGCCGGGGCGGAGCCCATCTGTTAGATGGTGTGGCGCCCTACGTTGTCCGGACTTTCCTCACTTGCACCATTGTGCAAGAGCGATAGAGCAGCCTGCAGCGCAATTCTTCCAAAGTAGCTGGGGGGCTGAAAAATATTTTTGGCGAACAAAAATCAAATAGTTTAGTGCCAGATGAAACGCGACGCTTTTTAGAACGACCTCCGGCGACGAAAGGGTAATTTGCAGCCCAAAGGATATTATCCAGACCCACCTTAAATTAAGCGTTTTATCAGAATAACACCAGGAATAAGAAAAAAGGTCCAAAACCGGGGAACCCTCATTGCTGAGTGCCGTAAACTCAAAGGCTATGACGCAACAACAGCAAATTTGGGGGCTTATCCCGGTGGGCCTGCTGTTGACCGGGGCCTACCTAATACACCGGCTGGCTTGGGGACTGCCGGGACTTTGGGCCGTCGTATTGTTCAGCCTAGCCTGGGCCACTGGATGGCTCACGTTTCTACTACCCGCTATCCGAACTTCGCCAGTCCGCCGCCGGTTATATTGGCTAGGCGGGCTTATATGTTTAGGGGTGTTGTTTTGCGAATACGCTCCCGCTCCACCAGCCTTAACCGCAGCAGCCTGGAATACTCCGGTTGCTATGGCGGGGAAATGGTCAGTACGGCCCCACTGCCTCTTTTTACTTTCTTTGTGTTGTCTTTGCTTTATCAGTGTAGACCCTTCCCAACCGTTGGACCGACGACTGCCGATTCGCCGGCCCTGGTTAGTATGGGTAGGCAGTCATCTGTTGAGCTTAGGCCTATTGGGTTTGCTTATAGGATTATTTTACCAGATCGATTTGGGGCTGCCAACCGTACAGGACATTTTGCAGGGCCGCTGCCATCCCATTTTGCCTTTTCTTTGGCTCCTGGATGCCCTCATTTTTTTTGTACTTGCTTACCGCATTCACCGCTATGCTCAGCGCACACCCGTAGATCTTCACCAACGCTTGGCCGCGATGTTGATCTCCGTGCTCTTGATTGCACCGCTTGGTTTTATGCTGCACATTCCACTACTCGCCTGGGCTTGCGTTGGGTTGGTGTTTTTATTGGTATTTGACCTCTTTCTGGAAACGCCCATCAGCAGCATGACCTGGGTTCTGGTCTGGTGTAGTTTTTTTGCGGGATTGGGGGCGTATTTAACGTACCTCACCTTGGCCGAACAGTCGCAAACCGGCTACCTAAGCGAAGTCGTTGCCGCATCCAGTTGGCCGACATTCCTATCGGTTTTTTCATTCTTCTTCCTGAGCTTTTTGATGAGTTTTCTACTGCTGGTAGGCTGGCGCCAACTGGGCGGACCAGTCCCGGAGAACCTTTCTTTTCCAGGCTTTGGCAGCCCAAGCCTGCGCGACCGGATACAGTTGGCCACCATAAGTCTCGTATTGATCGCCTACTTTATCTTAGCCCTTATCACTGTCAAGATCATCAGTCAGGAGCCGGAGCTTGGCGTCGGTGGAATGGCCGGTGGTACCGGCTTATACGCACTCCTGGACCGTTTGCTGACCGCTTATATATTTTTCCTGGTCATTGCTGCCGTACTAGGTATTTACATCTCCAATACCTTAACGGACCCATTGGTACAGTTGAGCGAACGTTTACAACAGTTGAAGTTGGAAGCCAACGAGCCCCTCGACTGGGAGGCTCCCGACGAGATCGGGCAGTTGGTAGCGGCTTACAACCGCATGATCAAAAAACTGGCTATCAGTACACAGGCTATGCGGCAATCGGAGCGGGAGTTCGCCTGGCGCGAGATGGCCAAACAAGTCGCACACGAGATTAAAAACCCACTTACGCCCATGAAGTTGAGCCTGCAATACCTGCAACAGACTCAACGCCACCGTCCCGATCGGCTACCCCAGCTAATGGAAAGCGTTGCTGTTACCCTGATCGAACAGATCGACAGTCTGTCGCGGATCGCATCAGAATTTGCCCGCTTCGGGCAACTGCCCCAAACCGATGTCCGCACCTTCGACCTGATTCCTTTGGTAGAGAATACGGTCCGGCTGTTTTCCGAAGGGAAGGCTCATCCAATGATCGACTGGCAGCTGTCACTGCCTGCCGGACCGGTTGAGGTTCGGGCAGACCGCGAGCAATTAGGACGCATTTTGGGAAATCTGATAAAAAATGCTCGTCAGGCGATCCCGGCAGCATGTCTGGGGCGAATCGAAATCGACTTGGTCAAAAAAGACCAAACAGTACAACTCCGGGTTACCGACAATGGAAGCGGCATACCCGAAAAGATCCGGCAAAAGATTTTCGCTCCCAACTTCACCACCAAGTCGACCGGCATGGGAATGGGGCTGGCTATTTCGAAACTCACCATGGAACAGATGGGTGGGGATATCTGGTTCGATACCTGCGAGGGGGCAGGAACTACTTTTTACTTGGGCATCCCAGCTGTTTAAGGGCTGGTGGGCGTGCCGTGCCTAGCCCCAACAACCGGATTGGCTTGAAAAGAAATATGCTAGGTAAACTGCGCGCACCCGGCAGAAGGATTTGTACCCCCGCCGTAAAATGGTATCCATCTTTTAATAGGACAAGCATCCGGTCGGGCCGGCCAGCTGTCAGGCTGCAAACCATTGCTCAACGGAATTGTTAACTTACCACTATTTTACCAACAAATTCAGCGCATTTTGAAAATAGGAATTGTCGGAGCAGGCGTAGCCGGCCTTGGCGTTGCTGTTCGCCTGGCTGCACAAGGCCATGAAGTTGATGTGTACGAAGCGAACGCCTATCCGGGGGGGAAGTTATCGCAATTTGAATTACGCGGTTACCGGTTTGATGCGGGACCGTCCTTGTTTACGATGCCCCAGTATGTAGATGAATTATTCCGCATTGCAGGGGAAAACCCGGCAGATCACTTTCGGTATTACCGCTTGCCGGTGGTCTGCAATTATTTTTGGGAAGATGGCACATCGCTATCCGCTCATGCAGACCCGGCGCATTTCGGCCGTGAAGTACAAGATAAATTAGGCGTAGATTCGGGCCGACTGGCCGACGCCCTTTCGGATAGTGCGCGCAAATACGAGCTCACAGGCCGCACTTTTTTGGAAAAACCCCTCAACCAGGTGCGCACCTGGTGGCAAGCTGAAGTAGGCCGGGCAATGCTACACTTACACCAATTGGATCTGCTGCAGTCGATGCACCAGGTCCACGAGCGTCGGCTGCAGCACCCTAAGCTGGTACAGCTATTTAATCGCTTTGCGACCTACAACGGTTCCAACCCTTATAAGGCGCCCGGATTATTGAGCATCATTCCCCACTTTGAGCATCAGATCGGTGCTTTTTACCCTGAGGGCGGCATGTATGCCATCACTCAGGCTATCCATCAACTGGCCGAGCGCCAGGGAGCACGATTTCATTTCGAGACGCCCGTCGAGCGCATCCTGATCGATAGGCGAAAAGCCACCGGCCTGCAGGTCGCGAGAGAAAAAATTGCCTACGACCGGGTTATCAGCAATATGGACGTTTTCTTCACCTATCAGCGCTTATTAGCCGAGCATCCAGCACCTCAGCGCATTCTACGCCAGCAAAAATCGACTTCTGCGCTGATTTTTTATTGGGGTATTGAGCGCACCTTTGAGCAACTGGATCTACACAATATCTTTTTCAGCGACAATTACCGCACCGAATTTGATGCACTGGAGAGCGGCAGCATCGTCGATGACCCGACGGTTTACGTCAATATTTCGCAACGCTACAGCCCGGAGGATGCTCCGGCTGGCGGTGAGAACTGGTTTGTAATGATCAACGCGCCTTTTGACGATGGCCAGGATTGGGATGCCATCATTCCACAAGTACGGCAACTCACCATCGACAAGCTTTCCCGGATGTTAGAAACCCCAGTAGAGCCACTTATTGCCTGCGAAGCAACTCTGGAACCCCGGACAATACAATCCAAAACCGGTTCCCACCTGGGGGCACTATATGGCACCAGCTCTAACAATCGCATGGCTGCCTTTTTAAGACATGCCAATAAAAGCCGTAGATTTGATCATCTGTATTTTTGTGGCGGTAGTGTTCATCCGGGCGGCGGCATTCCATTAGCTTTATCCTCGGCCAAAATTGTAGATGAGCTGATTCATGGGCGACCCTCTAAAGCCATCACTTCAGCTCCGGCGCCTGTACCCTACACCCGGGCGAAACTACCACAAACTTAACAGGCTTACTATGCATCAAAGACGCCAAATGCCCAATTTTGCCATCAATCACGAAGGCATCTTCCTACCGATGTTTCACCTCCCATGGGATGTTGCCGGTGCAGCGGCGCTTATCATTGTCTATACGGTAGGGATTTTGGGGATCCTGCGCAACGTCAACGAATCGTTCATCTACCTCACCCCCATCAATTTGCTCTTCTCTGTTTTTGTGGTCCTGGCTTTACACTACCCTAAAAACCGGAATTTCTGGCTTTTCGTACTGTTGGCCTACACCATTGGATTGGGGATCGAGGTCATTGGTGTGAATACCGGACAACCCTTTGGATCGTACGCTTATAGCGACGTATTGGGCCCTAAAGTCTGGTCTACCCCTTTGATCATAGGGGCCAATTGGCTGATGCTTACCTATTGCATTGGCAATGCGGTACAGCAATTTTTTCCACGGCGATCGTGGATCATGAAAGCGACCATAGGGGCCCTACTCATGGTTCTCCTCGATTTTTTGATCGAACCGGTAGCCATTAAATACGGTTTCTGGAGTTGGTCATCCGAAACAATCCCTGCCGCTAACTATTTGACCTGGATGGTTGTTGCCTTTGTGATCATGACTTTGTTCTATCAGCTGTTGCCGCGCTCTGACAACAAAGTGGCTTTGGTCTTGTTATTTTTGCAATTTGGTTTTTTCCTAATCTTGGGAAACTTCTAAAAAATGGCCGGTATGTTTTTCGTTTATTTCGGAATCACCGTTCTCACTTTCATCGTTATGGAGTTTGTGGCCTGGTTTGCGCATAAACACCTTATGCACGGTGTACTATGGGTATTACATGAAGATCATCATCGTCCGCACCACCACAAGCACGGTTTTTTTGAAAAAAACGACCTCTTCTTCTTAATCTTTGCGATTCCCAGTGCCTTCGCCTACGTAGTAGGGTTGTCCGTCCCGGGGTACTTTTGGCTACTCTTTGTGGGTATCGGCATCTCCATCTATGGATTGATTTACTTCCTCATCCACGATGTTTACATCCACCGCCGGTTTTCCTGGTTTAAGCAGTTAGATAGTCCCTACTCGAGAGCCATCCTGCGCGCGCACGGCGCACACCACGCCAAAACCACCAAAGAGGATTGTGAATCCTTTGGTCTGCTGGTTGTCCATCCGAAGTACTTTCGCAAGCGGAAAGAATGGTCGAGCTAACCTTCGGATCGGAAAAAAAGCCCAAAAAAGCGGTTTCAGGTCGAGTGAATTAGCGCAAAAATGTGCTACAAATCTTAAATTACGGGGATATCCAAATCGATATTGCTAAATCTTTCAAAACATGGCGCTGGGCGACAAGCTTCTCGAACGCGTGACCCGCACCTTCAGCGAGCCGGAAATCCCCGAGCAGGAGTCGCTGGACGAGTACCTCGATGCCATCATTCCCAATATTCGCCAATGGAGTGAGGATCTGGTCGAAGATTCTTTTTTTCTGGACAAACCTTGGCGGGAAATCCGCGATGACACGGCGTTTCATCAGGATTTGCTTCATTTTTTTAACGAAGGTGGAGAGTACCTGATGTCATTAGATGGTGACGTTACCAACGGCATGTGGCGCTATCTGGAACGCGCCAACAAGTTCATGATCGAGCACGGCGGAGAAGCCGAACTGTTTGAATTGGCCTTTCTGAGTAAGGATTTCTTTATCCTGAGCAAACAGGGACATAACCACGGCGCATTGGATGACCGCAAGTATTTTTTCATGATTTACGAACCCCGCGGGGGCGGGCTAGAATGGAATGATGCCGTACAACTCCTGTTGGATACTGCCCGCAACAATAACCGCCTCTATTTCACCATCGCCTTGATAGCTATCCTGATCATTACGCTTATCTTGCTGCTTTCGACAGGATAAAACCGGCAGCCTAGACAATCCTACTCCGGACGGCCAATCGTTCGCACTTTATTTTATTACTTTCGCTATGGTAGCGCCGATAGTAGCAGGCGACTGCACGACGTGGATACCGCAGTCGGCCATAATTTTCATCTTGGCTTCTGCCGTATCGTCTTTGCCGCCTATGATTGCGCCCGCATGCCCCATTTTACGCCCTTTGGGCGCCGTCTGCCCCGCGATGAAGCCGACTACTGGCTTGGTACCGTGTTCTTTTACGTATTGAGCAGCTTCGGCTTCCATGCCGCCACCAATTTCTCCGATCATAATGATGCCCTCGGTTTCCGGATCGTTCATGAGCAGTTCGACGGCTTCTTTGGTGGTCGTACCCACAATTGGATCCCCGCCGATACCGATACAAGTGGACTGCCCCAACCCGGCTTTGGTCACCTGATCGACCGCCTCGTAGGTAAGGGTACCCGAACGACTTACGATACCTACCGTTCCTTTGTTATGGATAAAGCCCGGCATGATGCCGCATTTCGCTTCATCCGGCGTAATTACTCCGGGACAGTTTGGCCCGATCAACCGGCTGTTGCGATCTTCAAGGTAGGCTTTGACCTTAACCATATCCTGCACTGGAATACCTTCAGTAATACAGATGATCACCTTAATGCCCGAATCGGCGGCCTCCATAATGGCATCGGCCGCAAAAGGAGGCGGCACAAAGATGACGGAGGTATCAGCGCCTTCGCCATTAACGGCCTCGGCTACGGTATTAAAGACCGGGCGGTCGAGATGCTGCGTACCACCTTTACCAGGGGTAACGCCGCCCACGACCTGCGTACCATATTCGATCATTTGACCGGCGTGGAAGGTACCTTCCTTACCGGTGAATCCTTGTACGATAATTCTGGAGTCCTTACTGACGAGAACTGACATAGGTGTTAAATTTTTCGCTAAAGTCGGTTATTCTTCTTCGACGATGATGTATACCTCCTCGCCGGGTTTTTTCATATAGTATTTTTCCCGCGCAAACTCTTCCTGATTCGTCTCCAGCATGAGCCTATCCAACTCGGCTTCTTTGATTTTTTCTTCGTAAAAAGCCTTTTCCTCTTCGAGGTTATCGACGGTGCGGCTGAGGTCCCACTGGGTGAAGACATCGTGTTTGTCGAAAAAGATCATCCACCCTACGAAGAAGAGAAGTGCCAGGATATATTTGTTGCGCAGTGGTTTGGGAATAGACTGCAAGAGCGTCTGAAGGGGATTGTTGCGAGCGGCCATAAATGTTGGTGGTTGTTTACCGCCTAAGTTAAGACAATTCTCGCAAGCCCGCTTACTTCCCGAGCAGTGCTTTACCGGGGTAGACGGCTGCTTCCATCAATTCCTCCTCAATGCGCAGCAGTTGATTGTACTTGGCAACCCTGTCCGAACGCGACAGGCTGCCCGTCTTGATCTGACCGGTATTCAGCGCTACGGCAAGATCGGCAATGGTGACGTCTTCCGTTTCTCCGGACCGGTGGCTGATGACTGACGTAAAAGCGTGACGTGTAGCCAGGTTGACGGCGTCAATCGTCTCGGAAAGGCTGCCAATCTGATTCACCTTGATTAAAATTGAGTTGCCGGCACCCATATCAATCCCCTTGCTCAGGCGTTCCGTGTTGGTTACGAATAAATCATCGCCTACCAACTGTACCTTTTCACCGATGGCGTCAGTCAGATTCTTCCAGGCGTCCCAGTCGTCTTCGTGCAAGCTATCTTCCAGGGAAAAGATCGGGTATTTTTCAGTCCATTCCTTCCAATAACTCACCATTTCAGAGGAAGTGAGCTTGTCGCCCGATGATTTATGAAAGTGATAGACCTTTTCATCTTCCAGGTAAAACTCAGAAGCCGCCGCATCCATGGCGATCATCACTTCATCGCCCGGCTTATAGCCAGCTGCTTCGATGGCTTGCAGTACTGTCTCGATGGCCGCTTGATTGGACTTCAAGTTAGGCGCAAAGCCGCCTTCGTCGCCAACATTAGTAGAATAACCACCCTTTTTCAACACCTTCTTGAGGTTGTGAAAAATCTCAGCTCCCATACGCAAGGCCTCGGAGAAAGTATCAGCTCCCAGCGGCATTACCATAAATTCTTGAAAATCAATGCTGTTGTCGGCGTGCGACCCCCCGTTAAGGATATTCATCATCGGAACCGGTAACACGTGGGCGTTTACCCCGCCCAGATAGCGATATAGGGGCTGGCCCGAGGCTGCAGCAGCGGCTTTGGCAACTGCTAGAGACACGCCCAAAATGGCGTTGGCACCCAGCTTACTTTTATTCGGTGTGCCGTCCATCTCGCGCATCACCTGATCGATATAAATCTGTTCGAAAACGGATACACCAGTAAGTTCTTCGTTGATATTATCGTTGACGTTGCGGCAGGCATCCAGCACCCCTTTACCTAAGAAGCGGTCGTCGTCGCCGTCACGGAGCTCAACCGCCTCGTATTTTCCAGTAGAGGCGCCCGACGGCACCGCTGCCCGGCCGATGAACCCGTCTTCGGTAAGGACTTCAACTTCTACCGTCGGGTTACCACGGGAATCGAGAATTTCGCGGGCACGAACATCAAGGATTGAACTCATAGTTAAGGTGTTTTTTGTTTGTAGTGGCAGGAAAATTAGAAAAGCCCCCGGACAGGCCCGTGGGGCAAATATTAATTCTGCATTAATTTTATGAATTCATCGAACAGATAGCGCGCATCGTGGGGGCCGGGTGAAGCTTCGGGATGATATTGCACCGAAAAAGCGGGCTTACCTTTTACCCGGATGCCTTCGATGGTGTCGTCATTAAGGTTGACATGGGTGATATCGACTTTGTCGGCATTGTCGCGAATCGCTTCGGGACTGACCCCGAAGCCGTGGTTTTGGGACGTGATCTCGCACTTGCCGGTGATCACATTTCTGACCGGATGATTGATCCCACGGTGCCCATGGTGCATCTTATACGTAGGAATATCGACAGCGAGTGCTAGCAATTGATGCCCCAGACAAATTCCGAAGAGGGGGGTATTCAACTCGAGAATGGCTTTCGAAGTCTGCACTGCATAATCCATGGCTGCCGGATCACCCGGACCATTCGATAGAAAATACCCGTCCGGTTCAAAGGCTTGCATAGTTTTGATGTCCGTTTTGGCAGGAAAAACCTGCACGTAGCAACCGCGATCCGACAGGCAGCGCAGGATATTACCCTTAATGCCGTAGTCGATAGCCGCTACCCGCAAGGCGGCATCCGGGTTGCCAAAAGTGTATGGCTCCGCAGTACTCACCCGGGAAGCCAGCTCTAAGCCATCCATAGAGGGCACCTCTGCCAATTGCGCCCGCAGCATATCGATGTCGGTCGTCTCGCTGGAAATGATCCCGTTCATGGCGCCCTTGTTCCGAATGTGGCGAACGAGGGCTCGAGTATCGAGGTCGTAAATGGCAACCAGTTTCTCTGCCTCCAGGTATTTCTGGATGGAGGAGTCGGCCAAGTTACGGGAATAAGGATTCGTAAAGTTTTTACAAATCAGACCCGCTATTTTAATGTTATCCGACTCTACTTCAATCTTTCGGGCTCCATAGTTACCGATGTGGGCATTGGTACATACCAGCAGTTGGCCGTAATAAGAAGGGTCTGTGAAAATTTCTTGATAGCCCGTCATGCCAGTATTGAAGCATATCTCCCCGGTAGTCGTCCCTACCTTTCCCGCTGCTTTTCCGGTGAACATGGTACCATCTTCTAGCAGCAAGATGGCTGGGGTATAATTCAAATCACTCATGGACGTGTAGCCTTTGTCGACTTCGAATAAATTCTCGCAAATATAAGGAAATGCAGAAAGTGGACAAGGAAATAGAGACTAAGGTTGGAGAATGGAAGAGGGACACGCCTTTAGGCCGACCAGACATATCAGAAATGCCCCTGAGTGCGGAAAGTCAAAATGATTAAACGAAAACACCGGTACCGTACTCCTGTTGAGTTCGGTCAAAAAGGCGAGAAATTAAGGGTAGGACTATTACCAATGCCCTGCAGGGGAGCGACTTCGCCAGGAAGCGCCGTTTTCCCGGACCGGACTTACTTCCAGGTGTAAGGGCCGATTTATGGAATAAAGGCGGAGATCCACGCGAAGAGGGGATCTCTACCTTCAATTTTCGTGGAAATTTATTCCTCTTCCTCTCCGGCACTAGTGGCGGTGGTCGCCGCACCTGCGGCAGCAGCTTGCTCGGTCTGAGTGCCTTTGCCTTTTCCACGACGGCCACGACGCCGACGGCCTTTGCCAGAAGACTCCTGGTTTTCGGATTTTCCGGCCGAGTAAATTTCGTTGAAGTCGACCAGTTCAATCATCGCCATTTCAGCTCCATCGCTTTGGCGAAAGCCAATCTTGATGATGCGCACGTACCCACCTGGGCGGTTGCCCACTTTTTCGGCAATAGGTCCGAATAACTCCTTAATCGCTTCTTTACTTTGTAGGTAGGAAAAGACGACCCGATGATTGTGCGTCGTATTGGTTTTTGCTTTGGTGATCAACGGCTCAATATAACGGCGTAGGGCTTTCGCTTTTGCCAACGTAGTATTGATACGTTTGTGCTCGATCAGCGCAATCGCCAGGTTGCGCAGAAGCGCTTTGCGGTGGGCCGACTTGCGCTTAAGGTGGTTGAATCCCTTGTTGTGTCTCATGATTGAATTGGTTTGCTTCGCAACACTCTGGAGAGTTATTGCAAGAAAGGAGGCCCGCAAAGGACCACCTGTTTATTAATGATTAATCTTCTTCAAGTTTGTATTTTGAGAGATCCATGCCGAAGGTTAGGCCCTTTTCTTGCAAGAGCTCTTCGATCTCTACCAGCGACTTCTTACCGAAGTTGCGGAATTTCAACAGCTCGTGTGTATCGTAACGCACCAGTTCGGCCAAGGTATTGATCTTGGCGGCTTTCAAACAGTTGTAAGCACGAACCGAGAGGTCGAGATCTTCCAGAGAAGTCTTTAGGAGCTTACGCATATGCAGGATGTGCTCGTCTACGATATCGTCTTCGCGACTGGTAGCATCATCAAAGGTAATGTTCTCATCGGTAATCAACATGAGGTGTTGGATCAAGATGCGCGAGGCATCTTTGATCGCGTCTTCGGGGTGGATCGTACCGTCTGTCTTCACCTCAATACTCAGCTTTTCGTAGTCGGTACGTTGTCCTACCCGGGTATTTTCCACGCGATAGGCCACGTTTTTAATAGGCGTATAGATAGCATCTACCGGGATCACCCCGATAGGTGCATCTTTCGGCAGGTTTTCATCAGCCGGGTGATATCCGCGTCCTTTGGTAACAGTAAGTTCCATTTCCAGGTTGACGAAGGGCTCCATAGTACACAGGAGCAGATCGGGGTTCATCACCTTGAACATATTGGTATGTTCGGCGATATCACCCGCCCGGAACTCTTCCTGACCGCTGATGGTCAGGTATATTTTTTCGTTGGTGATTTCGTCGTCTCCGACCACTTGTTTTAACCGTACCTGTTTGAGGTTCAGGATAATTTCCACCACATCTTCTACGACTCCCCGAATAGTATCGAACTCGTGTTCAACGCCCGCGATGCGTACCGCAGAAATGGCGTGTCCTTCGAGGGAGGACAGCAACACCCGGCGCAACGAGTTTCCGATCGTCTGGCCAAACCCCGGTTCTAGCGGCTTGAACTCAAAAAGTCCTTCGAAATCGTCGGACTTTTGCATAACGATCTTGTCTGGTTTTTGGAAATTGAGGATACTCATACAAAGGTTA
Organism: uncultured Saprospiraceae bacterium; assembly: GCA_964530825.1. Lineage (GTDB taxonomy): Bacteria > Bacteroidota > Bacteroidia > Chitinophagales > Saprospiraceae > CAZHCA01. Next base: position 89,152 of record CAZHCA010000010.1, read on the forward strand.
CTTTAAATGGTGAAAGCTGCATGTATTCCGTTGTACATGCAGCCTTTGCGGCAAAAAAATGTCGCGGTAGCTTCCCGAAGTTCGCAGATGTTCTAAGGAAGCCGCTATTGTTATTTCGAATACAGTTCGACGATTAGCTGTTCGTTGATTTTTTCCGGTATTTGATCGCGCTCCGGGTGAGCAATGAAAGTACCTTCCAATTTGTCGGGGCTAAACTCTAGCCAGGAGAACTTCCGAGCATCGGACTTAGCGTTGACGCTTTCCCGGATCGCTATCATGCCGTGTGAGCGCCCTTTGACCGCTACTTTGTCGCCCGGGCGTAGGATGGCAGAGGGCACGTTCGTAACAATATTATTAACCATGATGTGGCGGTGGGTCACCAGTTGGCGTGCAGCCCGGCGCGTCGGGGCCAAACCCATTCGGTAAACGACATTATCCAGGCGCGACTCCAGCAGTTGCAGGAGGAGCTCGCCCGTAACGCCTTGCTTACTGTTGGCAATGTCGAATAATTTGCGGAACTGGCGCTCCAAGACACCGTAAGTGTACTTGGCTTTTTGCTTTTCCATCAGTTGAAGGGCATAGTCAGAACGCTGTTTTCTACGGCGGTTGTTACCGTGCTGACCGGGAGGGTATTTTTTGCGCTCGAAGTACTTGTCGAATCCGTGGATGGCTTCACCGAAAGCGCGGGCTTTCTTCGTCTTGGGACCCGTATATCTAGCCATTGTTATGAATGATTTTTATGCTACGGCTACTAGCCGACTTAATGATCAATTAGACGCGGCGACGTTTTGGCGGACGGCAACCATTGTGCGGAATTGGAGTGACGTCTTTAATGCGCGACACCCGGATGCCGGCCTGGTCAATCGCCCGGATGGCTGCCTCGCGGCCGGAGCCGGGTCCTTTCACAAAAACCTCGGCGGTGCGGAGCCCGGCTTCGTATGCTACCCGGGCTGCATCAGAAGCGGCAACCTGAGCGGCGTAAGGCGTATTTTTTTTCGAACCCCGAAATCCAGCTTTTCCAGCAGAAGCCCAGGAAATAACCTGGCCTTGCTTGTTGGTAAGCGAGATGATTATATTGTTAAATGTCGCCTGGATATAGACAAACCCTTCCGGATCCACCTTTATATTGCGCTTTTTTATCTTTTTTCCCTTTGCCATGTTAGTTCTGACTTAGTTGCTGGACCACAGCACAAATGGATCAATTACTTGGTTACTTTTTTCTTGTTGGCTACCGTCTTACGCTTACCTTTACGAGTACGGGCATTGGTTTGAGTACGCTGACCGCGCAATGGCAATCCTTTACGATGGCGCAATCCTCGATAGCAGGCAATATCCATGAGGCGCTTAATGTTTTGCTGTACCTCGGTGCGCAGCTCCCCTTCTACCTTATAATCGTTGGCAATGATACGTGTGATAGACCGGATGTTCTCGTCGGTCCAGTCATCTACCTTAATGCTTTGATCAATACCCGCTTCGTCCAGAATCTCGGCTGCACTAGACTTTCCGATTCCGTAGATGTAGGTGAGGCTAATAACACCTCGCTTGTTTCTTGGCAAATCAACACCAGCAATACGAGCCATGTAAATTGAATTTTAGTACAATGCGATTACCCCTGGCGTTGTTTCAGCTTGGGGTTCTTCTTATTGATAATGTAAATCTTTCCTTTGCGGCGTACGATTTTGCAATCGGACGAGCGCTTTTTTACCGATGCCCTTACTTTCATGATAGTGGTAGTTTTTCGATATTCGTTTAACTTATTTATAGCGGTAAATAATCCGGCCGCGCGATAAATCGTACGGCGACATTTCTACGGCTACCTTGTCACCGGGTAAAATCCGAATGTAGTTCATCCGCATTTTACCGGAAATAGTAGCAACGATTTCGTGGTCGTTTTCCAAGCGTACCCTAAACATAGCGTTGGAAAGCGCTTCCTCAATAATACCGTCTTGTTTGATCAAATTCTTTTTCCCCATAATCGAAAATTCGGTGTGCAAAGATAAGCATATTTTCTTAAGTATGCCACCCTTTGCTGGTAAACTTCCTAAACGTTGCTTTCCTTAAGACCAGCAATCTGCACATTCGGGTTACTTTGCAGGGCTTCCTCAATAATCTGATGATCGGATAAGATGTCGGCCGATTCTTTACCCACAGCGACCGTATGTTCGTAATGCGCTGAAGGTTTCCGGTCGCGGGCAAACACCGTCCATCCATCGCGATCGGTACGCACCTCCCGCCGGCCGAGGTTAACCATGGGTTCAATCGCCATCACCAATCCTTCTTTCAATTTGACTCCACGTCCTCGTTTACCGTAATTGGGTACTTCAGGCGCTTCGTGCAGTGAGCGACCGATTCCGTGCCCTACTAACTCCCGCACGATACCGTAGCCATGTTCTTTCTCTACGTACTGCTGTACGGCAAATCCAATGTCTCCGACGCGGTTGCCGGCTACCGCCTGGTCGATGCCCAGATAAAGGGAGGTGTTGGTGACGCGGCACAGCTCTATCACTTCTGCTGAAACTTCACCCAAGAGAAAGGTATAAGCGGAATCACCGAAAAACTCATTGTACAGAACGCCACAGTCGACCGACACGATATCTCCTTCCCGGAAAGGGGTGTCTTTGCTTGGGATACCATGTACCACTTGCTCGTTGACCGAAATGCAAAGCGTACCCGGGAAGCCACCGTATCCTTTGAATGCCGGTGCGGCATTGTGATCCCGGATAAAAGTTTCAGCCACCTCGTCGATCGCTGCACCGGTTAGGCCTGGACGGATAATCTTACCGACTTCTGCTAGGGTTCTGCATACCAGCTGGCAACTGTAGCGGATCCGTGCAATTTCCTCTTCTGTCTTATAGTAAATCATCAAATGTGGTTTCGCTCGTGTATCAATTCTATTTCTTCCAACCGGTTAGGTAGCAAAGAGTTCTATCCCTTTTGCCGGAGCGAGGTTTCGGTAATGCAACAAGCGTTAACCTGCTCGAGAGAGCGGGCTAACGCTTGTTTGTTTTATGTCGCATGGAGAACCGCTGCAAAGCGATTACATATTAGCACCAATACCCTGGACGCGGCTACGCCCCTGCACCCGACCGGATTTTACCAGTCCGTCATAGCGACGCATGATCAGATAGCTTTCGATCTGTTGTAGCGTATCCAGTACAACAGCTACCAAGATAAGCAGCGAAGTACCCCCGAAGAACATTGCAAAATTAATATTGACCCCAACTGCAGCAGCGACCGCCGGTAAAATGGCGATGATACCCAAAAAGATAGAACCGGGTAAGGTAATTCGCGTAGTTACTGCATCGATGAAATCGGCCGTGGGCTTACCCGGCTTAATACCAGGGATAAAAGCATTCTGGCGTTTCAGATATTCGGAATATTGCTGCGGATTGACCAGCAGGGCGGTATAAACGTAAGTGAATAGGACCACCAGAACAAAATATACCAGATTGTAGGGTAAAGAAGTAAAGTCGTTGAAGGCTGCTAGCAATCCGCTGGAACTACCGCCACTGCGGTTCACATAGTTGGCCACCGTATTGGGCAGGAACATTAATGCCTGAGCAAAAATGATTGGCATTACACCTGAGGCATTTACCTTGAGTGGAATGTAATCCCGAACACCCTGTTGCGGGATGTTGGAAGTACTGCGGCCCATCATTCGTTTAGCGAATTGGATCGGTATCCGCCGAACCCCTTGTACCACCAACACCGTAGCCATAACTATGATGAACAGTAGCGCCAGTTCGATGACGAAAATGAAAAGACCGTTGTTATTAAGTTGGGATTGGAATTCAAAGGCGAATGCGCCAGGAAGCGCAGCGATAATACCGATGGTGATCAACAGGGAAACCCCATTTCCAATGCCGCGGTCGGTAATCCGTTCTCCCAGCCACATGGCGAAGACCGTACCTGCCGAGAGAATAATAATATTGGAGAACCAGAATACAGCGCGCGGGATACTGGGATCAACCGCATTTTGTTGGATTAGGTATGTCAGGTAACCCCCGCCCTGAACCAAGGTAATGGCAACCGTGAGCAGGCGCGTGATTTGATTCAGTTTTTTGCGTCCTGATTCCCCTTCTGTCTTTTGCAGGCGCTGAAAATAAGGCACCGCAAAACCCAACAACTGAATGATAATGGAAGCGGTGATGTAAGGCATAATGCCCAACGCAAAAACAGCAGCATTATTAAAAGCACCGCCGGTAAAGGTATTAATCAGTCCGAGAAGATCGCTGGAGTCCTGGTTAGGCTGGTTGAGCGCGTCCGGCATGACCCCCGGGAGTACCACGTACGAGCCGAAGCGATAAATCGCCAAAATCCCCAAGGTAAACAGGATTCGATCGCGGAGTTCCTTGATCTTCCAGATATTCTGGAGCGTGCTGATAAACTTCTTCATTAGTCGTTAGGTTGTTCGAGTTCCGTTACATTGCCGCCGGCTTTTTCGATGCTGGCTTTTGCGCTTTTGGAGCACTTATGTACAGATACCGTAAGCTTGGAAGTCAGTTCGCCCTGTCCCAGTACTTTGACGATATCATTACGGCGAATCAAACGATTTTCGCGCAGAAATTCAACGTCAATCGTGTCGGTTTGATACTTATCTGCGATTTCCTGCAGGCGTTCTACATTGAAAGGGCGGTATACCTTACGGTTGGGGTTTTTAAAGCCCACCTTTGGTAAACGCATTTGCAGAGGCATTTGTCCACCCTCGAAGTTTCTTTTTTCCTTGTAGCCGGAACGTGATTTGGCGCCCTTGTGTCCGCGCGTAGCCGTACCGCCATGACCAGACCCCTGGCCGCGCGCAATGCGCTTCTTGCGTTTTTTAGCACCGGAGGCCGGTCGTAATGAATGCAATTCCATGGTCTTCTAGTTTTCGGTCTGCTGCGGGTACGAAAGCCCCGCACGCAAACCAATTTATTTACTTTCCTCGACTTTAATCAGGTGTCGTACTTTTTCGATCATCCCCATCAGTTGGGGCGTCACTTCTTTTTCGACGGTGTGGTTGATCCGACGCAGCCCTATCGCTCTGAGCGTATCTTTCTGCTTCTTCGGCCGATCGATCAAGCTTTTGATCTGGGTAATTTTCACCTTTGTCATCTTACCATAATTTAGCGGACAGGCCTAAGTAAACTACTAACGTCAGCAGGCCACAGTAAATATTAATCTTCTTTAGTCGATTCCTCACCTTCCTCTTCGTTGGTTTGGTAAGGACCGCCGAAGAGCTGCTCCATTGAAACTTTACGCTGCTTGGCTACCAAATGCGGACTGCGCAGGCGCTTCAGTGCATCAATGGTGGCCTTCACCACGTTGTGGGGATTGGAAGAACCCTGTGATTTGGACAGTACGTTTTGTACACCGGCAATTTCCAGAACGGCACGCATTGCACCACCAGCAATCACACCCGTACCGTCAGAGGCGGGCTTGATCAATACTTTGCCGGCCCCGTACTTACCTTTCACTTCGTGCGGGATTGTTCCCTTGTACAGCGGCACCTTGATCAGGTTCTTTTTTGCATCGTCTACTGCCTTAGCAATAGATTCAGATACGTCGCGCGCCTTACCAAGACCGTGTCCAACCGTACCGTTTCCATCGCCGACTACCACAACAGCAGCGAAACTAAAAGTACGACCACCTTTGGTCACCTTAGCCACGCGGTTGAGCTCCACTAACTTTTCTTTGAGGTCGGTTTCTGCCGCTTTTACCCGGTCTCTATTTCCTTTCTTAGCCATTATCTAACGCGTTGTTGTGGTTTTCTAAAATTTCAGGCCGCCTTCACGCGCCCCTTCGGCCAGGGCTTTCACCCGTCCATGGTACAAATAACCGCCGCGGTCGAAAGCCACCTTCGAGATATTGGCAGCTGCAGCACGCTCAGCAATCAATTTTCCGACCGCCTTGGCCTGATCGGACTTACTGCCCTCATTGGCCACTTCCGATTCTTTTGAGGAAGCTGCCACTAAGGTATGGCCACTCAAATCGTCAATCAATTGACAATAGATGTATTTATTTGAACGATAAACGTTGAGTCGCGGCACCTGCGCCGTTCCCGTGATTTTTTTCCGAATCCGATGACGAATCCGGCGACGCCTTTTAACTTTTGTCAATGCCATGATACGTTGCATTTTTCGCCCTCAGTGAAAAATCGAAAGGATTGATCCCAAGGGCCATTATAATGGGCAAAATGTTTACTTACCAGCCGCTTTACCTGCCTTGCGACGGATCGTTTCGTCGGCATACTTGATACCTTTACCTTTGTAGGGCTCCGGCTTACGCAGGTCGCGAATTTTAGCAGCTACCTGACCAACCAACTGCTTATCAATACTCTCGAGGCGTACCAAAGGATTTTTACCCTTTTCCATTTTGGTCTCTACCTTAATTTCGTCGGGCAACATAAAGAATACCGGGTGGGAATAACCGATGGTCAATTCCAATAGCTGTCCAGAATTGCTGGCCCGGTAACCTACGCCAACCAGCTCCAATTCTTTGACATACCCCTGGGTGACACCGACCACCATGTTGTTGATCAAAGCCCGATATAAGCCGTGCATCGCCTTGTGCCGCTTTTGTTCGGTTGGTCTTTTGACCTCCAGCACACCATCGTTAATATCGACTGAAATATCTGGGTGGACCTGCTGTGTCAGCTCCCCTTTGGGACCCTTAACCTTCACGATATTACTCTTGTCGACACTGATCTCGACACCTTTTGGCAGTGTGATCGGTGATTTTCCTACCCTAGACATGGTCTTTCTATTTTTCTTTTCTTATTAATAAACGTAACACAAGACCTCACCGCCAACGTGCATTGCACGTGCTTCTTTGTCAGTAAGCACCCCCTTCGAGGTCGACACGATGGCGACACCCAGCCCGTTAATAATTCGCGGAAGCTCGTCGGCTTTCCGGTACTGGCGCAGACCGGCACGTGAGATGCGGCCTAGCTCCTGGATCACCGGGCGCTTAGTTACCGGATCGTACTTCAAGGCAATACTGATGACACCCTGCTTCCCTTTGCCAGCCTCGTCATCGAATTTGTATTTCAGAATGTAGCCTTCGCGGTAGAGGATTTCTGTTATGCGCTTCTTCATTTTAGAAGAAGGAATCTCTACCACTCGGTGGCCGGCCAACTGGGCGTTGCGAATTCTCGTCAGGAAATCCGCAATTGGATCATTTAAAGCCATGACATATCTTTGCGTCGAACGGTTTTCCAGCCAGTCGCCAGAACCTGATCAACGATGAATAAAATATAGTGAGCCCCTTTGTTAACCCAAAGGAGCGATAATTACCAGCTTGCTTTTGTCACGCCCGGAATTTTACCCTCCAGGGCCATCTCGCGAAACTTCACCCGGCACAGGCCGAACTGGCGCATGTAGCCCTTCGGACGACCAGTCAGACGGCAGCGGTTGTGCAGGCGGATAGGATTGGAGTTGCGCGGCAACTTATCCAATTCTTCCCAGCGGCCTTCTTCTTTCAGTTGCTTGCGCAATTCCGCATACTTGGCTACCATTTTGGCGCGCTTTTTCTCGCGAGCGATTACAGACTTTCTAGCCATTACAGTTGTCGTTTTTTTATTTCTTAAACGGCATTCCAATCCCTTTCAGAAGGGCCAATGCCTCTGCGTCGGTTTTAGCCGTTGTTACGATGGTGATATCCATCCCGTTGATGCGGCTAACCTTATCCATATTAATCTCGGGGAAAATAATCTGCTCGGTGATGCCCAGCGAGTAATTCCCCCGACCGTCAAAACTCTTCTCACTAATTCCCCTGAAGTCGCGCACCCGCGGCAGTGCCACGCTGATCAGGCGGTCCAGGAATTCGTACATGCGATCCTGGCGCAGGGTCACCCGGGCGCCAATCGTCATGCCTTCGCGCAACTTGAAGTTTGAAACTGATTTGCGCGCTTTGGTCGGCACCGCTTTTTGTCCGGCAATGGTAGACAACTCCTCGAGGGCCACATCGACCAACTTCTTGTCCTGCGTGGCAGCACCAACACCCTGGTTCATTGCGACCTTCACCAAGCGCGGCACTTCCATGATGGAGCTGTACTGAAATTGTTCCATTAAAGCCGGGACAACTTCTTCGCGGTATTTTTTCTTAATTCTGGGTACGTAGCTCATTAGTCAATAATTTCACCGGAATTCTTCGAATAGCGAACGACCTTACCGTCCACGACTTTTCTTCCCACACGCGTTGGCTCCCCGGTTTTTGGGTCTACCAGCATCAGATTCGAGATGTGAATCGGCGCCGGAATATCTTGAATGCCGCCAGCGGCGTCTTGGGTCGGCTTCATGTGTTTCTTGCGCATGTTCACCCCATCGACGATGGCCCGATTTTCACTTGGAAATACTTCCAGCACCTCCGCCGGATTATCCGGGTCTTTGTGAGCGCCGGCAATCACGACCACTTTATCTCCCTTTTTGATTTTCAACTTGGGCGAAAAGCGCTTCTGATTGGATCCTGCTTTATTTTTCTTTGCCATGATTCGCACAATTCTTTTTATTCGATAACTGTCCTTCGGAGCATTAAAGCACTTCCGGAGCCAGTGAAACGATTCGCATGTGGTCTTTTTCCCGCAACTCCCGGGCAACGGGGCCGAAAATACGGGTTCCGCGCGGCTCGTCGGCATTGTTTAGTAATACACAGGCGTTGTCGTCGAAGCGGATGTACGATCCATCGCGTCGACGTACTTCTTTTTTAGTACGCACAATTACCGCCCGCGAAACGGAACCTTTTTTAATTCCGCCGGGGGAAGCTTCTTTTACCGAAACAATAATGATATCTCCAATGGTAGCATATCGGCGTTTTGACCCGCCTAACACACGAATACACAGCACTTCTTTGGCGCCGCTGTTATCCGCAACTCGTAATCTGGATTCCGACTGAATCATGGCATTACACAGTTTTGATCGATAATGAAACCCAAAGGGCCTTATTTGGCGCGTTCCAGGATTTCGACTAGTCGCCAGCGTTTGCGCTTGCTGAGTGGCCGTGTCTCCATAATCTTAACCTGGTCGCCGATATTACACTCGTTCCCCTCGTCATGTGCAAGAAAACGCTTGGTTTTCTTCACGTACTTACCGTAAATGGGGTGCTTAATTCTGCGTTCAACCGAAACAGTGATGGTTTTATCCATCTTATTACTGTGAACCACTCCGGTCTGAATTTTTCTTAAGTTTCTTTCTTCTGCCATCTTATCTAGCGTTTAGCGCTTTTGCCTTTATTCTGACGCCGTCTGCGCGCGCGAATCTTGGAGCGCTCTTCTTTAGGAGCATCAGCCAATTGGCGGCGACGAATTTCGGACTGCAACCGGGCAATATCACGCCGGAATTCCCGTAAAGCCAAAGGATTATCCAAACCCCGAATCGCATGGTCGAACTTGAGTTTTTGATACTGCGCTTGCTCATTTTCCAGTGCACTGGCTAAGTCGGCATCGGAGTATTCCTGCAGTTCCAAATATTTTTTAGAAGCCATGTTTTTCAAAATTATGAGCCCGCCAGTACATACTGCCGGTGCCCGTCAATCAATTAGCCTACGTAATCGGGCCGCACAACAATTTTCGTCAGGACTGGCAGCTTCTGCGCAGCCAGTCGCAAAGACTCTTCGGCTACCTCGCGCGGAACACCATCGACCTCGAACAGAATCCTCCCCGGCTTGATCTGGGCCACCCAGTGATCCAAAGCACCTTTACCTTTACCCATCCGTACCTCCTGCGGCTTAGCAGTGATGGGCTTGTCGGGGAAAATCCGAATCCACACCTTACCTTCCCGCTTCATGTTACGCGTCATCGCGATACGAGCCGCCTCAATTTGGCGGTTCGTTATGCGTCCCTCCGTGGTGGCTTTCAGGCCGAAACTACCGAAGGACACCCGACTGCCTTTGTAAGCCAGACCTTTGATACGTCCTTTCTGCTGCTTTCGGTATTTCGTTCTTTTTGGCTGTAACATCAGATTAAAATTTTACGAACCTATTCAATTTAGAAGCCAGTCCGACCCCCTCCGAAAAAGTTTGGCAAAGGTAAAGCAAAATGCGGACAAAAGCTAGTCTAACCAGGATATTATGCCGCTTCGAAACAGAGCGGGAAAGCCTTTGACAGGCGTTTCCCACAGGAATCGCTACGGTCCTGCCGGAATTAATTGTTGCGCCGTCTGCCGCCGCCGCCACGTCGACCGCCGCCACGGCCGCCGCGACCCGATTCTTTCTTGGGCGTACCGACGTGCGGTGACAAATCGCGTTTGCCGAGCACTTCTCCCTTACAAATCCATACTTTAATACCGATCTTACCGTAGATGGTCTGGGCTTCTTTCAGCGAATAATCGATATCGGCACGGTAAGTATGCAGGGGCGTACGACCCTCTTTATATTCCTCGCGTCGGGCCATATCGGCACCATTCAACCGACCACCGATGCGCACTTTGATTCCTTCGGCTCCGGCTCGCATGGTCGACTGGATCGCCATCTTTATAGCACGGCGATAATTTACCCGGGACTCCAGCTGCTTGGCAATCGATTCGGCGACGATGGCCGCATCGAGTTCCGGCTTGCGAATTTCAACGATATTGATCTGCACCTCCGTGCCGGTCAATTTCTTGAGCTCTTCGCGAATCCGATCGACCTCTTGTCCGCCTTTACCGATAATGATTCCGGGACGCGACGTATGAATGGTTACGGTGATCCGCTTCAGGGTACGTTCAATGATGATCCGAGCAATACCGCCTTTGGTTGTCCGGGCGTAGAGGTAATTCCGGATGCGCTCGTCTTCCACGACTTTATCGGAAAAGCTCCGGCCTTTACCGCCAAACCAGTTGGAATCCCAGCCGCGGATGATCCCTAGCCTATTGCCAATCGGATTTGTCTTTTGACCCATATTATGGTTTATTTAATTTTCGCTTAATCTTCAACTTCTTCTTCGCCTGCAATTTCTTTTACTTCTGCCTCATCTTCATCGGGTTCATCGGGTTCATCGTCTTCGGGCAACGCCAGGCGGTTTTCTACGACCACATTGACATGGCACATCCGTTTACGGATCCGGTGCGCACGGCCGTGCGGCGCCGGGCGGAAACGCTTGAGCATGCCTCCTTCATCCACGTAGATGGTCGTGATCACGAGTTCGTAATCGTCGGCGCTCTCCACCCCGCCGAGCTTGTATTCCCAGTTGGCCACGGCCGACAGGACGAGTTTTTCCAGCCACTCCGCCGCTTCCTTTTTGGTAAAGCGCAGAATATCCAAGGCATCTTCTACCTTGCGGTTACGGATATTATCGGCTACCAGTCGCATTTTGCGCGCAGACATGGGCACGTTCTTGAGTCTGGCTACTGCTTCCATCAGTCCAATTTATTCGCATCCAACACCGGGGGCGCCGGATTATTTGATTAAAATTATTTCTTACGGTTGCCCGAGTGACCCTTAAAGTTACGGGTAGGTGCAAACTCACCCAGCTTATGGCCTACCATATTTTCGGTCACGTAAACCGGAACAAAGGTTTTACCATTATGCACCGCGATGGTTTCCCCTACCATATCGGGGATGATCATCGACGAACGCGACCAGGTCTTGATAACCGTCTTTTTGTTCGACTCTTTGGCGGCCTCCAGCTTCTTCAGCAACTTGTGATATACGTAAGGCCCTTTTTTTATTGATCTAGCCATGTTACGATTTGAGTTTTGGCATCATTATCGAACCGGGATACGGATTATTTCCGCTTACCGGACTTTCTGCGCGTAATGATCAATTTACTACTTTGCTTTTTCGGATTCCGAGTTTTCTTACCCTTGGCCATCAACCCTTTACGCGAACGCGGGTGACCACCGGATGCGCGGCCTTCCCCACCACCCATGGGGTGGTCGACGGGGTTCATTGCAACGCCGCGCGTACGGGGGCGGCGCCCCAGCCAACGCTTGCGACCGGCTTTACCCAGTACACGCAAGCTGTGATCGGGGTTAGAGGTCGTACCGATCGTCGCTTTACAAGTCAACAGCACCCGGCGCACCTCGCCAGAGGGCAATTTAATAATGCCGTATTTACCTTCGCGACCGACCATAATACCGTAGGTGCCGGCGCTACGGGCCAGAGCGGCACCCTTGCCGGGCTGCATTTCAATGGCGTGAATGGTCGAACCTAGCGGGATATTGCGCAAATACATGGCGTGCCCTACATTCGGCTGCGCCTGGTCACCCGACATAATCGTATCGCCAACCTGCAACCCTTTGGGCGCAATGATGTAGCGCTTCTCTCCGTCTTCGTATTCCGCCAGGGCAATGAAAGCACTGCGGTTAGGATCGTATTCGATGGTCTTGATTGTAGCCGCGATATTTTCTTTGTCGCGCTTAAAATCAATAATTCGGTAGCGACGCTTGTGCCCGCCGCCACGTTGGCGCACCGTACGACGTCCCTGCGCATTCCGTCCGCCCGTTTTTTTCAACGGAGCCAACAAACTCTTCTCGGGCTTGCTAGTCGTTACCTCTTCGTTGGTATTTCCCAGGCGATAACGCGAGCCGGGCGATACTGGATTATACTTTTTAATACCCATGATATGGTGATTTTCGTTCCTCGCCGGCGGGCTACACCATCTGACCGCTGCCGACCCGAACATTTTATAATACCCCGCACCAGGCGGGGCCTTTACACTTAGATATCGCCGAAGAAGTCAATCTCTTCGCCCTCATAAAGGGTAACCATCGCTTTCTTGAAAGCGGGCTTGCGACCGCGGAGAATACCGGAGCGCGTGTTGCGAACTTTAGCTTTCGCCGGCATGATGGCCGTATTGACAGCCGCCACAGATACGCCATACATCTCCTCAACCGCCTTACGGATCTCCACCTTATTGGCCTTGCGGTTGACCACGAAAGTATATTGATTGAGCCCCTCGGAGAGATTCTCGCTCTTTTCCGTAATCAATGGTTTAATAAGTATTTCCTTCTTTGCCATGACGATATAATTTCCTTTCGCTCTGGCCTACTGGGCCAGGGCTTCTTTAATTTTTTCAACTGCGCCCTCGGAAAGCACGAGCGCCTGTGCGTGTAAGATATCATACACGTTCAGGTCGTTGGCGCGGGTTACTGATGATTCCTGCAGATTGCGGCTCGACAGGTACACTTCTTTTTCAAAGTCGGCCGTCACCAATAACGAGCGGCGACCGTTTACCTGCAGGCTATTGAGAATATTAATATACTCTTTAGTACGAGGCGATTCGAAGGAAAAGTCCTCAACCACTATGATCTGGCCGGCGTTTGCTTTGGAGCTCAGGGCCGACTTGCGCGCCAGCCGCTTGAGTTTTCTGTTCAAGCGGAAGGAATAGTTGCGCGGGCGCGGACCGAAAACCCGGCCACCGCCACGGAACAGCGGGTTCTTTATGTCGCCGGCACGGGCGGTACCGGTACCCTTTTGGCGTTTCAATTTTCGCGTCGATCCGGCTATCTCACCACGCTCTTTGGCTTTGTGGGTGCCTTGGCGCTGGTTGGCCAGGTATTGTTTTACGGAAAGATAAACCGCATGCTCATTGGGCTCTACGCCAAAGATATTTTCCGGAAGCTCTACGGCTCTGCCGGTCTTTTCACCTTGGATATTTAAAACGTCTACTTTCATTGCTCTCGATTTACAGCCAATCAAACTGACCCATGAACGATTTATTTTTCCAGGATAACCGTTGCTCCCTTGTGACCAGGAATGGCGCCTTTAACCAGGATGAGGTTCTGCTCGGGAAAAACCTTTAACACGCGTAGGTTTTTCACCTTCACGCGCTTGCCGCCAGTCCGGCCAGCCATGCGCATGCCTTTGAACACGCGGGCAGGATAAGAAGCGGCACCAATCGCACCAGGCGCTCGCTGCCGGTTGTGCTGACCGTGGGTAGCGTCGTTTACACCGCCAAAACCGTGCCGCTTAACTACCCCCTGAAACCCCTTTCCTTTGGTCGTACCCACAGCGCTGATGAGCTCGCCCTCTACGAAAACCTCGTCGACTTTGATGATTTCCCCGATGGCCTTTTCCACCGCATTGAAGTCCCTGAACTCCACTACACTGCGCTTGGGAGCCGTATTGGCTTTCTCAAAGTGCCCCTGCATAGCCTGTGGAGTATTCTTGGCCTTCGCCTCTCCATATCCCAGTTGCAGAGCGTTATAACCATCCGATTCCTCCGTTTTCACCTGGGTCACAACGCAGGGACCCGCTTCGACAACTGTGCAGGCCACGTACTTACCGAACTCGTCGTAGACACTGGTCATGCCGACTTTTTTTCCAATTAATCCGTTCATCGAACTGAATTTTAGAGGGACTCCGACCATCCGTTAGCCAGGTAAATACACAAATGTATTTACCCGGTAGGGCTGCAACCGGAGATCCGCAGAACATTTTTCTTGTTCAAAAAAGTGGAAGGGGAAAAACCCCTTCTCCGCCTGGTGAATGCTGCCGCTAAGTCAGTTTCACCTGAATGTCAACCCCACTGGGCAGTTCCAGCTTAGACAGTGCATCGACCGTCTTCTGGGTGGGCGTGTAAATTTCAATGAGGCGCTTGTGGGTACGCATCTGGAACTGCTCACGAGATTTTTTATTCACGTGCGGAGAACGGAGCACGGTGAAGATTTTTTTCTCGGTGGGCAGCGGAATCGGACCCGTCACCACAGCCCCGCTGTTCCTTACGGTCTTCACAATTTTTTCGGTCGACTTATCAACCAAGTTGTGATCGTAAGACCGGAGCTTGATCCTGATTTTCTGATTCATGCCAACTTATTATCAAAAAAATAGCACAAAGTTGATTGGAAAGAAGCGGGAGCAGACATTTCTACTTCCCGCTTTGTTCCGTACCGTAATTTTATACGTTCACTTCACCCTTGGCCTTGGCGATTACCTCTTTGGCAATGCCGTCAGGAGCCGGGGCGTAGTGAGAGAATTCCATAGTAGAACTGGCTCGACCGGAAGTGATCGTGCGCAGTTGCGTCACGTAACCGAACATTTCGGACAAGGGAACATCGGCTTGGATAGCTACCGCACCGCCAGAGCGGGGATCCTGCCCTTTAGGCAGGCCGCGGCGACGGTTCAAGTCGCCAACAACACTACCGACAAATTCTTCGGGTGTAACGACTTCCAATTTCATGATCGGCTCCATGATAACCGGCTTGGCTTTGTTGGCCGCTTCTTTGAAGCCCTCCTTCGCACAAAGTTCGAAGGCAATCGGTTTTGAATCGACCGGGTGCATAGAACCATCGAAGACCCGGACTTTCATGCTTTCAATATTGTATCCGGCCAGGATACCATTATCCATGCTAGACTGAAAGCCATCGACGATCGGCTTCTGGAAGTTCTTATCGATAGAACCACCCACAATATCCCACTTGAACTGTAGGCGGGTTTTGCCGGATTTGAACTCCTCGCTTTCCAGGAACTCCTCATCGGCAGGTCCTAAGTCGAATTCCATATCGGCAAATAGACCCGAACCACCCGACTGCTTTTTGAGACGCTCGCGGTGGGTAACCGTTGCCGTTAATGCTTCTTTGTAGTTTACCTGGGGTGCACCCTGGTTACACTCCACCTTAAATTCGCGACGCAGCCGGTCTACAATGATTTCGAGGTGTAACTCGCCCATACCGCTGATCACGGTTTGATTTGTATCTTCGTCGTAGCGCACGCGGAAAGTAGGGTCTTCCTCAGCCAATTTAGCAAGGGCCATACCCAATTTGTCGACGTCTTTTTGGGACTTGGGCTCGATGGCGACACCAATAACCGGTTCTGGGAAACTCATACTTTCCAGCACGATCGGAGATTTTTCATCACAGATCGTATCGCCTGTTTTCAGGTCTTTGAAACCTACGGCAGCAGCGATGTCACCAGCTTCTACAAACTCTATTGGGTTTTGCTTATTCGAGTGCATCTGGTAGAGGCGGGAAATCCGTTCTTTTTTGCCGGAGCGCGTATTCAGTACGTAAGAGCCGGCATCGAGGCGCCCGCTGTAGGCGCGGAAGAAAGCCAGGCGACCTACGTAAGGGTCGGTTGCGATCTTAAAGGCCAACGCTGCAAAGGGCTCGGCCGGGTCAGGACGACGCTTTTCAGTTTCTTCTGTATCCGGATTCATTCCCTCGATGGCTTCCACATCTACCGGAGATGGCAGGAAGGCACAAACGGAGTCCAATACTGCCTGCACGCCCTTGTTTTTGAAAGCCGATCCACAGAATACCGGCATGATGCTCATATCGAGCGTGGCCGCACGAATGGCCTTACGCATCTCATCGGGCGAGATGGAATCCGGATCTTCGAAGAATTTTTCCATCAAAGACTCATCGTATTCTGCGATCGCTTCGAGCAACTGCTCCCGGCGTTCGAGAACCGTTTCCTGAAGATCTTCCGGGATGGGAACGATCTCGTAGGTCATACCCATATCATCGTCGTTCCAGATCCAGGCCTCATTATTAATCAGGTCGACCACCCCGCGGAAAGACTCTTCCGAACCAATGGGCACCTGCATGGCTACCGCTGGTGCACCCAATTTTTCCTTGATGTCTTCAATTACGGCAAAATAGTTGGCGCCCGAACGGTCCATTTTATTAACGAAACCGATGCGTGGTACGTGGTAGCGCTCCATCTGGCGGAAAACCGTTTCCGATTGGGGCTCCACACCGCTCACTGCGCAGTACAAGGCCACAACGCCGTCGAGCACGCGCAAAGAGCGCTCTACCTCCACGGTAAAGTCCACGTGGCCCGGGGTGTCGATTATATTGATAGCATATTCTTGGTCACCCCAGTTCCAGCTGGTTTTGGTAGCAGCCGAGGTGATGGTAATGCCACGCTCCTGCTCCTGCTCCATCCAGTCCATGGTTGCGGCGCCATCGTGCACCTCCCCGATCTTGTGGCTGATACCCGTATAGAACAGAATCCTTTCCGTCGTAGTCGTTTTACCAGCATCGATGTGTGCGGCAATACCAATGTTGCGGGTGAATTTTAAATCTTTTTTTGCCATGACGACTCCTCTGTGGGGATTTTGAAGGTTAAGTGAATAAATGCGTTATATGTTACACTCGGAAGTGTGCAAAAGCACGGTTCGACTCTGCCATGCGGTGCGTATCTTCTTTGCGCTTAACAGCTCCGCCCTCCCCTTTGCTGGCGGCAATAATTTCAGCGGCTAATTTTTCAGCCATTCCTTTTCCGCTGCGCTGGCGAGAGAATTTGATCAACCACTTCATGCCGATAGAAACTTTCCGCTTGGCGCGAATTTCAGTCGGAATCTGAAAAGTTGCTCCCCCGACGCGTCGACTGCGCACCTCTACCTGCGGCATGGCGTTGTTCAGCGCCTTTTTCCAGGTCGCATGCTCATCTTGCTTCGTTCGTTCCTTCACAATATCCATGGCGTCGTAGAAAATCTGGAAGGCAACACTCTTCTTACCCCGCAACATAAGGTTGTTGACGAACTGCGTCACCAGCGGATCACCGTAACGCGGATCCGGCTGGATTATTCTTAATTTTGGTTTTCTTTTTCTCATGGACTACTTCATTAACACAAACTCAATCGATTGGTTATTTCTTAGGCCGTTTGGTACCGTATTTAGAACGGCTCTTTTGGCGATCGTTCACACCAGCCGTATCCAACGCACCACGGACTACCGTATAACGCACCCCTGGCAAGTCTTTTACCCGCCCTCCACGCACTAAGACAATAGAGTGTTCCTGCAAGTTGTGCCCCTCGCCCGGAATGTAAGCAATGACCTCAATTCCGTTAGTCAAGCGTACCTTTGCAACTTTGCGAAGTGCCGAGTTCGGCTTCTTCGGCGTGGTGGTGTACACCCGCGTGCACACGCCCCGACGCTGCGGACAACGCTCCAACGCACGCGACTTACTCTTCGTTACGATTTTTTTCCTGCCTTTATTTACCAGTTGATTAATCGTAGGCATTGTACTGGTTTAACTTTAAATCTTAATAGTTCGTTTTTCAATCCCCAGAGGTGCCAAATTGACATCCCTTTGTCAAAAGCGATTGCAAAGGTAGAGCATTTTTCGGCAAATTACAAGACCGCTCTAGAATAGTCTGGAAAAATATTGGTAGGTGAATTACAGCGCTCCCTGGAAAAGGCGCATCATCCAACGCCAAAGCCATCCTACGGTATATATGGAGGCCGCCGTTAAGCCCACCAAGAGAAAAAGCATGGCAAAAACCACCGGCCAGGCACTACCCCGGTGACGCCCCTCTTGGTAGTGTTCGAGCATGAGGTCAACGTTTTTCCGGTTGGCCCGGATGCGAAAGTCGGCGATATCACCAATAAAGGGTACGATTCCTACAGCCATATCGACTAATATGTTGCCGATCATTTTGACGGCCAGCATGCCACTGGCCCCGCGACGCCCCATAACGAAAATGAGAAAAGCTGAAATAGTGAAAGTAAAAACATCGCCAACGTAGGGAAACAAGCCTAGAATAGCGTCGACCCCGAACCGGAATTGGGTAAAGGGAATCCGAAACCGATTGTCGAGCAGATCTGCCATGTCGTCGAGCCACACCAATTCGGGATAATCCGCTACCTTCGCTTTTGCCATTTGCGGTTCCATGCTCTAAAGATAATCAGCTTCCCGCTAGCCGGGCATTATAATCTTTGAGAACTTCCATTTTCAATTCCCGCAATGCCATGGCTTGCTCGTAGGCCGAAGCAAAATTGCTGGCTTCGACATATTTACTAATAACGGCGCCGCAATCTTTACAGGTGCCCTCCAAAATGATATCGCCGATGTGATTCAACCAGATCGATTCGATCTCCATGTTGGCGCTAAAGGCTTTGCCGCACTTCGGACACTGGGCGGTCTCGACAGCTTTCTGAAAAAAGGTGTAGTAACGGTCGCCCAGAATAAGACGTACGTCGTCGATGGTGATTTCAATCTCTAAATTAATAGCCATAAATATAAGGTAAGGAAATTAAAGTATCGAGGAAAGCGGCTCCCACCAATGCACTCACGCTTAAAGCCGATCACACACCTATCCCAATTTTATTTTGCCAGCTACCATCTGTTCCAAAAACATTTTTTAATTACCAAGCAGCACAAATCGCGTTTTGCTATTTGATAGTATTCCAAAATCAAGTATATTCATCATGTAAATGAAACATTCCCTCTCATCTTTGGTGCTTCAAGATCCGTTTTTTGCTCTACAGCAGCTAAGGGGCTGAGAAATGGCAAAGTGAATTGCGGTACGCTACTTTTCACAACCGTCATGAGGGCCTCCAAACAAGCCATTTAGTTGCACCAAGGCCTAGGGATTCCGTTCCTCACTATTGACGATTCCTAATGCCTGCTTTGGCGGATGGCCCGTGCAGAATGGTACTACTTATGACTGGCTTCGATCCGGTTGGCAAGGAACGCTTCCTGAGCAATAAGAATCATACCTGAGAGTTGAAATATTTACATACACCTAAAACTTAACGCGTGCATTCTTCCTACTATCCATTGCTCCTGCTTCCAGTTAGGATCGAAACCCGTTTCGTGACTGTTAATGGTGGTGATGCTCCAGGGGATTACCTATGGGTTCGCGTTTTGCCGGATCGCATCTTTACCGACCAATTCGCCTCGCAACCCACAGCGGAAGAAAAGGTTGCTGCTCAGCAATTATTAACGGACAATGATAGCTTGCTTCCAATTACATTGGATATATGGACCCGCTTGGTCCAAGACTTTGGGGTCAGCCGTTCCTTATGGATTTTGGAAAATGCACCTGAGCTGACTAAGCTTCCGGCTGTGCCGGAAGTGGAGAATAAAGCCTTCCTGCGCTGGCTCCCCAAACAGTTCTATCTTTACCTTTACGAGGCGGGCTCGAACCAGCCGCTCGAGATCGACGGCCAACCAGGATATGCCTTCCGGCCCATACAAAAGAGCGGATTGCCGGTCTTACCGGAAGAAAACGATTGGCTAACCGATTTTGATGCTGCCGTACGGATAGGCATGGCCGCAAAAGTGCCGCTTAGAGGGGTACCGACCCGGACCTTTTCGAAAGTCATAATTACGGGTATACACGATGGCGCACCCTCCACAGCAATCAATGAATTACTAGAACGTCAACATTTTACGGATGGCCTTACCTTGCTAGATTACGGTACGCCGACTAATAATCTGAAGGGCACGCAAACGCCCTATTCCACTTTCGAGGACTTTGATGCCCAAACCACTTACGAGCGCCTTGTGGGGCCGCGCTATGGTCCCGATCCAGCAGCATCATCACAAATTTCCACCACCTCGGTTGCAGGCCTCGACCCTGGGCAAGTACCCCCGGTAACATCGCCGACCCATACTGAGCGATTGCTCCACGCCCTCCGCATCGATTATCCATATGCATCGATTATGCAGAATGGAGATAAACGACGTGATTTGTTGCCCCAGCTGCTGCGCAAAGCTACTTGGTTCGCCTTGGGTGGGAGAGCGCTCGAAGATTTATTCGGCGAAGCGATCGATAACGAGGCCATGCTGAGGCTGTGGCGATTTTACAGCAATTACGTAGACGGGCAAGGCCCCCTGCCCGTACTAAAAACAGATGACCTCCCCTACGCTATTCTGCCGGTTATTAATTTCCAGCAGGAGGAAATTGCTGACCGCGATCCGCTCGAAACCGTCCTTTGGCGGCTGTCTAAGGAATGGTTAGCCATTGCCCAAAATAATTCGACCGATGGTGTTCCGCGACTTACCTCCGATACCGTTGACCCCAATGCAGTACTCCCTTCCATGCTTAGCATGCGAGCCCGATCCGGCGCTTTGCAAATCCGGGTACTAGAACAGATCCGGGCGGAAGGCAACCTGCCTAAGCGCATCCTTGATCAAATTACTACACCCCAGCCACCGCTTTCCTATGCTTCCAAGATCCAGGAGAGGCTTACCAAAGACGATCTGGCGGCCGACCCGGAAGCTACTTTTAGTTGGGGCCTCGATTTCGTTGATGAAGCCATTGCCGATATGCAGGAAAAACTGCAGCTTTTTGAAGAGCCCGGCAACCGAGCACCACTGGTTTCGGACCGGGAAGCAATCGCTTATGCCCCCATCCTTAGCTTTCGCAATGCCGCCAGCCTGGATGTCGACGAACTCGAACTGGTGCTCACCAAGCCCGACTGGTATTTACCCAACAGAGACACCGGGCCCGACGATGACCTGGTGGTACCCATCATCGACAGCTACGCCAACTGGATCGCCCTACTTTTAGAGCAGGGCGGATCATTCTTGTACCAGTATACGGGCGACACTGACTTCCTCCTTTTCCACCTCCTGGAAAAAAGCATCAGCTACGCCGCCGAACGCTACAGCCGGGACATCTTTTTCCACCCCCGACTCGACCAGATCGATGGGGTAAAATCCCACCGTGTAAAAATGGGCATTACCGACCTAGCGCCCAGCAAACGGGTTAATAAGGGCGATACGGTTATGATTATCGAGGCGATGGATGAAGACGATAACACTTTCGAAATTTCAATAAAAGCCCCTTTTTCCGGAAGGATTGAAACGACGTATGTGGAAAAAGGGGAACCCCTACCCGATGACCGGCGGTTATTTTTCCTAGAAGATGCTGAACGTCGAGACGCCATCATGCGGGAAATTGCCGAAACACAAGGGCAGCTCATTTTAGAGATCGAGCGTCAGAAGCAGGTAGGCATTGACGTCGTTGCAGCGCAGAACGCCGCCATCCTGGAAATCCTTGACCTCAACAGTTGTCGCCTAGATGCCTGGATCACGGCCCTGGCGCAGCGCGAACTCGACCGAGTGCGGGAAGCAGCAAAATCTCAATTCCCGGAGGCAGCCATTGACACGAGCGGTATCCTGTTGGGGGCCTACGGCTGGGTAGAAAATCTGACTCCCCAAGCTAATGGTGTAACGATTGACGGCAGCCGTCCACTACAGGAGCAGAAAGCCCGTGATACGTACGACTTAAACGGCGGGTACCTCCATGCCCCCAGCCCGGCGCAAGCGGTGGCGGCGGCCATGTTTCGCAACGCATTTTCGCCTCACCAGAACACTGCTGAGCAGGCCAACCCCTTCACCCTCAAGCTGACCTCCGACCGCATCCAAAAGGGCTTGCAGTTGTTGGAGGGGGTTCAACAAGACCAACCCTTGGAGGCGCTGCTCGGCTACCGCCTGGAGCGTTTTCTTCACGACAACAACCGGACCGATCTAATTTACCCCTTGCGGCGCCAATTTCCGCTAACCATTAATAAGTTACTCGGCGGCCGGGAGGGCGAAGGCATTCCAACCATGACCGTGATTGACGGCATACAGTTTATAGAAACCGGCGACTTAAGCAGCTTAGTGTCCAGTAATGCCGAAAAAACATTACTTGAACGTGGCCAATCCCTACTCATAGATTTGCTGGATGGCGCTACCGACATCCTGCTCTACGAGGCCGGCTACCAGATGACCCAGGGTAATTTCCCCAGCGCCGCTGCTGCCATGGATGCCGCCAAAGGCGCCGGCTACCCGCCCACCATCGAGTCGTTGAAAACCCAGGTTCCGGGTATTTTACAGCAGCATACCATGGCGTGGCTCGTGCCGCCCAACGAAGAAAGCATCCGGTTGGAATCCAACCCCCGGGCCTATCTGGAACCCCAATTGGAGGAATGGATCAACACCATCATAGGCTTGCGTGCCAAGATGAGATGGCGCATCCGCATTTACGATGAACAAGAGGAACACTTTATTTTCGATGAAGTGGTAAAAGTTAGCAACCTCCAAATCGGTTATCTCGATTTGCTATCCATGGCAGAATCAACGTTGAACGACGATGCCAGTGAACTCGAACAGCGCATGCTCGACGGCATCGCGGCCGACCTGATCAATACGGCGCCCGAGTATAAGCAGGACTTCCTCAACCGCATTTGGCCTCAACATTGGACGTATTCCTTTCATCGGCCGGAAGAGGAAGCCTTGGAGGGGGGCAATTTCCTGGGTGATGCGTTGGAGGTCCTTCGCTATCTGCGCCGGTTTATCGCCAGCGCTCGTCCCCTGCAACCAGCAGATTTAGGGTATTTGCCGGAGGATGATGTCTCCCTGACCCTTCCTTTTTCCGTCATGGAGCAATACAAGAAGCGCTTAGAAGATATCCATAACGCCATTCGGGTGAAAGACCTGCCCCTCAAAACGCTCGGGCGCTTCGATGTCCAAAATGCTAAGCGGCTCTTTTTCAACAGTATAGAAGATAAGGAAAGGCAGGCCAAGCTGGCAAAAGAGGAAGCCCTGCGCAAAGTCGAACAATCTGCTGAGTTATTGGCCGAGCTTACCCCGGATCGCTCCTACGATGCACAGGTAGAGATCGTGCAGGGCGCCGCTCAAATACTTTTCGGTAAGGATTTCAAAATCTTGTTCCCCTGTCAGGCGCCGGCAGATTTTTTAGAAAAATATGCGCGCGACCAGACCCTGTTGATCGGCAGTCCGGGCACTGCTCTTCCCCACGGCCTCACCGGAGGAGCCGAGCGGGCCCGCCACTGGCTGGCTGGCCGGGCCGCCGTTTCTCCCGAAGCAGAACTATTTAGTGATAACCTCATGCTCGCAGAGCAGTGGTCGTGGGAACGTCAGGACGACCCCTTCCTCAATCCCAACCTGGTGGGATGGCATTTCCGCATTATTCAGCACCTACCCGAAGGAGCCGATTATCCGTGGGTGGCCTTGAGTGAATCGGAAATCAAGACGATCTTGAAAGGCCCCGGCTATTCCGGAAAAACGCTCCCCGACCTAGCAGAAAACCATTTTCTACCCGAAGAAAGCCAAACGTTTGTCGCCTATGCGCCTCCGGGCGAGATAGTGCAGCGTGCCGTTGGCCTACCGAACGCCTTGCTCTACGGTTGGTTTGTAGAGTCCTTTTCCGAAAAAATCCCCTTCTCGCAGGTGCAAACAAGCGTCGCTTTTCAGTATGACGGCCCGAACACTGAGGCGCCAAATGCCTGGTTACTGGCAACACTCAGAGCGAACGAACTCGAAACTACCGAATGGACGCCCGAACGTCTCCAGCGTATGGTCGCCCACACCGCCGACCTGGCCAAAATCCGCATGGTCGACAACGACGCCCTGCAGCATTTTGAGTACGCCTTACCCATGGCCTACCTTTTGAATATCCGAAAATCAGAATAATATGTCGTTTTATCTTGTCATCCGGGATGCCCTAAAAAAAATACCACCACCGGTTCCGCCTTCTTCTGATGATCCGGAAGAGGAACCCTCTACCCCTCCGGAAGGAGCGAAGGTAGCTATCCCCGAAAAAATATTTAACGATTTCGAGGCCGCCGGCATTCTTCAATTGCGCTTCGAAAGCCGGGCCCGTGATGCCGAAAACGAAGATAACCTGGCAATGCGTACAGCCGACCCCTTATGGATACTGGGCCGTCAGTGGCAATTTGGCGAGTTTCAGGCTGAGGATAACGGCTCGCCCATACAGGCGCGCATTCGCCATCAGCGCCGCGCTCTGCCTTACCAGGTCGATGCCTGGCCCGCCGAAGGTGCAACCCCAGCGCCGGGGCCGCTGGAAGCCCAGGTAGAAGCCATGAAATTTGACCCCATGGCATTTGATTTACGAACCCGAGTTAAAACCGGCCAGCAATTGGATCGAATCCTGCGCCGCCGATCGCCGGGTAATATACTGCCTACCCTACGCCAATTGAAGGCAAGTTACCCGCTGCAACCGGCCCAAAAAATGGATGACTACTCTACCCGCTACTGGATGCTCATGAAACCGAGAGTTGCCGATGGGGGGCTAATGATCCAAGCCCTCAATAGCGGTCGTTTCGACCACGACGCCCTGGGTATGGATAAGGCTGTAACCGACGAGTGGCTGGCTTGGTACCAAGACCTTTACTTCCAACCCTCTGCGGAGCAACCGCCAACTTGGAAGGCCGGTCAGCTCCTGCATGCGTTCCGTGTTCCGCGCGGCGCCGACGAACAGGCCGAGTGCCTCCATGCCCCGGATTATCGCAGCGGCACATTGGATTGGTACTCCTTTGATTTTGCCCACTTCCAACCCCGCAACCTACTCGCCAAAGTTGTCGGCGAAACCCACCTACCGGTTAATTTAACCTTTGCCGCCATGCCCGATAAACGACTATTTGCTTTCGAAAGCAGTCACCTGGACCTCGGAAGCATGGAGGTAGACAATACGGATATGTTGCGCCTCCTGCTTCTGGATTACGCCCTTCTTTCGGGCAGCGATTGGTACCTGGCTCCACTCAAGATGCAGTTAGGCGAAGCCTGCTGGATCGAAGAAGTAGAGGTCCAGGATACTTTCGGCATTTTTACTTCCATACAAAACAACGAACAGGTAGGGCCGGCCTTGAGCGCGCGTTCCGACCTTTTGGTATGGGATGTCTTTAAAATTCGCGACACCCAATTGGCTACTTATAACCCCATCGACCACTTTCTTTACTTGCCACCAATAAGCGGACACCGGGAAGCTTCGCCCCCGATTGAGGAACTACTGTTGCTCCGCGACGAGTATGCCAATATGATCTGGGCCGTCGAGCAACGGGTAAAAAACTACTTGGGGAATACGCTCGACGGGTACGATTTGCACCTGGAACTAAATGGTCCCTTTGTCGACCTCGCTGCAGCCGACCGGGAAGATCCTGAAAGTCTTCCCATCTTCCGTTTTGCCACAAATATTCCAAGTAACTGGATCCCCTATTTGCCGAGGGGAACAAACGAATTCATCGTTCGTCGCGCCTTTATGACCAGTAACGAACCCGACCGGCCCTTGCGCGAGATTCCACCACTTTCCTACCTCGCCGGTCAGGAATTGATCGAGATACAAGAAGACGCGATTCCCAAGGCAGGCGTTCGCATTCAGCTTACGCGTCAACGGTTGCGTTGGACCGATGGCCAGACTTACGTTTGGCAGGGCCGCCAAGTACGCGTAGGACGAGGCGAGGGCAATAGCGGTCTTCAGTTTGACGGCTTAATCAATCGGAAAACAACCTAAAATCCAATGGCGATGGAATCGTTTAGCGAGATTGTATTAACCGAAATGCGCCAGCTACTGGCCCCCCTGGAAGAAGCGACGCAAAGCACCAATGCCTTTGTTGATTTCCTGAAAAAATTCGGCGTAGACGAGGACCTGCCCGAAGACAAAGCCGAAGAGCTACGCAACTTGCTAAGCTTACAAAATGACTTTTCGGACTTAGCCAACCTACTCACGGAGCTGGAGCAGACCGAAACGCTGTTAGAAAAAGCACCCCTAGCGCGGCAGGGATACGATCTTGTTAACAGTATCGTCGATAAAATAAACGATGTCGATGCCCATCGCTTTGCGTCTTTTCCCGCCCCGTACGATACGGCTACTTACTGGCAGGATAAGTTCCAAGCGGTTTTTGAAGACCTTTTAGGCCAGTATTTGGCAACCCTCAGTCCGCTGATGAGTACGCTGCTCCAGGTACTAGGCGTCGTGGTTAAAGAAGACAAGTACGGCTTTCCCAACGATCTGCTCCATCGACTAGAGCCGTCTCATTTGAAATACTTCGGCCGCCCCGACCAAGGGGTAAGCGACCTTTACAACTGGGGAGCAGCACCTATTGCCTACCAAAACTTTTTCCGGGCCATTCTGGATGGGCCGCTATCACTAGGATTTGACGCTGTCATTGAGGCGCCCGGCGACCAAATCATAAGCGAATATTATGACCCATCGTCAAGAAATAGGGCATCGGAACAAATGCAGATTCCACTTTTTGAGGATACTTCCCTGATCCTTTTTCCCATTCCTAATCCGGGTGAGGACTTGCCCGCAGGGTTTGTTCTGGTCCTGCGTAAGGAAGGCAATACAATTTTCACCGATGAGGAGCGTAATTTTGTCATTTCGGTGACCACGGACCAACCTACGGCTCGACTTCAGGTTTTCCCTGCTGATACAGCTTTAGAGGTCGATGCGGGTGATCATTTTGGATTGTCTGTCCAGGGCGTTGAAAATAGCCGCAGCTATATCCTGGGCGGGCCCGATACCACAAACGTCTCTATACAAAACTGGACATTCGGCGCTCAGTTAGTTCGCTCCGAGCCTCGGGAATGGCGACTTTTGGCAGCCTTCGATTCCCTGCGCATTTCGGTCAGCTTTCAGGAGGCCGACAATTTTTTGCGAAACAATGCCGGAGAAGAAGGACAATTCGTCATCGATACTGCCTTGGCCATTGCCTGGTCGAACCGGAGCGGCCTTACCTTTCGGGGCAGTGCCGCGTTTGAGCTAAAAATACCTATTCACCTCAATCTTGGCCCCGTACAAGTGACAGCCCTGCTCTTGGGCGTCACCATTGATGAGCAAATTGGTTTGCTCCTAGCCGCCGATTTTTCTTTTGCAATAGGCCCCCTCTTTATTTCGGTCCGTGAGGCAGGGGCGACTTTGAACCTGGAATTCCCCGAAAACGGCGCTGGCGGTAATTTGGGATTTGTGAATATTAGCGATTTAGAATTCAAGCCACCTAATGGATTGGGCATCGCCGTTACTGCAGGGCTTATCAAGGGCGGCGGGTTCATCCTGTTCGATCCGCCCAACCATACCTATGCTGGCATCCTACAGCTTGCTTTCCAGAAAATAGAGATAGTCGGCATCGGTATCATTCAGACCCGACTAGCAAACAACAAGCCTGGGTTTTCAATGATCCTTTCGCTGAGCGCCCGGTTCAATCCGGGTTTCCAATTGGGGTATGGATTCGTCTTGACCGGTGTGGGGGGCCTGCTGGGCATCAACCGTACAACCAAGGTCGACGTCCTGCGCGAAAGGGTCCTCGGCGGCTCTGTCGACTCCATCATGTTCCCGGAAAATCCACTGCAAAATGCGGATCGCATTCTGGGCGACCTGCAAGCTATCTTCCCACCCCAAGCCGAACATTTCGTCATTGCTCCGTTCCTTCAAATTGGGTGGGGCGGCCCGGCGCCGATAATTACTGTCGAGTTAGCTGTACTCCTTGAGTTCCCCTTCCGCGGCCGCATCATTCTGATTGGCAGTGCCAGCATTCAGTTACCGCCCGCCGGACCTGCCCGCGGTAACCGCCCGGCTTTAGTCGTTTTCCGTATCGATGTATTCGGCGATATAAATTTTATCGAGCAATACATGCTTTTTGAAGGCCGCCTGCGCGACTCTTATGTCGTCGGACTGCCCATGGCAGGCGGGTTTGCTTTTCTCATCGATTGGAGCAACCGGCCGGCCTTTCTGCTTAGCCTGGGCGGGTACCACCCTCGCTACCGGCGGCCGCAGCGCTTCCCCGTCATCCCACGCCTCAATACTACGATCCGTAAAGGTCGCAGCGTAACGTTTTATTGCGAATACTACCAAACGATCACCTCCAATACTTATCAGCTTGGTATTAGCGCCAACCTCATCATCAAAGGCGACAATTTCCGGGTGGTAGGTTATCTCAGTTTCAACGCGTTGCTGGAAATTGATCCGCTTCTTTTCAGTCTCGACATCAGTATGGGGGTCGAGATCAAATACAAGAGCTATACCCTGGCCGGCGTCAGCCTGCACTTCAATTTGCGGGGCCCGGCTCCGTGGTTCGTGAAGGGCTATGCCAAGATCACCATCGCTAAGTTCATCAAAGTCAAAGTGCGCTTTAAGCATTTGTGGGGGCGGCGCGACCGTTCTACCCAACCGGTGATTGCAGTGGCAACCTTGTTGGCTAATCTCCAGGAAGCAATTGAGGCGCCGGGAAATTGGGGGGTTCAATTGCCACCTGATTACCAGATGGCAGAACTGCTGCGCCCCATCGAGGAACTGGAGGCCGAAGGTGCCGGCCTGGTGCTACACCCTGGGGGTTTCTTAGAAGTCCGGCAAAACATACTCCCGCTCCAACGTCAAATTGAGCTGGTCGGCAACGCACGCATTCAGGTGCGGTCCTCCTTTTCCGTTACCATTGACGCAGCCGTCTCCTATACCGTACGAGACCTGAATGCGCCTTTCGCTATCGGACAACACCATGTGCTGCCCAACTTCTTTAAATTATCGCTGCCCGACTTCACGGAGATGGTCGCTGGTTTCACCTTAAGTGCAGCGGATACGGCCACTGACGATCTCGGAGCAGTAGACGCTATCAATCAATACGCGTTTGAAAATATCGTCCTGCTCAGCGACGGTACGATCATGCCGTCGGCGGAAGCTGCCCAAGCATTGCGACAACTAACCGCCACCACGAGAAACATTATGAGCCGCAACATCGAAGAGCCCCGCAGACCACTACAGTACCGGATTAACCGCGAGGCGGTCCTGTTTTTTGATACCACGCCCGAGGTGACGGAAGAAGAAAGCTACCAAGTTGTGCGAATCAGCGACCTTACGCCTTACACCGAGCAGCTTTTTGGCGATCCCATCCTAGCACAACAAGCCATTGAGCGCTTCATCGCCGAAGGAGTAGAAGAACCGCTACAAGTATTAGCTGCAGCCGTCGTCCCAGCCTAAAACCTTGAATGTCATGGAAGAAAACCAAATCAATTACTACTTCACCCACTTGCGCCGCGGCTTCGGCGCTCAAGAAAACTTCGAGCCCGGAGGGCCCCGCCCGGCGTTTGACATACCACTAACCATCCGCGCTTCCCCGGACATCAGTGCACCGCAGACCGGCCTGCAACGGGTGGCCATTTACGGCCCGGGTGATGTATTAGGCTTTGAAGCCGAACGCATGGTGAAACGCTTTCAACCCGTAGCCAGTGATACGGACTTTACCGCCAATAATATACCCTTTATCGATTTTGCGGAAGCCGACTTTGCCTGGCGCTATTCCAGCGCTAGAGGTCAGGGAACCGATTTTTGGATTCCATGGCTTTGTTTGATTGTCTTAAAAATGGACGACGGGGAAGAAGTCGGGGAATATGTCCGTATCGAGCAAATTCCCGAAGATCGTCCCCCGCAAATTGTAGTCAAGCGTGGAACTCCTATGCCGGATATCGATACTTCTTGGCGATGGGCGCACGTTTTTTGCCAGGACGTTGCAGTCGCGGAAGGAAAAGAAGCTGACATATTGCGACCACGGATATTGGACAAAGTTATTCCAGCTGGTTGCCGGCTGCTCGCCCCCCGCTACTTAGAGCCAGGCGTCAAATATCAGGCTTTCGTAGTGCCCGCCTACCAACTGGGAGTTGACACTGGTATTGGGCAGGCCCCAGCGAGCGGCACTGACCGCACTACGTTAAGCTGGACGCTTGATGAGCGCGGGCGGTTACCGGATGATCTGCAATTACCTTATTATTTTCAATGGGAGTTTCGCACCAGCAAACAAGGAGATTTTGAGCAACTGCTACGCCTTCTCGAACCCCGCCCCATCGAAATGCTGGGCGGAAAGTTGATCAATTTTGACAACCCCGGCTACGGGCTTCAGCACCGAGGAGAAGAGCTGCGCAAGGTTCAAATTCGCGGTGTGCTGAAAGTAGTGGGGCAGGAACCTAGCCAAGCTGCCGACTTCCTAAGTCCGCGAGAATTACAAACCCTGAAAGACGTTTTGAATCGCGCCGAAACCAAAGACCGCAACGGCAACCCCATTCTGGATACCGACGGCCAACCCAAACTGCAGGTGGTTCCACCGATATACGGCCGCTGGGTCGATTACCCGGAATACGCCGACGTAGATCTGGACCTCGATCAAGTGGAAACCAAGTGGCTGGAGATGCTCAACCTCAACCTGAATTACCGTTTTGCCGCCGGGCTTGGGGTCCAATACGTGAAAGAAAACCAAGAGCTTCTGATGGAAGCTGCCTGGCAGCAGCTGCGAAAATTGGAAGCTGCCGGGCGCCTATTCCGGCAAGCACGCTTTGGCCGTGCCATCTCCGACTGTCTGCACAAACGCCTGCGCGATGCCCCGACCGAAGCAAAACTTTCGGTGACTGGGCCGGTGACGCCAAAAGTCCTTGACCAAGATCTTGCCGGGAACAAAACCACTGTCTTTGAGGCCCTTCGCCGGAGTGAGTTGGCCAATACGACCGTAAACGCCAAGGCCCGCAAATACGGCTATTATGCCCAACGCCGGCTAAAGGGCAGCCCATCGGGTCGTTCCCGCAATGCAACACATATATCGCTTTTTACGCGGATTCTGGATATTTATCAGCCGGAACTTCCTTCGGCATTGCCCGAAGCGCCTACACCACTCAAAGTTACCCGCCAGGTACGTCCTTCGGCAGGCACACCGGAGGCTATCGGCGAGCGCTTAAAAGAGCGCATCGACCCAAATAAAACCATCAATAACCGCTATACCAGAAGGCTTTCCAGCATACGCTCCTGGGAAGAACGGCGCCGCGCGGCTCAAGGGGTGCCCCGTACACGGTCCATTGAAACAGAAGACCAACTACGCCAGCCCATGGCTTATCCGGTGTTCCAAACGCCCCTGTACCGGTTTATATTGGAAAAATCACAAGATTACTTTGTTCCCGGCATTGAGCATGTGCCGCCGAATACAGTGAGCGGTCTTTCGACCAACAGCGCCTTCATCCAGGGTTTTATGGTAGGCGCTAACCACGAGTTTGCCAGCGAGCTGCGCTGGCGAGGCTACCCTACAGATCTGCGAGGTACGTATTTTCGAAAATTCTGGGACACGACCATCTACTCGGTCGATGATCAGGAGCGGGAGCTATTCTGGGCGTCCGAATTCGGCGACCAACTACTCGAAGATCTGGGAGGGACCGACCGGGCGACCGTTGAGGAAGCTTACGAAGACCGGGGCAACGCTGATGAAGTACGAATCGCCAATGCTTTCGAGACAGCGGTCGAAAAATGGTTACTTACCCGAGAAGAAGAGCAGGACATACCGCCGCTACATGCCTGGAGCGCAAATACCCCGCTTGGACAACAAAATGACGTGCAAGACGCCTTTGTGCTGCTCATTCGGGCCGAATTGATCCGCAAGTATCCCAATGTATTCATTTACCTGGTTGGTAAGACCGCCGATGGCCGGCGGCCCCTCCTCGACGGTCAGCAACCCCCGGTATATCCATCATTCGAAGCGCGACTACCAACCGATATTACCTGCCTGGGCTTTGATATTCCGGCAGCAGCAGCTCGCTCCTATTTCGTAGTTTTCGAAGAACTAGGCTTCGAACAGCGTTTCGGGCTGGATGCCAGCATAGCTGAGGAAAATGGCCAGGCCCTGGAAAATCTAAGTTGGGAGCACTTTGAAATAGCCCCCGGCGAATACCTGAACAATACAACACCGAGTAACAACGCTGCCACCGAGGCCTGGGAAAATGCCGCCCAGACCGCCAAGGCCATGACGCAGCGGCCGGTGCGCTCGGCAATTGATTTAATATCCCTTTTACCAGAAAACTCCTAATCCATGTCAAATTTCAATGCTTATCGTCTGGAGAGCACCGAATTGCTATCCCGTACCAAATGGAATGGCTTGATCGGCTTCTTGGACGAACGGTTTCCCAATAACCCTAACAATGATGTAGCCGGTGTGCTCAATGTGACCAGCCCCAATAATAAAGGGCAATTACATCTGCGCAGCACGGAAACGGGCGACAGCTTTATCAGTAACCTGGATAATGCCGGCAATAACCAGTCAATAGACAATCGCGACCTCACCATACAAGCGCAAGGACAACTGCGGGTAGCAACGGCCGATAGCAGCGGCCAACCACAACAGCGGCTTATCATCGATCAGGAAGGCCGGATGGGCTTGGGTGCTACTGCTTTCTCCCCCCAACGGCCTCTGCACTTGCGCGCCAATGGGGCCGTGCTGGGTATTGAGGGCGACGATCACGCCTACGCTGAGTTTTACCCCGATGGTTTTGCAGGGGAACGAACAACTCAACTGGGATTCCTGACTGCATCGACCCACACCTTTACTATCCGGCAAGCGGGTAAAGGGCATCTGGAGATGACAACTGGGAAAGGAAAATTACGCATTGAGGAGGAGGGGCGCCTCGAACTGCGTGCAGCCTCCGGCGGATTGACCATCACCCCTGAAGGCAAAGTGGGAATCGGCTTGGAAGAGGCTGCTCATCCGCTGCATGTTAATGGTAAAATCGCCGGCTCGGGATTAGAAATTTCGGGGGATGGCCAGTTCGATGACACGCTGCGTGCCCCGCTATATGCATCGTTCGAGGATAGTAAAGGAACGGTGATCGAAACCCGTCCGGAATTAGCCCCCGGAACCAACCCGAACGATCCGCCTGCCGTCCAGAAGCGCAGATTGAGCTTTGGTTGGGCGTTAGAAGGAGAAAACCTTTATCTTCGGTTCTATATTGACGATCAACGGGTATTACAATTAGAAGCTAACCCATGAAAGAACGGATGGAAGCACGGCTCCGCGAATTAGAGCTTGAATACCAAAAAGGGCAACAACAGCTCCAAGAGTTAGAAGGTAGAGCGAATGATTTACGCAATACCTTAATGCGGATTAGCGGGGCCATTCAGGTGTTGCGGGAAGAATTGGGGTATGCAGATCAACAACAGCATGACGAGCAGGGCAATTAGCGGCACGGTCCAATTTACCGCCGCCGCTGGGCAAACAACCAATCTAGTACGAATAGCTGGTCGGCATAAACATAATCCCAACTGTTATGGTCGACACCCTCGAACTCCGTGTAGATGACCTCCTTGCCCTGTTGGCGCAAAGCGGCAACAATGCTGCGGGAGTCCGTGACAGAAACGACGCTGTCATCAGCCCCGTGGAAAACCCAAATCGGCAAGTCGGGAATGTATTCGGCAAACTGCTTACTGGTAGGCCCGCAAATGGGAATAGCTGCAGCAAAACGATTGGGATAATGCGCCAACATATCCCAGGTGCCGGCCCCCCCCATCGACAGGCCGGTAATGTAAACGCGGGAGGGATCGCCGTTTTCTTCGGCAATTAGTCGCTCGACAACCTCCATGATGAGCTCCTGCTGAACCGTGGTGCTGGAGTCATAGCGCTGTTCGCGGGACTGGTAATCGTAATTTCCCGAGGACCACCATGCCCCCTCCGGACACTGCGGGGCCACAATGAAGCAAGGATACTTGTACCGTACCTCTCGCCGGATAAAATCCTCGGCCACGTGTACCAGCTGTCGTCGATTGTCATTGCCCCGCTCGCCGGCGCCGTGCAGCAGCACTACGACGGGAACGCGTTCTCCAAACGGAATCTCCACCTGGGGTCGGGCCAGGCGATAGCGCAGGGTGTCGCCCTCATTGCTGGTTATGACCAAGGGTTCAAAAAGCTGGTAGATCTGGGCGTGGATATCTTTCGCCAGGAATAAAAAGCCCATCCAAAAGATGGGATAAATCATTTTAAGCATAATTTCTCATTCAGATTGGAGATTACCTAGTAACGTTTCATTGAGCTTACGGATGCGCGGATCCTCCTCCCAATTGGGAACTAATTTTTTCAATGCTTCCAATTCCTCTAAGTTTTGGGTTTGGCGGATGGTAGCCACCCACCGGTCGGTCTTGCCGATAATTTCGCTGCGCAACTGATTGGCAAACTGTCCATTGGAAAATTCTTGAAAATAGTCGAGATAAGCCGAGGGTGTATTCTCTAAATGCGCGATTTTCAATAGTGCCTTTTCCCGCCGTCCATCCGGAAATTGCGACAGGTATTCCCGGTAGCGCTGGGCATCTCCGCTGAAGGCTGCCGATTTCCAGGTAGCCGTTTCTACCCGGTCGTAATTGCGTTCGGTGATTTCGTATTTTGCCAAGTATTCATCGTAGGAAGCCATTTTATAGGTGGAATCCTGGGGCGATACCGCCTCTGCTTTAAAGAAATACGCTTTTTCCACCAGGTTCTGGGCCCCGGTGGCAGTGCGGCCCTGATACTTCTGAATGAAGTGCCGGTAATCCTCTTCTTTATCTTGCAAATAGCGTACATAAGCGTACTCGTAGCGGTAAGGCATGACGGCCGCTAAGCTTACATTGACCACCAACAGTAAAGCCAGGGCCAGGGCAGCGTAGCGCACCCAGGATGGGGAGGAAGTGAACCACGACCGTGCTTTTTGCGGTGGATGAGGCCCGTTCAAATCAGCAGGCGAAGTTCCAGGCCCTTCTGACACCCACCAGGGCGTATTGGCCAGGCCGAACTGAATACCGGCTGATTTAAACACTTCCTCACCTTTCTGTTGTGGTACCGAAGCACTCACCGCGATCATCTCTTCCAAGACCTCTTCCCTTAGCCGCTCTTTTCCTTTTACCTGTTCAATGACGGCAACTTTGATCATCAGCGGGTGCCGGCCTTGCACCAGTGGGGTAACAAAAAATTGCCACTCCGTATAGGTGTCGCGGTCAATAAACTGCTCGGGGCTGTTAAGCGAACGGATGTTAAACCGCATTCCCCCGGAGTGGTCCAGCAGCTGCACTTGCATGACCTCGGAGATGCGAATAGCTTCAAGCCCCACGTGCCGGTCCAGCTGGATCTTTTCAGCGATCTGCTCTTTGGTGTGGGCTACCCTGATCATGCAGCGCGTCTCCTGCTGTACGGCCATTTGGCGTGGGATACGGTACAACACATGCCCCAACATTGGTTGCCCTTTGCTGTAAGCACTAGGTCCCGCCTGCCCAGTCTGAAAATCGGTAAGCTCTAATTGATTGATCAATTGCAGCAGGTCGTAGGTGATACGATTATATTCGAGTTGAAGCTGCTCATTGCCAAGTACGCCCTGGATGCGCTTGAGGTTGGCATCCCGTAACCGGCGTTGCAGGAGGTGGACATCTGAAAGCCGGGGGCTGTCTTGTGGAAGCTCAGTTGCCATCTTTTCCAGTACCATGCAGGGACCGCCATTGGCATCGATGAGCAATTGGCGTAATTCGGCTTTAAGACTGTTGATAGCTGGCATCAGATGCGGGGTTCGATAAAGTAATATCCCAGGCTTACAAAAAAGCTAAAATAAATGGTTTATTCAACTACTTGGTCTAGCCGGCCTCAACCTTAGCTTCGGGTCCATAGACAACTGTACTGGCTAATTGGTCCGGATTCATGGAAATCAATCGCAGGGCGGGGCGGCGGTGATCGACCGCGAAGTGCTCTTCGTGTTGGTCGATTTGAAAAAAACAAGCCGGCGTAATGTGTACGAGGAGGTTGCCAGTTTGCACCGTTTTCTCTACGTGGTAGTGCCCGCAAAAAACATGTACTAACCCGGGGTAAGCGGCCAGCAACTGCTGAAAACGTTCGGCTTCCAGAAAGTTGTGCTCCTGGTCCATGTAGGGCACGCCTCCGCACACCGGCGGATGGTGCATGAAAATAATCATGCCGGATGCCTGAGCGGCATGTACTTGTCGTTCTAACCACTCCCACTGCACACCGGATAATCTCCGGGGTGTAGTGTCGAGAAACAGGATGGGCCGTCCTTCCCATTCCCGCCGGTAAAAGACCTCGGTGACATCGCTGACGGTAGGTTTTTGGCCAAAGATCCGGGCCATCTGAGAGGCATCATCATGATTACCCGAAATAACATCGTAGGGGATATCCAGCCGGTCTAATTCGCTCTTGAGGAGTTGGTAGACCTCCGCTTCGCCCTCCTGGAAACAAAGATCGCCCGAAACAACCATTCGGTCGGGTCGCAGTTCGCGTGTTCGATTTAGTGCCCAATCCAACTGGGCCCGGACATCAATCCCATAAGGTCGTTCTCCCTGGGGCGCGATGTGCAGGTCGGTGATTTGTGTAATCCGCATAGTATGTTGATTTTTTAGCGCATTGGTCCGTGGGCGCATCGGCAAAATACGCTGCCGGCCAAGCATCTTTTCTGCGTTTCATCCTGTACCAGGTGGAGCTACGCCTGCCAAACCAAAAGTGGGTTATCCCTGGGGTTTGCTCCCGGCGTTCCGCAAGTGGACCAAACGATTCAGCAGATCAAACCAGAAGGGGGCGCCCAGGGTAATGGCAAAAGCGGTAACGATCCAGCCCAGGACTTTAGCGCTCCAACCCCAGGCGGTCAAGCCTTCGACATTTGCTTCGTCCCAACCTAAGCCCAGTGGGGAGGCGGCATGATTAATCTCATTGTTGATCAGGCTGCGGACCTTGTCCATTTGCTGTTGTACAGTTTCCTCTTCCGTAGCAACCGGAATGGGCGATTCTTTCTCGGCCCCTGCATAGGTTTCCGCCAACTCAAGAATTTGCTGCAACGATTCCGGGTCGGATTCCAGTCGCTCATAAATGGCAATCGTATCGGCATTGAAGATTACCGCAATGCCCATCCCGATTGCCACCAGGATTTTCTGCGTATGGCGTTTATACCATCCGCTCGCCCGGTCCATAACATCGTTGTACCATTTTCGCACCCTTTCCTTGAAGGCGTCTAATTCATACTCGGCATCTTGCAAAAATTGACGGAGCACGCGACGCAGGTCAGGATCGGGCAGCTCTTCAATTTTCTCCAGCATTTTTTCGGGAGCCTCTCCCTTCAAGATGATCTCAAAGAGAATAGACTGAAAGGATTCATCGGGTATGTAGGAAGGTGCGTACCGGCGCGAGCGAAAGTGTTGACTGAGCTGCTTGTAAAGGGCATTATCTTTGAAGTCCTGCAATACCCGTTCTTCCGGGTCGGCAGAGGCCAGCATGTTTCTAAGGGCGTTTTCCAGGTTTTTGCCCCTGAGGGACAGGCCAGCCGCCAGCAACTCCATTAAGGTGGTGGCCAGTAAGCTCAGCAAGAGCAGTACAAAAACAATCCCAATGACAACTTCTAAGAATCCGAGCATACCAAAGGCATTAGGTGGTATAGTATGGTGTTTACTCTTTTAACTCCTCTTCAAACAAATTAAATATACGTTTATATTCGTCGGCCCAACTGCTGGGTTCTACAAATCCGTGTCCTTCCACTGGGAAAACGGCGAATTCCCAATTGTCCTTGCCCAATTCGATCAGTCTTTGCGCCAATCGAACGACATCATGGAACTGCACATTGGTATCGACCATACCGTGGAGGATCAGTAAGCGATCTTCCAAATTTTCAGCATGGTAGATAGGCGAGGAGCGCCGGTATGCCAGGCTGTCTTCTACCGGCGTGTTCAGAATATTGGAGGTGTAACCGTGGTTGTAGTGGGCCCAATCGGTTACCGAACGCAGTGCGGCCCCTGCTCTGAAAGTACCGGGTGACTGAAATAAGGCCATCAGCGTAATAAAACCGCCGTAAGAGCCGCCATAAATGCCAATGCGCCCAGGATCTACTCCTAGCTTCTCGACCAGAAAGGCGGCGCCATCAACCTGATCCTGGTAGTCCCGCCCACCCATGTGGCGGTAGATCGCCGTGCGCCAATCGCGACCGTAGCCGTTGCTGGCTCGGTAATCCACATCGAGCACCGTATAGCCATTGTCTACGAGCAGGTTGTGAAACATATACTCGCGGTAGTAGCTGCTCCACCATCGATGTACATTCTGCAGATACCCAGCACCATGTACAAAAATTACAGCTGGTCCGCCGGGCCGGGCCCCCTCGGGCCGGTATAGCCGAGCCGGAACGGCTACGCCGTCATTGGCATCGAAGTAGATAATTTCGGGCTCACGCCAGCTATAGGCCCCAAATGCTTCGGTGGTCGATTGCGTTACGCGGCGCGCTTCGGCCCCCGGCGCATTGGGCATGACATATAACTCCCAAGGTTGATTACTATAGCTGTAACGGATAGCCAGCGTTTGTTCGTCGGGCGAAACGGTAACGTCATTATTGCCGGGCATGGAGGTGATCTTCCGCATTTCTCCCCCTTCTACCGGTAGGTGGTAAAAATGATGCTCAAACGGACTTTCTTTATTGGCGGTTATGAAAAAGGTGCTTTTATCACGGGAAAGCGCTACGTCCAGGATTTCGTAATCTCCCCTGGTGAGGGCTTCTTTCTTCCCATCATCCGGATCTACGGTATAGAGATGCGCATAACCGCTCACTTCAGATTGGAAATACAATCGGCCATCTGGCAACCATCCGATATTGCCGGCCGAAAAATTATAACTGCCGATACCCGGGCCGCCGATCCAGGCTTCGTCACGCTGGCGGTCGAGCAGCTTTAGTTCGCCGGTAGCCGGAATGAGTTCCATGATCCAGCGGTCTTTATTATCCAGCGAGCGAATAACGACGGCAGCACGCCCGTTTTCAGCATAAAACGGGCCGCGAATAATAACCTCACGAGGCTCCTCGTATTGGTCTTCATAAGGCGATTCTCCAGCGTGGTATTCCCGTAAAAAGTCGGGCTTATCGTGGATTCCTTCAATTTGCTCGGTATCGATTTGGTAGACCGTATCGCGCTTGCGATCGTAAATGTAATGCTCATGGGTAGGCTGGGGCGACCCAACTTTAGGGCGTGCCCGCAGCTCATCGAGATAGCCGCTTTGAGTCACGAAATCGGGCACCATTGTATTTTTGCTGTCGGATGGCTTCGTCAAGCGAAAGGTTATAAATTGCAGGTTGGGACTAGCCCTCAACCCGCTAAGGCGTTTTTCACCATAGTAAAAGGGTTCGGGGTGGTCTAGTTCCATGAGTTTGCGCCTGCGTTTTTCCACCTCCTCTTCTGCCTTGCGTTCGGCCAGGATATCGAAAAGCTCTAATTGGTCGGTCTCTAGCCATTGCTGGTATTTCGGCAGCGCAGGTTCGGGACGATCACGACCACTGCGAAAATTGGTGAGTTGGCGCACCTGGTCCTGGGCTGCATCCCAGGCATACAGGTTATCTTCAATCTCGTAAATCAAATAGCGATCGTCACCCGAAAAAGAAGCATTGGATTCTTTGGCCTGAGTGAAGGTGAGCCGATGGGATTGTTTTTTTGCAACGTCGTATAAAAAGAGTTCGCCTCCCTTGGTGTATATCATTTGGGTGTAATCGCTGTTGTAGGCTCCCACTTCGGGCAAGGCCTTCAATTTTTCGGGAGTTATCCTTTCGGGAGCGTTGGAAGATAACTGGTATTGGTAGGTGGAGCGCAGGGTATCCATTTCTGGGTTCCAGCTAAACAGCACATGCTTACTGTCAGGCAACCATCTGATTTGGGTGGGCAGATAACCGACGAATGCTTCGCCCTGCATAATTTGTTCAATGGAGAGGTCGGAGCGATTTGTCGCGTTTTGCCCGAACAGGGAAGCGCAAGTAAGAAAGAGAAAAAAGCAATAGAAATTACGCATTAACCATCTTTTGGATGAATGCGTAATTTAACAAAAGATGGGAAAAACCCAGATTGTTGCAGCGGAAAAGCCGCTGTCCGAAAGAATCGAACAGCGGCAAGGAGTCTTTATTTGTATGAATTACCTAGTGGTTGAATTGCTCGGTCTCTGTACTGCCGGCCATGGCTACGGTTGAGGAAGCACCCTGCTGAACCGTATTTTGGATGTAGTCGAAGTATTGCGTACCGACAAAAGTCTGGTGCTTTACCGCCCGGAAACCCTCTGCCTGCAGGGCAAACTCACGCTCCTGGAGCTCGGAATAGCCGGCCATACCGCGCTCGCGGTAAGCTTTGGCCAGTTCAAACATGGAAGTATTGAGGGCGTGAAATCCGGCTAATGTGATAAACTGGAACTTGTACCCCATCGCGGCCAGTTCCTCGCGAAAAGTCATCATTTGGGCTCGGCTTAGGTGGGCTCCCCAATTGAAGGAAGGCGAACAATTGTAAGCTAGCATTTTGCCGGGGAAATCACTGCGGATAGCCTGAGCGAATTCACGCGCCAGCCCCAGATCCGGATTGGAGGTTTCCATCCAAATCAGATCTGCATAGGGCGCATAGGACAACCCTCGGTTGATCCCTTGTTCTATACCGTTGCGCACCTCGTAAAATCCTTCAGCAGTACGGCCGCCAGTGAGAAAACCGCGATCGCGTTCGTCAATATCTGAGGTTAGCAGCGTTGCCGCGTCAGCGTCGGTGCGGGCGATGAGTACGGTGGGCGTATTCATCACATCCGAAGCCAACCGGGCAGCTACCAACTTGTTGATGGCCTCTTGGGTGGGCACCAGCACCTTGCCGCCTAGATGGCCGCACTTCTTTGCAGAAGATAACTGATCTTCGAAGTGGACGGCCGAAGCGCCGGCCTCAATAAGGGCTTTCATCAGCTCGTAAGCGTTGAGGTTACCGCCAAAGCCGGCTTCGGCATCAGCAATAATGGGGACGAGGTAGTCTATTTCGCCCGTGCCGGATACGGACTGAATTTGGTCGCGCCGCAGCAGTGCATTGTTGATCTTCTTGACCACCATGGGTACGGAGTTCGCCGGGTAAAGCGATTGGTCCGGGTACATCTCGCCCGCCAGGTTGGCGTCGGCTGCGACCTGCCACCCGCTGAGATAAATGGCTTTCAAGCCGGCAGCTACCTCCTGGATGGCCTGGTTGCCGGTTAAGGCGCCCAACCCGGCTACGTTGTCTTCGGTGTTTAATTGGTGCCAGAACTTCTTCGCCCCCGCACGGGCCAGCGTATATTCGATTTGCATGGAACCACGCAGCTTTAGCACATCCTCAGCGGTGTAAGGACGTTGGATGCCTTTCCAGCGAGGGTTATTTTTCCACTCGTGCTCGAGCGTTTGGATGCGGATAGGGTTTTGCATGATGGTCGTATTTGGATGTGAAAAAATTTAACTAGTCGATAAGATCGTAAGCAGGCAACGTTAAAAACTCCTTGAATTCGGGTTCGCTGATCAGGGCGTCGAATAGGGTAACGGCCTCATCGAAGCGACCATTCCGGTAGCGTTCTTCACCCACGTATGATTTTATCTTCTCCAGTTCCTTGGGAAGCAACGACTTAAACAATTGGTAGGTTACCGGGCGGCCGTCGTCGAGCGTCGCCTCACGGTGGATCCACTGCCACACTTGGGTACGGGAAATCTCGGCAGTGGCGGCGTCTTCCATCAGGTGGTAAATGGCAGCAGCGCCGTTGCCGCGCAACCAGCTTTCGATATAGAGGATACCCACGTTGATGTTGGTGCGCAATCCCTGTTCAGTAATGGGGCCTTCCGGTACAGCGATCAGGTCGGCGGCACTTACGTTGACGTCTTCCCGCTTCCGATGAATCTGGTTGGGGGTGGGCATATACGCGTCGAAGGTTTCCATGGCAACCGGCACCAACCCCGGGTGGGCGACCCAAGTACCGTCGTGGCCGTCTCGCACTTCGCGGAGTTTGTCTTGTCGCACCTTTTCCAGGGCCGCCGCATTGGCTTCCGGATCGTTCTTGATCGGTATCTGGGCAGCCATCCCACCCATAGCATGTACGCCCCGGCGGTGGCAGGTCTGAATAACCAGCTGCGAATAGGCTTTCATGAAAGGCACGGTCATGGTCACCTTGGCGCGGTCGGGCATCACAAAGCCCTCGCGATTGCGAAATCGCTTGATGAAGGAGAAAATATAATCCCACCGACCGCAGTTCAACCCTGCCGAGTGGTCGCGCAATTCGTACAGGATCTCGTCTAGTTCGTACGACGCCAGGATGGTTTCGATCAATACGGTAGCTTTGATGGTCCGCTGTGGAATACCCAGGTAGTCTTGTGCAAAAACAAAGACATCATTCCACAAGCGGGCCTCCAAGTGGCTCTCCAACTTGGGCAAGTAAAAATAGGGGCCGGAGCCCCGGTCAATCAATTCTTGTGCATTGTGAAAGAAGTAAAGGCCAAAGTCGAAAAGACTACCGCTGATGGGTTGTCCGTCGACCATCAGGTGTTTTTCCACCAAATGCCATCCGCGCGGGCGCACCAGCAACGTAGCTACTGTATCGTTGAGCTGGTATTGTTTACCCGTTTGGGGGTGCTCAAAACTTATGGTGCGCCGGATGGCATCGCGCAAATTGATCTGCCCCTGCAGGTTGTTACTCCAACTGGGCGTATTGCTGTCTTCGAAATCGGCCATGAAGACCTTGGCACCGGAATTCAAAGCGTTGATCACCATTTTACGGTCAACCGGTCCGGTAATCTCCACGCGCCGGTCCAATAAATCGGCAGGCAAAGGGGCGACCTTCCAGTCGCGCTCGCGGATATCTTGAGTCTCCGACAAAAAGTCG
This sequence comes from uncultured Saprospiraceae bacterium, assembly GCA_964530825.1. Taxonomy (GTDB): domain Bacteria; phylum Bacteroidota; class Bacteroidia; order Chitinophagales; family Saprospiraceae; genus CAZHCA01. The sequence goes on from CAZHCA010000010.1 coordinate 131,937, forward strand.
GGAAAAACACCCTTATCGATTTCCGCCTGACGCTCGGCACGCCGCAGCAGCAGCGCCCCGCGACGCTCGTCGAACTGGCGGTGTAAGGCGCGTAAGAAGGCAAGTGCCTCCGATGTAAGGACCTCGGTATAAGCATGTTTGAATGCCGCTGAGATCGTAATGCCTTCCTGTTGGGCGTACGTATTGGTCATGGCTTCCATGGTTACTCGGTTAATTTTCTGCAATATACGGAAAATCCATTTTTAGCGGAATTTCCGCAAATAAAAAATATTCCGCTTTTTAGGTAATTTTACGAAATGATAAAAGAACCAGACACGCTGAAGATGATCTTCGGTCTCAAGGTGAAGTACCACCGCGGGGAGCAAGGATTATCGTACCAGCAGCTAGCCGACCGCACGGGATTGTCGACTTCGTACCTCCATGACATTGAGAAGGGTAGGCGCTATCCGAAAGGAGACAAGATTGTCGCCCTGGCCGTCGCCTTGGGCCTTGAATACGACTACATGGTCTCCACCAAAGCCGTTAAGAGAATTCAACCGGTTATCGACCTGCTAACTTCCGATTTCTTAGCAGAACTTCCGCTCGATTTTTTTGGAATCGGGGCCGATCGTCTGTTCGAGTTATTTTCGAATGCTCCGGAAAAAGTGAATGCTTTTATCAGCACCATCTTTAAGATCACGCGCAACTACCAGTTGCAGCGCGAACATTTGTACCTGACGGCCCTGCGTTCGTATCAGGATATGTTTGACAATTACTTTCCCGATCTGGAAAGTGCCGTAGCCCGGTTTAAAAAAGAGTTGAGGGTGCGCCCCGAAGCCCCCCCTTATGCACCGGATCACCTGACCGATTTGCTGGAAAAGCATTACGACATTGCCGTAGACCGAACAACCCTAGCCGCCTATCCAGAGTTGGACGCAAAGCGGTCTTATTTTTCGGAAAAAAAGCGCCTCCTTTTTCTGAACCGGGCGCTTTCACCTGCCCAGGAAGCATTCTTGCTAGGCCGCGAACTGGCCTTCCAGTATTTAAAGCTTTCCCCACGCCCCTACCTCACCCGGCTGAGCGAGGCCCATTCTTTCGAGGAGCTACTGAACAACTTCAAGGCTTCTTATTTTTCCGTAGCCCTGCTCATGCCAGCCGAAAACTTCCAGACCGACATCCAGCAGTTCGCTGCGCGCGAATCATGGGCGCCCGAAGCTTTTCTTCACCTCCTCGAAAAATACCAAGTTACACCTGAGATGCTTCTGCAGCGCCTCACCAATATCCTGCCCGGTCGAATGGGCATTAAAGATCTCTTTTTCATCCGACTGGAAAGCGATAGCCGGCTCTCTCACTACCGCATGACCAAGGAATTGCATTTATCGCAACTTCACAACCCCTATGCCAATCAGCTCAACGAGCACTACTGCCGTCGCTGGGTGTCAGTGAATATCATCAAACGCCTAAGGTCTGATCTCCGGGCGAATCAAGTACTGGCTGATGCTCAGGTCTCGGCTTATTGGGAGACAACCAACAGTTACCTTTGCATTTCGCTGGCCAAATCCGGAACCTCCCCTAGTGCCAAGCCGGCAAGTGTAACCATAGGGTTGCTGGTCAATGACAACCTGCGTCAGCTTTTCCGCTTCCTCAAGGCTGCTAATTTGCCGCAGCGTACCGTCAATACGACCTGCGAAAGGTGCAGCATTCGCGACTGCGAGGCCAGAGCGGTACCCCCGGTAGTTATCGAACAAGCCCACCGCAGCCAGCGCGAATCAGAAATTCTGCAGGAAATTGAAAAAAGGTAGTGGTGAAAATTCGTTGGAGAGGCCAATAAAAATCACTAAGGGCGTAGGACCCAGCTACAAGGCTGGATGGCCAGCCGCCGGAATTAGATCCTGCCAAAAAGGGACATACCTGCGGCCCGCCATCTGCAACGAAAAGAAGCCTTCCCGGCCGTTTAGGTGCGCTTGTATTGAATAGGGCGGGGTACATTCTCCTGCATCAATTCAGCGGAGGCCTCCTGGAATTGGCGCGACAGCTCCGGAAGCTCTTCATTGAGACTCATGATAATGGAGTTAAAGTCGTTGACATCTTCCTGGGTTGGCTGTTCTTTCTTCGAAATTGCGATTAGTTGGGTGTATTTATCGCCTGCGAGTTGCTGGAAATAGGACATTTCAGCAATGGCCGCATCGCGGTAGCTGGTATTGCCGTTGAAATCGGGCAGGCTGCGGAGGTACTTCAAGTTTTCTTCGCAGGCCTGCTGTATACCTTTACGTGCCTGGTCCATGGCTTCTATGTCCTTGTTATTCAGGGCGTCAACAAAATCGGCATTCAGGCGGGCAACCTGAAATTCTTTCAGGTAAATTGACCGGTGATAGCGGTTCAGTTTATTGATGGTTTCTACCACGTTATTGCTGCCTTCGCTTTCCACCAATTCCAGACCATGCCGTTCGGCAAAGGCCTTTTGCGCTTCTCCAAACCGGGCGTTGGCTTCGGCTAGCTTTTGCTCTCCCTCCTGCAGGGCCGCCAGGTATTTCTCCATCGCCTCGTACGACTCCCTACTGTTCCGCTTGAGAGTGTTGGCCTCATTAAATTCGGTATTGACGACGCTAAGAGAAATTTCGATCAATTGGACCATTTCATCACTCAGTTTAGCATCTTCATTAAAAGGGGGCAACGCCTTGACGCGTGACAAAGACGCTTCCATCTGCGCCTTAACCGCTTGTCTTTTCCCCTCGACCTGATTGTAATCATCGCTGTGAACAGCGTATTGGATGTACTCGAGTTGTCTATTTTGAATGTTCATTTGCTCGTTGACCAGGAAATCATTGTAGGCCACGGCATTGGTCATGGATTGTTGCGCAGCAAGGGAGCCACAGGCAAGCAGGAGAGCCCATAGCATAGAAAGAGCATTTTTCATGGCTGTTGTATTAAAAAAGTAATGAAATACGGCGAAAAAAACGACCATTATAGTATTTCTATTCATAGGCAACCAAGGTCGTCAGGTATGCGCCGGAATAGCCCAAGCGAACCAATTCGGCACGGGCGCTTTCCGCTTCCTCCCGGGTGCGATAGGTCGCTTTGGATTCGACCACCCAAACCTCTTCACAAGGACGGTAGCGGGCTACCAACAAGGGGTGGAAAGGGTAGGCGCGCGGATCGGTGTTACGAAGGATAGCTACCTGGATTTTATATTCGGTGAGCGAGGTCGTCGGAAAACGGGGCAATGCATCTGGCTTGGCCTCGCTGGGCGGCAGGGCACGCGCCTCCATAGCAACCGGCAGATCATCGCAATACGCTGGTCTGGGCTGATCGTCCTGGGCATTCAGCGGTACAAAAAACAAAAAGCCGGCAAGCAGCAATAAGAGTTTCATTTTTTCTGATTTTTACATTGCATTTTAACGGTAAGATACCGAAAACATTATTCTGATCTCTATTTATGCGTAGTGCGCCTTATCCTCTAGGACGTTTTCTGTGGTCCAGGTCACATATTGGTCATGAGTACGCCAGCGCACAGGGCAGTTTTTGATTTGGCAAATAGCACAAGCATGCGGCGGTCGGCACGGATCGATATGGACAAAGAGCTCGATCGGGCTATCTGCATGTTGGTCTAGCAATGCGGTTAGCGAATTTACCTCAGCATTCGCTTGTTCTACTGTAAAATACCAAGGTAAAGTCAGGTGACCGTCTAAGTGCCAATGCGCCCCGTACTGGATAATACGCAAATTGTGCACATCTATCCATTCCGGTCGGCGGTAAAATTCTAAAATACTTACCACCTGCTGGAGGAGCGCAGGGTTGGCCTCATCCATCATTCCGGCAACGGCTTTACGCAGAATCCGAAATCCGGCGATTAGTATCAAAGAACCGAAGACTAGGGTTACGACGTTATCCAGCCACCCCAATCCGGTCCAGGCCACTCCGGCCAGCCCGATGATCAATGCAGCTGAAGTCCACGCATCGGTAAGTAAATGCTTCCCGGAAACCTCCATAATAAAAGATTGGTCCCGCCGGCCATTTTTTACCAACAATAACCCCATAATCAGGTTGATCATTCCAGAGATGCCAACCAAAATCATCCCCCAACTGAGCTGCATCAGAGAATTGGGATCTAACAGATTATATATTGCTTTTCCGATAATAAACACGCCAGCCAGGAAGATGAGAGCCCCTTCGAAGCCGGCCGAAAGGAAAGCAATTTTGCCGTGGCCATAAGGGTGCTTGCGGTCGGGTGGCCTCACCGCCGTTTGCATACTGTATAGGGCCATAGCACCTGCGGCTACGTTGATGATGCTCTCCAGTGCATCGGAAAGGATGGCGTTGGAATTGGTAAGGAGCCAAGCGAAAAACTTTACGGCCATGAGACCTGCACCTACCAGCAGGGCCAGTTGTTGCAGTCGCCAGGATGATGGTTTGGGAGAGATCCCCACAGTAAAGAATTTATCCGATGCGAAGGTAGCGTCTTATTAATTGGGAATCAAGCGCAAGCGGATGGGACCCAAAATTTTATCGGGATGAACCGCCTTCGATCTCGGTATGATCCGGAATTTGGCTGGTGGTCCGGACACTGTCCATTTCTTTGGGTCAATTCAAAGAATATAACGTGCAAGCGACATCAGTAGAGCATTTGCTTTTTTCGGGATCACACGAAGCCCAGTAAGGCTAAAATCTGTCGCTCAATCCAACCTGACTGCATTTTACAATTTTTTCATGTGATCCAACATCGGCTAAGCAATGGTGTTGCAAAAAACGTATCCTACACCAAAACGATACTAAACTTTTTTTACAGAAAAAAATGTAGCATGAAGCGCATAGGATTGAAGTATGGGGCCATGATGCTGGGAAGCTTCATCGGTTTTTTCCTGATCATGTATGGATTAGGGCAAGCCGATAGTATTAATTTAAGAATTTTTAACGGCGTATTCCACTTTGGATTCCTGTATCTCGCCATTCGCGAATACCGGAAAACCTATCCGAATAGTGTACACAATTATGTCTCGGGCGCCGTAACGGGACTTTACGTTTCGGTCCCTGCCGTGACTTTATTCACCATTTTCATGGCGATATTCATGGCAGCCAACTCCTCTTTCATGGATGCCGTCAATGCACGCATTCCTTATGACCGAATGTATATTAATCCGCTCACGGCCAGTATGTTTATTTTTGTAGAAGGCACTGCGATTGGACTCATCGGCTCCTATATTTTATCCCGCATTGTCGATGCTCAATACAGCGAAATGAAAATGGAAGGCAGCGACTACCACGATTAATTATGGCGGCCCAGAGGGTGCTAGCGTGGCCCTCTAGGCTCCTGAATTCAGGATGCCGGCTCCGGCATAACAATGTGCATATCGTAGTTGGTGGCTTCCTGAACGACTGCCCCGATAATCTCTTCTTGCATCGATTTTTCATAGCTCCCCTCCCCTTGATCGAGTATTCCGAATCGTTCGAAGAAAGACCAAAACCCCTTAGGGCTGTGAATATTTATCCACTTGCAAGGACCCGCCCCGGGATTACTGAAAGTGTGCAAACAACCGGGCGGCAGGTTAATCGACGCTCCGGGTTTTAAGGTGTGCTTTTCACCATCGATCATAAAATCCATTTGGCCCTCCAGGCAAACAAAGAGTTCGGCGTAATCGCGGTGATAATGAGGCGGAGGCCCGGGGACACCGGCCGGTGTCTGTCCCATGATAATGTCGTATGCGCCTGAAGTTTCCAAGGGGGTGATGTGATGTCCCAGTACGAATAATCTTTTAGGTGTTTCCATTTTAAGATGTAAGTTTTTTATAAGACATTTGTCTCATCAAAGATAATACCCTTTATCCAATTATTCCAAATTTAATGAGACACTTGTTTCATAAAAAACATCCCAATGCCGAAAAATTCCCTCGATAGCGGACGCATTCAGCAGAAACTGCGTACCAGACAGGCTTTGATGCAAACAGCGCGCCATCTGTTAGCCCAGCAGGGAGATTTTACCATGGAAGAAGTAGCCCGGGCGGCAGAGGTATCCCGGGCTACGCTCTACCGGTATTTCTCGGATGCAGACATGCTGAAGCTAGAGGCTCACCTCGACGCGTTCACCCAGGATACGAAGACTGCTTTGCAAGGTTTGGAAGCGGCAACGGCCAGCGAGCGGGCCCAAAAAATCCAGCGCTACTTTTTTGACCTGAGCCACAACCACGAAAGTACCTTCCGCGCTTTTTTAAGCGTACTCCTGAAACGCACCGCAACGTCCCCGGGAGCGGATACCCAGTGGCGAGGCGCCCGTAGAATCTTGCTGTTAGAGGAAGCACTTACTCCCCTGCGCAATCAAATTTCGGCGGCGACTTTTCGGAAATTAGTTCACGCGCTTGCTGTGATGGTGGGGATAGAATCTTATATCGTTATCAAGGATGTATGCCGCCTTCAAGCGGACGAGGGGCTGGACGTCCTGCAGTGGGCCATGGTAATGATGATTCGCGGCGCACTCCTGGACCGGGAGTAATTTTTCGCATCTTTAGGGCTTCCTCATGTAAAATTTGCACCTAAGCATGAAGCGCTTACTTCTACTGCTACTCTTTTTCCTGCCCCAGCTACTTACGGCCCAGGAAGACTACACCTGGTGGAATGAATTACACAATTGGGATGGCATCAGGGGCTGGCAACAATACCTCATTATCTCACCGGCCTTTTTAGGGCCTAATGCTTTGCCGGTTCCGGAGCTCAAGAACGGTTTGCTCCCCGGGCAATCCACCTTTGAGCTAGCTGCCCAGGGCCAATACATGCCAGGAGATCGTACCCACAATCTTTTTTCCCGGCTGTTTCTCCGACTCGATTCGGATGTTTTTGGGGTTCAGGTCAGCATGGTCCCAATCGAACATTACCTCATGGATACGGTAATTCGCGATGAGCGCAAATCCAATCAACGACACCCGAAAGGTTTTACGACGGGCGATGTGTATGTAGGCACGTATGTACAATTGCTGAAGGATAAAGAAAAATGGCCCGATCTACTGCTCACCATCAACTTGCGCACGGCATCGGGCGGTGCCCATAACGCAGCTCGCTATACGGATGCTCCGGGTTACTTTTTTGACCTCTCCTTCGGCAAGTCTTTTCCAGTGGGCGGCAAACTTCTGCGATCTATCCGCCCCCACGGCATGATGGGCTTTTACGTCTGGCAAACCAATCTCGATAATTTCAAGCAAAATGATGCCTTCCAATATGGGTTAGGATGCACCCTTGTCGCTGTTAATTTGGAAATGACTCATTTAATCAAGGGCTATTCCGGATATATCGGCAATGGCGACCAGCCTATTGTATACCGGGGGGTGCTGCGTACACGCCGCAAAGAGGCCTTTAACTGGTCCTTGTTTGTCCAGCAAGGCTTGAGAGACTTTGAGTATCTGAGTGTAAGCCTGGGGGCCCTATTCTCCTTTGGAAAGAATTAGTCTATTGAAAAATAGTAACTATTTACCCCCCTCAATACTGAGGGGAAATTATTAACTTGGGTCAAAAC